>FCOH02000005.1 GCA_001544595.2 Caballeronia peredens | reverse complement strand
AGCCCCGAAAGACTGAAACCGCACTCGCCATCAAGCGCCCACACTTATCGGCTGTTAGTTTTTAAAGAACATTCGCAAGATCAACATCACCTTCCGTCTTGCGTCGCTGCATCAGCAGCAGAGAAACGAGATTATGAACAACGCTTCAGCTTCTGTCAACAAGATTTTGAAGCACGCTTCACTTGCCAACCGCGCTCAGAGCCTTCTACTTCCTGCCCCCAAGCACCACCGCCAAACCGCCTTTCCCGCTCCCTTCGCGTTCGTTGAATCGCGAAGGAACGGAATTCTAGTGGCTCGGCTTCTACTCCGCAAGAGAGTCGTTGAAAAAAATTTCCCGCCTTAAACAGAGTACCGCCGTTCACTAAACGGAGCACCTTAACGTCCTGCGGTAAAAGCAGACGCGAAGCGACTACAATTAAAGGTTCACCGCACCAATTCACTCTAGCTACGATATGCGCTCGCGAATCGCAAAACGAATCCCCCCGGATGCCGACAAGCTCGTCAGCCTCTCCCTCGCGCTCTTCGCGTCCGGCAGCCGTGTCGAGGACCGTTTCTGGGAAACCCGTCTCGACACCCTCATCGCCAAGCTCGTGCGCAACGGCAATCAGACCACGCTCGACGCCGCGCTCGATCACCTCCAGCAGAATCATCCCGACGCCTACGGCGCGCTCGCCGACATGGCGGAGACGCACAGCGAGTCATTCAGAATCGATGTCGACGGCGTGCCGCACGAGGCGCTTCTGATCGCCGCACCCGTGCTCGCCTGGACGCGCTACGCGATTCCGTCGGGGACGCTCAAGACCGACGCCGTCGACGCACTGCGCACACAGATGCAGGCTCACGTTCTCGCCGCCGGCGCCCGTCTGGCCGTCGCGCCCTATCTGTACAGCATCGACCAGTTGCCGCGCCATCATGTCGACACGGCGCGGCTCGCCCAGCAGTTGCTGCAAACCGCGCTGGGCGGCGCCGCGGCACGTCTGAATCTGGCCGACCTCCCCGAGACTTCGCCGATCCTCGCCGACCCGCGCTTCCTGCTGGCGCTGGTCCTCGTACCGGCCGGCGAGGCGTTCTTCCGCTGGCAGGAGGAAGAGAACGGCAGCCGCATCGAACGGGGACAATGCCTCGAACAGTGGGTCGCTCAGGGCGGTCCGAGCTTCGCGGCCATCCTTCCCGGCTGCGAATTCGAATGCCTGCTGCCGGACGCCTACTATTCGGCCTGCCGCGATGCCGACGAGCAAGTCCGCCCGCACACCGTCCGCACCGCCGTGCGCTATCTGTTCGATACGCTCGGCACCGCGCCACAGGATTTGCGCGCGGTCATTGCGGGCTTCGGTGACAGGCGCATCGACGAATACCGCATCGGCTTTACGCGCCGCGGCAGCAACGACTTGATCTACGGCGTCGTCTGGCCGCTGTACGGCCGCGAAAACGGCGAACTGGGCCTGGACGAAGAGACGGCCGAACTCGAAGGCGCGAACGGCCCGGTCGAGGAAATCGTCGAGTTGCTGAAGAAGGCGGGTGTCTCGGACGTGCGTCGTCACGCGGGTCGCTTCGAGCCCGAGTTCTGCGACGACTGCGGGGTGCCGCTCTACGCCGACCCGCTCGGCGAGATCGTCCACGCCGAAATGCCCGAGGATGCGGAGCCGGCGCAACCGCACTTCCACTGACGACCCGCGCAGCGCTTATGCACCCTGAACAGACCCCGCCTTCGCGGGGTTTTGTGTATTTGTGCCTATGCCGTTCGGATAGGGGGCGGGATCACCTTAAATTTGTCAATATTGCCGTGACGCCGACTTGTTCGGCGGCAAAAAGTCCCGGCGCCGGAGTTGCGCGCGGGTTATTGACTCGAGGTTAAGCATGAAAATCAACATTATCGGTTCCGACGCGGAGCGCCGCGCGGGCCTTAAAACATTGCTCCGCCGTATCGCACGTCAAGCGCAGTTCAACGAGGCAAAGGACTGGAGACAAGCCCGCGCATCCTTGAAACGCTCTATCCCCGACATGATCGTCATCGACTGGGCGCCCGACCTGCGCTCCGCCGACTTGCAAAAGCTGCTCGACGACGCACCCCGCGTCCCGGTCGCCGTCATGATCGACCGCTGCAGCGTCGCTTTGGTCTACGCACTGATGAACGCTGGCGCAATGGGCATCGTGCCGCGCGCGCTCGACCCAATCCTGATTCTTCGCGCGCTCGAAATGGTGCTCGTCGGCGGACACTATATTCCGGCCGACATCGTCGATCCGGAACTGACGCGCGAGCTCACCGCGCGCCGGATCCAGCACGGGGCGAATCAACGCCCGAAGGTGCGCCATCATCCGACGCTGTCGCCGCGGCAGCAGCAGATCATGCGCTGCGTGCACATGGGAAGCACCAACAAGATGATCGCCAAGACGCTCGGCATCAGCGAAGGCACGGTCAAGATCCACCTTGCAAGTATCTTCCAGCAGCTCGGCGCCACGAATCGCGCCGCCGCAGTGGCGATCTACAACGATGTGCAGAACGCACATCTCGAGATCCTGCGCAGCGGCGAGGAACCATCGACACGCGCCGTGCCGGGTCAGGCGGGGATCATTCCGCTGAGGCGGCCGCGCAAACGTTACCCGTCGCTTCTCGACAGCGATGGAGCATCCCTGCCGATGGCCGCCGAGCCGGAATCGTCGTTCTAGCAACAAACGAAGCAAATGGGTCTGTCCTTTGCGCACACGTTTTACGCGCAACGAGTAATATGCAAGGCATGGGGTTCTTCTACACACCGCTCCCGCTTTGGCTCTGCGTCGGCAGTTGGATCGCCGCCGCGGGGGTGATCGTGCTCGCGCTGTTGCAACGCCCCTTCGCACGCCTGCAGGACGCCACACTTCAACACGTGTGGCTCGGCATCATCGTCGCGGTTACGGTGCTGTGGGCGTGCAACGCCTGGTTCGACGACGGACCCGTTATCCATCTGCTCGGCGCGACGCTCATGGTCACGCTGTTCGACTGGCGGCTCGCGCTCATCGGCACGGCGGCGACCACGGGTCTCGCTGCCGTCGTGCTCGATGCTTCGTGGCTCACGGTGGCGACCACCTATGTATTGTTCGGTGCGCTGCCCGTCGCCGTTTCCACGCTGCTGCAACGACTGAGCAACGCCTGGCTGCCGCGCAATCTCGTGACGTTCATCATCGGACACGGCTTCGTCGTCTCCGGAGCGGCAGTGGCTGCCGCCTGCGGCGCGACCGTGCTGCTCGAGATGGCGCTCGCCGGAGGACCGGTCGTCGTGCCCGCGGCATTTACGCGCGGCGCCATTCTGCTCGGCGCCGGCGAGGCGCTCTTCACCGGCCTGCTCACCATCCTGATCACGGTATACAAACCCGCGTGGATCACCACGTATGATGTGCGCCGGTATCGTCTGGATCGCGGTCCGCGCGTCTGAAGCTCCAGGCGGGCACCGGTCCCGTGCAGCCACGGCCACCGGATATCGGACTGCAGGCGATGGGAACGCGCGCAAAGTGCGATAAGATTGAACTCCTTCCCCACACGGCGCATCTTACTTGCCCGTGTCTTCTTAGCGCCAGACCTGATGGATAGTAACTACGCACCGCGCCGGCTCCTGCGGCTCGTCGGCCGGTTGGCGGTATGCGCGTCGTTGGCATGCGCGGTGTCCGCTTTTGCCGATTCGCTCGACGAACGCAATGAACTGATTCACCACTTCGTCACCGACTTCAACGCCAATCCGCTGGTGGCGGACTGCGCCGCGCACGGCAACTTCATCGCGAGCACATCGACGGCATTCGATCACGTCGAGTTTCCGCCCGAATCCTTCGACGCTTCGCACTCCGCGATCGAACCGTGGAACGATTCGTTCGACGAGAAGAAACAGCGCATCAAAGTGGACAATGTCGTGACGGTCGAAGGTCAAGGCATGCCAAAAAGCAATGAGCGCGATCCCGCACCGCTCAAGTTCCGCTGCGGCTATGTCGGCAGCCAGTTGCTCGCATTCGGCTGGAACGATCCGGTGCCGCCGCTGCGCGCCCAGTCGCACACCAGCGCGCGCAGCGCGAAAGGCAAGCACAGCGCGAAGACCAAGTCATCGTCGGGAAAGACGAAGAGCACGGCCAAGTCGAGCGGCTCGTCGAAATCGACCAAGAAAAGCAGCAATAAGCACTGAGCCGCGAATTTCGCGCGGCCAACCACGGCAAACATGAAAAGGGCGTGGTCACCCGAAGTGACCACGCCCTTTCTCCATCTTCTACGCGTGCCCGGCCTTCAGGCAGCCAACGCCTGCAAGTGCCACAAAACCGCCTGGAGCATCGACGCACCGAGCGCCGCGCTGCGTTCGCCGTTCCAGCCGACGCGCTCGTCGGGCAGATTGGCGTTGTCCTTGAACGGCATCTCCAAAGTGAGCGACAGGCACTTGTATTCGTTGCCGATGTACTTCGACGCGAGCTTGAGCGCATCCGTCTGATAGCGGCTTGCTTCATAGCCGTGCACGTCCTGGAAGTCCGGACTCGACTGCTTGAAGAACTCGACGAACGCCTTCTGCTGCTTGGCCTGTTCCGCGGTGAAGCCCGGCAGCATCTCCGAGCCCGCGACGAACACGTACGGAATGGCTTCGTCGCCGTGGATATCGAAGAACAGGTCGCAGCCGGTGTCCTCGATCGCCTCGCGCACAAGCAGCACCTCGGGGCTGCGCTCGGCGCTCGGCTCCATCCACTCGCGGTTGAGATTCGCGCCCGCCGCGTTGGTGCGCAGATTGCCGAGGACACTGCCGTCGGGATTCATGTTCGGCACGATATGGAACACGGCCCGCTCGAACAGCAAGCGCGCCACGGGATCGCCCGCCCAGTCGCCAAAGCCCGCGAGACGCTTCACGAGTCCTTCGACGAACCATTCCGCCATGGTCTCGCCGGGATGCTGGCGCGCAATGATCCAGATGTTCTTCTTCGGTTCGGCGACGCCGAAATCCGGAAGGCCCAGCGTCAGCACCGACATCGGCCGGCCCTGCACCGTGCTGCCGAGTTCCGTCAGCGTCGCGAGCGGGAGCTGCTGCACCGCGCCGAGAAACTCCGAGTGCCGCTCTTCGCTGTACGGCTCGAAGTACGCGTAGTAGATCCGGTCGAAGTCGGGCGTGTGATCGATCTTCATCGTCTGGCCGTCATATTCCGTCGACACGCGGAACCAGTTCACGCGGTCGTAGCTCGCGACCGCTTCGTAGTCGCGCCAGCCTTCCGGAAACGCGCACTGCGCCGCGTTCTCGAACGTGATTACGAGGCGCTCGCCGCGCGCGCCGGACACGCGGAAGTAGAACCACTGCGCGAATTCCGCATGCGAGTCGGGGCGAATGCGCAGCCGAATGTCTTCGGGCTCGTCGGCTTTGACGACTTCGATCGCGCCCGCGTCGAAGTTGCTTGAAATGGAGAGAGTCATCGTCGTTTCCTTGCTTGCTTGCGTATTCGCGCGCCTCAGTCCGCGACGCGGCGGCGGAATACGTATGTCGTGTCGTTCGATGCCTTCGCGTCGAACTTGTAGCCTTCGCTGTCGAAGCCCTTGAGCGCTTCGGGTTCATCGATGCGGTTCTCGACCGCATAGCGTGCCATGAGGCCGCGCGCACGCTTTGCATGAAAGCTGATGATCTTGTAGCGCCCGCCCTTCCAGTCCTCGAACACCGGCGAGACAACTGGCGCGGCGAGCAATTTCGGCTTCACCGCCTTGAAGTATTCTTCCGACGCGCAATTCACCAGCACGCGCGCGCCGCGCTGCTTCTTCAACTGCTCGTCGAGCGCCGCCGTGATGCGCTCGCCCCAGAACGCGTACAGATCCTTGCCGCGCGTGTTGGGGAACTTCGTGCCCATTTCCAGCCGATACGCCTGCAACAGATCGAGCGGCCGCAGCAGACCGTAGAGTCCCGAAAGCACGCGCACGTGGTTCTGCGCGAAATCGAGATCGCTGGCCGACATTGTCTTTGCAGAGAAACCGCCGTACACGTCGCCGTCGAAGGCGAGCACCGCCTGCTTCGAATTGTGCGCGTCAAAGGTCTTCGACCAGTCGGCGAAGCGCTGAAAATTCAGCGCCGCGAGCTGATCGGAAATGCCCATCATGCCGCCGATCTGCTGCGGCGACAGCGCGCGCAGGCCGTCGATCAGTTCGGCCGCGTCATCGACGAACTGCGGCAGTGTGTGCTTCTTGAGATGCGCGGGGGTCTCGTAGTCGAGCGATTTCGCGGGCGAGAGAACGATTATCATGGAGGCTCGCCGGCACGCCGCCGGCGATCATTGGAACAAACCCCCGATTGTATCGAATGGAAAAATCCGCCGCGTCTTCGCCGTCGGTACGCGTAGTGCTCGATTCGAATGTCTGGATCGACATCCTCGTATTCGACGATCCCGCCACGCGCCCGATTCACGCGGCGCTGGAAGCGGGCACGCTGGAAGCGCTGATCGACGCGCGCTGCCTCAACGAGCTGACGCACGTGCTCGACTATCCGCAATTCGTACGCATGGCCGTCGACAAGACAGCGGCGCTCGCAACCGTCGCGCGGCTCTCGACGCTCGTCGCCGCGACGCTGCCTGACGACGCACGCCCGCTGCCCAAATGCCGCGATCGCGACGACCAGAAGTTTCTCGAACTCGCGCACGCATCGGGCGCCGACTGGCTCGTGTCGAAAGATCGCGCGGTGCTCAAGCTGGCGCGCCGCGTCGCGCGCGATTTTGCGTTTCGCATCGCCGAGCCGAAACCGTTCGTGATCGAACTGGACGCCCACGATGCGCGCGCGCGAAACCCGCATGAAAGCGCGTCCGCGGCCGTTGGCTGATGCTGTCTTAAAATAACCGCGAATCACCGCGCGCCACACTTCACGCCCAACTGACCATGAACGCCACGCACGAACTGCCGCCGACACCGTCCGAACTCGCTTTCCCGTCGCGTCTGCCCAATGTGGGCACGACCATCTTCACCGTGATGAGCGCGCTCGCCGCGCAAAAAGGCGCGGTGAATCTCGGTCAGGGTTTCCCCGATTTCGATTGCGATGCGCGCATCGTCGATGCCGTCGCCGACGCCATGCGCGCAGGCCACAATCAATATCCGCCGATGGCGGGCGCGGCGCCCCTGCGCCAGGCGATCGCGCGCAAGATCGACGCGCTCTACGGCCGCGCGTACGACGCCGACACCGAAATCACCGTGACCGCCGGCGCGACGCAGGCGCTGCTCACGGCCGTGCTGTGCTGCGTGCATCCGGGCGACGAAGTCATCGTCATCGAACCGATGTACGACAGCTACGTGCCGTCGATCGAACTGGCGGGCGGCAAGCCTGTATTCGTGTCGCTGGAGGCACCCGATTACGCACTGCCGTTCGACAAGATCGCCGCCGCGATCACGCCGAAGACGCGCCTCCTGATGATCAACACGCCGCACAATCCGACCGGCCGCGTGTGGCGCGCAGAGGACATGAAGAAGCTCGAAGAGATCGTGCGCGATACCAACGTGCTGATCGTCTCCGACGAAGTCTACGAGCACATGGTCTACGACGGCGCGCCGCACGAGAGCGTGTCGCGCTATCCGGAACTGGCGAAGCGCAGCTTCGTCGTCTCGAGCTTCGGCAAGACGTTCCATGTAACGGGCTGGAAAGTCGGCTATGTCGCCGCGCCGGCCGCGCTCACCGCCGAGTTCCGCAAGGTGCATCAGTTCAACGTGTTCACCGTGAACACACCGATGCAGATCGGTCTCGCGCGCTACCTCGAAGATCCGAAACCGTATCTCGAACTGCCCGCGTTCTATCAGAAGAAGCGCGATTTCTTCCGCGCGGGTCTTGCGAACACGCGCTTCTCGCTGCTGCCCTGCGACGGCACGTATTTCCAGTGCGTCGATTATTCGGCCATCAGCGATATGCCCGAAGCCGACTTCGCGCAGTGGCTCACGAGCGAGATCGGCGTGGCCGCGATTCCAGTGTCGGCGTTCTATCACGAGAGCCATGAATCGGGCGTCGTGCGCTTTTGCTTTGCAAAGAAGGAAGAAACGCTCGCGCTCGCGCTCGAACGTCTGTCCAGACTCTGAGCGACGGCGCGCCCGCCGGGCCGCATCCTTGAGGAGCAGAAGCGCATCATGAGTCAGCACGAATACAGGATCGAGACGCTCGGCATCGTCGGCAGCGGCGCGATGGGACGCGGCATCGCGCAGATCGCGGCGCTCGGCGGACTGAACGTCTGTCTCTACGACACGAACCCGAAAGCGCTCGCCGCCGCGCGCGCGTATCTCTCGGAGACGCTCGCGAAGCTCACCGCGAAAGGCAAGCTCAAGGAAGCCGACGCGCATGCGGCGCTCGCGCGCATCCGCGACGCCGGCGACACGAGCGAGCTTTCCGGTTGCGACGCCATCGTCGAGGCGATCGTCGAGAATCTCGACATCAAGCGCGAGCTGTTTCGCGAACTGGAAGCCGTCGTCGGCGAAGACTGCATTCTGGCGTCGAACACGTCTTCGCTGTCGATCACGGCGATCGCCGCGGGTTGCGCGAATCCGGCGCGCGTCGCGGGCTTTCACTTCTTCAACCCGGTGCCGTTGATGCGCGTCGTCGAAGTGATCGACGGCCTGCGCGGCGATCCGCGCGCCGGCGACGCGCTGATGACCCTCGCGCGCCGCATGGGCCACACGCCGGTGCGCGCGAAGGACATGCCGGGCTTCATCGTCAATCACGCCGGGCGCGGCATGAATACCGAAGGCTTGCGCGTGGCGAGCGAAGGCGTCGCGAGCTTCGCGGACATCGATCGCATCATGCGCGAACAGGCGGGCTTCCGGCTCGGGCCGTTCGAATTACTCGATCTCACCGCGCTCGACGTCTCGCATCCGGTGATGGAATCGATCTACCACCAGTTCTATGAAGAGCCGCGCTTCAGGCCGTCGCCGATCACGGGCACGCGGCTCGCGGGCGGGCTCATCGGGCGCAAGGCGGGCGCCGGGTTTTACCGCTACGTCGACGGCAAGCCGCAAGTGCCCGAAGAAGCGCCCGCGCCCACGCAATTGCCGGCGCACGTCTGGATCAGCCGCGCGTCGCACGCCGGGCGCGAGCAGGTGCTCAAGCTGATCGCGAAGAGCGACGCCGCGTGTCACATCGATGCCGGGCACACGCCCGCACCGGATTCGCTGATCGTCGTCACGCCGCTCGGCTCCGATGCGACAACGGCCGCGCTCGCCGAACATCTCGATCCGGCGCGCGTGGTCGCCGTCGATACGCTCTTTGCGCTCGACACCGTCGCGCGCCGCACGATCATGACGACGCCCGCGACCACGCCCGCCATGCGTGACGCCGCGCACGCGCTCTTCGCTGCCGACGGCGTGCCCGTCACCGTGATCCGCGATTCGACCGGTTTCGTCGCGCAGCGCGTCGTCGCGACGATCGTGAACATCGGTTGCGATATCGCGCAGCAAGGCATCGCGACGCCCGAAGACATCGATCTCGCCGTGACGCTCGGCCTCGGTTATCCGCGCGGCCCGCTCGCGCTCGGCGATGCGCTCGGCGCGAGCACCATCCTCACGATTCTGCGCAACATTCACGACGTGCTCGGCGATCCACGCTACCGGCCGTCGCCATGGCTCGCGCGGCGCGCGCAGCTCGGACTTTCGCTTACCCATATCGAGGAGCTCAGATGAGCGCCGAACTACTGACAGACCGTCCCGCGGGCAGCGACACCACGCTCGTGCTGAAGCTTTCCAATCCGGGCGCGCGCAACGCGCTGCATCCGGACATGTACGCCGCCGGCATCGAAGCGCTCAACACGGCCGAGCGCGACAGCACCGTGCGCGCGATCGTGCTGACGGGCGCCGACAACTTCTTCTGCGCAGGCGGCAATCTGAACCGTCTGCTCGAAAACCGCGCGAAAGATCCGTCCGTGCAGGGCGAAAGCATCGACCTGCTGGCCGAATGGATCAGCGCATTGCGCGCGTCGACGAAACCGATCATCGCGGCCGTCGAAGGCGCGGCGGCCGGCGCGGGCTTTTCGCTCGCGCTCGCGTGCGATCTGATCGTCGCCGCCGACGACGCCCGTTTCGTCATGTCGTACGCACGCGTCGGTCTCACGCCCGACGGCGGCGCCTCGTGGTTTCTCGCCCGCACGCTGCCGCGCACGCTCGCGAGCGAAGTGCTGCTCGAAGCGAAGCCGATCGGTGCGGCGCGGCTGCATGAAGTCGGCGTCGTGAACCGGCTGACGAAGAAAGGCATCGCGCTCGACGCGGCCATCGCGTGGGCCGACGATCTCGGCAGCGTGTCGCCGAAAGCGATGGCGCGCATCAAGTCGCTCATCAACGCCGCCGAGCTGCAGCCGCTCGCCGCGCATCTCGACATGGAGCGCGACAGTTTCGTCGATGCGCTCCATCACGGCGATGCGCTCGAGGGCATCACGGCGTTCCTCGACAAACGTCAGCCGAACTATCGCTGACCGATGGCTCACTACGAACTGCCGAAACGGCGCCGCATCTTTCTGATGCGGCACGGCGACGTCACCTATTTTGACGACACCGGCCGCGCGATCGATCCCGAAAGCGTGCCGCTCAACGAACGCGGCCGCGCGGAAGCGAGCGCGGCGGGCCGGGAATTCGCCGCGCAGAAGGTGCGCTTCGACCGCGTGATCGCGAGCGGATTGCCGCGCACGGTCGAAACCGCGCAACGCGTGCTCGACGCGACGGGCCAGAAGATCGACATCGAAACCTGGCCCGAGTGGCAGGAAATTCGCGGCGGCCGGCTCGCGAATCTCACGACCGCCGATATCGAGCGCGCGTTTCTCTCGGTGTTCGACGGCGTCGTGCCGGAAGAAACGCAGTTCCTCGGCGGCGAGTCCATCGGCCAGTTGCTCGATCGCGCGCTGCCGGCGATGGCGCGCCTACGTGCGGATCGTTCGTGGAATACGGTGCTGCTCGTGCTGCACGGCGGCGTCAATCGCGCGCTGCTCTCGCATGCGATCACGGCGGGCGGACGCGCGTTCTTCGGCCATCTGTCGCAGGCGACGGGCTGCATCAACGCGCTCGACACCGGCGACCAGCCGGGCGACTGGATCGTGCACGCGGTCAATCACTCGCCGCCCTCGCCGCTGCACGTCGATATCCGCAACACGACGATGGAACTGCTCTACGCGCAATTCGTACGCTACAAGGCCGGCGACATGAACTGAAGACGCCCCGCCGCGCCAACCGGAGGAGACGATGCAGGACAAAGAACAGAACAAGCAGTCCGATTTCTCCGCGTTCGAAGGAACGCGTCCCGTCCACGAGAAGCAGCGCTTCGACACCGATGCGCTCGCCGCGTGGCTCGCGGCGAACATCGACGGTTTCGGCGGCCCGCTGACGGTCGAGCAGTTCGCGGGCGGCCAGTCGAATCCGACGTTCAAGCTCGTCACGCCGCAGCGCAGCTACGTGATGCGCGCCAAGCCCGGACCGGTGGCGAAGCTGCTGCCGTCCGCGCATGCGATCGAGCGCGAGTTCCGCGTGATGGACGCCCTCGCCTCGACGGATGTACCCGTCGCCCGGATGCTCGCGTTGTGCGAGGACGAAAGCGTGATCGGCCGCGCGTTCTACGTGATGGCGTTCGTTCAGGGCCGCGTGTTGTGGGATCCGTCGCTGCCCGGCATGACGCCCGCGCAACGCGCCGCGATCTACGACGAAACCAACCGCGTCATCGCGGCGCTTCATACCGTCGATGTCGAAGCCGCCGGGCTGTCGAGCTACGGCAAGCCGGGCAATTACTTCGAGCGTCAGATCGGACGCTGGAGCAAGCAGTATGTCGCGTCGCAAACCGAGCCGATCGACGCGATGGATCGCCTGATCGAATGGCTGCCGCGGCATATTCCGACGTCGCACGACGCGAAGGTCAGCGTCGTGCACGGCGATTTCCGGCTCGACAATCTGATCTTTCATCCGCACGAGCCGCGCGTGCTCGCCGTCCTCGACTGGGAACTCTCGACACTCGGCGACCCGCTCGCCGATTTCGCGTACCACTGCATGGCGTGGCATGTCGATCCGTCGCAATTTCGCGGCATCGCCGGACTCGACTGGGCCGCACTCGGCATTCCCGATGAAAGCGCCTACGTCGCGCGTTACTGCGAGCGCACGGGCTTGTCGATCGAAGGCGACTGGAACTTTTATCTCGCCTACAACATGTTCCGCATCGCCGCGATCTTGCAGGGCATCATGAAGCGCGTCGTCGATGGCACGGCGGCGAGCGAGCAAGCCATCGATGCAGGACGGCGCGCGCGTCCGATGGCCGAACTGGCGTGGCAATACGCGCAAAAAGTCGCTCGATAAAAAGAAGGAGACCCAAGCATGAACTTCGATTACACGCCCAAGGTGCAAGCGCTGCGCGAAAAGCTGCTCGCCTTCTTCGACGCCCACATCTATCCGAACGAACACGCGTTCGGCGCGGAGATCGCAGCGAACCGCGCGGCCGGCAACGCATGGATTCCGACGCGCCTGATCGAAAGCCTGAAAGAGAAAGCGCGCGGCGAAGGACTGTGGAATCTGTTTCTGCCGGCGTCCGAGCGCGGCGCGGGCCTCACCAATCTCGAATACGCGCCGCTGTGCGAGATCATGGGGCGCGTGCCGTGGGCGCCGGAAGTCTTCAATTGCAGCGCGCCCGATACCGGCAACATGGAAACCATCGAGCGCTACGGCACGGATGCGCAAAAAACCCAATGGCTCGAACCGCTGTTACGCGGCGAAATCCGCTCGGCGTTTCTGATGACGGAGCCGGAAGTCGCGTCGTCGGATGCGACCAACATTCGTTGCAGCATCGTGCGCGACGGCGACAGCTATGTGATCGACGGCCACAAGTGGTGGTCGTCGGGCGCGGGCGATCCGCGCTGCAAGGTCTATATCGTGATGGGCAAGACCGACCCGCAGGCGCCGAAACACGCGCAACAATCGATGATCCTCGTCCCCGCCGATGCGAGCGGCATCACCGTGCACCGGCCGCTGAACGTGTTCGGCTACGACGACGCGCCGCACGGCCACATGGACATCACGCTCGAGCACGTGCGCGTGCCGGCGACGAACATGCTGCTGGGCGAAGGCCGCGGCTTCGAGATCGCGCAGGGCCGGCTCGGGCCGGGACGCATTCACCATTGCATGCGCCTGATCGGTCTCGCGGAACGCGCACTCGAACTGATGACGAAGCGCGCGCTCGAACGCGTCGCGTTCGGCAAGCCGATCGCGCAGCACGGCGTGACGCAGGAGCGGGTCGCGGAGGCGCGCATCATGATCGAGCAGGCGCGGCTTCTGACGCTCAAGGCCGCGTACATGATGGACACCGTCGGCAACAAGGGCGCGCGCGGCGAGATCGCGATGATCAAGGTCGTCGCGCCGAACGTGGCGTGTCAGGTCATCGACTGGGCGATTCAGGCGCACGGCGCGGGCGGCGTGTCCGACGACTTTCCGCTGGCCTACGCCTATGCCGCGGCACGCACGCTGCGTCTCGCGGACGGCCCCGACGAAGTGCACCGCAACGCGATCGCCAAGCTGGAATTCGGCCGATACGCGGCCGCGCGCGAATGAATCAGAACGTGTGCCGCGTGATGAATTCCGCGACGCACGCAGGCTTGCCGCCGTCCTCGCCTTCGACCGTCACGCGCCACGTCACCTGTACGCTGCCCGCTTCGGTTTCGCTCACGGCGTCGATCGCAAATACCGCGCGCAGACGCGAACCCACGCGCACCGGCGACATGAAACGCACGCGATTCAAGCCGTAGTTCACGCTGATGCGCGCCGTGAGCGGCACGCATTGCGCGAGCCACATCGGCACGAGCGAGAGCGTCAGGAAACCATGCGCGATAGTGCCGCCGAACGGCGAATCGCGTTGCGCCCGTTCGGCATCGACGTGGATCCACTGATGATCGCCGGTGGCATCGGCGAAGCGGTTCACGCGCGCCTGATCGATTGTCGTCCAGTCGCTCACGTAGCGCGCAACGCCGGCGGCTGCGAAGACATCGGCGGCACTCTGCAACGACGCGACGCTCATGCTTGCGCGCCGGGATTGCGCAGGCCGAACAGCGCGGCCGAGTCCACCGTCAGCACGAGTTCGCCGCTCTGGTTGTGCGCTTCCCAGCGCGTCGAGACGATGCCGCGATCCGGCTTGCTCTTCGACACGCGCTTGTCGAGCACGCGCACGGTGAGCCGCACCGTATCGCCGACGCGCACCGGCTTTAGCCAGCGGATGTTGTCGAGGCCGGGTGAGCCCATCGAGGTCGAATCGCCGACCATGTCGCGCACGAGAATGCCCATCATCGCGGAACAGGTGTTCCAGCCGCTCGCCACCAGCCCGCCGAAGTGCGATGCCTCGCCCGCTGCCTCCGACAGGTGAAAGGGCTGCGGATCGTAGCGTTCGGCAAAGCCCACGATCTCTTCTCGTGTGAACGTGTGCGCGCCGAGTTGTACCGCGTCGCCGACTTCGAAATCCTCAAAAGCGTATTTCATGCGAAGCTCCTCGATGAGCATCAAACTTCGGTAACGGAGAAAGCGGGAAGCGCCGCAAAACGCGCGACGTGATGATCGACATCGCCGAGCGTCGTCTCGATGATCGACAGGCGCTTGAACCAGTGCGCCACGGGCAGTTCGTTGGTCACGCCCATGCCACCGTGCAACTGCACCGCCTGTTGCCCGACGAAGCGCGCTGCCTGGCCGACGCGCGCCTTCGCGGCGGAAATGGCCTGCGCGCGCGTGACGGCGTCATCGCTCGCATAGCGCGCGGCGGCGAGATACGTGATCGAGCGCGCCTGCTCAGTATGGATCAGCATGTCGACCATGCGGTGCTGCAGCACCTGAAAGCGCGCGATCGGCACGCCGAACTGCTGACGTTGCTTCGTGTATTCGACCGTCGCACGATTGAGCGCGTCGAGTGCGCCGAGGGCTTCGGCGCACAGCAGGAAGGTCGCGTAATCGGCGATCTGCTCGAATGTCGCGGCGCCGGTGCCGCGGCCATCGAGGCGTGTCGCGGGCGTTCCGTCGAAGACGAGCGTCGCGGCACGCTGACCGTCGATCGTGCGATAGTCCGTGATCCGTACGTTCGCCGCATCGTTCGCGACGATGAACAGCGCGATTTCGTCACCCGCATCGCCTCCTGTGCGCGCGGGCACGATCCAGCAGTCGGCTTGCGCGCCGTGCCGGACCATCGACTTCGTGCCGGCTAGCGTGATGCGATCGCCGTCGCCGCTCGCGGTCGTGTGCAGATCGAAAAGATCGTAGCGGGCGTCGGGTTCGTTGAACGCGACTGCCAGATGCAGATCGCCGCACCCGGCGCGTTCCAGCAATTCGCGCGAAAGCGTACTGCCCTGCTGCGCGCCGAGCCGCAACGCTTCGATGCCGACCGCCGTCGCCCATAATGGCTCGACGACGAGCGCGCGCCCGAGTTCCTGCAGCACGACGAGCATGTCCACCGCCCCGCCATCGAAGCCGCCCTGCGCTTCGGGAACCGGCAGCGCCAGCAAACCGAGCTCGGCGAACGCGCGCCAATGGTTTGCATCGACGCCCGCTGCGGATGCCACGATCTTCTGCCGCGCATCGAATGCGTATTCCTTGTCGAGATAGCGGCGCAGCGCATCGCGGAATTGCAGTTGTTCGTCGCTGAATGTGAAGTCCATGCGCCGCTCCTCAAAGTCCCAGAATCATCTGCGCGATGATGTTCTTCTGAATTTCGTTCGAACCGCCGTAGATCGATGTCTTGCGGAAGTTGAAGTAGTACGCGGCGAGCGGCGCGGCGTCGTCGTCGCCGGTGACGCTGTGCGCGTGCTCGCCATCGAGGAATGCGGGATCGAATCCGGCTGCCTGCGGACCGACCGCTTCGACCATCAGTTCGGTCAGCGCCTGCTGCACTTCGGTGCCCTTGATCTTGAGCATCGATGCCTCCGGGCCGGGCCCCTTGCCGCCCGCCTCGCTCGCGACGACGCGCTGCACGGTCACTTCGAGCGCCATCAGTTCGATTTCGAGCGCGGCCACCTTCGCGGCGAAAAGCGGATCGTGCAGAAGCGGCTTGCCGGCCTTCCGGCGATCGAGCGCGAGGCGCTTCAGAAACAGCAGTTCGCGCTTCGAGTGCCCCACCCGCGCGATGCCCGTGCGCTCATGTCCGAGCAGATACTTCGCGTAAGTCCAGCCGCGATTCTCCTCGCCGACGAGATTGTCGACCGGCACTTCCACGTCTTCGAAAAAGACTTCGTTGACTTCGTGCTCCTCGTCGAGCGTGACGATCGGCCGCACGGTGATGCCGCGCGACTTCATGTCGAGCAGAAGGAACGAAATGCCTTCCTGTTTTTTCGCTTCGGGGTCGGTGCGCACGAGGCAGAACATCATGTCGGCATGCTGGCCGAGCGTGGTCCAGGTTTTCTGCCCGTTCACGATGTAATGGTCGCCGCGACGCTCGGCGCGCGTGCGCAGCGATGCCAGATCGGAACCCGAGCCGGGCTCGGAATAGCCCTGACACCACCAGTCGGTGCCGTCGAGAATGCGCGGGAGATAGTGGGACTTCTGCTGCGCGCTGCCGAACTTCATCAGCACGGGCGCGACCATCGATACGCCGAAAGGCAGCACCATCGGCGCGCCGGCGCGGGCGCACTCCTCGTCCCAGATATGGCGCTGCGTGGCGTTCCAGCCCGGTCCGCCGTATTCCCGCGGCCACGCGACGGCCGACCAGCCGCGCGCGCCGAGCAGCTTGTGCCAGCTCGTGAAATCGTCGCGCGCCAGGCGCTTGTGATGGAGGACTTTGTCGCGCAGTGCGCGCGGAAGGGTGGCTTCGAGCCAGGTGCGGACGTCGGCGCGAAAGGCGTCGTCGGCGGGAGAATAGCTGAGGTCCATGCGCGGTGTCTCCAGTCATGGCCCATTCCCG
This sequence comes from Caballeronia peredens, assembly GCA_001544595.2. Taxonomy (GTDB): domain Bacteria; phylum Pseudomonadota; class Gammaproteobacteria; order Burkholderiales; family Burkholderiaceae; genus Caballeronia; species Caballeronia peredens. Next base: position 345,672 of record FCOH02000005.1, on the reverse strand, counting down.
AGCCACGCGAGACGCCGCGCCCGAAATTACTGCAGCGGCTCTTTCAACGCGTCTGGGACAGGCAACGGCATCACGTCGATTCCTTCTTCGAGCAAGGCGTGCGCATCTTCGGGCGTCGTGACGCCGCGAATATTGCGCGCCGGCGCCTCGTTATAGTGGATGCGCCGCGCTTCCTCGGCAAAACGCTCGCCCACGTTTTCGGTATTCTCGATCAGCTTGCGCATGAAATGCAGCGCGCGCGCCTGCAGCGCGGCCGTGTCCGGCGAAGTCTCCGCCTGCGCGGCCTGCTGCGCCCCGTCGTTACGCGCCGACGACAGATTCAGGCGCGGCGCCGAGGGCATACGACTCACGTCGGTCGTCGAGCAGGCCGGACATGCAACCAGCTTGCGCGACAACTGCGATTCGAACTCCTCGGTCGAGGCGAACCAGCCTTCGAACCGGTGTTCGTGCGAGCACTTTAAATCGAGGACCTTCATGCTGATGGGCTTCGTCGAAGTTTATCTCAAAATCACATTTTTTGAACGATCGTTCGCAAAAACGTGCGCGTACACATCGTCCGCCAGACGGGCGAACCATTCATTCTAGCCGTTCGGTCGATGCGTCGCTTTCCGTGGCCTGAAAACGACGAAGACGGCATGGAGCCGCCCTCGTGTTGATCAATTCTCGCGATGCCGCTCAGTTGTGTGCCGGCTTGCCGAGCGTCCACTCGCCCGAACGAATCTTCTCCAGCCAGAACACGCCGATGATGGTTTTCACGTCACTGATGCTGCCGTCCTTCACCCAGTTCATCAGTTGCGCTTCATCGGCGATGAAGGTTTCGAGAAATTCGCCGTCGTCGAGTCTGGCGTCGCCGGCGGTCAGCCCGCGCGCGAGGTAAAGATCGATGAACTCCGTCGAATACGAAATAACCGGATGGATGCGCGTGAGGAATACCCATTCGCGCGCCGTATAACCCGTCTCTTCCTGCAACTCGCGCTTGGCGCAGGTGAGTTCGTCCTCGTTCGGATCGAGTTTGCCGGCGGGAAATTCGAGCAACACACGGCCGACCGGATAGCGGAACTGACGTTCGAGCAGCACGCGGCCATCGTCGAAGACCGGAAGGATCATCACCGCGCCGGGATGCTCGACGAACTCGCGCGTCGCGTGCTTGCCGTCGGGCAGTTCGACCGTATCGCGCTTCAACGTAAGGAATTTTCCCTCGTGCAGCGTGACGCTCTCGACCTTCTTTTCGATGAGGCCGTCGTCGCTATCGGGAATCGAGGAATGATCTGCCATCTTGAGCCCTGTGCTTTTGAAGCAAACGAGCCGCTAACGGCAAGAAGCCGTCAGCGGCGTTTGACGAGATACTGATACGTGAAGCCCGGAAACGCGAACACCACGAAAAGACTGAAGGTGATGGCGTAAAACTGCCATCCCTGATCGAAACGGTTGCCGGCGCGCGCTTCGAGCATGAAGCCGAGCGCGCCGACCACGAAGTAGAGAATGACCAGCTCGCCGATCCGGATCCACGCGCTCTTTTTCGCCGTGCGGCGCCCCGCCGGTTCGGCGAGGCGCAGCGGCACGACCGCGAAGAGGCGTTGATTCAGGAAGGGCACGTTGGCGCCCACGAGCGCCAACAGCACGATGAACCAGCCTGCTGCCGACATTACAGCGGCAGGGTATGCGAGATCGCTTGCAGGCACGCCGTCATCAACGGACCCGGCACGAGGCCGAGCACCAGCACGGCGAGACCGTTGAACGCGAGCAGCGAGCGATTCAGGCCGCCGGCGACGATCGGCGACGCGTCTTGCGGCGCATCGAAATACATCAGCTTGACGATACGCAGGTAGTAGAACGCGCCCACGAGCGAGGTCAGCACGGCCAGCACGGCGAGCCACGTGAGGCCGGCGTTCATGGTCGCTTCGAGCACGGCGAGCTTCGCGTAGAAGCCGACCGTCGGCGGGATGCCGGCGAGCGAGAACATCATGATCATCATGACGAACGCGAACACCGGGCTGCGCTGGTTCAGGCCCTTGAAGTCGTCGATCATTTCGGCTTCGAAGTCGCGGCGCGCGAGCAGCATGACCACACCGAACGTGCCGAGCGTCGTGACCAGATAAATGATGCTGTAGAACATCGCAGAGCTATATGCGCCCGCCGCGCCCGTCAGCTTGCCGTCGACCACGCCAGCGAGCAGGCCGAGGAGCACGAAGCCCATGTTGGAAATGGCCGAGTAAGCCAGCATCCGCTTGATGTTCTTCTGCACGATACCCGTGATGTTGCCCACGATCAGCGACAGCGCCGCGAGAATCACCAGCATCTCCTGCCAGTCCACTGCGAGCGGCAGCAGGCCCATCACGAGGAAGCGCAGACCCCAGGCGAACGCCGCGACCTTCGGGCCGCCGCCGGTGAGGAGCGTCATCGCGGTGGGCGCGCCCTGATAGACGTCGGGCACCCACATATGGAACGGCACCGCGCCCATCTTGAACGCCACGCCCGCCACGACGAAGATCACGCCGAACAGCAGCACGGCATCATTGATGCGGCCAGAAGCGACAGCCTTCAGCACTTCGTTCAGCTCGAGCGAGCCGGTCGCGCCGTAGAGCATCGAGATGCCGTAGAGCAGAAAACCGGACGCGAGCGCGCCGAGCACGTAGTACTTCATCGCCGATTCGTTCGACTGCGGCGCGTCCTTGCGCAGCGCGATGACCGCGTACAGCGACAGCGACATCAGTTCGAGGCCGAGGTACAGCGTGAGGAAGTTGTTGCCCGAAATCATCACGCACTGGCCGAGCAGCGAGAACAGGCCGAGCAGGAAGAAGTCGCCGCGGAACAGGTCGCGGTCTTCCAGATACTTGCGCGAGTAGATGATCGACACCGCGTAGCCCAGGCACACCACCGCTTTCATCGCGCTCGCGAACGGATCGACGACGTACATGCGCGTGAAGAAGTAGGCCGGCGTCGGATTGAGCGCGGTCACCGCGAACCACACGCCGCAGACGATCGTCGAGACGAGCGCGATCAGATACGTCGTGCCACGGCTCTTCGGGCCGAACATGGTGTCGTTCAGCCAGGCCACGACGACCGCGGCCATCAGGACCGCGTCAGGCCAAAGAATACTCATAGAGGCGTTTTGCATGATCTTTTAGTTTCTCCGCACGACGTTACTGAGCCAGCGGCAGCTTCGACTGCGCGACGTGGGAGAGCAGGTTTGCCACCGATGCGTGCATCACGTCGGTAAAGGGCTTCGGATGCAGGCCCATGTACAGCGTGAACAACGCGAGCACGGCGAGCATCAGGAATTCGCGCTTGTTGATGTCCTTGAGCTTCGCGACGTGATCGTTCGTGACCGCGCCGAAGTACACGCGCTTGTACATCCACAGCGTGTAGGCCGCGCCGAGAATCAGCGTGAACGTGGCGAGGAAGGCGATCCAGAAGTTGTACTGCACCGCCGCCAGAATCACCATGAACTCGCCGACGAAACCCGAGGTACCCGGCAGGCCGCAATTGGCCATGGCGAAGAGCATCACGAACGCGGCAAACTTCGGCATGGTGTTCACGACGCCGCCGTAATCCGCGATCTGACGCGAGTGAACGCGGTCATACAGCACGCCGATCGAGAGGAACATCGCGCCCGAGACAAAGCCGTGCGAGATCATCTGGATGATCGCGCCTTCGACGCCGAGCTGGCTCGACGGCCCGAACATGAAGAAACCGAGCGTGACGAAACCCATGTGCGCAATCGACGAATACGCGACGAGCTTCTTCATGTCGGCCTGCACCAGCGCGACCAGACCGATGTAGATCACCGCGATCAGCGACAGCGTGATGACGACCGGCGCGAGAAAGTGACTCGCGTCCGGCGCGATCGGCAGCGAGAAGCGCAGGAAACCATACGCGCCCAGCTTCAGCATGATCGCGGCCAGCACGACCGAGCCGCCCGTCGGCGCTTCCACGTGCGCGTCCGGCAGCCACGTATGGACCGGCCACATCGGCACCTTCACGGCAAACGCCAGGAAGAACGCTATGAAGATCAGCACCTGCGGCGTCATGTCCAGCTTGGCCGCCTGCCAGGTGGCGAGGTCGAACGTGTGCGTCTGCGTGTACAGATACAGCAGCGCGACCAGCATCAGCAGCGAGCCGGCCAGCGTGTACAGGAAGAACTTGAACGCTGCATACACGCGGTTCGGGCCGCCCCACACGCCGATGATGATGTACATCGGAATGAGCGTGGCCTCGAAGAACACGTAGAACAGCAGGCCGTCCGCCGTCGAGAACACGCCGATCATGATGCCCGAGAGGATCAGGAACGCGGCCATGTACTGCGACACGCGTTCGGTGATCACTTCCCAGCCGGCGATCACGACGATCACCGTGATGAGCGCGGTCAGCACGACGAACCACATCGAGATGCCGTCCACGCCGAGGTGATACGTGATGTTGAAGCGCTCGATCCAGTTCGACTGTTCGACGAACTGCAGCGCGGCCGTTGACGTATCGAAGCCGGTGATGAGCGGAATCGTGACGATCAGCCCGAGTACCGAGCCGATCAGGGCCACCCAGCGCGCGGGCGCCGGGTTGTGGTCGTTACCTACTGCCAGGACCAGCAAGCCGAAAATGATCGGCAGCCAGATCGCGACACTGAGAATCGGAAAAGAGTGCATAGGATCCCTCGCCTTATTTGCCGCCGAGCGTCACAAACAGGGTCAAGAGCCCCAACATGCCGATAATCATGGCGAACGCGTAGTGATAGATGTAACCGGATTGAAGGAAGCGGATCACACCGGCGAACCAGCCCATGAACCGCGCACTGCCGTTGACGATGCCGTCGATGACGACCACATCGCCCTCTTTCCACAGACCGCGGCCGATGGCGACCGCGCCCTTCGCGAACACGACCTCGTTGATCTTGTCGCAGTAGTACTTGTTGTCGAGCAGAACGTAGATCGGACGGAAGGTCTTCGCGACGACTGCCGGCAGATCCGGGCGCTTCATGTAGAAGAACCACGCGACGATCACGCCCAGCGCCGCGAGCCACACCGGACCCGGCGTGATGATGCCGTGCAGCGCCATCGCGACCCAGCCGTGGAACTCTTCGGCCATTTCCTTCAGGCCTTCGTGGTTTTCGCCGATGAAGATCACCTTGTCGAACACCACGCCGTGCGAGAAGAAGTCGCCGTAGATCATCGGGCCGATCATGATCGCGCCGATGATCACCGACGGAATCGCGAGCAGCACGAGCGGCAGCGTCACCACCCACGGGCTTTCGTGCGGAATGTGCGGGCCGTGACCATGGCCGTGGTCGTCATGACCGTGATCGTCGTGACCGTGGCCATGCGCTTCGGCCTGGCCCATCGGCGAGTCGGGATGCTTCGGACCGCGGAAGCGCTCCTTGCCGTGGAACACCATGAAGTACATGCGGAACGAGTACAGCGACGTGACGAACACGCTCGCCACCACCGCGAAGTACGCGAAGCCCGAGCCCGCCAGATGCGAGTACTTCACGGCTTCGATGATCGAATCCTTCGAGTAGAAGCCCGAGAAGAACGGCGTGCCGATCAGCGCGAGCGAGCCGATCAGCGACGTGATCCACGTGACCGGCATGTATCGGGCGAGGCCGCCCATGTTGCGCATGTCCTGATCGTGGTGCATGCCGATGATGACCGAGCCCGCGCCGAGGAACAGCAGCGCCTTGAAGAACGCGTGCGTGCCGAGGTGGAACACGGCGACCGGATACGCCGACACGCCCAGCGCGACCGTCATGTAACCGAGCTGCGAGAGCGTCGAGTACGCGACCACGCGCTTGATGTCGTTCTGCACGACGCCGAGGAAGCCCATGAAGAGCGCCGTGATCGCGCCGATGACCGTCACGAACGAGAGCGCCGCATCCGAATGCTCGAACAGCGGCGACATGCGCGTCACCATGAAGATGCCGGCCGTCACCATGGTCGCCGCGTGAATCAGCGCGGAGATCGGCGTCGGGCCTTCCATCGAGTCGGGCAGCCAGACGTGCAGCGGGAACTGCGCCGACTTGCCCATCGCGCCGATGAACAGGCAGATGCACGCGACCGTCAGCAGGCCCCATTGGGTGCCGGGGAAGGTCATGGTCGCGAGCTTGTCGCCTTGCGCGAACACGTCGCCGTAGTTCAGCGAACCCGAGAACGCGAGCAACAGACCGATGCCGAGCAGGAAGCCGAAGTCGCCCACGCGGTTCACGATGAACGCCTTCATGTTGGCGTAGATCGCGCTCTCACGCGTGAAGTAGAAGCCGATCAGCAGATACGACACGAGACCCACCGCTTCCCAGCCGAAGAACAGCTGCAGGAAGTTGTTGCTCATGACGAGCATCAGCATCGAGAACGTGAACAGCGAGATGTACGAGAAGAAGCGCTCGTAGCCGACCTCCTCGTCCGCCATGTAGCCGATGGTGTAGATGTGCACCATCAGCGAGACGAAGGTCACGATGACCATCATCATGGCGGTGAGGGAATCGACCAGGAAGCCGACTTCCATCTTCAGCGGGCCGACGTTCATCCATTCGTAGATGGTCGCGTTGAAGCTCGCGCCGTGCAGCACGTCGTTGAAGACGAGCGCCGAAAGGATGAACGAGACGAAGACGCCGAGGATCGTGATGCGATGCGAGCCCTTGCGCCCGACCGCCTTCCCGAAGAGCCCCGCGATCAGCGAGCCCGCAAGCGGCGCCAGCGGAACCGCGAGCAGGAGGTTTTCATTGAGTGTCGTGGACATAACAGCCTAGCCTGAAATTAACCTTTGAGCTGATCGAGGTCCTCGACGTTGATCGTGTCGAGGTTACGGAACAGGGTCACGAGAATCGCGAGACCGATCGCGGCTTCCGCGGCGGCGACGGTCAGCACGAAGAACACGAAGATCTGGCCGTGCACGTCGCCCAGATAGTGCGAGAACGCGACGAAATTGGTGTTCACCGCGAGCAGCATCAGTTCGATCGCCATCAGGATGATGATGACGTTGCGGCGGTTCAGGAAAATGCCGACGATGCTGATCGCAAACAGGATCGCACCGAGCACGAGGTAATGGGCAAGACTCAACATATTCGTATTCTCCTTCGCGCTCAGCCCTTGTTGTCGACCGTTCCCGCGCCGATGTTGCCGGTCACTGCGGGTTCCGTGGAAGCGTCCGGCGCTTCCTTCTCGGCCTTCATCTTCACGATGCGCACGCGGTCCTGCGCGCGCACCTTCACTTGCTGGCTGACCGTCTGCGTCTTCTTGTCCTTCTTGTCGCGGATGGTGAGCGAGATCGCCGCGATGATCGCGACCAGCAGCACCAGCCCCGCGATTTCGAACGCGAAGATGTAATCCGTGTAGATGACCTTGCCGATCAGCTGCGTATTCGGCATGACGCCCGCGCCGCTGACGCCGGCACCGACGACCGGCGTGATCGTCGCGCCGAAGCCGTGCCACAGGATCAGCGCGGTTTCGATCACGATGATTGCGCCGACGATGCTCGCGATCGGCACGAAGCGCTTGAAATCTCGCCGCAGGACATCAATGTTGATGTCGAGCATCATCACGACGAACAGGAACAGCACCATCACGGCGCCGACATACACGAGAACCAGCAGGATCGCGAGGAATTCGGCTTGCAGCAGCATCCAGATCGCGGCGGCGTTGAAGAACGCGAGCACGAGAAAAAGCGCGGACGACACCGGATTGCGCGAGGTGATCACCTTCAGCGCGGACACAGTCAGCAGCAGCGCGAAGATATAGAACAGTACGGTTGTGAATTCCATGATTACCGGTTCATCGTTAGGCCATCATCAGGCATGGTGTGTCGGCGCTCGTGGCGTGTTCCGGTCCGCAAGCGGACAGAACCCGACCTCGGCGCGCGCCGCAGTGTGCCAAACAGCAACAACAAAATCGCTTTGGCTCGATGCCGGAACGCGGCTCCGACATCGGGCTTGAATCAACGCTTAATTAGCGATAAGGCGCGTCCGCCGCCTTCGACGCGGCGATTTCATTCTCGTAGCGATCGCCCACCGCAAGCAGCATGTCCTTCGTGAAATACAGATCGCCGCGCTTTTCGCCGTGATATTCGAGGATGTGCGTTTCGACGATCGAGTCGACCGGGCAGCTTTCTTCGCAGAAACCGCAGAAGATGCACTTGGTCAGGTCGATGTCGTAGCGCGTCGTGCGACGGGTGTTGTCCGCGCGCGTTTCCGATTCGATCGTGATCGCCATGGCCGGGCACACCGCTTCGCACAGCTTGCAGGCGATGCAGCGCTCTTCGCCGTTCTCATAGCGGCGCAGCGCGTGCAGGCCGCGGAAGCGCGGCGAGATCGGCGTCTTTTCTTCCGGGAACTGCACGGTGATCTTGCGCTGGAACGTGTAACGGCCCGTCAGCGCGAGACCCTTCAGCAGCTCGGTCAGGAAGAAGGTCTTAAAGAAGTTCTGAATTGCGTTCATGATGATTTGTCCGCTCGAGTCCCGTTACTTCCAGATGTTGAGCGGCGACATGATCCAGAAGCCGACCACGACGACCCAGATCACCGACACCGGCAGGAACACCTTCCAGCCGAGACGCATGATCTGGTCATAGCGGTAACGCGGGAAAGTCGCGCGCGCCCAGATGAAGACCGACAGCAGCAGGAAAACTTTGAAAACGAACCAGAATACGCCCGGAATGAACGAGAGGAAGCCGAACGGTGCATCCCAGCCGCCGAGGAACAGCGTCGTCGCGATCGCGGAGATCACGATCATGTTGATGTATTCCGCGAGGAAGAACAGCGCGAACGCCATGCCCGAGTAATCGATCATGTGGCCCGCGACGATTTCCGATTCGCCTTCCACCACGTCGAACGGGTGACGGTTGGTTTCCGCGATGCCCGAGATGAAGTACACGACGAACATCGGCAGGAGCGGCAACCAGTTCCACGACAGGAAGTTGATGCCCCAGCCCGCGAACATGCCGCGTTGCTGCGAGTGCACGATCTCGGACATGTTCAGCGTGCCCGCGACCATCAGCACCACGACGAGCGCGAAGCCCATCGAGATTTCGTAGGACACCATCTGCGCGGCCGCGCGCATCGCGCCGAGGAACGCGTACTTCGAGTTCGACGCCCAACCCGCGAGAATCACGCCGTACACGCCGATCGACGAGATCGCCATCGCGTACAGCAGACCTGCGTTGATGTCGCCGAGCACCGCCTTGGCCTGGAACGGAATGACCGCCCAGACCGCGAACGCGGGCACCACGGTCATGATCGGCGCGATCATGTAGATCCACTTGCTGGCCGCCGTCGGCTGAATGACTTCCTTGAGCAGAAGCTTCAGCACGTCCGCGATCGGCTGCAACAGACCCGCGGGACCGACGCGGTTGGGCCCGAGACGCACGTGCATCCAGCCGATGAGCTTGCGTTCCCAGAGAATCAGGTACGCCACGCACAGCAGGATCACCACCGCGACCACCACTATGCGCACCAGCGCCCACACCGTCGGCCACGCGACGCCCAGAAGCTGCGTGCCGCCTGCGTTGATCGTATCGAACAAGCCCATTTTTACGCCTTCTCCACTACCAGTTCACCGAACAGGCCGCCGAGCGCGGCGCCAGCCGTCGTGCCCGCCGACACGCGGACCACCGATTCCGCGAGATTCGCATCGCGGACGGCGGGCAACGTCACCGACAGGTTGCCTTGCTTGATACGCACTGCTTCGCCGTCCTTCAGGCCGAGCTTGTCGAAGAGCGCGGTCGGCAGACCGGCCACGTTCGCATCGCGTGCGGCCGCCGTCAGATGCAGCGACGGCGCGCGGCGCACGAGCGCGTCGGCGTGATAAATCGGCACATCGGCGAGACGCTGCAGGCCGCTGCCGTTCAGCACGACGTTCGATGTGGCGCGCTTCGCTGCTACCGTCGTCTTGTTCGACAGACGCGCGGTCAGGTCGCCCGTGCCGAGCGCTGCAACGCGCACTTCTTCAGCCGTGTCGAATTCGAAACCCGGCAAGCCGAGGATCGTGCCCAGCACGCGCAGCACCTTCCAGCCCGGACGCGTGTCGCCCAGCGCGCGCACCACGCCGTTGAACGACTGCGCCGTGCCTTCCGCGTTGACGAACGTGCCCGACGTTTCCGTGAACGGCGCGATCGGCAGCAGCACGTCCGCGTAGTCCATGCCGTGCTTGAACGGCGACATCACGACGACCATTTCCGCAGCCTTCAGCGCGGCGATGGCCTGCGCCGGATTGGCCGTATCGAATTCCGGCTCGGCGTTGACGAGCACATAGCCCTTGCGCGGCTGCTCGAACACTTCGCGCGCGTTGAGGCCGCCTTCGCCCGGGAGCGCATCGACGAGATGCGCGCCGACCGAATTCGCGCCTTCCGTGAGGAAGCCGAGCGTGGCGCCGGTATTGTCGGCGATCCATTGCGCGGCTGCCTGGATTTGCGCGAAATCCGGATGCTGAACCGCGAGATTGCCGAGCAGCACGACGCGCTTGTCGCCCGCCGACAGCGATGCCGCGACATCCTTCGCCGCCGCCGACACGTCACGGCCCGCGAACGCGTCCGGCAGCGCGACGCCGCGCGCTTCGGCAACTGCCGCCGCGATGCCCGCGAGCTGATCGAGCCACGCCGAGGGCGCGGCGACCAGGCGATGCGCGGTCGGGATCAGCGAGTCGTCGTTGCTGGCGTTGAGGAACGTGATCTTCGCGCCGTTCTTCGCCGCCTGACGCAGACGCGCAGCAAACAGCGGATGATCGCGACGCAGGAACGAGCCGACCACGAACGCGGTGTCGATCATCGACAGATCCGCGATCTTCGTGCCGAGCCACGGCGCGCCCACGCCGACCGGCGCGGAAAAATCAGTCTGACGCAGACGGAAATCGACGTTCGGCGTGCCGACGCCTTCCGCCAGCGCCTTCAGCAGATGCAGTTCTTCGACCGTGGTATGCGGCGTGGCGAGCGCGGCGATGGCATTCGCGCCATGATCCGCCTTGATGCCCTTCAGGCCCTTCGCCACATATTCCAGCGCGCTTTGCCAGTCGGTCTCGATCCACTTGCCGCCCTGCTTCAGCATCGGCGTGGTGAGACGCTCGTCGCTGTTCAGGCCTTCGTACGAGAAGCGATCCTTGTCCGAGATCCAGCATTCGTTGATGGCTTCGTTCTCCATCGGCAGAACGCGCATCACGCGATTGTTCTTCACCTGCACGACGAGATTCGCGCCGACGGAATCGTGCGGGCTCACCGACTTGCGGCGCGACAGTTCCCACGTACGCGCGCTGTAGCGGAACGGCTTGCTCGTCAGGGCGCCGACCGGGCACAGGTCGATCATGTTGCCCGACAGTTCCGAATCCACCGTCTTGCCGACGAACGAAGTGATTTCCGAATGCTCGCCGCGGCCCAGCATGCCGAGCTCCATCACACCGGCAACTTCCTGGCCGAAGCGCACACAGCGCGTGCAGTGGATGCAGCGCGACATCTCTTCCATCGAGATGAGCGGACCCACGTTCTTGTGGAACACGACGCGCTTTTCTTCGTTGTAGCGCGACTGCGACTTGCCGTAGCCGACGGCCAGATCCTGCAACTGACATTCGCCGCCCTGATCGCAGATCGGGCAATCGAGCGGGTGATTGATCAGCAGGAATTCCATCACCGACTGCTGAGCCTTCACGGCCTTGTCGGAGGTGGTGCGCACGATCATGCCGGCGGATACCGGCGTCGCGCACGCGGGGACGGCCTTCGGCATCTTCTCGACTTCGACGAGGCACATCCGGCAGTTCGCCGCGATCGACAGCTTCTTGTGATAGCAGAAGTGAGGAATGTACGTATCGACCTTATGCGCAGCCTGGATCACCATGCTGCCTTCGGGCACCTCGACCGTCTTGCCGTCAATTTCTAGTTCAACCATGATGGGGAATGGTCCTCAACCTCTTATCTTGCGCATCTGACTGCGCGCCTGATTACGCGGTAAGCGCTTCGGACGGCGCATGATGCGCGTGCCCGCCGACGAGACAGTGCTTGTGCTCGACGTGATATTCGAATTCGTCCCAGAAGTGCTTGAGCATGCCGCGCACGGGCATCGCCGCAGCATCGCCCAGTGCGCAGATCGTGCGGCCCATGATGTTCTCGGCGACCGAGTTCAGCAGGTCCAGATCTTCCTTGCGCCCGAGACCATGCTCGATACGATGCACCACGCGATACAGCCAGCCCGTGCCTTCGCGACACGGCGTGCACTGACCGCACGACTCTTCGTAATAGAAATACGACAGACGCAGCAGCGAGCGCACCATGCAGCGCGTTTCGTTCATCACGATGACCGCGCCCGAGCCGAGCATGGAGCCTGCCTTCGCGATGGAATCGTAGTCCATGTCGGTCGCGAGCATCATCTCGCCCGGCACGACCGGCGCCGACGAGCCGCCCGGAATCACGGCCTTGACCGACTTGCCGCGCACGCCACCTGCCAGTTCCATCAGCGTCGAGAACGGCGTGCCGAGGGGAACCTCATAGTTGCCCGGACGATTGACGTCGCCCGACACCGAGAAGATCTTCGTGCCGCCGTTGTTCGGCTTGCCAAGTTCGAGATAATTCTGCGGCCCGATTTCCAGCAGGAACGGCACCGCCGCGAACGTCTCGGTGTTGTTGATCGTCGTCGGCTTGCCATACACGCCGAAGCTCGCCGGGAACGGCGGCTTGAAGCGCGGCTGGCCCTTCTTGCCTTCGAGCGATTCGAGCAGCGCGGTTTCTTCGCCGCAGATGTACGCGCCGTAGCCATGATGCGCGTGGAGCTCGAACGAGAAGCCGGAGCCCAGGATGTTCGCGCCGAGATAACCGGCCGCGCGCGCTTCTTCGAGCGCCGCTTCGAACACGCGATACACCTCGAAAATCTCGCCGTGGATATAGTTATAGCCGACGGTGATGCCCATCGCGTACGCACCGATGGCCATGCCTTCGATCAGCGAATGCGGGTTCCAGCGCAGGATGTCGCGATCCTTGAACGTGCCCGGCTCGCCTTCGTCCGAATTGCAGACCAGATACTTCTGCCCCGGAAACTGGCGCGGCATGAAGCTCCACTTGAGGCCGGTCGGAAAGCCCGCGCCGCCGCGGCCGCGCAGACCGGACGCCTTCACGTCCGCGATCACCTGCTCGGGCGGAATCTTTTCTTCCAGAATGCGGCGCAGCTGCTTGTAGCCGCCGCGCGCAACGTAATCTTCGAGATGCCAGTTCTCGCCGTTCAGACCGGCAAGGATCAGTGGCTTGATGTGACGATCATGGAGTGACGTCATTTCGAAAGTTCCTCGATCAGCTGGTCGATCTTCTGGCGGCTCATGAAGCTGCACATGCGATGGTTGTTCACGAGCAGAACGGGTGCGTCGCCGCACGCGCCGAAGCATTCGCCTTCCTTCAGCGTGAACTTGCCGTCTGCCGTGGTTTCACCGAAATCGATTCCAAGCTTCTGCTTGAGATACTCGGCGGCGCTCTCCGACCCGCCGTCCGGACCGAGCTGGCAAGGCAGGTTCGTGCAGAGCGTGATCTTGTGCTTACCGACCGGCTTCAGTTCGTACATCGTGTAGAACGTCGCGACTTCCTGCACGGCGACCGGCGGCATGCTCAGATAGTCCGCCACGAACTGCATGAGTTCGGGCGAGAGCCATCCGTGCTCTTCCTGAGCGACAGCCAGCGCGGCCATCACGGCCGACTGCTTTTGCTCGGCGGGATACTTCGCCACCGCGCGATCGATTTCTTTCAGGCCTTCAGCTGAGATCATTTTGAGACACGACTCTTTCAATTCCTACCGAACGAAAACCTGCCGCGCTTTCGTTGCGGCAGACCTGGCGTCCTGCGGTTTCCTGTTATTGCTGCTGCGCTTTCCTGCACGGCGCCCACGATGAACACGACGTGCAGGCGGCTGAATGAGATCAGCGATCGATCTCGCCGAACACGATGTCTTGCGTACCGATGATCGTCACGGCGTCGGCGATCATGTGGCCTCGCGCCATTTCGTCGAGCGCTGCGAGGTGTGCATAGCCCGGCGCACGAATCTTCAGGCGATACGGCTTGTTCGCGCCATCCGAGATCAGATAGATGCCAAACTCGCCCTTCGGATGCTCGACCGCCGCGTACGTTTCGCCTTCCGGCACGTGGAAGCCTTCGGTGAAAAGCTTGAAATGGTGAATCAGCTCTTCCATGTTGCTCTTCATGCCGACGCGCGAGGGCGGCGCGACCTTGTGATTATCGACCATCACAGGGCCAGGATTCTTGCGCAGCCACGCAATGCATTGTTGGGCGATGCGGGTCGACTGGCGCATTTCTTCGACGCGCACCAGATAGCGGTCGTAGCAGTCGCCGTTCACGCCGACCGGAATGTCGAAGTCGAGCTGATCGTAGACTTCGTACGGCTGCTTCTTGCGCAGATCCCACTCGATGCCCGAGCCGCGCAGCATCGCGCCGGACAGACCCATCTGCAGCGCGCGCTCCGGACTCACCACGCCGATGCCCACGAGGCGCTGCTTCCAGATGCGGTTGTCGGTGAGCAGCGTTTCGTACTCGTCGACGCAACTCGGAAAGCGCTTGAAGAAGTCCTCGATGAAGTCGAGCAACGAGCCCTGACGGTTCTCGTTCATCTTGTCGAGCGCCTTCGCGTTGCGGATCTTCGACGCCTTGTATTGCGGCATGGCGTCCGGCAGATCGCGATACACGCCGCCCGGACGGTAATACGCCGCGTGCATGCGCGCGCCCGACACCGCCTCGTAGACGTCCATCAGATCTTCGCGCTCGCGGAACGCGTAGAGGAAGACCGCCATCGCGCCGACGTCGAGTGCGTGCGAGCCGATCCACATCAGGTGGTTCAGCACGCGCGTGATTTCGTCGAACAGCACGCGGATGTACTTCGCGCGCACCGGCACGTCGATGCCGAGCAGCTTTTCGATGGCCATCACGTAGCCGTGCTCGTTGACCATCATCGACACGTAGTCGAGACGGTCCATATACGGCACGGACTGAATGAAGGTTTTGGTTTCGGCCAGCTTTTCGGTCGCGCGGTGCAGCAGACCGATGTGCGGATCGGCGCGCTGAATCACTTCGCCGTCGAGTTCGAGCACGAGGCGCAGCACGCCGTGCGCTGCCGGGTGCTGCGGGCCAAAGTTGAGCGTGTAGTTCTTGATCTCTGCCATGGCGTTCTCTTAATGTTTCAGACCGCCATAGCGATCTTCGCGAATCACGCGCGGCGTGATCTCGCGCGGCTCGATCGTCACAGGCTGATACACGACGCGCCTCTCTTCCGGGTCGTAGCGCATTTCGACGTAGCCGGAAACCGGGAAGTCCTTGCGGAACGGGTGGCCGATGAAGCCGTAGTCCGTGAGAATGCGGCGCAGGTCGGGATGACCTTCGAAGACGATGCCGAACAGATCGAACGCCTCGCGCTCGTACCAGTTCGCCGAGGTCCAGATGTCGACCAGCGACGGAACGATGGGCACTTCGTCGTCCGGCGCGAAAACGCGCACGCGCAGGCGCCAGTTATTGGCGATCGAAAGAAGATGCGTGACTGCCGCAAAGCGCGGGCCGTCGTAAGCGCCGTCGCCGTAGGTCGAATAGTCGACGCCGGCCACGTCCATGAGCTGCTCGAAGCGCAGCGACGGATCGTCGCGCAGCTGTTTGCAGACTTCCAGATAGTTCGCCGCCTTGACGACGACCGTCACTTGACCGAGCGATTCCGTAACGCTCTGGAGACGGTCGCCAAACGCCGTCTCGAGGTTCGCTTTGAGGGTCTCGAGTTTGCTTGCCATAATTGGGGAGACTCAGGCCCTTACTGACGGGCGATGGTGTTGGTGCGGCGAATCTTCGCCTGCAACTGGATCACGCCGTAGACCAACGCTTCGGCGGTCGGAGGACAACCGGGGACATAGACGTCGACCGGCACGATCCGGTCGCAACCACGCACGACGGAATACGAGTAGTGGTAGTAGCCGCCGCCGTTCGCGCACGAGCCCATCGAGATGACCCAGCGCGGCTCGGCCATCTGGTCGTACACCTTACGAAGCGCGGGCGCCATCTTGTTGCACAGCGTGCCGGCGACGATCATCACGTCCGACTGACGCGGACTCGGACGGAACACCACGCCGAAACGGTCCAGGTCGTAACGGGCGGCGCCCGCGTGCATCATCTCGACCGCGCAGCACGCGAGACCGAACGTCATCGGCCACAGGGAGCCGGTGCGCGTCCAGTTGATCAGCTTGTCAGCCGTGGTGGTGACAAAGCCTTCCTTCAAGACCCCTTCGATACTCATTTGATTTCCACTCCAGATGAGCAGCCAGCCAAAGCCGCCCATGAATCCGGTGATCTAACTGTCATTCCCAGTCGAGGCCGCCCTTTCTCCAGATGTAGGCGAAACCGAGCAGGAATTCGAGCAGAAATATCATCATCGCCATGAAGCCGGGCCAGCCGATATCGCGCAGGGAAACACCCCACGGAAACAGAAACGCCGTTTCAAGATCGAAAATGATGAAAAGAATCGCGACGAGATAGTAACGCACATCGAACTTCATACGCGCGTCTTCGAATGCTTCGAAGCCGCACTCGTAAGGTGCGTTCTTTTCGGTGTCGGGCTTGTTGGGACCGAGGATCTTGCCGATACTGACCAGCGCTATACCTAAACCAAGGCCCACCACAAGAAACAAGAAGACGGGGTAATAGGGTGCGAGGTTCAAGGCTATCCTCAGATCGGTAGATATGGTCTGTATTGATTGGAGCGCTTCAGCCGGGACGGACCACCCGGCGGGAGTTTCACTTGGGACCGCTCACGATATCAGCGCACTGTGACAACCACCGTCATGCGGCGACGCTGCTGCAAAAACGTAAGGGTACTCCAGAAGTGACAATGCCAGCCGAAGCGATGCATGCGGCTGGCATTGGATAACTTTGGTGCCGACGGCGAGACTCGAACTCGCACAGCTTTCGCCACTACCCCCTCAAGATAGCGTGTCTACCAATTTCACCACGTCGGCACTGTACTGCAATCCGGGAAAACTACTTCTTAATTGCCGCGAATCGCTTCAAGACTTGAATTATAACTGGGCCCTACGAATTGTTCAACGCACAAAATGCAGATTTCGCGAAAATTTGTTCTGGCGTCATTTAGGGACGTCAGCACCCGGCGCGGACGATGCAACCGGTGCCGAAGCCGGTGCCGAAACAGCCGATGCGCCTGCAACCGGAGCCGATGCCGGTACCGGCGCATTACCCAGGACGCCCGCCGAAACCTGCGGCCGATAGCTTCCGAGGTAGGTCAGCGCCAGCGTCGTGACGAAGAAGATCGCGGCGAGAACCGCGGTCGTGCGCGAAAGGAAGTTCGCCGAACCGGTGGCGCCGAAAAGGCTTCCCGATGCGCCGCTGCCGAACGCCGCGCCCATGTCCGCGCCCTTGCCGTGCTGCAGGAGCACGAGTCCGATGACGCCCAGCGCCGACAACAACTGGACAACGATAATCAATGTCTTCAAATACAGCATTTCAACTCACCCGATTCCTGATATTGCCGCGACACCCGCGTGTCGCGATGTGCTCTTTCCGCCCGCCCTGCCCGCTCGCCGCTCAATGCAACCCGGTTTGCGCAGCCTGACAGATCGCCAGAAAATCCTTCGACTTCAGCGACGCGCCGCCAATCAGCCCGCCGTCGATGTCCCGTTGTGCGAACAATTCCTGCGCGTTGTCCGGCTTCACGCTGCCGCCGTACAGGAGCGGCACGTTCGCCACCGCCGCGCCCTTCTCCAGCAGCTTGCGACGCAGAAACGCGTG
Organism: Caballeronia peredens; assembly: GCA_001544595.2. GTDB lineage: Bacteria > Pseudomonadota > Gammaproteobacteria > Burkholderiales > Burkholderiaceae > Caballeronia > Caballeronia peredens. The sequence continues at coordinate 327,942 of FCOH02000005.1, read as the reverse complement.
AACGTCCTGCGCCTGCCCCGGCCGCGCGGTCTTGCCGGTGCCGATCGCCCAGACCGGTTCGTACGCGACCACGATGCCCGCCGCCTGCTTTTCCGTCAGCACGAGCAGAACGGCGTCGAGCTGCGTGCCGATGATCTGCTCGGTCGCGCCCGACTCGCGCTCTTCCAGCGTCTCGCCGACGCAGACGATCGGCGTGAGGCCCGCTTCGATCGCGCGCTGTGCTTTCGCGGCGACCAGCTCCGGACTTTCGCGATGATACGCGCGCCGCTCGGAATGTCCGACGATCGCGTACGTCACGCCGAAGTCCGCCGCCATTTCCGCCGCGACTTCTCCGGTATAAGCGCCGGCCGGATGCGCCGACACGTCCTGAATACCCCACCGCACGACCGAGCCGCTCAACAGCGCCTGCGATTGCGCGAGATACGGACACGGCACGCACACGCCGACGCTCACATCCTTCTGCAAAGCCGATGCCCCTGCGGCGACTTCGGTCAGCAAGGTCGCGTTTTCATTGATGCGACCGTGCATCTTCCAGTTGCCCACCACCAGTTTTGCTCGTTCTCTCGACATATGTCTCGTCAGTCGGCGGCGGCTTGTCATGAGCCGCCCTGTTATTGGAGTGAATCGGTCACAAACTGCGAACTGCTTGCAAAACAGGCGATTTTACTGTGTTCCGACGAAACCGGTCAAACGGCCAAAAGAGCGGCGCTCCGCCGAACCGTCGGCGCCGCCCGTTCACGCACCCTCGCGCCAGTCGAGCACGATCTTGCCGACGTGCGTGCTGCTCTCCATCAGCGCATGCGCGGCGGCCGCGTCGCGCGCCGGGAAAACCTCGTGAATCACCGGCTTGATGCGGCCCGCCTCGATCTCCGGCCAGACGCGCTCCTTGAGCTTCGCCGCGAGCTTCGCCTTGAATGCGACGGGACGCGGACGCAGCGTCGAGCCCGTGATGACGAGCCGGCGACGCAGCACGTCGTTCAGATTGATCTCCGCCTTCGCGCCGCCGAGCAGCGCGATCACGCAAATGCGCCCGCCGTCGGCGAGCGCCTTCAGTTCGCGCTGCAGGTAGTCGCCCGCGACCATGTCGAGAATCACATCGACGCCGCGGTCGTTCGTCAGCGACTTCACCACTTCGACGAAATCCTCCGTCTTGTAGTTGATCGCCCGCTCCGCGCCGAGCGTCTCGCACGCGCGACACTTTTCATCGGTGCCGGCGGTGGCGAATACGCGAAAACCCAGTGCGCGCGCGATCTGAATCGCGGTTACGCCGATACCGCTCGATCCGCCCTGCACGAGCAGCGTCTCTTCCTCGCCGTTTTCGCCCGCGCCCAGCTGGCCGCGCTCGAACACGTTGCTCCAGACCGTGAAGAAGGTCTCGGGCAGCGACGCGGCCTCCACATCCGACAGTCCCTTCGGCACAGGCAGACATTGTTCCAGCGGCGCCACCGCGTATTCGGCGTAACCGCCGCCCGCGAGCAGCGCGCACACGCGATCGCCCTTTTTGAGCCCGAACGGATTGTGCTTCGGATCGAAATCGCCATCGACGATTTCACCCGCCACCTCCAGCCCCGGCAGATCCGACGCGCTTGGCGGCGGCGCATACGCGCCCTTTCTCTGAAACACGTCCGGACGGTTCACGCCGGAGGCGGCCACCTTGATCAGCACCTCGCATTTGCCCGGCGCAGGCGTCGGGCGTTCACCCAGTTTCAGGACTTCGGGTGCACCAAACTCAGTGATTTCGATGGCCTTCATATCCTCTCCCTGTCCCGACCGGCGTCGGTGTGGATTCGAACCGGATGGCACTGTGCGCGCCGGAGCGTTTCGCGCTTCACACTGCCATCGGGTCCCGCGGCGCATCGGACAATGCATAGCGTCCGATGCGTCATACAAGAAAACGGCCGGCTCGCATAAGCGGCCGGCCGTCTACACATTACCGCATTACTGCTGCGGGTGCGTGGGTTCCGCCTGCTGCGCGGCTTCGTTCAGAAGCGCCTTCGCCGACAGACGCACACGACCCTTTTCGTCCGTCTGAATGACCTTGACCTTCACGATCTGGCCTTCCTTCAGGTAGTCGTTGATGTCCTTCACGCGCTCGTTGACGATCTCCGAGATGTGCAGCAGACCGTCCTTGCCCGGCAGGATGTTGACGATCGCGCCGAAGTCGAGCAGCTTGAGCACCGGGCCTTCGTAGATCTGGCCCACTTCCACTTCCGCCGTGATGTTCTCGATACGCTTCTTCGCCTCGGCCATGCCTTCCGAGCTCGTGCTCGCGATGGTCACGACGCCGTCGTCGGAAATGTCGATGGTCGTGCCGGTTTCTTCCGTCAGCGCGCGGATCACCGAGCCGCCCTTTCCGATCACGTCGCGGATCTTCTCCGGATTGATCTTGATGGTGATCATGCGCGGCGCGTAGTCCGACAGGTTCGTGTTCGTGTGCGGCACCGCGGCGGTCATCTTGCCGAGGATGTGCATGCGGCCTTCCTTCGCCTGCGCGAGCGCGACCTGCATGATTTCCTTCGTGATGCCCTGGATCTTGATGTCCATTTGCAGCGCCGTGACGCCTTGCGCCGTGCCGGCCACCTTGAAGTCCATGTCGCCCAGGTGATCTTCGTCGCCGAGGATGTCGGTCAGAACCGCGAACTTGTTGCCTTCGAGGATCAGGCCCATCGCGATGCCGGCGACGTGCGCCTTCATCGGCACGCCGGCGTCCATCAGCGCGAGACAGCCGCCGCAGACCGAAGCCATCGACGACGAACCGTTCGATTCCGTGATTTCCGACACGACGCGGATCGAGTAGCCGAATTCGTCGGCGCTCGGCAGGCACGCGACCAACGCGCGCTTCGCCAGACGGCCGTGACCGATTTCACGGCGCTTCGGCGAGCCGACGCGGCCGGTTTCGCCCGTCGCGAACGGCGGCATGTTGTAGTGAAGCATGAAGCGCTCGCGGTATTCGCCTTCGAGCGCGTCGATGTTCTGCTCGTCGCCCTTCGTGCCGAGCGTCGCGACGACCAGCGCCTGCGTTTCGCCGCGCGTGAACAGCGCCGAGCCGTGCGTACGCGGCAGGACGCCCGTGCGGATTTCGATCGGGCGCACCGTGCGCGTATCGCGGCCGTCGATGCGCGGCTCGCCGTTCAGGATCTGCGAACGGACGATCTTCGCTTCGATGTCGAACAGGACGTTGCCGACGGTCGCCGCATCCGCTGCCACCGTGCCGGACGCCGCGGCGTCTTCCGCGAGCTTCGCCGAGGTCGCGGCGTAGACTTCCTTCAGCTTGGCCGAACGCGCCTGCTTGTTGCGCAGCTGGTAAGCCGCTTCGAGTTCCGGCTGGGCGATTTCCGCGACGCGCGAGATGAGCGTTTCGTTCTTCGGGGCGGGCTTCCAGTCCCATTCCGGCTTGCCGCCTTCGCGCACGAGTTCGTGGATCGCGTCGATGGCCGTCTGCATCTGCTCGTGGCCGAACACGACCGCGCCGAGCATCACTTCTTCGGAAAGCTGCTGCGCTTCCGATTCCACCATCAGCACCGCGCGCTCCGTACCGGCGACCACGAGGTCGAGCGCCGATTCCTTCATCTGCGGGCGCGTCGGGTTGAGCACGTATTCGTTGTTGATGTACGCGACACGCGCCGCGCCGACCGGGCCGTTGAACGGCAGACCGGAGACGGCGAGCGCCGCCGACGCGCCGATCAGCGCCGGGATGTCGGCCGGAACGTCCGGATTCAGCGACAGGACGTGGATCACGACCTGCACTTCGTTATAGAAGCCTTCCGGGAAGAGCGGGCGCAGCGGGCGGTCGATCAGGCGCGAGATGAGCGTTTCGCCTTCCGACGGACGGCCTTCGCGACGGAAGAAGCCGCCCGGGATCTTGCCGGCGGCGTAGGTTTTTTCGAGGTAGTCGACGGTGAGCGGGAAGAAGTCCTGGCCCGGCTTGGCGGTCTTCGCGCCGACGACGGTTGCGAGCACGACGGTATCTTCGACGTCGACGATCACCGCGCCGCTCGCCTGGCGGGCGATTTCACCCGTTTCGAGGCGGACGTTGTGCTGCCCCCACTTAAATTCTTTGACGATTTTATTGAACATTGTGACTCCTTCTACGTTGCGCCGCGCCGTAAGGCGCTGGCGGGGTGTCCTGAGCCACGCGTTAGAGGTGTGTTATGCCATTCCAGCGCAACGCGCGATGCGTGCCGCGCTGGAATGACACAAAGCTCTGCGGCGAGGCCGGACCGGTGACTCATCCGGTAAAGCCAGGAACTGCCGAAACCATCAACTCTGATGCGCCGAGCGCCGAAAACGCGATCGGGCACCACTTCACGGCCAGACCGTACAAAAACAAAATGCCTGCATCAGCGGACTGACACAGGCACTTCGTTGGAACGCTGGTCGCTTGGCGCCAATTACTTGCGCAGACCCAGCTTTTCGATCAGCGAGCGATAGCGATCCGCGTCCTTGCCCTTCAGGTAGTCGAGCAGCTTGCGACGGCGGCTCACCATGCGCAGCAGACCGCGGCGGCTGTGGTGATCCTTCGAGTGCGACTTGAAGTGGACGGTCAGTTCGTTGATGCGGCTCGTCAGCAGTGCGACTTGCACTTCGGGGGAGCCGGTGTCGTTGGTGCCGCGCGCGTATTCGGCGACGATGTCGGACTTCTTGATTTCTGCTACGGACATTTTGCTTTTCCTTTGATACAGACAGGCGGTCACGGAAGAAAGGCCGTGCCGTGGGTTGCACATTTCAGGGTTCGTTTTCGGCATGGCCGGAAAGCCGCGGCGCTGAACTTCATTCCTGGAGCTCACGCACTACGCCAAAAGCGAAGCGCGAAGTATAGCACAACCGCATGTCCCGGCGAACCCCGGCGGCTGCCCTAACGCGCCGGGCGCGCCATCTTGCAGGTCGTCGGCTGGATGGTCTTGTCCGCGGCAACGGGGAGCAGCGTCCGAAAGCCGTAGCCGGAACCTTCGTTGTCGAATTTCACGCCGGGCGAGCCGGCTTTGTCCATTTCCATCACGTAAAGGGGCTGGATCAGTTGATGATCTTCCGCCCGCATTGTCGACGGATGGAAGGATTCGCCGTCGAATTTCATGCCTTCCAGCGTCCGCGCCACGGCGAGCGGGTCCGCACTGGCGGCGCGGGACATCGCGGCGGCGAGCATTTCGATCATGAGCGGCATGCGCGCCACCAGATAGTCATCGGCGGCGGCGGGATAGCGCGTGCGGAAATCGCGATAGTACGCGTCCGAGGCCGCCCCGCCCGCGTTCGGATGCCAGTCCGCGACTGCGATCACGCGCTTCACGCCGGCGTCGCCGAGTGCCGCCGGCGCACCCAGACTGTTGCCGTAAAAGGTATAGAACTTCGTCTCGAGCCCCTGCTCGCGCGCCGCCTTGACCAGCAGCGTGAGGTCGTTGCCCCAGTTGCCCGTGATCACGGCATCCGCCCCGCTCGCGCGAATCTTCGCGACATACGGCGCGAAATCCTTCACGCGGCCGATCGGATGAAACTCGTCGCCCGCGATCGCGATATCCGGCCGACGCTCCTTCAGGGCGCGCTGCGCTTCGCGGCTCACGTCGTGGCCGAAGCTGTAATCCTGATTGAGCAGATAAACCTTTTTGACCGCCCGATCGTCCTTGAGGGCGTCGGCGAGGGCGTCCATGCGCATGCCGGCGTGCGCATCGAAACGGAAGTGCCAGAAGCTGCACGCGTCGTTCGTGAGCGCGGGGTCGTCGGCGGAATAGTTGAGGAACAGCACCCGCCGGTCGGGCTCGCGCGCGTTCTGCCGCTCGATCGCGCCGACGAGCGCCGCCGCTACGGCCGAACTGTTTCCCTGCATGACGAAGCCGATCTTCTCGTCGATCGCCGCACGCAGTTGCACGAGCGTCGCCTCGCTGCTGCCTTTGCCGTCGAGCACGACGAGTTGCAGCGGATGCATGCCGTCGGCGAGCTTCACGCCGCCTCGCGCGTTCACGCGTTCGACGCCGAAGCGCAGATTGCGCTCGACCATCGCGCCGGCATTCGCGAACGGGCCGGACATGCCTTCGATCAACGCCAGCTTCACGGGCGCAAGCTCGGCGGCGCCGGCCGTCAGGGTCAGGGAGCACGCCAGACACGTCAGCGCCGCGGCGCGGAGCCAGCGCGCCGCACGCGTGCCCGCGTTCATGCCGGCTTGCACGTCCGCATGCATGCCGATTGCTTGCCTCGATACGCTCGTCATGGGTTTGCGCCGCCTTGATGAAAGCGCGGATCATAGGCCGCGAGGCGTTTCCCATGCAAGTGCGGCATTCACGACAAGCCTGCGCGAATGCCGCGGCAGTCCGGAGAATGTTTTGTCGGGCGCGCGTGTCAAAATCACAGGAAAGACAAAACGAGGAGCCTACGATGCTGCACCGATTCAATCGCATGCGGGCCGCGCTGGCGGGCGCGGGCGTCGCGTTTCTGCTGTCGGCGTGCGCGCAGCCGTGGCAGAACTATCAGGCGGGCGCGGATGCATCGACGATCACCGCGCGCCTCGGCCCGCCGCGCGAAGTCTATGATCTGCCCGACGGCGGCAAACGCCTCATGTGGCCGACGCAGCCGCTCGGCGAATTCACCACTGCCGCGGACATCGACGCGTCCGGCAAGATCGTGAACGTCCGGCAGGTGCTCGACGAGAACGAGTTTTATAAAGCGCAGATCGGCACGTGGACGAAGAAGGACGTGCTGGTGAACTTCGGCCGTCCGGTGGAGACGTCGTACTTTCCGCTGATGAAGCGCGAAGTCTGGACGTATCGCTACATGGAGGCGAACATCTGGTACCTGATGTACAACTTCTATTTCGACGATCAGGGCATCCTGCGCATGACGCAGAAGACCCCCGACCCGCTGCACGATCCCGACCGGCGCAATCTGTTCTGACAGCGGGTTGCTGACGACGGGTGCGCGCCGCACCAAGCAGCACCAAGCAGCACCAAGCAGCACCAAGCAATAAGCCCTCTCGCGAGGGCTTATTCGTTTGAACTGCTTCAAGCCGGCCCGGGCGGTCTTCCGCCGAAACCAGCTGCGACTCAGAGCTGCGGATTGAGCTTCTCGACCTTCGAGTGCAGCTTGTTCAACGCGGCGATATACGCCTTCGCCGATGCCGCCACGATATCCGGATCGGTGCCCACACCGTTCACGATGCGCCCGCTCTTCGACAGACGCACCGTCACTTCGCCCTGAGCCTGCGTGCCGGTCGTGATCGCGTTGACCGAGTACAACACGAGTTCGGCGCCGCTGTCGACCTTCGATTCGATCGCGTGCAGCGTCGCGTCCACAGGCCCGTTGCCGCGCGCCTCGCCGGTCACTTCGGTGCCTTCCACGGCGAACACGACCTTGGCCTGCGGCTGCTCGCCGGTTTCCGAGTGCTGCTTCATCGACACGAAGCGGAAGTGTTCCTTCGCCTGCGCCTCGGCCGATTCCTCGGAGACGATCTGCATGATGTCTTCGTCGAAGATTTCAGCCTTGCGGTCGGCGAGCTCCTTGAAGCGCGCGAACGCCGCATTCACTTCGGCCTCGGATTCGAGGGTCACGCCGAGTTCTTCCAGACGCTGCTTGAACGCGTTGCGGCCGGACAACTTGCCGAGCACGATCTTGTTCGCGGCCCAGCCCACGTCTTCCGCGCGCATGATTTCGTAGGTGTCGCGCGCCTTCAGCACGCCGTCCTGATGGATGCCCGACGCGTGCGCGAACGCGTTCGCGCCTACCACCGCCTTGTTCGGCTGCACCACGAAACCGGTGATCTGGGAAACGAGCTTCGAAGTCGGCACGATCTGCGTCGTGTCGATGCCGAGGTCGAGCCCGAAGTAATCCTTGCGCGTCTTCACCGACATCACGATTTCTTCGAGCGAAGTATTGCCCGCGCGTTCGCCGAGACCGTTGATCGTGCATTCGACCTGGCGCGCGCCGCCGATCTTCACGCCCGCGAGCGAGTTGGCCACCGCCATGCCGAGGTCGTCGTGACAGTGGACCGACCAGACGGCCTTGTCCGCGTTCGGCACGCGCTCGCGCAGCGTCCTGACGAGATTGCCGTAAAGCTCCGGCACGCCGTAGCCGACCGTATCCGCGATATTGATCGTGCGCGCGCCTTCGTCGATCACCCCTTCGATCACGCGGCAGAGGAAGTCGATGTCCGAGCGGCTGCCGTCTTCCGGCGAGAACTCGACGTCATCCGTGAACTTGCGGGCGAAACGCACGGCGAGACGCGCCTGGTCGTACACCTGCTCCGGCGTCATGCGCAGCTTCTTTTCCATATGCAGCGCCGACGTGGCGATGAACGTATGAATGCGGAAGTGATCGGCGGGCTTGAGCGCATCGGCGGCGCGCTGAATGTCCTTGTCGTTCGCGCGGGCGAGCGAGCAGACCGTGCTGCCCTTGACCAGCGAGGCAATCGTGTGGATTGCGTCGAAATCGCCGTTCGAGCTGGCGGCGAAGCCCGCCTCGATCACGTCGACCTTCATGCGCTCCAGTTGCTTCGCGATGCGGATCTTTTCCTCCTTCGTCATCGATGCGCCGGGGGACTGCTCGCCGTCGCGCAAGGTCGTGTCGAAGATGATCAACTTGTCTGCTGCCATGTCGGGCTCCTGTGGGGAGATTTATCGATTGTGGGAGGGGTCGATGCCGTATGAACGCGATGAACAATAAGGCAAAAGGGAATTCGGGTGTTCGCGCCACCGCTGGCGTCGAAAACCTGACAGGACGAGCAGACGGGAGGCGAGAAGAGTCAGCGCGGTAGGCGCGCTAGTAGCGATAGTGCGCGTAGCGACGCACCAGCCGGGAACAGCGAGAAGAGGAACGGGAAAAAGTTCATTCAAAAACTATAACGGCTTTTGAAGGCGCGTGCAATGAGGCTTTCCGATCGGGCTGATTGTGACTCGCCCCGACGCTGCGTGCGGACTCGAACGCGCGCCGGTCCGGACATGTCTCCGGAAACGCGAAAAGCCTGCGTCCGCAAGGAGGCAGGCTTTTCGTTACCCGTGAAGCGGCCGGTCAGTAACCGCCGATCGTCGCGCTCACGCGCTGGCGAAGATCCGCGCCGTCGTTGAACTGCGCGTTGTCAATTCGGCGCGCGCCCTGAAAGCGCTTTTCCCAGTAGCCGTCTTCCATGTCGTCGACGCGGATCGTGCTGCCGGTGGACGGCGAGTGCACGAACTTGTTGTCGCCGATATAGATGCCGACGTGCGAGAACGAGCGGCGCATCGTGTTGAAGAACACGAGGTCGCCCGGCTTCAGATCCGACACGGTGACTTTCTCACCGACGCGGCTCATTTCTTCGGCGCGGCGCGGCAGGGTCATGCCGAGCGTGTCCTGGAACACGTAGCGCACGAAGCCGCTGCAATCGAGGCCCGAATCGGGAGAATTTCCGCCCCAGCGATAACGCACGCCGATCATGTTGAGCGCGCCGACGACGACGTCGCCCGCCTTGCTCGCCACGCCCGACAGAAACGACTTCGCGCCGCCCGGATGGCCGGCGGCGTCCACGTTCTGTGCATCGCTGGATTTGCTGGATGAGAAAATGCCGTTGTTGGCATTTTGGCTGCTACTGCTGACTTCATCGGCAAACGCGCCGGAAGTTGTTGTCATCAGAAGGCCGATTAACATGCTCGCGGCGGCGCGCGCGCATGTCTGAGTCAACGTTAGTGGCTGCATCGGTCGGTAGGTTTTACAATTAAAGGCTGTTAAATCAGGGAGATACGTAAAAGTTTGAAGGGATACTAGCCATAAAGTATTTAACTGTCAAAAGAAATAGAAAAATACAATTGAGATGGGCACTCAATTGGTGAAAAAGAAAGATTTTTAGGATTCCAGGGCTGCCTTCAGAAGCTTTCTTGTGTATTCGTCAGAGGGCTTCGAAAAAATCTTCTCCACTTCCCCGGACTCGACGACAAAACCATCTCGCATGACTGCGACGCGATGCGCCATCGCGCCGATCACTTGTAAGTCGTGGCTAATAAAAACGTAGCCGAGATTGTGCTTCTTCTGAATGTCGGCCAGCAGCGCGAGGACTTGAGTCTGAATGGAAACGTCGAGCGCGCTCGTCGGCTCGTCCAGGATCAGAATGCTCGGCTCCAGCACCAGCGCGCGCGCAATCGCGATGCGTTGCCGCTGCCCGCCCGAGAACTCGTGCGGATAACGCGTCAGCGCCGCGCGGTCCATCCCGACCTCGCGCAGCACCGCGACCACCTTCGCGCGGCGCGCGGCGGCATCGAGTTCCGGGCGATGGAGCGCGAGCCCTTCCCCGACGATCCGCTCGACCGTCTGCCGCGGCGACAGCGAACTGAACGGATCCTGAAACACGACCTGCAGATTCGAGCGCAGCACGGTCTTCTCGCGGCCGCGAAAATCGCCGAGCGAGCGGCCCTGGAACTGCACGGCGCCGTGCGAGACGCGCTGCAGGCCGAGCAGCGCCATCGCCAGCGTCGATTTGCCCGAGCCCGACTCGCCGACGATGCCGAGCGTCTCGCCCTGCCGCACCGTCAGCGTGACGTCGTCGACGGCTCTGAACCGGCCGCGCCGGAACCAGCCTTTGAGGCCGGGCACGCGCATCGGGTAATCGACCGACACGTTCTTCGCGTCGAGCAGCACCGGCGCGATCGGCAGCACCGGCAGCACGGTGCGTTTCGGCTTGCTGTGCAAGAGACGCTGCGTGTACGGATGCTGCGGCGACGCGAAAATCGCTTCGACCGTGCCGCTTTCCACGAGCACGCCCTTCTCCATCACCGCGACGCGTTCGGCGAAGCGCCTCACCAGATTCAGATCGTGCGTGATGAGCAGCACGGCCATGCCGCGCTTTTCGGCTTCGTCGCGCTGCAGCTCCAGCAGCAGTTCGACGATCTGCGCGCGGATCGTCACGTCGAGCGCAGTGGTCGGCTCGTCGGCGAGGAGCAGCCGCGGCCGGCACGCGAGCGCCATCGCGATCATCGCGCGCTGGCGCTGTCCGCCCGACAGTTGATGCGGATAGCTGTCCACGCGCCGTTCCGGCTCGGTAATGCCCGTGCGCGCGAGCAGCGCGATCGCGCGTTGCCTCGACTCGCGCGGACTCGCACCATCGTGCAGCTGGATCGTCTCGCCGATCTGGTCGCCGACCGTATAGAGCGGATTGAGCGCGGTCATCGGCTCCTGAAAGATCATCGCGATGTCGGAGCCGCGCAGGCCGCGCATCGCGTGCTCGCTCTTCGACAGCAGTTCTTCGCCGCCGAAGCGGATCGAGCCGGACAGTTCGGCATCGCGGATCAGGCGCAGGATCGACAGCGCCGTTACGCTCTTGCCCGAACCCGACTCGCCGACCAGCGCCACGCGTTCGCCCGCGCGCACGTCGAGATTCACGCCGTCGACGGCGAGCGTGTCGCCGAAGCGCACGCGCAGATCCCGTATGGAGAGCATCGGCTCGCTCACTGCCCGCCTCCCGCTTTCACTGCATCCGCGATACGCGTGTCGAGCGCATTGCGCAACGCGTCGCCCATGAAGGTCAGCAGCAGCAGCGTCGCGACGAGCACGCCGAACGTCGACAGCGAAATCCACCATGCGTCGAGATTGGCCTTGCCCTGCGCGAGCAGCTCACCGAGCGACGGCGTCGGCGACGGCACGCCCAGGCCGAGGAAATCGAGGCTCGTCAGCGCGAGAATCGCCCCGCTCATGCGAAACGGCAGGAAGGTGATGACCGGCGTCAGGCTGTTGGGCAGCACGTGCCGCCAGATGATCTGCCAGTTCGACAGTCCCATCGCGCGGGCGGCGCGCACGTAGTCCTGCGTGCGATTGCGCAGAAACTCCGCGCGCACATAATCCGACAGGCCGATCCAGCCGAACAGCGACAGCAGGATGATCAAAAGGATCAGGCTCGGCTCGAAAATCGACGCGAAGATGATCAGCAGATACAGCTCCGGCAATGCGCTCCATATTTCGATCAGCCGCTGCCCGGTGATATCGATGCGCCCGCCGAAGTAGCCCTGCACCGCGCCCGCCACGACGCCCAGCACGGTGCCGATCGCGGTCAGCACGAGCGCGAACAGCACCGACACGCGAAAGCCGTAGACCAAACGCGCGAATACGTCGCGGCCGCGGTCGTCGGTGCCGAGCCAGTTTTCGCGCGACGGCGGCGCCGGATTCGAGCCCTTCGAGAAGTAGTTGAGCGTGTCGTAGTAATAGTGATTGGGCGGGTAGATCGCGAAATTGCCGGGTGCGTCGAAACGGTCGCGCACGAAAGGATCGAGATAATCGGCGGGCGTCGGGAAGTCGCCGCCGAAGGTCGTCTCGGCGTAGGTTTTCACGAGCGGGAAATAGAGATGCCCCTGATAGCGCACGACGAGCGGCTTGTCGTTCGACCACAGCGGCCCCGCGAGGCTGATGACGAACGCCGCGACGAACACGATGAGGCTCCAGTAGCCCAGCCGGTTGCGCCTGAAGCGCAGCCACACGCGCCGCCCGGGCGACATCGAAATCTGTTCGCGCAACGGCTGCGCGTCAGAGGCGCGGCGCGGCGATCGTGATGAAGCGGCTCGATTCAAGTCAGCGCTCCAGTTGTTCGAATTGAATGCGCGGATCGACCCAGACGTAGCAGAGGTCCGAGACGAGCTTCGTCGCGAGCCCGATCAGCGTAAAGAGATAGAGCGTGCCGAGCACGACCGGATAGTCGCGCCGCACGACGGATTCATACGAGAGCAGCCCGAGCCCGTCGAGCGAAAAGAGCGTTTCGATCAGCAGGCTGCCCGTGAAGAACGCGCCGATGAACGCCGCCGGAAAACCGACGATCAGCGGCAGCAGCGCATTGCGGAACACGTGCTTCCAGAGCACGCGCCGCTCCGAAAGACCTTTGGCGCGCGCGGTCAGCACGTACTGCTTGCGGATTTCGTCGAGGAAGGCGTTCTTCGTGAGCATCGTGATGATGGCGAAGCTGCCGACGACCGACGCCGCCACCGGCAACGTGATGTGCCACAGATAATCGAGAATCTTGCCGCCGAGCGAGAGCGTCGCCCAGTTGTCGGAGGTGAGATTGCGCAACGGGAACAGTTGCCAGAACGACCCGCCGCCGAACAGCACGAGCAGCAGCACGCCCAGCACGAAGCCGGGAATCGCGAAACCGACGAGCACGACGAGACTCGTCGCGACATCGAACTTCGAGCCGTTCTTCACCGCCTTCGCGATGCCGAGCGGCACCGATATCAGATACGTGATGAAGAATGTCCACAAGCCGATGCTGATCGACACCGGCAGCTTCGACACGATCAGCGACCATACGCTCTGATGCCTGAAGTAACTGTCGCCGAGATCGAAGCGCGCGAACTTGCCGAGCATCGAGACATAGCGTTCGAGCGGCGGCTTGTCGAAACCGTACAGCGCCTTCAGTTGCGCGACCTGCTGCGCATCGACGCCGCTATGCGTGCGCAATCCGAAACCGCCGCCCCCGCCTTCCGACTGACCGCGCCGCAGATCGTGCACTGCCTGCTCGACCGGACCGCCCGGCACGAACTGGATCACGACGAAGGTGAGCGTCAGCACGCCGACGAGCGTCGGGATCATCAGGAGAATGCGCTTGAGAATGTAGCTCCACATGGCTCGACGTCCTCGTCAGTTCGCTGCGGGAGCGGGCGCAGGCCGGGCCCACCACGTCGATATGATCCATTCCTCGGCGCCGTAATACAGCGGCAGGGTCGCCGGATGTGCAAGCGTGTTGCGATACGCCACGCGATGCGTGGCCGAGTACCAGTGCGGCACCACATAGTAGCCGTTCATCAGCACGCGATCGAGCGCGTGCGTCGCGTCGACCAGTTCCTCGCGCGTCTGCGCCGAGATCACCTTCTGCAGGATCGCGTCGACAGCCGGCGACCTCACGCCCGCGAGATTGTCCGAACCCTGCTCGTCGGCAGACTTGCTGCCGAAGCGCGAAACCTGCTCGGTGCCCGGCACCTGCACGTCGGGCATGCGCACGCTCGTCATGTCGAAGTCGAACGCGTCGAGGCGCTTCTGGATCAACGCGAAATCCACGGTGCGAAAGGTCATCGCGATGCCGAGCTTCTGCAGATTGCGCCCGAACGCGGCCGCGACCGGCTCCATCGACGCGCCGCCGCCGGTATCGTCGAGAATCTCGAAGACAAACGGTTCGCCCTTCGCATTGCGCAGCGCGCCGTCGCGATACGTCCAGCCCGCTTGCGCGAGCAGCTCGCGCGCCTCGATCAGATTCGCGCGCAGCGAGCCGGGCGGATTGGTGTCCGGCTGGCGCGGCATCTCGCCGAACACGGACGGATCGAGATCCTGCTTCAACGGATTCAGGATCGCGAGTTCGCCTTCACCGGGCTTGCCCTTCGCCTGCAGATCCGTATTGACGAAGAAACTGTCGATCCGCTTGTACTGATTGAAGAACAGTTGCCGGTTGAGCCATTCGAAATCGAGCGCGAGATCGAGTGCCTGGCGCACGCGCACGTCCTTGAAGAGCGGCCGCCGCGTGTTGATGAAGAAGCCCTGCATGCCCGTGCCGTTGTGCTGCGGGAATTCGCGCTTGATGAGTTCGCCGCTGTCGAAGCGCTTGCCGATGTCGCGCCGCACCCAGCTTCGCGCGATGTACTCGACGAGCACGTCGTATTCGCCCGCCTTGAACGCTTCGAGCCGCGCGGTGGCGTCGGAATACAGCTTGTAGTCGATGTGCGCGAAGTTGAACATGCCCGCGCGCACCGGCAGCGACGCGCCCCAGTAGTCCGGATTGCGCCGGTATGAAATCGTGCGGCCGTTGTCGAACCGTTCGATCAGATACGGCCCGCTGCCGATCGGCTTCTGAAACGCGATCTGATCGAACGGTACGCGCGTACCGTCCGGCTTCATGCCCCACTTGCGCGAGAACACGGGTACGCCGCCCGCGAGCAACGGCATTTCGCGCGTCGCGGTCTTGAATTCGAAGCGGATCGTGAGCGGATCGACGACCACCGCGCGCGCGATCTGCCCGAAATACACCGCGAACTGCGGCGCGGCCTTCGGACTTTTCAGCGTCTCGAAGGAAAACTTCACGTCCTCGGCGGTGACGGGATCGCCGTTCGAAAAGCGCGCCTTCGGGTTGAGGTGAAACGTGGCCGACAGGCCGTCGGGCGCCACCGCGATGTCGTCGGCGAGCAGGCCGTACGCGGTCGCGACTTCGTCGGAACTGCCGGTCGTCAGGCTTTCGAACATCAGCGAGAGGCCGGGCGCCGGATTGCCGCGCAGCGTGAACGGATTGAATTTGTCAAAACTCGTGAGCCGGTTCGGGTTGGCGAGCACGAGCGTGCCGTCGCGCGGCGCGTCCGGGTTGACGTAATCGAAGTGCCTGAAATCCGCCCGATACTTCGGCTCGCCGTATTGCGCGATCGCATGGACCGAGTAGGCCGGGCTCGCGAACCCGGCGATCGATCCGGTCAGCGCAAGCGAGAACGCAAATGCAGCGAGTTTGCCGATAAAGGTGCGTGAGGCGCGGGATGAGCGGATCGTCGTGCGAGTCGTCATGTGCCTCTTGGCGCAAATCCTGGCGCAATGGGGTTGAAGCGTTGAATGACCCGGGCCGTGCCCGAAGCGAACGCCGCGAGAATCCTTGGCGGGGCATTGCGTTGTGAGAGAATTCTACCCAAAATCACGCGCCGTACGGCTTGAGGCCTAAGGGTTTGCATTTAGGCACACATTGGGGCCAGCACCTGAGCCGATGGCGCGACGCACGCTACGCGCGGCATCGGCCTCATCGCCCGCGCGCGACATTGACATCAAAGAAGGAGCATTCATGGGCTTTCTCGCTGGAAAACGAATTCTGCTGACGGGCTTGCTGTCGAACCGCTCGATTGCGTACGGCATCGCCGAAGCCTGCAAGCGCGAAGGCGCGGAACTGGCGTTCACGTATGTCGGCGAGCGCTTCAAGGAGCGCATCACCGAGTTCGCGACCGAGTTCGGCAGCGACATGATCTATCCCTGCGACGTCGCCGACGATGCCCAGATCGACGCCCTCTTCGCGTCGCTCAAGGAACGCTGGAACACGCTCGACGGGCTCGTCCATTCCATCGGCTTCGCGCCGCGCGAGGCGATCGCGGGCGATTTTCTCGACGGCATGACGCGCGAGAACTTCCGCATCGCGCACGACATCTCCGCGTACAGCTTCCCCGCGCTCGCCAAAGCGGCGCTGCCGCTGCTGAACGACGGTTCGTCGCTGCTCACGCTCAGCTATCTCGGCGCCGAGCGCGCGCTTCCGAACTACAACACGATGGGTCTCGCGAAGGCCTCGCTGGAGGCGAGCGTGCGTTACATGGCGGCGTCGCCGTCGCTCGGCGGCAAGGGCGTGCGCGTCAATGCCATTTCCGCCGGCCCGATCAAGACGCTCGCGGCGAGCGGCATCAAAGGCTTCGGCAAGATCTTGAATTTCGTCGAAGAGAACGCGCCGCTCAAGCGCAACGTGACGATCGAGCAAGTCGGCAATGTGGCCGCGTTTCTGCTCTCGGATCTGTCGGCGGGCGTGAGCGCGGAAGTCGTCCATGTCGATGCCGGGTTCCACGCGGTCGTCGGCGGCATGGGCAGCGACGCGGAATAACTGTCCGCTTCGACCGCTCGCTTGCGGTCGGCGAAAAAAAGCGCCGCTCACTTCAGGTGAGCGGCGCTTTTTTCTTGGCCGGAGCCATTCCGGAAGCACGTCTCAATGGCGTCCGTGCGGGCCGCCGTGGCCGTGACCGTTGCCATGGCCGTTGCCGTGACCGTGTCCGGGCGGCGGACCATGATGCGGCCCGCGGCCATATCCGTGATAGCGGTTCCAGTCGTTCCGGCTCCAGTACCGGCGGCCATCCCAGTAACGGTTGCCATGCCAGCCGATCACGACCGGCGGCGCGTACACCGGCATGGGCTGATAGACAACCGGCGGCGGCGGCGGCGCGTACACCGGCGACGGCGCCACATACACCGGCGCCGGAATGCCGATGTTGACGCCCACGTGCACGTCGGCGCGCGCGACGCTCGCCGCGCCCCATGCCGCGACGGCCAATACGCCTGCCAGAACGCTTCCCGAGATATTCATCTTCATATGCAACCGACCTCGCTCTTCGACTTGTTCGCTTGCGACGAAATATAACGGAAGGCTTTCAGCGCGATATTTCAGTTTTGTAAGTTTCTGCGCGCTACGGCGTAATGTCAGGAGAAACCTTACCTTTTGTTACATTGCGTCGAGGTGTGAACTGCTTCGAAAGTTTTCGAATCCGGCAAATCCACCTTGCCGGCGCATCGCGTCGAAACGAAAAAGCCACCCGCTCGAGGTGGCTTTTGCAAAAGCGCCGCGCGCGTCATGAATCGATCAGTGCCAGCCGTGATGGCCGTGATCCCCATGATCCCCGTGATCGTGGCCGTATGCGTGACCGTTGCCGTGGTAGCGATAGTAGTCGTCGTGATTCCAGTAGCGGCGGCCGTCCCAGTAACGATCGCCATGCCAGCCGATCACGATGGCTGGCGCAGCGTAGACCGGCGGCGGAGGCGGCGCGTACACGACGGGCGGCGGAGGCGGCGCATAAACCGGCGCCGGCGCGACGTACACAGGCGCGGGCACCCCGATGTTCACGCCCACGGACACTCCCGCCATGGCCGCGCCGGACAACGTCAGACCGCCGATCAGGACGGCGCCAGCCAGCGCGGAAGCCTTCGAAACCTTGTTCATTGTGAAGCCCACCTCGATGGGATATGTGTTGTGTTGACGGGACTATATCGGACGGATGCGGCGACAAGTGTTCGACTTGGTAACCTCCTATTACCGTCGAAAAGATTACGAAAAGTAAGGCCTCACACGTAAAAAACGGCGGTCTCCGGAACCCGGAGACCGCCGTCAGCACGACTCGCGATGCGACTCAGTTCGGCAGTTCCTGCCCCCGGGTTTCCGGCGCGAGCGGAATCACCGCGAGGCCGACGAGGAACACGATCGCCGTGAGCGCGATCGGCACGCCGAGCGTCTTCATGTTGAGCACCATCGCGCCGATGCCGAAGTTCACGATCGCGCCGACAAAACGCCCGACCGACGTGCAGAACGCGAACGCCGTCGCGCGCACGCGGGTCTCGAACTGCTCGGGCAGCCACAGCGAGAACAACGCGAAATTGCCGCCGAAAAAGCCCAGCACGACGAGCAGCGCGATGAACGGCACGAGCCCGTTCGGCAGATAGAACGCCCAGCCGAAAGCGAGCGCGATCGACGCTGCCATGCCGACGAAATACACCGCGAGCGTCTTCCTGCGGCCGATTTTCTCGGCCATCGGCGGCAGCGCGAGACAGCCGATGATGGTGCCGATCGACAGCAGCCCCGTCGCGATCGAGGCCATGCGCGCCGCGTCGTGCTTGTCCATGCCCGCCTTCGTCGCGAGCTGGATCACCGCGGACGGTTCATACACCGCGCCCGCCCACAAGCCGATGATCGCCACCGTCAGCAGCACCGCCGCGACGACCGTGCGCTTGCGATACTGCGCGTTGAAGATGGTTTTCAGCGAACTCTCGTGCTTCACGTGCGGCGTGACGGCTTCGGCGCGCTCCCACTTGTCGGTTTCCTTGACGCGCATGAGCACGAGAATCGACACAACGACCGGGAACAGGCCGACCAGGAACATCGCGCGCCAGCCGAACGCGGCGCCGATCGTGTAGTTCAGCGCGGCGGCCAGAAAGAAGCCGGCGTAGTAACCGGTCTGCAAATAGCCCGCGCCCATCTTGCGGCGATCCTCCGGCCACGCCTCCGCGACATACGTGCCGGCCAGCGCCCACTCCCCGCCGATGCCCACACCCGCGAAAAAGCGATAGATGCCGAGCTCCCACACCGAATGCGCGGTCGCGGCGAGCCCGGTGAAGATCGCGAACGTGAAGATGGTCGCGGCCAGCACCTTGGTGCGCCCGAAGCGGTCGGCGAGCGGTCCCCAGATAAAGGACAGCCCCCACCCGACCAGAAAGAGCGCGAACAGAATCGATCCCGCCAGCCCGACGTTCGCCGGCGTCGCGGCGTAACCTGAGCGCGGCAGCAGTTCGGTGAGCGCCGGCGCGAGCACGAGCGCGTAGATGAACGAATCCATCCCGTCGAGCGTCCAGCCGGCCCACGCGCCCCAGAACCCTGTGATCTGCGACCGGTTGAGCGGTGTCTTCGTGGCGCGCGTGGCGCTTATCTGACGATCTAGCGTTGTCGGCATGGCCATGTCTCTCCAGAGAAATTAACGACGCACGCGTTAAAAATGTTTGTTATGGCGTCTAGGGAAAGCACCGGGGTTCCGTGTGCATTTTTATATATAATATTTGAACATCACCACACGACAAGTCCGCACTTTCACCTAGCCATGTCGACCGATCTCCCTGCTCCCGGATCTCCGAATCCGGTTTCATTCCGCGACGCGCAGTTCGAACCGCGCCAGAGCACGTCGCGCTTCATTGCGGATGCGCTGCGTGCCGCGATCGTCGAGGGCTCGCTGCTTCCGGGCGAGCCGCTGCGCCAGGACGCGATCGCGCGGCAATTCTCGGTGTCCGCGATTCCCGTGCGCGAAGCCTTCCGGCAACTGGAAAGCGAAGGCTGGGTGACGATCGAGCCGAATCGCGGCGCGGCCGTCAGCCTGCAGTCGGCCGACGAGGCGCGCGAGATCTACGAGATCCGCGCGTCGCTCGAGAGTCTCGCGATCGGCATCGCGATCGGGCACCACACGCCCGAGACGCTCGCCGATGCCAAACGTCTCCTCGAAGCCGCCGAAAACGAGTCGGATCAGGCGCTCTATGTCGTGCGCAACGAACAGTTCCACATGAGCCTCTACGCGCCCGCGAACCGGCCGCATCTGATGGACCTGATCGGCCAGATGCATCGCCGCGGCGAACGTTATCTGCGTCTCAAGCTCGGGCTGCCGATCCACAAGGATTCGTCCGATGCCGAGCATCGCGCGATCTTCGATGCACTCGTCGCGCGCGATATCGAACGTGCGCAGACGCTCGTCGCGCGTCATCTGCTCGCGACGGGCGACCTGATCCACCGCTTTCTCGCCGATGCGCAGGCGCTCGCCCAGGCAAGCCACGTCAAGAAGAAACGCCGCCCGCGCGCGTCCGCTTCCGCATCTTCCCGCACGACCCCAGCGACTTCCTCACAGGCAGACCGATGAACTCGTCCACACCCGCCGGCGCGCTCGCCGCCACCCGCAACTGGAACACGCGCGCGCAGGAAAAAGCGCGGCGTCTTAAGCTGATCGAGCCGTGGCTCGACGGCGCCGTGCTCGATTCCGCGCGCATCGTCGATGCGTTGAGCGCGCTGATCGCAAGCGGCGACCGCGTCGCGCTCGAAGGCAACAACCAGAAGCAGGCCGACTTTCTCTCGCGCGCCTTCGCGAAACTCGATCCGCAGCGCGTGCATGACGTGCATCTGCTGATTTCGAGCATCAGCCGGCCCGAGCATCTCGCGCTGTTCGAGCAAGGCATCGCGCGCAAGGTCGATTTCGCGTTCGCCGGGCCGCAAAGCCTGCGTGTCGCCCAACTGCTCGAAGACGGCCTGCTGGAGATCGGCGCGATCTATACGTACATCGAACTGTATGCGCGCATGTTCATCGATCTCACGCCGCAGGTGGCGCTCGTGTGCGCGGTGCAGGCGGACCGGCACGGCAATCTCTATACGGGCGCGAACACCGAGGACACGCCGACGATCGTCGAGGCCACCGCGTTCCGGCATGGCATCGTGGTGGCGCAGGTCGACGAGATCGTCGACGAACTGCCGCGCGTCGATATTCCCGGTTCGTGGATCGATGTCGTCGTCAAGGCGGATCGCCCGTTCGCGGTCGAGCCGCTCTTCACGCGCGATCCGCGTCATATCGGCGAGCTGCAGATTCTCATGGCGATGATGACCATTCGCGGCATTTACGAGCGCTACGGCGTGACGTCGCTCAATCACGGCATCGGCTTCGATACGGCGGCGATCGAACTGCTTCTGCCGACTTACGGCGAAGCGCTCGGCCTGAAAGGCAAGATCTGCACGAACTGGGCGCTCAATCCGCACCCGACGCTCATTCCCGCGATCGAATCCGGCTGGGTGCAGAGCGTGCATTGCTTCGGCAGCGAAGTCGGCATGGAGGACTACATCGCGGCGCGCTCGGACGTGTTCTTCACCGGCCGCGACGGCAGCCTGCGCTCGAACCGCGTGTTCTGCCAACTGGCCGGGCAATACGGCGTCGATCTGTTCATCGGCTCGACCTTGCAGATGGACGCCGACGCGAATTCGTCGACGGTCACGCTCGGGCGACTCGCGGGCTTCGGCGGCGCGCCCAACATGGGCCACGATCCGCGCGGCCGGCGTCATTCGAGCGAGGCGTGGCTCAAGCTGCTGAAGGACGACGGCCCGAACCCGAAGATCGCGCGCGGCCACAAGCTCGTCGTGCAGACCGCCGAGACCTACAAGAAAGGCGGCGAACCGACCATCGTCGATGCGCTGGATGCGATCGCCGTCGGCGAGAAGAGCGGCATGCCGATCGCGCCGGTGATGATCTACGGCGACGACGTCACGCACGTCGTGACGGAAGAAGGCATTGCGTATCTGCATGCGGCCGAAGGCGTCGACGAACGGCGCGCGGCGCTCGCGGCGGTCGCGGGCGTGACGCCGATCGGCATGCGCGCCGATCCGGCGAAGTCGGCGGAACTGCGGCGGCGCGGGATCGTCGCGTATCCGGAAGACCTCGGCGTGCGGCGCGGCGAAGCGAAGCGCTCGCTGCTGGCGGCGCGCAGCATCGACGATCTGGTCGCGTGGTCGGGCGGGCTCTACGCGCCGCCGGCGCGCTTCAGAAGCTGGTGAGCGCAATGCGTCCCGCCCTTTCTCCTGCGCTGCGTGACGCCGCGGATGCCGCGTGCACGGCGTCGCCCGCGCTCATCGCCCAATGCGCGGTCGATGCGCTGATCGACGAAGCGCGTCTCAGCCCGAAGCCCGCGCTCGTCGATCAACGCGGCAGCGGCGCGCATCGCGATCTCGATCTGGACACGATGCTGCGTTCGGCGCGTGCGCTGCAACCGACCTTTTTCGCGATCGCGCGCGCGGCGTCGAGTGCGCCGCCGTCGCAGGCGTTGCGCGAGCAACTGGCGCGCATCGGCCGCGAAGGCGAAGCCGCGATGATGCGCGCAACCGACGGCAGCAACGCGCATCGCGGCGCGATCTGGATCGTCGGCCTGCTGTGCGCGGGCGCCGCGATGCACGCGCCCGGCGACAGCGACGCGATCTGCGCGTCGGCGGCGGCGATCGCGCGTCATGAAGACCGCTACGCGCCTGCCTCGGCCACGACGAGTCACGGCGCGCGCGTGACGCAACGGTTTCGCGTGGCAGGTGCACGCGGCGAGGCGCGCGACGGCTTTCCGCACGCACGGCGCATAGGCCTTCCGGCGCTCGACGATGCGCGCGCACACGGCCTCGCCGAAGCCGACGCGCGGCTCGACGCGCTCATCGCGATCATCGCGTCGCTCGACGACACGTGCCTGCTGCATCGCGGCGGCCTCGACGCGCTCGATGCGGCACAGCGCGGCGCGCGCGACGTGATCGATCGCGGCGGCGTGAGCACGACCGATGGCCGCGCGGCGCTCGCGCGACTCGACGCCGAATTGCTGGCGCTGAACGCGTCGCCCGGCGGCGCGGCCGACCTGCTCGCGGCGACCCTTTTTCTCGACAGTCTCAGGCGCCTGCCCTGAGAACGCACGACACGCATTGCAGAGGAACGAACCATGGAAAACATGCGATACGAATATCCCGCCACACGGCCCGTCACGCGCCCCGCGCACGTGGGCGTCGTCGGCTCGGGCGATCTCGAAGTGCTGCTCTCGCCGTCGCCCGGCGCGCACGCGGAAGTGGTGATCCGCACGAGCGTCGATGGTTACGGGCACGTCTGGAAGAGCGTGCTCGACCGCTTCTTTCAGCGCTACGACGGCGCGGCGAAAATCGAGGTCAACGACTTCGGCGCGACACCGGGCGTCGTCATGCTGCGCCTGAACGAAGCGGTGGAAGCCAGCGAAGGAGACACGCCATGAACGCGCACGACACTTTCCTCGCGCGCCACAGCTTCATCGAGCTCAGCGCGCGCGAACGCGCCCAGGCGCTGCTCGATCGCGGCACGTTCCGCGAACTGCTCGGGCCGTTCGACCGGCTCGAATCGCCCTGGCTCGCGATGCAGGACGTTGTCTGCCAGGCCGACGACGGCGTCGTGATCGCGCGCGGCCTGCTTGCCGGCGAGCCGGCGGTCATCGCCGCGATCGAGCCGGCGTTTCAGGGCGGCAGCATCGGCGAAGTATCGGGCGCGAAGATCGCCGCGGCGCTCGAAATGGCGCTGGGCGAGTTCGAAGCCCGACGCGCCATCCGCCCTGTCGTGCTGTTCGAAACCGGCGGCGTGCGGCTGCAGGAAGCGAACCTCGGGCTCGCGGCCATCGCCGAGATCCAGGCGGCGATCATGGCGCTGCGGCGTCATGTGCCGGTGGTCGGCGTGATCGGCGGCATGGTCGGCTGCTTCGGCGGCATGTCGCTCGCGGCCGCGCTCTGCAGCGAACTCGTGATGACGCGCCAGGCGCGGCTCGGCATGAACGGGCCGGAAGTGATCGAGCAGGAAGCGGGCATCGAGGAACTCGATTCGGGCGACCGGCGCCTCATCTGGTCGATGATCGGCGGCGAGGAACGCGTCGCGGTCGGTCTCGCGGACGCGCTCGTCGAAGACGACACCGATCAGGTGCGCGCCGCCGTGCTCGCCGCCTTCGAACGCGGCGTGCCGCAGCAGCATCGCACCGAGGACGTCGATGGTTTCATCGCGCGTCTGGCGGGCGTCGATCCCGGCGCCATCGATCCCGACACACTGCGCAACTTGTGGGGCACATCATGACTGAGCAGCTTTCCCGCGGCGCGCGCTGGCTCGACGCGCTGACATCCGCATCCGTGCAGGCCGAAAGCGGCCCGATCCGCGCCCGCGACGGCCGCGTGGGCGACGAGACCGCGCGCTTTTTCGCCGTGGTCCCCGATCCGCAGAACCGCTTCCCGCGCGCGACCGATAACGTCGTCGGACTCGAACAGGGCTGGCTGCTCGCGCGCGCCGTGCGCGAAGTGCTCGACGCCGACCGCGATGCCGGCGTGAAGCGCCCGATCGTCGCCGTGGTCGACGTGAAGAGTCAGGCGTACGGACGGCGCGAAGAACTGCTCGGCGTTCATCTCGCGTGCGCCGCCGCCGTCGATGCCTACGCGAGCGCGCGGCTGGCGGGACATCCGGTGATCGCGCTGATCGTCGGGCCGGCGATGTCGGGCGCGTATCTCGCGCACGGTTATCAGGCGAACCGCATCGTCGCGCTCGACGCGCCCGGCACCGCCGTTCATGCGATGGGCAAGGAAGCGGCCGCGCGCGTCACGCGGCGCAGCGTCGACAGCCTCGACGCGCTCGGCGACACGGTCCTGCCGATGTCCTACAAGATGAGCGCGTACGCGAAGCTCGGGCTGCTGCACGAACTGATCGAAGGCGTGGATGCCGATGCGCCCTCTTCCGCCGACATCGAGCGCGTGCGGGCCTCGCTTGCCGCCGCGGTCGCGGATGCACGCAACGGCCCGCGCGATCTGTCGAACCGGCTCGCTTCCGCCGATGCGCAGCGCACGCGCGCCGCGTCGGTCGAAGTGCGCCGGCGCATGCGCGAGCAGTGGAGCGCGTGATGCCGCACGAGCCGCACGAGCCGCGTCCTCACGATTTGTTGCGTCTCGCGCCCGGCGCCCCGCCGTTCGCGGATGCGCCCGGCTGGGTCGCGGCGGCGCTCGCGCGTGCACCGTTCGTGGTCGTGCGGCGATCGCCCCGCGCGGGCGCCGCGATCGCGGTCGGTGTGCGCGGCGCGGCGCGCCATGAACGATTCGGCGCGTGGCTCGAGCCGCACTGGATCGACGCGCGCTTCGCGCCCGAAGATCTGCGCGGCCGCGAACCCGATCCCGCGCGCCGCGCGCTGCCCGCGTTCGCGCTGCTGCGCGAGGTGGCGGCGATCGTCGGCGAGTGCGGCCTCGACTGGGGTCCGGCGGGCAGCGCGGGCTTCGAACTCGCCAGCGCAATGCCGACGATCACGTCCGCGAGCGATCTCGACATCGTCGTGCGGGCACCGGCGCCCTTGCCCCGCACGGACGCCACCGCGCTCTTCGACGCGCTCTCGCACGCCGCACAGCGCGCGGGCACGCGCATCGACGTGCAGATCGAAACGCCCGCGGCCGCGTTCGCGCTCGCCGAATTCGCGCGAACGGGTCTGCGCGTGATGCTGCGTCACGCCGATGGCCCGCGCCTCGTCGCCGATCCGTGGGCGGCCGCATGATCGCGTATCTCTTTCCCGGACAGGGCGCGCAGACGCCGGGTTTCCTGCACCGGCTGGGCGGCGCGACGCCGCATCCGTCGATCGGCCGCACGCTCGACGAAGCGTCCGCTGTGCTCGGCGAAGACGTACGCGCCCTCGACAGTGCGGCCGCGCTCGCCTCGACTGTCGCCGTGCAGGTGACGCTCGTCGTCGCGGGCGTCGCGGCGGCGCGCGCGCTCGCGCAGGAAGGCATCGAGCCCGAAGCGGTGGCGGGATTGTCGGTCGGCGCGTATGGCGCGGCGGTCGTCGGCGGCGCGCTCGCCTTCGCCGATGCGCTGAAACTGGTGCGCCTGCGGGCGCAACTGATGCAGGACGCCTGTCCGCACGGCTACGGCATGCTGGCCGTGCTCGGGCTGAACGAGCGTGAAATCGCGCGCGCCATTGCCGATGCCAAGGCCGACAGCGGCGTCGATGCCTACATCGGCAATCTGAACGCGCCGCGCCAGATCGTCGTGTCGGGCAGCGACGCCGCGCTCGCGAAGGTCCGCGACATCGCGCTGTCGCGCGGCGCGCGCAAGGCCGAACGGCTCGCGGTGAGCGTGCCGTCGCATTGCGTGCTGCTGGATGGCGCGGCCACACGTCTCGCCGACGCGGCGCGCGACGTACGCATCGACGATCCGCGCATTCCGTACGTCGGCAACCGCGGCGCGCGCGTGTTGCGGCGCGCCGACGCCATCCGCGAAGATCTCGCCACCAATCTGCGCTATCCCGTGCGCTGGCACGATTCGACCATCGCGCTGTCCGAACTCGGCGCGAACGTCTTCGTCGAAATGCCGCCCGGCCAGACGCTCGCGCAACTCGCCGCCGACGCCCTGCCGGACGCCGCCGCGATCGCGATGGACGCCTCGCCCGCCGCGTCGGTCGCGGCCCGCGTGCGCGCCGCCCGCCTTCGCCAGCGCTGATTCAGAGCACCGGTTGCAGCACTGATTCGCTTTGCGTGCGCGACTGATTCGCGTTGTTGTCTTCCCGTTGTCAGGTTTTGTAAGGAAAATCGGAATTTTCGGATGGCGGATTGGTCGATCCCCATCGAGCATTCCGTCGGTCCGCTTGGCCCCGCGTCGTCGCGGATCGACGCGGATCGAAAACCACAACACATAGAGAAGACAATCATGAGGATTTTTCGCCTGAGCGTCGCGGCATCGGCTGTGGCAGCACTCGCTTCGTGCAGCAGCATCAGCAGCCTTAATCCGGATTCGCTCGCTCAATCCGGCCAGCTTGCCTCGCAGGCGCTGATGCTGAGCGACAGCGACGTGCGCACACTCTCCGACAAATCGTGCGCGCAGATGGATAGCGAAAACAAGATCGCGCCCGCGTCGAGCCCGTACACGCAGCGCCTGAACAAGATTTCGAAGCAGCTCGGCGACAACATCAACGGCGTACCGGTCAACTACAAGGTCTATGTGACGAAGGACGTCAACGCGTGGGCGATGGCCAACGGCTGCGTGCGCGTCTACAGCGGCCTCATGGATCTGATGAACGATGACGAAGTGCGCGGCGTCGTCGGCCACGAAATGGGACACGTCGCGCTCGGTCACACGAAAAAGGCGATGCAGGTCGCGTATGCGACGTCCGCGGCGCGCTCGGTGGTGTCGTCGGGATCGGGCATGATCGCGAGCATTTCCGGCTCGCAGCTCGGCGATCTGACCGAAAAGTTCGTCAACGCGCAGTTCTCGCAGTCGCAGGAAAGCGCCGCCGACGATTATTCGTTCGACATGCAGAAGAAGAAGGGATACAGCCCGGCCGGACTCGTGACCGCGTTCCAGAAGCTCGCGTCGATCGACGGCGGCCAATCGAGCCTGCTTGCGTCGCATCCGTCGTCGCCGACGCGGGCGAAGCATATTCAGGATCGGATCGCGTCGGGCAAGTGAAACGGCCGTAACGCTCAGGCAAGCACGATGCGCGGGCGTCGAAAACGCGCGCGCATCGGCTGAAGACCAATCAGAAGAAGTAGTAGTGCACGCCGGCGGTCAGGCTGTTGTTGTGACGATGGCCGCCCTGGTAGCTCGATACATCGCCGGTGTATTCGCCCGCCACGCTCCAGTTCTTCGCGAACTTGTACTCGACGCCGCCGCCGTAGTGCAGGCGCGTGTCCGGCCAGAAGCCGGTGAAGCCGACGCGCGCGTACGGCATGATGTTGCCGTTCACCGGCACGCCGAGTTTGACGTCGAAACCGCCGTCGTCGCGGGTCGTCGAGCCGCCGTGGAAATCCGCGAAGCCTTCGATGCCGACCACCATGGGGGCGATGTCGTAGTTCACGCCGGCGACGATGCCCGGGAACCACGTCGTGTGCGACGAGCGAGCGTTCGGCCCGGTGATGTCCGATGCGTTCACGCCGAACTTCGCGCCGACATACGGGCCGGCGAACTCGCTGTGCGGCCCGTAGACGCCGAGCAATTTGAGCGCGCTCTGATCCGTGACTTCGGAGTGAGCCTGCGCGACGCAGAGCAGCGAAGCGAACAGCGGCACGAAGACTTTCTTGAAACCTGCCATGTTTGAATTGATAACCGTGAGATTGGCATTTGCCTGTTTTGCGGCAACGCATCTCGCCGAGCGTTCTCGATCGAGGCGCAAATACTTGCGTTGCGTTGGGTTTGCTTGCTCATTGGCAAGCAAACCGCGAGGTTAGTTATCGGAAGGCTTCGAAGAAATTGGGCAAAGTCTTAAAGCGCGGCGGCGTTCGTCATAAATTGACGCTGGGGGGCCGTTTGCTTATGCAGGATGCCGAACGAGTGCGCGGGCGGTTGATCGATCGTTGCCGTCCAGGACACGGAAAACAAAAAGCCCCGCAAGTTTTTAGCCTTGCGGGGCTTTTCTTACTACGCTGGCGGAAGGAGTCCGGACGCATCGCTATACCGCATGGTTCTCAAAGCAGTTTCTGCGATTGGGCAAGCGAGAGCGGTTATCTTGTCGGGCAAGATTAAGGCAGCCTATCAACGCGCGGACCTGCTTAAGCATCGCCGCCAGTTAATGGAAAGCGTGGGCGGCCATGCTCTCCGTGACACGGGGCGAAGCATCACTTGACGGGGCGCACGGCATACCAGAGAAAAGCTGGGACTTCCCGCGCTGTAGAGTAAAAATCGCGGAATTCCCAGAATTGCGGATATGCGCCACTGACCTCGACAATGCCGAAGCGTCTGAGAGCCAACATCGCTCTGGGCAAATGGAAATACTGGGTCACGACGATCGCTTTCTTAAATCCGCGATTTCGCATGAACTCGCTTACATGAAACGCTGTGGCCCAAGTGTCTTTTCCCGACGCATCCACGACAACATCCTTCAGTGGTATTCCCCGTCGAACCAGCCAAGCCTGCATCGATGTCCCTTCATTTGTACCTAAAGAATCGATACCGCCGCTAACGAAGATTACCGCGCATTGACGCTGCTCATAACACTGTAAAGCGCGGTTGAGCCTTGCCGCCAGTCTTAGTGACGGGTTACCATTCCGATAAACGGTGTTACCCAGCACAACGGCGACATCTGCAGGGCACGGACGGATCAGCAGTCCAATCGAAGCCAGCGCCACACTTAGAAGCAACCATATACTTAAAACGATTTTCATAAGGCTCAAATGAGAATTCTCGCCGGTCTCAGTGCAATCACGGTTCTTACCTGGCTTTTCATCACGACCGATCTTCCACACGCACCTTTAGCCCCGCCATGCACATCGCAATGGTTTTCGTATTTGTCCCATTACTATTTCGATATAACCGATGGTGAGGGACATGGGCCGGACCCCGGTAGCAGCGAATGGCTTGGCTCTGTCGAGCGAAAAATGGGTTTGCAAGTTAAAGGCCAAGACTCAGATTCGCAACGTTGTCAGTTAATTCAAAGCCACCTGGAACACCATACATATATCATTAACCAGCAACTTGATTGGGTACTTTCATTTTGACGGCGCTCCAAGTCGGAATTTCGCACGCATCTCCTTGACCACTTGCATACCGTACCGACCAGGGCACGCACGCCCTTCGTTACCTGGCGCAAGGAGTTGATATTCGCGGTGTCCGCCCAACGCGGTGATATTGAAATACTCGATTAACGTCTCGATCAATGCGAGCAGTGCGTCAATTTGCATCTTTGTCGGTGTTGCGTGATTAAAGGCCACGGCATCACGCGCGATATCCAATGATCCTCGGAGCTTCTCCCAGAGAGATTTTCGGCTGTACTCCTGCTGCCAAGCCTCGCCAGCTTCAGCTAGATTCTCAAGCAATACAATCCCGATTTTTCCAGTATTCTCTCCAGCGACGTGTGAACCGGTATATCTGATGTCCCGAGCCTCAATTAATTCACCAGAACACGACACAGCATAGTGGTAACCGATATCGTAGAACTTCTTCATATCGTATTCCTGCGCTTTCTGTATTTGCTCGATTGCCCCTCGCGCATTCACCGCGCAGGTATAACTATGACCGGCGTGATGAATGACTACGTCTCTATAGTCCCAGCTTGCTGGCGTAAGCATGTCCCTTGGCGGCTTTGCGTGCCACGTCGATCGCTCGATCAGCTTGTAGCCTTTTCGGGAGAGTGTGTTAATGATCGCCTGCCGCGTGGCAGCTCGATTATTCACGGAGATAGTGATCGCACTATCTTTACTGCTCCCCACCACCGAACAAGCAGAGGTCCAATGCTCAATTCTGTAATCCGCAACCATATAAATTCTCTCGTTATGCAGGGTTTAGATCACGTTTGGGCGACAAGAAGGTGACGTGCATCTCGACAGATTTCTCTCCATCTGTTTCGATCTTCGCGTAACCATTCGAGTCCGTCTTTCCCAATTGTTTGATCCCGTCTACATACACAATAAAGCTCTGGTCAAGCAGTGGTGCACCTGTAACGCTGTCTCGCACATAGAACCAACTCGTATACTTCACGTCGTTATTGCCCGGCGCCGCCGTCTGTTCGTTTGCCAGTGAATCGCTTGTGCTTCGCGCATCACCTTCTCGTATCAGAAACTCGGGGTGTCCTGAAAGCACGAAATTTTGTCTGCAAGGGCAGAGCACTCGGTCCATATGCCTGACCAGCGGTTGTCCCTCATCGAGAATAGTGTCGGCGGTACCGTATATCGGAAACGCCCCTTTGCATTTGCCGCAAGTCGCAAGGTCAGTTCGACGTGTGAGCGTTTGCCCGTTCTCTGCGTAGAACGAGGAGGATCCACCTAGAACGCGGCCCCTTGTGGTCGTCCAGTCACCCTTCGCAACCAGTCTGTCAGTCATTTCATCCCCGCTTCATCGCCTGATAAAAAGATAGTTAATTCGGAATGCAAATTGTTTTTCATTTGTCCCAAATTTCTGAACGCGCCGCTCAATCAAGTAGTGTTGTCAGCATATAAACGCAGCGGAAAATCACAAGGGGACGCGATTGCAAAAATGTAGAATCAACAAATTGTCACTTCATCGCAAAGTTCAGTCGTGCAGGCGACGCTTACCAACTGCCAGGAATTCCCGCGCTTACGGTGTTTGCGCGCGTGCGTTGGGACCGCTCGATCGTTCCCTTCGGGACGCGCCCGACACTCCGCAACAGTGAAGGAGGCGCACGCTCTCCCTTCAATGCGCCCGACGTATCCCTTGCGTGCGTTGCGCGAAGCGATCGATTTTTTCCTGCGCGGGGGATAGCGCGGCAAATAGGTTTGGTGCGTAGAGCCGGTCTACTGAGCGCAGCGCCTACGCCGCAATGGACAGCGTCTGCAAGGAAAGAGCTTTGCAACGCTCTTCGAACTGCCTCAGGGGGAGGTTTGCGTGCTGAAAACCAAAGCGCGCTGCGTCGTCATTGCTTTTGACGAAGACAATAACCAGATTGAAACCTGCACGGTTGATCGTGAAGCAATCGAGCATTTGCGAACAGCCTCGATGGTCATGCCGTGGTCCATCGCAGAACACGGTGGAAAGCTGGATGACGAGTTTGCACGAAAGCTGGGAGGCACTTCTTTGCTTCTGCTGGCGATCCATCAACCGGCGCTTAAATCGTCTATTGCGGTGACAGAGGATCGCAGCGCGGGCTAGCGCATCCACTCAATCGCGACAGGAATCGACACTTTCATACGATTCTTCGTGCGTGTTGTGCTGCGCCCTGTCTGTGCCGGTGCGTGGTGGCGTCGGCTCAGTGCCGAAGGACCTAATAACCCGCGCGCGCTGTGACCAGGTGCGCGATGCGCGTACCTGTCTGAGGGCGGGACGTGGCAAGCGATCCCGGGCTCCGGACGGCACCGACAGGCGAGCCAGCACGACTACGATGTTCAGGAACGTTGTTCCCTGCCGCTCGTCGATGCGAGGTTCACCTTTTTCGCGTTGGCTCGATTGATCGACGATGGATCATCGCGTTACAGAGCCGGCCAGAGTCAGCCGGAATAATCCGCCGTCGCGTTTCGCCAACCAACATTGCTCCGTTGTAAGGACAACAAAGCTATGTCGAACTGCCGTCCAGGAAACGAAAAACAAAAAGCCCCGCAAGTTTTTAACCTTGCGGGGCTTTTCTTACTACACTGGCGGAGACGGAGGGATTCGAACCCTCGATCCAGTTTTTAGCCAGATGCTCCCTTAGCAGGGGAGTGCCTTCGACCTCTCGGCCACGTCTCCCAAACTTTTCGTTGCACCGGGAGTGCAGCGCAACGAGATCGAGATAATAGCGTGTTCGCACGCGGCGGTCAAATTCGCATGACGATTTTTTTGAATCCCCCGACGCAAAAACGAAGCCTTACGCGCGGTCCAGCTCGAACGCCTTGTGCAGCGCGCGCACCGCGAGTTCGGTGTATTTCTCGTCGATCAGCACCGAGATCTTAATTTCGGAAGTCGAGATCATCTGGATGTTGATGCCCTCTTCCGACAGCGTGCGGAACATCGTGCTCGCGATGCCCACGTGCGAGCGCATGCCGACGCCCACCACCGACACCTTCGACACCTTCGGGTCGCCCAGCACGGTTTCCGCCTGCACGTGGCCCTTCACCTGATTGTTCAGGATTTCGAGCGCGCGCTGGTAGTCGCCGCGGCCGACCGTGAACGTGAAGTCGGTCTTGCCGTTCACGCTCTGGTTCTGAATGATCATGTCGATGTCGATGTTCGCATCGGCGACCGGTCCGAGAATCTGATAGGCGACGCCCGGCTTGTCGGGCACGCCCATGACCGCGATGCGCGCTTCGTCGCGCTGGAACGCGATGCCAGAAATCACTGCTTTTTCCATGTTCTCGTCTTCTTCAAAAGTAATCAGGGTGCCGGAGTGCATTTCCTGGTCGAGCGGCATTAGCGGATCGGTCAGGCTGGAGAGCACGCGCGTCTTCACCTGATACTTGCCCGCGAACTCCACCGAGCGGATCTGCAGCACCTTCGAGCCCAGGCTCGCCATTTCCAGCATTTCCTCGAAGGTCACGCGATCGAGCCGCCGCGCTTCTTCCACCACGCGCGGATCGGTCGTGTAGACGCCGTCGACGTCGGTATAGATCAGGCACTCGTCCGCCTTCATCGCCGCCGCGATCGCGACCGCCGACGTGTCCGAGCCGCCGCGGCCGAGCGTCGCGATATGGCCCTCGGGATCCACACCCTGAAAGCCCGTGATGACGACGACCTTGCCCGCATCGAGATCCTTGAGCACGCGCTCGCCGTCGATCTCGCTGATGCGCGCTTTCGTGAAGGCGCTGTCCGTGCGGATCGGCACTTGCCAGCCGGCATAGCTCACGGCTTCCAGGCCTTCGGCGTGCAGCGCGATGGCGAGAAGCCCCACGCTCACCTGCTCGCCGGTGGAAGCAATCATGTCGAGTTCGCGCGGGTCCGGATCGGCCTTGATGTCTCTCGCGAGACCGAGCAGGCGATTGGTTTCGCCGGACATCGCCGAAGGCACGACGACCATCTTGTGGCCGGCCCGGTGCCATTTGGCGACGCGCTTGGCGACGTTCTTGATGCGCTCGACCGAGCCCATCGAAGTGCCGCCGTATTTGTGTACGATGAGTGCCATTGTCGTTTTGAACTGAAGGGAAAACCGCGCTTCACGCGCTCGATGCGCAGCGCGTAAGACTCGCGTTCGATTGCTTCGGGGGATGGTGAGCCAACGATACGCGGACGCTGCCGCACGCCCGTCGCGCGCACGCACCATGTTGATACGCGGCGCGCACGGCGGCGTGGTTGCGGGCGAAATCGAGTCTTTTGAACGCAGATGCCGCGCAAAAACGCGCCTGGGCGAAAACGAGTTACCGTACCCGATCGAGGCTGAAATTACAAGATGAAGCCCCCGAGACGACGATTTTACCGGCTTCGGCGCAACGCTTGCCGAACGGCTTACGGCGCCGCTACGTGAGCAGCAGATCCGGCCGCCACGAAATGCGGCGCCACGGCCCGTGCGCCGCGCTCGGCGCCGCTTCCCGGTTGACGCCCACGTGCGGCACGAACAGCAACGCCTCGCCGATGAACAGCAGCGGAACATCGCGCTTCCACGCCGGCACGCCGCGCTCCTGAAACAGATTCTTGAGCGTGCGGCTCGGCGCTTCGCCCGCGACACGCATGCGCTCGCCGCCCGAACGCGAGCGCGCGACGAGCGGCGCGGTGCGCAGCACGCCTTCGCCGACCATGTCGCCGGCTGCGTCGCCGGCTGCGTCGCGGATGGCGTCCCATGCGGCCGGATCGACCGGTTCGAAGACGAACGAGCCGCGCCATTGCGGCAGGCGCCACACTTCGTCGCCCTGCCAGTGCAATTCCATCGCGGTTTTTGGCGCGGGCGCGCCTTCGTCGAGATCGGCGGCGTCGGTGCTGTCGCCGGTTTCCCAGAAGAGCGCGCCGCGATAGACACGCAGGCAGTGCCCGGCGTGATCGACGCGCAGCGCGTGGCCGTCGCGCGCGGCGGCGGCATCGCGCAACTGACGCAGCATGTCGGCGATGCGCGCGCTCGACGCCGCCTGCAGACCGCGTGCGCGAATCCAGTGGCGCATGAGGTTGATCGCGCGTTCGTCGTCGAGTGCGAGCAGCGCGTCGAGCCTGAGCGCGCCTGCTTCATCGGCGCTTTCGACGTGCTCCAGATCGATGCGCGCAAGCTGATCCAGCAGACGCTGCGCCGACGCCGCATGCGACGCCGTGCGCGCGAGCGCATCGCGAAAACCGGGGAAATGGACGGCGAGCACCGGCAGCACGTCGTGACGCAGCGCGTTGCGCGAATAGCGCGTGTCGGCGTTGGATTCGTCGTCGATCCAGCTCAGGTCGCGTTCGTGCGCGTACTGCTCCAGCTGCGCGCGCAACAGCCGCAAGAGCGGCCGCAGCCGCGGCGCCGCGCCGTCCGACCGCTGCGGCGCCATCGCCGCGAGACCCGCGACGCCCGCGCCGCGCAGCAATTGCAGCAGCACGGTTTCGGCCTGATCGTCGGCATGATGCGCGATCAGGAGCGCCCCGGCGGCATGTTCGTCGCAGAGTTCGTCGAGCGCGCGATAACGGGCATCGCGCGCCGCCGCTTCGAGGCTCTCGCCGCCCGAACGCGCGACATCGACATGACGCGCCGCGTAGCGCACGTCGAGCGACGCCGCGAACTGCCCGCAATGCGCGGCCCACGCGTTCGCGTTCGGGCTCAGCCCATGATGAACGTGAAACGCGACGACCCGCTGCGCGCCGAAGCAACGCACGGCGGCATCGAGCAGAACAGTGGAGTCGAGTCCGCCGCTCAGCGCGACGGCGAGAAGAGAATCCGAAGGAAGGTCCGCCGCCGAAACCGCCGCGCGCAGCGCCTCGAAGACGAGGCGGCCGGCCGGGGTTTCGCTGTCGGAAGTCACGATGATTCGTGAGAGAGAGAAGCGATCGACGGGTTACGCGCCCGGCATCGTTTCCTTGAATTTGCCGTAGGCCATCAGCTTTTCGAAACGGCGTTCGCGCAAGTCCTGGACGCCCATGCCCTGAAACTGACGCAGGGAATCGGCGAGCGCGCGGCGCAGCAGCGCGGCCATGCCCTTCGCGTCGCGATGCGCGCCGCCGAGCGGCTCGTTCACGATCTTGTCGATGAGACCGAGCGCCTTCAGCCGATGCGCCGTGAGACCGAGCGCCTCGGCCGCTTCCGGCGCCTTCGCCGCGCTCTTCCACAGAATCGACGCGCAGCCTTCCGGCGAAATGACCGAATAGGTGGAGAACTGCAGCATCATGACGACATCGGCGACGGCGATGGCGAGCGCCCCGCCCGATCCGCCTTCACCGATGATCGTCGTGATGATCGGCGTCTTCAGTTCCGCCATCACGTACAGATTGCGGCCGATGGCCTCCGACTGCCCGCGCTCTTCCGCGCCGATGCCCGGATAGGCGCCCGGCGTATCGACGAACGTGAAAATCGGCAGGCTGAATTTTTCGGCGGTGCGCATCAGACGTTCGGCCTTGCGATAGCCTTCCGGGCGCGGCATGCCGAAGTTGCGCAGCGCGCGCTCTTTCGTATCGCGGCCCTTCTGATGACCGATCACCATGCACGGCTGGCCGTTGAAGCGCGCGAAGCCGCCGACGATGGCGAGGTCGTCCGCGAAGGAACGATCGCCGTGCAGTTCGTGAAAGTCGGTGAAAAGCTCGCTCACGTAGTCGAGCGTGTACGGACGCTGCGGATGACGCGCGATTTGCGAAACCTGCCACGGCGACAGGTTCGCGTAGAGATCCTTCGTGAGCTGCTGGCTTTTTTTCGACAGCCGCTCGATTTCTTCCGAAATATCGACAGCGGAATCGTCCTGAACGAAGCGGAGTTCTTCGATCTTCGCTTCGAGTTCAGCGATCGGCTGCTCGAAATCCAGAAACGTGGTCTTCATGTGTTCGAGTCCTAGGAACATCGGGCAGCGCGTATTCTAACCGCGTCCGTCCCTCAAAAATTCGCGCGGGAACTATCGATTATAAAGCAACGATAGTTCGCTCCATCGCGCCCTGCGTGCGCGCGCTGCGCGCGGGTATTTTAGTGATCGGCTGGAATCGGATTGAGGCTGCGCCACATGTACCAGGTCGCGACCGTGCGCCACGGCTCCCAGTTCGCCGCGACTTCGCGCGCCTCGCTGCGCGTGACCGGTTCGCCGCTGAAATAGTTGACGCTGATCGCCTGGATCAGGCCGAGATCGTCGAGCGGCAACACGTCCGGGCGCGACAGGTTGAAGATCAGGAACATCTCGGCCGTCCATCTGCCGATGCCGCGAATCTGCGTGAGTTCGGCGATCACGGCTTCGTCGTCCATCGACGTCCAGGCGTCGACGTGCAATGCGCCCGATTCGAAATGCTGCGCCAGATCCAGAATGTATTCGGCCTTGCGCTTCGACAGGCCGCACGACTGCAGCTTCTCGTGACCGAGCTTGATGAAGCGCGCCGGATGAATCTCCGGACATGCGCCCTTCACGCGTTCCCAGATGGCTTGCGCCGCTTTGGTCGAAATCTGCTGGCCGGCCACCGAGCGCGCGAGCGTCGAGAACGGATCGCCCAGATTGACGAGATGAATCTGGCCGAACTTCGGAATCAGTTTCTTGAGTATGCGGTCGCGCTTCATGAGATCGGCGCACGCGCGATCCCAGTAGTCGGGACGCGTGACTTCGCGCGTCAGCCCGCCGATCTGCACCGGCAATGTTGCATCCGACGTCACGACGCGCGACTTGCGGACGACTTCGCCCTCATGCGCATCCGGAACCAGCGCTTGCGCGCTCGCGCCGTCGGCGGCGACCGCACGGCCGTTGCCCTTCACGGGCGACGCTTCGGCTTCTTCCGTGCCCTTCGATGCGCGCGCAGCGCCGTTCAGGCGCGCAGCGCTCTCGGGCTTTTCGGCCTTCGCGGCTTTGTGCGCGGCTTTCTGCGCAACCTTCAGCGCGGCGCTTCGGGCCGGCTTGGTGGTGCCCGTGCCCGCACGCTTGAGCGCGGTCTTGCGGCCGGTTGCCGCGCCCGCGCCATCGATCTTCTGCGTGTTCGTTTTCATATGCGCGCCGCGCGTTCTCTTCGTTGCGCCCGACGCATCGCTAACAGACGCGGGTCGTTTGACCGGCGCCTTCCTGGCCGTTGCCATCGTGCCTCCTGCCTGGTGAGTCGATCAGAGGGTTCGAAGGGCCGCGCTCAGACGCGACGCCATTCGGTCGACCCACCCGGTTTGTCTTCAAGGGCAATACCGGCTTCGAGCAGTTCAGCGCGAATCCGGTCTGCTTCGGCATAGTTCTTCGCCTGCTTGGCGGCGACGCGCTCGGCGATCTTCGCTTCGATCTCGTGCGGCGCGAGCCCCGGCTGCGCACCCGTGCCGGCCGCCTGCTGCAGGAACGCGCGCGGCTCGCGCGCGAGCAGGCCGAGCACGCCTGCAAGCCCCTTCAGCTGGCGAGCGAGCGCGGCGTCGCGCGTGCGGTTCACTTCGCTCGCGAGATCGAACAGCACGGACACGGCCACGGGCGTGTTGAAGTCGTCGTTCATCGCAGACTGGAAACGCTGCGCGTTCGCCTCGTTCCAGTCAAGTTGCTGATTGTCCGGCTCGACATCCTTCAACGCGGTATATAGGCGCGTGAGCCCGTTCTTCGCATCGTCGATATGCACGTTGCTGTAATTCAGCGGCGAACGATAGTGTGCCCGTGCAATAAAGAAACGCACCACCTCGGCATCAAATTTTTCCAGTACTTCGCGGATCGTGAAGAAGTTGCCCAGCGACTTCGACATCTTCTCGTTATCGATCTGCACATAGCCGTTGTGCATCCAGTAGTTCACGAAAGTCTGACCGGTCGCGCCTTCGCTCTGCGCGATCTCGTTCTCGTGATGCGGGAACTGCAGGTCCTGCCCGCCGCCGTGGATGTCGAAGTGGTCGCCGAGCAACGTACAGCCCATCGCGGAACATTCGATGTGCCAGCCCGGGCGTCCGCGGCCCCACTTCGAGTCCCAGCCGGAGTCGGCGGGCTCGTCGGCCTTCGCCTGCTTCCAGAGCACGAAGTCGAGCGGATCTTCCTTCGCGTCGTTGGCGGCGACGCGCTCGCCCGCGCGCAAGTCTTCGATCGACTTGCCGGAAAGCTTGCCGTAGTCGGCGAACTTGCGCACCGCGTAGTTCACGTCGCCGTCCTTCGCCTGATAGGCGTAGCCGTTCGCGTGCAATGCATCGATCATGCCGAGCATCTGCGGGATGAAATCGGTCGCGCGCGGTTCGATATCCGGACGCTCGACGCCAAGCGCAGCCGCGTCTTCGTGCATCGCCGCGATGAAGCGCTGCGTGAGCGACTTGATCGGCTCGTTGTTCTCGACCGCGCGGCGGATGATCTTGTCGTCGATGTCCGTGATGTTCTGGACATACGTGACCTTGTAGCCGAGCGTGCGCAGCCAGCGCTGCACGATGTCGAACACCACCATCACGCGCGCATGACCGATGTGACAGTAGTCGTACACCGTCATTCCGCAGACATACATGCGTACCTCGCCGGCCTGACGCGGCGTAAAGGATTGCTTGTCACGGGCGAGCGTGTTGTAGATGCGCAGCGAATTCATAGAAGGCAATGCGTAGACCGGAATCAACCGTGTGCCGGGCCGAAGACGACGTGAGCGATGCGTGCGGAAGCGAGAGACGCACACGCGAGCGCGAACACGACGGTCATGCGACCAGGACGGAGACGGCCACGAGTGGCAAAAGACAGTCTGGCGTCGGCGCGGGATGCGCTGCTCGCAAGAATCAGCCCAGCGAGGCTAAGCACAAGACTCGTGCGCGGGACGTGCAGACCTTTTGTTAGAATGGGTCGGAGTATAACACCGGGACTTGAGCCTATGAAATCATCGGGCGGCCGCGCGGCGGGCATTGCCGGCCGCGTTCCGGGCCAGGGAATGCGCCTGGACGGACAGCATGCCGCACCGGTCGAATCGACGTGTGTTCCGGCCCGTGCGTCGAGGCTTTCGCCGGCTCTTCCGCCGCTTTCCCGGTTTCCTTCGCTGCATCAATCATTGAATCGATTCCAAGTGACTCAACGCTCAGCGCGCACGCCTCTGCAACTCCCCTGCCGGCTCGTTCCCCGGACCTTCAGCACATTCGCCGCGCGCACGCTCGCGATCGCGGCCTTCGGCGCTGCCGTGTGCTTCGGCACGTCCGGCACTGCGTTCGCGCAGACTTCGCCCGCCACGCGCGACGACACGCCGCAGATCGATGCCGCCATCGCGAACAAGGACTGGAGCGCCGCGCTCAAGCAGCTCGATGCGCGCATCGCGAGCAATCCGCGCGACGTGCAGGCGAAGTTCAAGCGCGCCACCGTGCTCGCGCGCCTGAACCGCGACGACGACGCGATCGCCGCGTTCACCGAGCTCACGCAGGCGTATCCCGAACTGCCCGAGCCGTATAACAATCTCGCCGCGCTGTACGCGAAGAAAGGCCGCTACGAAGACGCGCGCGTCGCGCTCGAAACGGCGGTCAAGGCGAATCCGGCCTATGGGCTCGCATACGAGAATCTCGGCGATCTCTATTTGCGGCTCGCGAGCGAATCGTACAAGCGCGCGCAGACGCTCGGCTCGAAGTCGCCCCTCACGACCCAGCGGCTGGCGGCGATTCAGAACATTCACACTCCGCCCGCGAAGAAACGCGCCAGCGCCGCCGCGGCCGCATCCGGCGCGTCGGGCGCGGCCGCTGCAGCAGTGCCGCGAACGGCCGCCGACGAATGGGCGCCCGCGTCCGCGACCAGCGGCACGAGCAACACGACCGGCACCACGTCGACGATGCCCACGCCCGACGAGTACGCGCCGTTCGGCGGCCCGAGCGGCCCGTTGCCGACGGCGCCTTACGTCGCGCCGAACGCGCGGCCCTGAGCGCGGAACGCGCGCCGGGCCAAGGCTTTGCGGCCGACTCATTGCATTCACTACACGAGGACCGATCCTTCATGAAATTCCTGATGTTGGCGCTCACGAGCGCTGCCCTGATCGCAAACGCGCCGGCGTTCGCCCAGCCCAACGCGCAGGCTGCGCACCCCACCGTGCTCTTCAAGACCACGCAAGGCGACATCAAGGTCGAGCTGTATCCCGAGAAAGCGCCGAAGACGGTCGCGAACTTTCTCGACTACGTGAAGTCCGGTCAGTACAGCGGCACGATCTTTCATCGCGTGATTCCGGGCTTCATGATCCAGGGCGGCGGCTTCAACACGAGCTTCGCCGAGAAGCCGACGCGCGCGCCGATCTCGCTCGAGAGCAAGAACGGTCTGAAGAACGCCACCGGCACCATCGCGATGGCGCGCACCAGCGACCCGAACTCGGCCACCGCCCAGTTCTTCATCAATACGGTCGATAATGCGGGGCTCGACTATCCGAGCCCGGACGGCAATGGCTACGCCGTGTTCGGCAAAGTCGTCTCGGGCATGGACGTCGTGAAGAAGATCGAAGGAAGCCCGACCACCACGCGCGGCCCGATGCAGGACGTGCCGCAGAAGCCGACCGTCATCGAGTCGGCGAGCGTGGTCTCGCAGTAACGTCGAACAACCGGGCGGTGTCCCGACGACGTCGCCCATCAACACACCGGAGAACATCATCATGGTCGAACTGCATACGAACCACGGCGTCATCAAGCTCGAACTGGACGCCGAAAAAGCACCGAAGACCGTCGAAAACTTCCTGAACTACGTGAAGAAGGGTCATTACGACAACACCGTGTTCCACCGCGTGATCGACGGCTTCATGATCCAGGGCGGCGGCTTCGAGCCGGGCATGAAGCAGAAGCCGACCGACGCGCCGGTCAACAACGAAGCCAACAACGGCCTGACGAACGACAACGGCACGGTCGCGATGGCGCGCACCAACGACCCGCACTCGGCGACCGCGCAGTTCTTCATCAACGTGAAGGACAACGACTTCCTGAACCACTCGTCGCCGACGCCGCAGGGCTGGGGCTACACCGTGTTCGGCCGCGTGGTCGAGGGCATGGACGTGGTCGAGAAGATCAAGAAGGTCAAGACGGGCTCGAAGGGCTTTCACCAGGACGTGCCGGTCGACGACGTGGTGATCGAGAAGGCCGTCGTGGTCTGATCGCGGACTGCATGATCGATACGAAGACTCCTTTCGATCGCGAAGCAGCGGGTGCAGCGAACAACGCGCGCCCGCTGTTTTTCATTTCCGACCTGCATCTCTCCGAGGCGATTCCGCATACTGTCGCGGCGTTCGAGCATTTCATCGAAGTGACGGCGAACGAGGCGGATTCCGTCTTCATTCTCGGCGACCTGTTCGAATTCTGGATCGGCGACGACATTCTCGGCGCGCCCGGCACCGACGAGCGCGCCAGCTTCGCGCGCCGCATGGCGCGTCTCATGCACACGTTGTCCGAGCGCGGCATCGCACTGTATGTGATGCACGGCAATCGCGATTTCCTGCTGGGTCCGCGTTTCATGAAGGATGCCGGCGCGCTGTTCCTGCCGGATCCGTTCGTCATCACCGCGTTCGGCCGGCGCATCGCGCTCGCGCACGGCGATGCGCTCTGCACCGCCGATCCCGGCTATCAGCGCTTTCGCGCGCTCGCACGCAACCGGATCGCGCAGCGGCTCTTTCTCGCGCTGCCGCTCAGCACGCGTCTCGCGATCGGCCAGCGCATGCGCAGCAACAGCGAGGGCGCGCGCATGACGCACGCAGCGGCGCACTCGCCGGTGACATCGCCGAAATACGACGTGACGAAGAAGGCCGTGTCCGCGCTCTTCGTCGGCAGCCGCGCGAACACGCTGATCCACGGCCACACGCATCGTCCGGCGATGCATCGCGAAGTCGAAGGCGTGCGCTGGGTTCTGCCCGACTGGGAACTGGACATCGAACCGCCGCGCGGCGGTTATCTGCGTCTCGACGAAACCGGCCTGCGCGCGTTGCCGCTCTAAGACTCGACCGACACGGCGCGCGCGTCCGCCGGCTTGCCGTCCATCGATGTGCACAGGCGCTTGAGATCGATCAACGCGGCGCCGTCGGCGACATCGAGCGCCTCCACTCGCGCGCCGAGCCGCTCGAGCGCCGCCACGATCTCGTCGATGCGCTGCGTCTGCGTCGACGCGTGATCGATCAGTCCGTGGATCGCGAGCGACACCGGATCGTCCGCATTCGGCGTGATGCCGTAAGCGCAGAAGCCGCTGCCCGCCGGCTCGCTGGTCTTTTTCCCGCCGGCCGCCGGCATCACGATGCGCGCCGGATTGCCGACCGCCGTGCCGCCCGCGGGCACCGGCTTCACGACGACCGCGTTCGAGCCGATTTTCGCGTCGGCGCCGACCGTGAAGCCGCCGAGCACCTTCGCGCCCGCGCCGACGATCACGCCGCGCCCGAGCGTCGGATGGCGCTTGGCGCCGCGCGTGAGCGACGTGCCGCCGAGCGTCACGCCCTGATAGATGGTGCAGTCGTCGCCGATTTCGGCCGTCTCGCCGATCACGACGCCCATGCCGTGATCGATGAACACGCGCCGCCCGAGCGTCGCGCCCGGATGGATTTCGATGCCGGTGAGAAAGCGCGCGATCTGCGAGACGAAGCGCGCGAGCCAGCGCCACTGCGCGCGCCAGCACGCGTGCGCGAAACGATGCAGGACGATCGCGTGCAGCCCGGGATAACAGGTGACGACTTCCCAGGCGCTGCGGGCGGCGGGATCGCGCTCGCGGATGGCGGCGATGTCTTCGCGAAGTCGTTCGAACATTGCGATGTCTCGATGAATGGGACGGGGGCGCGCCGTTCCGTGCCGCAAACGAACCCGCTGACGGGCGCGGCTAAAGCACGGAACGCGCAAAGCTTATATCGGCCTGCGCCGTTTTTCGCCGATTGTAGGACGAGCGCGCCGAGTCTGCCCGATGCCCCCGATGCCAGCGCGGTCGCTGCCGCCGCACGGGCGTTCGGTCGCCGCCGGGTCGCCGGTCAGTCCTTTTTTGCGCGCAGGAGGATGTGCTTCGCGATGCCGCGCACGATGTTCACCTCTTCGCGCTCCAGTCCCGCGCGCGCGAAGAGCCGCCGCACCCGCGACATCAGCTTCTTCGGATTGGCCGGATCGAGAAAATCCAGCGCGACGAGCGCGTCTTCGAGATGCGCGTACATGCCCTCGATTTCATCGCTCGATGCACTGTTCTGCGCCGCCGTCCCGACGACGGCGAGCGGGCTCGCGCTCGCCTGGAACGCGATCCGCAGTTCGTAGGCGAGCACCTGCACCGCCTGCGCGAGATTGAGCGAGCTGTATGCCGGATTGGCCGGAATATGCGCGAGCGCGCTGCAGCGCTCGACGTCCGCGTTGGAAAGCCCGGTGCGCTCGTTGCCGAACACGAGCGCGATGTCGCCGTGGTGCACGAATTCGCGGGCGCGTTCGGCAAGCGCGCGCGGCGGCATCTGCGGCGGGCCGTACTCGCGCATGCGCGCAGTCAGCGCGACCGACCAGTGCACCCCGACGAGCGCGTCGGCGAGCGTGTCGACGACGTGAGCAGATGCGAGCACGTCGTCGGCGCCGGAGGCCATGGCGATGGCTTCGGGCTCGTTCTTGACGTCGGGCACGCGCGGCGCGACGAGGACGAGCCGGGCGAAGCCCATCGTCTTGAGCGCGCGCGCGGCCGCGCCGACATTGCCCGGATGACTCGGCTCGACGAGGATGAAGCGCGTGGACGTAAAGCCGCCCGCGGGCGTGGAGAGATCGTTGGATTCCAAGGCGTGGTTCGTGCTGAAGTCTGATGCTGAAGGTGGGTGCCGGGCCGATGAACGCGTAAGTCCGTCATCGATGATCGACCCGCCATGTTAACGCGGTTTGCCGGCGCGGCTCAAACCGCCACCCGGATCGCGGCCCGAGTCGCGCCCCGGAGCGCGCGGCTTTGCGGCGACTTTCGGGTAAAATGAGCCCCTCGCGCGCCGCGAACGGTTCTCGCAGCTACTCGGACCTTCGCGCGGTCGCCTCGCTCTTATTCAATTCGTCTTTCGTCGACATAGTCGTTGTCGCTCACTTTTTCGTCTGCGCCCGTTTCACGCGTGCGCCGGCGGCCCAAGGATTCCGCTCATGCATCCGATGCTCAACATTGCTGTCAAGGCCGCGCGCCGCGCCGGACAGATCATCAACCGCGCGTCGCTCGATCTGGACCGCGTCCAGGTCAGCAAGAAGCAGCACAACGACTTCGTGACGGAAGTCGACAAGGCGTCCGAGGCCGCGATCATCGAGACGCTGCACACCGCCTACCCCGACCACTCGATCCTCGCCGAAGAATCCGGCCAGGACGACCGCGAATCCGAGTACCAGTGGATCATCGATCCGCTCGACGGCACGACCAACTTCATCCACGGCTTCCAGTATTACTGCGTGTCCATCGCGCTCGCGCACAAGGGCGTGGTGCAGCAGGCCGTGGTCTACGATCCGACGCGCAACGACCTCTTCACCGCCTCGCGCGGCCGCGGCGCTTATCTGAACGAGCGGCGTATCCGCGTCGGCAAGCTGGATCGTCTGTCGGACGCGCTGATCGGCACGGGCTTTCCGTTCCGCGACGGTCAGGGGCTCAACGCCTACATGCGTCTCTTCAGCGAAATGACGCTGTCGTGCGCAGGCCTGCGCCGTCCGGGCGCGGCGGCGCTCGATCTCGCCAACGTCGCGGCCGGCCGGC
The DNA here is from genome assembly GCA_001544595.2 of Caballeronia peredens. Classification (GTDB taxonomy): domain Bacteria; phylum Pseudomonadota; class Gammaproteobacteria; order Burkholderiales; family Burkholderiaceae; genus Caballeronia; species Caballeronia peredens. Next base: position 283,166 of record FCOH02000005.1, on the reverse strand, counting down.
TGGACGGCTTCTTCGAACAGGGCATCCATCCGTGGGACGTGGCCGCGGGAAGCCTCATTGTGACGGAAGCAGGCGGACTCGTCGGCAACTACACCGGCGAATCCGACTTCCTGTTCCAGAACGAGATCGTCGCCGCCAATCCGAAGGTGTACGCGCAGATGGTCAAGGTGCTCGACATGTACTCGCGCACGCGCCTGACCGGCGAATAAGCGGTACCGCGCTGGATTCAAGGGGCGCGCGCCGTCGCGCCCTGGCTCTTTTTTCTTGCGCGCTTCCTGCGTGTCGCGCGCGCATCCCCTGCCTCACACCGAATCTGCACCGATCGCGGGGCTCCGCTAAAGTGCAATCTTTTGCCCGCGTCGCAGCGGGCCAAGCGCGTTCCCTCTCGCGCTGTTCGCACTCTCCCGGCGCGCCCCGCGCCACCGCTCGGGCTCCCCATGAAGAAAGGCTTCTACACGATCATCGCCGCGCAGTTCGTTTCGTCGCTCGCCGACAATGCGCTGCTGATCGCGGCGATCGCCATGCTCGCGGTCGTCCAGTCGGCGCCGTGGGTCACGCCGCTCCTGCAAATCTTCTTCACGATTTCCTATGTCGTGCTCGCGCCATTCGTCGGCGCCTTCGCCGATGCCATCCAGAAGCGCCACGTCATGTTCACGTCGAACGCGCTCAAGGCCGCCGGCTGCGCGATGATGATCGCGGGCGCGCATCCGATGATCGCGTATGGCGTCGTCGGCCTCGGCGCCGCCGCCTACTCGCCCGCGAAGTACGGCATCCTGACCGAGCTGCTGCCGCCGCAAAAGCTGATCGCGGCGAACGCGTGGCTCGAGTCGGCGACCGTCGGCTCGACGATTCTTGGCACCGTCATCGGCGGTGCGCTCGTGAGCCAGGTCGTCGCGCGCTGGGTCGCGCAGGCGCATCTGCCGTTCGTGAGCACCGCCGCGCACGCCGCCCTCTTCGCCGTGATGATCATTTATGCGTCGGCGGCGCTCATCAACGTGTTCATTCCCGACACCGGCGCGCGCTACCCGAATCTGCTGACCCAGCCGACCAGGCTCGTCCACGATTTCTCGCACTGCTTCAAGGTGCTCTGGAAGGACAAGCTCGCGCAGATCGCGCTGTGGGTCACGACGCTCCTCTGGGGCGCGGCCGTCACGCTGCAGTTGCTGGTGCTCAAATGGGCCGACGCGAACCTCGGGCTGTCGCTGTCGAAGGCGGCCGTGCTGCAGGGCGTGACCGGCGTGGGCATCGCGCTCGGCGCGGCGGCGGCGTCCGCGTGGATCGTGCTGCGCCAGTCGCTCAAGGTGCTGCCGGTCGGCGTGCTGATCGGCGCGGTGTCGGTGGCGATGGCGTTCTACAACAAGGACTTGTTCCCGGCCGGCGCGGGCGTGCAGATCGGTCCGCTGTTCGCGCCCGCGTACATCCTGATGGCCTATCCGCTGATGATCGCGCTGGGCGGGCTCTCGGGCTTTTTCATCGTGCCGATGAACGCGATCCTGCAGCATCGCGGCGCGACGCTGCTCTCCGCCGGGCATTCCATCGCGGTGCAGAACTTCAATCAGAATCTGGCCGTTCTGGCGATGCTCGGCGCCTACGCGCTGCTCCTGACGACCAGGGTGCCGGTGCAGTGGATCATCGTCATGTTCGGCCTGTTTGTGTGCCTGATGATGGCGCTCGCGATGCGCCGTCACGCGCAAAACGAGCGCGAGGCGGATCTGGGCGCGCTGGTCGAGGAATGATCCTTGCTCGACGGTGTATTCTGGGTTCATGCCCCGACGCCGGCGGACGAGATGCAAGGGAGAAAACGCCTGCGGCGGGGCACGAGTCGCGTCGCGGCTGCGGCTGCGCGGCGGCGGTTCGCCGGATCACGAGGCGGCGCGGCGCGGAATCCGGCGTCATTTATTCCCCGGCAACGTCAAAAAGGAGCAAGGAAATGGGATTGTTCACACGTTCGACGCTCGACAGCAAAATCAATGGCGCAGCCGATATCGGCGCGCGCGCGGTGCGCGGTGCGAGCGACGCGGTCGATTCGGCCAGCGGCCAGTTGCGCAGTCTGCTCGACGATCTGGAAAGCTCGATCCACAACGCGAAGGATATCGATGCCGACAAGCTGCGCAAGGAATTGCAGTCGAAGCTGAAAACCGCGCGTTCGCAGATGAACGGCGCGGGCGGCGCGTTCGCAGGCAAGCTCGGCGACGCCGCCGGCTATGCCGACGATTTCGTGCACGACAAGCCGTGGCACACGCTCGGCGCGGTGGCCGGACTGGCGCTGCTGGTCGGGTTCCTGGCTGCGCGCGCGTAACGCTTTCTTCTGATGTCGGCATTTGCCGCCGGAGTGACGGACCATCGTTCGTTCATTCCGGCGGCTCACTTCTTCGCGGCCCCGGGCGCCTGAGGCGCGCCGGCCGACGCGCCCGGCGCGCGCCTGGGCGAGGTCACGCCGTCACGTCCTATCCCATCCGGCCGACTCCGCCCGTCGCGCACGACAGGTTAAACTCATGCCCTATCGGCTGATTCGCGGCCGGCGCACGTCGCGCCCGTCCGTTGGGTCATTCCGGCTCTCACAGCACGCAAGATGGGCAATCACACGGCAACTCCCGACACCTCCAGCGACACCGCCGCGCCGCTCGCGGACCTGTCGCATCACACACCCATGATGCAGCAGTACCTGCGCATCAAGGCGGAGCATCCCGGCACGCTCGTCTTCTACCGAATGGGCGATTTTTACGAGCTCTTTTTCGATGACGCCGAGAAGGCCGCGCGCCTGCTCGATCTCACGCTCACGCAGCGCGGTGCATCGGGCGGCAATCCGATCCGCATGGCGGGCGTGCCGCATCACGCCTGCGAGCAATATCTCGCCAAGCTCGTGAAGCTCGGCGAATCGGTGGCGATCTGTGAACAGATCGGCGATCCGGCCACATCGAAAGGACCGGTCGAGCGCAAGGTGGTGCGCGTCGTGACGCCGGGCACGTTGACCGACGCCGCCCTGCTCTCCGACAAGAGCGATGTCTATCTGCTCGCGCTGTGCCCCGCGCACAACCGGCGCGGCGTGGTGACGAGCGTCGGGCTCGCGTGGCTCAATCTCGCGAGCGGCGCGCTGCGGCTCGCGGAAGTCGCGCCCGCGCAAGTCGGCGCCGCGCTCGAGCGCATCCGTCCGGCGGAGACGCTCGTCGCCGACTCCATTTTAGATTTGCAGGCGTCGCTCGGCATGACGGCGCCCGGCGCGACGACGCGCGTGCCCGCGTGGCACTTCGACGTCGGCTCGGGCACGCAGCGTCTGCGCGAGCAACTCGACGTCGCGAGCCTCGACGGCTTCGGCGCGCAGATGCTCACGTGCGCCTGCGGCGCGGCCGGCGCGCTGCTGCTCTACGCGGCCGCGACGCAAGGCCAGCAACTGCGCCACGTGCGCAGCCTGAAGGTCGAATACGAATCGGAGTACATCGGCCTCGATCCCGCCACGCGGCGCAATCTCGAACTCACGGAAACGCTGCGCGGCACCGAATCGCCGACGCTGTTCTCGCTGCTCGATACCTGCTGCACGACCATGGGCAGCCGCCTGCTGCGTCACTGGCTGCATCATCCGCCGCGCGATGCTTCGGTGGCGCAAGGGCGTCAACAGGCGATCGGCGCGCTCATCGAGGCGCCTTCGGCCAGCGGACTCGACACGTTGCGCACCGCTCTGCGCCGGGTCTCGGACATCGAGCGCATCACGGGGCGCCTCGCGTTGCTGTCGGCGCGGCCGCGCGATCTGTCGAGCCTGCGCGACACCTTCGCCGCACTGCCCGATCTGCGCGCGCTCGTCGCCGGCGTCTCCGCGCATGCGCCGGCGCTCGAACGCGTCGCCGCAGCGCTCGAACCGCCGCACGAATGTCTCGTCTTGCTGACGGGCGCCATCGCACCCGAGCCCGCCGCGCTGATTCGCGACGGCGGCGTGATCGCGCGCGGCTACGATCCCGATCTCGACGAACTCCGCGATATTTCGGAGAACTGCGATCAGTTTCTGATCGATCTCGAAGCGCGCGAGCGCACGCGCACCGGCATCGCGAATCTGCGCGTCGAGTACAACAAGGTGCACGGCTTCTATATCGAAGTCACGCGCGGCCAGACCGACAAGGTGCCGGACGACTACCGCCGCCGCCAGACGCTCAAGAACGCCGAGCGTTACATCACGCCGGAACTGAAGACGTTCGAGGACAAGGCGCTGTCCGCGCAGGAGCGCGCGCTCGCCCGCGAACGCGCGCTCTACGACGCACTGCTGCAGAACCTGCTGCCCTTCATTGCGGATTGCCAGCGGGTTGCCGGCGCGCTCGCGGAACTCGATCTTCTGTGCGCCTTCGCCGAACGCGCCCGCGCGCTCGACTGGGTGGCGCCCGAGTTCGCCGCGGATGCGGGCATCGACATCGAACAGGGAAGGCATCCGGTCGTCGAGGCACAGGTCGAGCAGTTCATCGCCAACGACTGCTGTCTGAGCCACGAGCGCAAACTTCTGCTCATCACGGGCCCCAACATGGGCGGCAAGTCGACCTTCATGCGCCAGACCGCGTTGATCGCGCTGATGGCCTATGTCGGCAGCTACGTGCCCGCGAAACGCGCGCGCTTCGGCGCGCTCGATCGCATCTTCACGCGCATCGGCGCGGCGGACGATCTCGCCGGCGGGCGCTCGACCTTCATGGTCGAGATGACGGAAGCCGCCGCGATCCTCAACGACGCGAGCGCGTCGAGCCTCGTGCTGATGGACGAAATCGGGCGCGGCACCTCGACCTTCGACGGCCTCGCGCTCGCGTGGGCGATCGCGCGGCATCTGCTCACGCATAACGCCTGCTACACGCTCTTCGCGACGCACTACTTCGAGCTCACGCAATTGCCCGCCGAGTTCGCGCAGGCGGCGAACGTGCATTTGTCGGCGGTCGAGCACGATCACGGCATCGTCTTCCTGCACGCGGTGAGCGAAGGCCCGGCGAATCAGAGCTACGGCCTGCAGGTCGCGCAGCTCGCGGGCGTGCCGTCCGCCGTCATCCGCGCGGCGCGCAAGCATCTCGTGCATCTCGAACAGCAGTCGATCGGCCAGCCGACGCCGCAGTTCGATCTGTTCGCGAGCCAGCCGTACACGCCGTATGAAGATGAAGACGAAAGCGAAGACGAGGACGCGCCGGTCGAAGCCTCCGAACATCCCGTGCTGAACAAGCTGCGCGCGCTCGATCCGAACGAACTGCGTCCGCGCGACGCACTCGATCTGCTCTTCGAACTGCATGAACTGGCGAGCGATCCGCCGGATGCGTCGCGTTGAGCATGCCGTTACCGCAAACATGTCGGGTATATCGCGCCTGACGGGCGCGGTCGCGATCTTCGCCGCGCTGCTGTGCGGCGCGATCACGCATGCGCACGCGCAAGGCAATGCGCCGCTCGGATTCGCCGTGATCGCGGATGCGCTCACCCGCTCCGCCGACGAAGCGCCGGTGCGCCGCATGCTCGATGCCATCGCGCGCGACGGCAATATCGCGTTCATCGTCTACGACGGCAATTTCAAGGGCAGCAACGAGGCCTGCCGCGACAGCATCTATCAGTCGCGGCACGATCTGCTGGATGCGTCGCGCACGCCGCTCGTGCTGCTGCTCGGCCAGCACGACTGGGCCGATTGCACTCAGGCGCACACGGGCGCGTACGACCCGGTCGAGCGGCTCGATTTCGTTCGCCAGCTTTTCTTCGCCGACGCCACCGCGCTCGGACAAACGCCGCTCACGCTGTCGCGCGAAAGCGATGTCGCGCGCTTTCGGAACTTCCGCGAAATCGTGCGCTGGCAGGCGCAGGGCGTCGCGTTCATCGGGCTGAACGTGCCGAGCCCGAACAATCACTATCTGACCGCGGGCGGACGCAACGGCGAGTTCGAGGACCGCGCGGTCGCGACCACCTTCTGGCTCGAGCACGCGGCCGAATCGGCGCGGCGCACGGACATGCGCGCGCTCGTCATCCTGCTTCAGGGCGATCCGGATTTCTCGCGCTATGAGCGGCGCGAACGCTTTGCCTGGCTGCGCTTCTCGCGCTCGAATCAGCCGCGTGACGGCTATCTGGAACTCAAGCGCAGTCTCGTGAAGGCAGCGGAGGCGTTCCGCGGGCCGGTGATCGTGATTCACGGAACCGAAGCGCAGGAGCCCAACGGCTTTCACATCGATCAGCCTTTGCGCAACGACAAAGGTCTGATCGTCACGAATCTCACGCGTGTCGCGATTGCCTTTGCGAAACCGCAATCGCAATGGCTCGAAGTACAGAGCGATGCGCAATGGCATCCGCCGTTTCGCCTGCGCGTGCGTAACGTGCGCGAGTCGCACGCGGGCGAAACGATTGCGCCAGCGTCCGATGCGCCCGCCATGTCGTATCCCTCGTCGATACCGTCCGCCACGCCGCCGCCCTCGCTGCCTCGCAACGACCTGCCGGAGTCGCTGCCGCCACCGCCCGCGATGCCGCTGCCGGCCTCCGATCTTCCGCCGATCCTCACGCCGCGCGAGTCCTTGCCGCCGATACTTCCGGTGCCCGCCTCGGGCGTGCAGAACGGCAGCGGGCAATAAAAAGCGCAGCCGAAGCTGCGCTTTTTCAGTGTTCCATGTACGTCCGGCCCGCGCTCAATGCAGCGTCGGGCCTGCATCCTTGCGCGGTTCGCCGTCGTCGTCTTCGTCGTCATCTTCGTCGACCACTTGCAGGCCGTCCGCGCCGTGCGCGTGCTGATGCTCGATTTCGTCGTCAGTGGCCGTACGCACTTCCTGCACCGACAGCGCGAAACGCAGCGCCATGCCCGCGAGCGGATGATTGCCGTCGAGCACGACCTTGTCTTCCGCGACGTCCGTCACCGTGTAGATGAGGGAATCGAGTTCGTCGTCGGCGTCTTCCGGCGTGCCTTCGAACTGCATGCCGACTTCCAGCGGCTCCGGAAAGCGGCTGCGCTCTTCGACCTTCACGAGTTCGGGATCGTACTCGCCGAACGCGTCCTGCGGCTCGAGCTGAATGAGCGTTTCAAAGCCGGGTTCGCGGCCGTCCAGCGCTTCCTCGATCTTGGGGAACGTGCCATCATAGCCGCCGTGCAGATAGACCATCGGCTCGTCGCTTTCCTCGATCAGATTGCCTTGCGCATCCGATAGCTTGTACGCGACCGAAACGACAGTGTCTTTCGCAATTTTCATTGGATCCTCCAAGATACAAGCCTCGATTATACGATGCCCAAGCGGCCACACGACGCAACTCCGACCCCCGATTCCGGCCTTGTCACGCACGCCCGCGCGCCCTCGCCAGACGAACCGACACCCTTGTTGGGCAACCGCACGCCGCGACAGTTCATGCGGCGCTACTGGCAGAAAAAGCCGCTGTTGATCCGCCAGGCGATTCCCGATATCGCGCCGCCGCTCGCACGCGACGAACTGTTCGAACTCGCCGATCTCGACGATGTCGAGTCGCGTCTGATCACCCATTTTCGCAAGACGTGGAATCTCGAGCACGGACCGTTCGCGCCCGACGAATTGCCCGCCGTGAAGAAGCGCGAATGGACGTTGCTCGTGCAAGGCGTGAACCTGCACGACGATCGCGCGCACGCCTTGATGAACCGCTTTCGCTTCATCCCCGACGCGCGCCTCGACGATCTGATGATCTCCTACGCAACCGACGGCGGCGGCGTCGGCGCGCACTTCGACTCTTATGACGTGTTTCTGCTTCAGGTTCATGGCAAGCGCCGCTGGCGCATCGGCGCGCAGCGCGATCTTTCGCTAAAACCCGGACTGCCGTTGAAAGTTTTACAGCACTTCGAGCCGGAGGAAGAATGGCTGCTCGAACCGGGAGACATGCTCTACCTGCCGCCGCATATCGCGCATGACGGCATCGCCGAGGGCGAATGCATGACGGCGTCGATCGGCTTTCGGGCGCCGTCGGAGCACGAGCTCACGGCGCAGTTCCTCTATCACCTCGCGGAGCGCATCGGCGATTCGGCCGATAACGCCCGCGCCGGCGCCCGCTATCGCGATCCGGCACAGCCGCCCGTGGCGAATCCGGCGGCCCTGCCCGCGCTGCTCGTCGAGCGTGTTGGCGCGATCCTTGCGAACGTGAACTGGAATCAAAAGGACATCGCCGGTTTTCTGGGCACTTATTTGAGCGAACCGAAAGCCAATGTCGTATTCGATCCGCCCGAACGTCCGTTCAACGAACAACGATTTGCGGAGCGTGCGAAAAAGACCGGCGTCACACTGGATAGAAAGACCATTTTGCTCTATGACGAGAAGTCATATTTCGTAAATGGTGAGGCGTTGCCGTTGTCGTCGAAACTGAAAAAGTGGCTCCCGGAATTGGCCGATTCACGGCGTCTCGAGGCGAAACGCTTTGTAACACTTACAGACGATTCGACAATGACAGCGCTGCTACACGAATGGTATCGTGCGGGCTGGATTCGAATGGGCGCTTTGGCTTGACAGGCTTGGCTTCGACGAGACTTCCAGACATGCTGCGGATACTAGATTTTGCTGTTCCGCAATATGAAAGTTTGTATGAGAAAGACAACGTATCGGCCCCCGATTTATCGACGGTCGTTGCGAAAGTGCCTATAATTTCCGGCCAAGCCGTAGGAAGTCTCACACAAAAAAGAATTGTGAGTCTCCACAGCGGCCCAGGTCGGTGTTGGAGCACACATTACCGGTACTTTGCGCTGTTGCTTACCTTTAACCATAAAAGGACGTGATCATGAAGAAATCCCTCCTCGTAGCATCCCTGTTGGCTGCTGTTGCTCTGGCTGCATGCAACAAGTCTAGCGAAACGGCTGCTCCGAGCGCTGCAAGCGATACGTCGGCTGCTTCGGCACCGGCTGCTGCTGCTTCGGACGCAAACGCTGCAGCATCGAGCGCTTCGGCTGCTGCAAGCGACGCAGCTTCGGCTGCTGGCGCTGCTACCAGCGCTGCTTCGGACGCTGCCGCTTCGGCTGCTGCTCCGGCATCGGGCGCGAGCCAGTAAGGCTGACAGGCGCTGCGCCGCAGGCTGCTCACGCGGTCTGCAAAAGAAAAAACCGGCTCTCGAGCCGGTTTTTTTGCGTCCGCGGTTTCGGGTCCGCCGACGTTGTTTCCGCTGGCGGCGCCTACCGGCCGCCAATCAAAGCGCAAGCCAGTCGAAGCCTTCGGCCTGCGTCGCCACGACGACATCGAGCGCCGAGGCGCCCAGCGCCGACGCAAGCGCCGCCTGCGCGAGATGCGGCAGGTTGTTTTGCTGGCTGAGATGCGCGGCCACGAGATGACGCAGCCGCGAACGATCGAGCGACGCGAGAATCGCGGCCGCGGCCTCGTTGTTCAGGTGTCCGTGCGTCCCGCCGATACGCGCCTTCAGAGACGGCGGATAGCGGCTTGCCGCAAGCATCCCGACGTCGTGATTGGATTCGAGCACGAGCGCGTCACAGCCGCTCAGCACGCTCGTGATATGCGGTGTCGCCACGCCCACGTCGGTGAGCACGCCGAGACGGCATGCGCCGTCGGAGAACACGTATTGCAGGGGCTCGCGGGCATCGTGAGGGACGGTGAACGGCAGCACGCTCACATCGCCGATGGCGACGCTTTCATCGCCCCATAACACGTTCAGCTCGACATTGGCTTCATCCGCGCCGATGGCGCGCGCCGTGCCCCAGCTCATGTACAGCGGAATGGACCACTTGCGCGCGAGCGTCAGCGCGCTGCCGATGTGATCCGTATGCTCGTGCGTGATGACGATGGCGTCGAGATCCGCCGCGCGGCAATCGAGCCGCGCGAGACGCCGCTCGACTTCCTTCGCGGAGAATCCGCAATCGAGCAGCACACGCGTGGTGGTCGTGCCGCCCGACGCCTCGACGAGCAATGCATTGCCTTCGCTGCCGCTGCCGAGACTGGCGAATCTCACAATAAGCTCTTGGTCACTGATGCCACGCGTGAAGTCTAGTTCAACTGAGCATGCAGCAGCGACACGATGCGCTGCGCATCGGTCGACGTGTCCGGCTGGCCGTTGGCATCGACCACAGCAATCTGCGTGACCGAGTCCGCCTTCGGACGCACGTTGACGAGGAACTGGCGCGTGGGCTTCGGCGTGTTGCTCGAGAAGAACTTGCCGAACAGGCCGTCCTTTTTCAGCTCCGCCATGGAGTCCGAATAGTGGACGTAGTAGATGCCCTTGTCGCGATCGCGATTATCGACGGTGAAGTTGGTGCGATCGAGCGCGAGGCCCACGCGCAGCCAGGCGCGATCGAACGGCTCGGCGAGATCGAGCGAGGAGCCGCCCGCGCCCGGTTCCACCGCCACCTTCGCGCCCGCCGGACGCGCATCCGCGATCAGCTTCTTCGACTGGTCTTCGGTGAGACCGAACTTCTGCATGATCTTCCCGAGGATGGCGGCTTCGAGCGCCGGATTGCGCGGTCGCGATTCCCAGCGCGATCCCGTCTTGTCCTGACCCGTCAGCACTTCTTCCATCGCGCTATGCGTGACGGAGATGTCGGTCGAGCCGTCGGCCGCGCGGTCCACCTGCGTGCGGAACATGTCGCGCGTGCCCGACGAATACGCAAAGTCCAGCAGCTTGCCGACGCTGTTGCGGAACCAGTCGCTCGGAATGTTCGCGCGGTTTTCGGCCCAGTCCGTCGCCATGATGCCGGTCTGCGGCGCGTCGGTCTTGAGCGTGAAGCCGTTCTCTTCCCAGAACTCCTTGAGCGGCGGCCAGACCTGATCGGGCGAGCGGCCGTCGACCACGAGCCAGCGGCGGTCGCCGTCGCTCTCGACGTGCATGCCGAACGGATCCTGCGCGGTCGGCACGCCGAGCGTCGCGTTGCCCGCCGGCGTGAGCGAGCGCTCGGCGGCGCCGCCGAGCGCGTTGATCTTCGACGGCGCGGCATAGCGCTGGCTGATATCGGCCGTGCTGAGATCGGAGGGAACGTTGAGCGAGGGCGCCGTTTCGGCGGCCTTGTAGTTGACGCGATCCGGCGCGAGCCAGTCGTTGAGCGTATCGCAACCCGCGAGCGCTAGGACGGCACTGGCGCCGAGCGACAACACGCCCAGGCGTTTGGCTTGAGTAAGAAGAGCGGAACGTTTCATGAGGTCCTTCTTTGCTGCGGATGACGCCTGGCCTTGCGCCGATTCCGCTCTAGGCGTGCGGATCATCGAAGCCGATGTCGAGGCCGGTGAGCGGCGGTGGATGGCTGACGGTGTGGTTCATTTCGATCACTTGCGGCGGCGCGGCCTTTCGATTCCTTGTGACTGCGGCGCGCCGCCTCATGTGATCAGGCGAGAAGCCCGGAGTCGCGCAACGCGTCGCGCACCACGTCGTGGAAACGCGGGTCGAGCGGCGTGAGCGGCAGACGGATGCCGCCTTCCATGCGGCCGAGCGCCTGGAGCGCCCACTTGGCCGGAATCGGATTCGATTCGCAGAACAACTGCTTGTGCAGCGACAGCAGCTTCAGATGAATGCGGCGCGCGGTGACGGCGTCGCCTTCGAGCGCGGCGCGGCACAGTTGGCTCATTTCCTTCGGCGCGACGTTGGCCGTCACCGAGATGTTGCCGTGGCCGCCCAGCAGCATCAGCGCGATGGCCGTGGGGTCGTCGCCGCTGAAGATGCTGAAATGCGCCGGCGCGTACTTGATGAGATGCGCTGCGCGGTCGATGTTACCCGTCGCTTCCTTCACGCCGATGATGCCCGGCACGTCGGCCAGACGCAGGATCGTCTCGTTGCTCATGTCGGCGACGGTGCGGCCCGGCACGTTGTAGAGCAGCACGGGCAGGTCGACGGCTTCCGCGATGGTGCGGAAATGGCGGTACATGCCTTCCTGCGTCGGCTTGTTGTAATACGGGACGACTTGCAGCGTGGCGTCGGCGCCGACTTTCTTCGCGTGCTTCGACAGTTCGATGGCTTCGGCGGTCGAATTGCCGCCCGCGCCGGCGATGATCGGGAAACGCTTCGCCGTGTGTTCGACGGCCGTCTGGATCATCAGGATGTGTTCTTCGACCGACAAAGTGGCCGATTCGCCGCTCGTGCCCACCACGACGAGACCGTTCGAGCCCTGTTCGATGTGCCAGTCGATCAGTTTCCGAAACGCCGGCAGATCGAGACTACCGTCCTCGTGCATCGGTGTGACGATGGCAGGAATGCTGCCGCGGATCTGGATGCCGCCGTGTGTTCCGTTTGTCATGAAACTCTATGAATTTAATCGAAAATTTAATCGCGAAAAGCGTTTCTACCGCGATTGTAGCGGATTAGCCGGGCAACGCGAAACGCGGCGGACCCGAGGGTGTGTTACCAATCGTGAGCGCTTTTTCGCCGGACGCGCCGTCCGGCGCGTGCACCGGCCGCGGCGCGCGAACCGCGCAGATCCGCTGCACATAGGCGGGACGCGGGCTTTCGAGGAAGCCGTCCTCGTAGGCGACCACGCGCAGTCGCCCGCGCACGGCATCCAGCAATTCGCCGGGTTCGAGCAGAAACGCGGGATTCGACGGCTTGCCCACGCTCGCGTTGCCCGCCGCGAACGTCTCGTAGATCAGGACGCCGCCCGGCGCGAGCGCGTCGAGCAGAGGCCCGAACAGCGGACGATGCAGATAGTTCGTGACGACGACCGCATCGAACGTTCGGTCGGGAAGCGGCCAGGGCGCGCCATTTTCGAGGTCGGCGGCGAGCGTGTCGATGCGTGCGGACGGCGCCAGCGCGGCCAGCGTCGCCAGCGCTTGTTCGTCGCGATCGACGGCCAGCACGGAAAAGCCGCGCGCCGCGAACCAGCGCGAGTGCCTTCCGCTGCCCGCGGCGACGTCGAGCACCGCGCCGCCGGGCGCGATCAGATGCGTCCAGCGCGCGACCCAGGCGCTCTCCGTGCCGTCCATTCGCCGTGGCTCAGTTGTACGAGAGGCCCATGGCCTCGCGAACGTCGCGCATCGTTTCCGTGGCGAATTTGCGCGCCTTGTCGCAGCCGTCCGCCACGATCGCGCGCAGCAGCGACGGATCGTCCATGTACTTCTGCGCGCGCTCGAGCATCGGCTGCTGCTCGCGCAGGATGCCTTCGATCACCGGCTGCTTGCATTCCAGACACCCGATGCCCGCCGTGCGGCAGCCCTTCTGCACCCATTCGTGCGTGGCCTGGTCGGTGTAGACCTGATGCAGTTGCCAGACCGGGCACTTGTCCGGATCGCCCGGATCGGTGCGGCGCACGCGCGCGGGGTCGGTCGGCATCGTGCGAACCTTCTTCGCGATGGTTTCCGCATCCTCGCGCAGGCCGATGGTATTGCCGTAGGACTTCGACATCTTCTGCCCGTCGAGGCCCGGCATGCGCGACGCCTCGGTCAGCAGCACCTGCGGCTCGACCAGGATGATCTTGCGCGAGCCTTCGAGATAGCCGAACAGGCGCTCGCGATCGCTCATCGACAGGCTCTGCGATTCCTGAAGCATGGCGCGCGCCTGTTCGAGCGCTTCGTCGTCGCCTTCCTGCTGATACGCGACGCGCAGCTCGTGATACAGCTTCGCGCGCTTGCCGCCGAGCTTCTTGGCGGCTTCCATCGCCTTTTCGTCGAAGCCCGGCTCGCGGCCGTACAGGTAGTTGAAGCGGCGCGCGATCTCGCGCGTCATCTCGACGTGCGGCACCTGATCCTCGCCGACCGGCACCAGCGACGCGCGATACAGCAGGATGTCCGCCGCCATCAGCACCGGATAGCCGAGGAAACCGTAGGTAGAGAGATCCTTTTCCTTCAGCTTCTCGATCTGCTCCTTGTAGGTCGGCACGCGTTCGAGCCAGCCGAGCGGCGTGCCCATGCCGAGCAGCAGCGACAGTTCGGCATGCTCGGGCACGCGGCTCTGGATGAAGAGCGTCGCCTGCGCCGGATCGATGCCCGACGCCAGCCAGTCGATCAGCACTTCCCAGACGTTTTTCTCGATGACCTCGGGCGTCTCGTAGTGCGTCGTGAGCGCGTGCCAGTCGACCACCGCGAAGAAGCACGGATATTCGGACTGCAGCCGCACCCAGTTTTTCAGCACGCCGTGATAGTGGCCGAGATGCAGCGACCCGGTGGGGCGCATGCCGGAGAAAATACGGTCAGGGAACATGATGTTATGGAAAGAGTGAAGCGAGGGGATTCAGGATGGCCGACACCGCCGCGTAGCCCACGGTCACGAGCGGTCCGAGCCAGAAGCGCGTCAGCACGCCGGTCACGACGAGCGCCATCACGATCAGGAAACCGTAGGGCTCGAGCTTCGAGAACGCGATCGATGCGCGCACCGGCAGCAGCGCCATGAGCACGCGTCCGCCATCGAGCGGCGGCAAGGGAAAGAGATTGAGCACGCCGAGCACCAGGTTCACGCCGACGCCTGCTGCCGCCATGCGCGTCAAGAACGGCTCGTCGACGTGAAAGACCGCGAGCATGACCGCGAGCACGCCCCACACGAGCGCCTGCACGAAATTGCTGCCGGGACCGGCCGCCGCGACCCACAGGCTGCCCCAGCGCGGATTGCGCAGATTGCCGAACGCCACCGGCACCGGCTTCGCGTAGCCGAACATGAACGCGCCGCTCGTCACGAAATACAGGATGATCGGAATCAGGATCGTGCCGATGGGGTCGATATGACGCATCGGATTCATGGAGACGCGGCCCAGCACGTAGGCCGTGTTGTCGCCGAGCAGACGCGCGGCGTAACCATGCGCGGCCTCGTGCAGCGTGATCGCGAAGATCACCGGGAGCGCGTAGACCGCGATGGTTTGTATCAGGGAGGCATCCATAGGGCGGTATTGTATCAAGCAGGCAGTGGTGTTCAGGCGCGCGCGGCGGGCCCGGGCGCGAATCGGGTTCGCCCCATCATGAGCCATCAAGCTTAATCGGGTATTAGCCCGTGTGCGCTACTGGACGGCGCCTACGCCGCCAGCCCGAACGGTTCGAGACTGCCCCTCCCCGCGCGCACGAGCACCGGCTCCCCCGACGAAAGGTCGATCACCGTGGAAGGCTCGGCCGGGCACGCGCCGGAATCGATCACGAGTTCGATCTGCTTTTCCAGCCGCTCGCGAATTTCGTCGGCGTCGTTGAGCGGCTCGGTGTCGGGCGGCAGGATCAGCGTCGAGGCGAGCAGCGGTTCGCCCAGCGCCTCCAGCAACGCCAGCGTGATGGCGTGATCCGGCACGCGCAGCCCGATCGTTTTGCGCGACGGATGCGACAGCCGCCGCGGCACTTCCTTGGTCGCCTGCAGCACGAATACATACGGCCCCGGCGTCACCGACTTGATCAGCCGATATTGCTGGTTGTCGACCATCGCGAAATTCGAGAGCTCGGAGAGATCGCGCACGAGCAGCGACAGCAGCTGTTTGTCGTCGATGCCGCGGATGCGTCGCAGTCGCTCGACCGCGTCCTTGTCGTCGAGATGGCAGGCGAGCGCGTAGCTCGAATCCGTCGGCAACGCGACGAGCCCGCCGTCGCGAATGATCTGCACCGCCTGATTGATGAGCCGCGGCTGCGGATTGTCCGGATGAATGCGAAAGAATTGAGACATGGCGACGCCTTCTTGTTTCGATCGTTTTCGAAAAGGCCGAGCGCGAAGCGCGCAAACGCGCCTTCCCGGGTCATGATGCGTGCGGAAAAATACGCTGATGCAAGGACCGTGCGCGCCCCAGGCACGCAAGATCGCGCCGGATCCCGCTAGAGCCAGCGCTCCCAGACCGGCGTGAGATCGTCGGGCAAGGGCGGAAGCTGACCGAGGTCGACGCGCCCTTCGCCCGTACCGTGGAAATCCGAACCGCGCGAGGCTTCGAAACCATAGCGGCGCGCGACATCGGCGTATTCGCGGTATTGATCGGGCGTGTGGCTGCCCGTCACGACTTCGATCGCGTGGCCGCCCAGCTGGATGAATTCGTCGAAGAGCGCGGCGAATTCGACGGGCGTGTAATCGTAGCGGCCCGGATGCGCGATGATCGGCTCGCCGCCCGCGTCGCGGATCCACTTGACGGCGTCCGCGAGCTTCGCCCAGCGATGCCCGACAAAGCCCGGCTTGCCGTCGCCGAGATAGCGCGCGAAGACATCCGAGGTGGACTGAGCGTAGCCGGCTTCGACCAGAAACCGCGCGAAATGGGTGCGCGAAATCATGTCGGGATCGTCGGTGAAGCGCAGCGCGCCTTCGTAGCAATTCGGGATGCCGACCGCCGCGAGCGCCTCGCCGATCGCGACGCCTCGCGCCGCGCGTCCGTTGCGCGTGCACTCGAGTCCCCTGAGGAGCGCTTCGTTCCCGGCATCCACGTTCATGCCGACGATATGCACCGTGCGCGACGCCCACGTCACCGAAATCTCGACGCCCGCCAGATAGCCCATGCCGAGCGCCTCCGCGGCCGCGCGCGCTTCCTTTTGCCCGCCCAGCTGATCGTGATCGGTGAGCGACCACAGCGTCACGCCGTTCGCATGCGCGCGCGCCGCGACCTCGGCGGGCGCGAACTGGCCGTCGGACACGGTGGAATGGCAATGCAGATCGGCGTTCATCGTGAGCTTCTGGGTTGGACTGACACTCTAGTTTAACGGCATGACACGCCGATTATGCAGGCGCGCCGCTCATGTGCCCGTTCATGTGCCCGCTCAAGCGCAAAACGACGCGATCAGCGCCGCGACGCGCTCGGGCTGGTCGTGATGGATCATGTGCCCGGCGTCGTCGACGATTTCCTCGCGCCAGTCGGGAAACGCGGCGAAGCGCGTCTTGAATTCGGCAATGGGCATCTGGCCCGCAAAGCCCGCGAGCGTCGACGAATCCTTCGCCTCCACGTGCAGCACCGGCGCCTGCACGCGCGCCCACACGGCGCTCGCCTCGTCCAGCCGATACAGCGTCGGTCCGCGCAGCTTGTGCGCCGGATCGGCGAGCAGATGGAAGCGACCGTCCGCTTCCTCGCGCGACCAGTGCTGCGCGAGATAGCGCGCGCGCGCCGGCGCGAGCCGCGGATTCGTGCGGATGAGGCGCTCGGCCACTTCATCGAGACTCGCGTAGCTGCGCAGCGCGGGCGGCGCGCGCTGATCGTCGAGCCATTGCGCGAGTCGGCCGGGCGCCTGCGACGCACGCGCGCCCGGCAGTCCGAAGCCTTCCAGATCGACTACGCGGCGCACACGCTCCGGCCGCACGCCCGCGTACAGCAGCGCGACGTTCGCGCCCATGCTGTGCCCGACGAGATTCACCGGCGCGCCGGGCGCGTAGTGATCGAGGAGCACGTCGAGATCGGCGAGGTAGTCGGGAAAATAGTAATGACCGCCGCCCTTTTCCGCGACCGGGCGGTCGGAGAGGCCGAAGCCGCGCGCGTCGGGCGCGAGCACCTGCCACCTGTCGCCCAGCCCGGCGAGCGCATCGACGACGAACTGGAACGACGCGCCCACGTCCATCCAGCCGTGCAGCATGAAAAGTATCGGGGCGTCGGGCGAACCCCAGCGGCGCACGTGCAGACGCACGCCGCGCGCATCGACGAATTCGGAGCGCGGTTCTTTCATCGTGTCGCCTCAGATTGGTAAAAAAGGATGATCGTTCGATTATAGCGGCGATGCGCTTCGATCACCGCGCATCGTCGAGACCCGCGAGCGCGCGGAGTTCGGCTTCGTCGAAGCCCGCGTCGCGACGCGCTTCGAAGTTGAACGGGCCGCGCAGCTTAGGCGCGTGATATTGCGCGGCGAGCCGTTCGTACGTCGGATGCGGATCGAGGTCTTGCGCGTCGCACAGAAAGCGGAACCAGCGATTGCCGATGAGCACGTGGCCGATTTCATCGCGCAGGATGACGTCCAGAATCGCCGCCGACGCGTGATCGCCCGCCTGCGCGAGGCGCTTGCGGATGGGCGGCGACGCGTCGAGACCGCGCGCCTCCAGCGTGCGCGGCACGAGCGCCATGCGCGCGAGCACGTCGCCGCACGTGCGTTGCGCCATTTCCCAGAGGCCGTCGTGCGCGGGGAAATCGCCGTACGCGTGACCGAACTCGGCGAGCCGCGCGCTCAGCAGTGAAAAGTGATGAGCTTCCTCGGCCGCCACTTTCAACCAGTCGAGATAAAACTCGGTCGGCATCGAGGGAAAGCGCCAGACGGCGTCGAGCGCGAGATTGATTGCGTTGAACTCGATGTGCGCGAGCGCGTGCAACAGCACCGCGCGCCCCGCCTCCGACTGCATGCCGCGGCGCTTCAGCGACGACGGCTCCACGAGCTCCGGCCGCGCGGGCCGTCCGGGCAGATCGCCGGGATCGGCAAGCAGGACGGCGGCATCGATGCGCGACGGATGCGCACTCGCCGTCTCCCACAGCGCGCGCGCCCGCGCCGCCTTGGCCGCCGGATCGCGCTCGCGCAGGATGGCGAGCGCCGCGCGGCGGGCGCAGGCGGCGGAATCGGATTCGGCGGGGAGCGGAGGAACGTGCATCAAACTATCTCGAAAACGGCGTCGTTAGGCCAGTGCGGGCGGCAGCGGAAATCGCCGGTCCGGCGAACACAGACTGCAAACAGCTAAAATGGTAATCCCGGCGACCGCCGCGCATTGCGCAACAATGACCGCCGCGTCGAATCGGCGAAGCACCGGCAGCCGCGCATTTTAGCGCCGCAACGGCGCCGCGCGCGACGCGGCCCGCCCTCACGACACCGCGCCCCAGGAGACAAAGTGGCCATCTACAAACTCGGCGACGACGCCCCCACCATCCACGAAAGCGTGTTCCTTGCGGATACCGCGACCATCATCGGCCGCGTAACGCTGGAGGAAAACGCGAGCGTGTGGCCCGGCGCGGCACTGCGCGGCGACAACGAGCCGATCGTCGTCGGGCGCGGCAGCAATGTCCAGGAAGGCGCCGTGCTGCACGCGGATCCGGGCTTTCCTCTGACGATCGAAAACGACGTCACCGTCGGACACCAGGCAATGCTGCACGGCTGCACCGTCAAGGAAGGCTCGCTGATCGGCATTCAGGCCGTGGTCTTGAATGGTGCGGTGATCGGCCGCAACTGTCTGGTTGGCGCGGGCGCCGTCGTCACCGAAGGCAAGGTATTCCCCGACAATTCGCTGATTCTCGGCGCGCCCGCGAAAGCGGTGCGGGAGATCGGCGAGGCGGATATCGCCCGCATGCGCGCGGCCACGGCAAGTTATGCCGACCGTCGCGAATATTACAAGGCGCAGCTCGTGCGCATCGGCTGAGCGGCGGTTCCCAAGGACCGCGCGTTCGAGCTTCATCACCCAAGGAAGAGTTGTGAACGACCAGTTGCAGAAATTCATGTTCAACGCGGCGCCGGTGCGCGGCGAAATCGTCTCGCTGCGTCATACGTGGCAGGAAGTGCTCGCGCGCCGCGCCTATCCGGCCGCCGTGCGCAACGTGCTCGGCGAAATGATGGCCGCGTGCGCGCTTCTGTCGGCGAACCTCAAGTTCGACGGCACGCTCGTCATGCAGATCTACGGCGACGGCCCGGTGAAGATGCTGGTCGTCCAGTGCAATTCGAATCTGTCGCTGCGCGCCACGGCCAAGCTCGCCGATGGCGTCGAGAGCGAGCTTGAAAACGAGATGTCGCTCGCCGAGCTCCTGAACCGCAACGGACGCGGCCGCTGCGTCATCACGCTCGATCCCGCCGACAAGAAACCGGGGCAGCAGCCCTATCAGGGCATCGTGCCGCTGTCGGGCGAACACGGCCCGCTCGCGTCGATGTCCGAAGTGCTCGAACACTACATGCATCACTCCGAGCAGCTCGACACGCGCCTGTGGCTCGCGGCGGACACGCAGCGCGCGGTCGGCATGCTGCTGCAGAAGCTGCCCGGCGACGGCGGCATCGTGCCGCATCCAGGCGAGCACGACGCCGATACCTGGCAGCGCGTCTGCCATCTCGGCAGCACGCTTTCGACGGAGGAATTGCTGAAGGAAGAACCCGAGACGGTCTTCAAGCGGCTCTTCTGGCAGGAGAACGTGCAGCACTTCGATCCCGCGCCGGCGCGCTTCCAGTGCACCTGCTCGCGCGAGAAGGTCGGCGGCATGCTGAAAATGCTCGGCCGCGAGGAAGTCGACAGCGTGATCGCGGAACGCGGCAGCGTCGAGGTGCATTGCGAGTTCTGCAACCAGCGCTACGACTTCGACCCCGTCGACGTTGCGCAACTTTTTGTCGCAAAGGAACTCTCACAAGGCGTGAGCCCGGCGTCGGGTCAGCGGCACTGAATGCTGTCCGAGGCTTATCCAGCAAAGGTTGCAGCGGTCCGACCGACGCGCCCGGAGGCATAACGCGCGTGCTTCGCGCCGTCTGCCGCGCGTTATGATTGGACTCCTGCACAGATGTCCGACCCGCTGGAGGTCGCAAATGAATACCGCACTCAAAACCGCATCGCTCAACTGGAAAATCGTGTCGTGCATGGCCGGCTTCGCGCTCGTCGCCGGCTGCACCATGGACCCGCCCGGCCCCTCGCCTATTTATAGCCGCCTGCCCGATGCGCCGTCCGCGCCCCAGCAGACGCTGACGGCGCAGCAGCAGATGGAGCGCTACAACGCCATCGACCGGCAGGCGCTGAACGAATCGCAGCAGGCCGCCGCCGCAGGCAACGCCGCCAAGACAATGTCGCAGTTTTATTCGCCCATGCCGGTTTCGGTGTACGGCGGCTATTCGAGCGGCGGCTGGGGCGGCCCGTACTGGGGCACCGGCGTCGGATTCGGCACCGGGTGGTGAGCGCAGCGGCCGCAAGACGGTAGCAAGCCGGTCGCGAACCGGTGCTGAAAACAAAAATGGCGCGGTCGATGACCGCGCCATTTTTTTGCCGGAAGAATTCGCAGCGTCAGTTCGCCGCGCCCGCCTGCTGCTTCTTCTTCGCTTCAGCCGCCTTTTCCTTCTGCGCTTTCTTGTCGAGATCCCGCAGTTCCTGTTTCGAACGCGACACCGGATTGGGCACCACGCGCAGCGGCGCCGACGATACCTGGCCACGCGTCGAGCCGTTCATCCCGGGCACGTTCGCGGAATTGACGGGCGCGGTCGAATTCGGCGAGACGAACTGCACGAACACCTCGCTGTCCTTCACCATGCCCATTTCGTATCGCGCGCGCTCTTCCACCGCGGCGGTGCCGCTTTGCAGATCCTGAACTTCGCCCTGGACGCGCTCGTTGCGCAATCTCAGGTTCGTGTTCTTCTCCGTCTGCTGCGCGAGCTGCTGCTGCAATTCGTGCACGCGCAGCCAGCCGCCGTGCCCCCACCAGAGCGGGTATTGGATCAACACCAGCAACAGAACCAGAACGACAGTTACGAGCCGCATTCACGTAGCCGAAATAAGCGCCGGCCGACGGCCTCGGATGACTTCGAGACCGTGGGCGGCGGGCTTTAAGAGATGACTGAACGTCCTTATCGACTAAAGCGGCGAAAGCTTTAGCGCAAGTTGTAGAAAGCCGACTTGCCCGGGTAGCTTGCGATATCGCCGAGATCTTCCTCGATGCGCAGCAACTGGTTGTACTTCGAGATGCGATCGCTGCGCGACAGCGAGCCGGTCTTGATCTGCCCGGCGTTCAGGCCGACGGCGATATCCGCGATCGTCGAGTCTTCCGTTTCGCCCGAGCGGTGCGAGATCACGGCCGTGTAGCCCGCGCGCTTGGCCATTTCGATCGCCGCGAAGGTTTCCGTCAGCGTGCCGATCTGGTTGATCTTGATCAGGATCGAGTTCGCAATGCCCTTCTCGATGCCTTCCTTCAGGATGCGCGTGTTCGTGACGAAGAGATCGTCGCCGACGAGCTGGATCTTTTTGCCGAGGCGCTCGGTCAGGATCTTCCAGCCTTCCCAGTCGGACTCGTGCATGCCGTCTTCGATCGACACGATCGGGAATTTGTCGGCGAGCGTCGCGAGATAGTCGGTGAATTCCGCCGACGACAACTGCAGGCCTTCGCCCGCGAGCTGGTACTTGCCGTCGTGGTAGAACTCGCTCGCCGCGCAGTCGAGCGCGAGCAGCACGTCTTCACCGGCGCGATAGCCGGCTTTCTCGATGGCTTGCAGAATCGTGGACAGGCACTCGTCGTTGCTGCCGAAGTTCGGCGCGAAGCCGCCTTCGTCGCCCACGGCGGTGCTCATGCCGCGCTCGGCAAGGATCTTCTTGAGCGCATGGAACACTTCGGCGCCGCAGCGCAGCGCTTCGCGGAAGGTCGGCTGGCTGACCGGCACGATCATGAATTCCTGGATGTCCAGGCTGTTGTTCGCGTGCGCGCCGCCGTTGACGATGTTCATCATCGGCACCGGCAGTTGCATCGCGCCCGAGCCGCCGAAGTAGCGGTACAGCGGCAGGCCGGCTTCTTCGGCCGCGGCCTTGGCGACCGCCATCGAGACGGCGAGCATCGCGTTCGCGCCGAGGCGCGATTTATTGTCCGTGCCGTCGAGCTCGAGCAGGGTCTTGTCGAGGAAAGCCTGTTCCGAGGCGTCGAGGCCCATGATGGCTTCGGAGATCTCGGTGTTGATGTGTTCGACCGCCTTCAGCACGCCCTTGCCGTTGTAGCGGCCGGCTTCGTCGTCGCGCAGCTCGATGGCCTCGCGCGAACCGGTGGACGCGCCCGACGGCACCGCCGCGCGGCCCATCGTGCCCGATTCGAGCAACACGTCGCATTCGACGGTCGGATTGCCTCGCGAATCGAGAATCTCGCGGCCGATGATATCTACGATAGCACTCATGGTTTCCTCAAATTGACGATGAATTCTGTCAGTCACAGGGAAGCGCGCCGCCTGCTTTTACACTTCGAAACACGCTTCGGCGCACGTCACTGACTTCGTGCAGACCCGCCCGCCGGCCGTATTCGTCTTCGGCGCGGCGCGCGGGCATACGGAATCGATCCGCATCGCTTTCGTGGGGAGCAGGCGGCGTGGTCCGCTGACCGACGCGGATGCCGCCCTGACGTGTTGCACGCTCCTCCGTCCCGCTGATCACTTCATGTGACCTATTTTCGCGACACGCGGCGCCCGTGACGGGGCGCCGCGCGCTACAGCTTGCCGCGGTTTCCCGCAGCCGATGCTCAGTTGAAATCGCTCTCGAGGAACGGGCCGCTCTTGACGGCGCGATCGATCGTGATGAGCGTGGAGAGCAGCGCTTCCATGCGATGCAGCGGCACCGCGTTCGGGCCGTCGGACTTCGCGCAGGCCGGGTCCGGATGCGTCTCCATGAACAGGCCTGACACGCCCACGGCAACCGCCGCGCGCGCCAGCACCGGCACGAACTCGCGCTGGCCGCCGGAACTCGTGCCCTGCCCGCCCGGCAACTGCACCGAATGGGTTGCGTCGAAGACGATCGGCGCGTTGGTTTCGCGCATGATCGCGAGCGAGCGCATGTCGGACACGAGGTTGTTATATCCGAACGACACGCCGCGCTCGCACGCCATGAAGCGGTCGTCCGACAGACCCGCTTCACGCGCGGCGTCGCGCGCCTTGTCGATCACGTTCTTCATGTCGTGCGGCGCGAGGAACTGGCCCTTCTTGATGTTGACCGGCTTGCCCGAGCGCGCGCACGCGTGGATGAAGTCGGTCTGACGGCACAGGAACGCGGGCGTCTGCAGCACGTCCACCACCGATGCGACCGCTTCGATTTCATGTTCCGCGTGGACGTCGGTGAGGACGGGCACGCCGAGCTGCTTCTTCACTTCGCCGAGGATGCGCAGGCCTTCGTCCATGCCGAGGCCGCGGAACGACTTGCCCGAGCTGCGGTTCGCCTTGTCGTACGACGACTTGTAGATGAACGGCACGCCGAGCTTGTCCGTCATTTCCTTCAGCCGGCCGGCGACGTCGATCGTCATTTGCTCCGATTCGACGACGCACGTGCCCGCGATCAGGAAGAACGGCTTGTCCAGCCCCGCTTCGAAGTGACACAGCTTCATGCTTGCGCTCCCGCGGTGGCTGCTGCCTTGGCCGGCGCCTGCGCGCCGCTCGCCTGCGCATGCGCGCGCGCCGCTTCGACGAAGGCCTTGAACAGCGGATGCCCGTCGCGCGGCGTCGAGGTGAATTCCGGGTGGAACTGCACGCCCACGAACCACGGATGCAGCGACTGCGGCAATTCCATCATTTCGGGCAGATCCTCGCTCGGGGTACGGGCGCTGATGATAAGCCCGCCCGCTTCCAGCTGGGGCACGAAACGGTTATTGACCTCATAACGGTGACGATGGCGCTCGTTCACATCGGTGCCATAGATGCGCTCGGCCATCGTGCCGGGCTTGATCGGGCACTTCTGCGAGCCCAGGCGCATGGTGCCGCCCAGATCCGACTCTTCGTTGCGCTTTTCGATGCGGCCCGCGCGGTCGTACCACTCGGTGATGAGCGCGACGACCGGGTTTTTCGTGTCCTGATCGAACTCGGTGCTGTTCGCGTCGGCGAGCCCCGCGACGTCGCGCGCGAATTCGATCACCGCGAGCTGCATGCCGAGGCAGATGCCGAGATACGGCGTCTTCGATTCGCGCGCATAGCGGATCGCCTTGATCTTGCCTTCCGTGCCGCGACGGCCGAAACCGCCCGGCACCAGCACGGCGTCGAGATGCTTCAGCGCATCGGTGCCTTCGGCGTCGATCTGCTCGGAGTCGATGTACTCGATATTCACCTTGGTCGACGTATGGATCGACGCGTGACGCAGCGCCTCGATCAGCGACTTGTACGATTCGGTCAGCTCGACATACTTGCCGACCATGCCGATGGTCACTTCGCTCTTCGGATGCTCGAGCTTTTGCACGAGGTCCGACCACATGCTCAGATCGGCCGGCGGCGGCGCGAGCTTCAGCGCTTCGCAGACGATCTCGTCGAGGCCCTGATCGTTGAGCATCTGCGGAATCTTGTAGATGCTGTCCGCGTCCCACACGGAGATGACCGCTTCTTCAGGCACGTTCGAGAACAGCGAAATCTTCTGGCGTTCGTCGTCGGGAATCGGGCGGTCCGCGCGGCACAGCAGCACGTTCGGATAGATACCGATTTCGCGCAGCTTCTGCACGCTGTGCTGCGTGGGCTTGGTCTTGAGCTCGCCCGCGGTGGCGATGAACGGCACGAGCGTCAGGTGCACGAAGCACGCGCTGTTGCGGCCCATGCGCAGACTCATCTGACGCGCGGCTTCCAGGAACGGCAGCGATTCGATGTCGCCCACCGTGCCGCCGACTTCGACGATCGCCACGTCCGGCTGGCCGCACGTCGCCGCGGCGGCACCGCGCTCGACGAATGCCTGAATTTCGTTGGTGATGTGCGGAATGACCTGCACCGTCTTGCCGAGATACTCGCCGCGGCGTTCCTTGCGGATCACCGATTCGTAGATCTGGCCCGTGGTGAAGTTGTTGGCCTTGCGCATCTTCGTGCTGATGAAGCGCTCGTAGTGGCCGAGATCGAGGTCGGTTTCCGCGCCGTCTTCCGTCACGAACACTTCCCCGTGCTGGAACGGGCTCATCGTGCCGGGGTCGACGTTGATGTAGGGATCGAGCTTGAGGAGGGTGACTTTCAGACCGCGCGATTCGAGGATCGCGGCGAGGGAGGCGGCGGCAATACCCTTGCCAAGGGAAGAAACTACGCCGCCGGTGACGAATACATATTTGGTCATCGCTAGATGCTCGCGGGAAAAACGGATTATACCGTAAAGGCCGCTTCCCACGAAGCGGGCGCGAGCCGGAAATTGGCTACAGATGAGCGCAGTTCGGCGCGCGAATCGCCGACATTCTCGCCAATCATTTCGCGGCCCGGACGTCAAGCCCCGCCCGCGCGTCCTCACCGCTGCCCGCCCCGTACTCGTACCCTGCTCGTACCCTTTTGATGCGCCTCTCAAGCGGACGACGTTCGCATCGACGTGAGCAGCCGCTGCACGGCGCGCGCCGTGTCGATCGGGCGTTCCATCGGGAAGAGATGGCTGCCTTCCATCCATTCGAGCCGCTCGCCGACGATGCGCCGCGTCATGCCGAGCCCCACCTGGCGCACCTCGCGCGAGTGCGTGCCCGCGACGAAGCCGACCGGCACCGGCGCGCCGTGCGCGAGCCGCGCGCCGAGCGTGTGCGGCAGCGTGCGATAAATCAGATATTCGACGTGGCGATCGAACGCCAGCGCGCGCCCGCCGCCCGGATTCGCCTCGCGCATGCCGAAGGCGATGTAATCGGACAACATGCGTTCGTCCCAGCGCGCGAACGCGGGCTTGGCGCGAAAGTGGCGCCAGGCTTCGTCGCGGCTCGCCCAGTGCGTGCGACGCTTGCGCGTCGCGGCGGCGGGCGACAGGCGCTCGTCGAGCCCGGTCCACTGCGTGACGCGCAACAGCCCGCTTTTCCAGCCCGCGATCACCGGCGAATCGAGCATCACGACGCCCTTCACCCACTGCGGGCGCTTGAGCGCCGCCATCAGCGACAGATAGCCGCCGAGCGAATGGCCGACCAGCCACACTTGCGGCGGATCGCCGTCGCTCTGTTCGCGCCGGCGGCTCATGTCGTCGATCAGCTGATCGACGAGATACGGCCAGTCGCGCGTGACGGGAAAGCGCGGATCATGACCGATGCACTCGATGCTGCGAATCTCGTATTCGTCGGCGAGCTCCGCGAACATCGTGCGGTACGTCGACGCCGGAAAGCCGTTCGCGTGCGAGAAGTGGATGATGTCTTTCAAGCGTGGACGCCTCCGTTCTTGTTCTGTTCTCAGCGCCCCATCCAGTAGCGCGCGTGGGTTTGTCTGAAGCGTTCGAGCACGATGTCCCGGCCGATGTCGATGCGCGCCGCGCCGTCCTCGTCGCTGCGCGAGAGCGCGATGGCGCGCAGTTCGTAGCGCGCGTACACGGTTGTATTCGGATGCCGGAAACGGTTGCGATAGCCTACCTGAAATATCGCGGCGCGCGGCTCGACGGAATCGAGGAAAGGCTCGGTGGACGAGGTGCGGCTGCCGTGATGCGGCGCGATCAGCACGTCGGCGCGCAGGGCCGCGGCATCGCGCGCGATCAGCACGCGTTCGACGTCCGCTTCGATATCCGCCGTGAAGAGCGCGGCGCGCCCCGCCGCGTTCGTCGCCCTGAGCACGCACGATTGATGGTTCGGTTTGCCGGCGAGCGGCCCCGGCTCGGGCCACAGCACGCGGAACTCGACGCCGTCCCAGTTCCAGCGCTGGCCGGCGGCGCAGCGCAGCGTCTCGATGCGCCGGGCGCGCGCGTTCGACCAGAGCGCATCGGTCGCCGGCAGCGACGCGAGCATTTGCCGCACGGCCACCGCTTCGAGCACGGCCGGCGCGCCGCCCGCGTGATCCGAATCCGAATGACTGACGATGAGCGTATCGAGCGTACGCACGCCCGCCGCGAGCAGATACGGTGCCACGATGCGCTCGCCCGCGTGCGTCGACTCCGGGCCGGGACCGGCGTCGAAGAGCAACGCGTGCCGCGCGGTCTCGATGACGAGCGCCGAACCCTGCCCGACATCGAGCGCGGTCACACGAAACGCGCCATATGCGGCCGGATGCTGCACGGGCGCGAGCAACGGCAGCCACGTGAGCGGCGCGGCGAAACGCAGCGGCCAGCCGCGCGGCGCGAGCGCCCACGCGACACCGATGCCCGCGGCCGCGAGCGCGAACACACCCGGCCGCGGCAATTGCCAGAGCGACGCCGGCGCGGCATCGGCCAGGCGCGCGAGCCCGTCGCACAGCAGGGAAAGCGCGGCATGCGCGGCGTGCAGCAGCGGCGCGTCGAGCGGTGCGGGAAGCAGCAAACCGGCGAGCGTCGCGGGCGTCACGAGCACGCTGACCCACGGAATCGCGAAAGCGTTCGCGAGCGGCCCGAGCAGCGGAATCTGCGAGAACCAGTAGACGGTAAGCGGCGCAAGCGCGATCGTCACGGCGTATTGAACGCGCACGCCCGATACGATCCGGCGCCGCACGCGCGTCGCAAGGCGCGCCACGATCGCGAAGGGCCGGCGCCGGGCGGATCGCTCCGGCCGCCGCCCCGTTTCGCTCGGATCGGTCCGATCCCATTGGTCGATGTCGTCGTCATCCGGCGCCTGCGCGCGCGATTCGACCCGCCCCGCCGCCGCGATCACATGAAGGATCGCCGCCACCGCGCAGAACGAGAGCCAGAATCCGGGCGATGTCATCGCCCACGGATCGGCGACCAGCACCAGCGCGAGCGCCCACGACAAGACAAGCGACGATGCCGGCTTCCGTCCGCACAAATACGCGAGCGCGACGATCACGAGCATCCAGAGCGTGCGCTGCGCGGGCAGGTTGAAACCCGCGAGCGCCGCATAGAACGCGGCAAACGCGGCGGCGCCGAGCGCGGCGACTTTCGGCGCGGCGACGAGCAGCGGCGCTGCGACGCCACGAAATCGCAGCCGCTTCCACGCGAAGCCGCAGAGCCACGCGGCCAGTCCCGCGACGAAGCCGATATGCAAGCCCGAAATCGCGACGAGATGACTCGTGCCCGTCGCACGCATGACGGCCCGGTCGGCATCGCTCACGCCGTCCTGCGCGCCGACCGCCAGCGCGACGATGATCCCGCGATGCGCCTCGCCCGCAAGCACGGTTTCGATGCGCGCACGCACACGCGCGCGCAGGCGGTCGATCGTCAGGCGCGGGCCGGATGCGGAGGCGCTCAGACGCCGCGGCGGGCGCGCCGCCGACACGTAACCCGTCGCGCGGATGCCGCGTTCGAGCAAGGCCGCTTCGGTATCGCGCAAGCCGAAGTTCGCGTTGTCGTGTGCGCGCTTGAGCCGCGCGGTCAGCGTCCATCGCTGGCCTGCCAGCAGTTCGGGCGTTGCCGGAAAGCCCGACTTGGCGGGTTCGTTCGGCATCCATAGCAACCGGACGATGCGCGGAAAGTCGCGCAAACCCGCCCCGTTCGCTTCGACCTCGAAGACGAAGCGCGTGCCGTCCGCGCGCTGCTCGGGCAGACCGCGCACGAATCCCGTCAGTTCGATATCGCGCTGCTCGTATTCGACCGGCAAGTGCGGGCGCAGGTTCACCTCGGCGCGCAGGGCCGCGTACGCGAAGCCCAGCGCGCACGCGGCACACGTGAAGCCCGCGATGCGCAGACGCGGCTTCAGCGTGCCGAGCATCATCGCGAGAAGAAAGGAAGCGCAGCATGCGAGCCAAACGATCAAACCCGGCAAGCGCGCCTGCTGCTGCAAGCACCCGATGCCCAACGCAAATCCCAGCAGAATCGCCCGCACGTCTTCCTCTTCGTCTTCGTTGCTGCAAACCTCGCAGCGAACGATTATGAAGAGGCGAGCGCGAGCCGGGGGAGCGCTGCGTGCGCGTTAGCCGTTGTGCCTAGGGAAAGCGCGTTTTCATCGATGCCGCGCAGTTGCGCCAGCACCTGCGCGATACGCGCGACCTGATCCGGCGTGTTGCGCTGCTTGTAGAGCCAGGAAGGCGCGATGTCGGGCGCATCGGTTTCGAGCACGATCGCCGTGAGCGGCAGATCGGCGGCGAGCCGGCGGATCTGCAGCGCGCGCTCGAACGTCAGGTTGCCGCCGAAGCCGAGCCGCATGCCTTGCGCGATGAACGCCTCGGCCTGCTGAAAACTGCCGTTGAACGCATGCGCGATGCCGTGATGAATGTCGTGCACGCGCAAGCCCTTCAGCACCTTGTCCTGCGACTTGCGCACGTGGCAGATCACAGGCAGATCGAACTCGCGCGCGAGCTTCAGTTGCTCGTTGTAGAAGAATTGCTGACGTGCGTCATCGAGCGACGGCACGAAATAATCCAGCCCGATTTCGCCGATGCCGACGAACAACGGATCGTCCATGCTCGCCGCGATTTCCTCGCGCAGCACGCGCAAGTCGTCGTCACTTGCGCGCGGCGTGAACAGCGGATGGATGCCGAGCGCATACGCCCCGCCCGCGATGCGATGCGCGAGCGCGCGCACGGTCGCGAAGTTGCCGCGCTCGACGCCCGGAATCACGATGCGCGCGACGCCCGCATCGAGCGCGGCGCCGGCGACGGCATCGCGGTCGGCGTCGAACTCTCCGGCATCGAGATGACAGTGCGTATCGATCCACATGGCGGCCTCCCGTGCGCGGCGCGCGATCAATGCATCAGACCGGCACCGGCGGCTCTTCGTGCAGCACGCCGTCGCGCAGGCGCATGATGCGGTCGCAGCGCGCGGCGAGATCCGGATCGTGCGTGACGATCACGAAACTCGTCTCCAGCGTCTGCGACAGCTCCAGCATCAGATTGAAGACGGTATCCGCCGTGCCGCCGTCGAGATTGCCGGTCGGTTCGTCGGCGAGCACGCACGCGGGGCGCGTGACGAGCGCGCGCGCAATCGCCACGCGCTGGCGCTCGCCGCCCGACAGTTCGCCCGGCCGATGCTTCGCGCGATGCCCGATGCCCACGCGTTCGAGCATCTCGTGTGCCTGGCGGCGCGCGTCTTCTTCGGGCATGCGGCGGATGCGCAGCGGCATCGCGACGTTGTCGAGCGCCGTGAATTCCGGCAGCAGATGATGAAACTGATAGACGAAACCGAGCGCCCGGTTGCGCAGCTCGTTGCGCTCCTTTTCCTTCAGTTCGGTGAACGGCTTGCCGAGCAGCGAAACCTTGCCCGCGCTCGGCTCGTCGAGCCCGCCGAGCACGTGCAGCAGCGTGCTCTTGCCCGAACCCGAGGCGCCGACGATCGCGAGCTTCTCGCCGCGCTTCACTTCGAGCTGCGCGTTGTCGAGCACCTGCACGTTGAAGCCGCCCTGCACGAAGGTCTTCGAAATCGCCGATGCGTGCAGCACGACATTGTTGGCGGGAATCAGATCACTCATAGCGCAGCGCCTCCGCCGGACGAACCTTCGCACCGCGCCAGCTCGGATAGAGCGTCGCGAGCGACGACAACACGAATGCGATCACGCCGATCTTCGCGACATCGCCCGGAACGAGTTCCGACGGCAATTCGCTGATGAAATACACCGAGGACGGCAGGAACTGCACGTTGAAGAGATGCTCGATCATCGGCACGAGCCACGGAATGCTCCATGCGATCAGACAGCCGAACGTCACGCCCAGCGCCGTGCCGATGAAACCGATCGTCACGCCCTGCACCACGAAAATCTTCATGATCGAGCCGGGCTGCGCGCCGAGCGTGCGCAGGATCGCGATGTCGGCCTGCTTGTCGGTGACGGTCATCACCAGCGAGGACACGAGATTGAACGCCGCCACCGCGATGATCAGCGTGAGGATGATGAACATCATGCGTTTTTCGATCTGCACGGCGGAGAACCAGGTCTTGTTCTGCTGCGTCCAGTCGCGGATATAGAGATCTCCCGAGAGCGTGCGCGCGAGCTGGCGCGCGACTTCGGGCGCGCGCTGCATGTCCTTCAGGCGCAGGCGCACGCCGGTCGGCGCGGGCAGGCGGAACAGCGCCTGCGCGTCCTTGATGTCGATCAGCGCGAGCGTCGAATCGTATTCGTAGTGACCCGACTCGAAGATGCCGACCACCGTGAACTGCTTGAGGCGCGGCATCATCCCGGCTGGCGTGATGGTGCCTTCGGGCGCGACGAGCGTGACCTTGTCGCCGGTCATCACGGCGAGATTGGACGCGAGATCCTTGCCGAGCACGATGCCGAATTCGCCCGGCACGAGATCCGCGAGCTTGCCCGCTTTCATCTCCTTGCCGATGTCCGACACCTCCGGCTCCAGCGACGGCTCCACGCCGCGCAGCGCCACGCCGCTCACCGCGCCCTGACGCGTGAGCAGCGCCTGCGCTTCGACGTAAGGCGCCGCGCCGATCACTTCCGGGTTACGGCGCGCTTCCTGTGCGGTCAATTGCCAGTTGGGCATCGAGCCGGTCGGCGAGAAAATCTCGACGTGCGCGAGCACGGACAGCATGCGGTCGCGCACTTCCTTCTGGAAGCCGTTCATCACGGAGAGCACGACGATCAGCGCGGCGACGCCGAGCGCGATGCCCGCCATCGACACGAGCGCAATGAACGAGATGAAGCCGTTGCCTGTGGTGCGTTTGCTGGCGCGTGTGTAACGCCAGCCAATCTGCCATTCGTACGGAAGTTTCAAGCGAGTCCTTTTTGCTGCTGTTCCAGCGTTGTTGTGCCCCGAAGGCGCCGTGAGCGGCGCTTGCCCGACTGGGGCGGCATCGTATGAATACGCTGCGACGGGCCCGGAGGATGCACGGCAACGACGGCATGACGTGCCGGCGGGCCGGGTCCGAGCGTGAAATTTGCGAAAGTTTGCCATATATGGAGAAAGCCACGCACGAGCACGCGTCGCGCGCGAGGCGAAAACGGCATGGCGGGCGGCGTCGCCAAAGCGCTTGGCCCTGCCGCTTTACCCTACAATGCGCAGCATCATGCCCGTTCACCATCTCCATCTTCTTCTGCCATTCGCGCTGCCCTCGGCCGCCGACGCCGCGACCGCCCTGCACGGATTGCAGGGCGCGGCGCTCGAGCGCCTGCTCGCCCGCGCCACCCTCGAAGAACGCGTGATCGGCGAAGACTTTCAGCGCACGCTGCCGCACGAACGCTGGATCGCGCGGCGCTTCGGCGCGGTCACGCCCACGGACAAGCGCTATTCCGACGACGCCCCGCTCGCGCCCTTCATGCTGCTCGCCGACGGCGGCACGCCCGGCGATGCATCGTGGGCCTGCATCGAGCCGGTGCATGTCCGGATCGCGCATGATCATCTGGTGCTGATCGATCCCGACACGCTCGGCGTCCACACGGAGGAAGCGCGCGCGCTGCTGGAAACGGCGCGGCCCGTGATCGAGGATCTGGGCGTGACGCTGCAGGCGCCGACGCCGCTGCGCTGGTATGTATCGGGCGAGGCGCTCGGCGCGCTCGCGGGTGCGTCGCCGCTGCGCGCGACCGGCCGCAACATCGAAATCTGGCTGCCGCACGAAGCCCGCACCGGCGAGCGTTCGCGCGCGTGGATGAAGCTGCAGAACGAAGTGCAGATGGCGTGGTTCGAGCATCCGCTGAATCTCGATCGCGAAGGCCGCGGCTTGCCCGCAATCAACTCGATCTGGCTGCACGGTCAAGGCACGCTGCGTGCCGTGAACAGCCCGTTCGCACGCGTGATGTCCGACGCCGCCGCCACGCGCGGCCTCGCGCTCGCGGCGGGCGTCGAGCCTGCGCGCGCGCCCGAATCGTTCGCGGCGCTCGCGTCGGGCCACGAACAAGGGCACGAGCAGGGCACGGCGCTCGTCGAGCTCGATCCGTTCTCGGCGCCGTTCATCGAGCAGGACTGGGCGCGCTGGAACGCGTCGCTCAAAACGCTCGAAGCCGCGTGGTTCGCCCCCGCGCTCGACGCGCTCGGTCAGGGCGCGCTCGGCAAACTGAGCCTCACGCTCTGCGGCGACACCGGCTCGGTCACGCTCGGCGTCACGCGCGCCGATCTGCGCAAGTTCTGGCGGCGCCGCCCGATCGCGGCGCTCCTCATCGAATAAGGTACGTCCTGCAATGACGCGAATCGTCACCCGCGCCTCCTCTCCCGCCGATGCCGACGCGCTGACGCGTCACGGCCTGCATCCCGTCATCGCGCGGTTGTACGCGTCGCGCGGCGTCACCACGCCCGACGAAGTCGAAACCGAATTCAAGCGCCTGCACGCACCCGCCGGCCTCAAAGGTTGCGACGATGCCGCCGTCGTGCTGGCCGACGCGCTCGCCGCGGGCCGCCGCATGCTCGTCGTCGCGGATTACGACTGCGACGGCGCAACCGCGTGCGCCGTGGCCGTGCGCGGCCTGCGGATGTTCGGCGCGAACATCGGCTATCTGGTGCCGAACCGCTTCGAGTACGGCTACGGGCTCACACCGGAAATCGTCGAACTGGCGGCGCGCTCGAAGTCCGGGCTGCCCGAGTTGCTGATCACGGTCGATAACGGCATTGCGAGCGTCGAGGGCGTCGCGGCCGCCAACGCGCTCGGCATCGACGTGCTCGTGACCGACCATCATCTGCCCGGCGACGAACTGCCCGACGCGCGCGCGATCGTCAATCCGAACCAGCCGGGCTGCGCGTTCCCGAGCAAGTGCATCGCGGGCGTGGGCGTCATGTTCTATGTGCTGCTCGCGTTGCGCGCCGAACTGCGCAAGCGCGGCGCGTACAAAGACGCGCCCGAACCGCGCCTGGACGGCCTGCTCGATCTCGTCGCGCTCGGCACCGTCGCCGATGTCGTGAAGCTCGACTGCAACAACCGCATTCTGGTCGCGCAGGGTCTGAAGCGGATTCGCTCCGGGCGCATGCAGCCGGGCATCGCCGCCCTGTTCCGCGCCGCCGGGCGCGATGCGCGCGCCGCGTCGGGATTCGATCTCGGTTTCGCGCTCGGCCCGCGCCTGAACGCGGCGGGACGCCTGTCGGACATGTCGCTCGGCATCGAATGCCTGACGACCGACGATATCGGCCGCGCGTGGGAACTCGCGCAGCAACTCGATTCGATGAACCGCGAGCGCCGCGAAATCGAAGCCGGCATGCAGCAGCAGGCGCTGGCCGAATTGCAGACATTCGATTGCGGCGAGCGCGCGACGCTCACGCTGTACGACGCGAGCTGGCATCAGGGCGTGATCGGCATCGTCGCGGGGCGGCTGAAGGAGCGCTTTCACCGGCCGTCGTTCACGTTCGCGCACGCCGACGACAGCGGCACGCTCTGCAAGGGCTCCGGCCGCTCGATTCCGGGCTTTCATCTGCGCGATGCGGTCGATCTGATCAGCAAGCGCGAACCCGGCCTCATCCACAAGTTCGGCGGACACGCGATGGCCGCGGGCCTCACGCTCGCCACCGCCGACATTCCGCGCTTCACCGCCGCTTTCGAGGCGGTCGGCCGCGAATGGCTGACGGCGGACGCGCTCTCGCGCACCATCGAAACCGATGGCGAACTGGAAGACGCCTATTTCACGCCGCAGTTCGTCGAGATGCTCGACGCCGAGGTGTGGGGCCAGGGCTTCCCCGCGCCGACCTTCTCGGGCGAGTTCGAAGTCGCGTCGCAGGCGCTCGTGAAGGAGAAGCATCTGAAGCTGTCGCTGTTGCGCGGCCGCCAGCGCTTCAACGCGATCTGGTTCAATCACGTCGATCCGTTGCCGCCGCGCGCGACGGTCGCGTACCGGCTGGTGAGCGACTCGTGGAACGGCGTCGCGCGGGTGCAGATGATCGTCGAACACGCGCTCTGAACGCGGCCCGGCCCGAAACGGCCGGCGAAACGGCGCTCAGCCAGGCGCCTTGCGGCCTTCCGGCGTTGCCGTTTGCGTCCGCGGCGCGCGGCGCGTGTGCACCGGCACGGTCCGGCCAAGCTTGCTGATCGGCTATAATTGCACCTTTTTACGAAGCCGAAGATCGACAATGGAAGCGGAACGTCTCAACGCGATCGAAAGCCTTCTGGCCGACCTGCGCCGTCGCGCGGGCGAGCTACGGGGGTATCTTTGACTACGACGCCAAGTCCGCGCGTCTCTCCGAAGTCAACAAGGAACTCGAAGACCCCAACGTCTGGAACGACTCGAAGAACGCCCAGGCGCTCGGTCGTGAAAAGAAGCTGCTCGACGGCGTAGTGTCGACGCTCACCGCGCTCGACAACGATCTGCGCGACGCCAGCGATCTCTTCGAGATGGCGCACGAGGAAGAAGACGAAGACACGCTCGTCGCCTGCGAAACCGACGCCGACGCACTGCGCGCGCGCGTCGAGGACATGGAATTCCGCCGGATGTTCTCGAATCCGGCCGACCCGAACAACTGCTTCATCGACATCCAGGCGGGCGCGGGCGGCACCGAAGCGTGCGACTGGGCCTCGATGCTGCTGCGTCAGTACCTGCGCTACTGCGAGCGCAAGGGCTTCAAGACCGAAGTGCTGGAAGAATCGGAAGGCGACGTCGCCGGCATCAAGAGCGCGACCATCAAGGTCGAAGGCGAATATGCGTACGGCTATTTGCGCACCGAAACCGGCATTCACCGGCTCGTGCGCAAGTCGCCGTTCGATTCGTCGGGCGGGCGGCATACGTCGTTTTCGTCGGTGTTCGTGTATCCGGAAATCGACGATTCGATCGAAATCGAGGTCAATCCCACCGATATCCGCACGGACACCTATCGCGCATCGGGCGCGGGCGGCCAGCACATCAACAAGACCGATTCGGCCGTGCGTCTCACGCATATTCCGACCGGCATCGTCGTGCAGTGCCAGAACGACCGCTCGCAGCACCGCAACCGCGCGGAAGCCATGGCGATGCTGAAGGCGCGGCTCTACGAATTCGAGATGCGCAAGCGCCAGGCCGAACAGGACAAACTCGAATCGAGCAAGACCGATGTGGGCTGGGGCCATCAGATCCGCTCCTACGTGCTCGATCAGAGCCGCGTGAAGGATCTGCGCACCAGTGTGGAAATGAGCAACACGCGCGCCGTGCTCGACGGCGACCTCGACGATTTCATCAGCGCGAGTCTGAAACAGGGCGTTTGAGTCTTTCCGGCGCGGATATCGATCGACGATATCCGCGCTTTCGTTTCATTCCGCCGCGCATTCGCCGCATTCAAAGCCAAGAATCATCATGACCGAACCGACTCAACCGGGCGCCGCTCCCGAACTGGAAGAAAACCAGATCATGGCCGAGCGCCGCGACAAGCTGCGTGCGCTGCGCGAGCAAGGCGTCGCCTATCCGAACGACTTCCGCCCGACGCATCAGGCCGCGGCGCTCCAGGCCGACTACGCCGAAACCGACAAAGACGCGCTCGAAGCGAATCCCCTGCCCGTCGCGCTCGCCGGCCGCATGATGCTGAAGCGCGTGATGGGCAAGGCCAGCTTCGCGACGGTTCAGGACGGCAGCGGCCAGATCCAGTTCTTCATCACGCCCGCCGACGTCGGCGCTGAAACCTACGACGCGTTCAAGAAGTGGGACCTCGGCGATATCGTCGCGGCGAAGGGCGTGCTGTTCCGCACGAACAAGGGCGAACTGTCGGTGCGCTGCACGGAGCTGCGTCTGCTGTCGAAGGCGCTGCGCCCGCTGCCGGACAAGTTCCACGGTCTCGCCGACCAGGAAATGCGCTATCGCCAGCGCTACGTCGATCTGATCGTGACGCCGGAATCGCGCAAGACCTTCATGGCGCGCACCAAGGCCGTCACGTCGATCCGCAACTTCATGGCGCAGGCGAACTTCATGGAAGTCGAGACGCCGATGCTGCACCCGATTCCGGGCGGCGCCGCGGCCAAGCCTTTCGTCACGCATCACAACGCGCTCGACATGCAGATGTTCCTGCGCATCGCGCCGGAGCTGTATCTGAAGCGGCTGATCGTCGGCGGCTTCGAGCGCGTGTTCGAGATCAATCGTAATTTCCGGAACGAAGGCGTGTCGCCGCGTCACAACCCGGAATTCACGATGATGGAGTTCTACGCCGCGTACACCGATTACCGCTGGCTGATGGACTTCACCGAAGCGCTGATCCGCCAGGCCGCGATCGATGCGCTCGGCACCGCGACCATCACGTATCAGGGCCGCGAACTCGACCTGAGCAAGCCGTTCCATCGTCTGACGATCAATCAGGCGATCCAGAAATACGCGCCGCAATACACGGACGCGCAGTTGTCGGACGGCGCGTTCCTGCGCACCGAACTGAAGAAGTTCGGCGTCGATACGACGCAGCCCGCGTTTCTCAACGCCGGGGTCGGTTCGCTGCAACTCGCGCTGTTTGAAGAAACCGCCGAGTCGCAACTGTGGGAACCGACGTATATCGTCGATTATCCGGTCGAAGTGTCGCCGCTCGCGCGCGCGTCGGATTCCGTGGCCGGCATCACCGAACGTTTCGAGCTGTTCATCACCGGCCGCGAGATCGCGAACGGCTTCTCGGAACTGAACGATCCGGAAGATCAGGCCGCGCGCTTCCAGAAGCAGGTCGACCAGAAAGACGCCGGCGACGAAGAAGCAATGTATTTCGACGCCGACTACATCCGCGCACTCGAATACGGCATGCCGCCGACGGGCGGTTGCGGCATCGGCGTCGACCGGCTGGTGATGCTGCTGACCGACAGCCCGAGCATCCGCGACGTGATTCTGTTCCCGCATCTGCGTCGGGAAGACTGAGTCTCCCGGATTCACCCGGCATTCGAAAGCGCGCCCTCCGAGGCGCGCTTTTTGTTGTAACCGCTGGTAAAAGTTTCAAGGCTCGTCGGGCCCGTGCATCGTGGCGACGCCGGTTTTCGCGCTTGGCATCGGTCGTGCTTTTCCTGAACACGTACCGCACCGCGAAATTGTTACAACCGGAAAAAGCAGAAAATCCGGGTTTCCCCGAAAATAGATCCGTGACAGCAGTCGGCAGAGACTCTTCGCCTCGGAAGGAGATTCAGAAATGGATAACGGGACCAACAAACTCAGCACGTCGCCCTCTTCCGGCGACGCCCAGCCGCAGCAGCGGCGCCTGCATCCGCTCGTCGCCACGGCGGCGGGCGCGGTGATCGTCGCGAGTCTCGTCGCCACCGCGGCGATGACAGGACTCTTCCCGAAGGCGTCGAGCAATGGCGCGCAGAGCCCGCAGACGCAGTCCGCGGCGGTGGCGCAGCAGCCGGTCGTCGACTCCGCCGCACCGAGCCCCGCGCAGCAATCGGCGGCGGCGCAGCAAGCGGCCCAGCAACAGGCAGCTCAGCAGCAAGCGGCTCAGCAACAGGCCGCTCAAGAGCAAGCAGCACAGCAGCAGGCCGCTCAGCAACAAGCCGCCCAGCAGGCTGCCCAGCAGCAGGCGCAACAAGCTCCCGCGCAACCGCAGCCTGCGCAACCGTCCTATGTGCAGCAACCGCCGCAGCATCAGTCCTATTGCTCGACGTGCGGCACGGTCGAGGCAATTTCGGCCGTCAAGCAGGAAGGTCATGGGACGGGCATCGGCGCGGTCGGCGGCGCGGTGGCGGGCGGTGTCGTCGGCAATCAGTTCGGGAGCGGCGGCGGCCGTACCGCAATGACGCTGCTCGGCGCGCTCGGCGGCGGTCTGGCCGGCAACTCGGTCGAGAAACATCTGCGCAGCGAAACCGATTATTCGGTGCGTGTGCGGATGGAAAACGGCAAGACGCGCTATTTCACGTACAAGAATCCGCCGCCCTTCTCACAAGGCCAGCGCGTCCATATTTCGAACGGCACGCTCGTCGCGGGTTGATCGAATCGCTGCAGGTCGGCGCAAAAAAAGGCGATGGACCGTCAGGTCCCTCGCCTTTTTTTCATGGTTGCTGAAGTTCCGCGATCAACGCGTCGACGCATTCCTCGGCCGACAGAACCGCCGTGTCCAGCCGAAACGGCTGTCGATCCCACGCCTCGTAATCCCGTTTCTCGACCTGCTCCCACGTGGGCAGTTTCAGGCCATCGACGGTCGAGCGGCGCGTTTCCACGCGGCGCCGATGCAGTGCCGCATCCGAGCACACGATTTCAGTCTCGACGATGCCCACGCCCGCCTCGCGCGCGACCGCCTGAAAAGCGTCGCGCGTGATCTTCAGCGGATTCACGGAATCGGCGACGACGGTCAGGCCCAGGCGAAGATTGTCGGCCGCGAGCCGGTACGCCGCTAAATATCCCGCGGGCCCGATATCGCCGCCGGCTGCGAGCACGCCGGCATCGCGAATGCCCTGCTCGATCGAATCGATGCGCAGGTAGACCGCGTTGAGCCGCGCCGCCAGCTGCACGGCGATGCTGCTCTTTCCGGCGCCCGGCAGTCCGGAAAACACGATGAACACGGTCTCAATGATCCCGCTGCGAACTGCGCGCCGGATTCGGCCTGCCGCGCATCGCCATATAGGCCCACCAGAAATAGCCCGAGAAACCGTACAGCACGAACAGGCAGAACAGCATCACCGGCGGATCCGACGACACCAGCACGAACGCCACCACGATCAGCAGCACGCCCGCGAACGGCACGCGATAGCGCACGTCCAGCGCCTTGCCGCTGTAGAACGGTGCATTCGATACCATCGTCACGCCGGCGTAGATTGTCAGAGCGAACGCGACCCACGGTAGCCAGACGAGCTTGAGCGGCACGCGGTTGTCGGTCGCGAGCCAGACGAATCCCGCGATCAGCGCCGCCGCGGCCGGCGACGGCAAGCCCTGGAAATAGCGCTTGTCGACCACGCCGACGTTCGTGTTGAAGCGCGCGAGCCGCAGCGCCGCGCCCGAGCAATAGACGAACGCCGCGAGCCAGCCCCAGCGGCCGAGGTCCTTCAGCACCCATTCGTACATCACGAGCGCCGGCGCGACGCCGAACGACACCATGTCGGAAA
This sequence comes from Caballeronia peredens, assembly GCA_001544595.2. Lineage (GTDB taxonomy): Bacteria > Pseudomonadota > Gammaproteobacteria > Burkholderiales > Burkholderiaceae > Caballeronia > Caballeronia peredens. Next base: position 243,128 of record FCOH02000005.1, on the reverse strand, counting down.
GACTGTCGAACTGTTCGCCGAACGCGCTCTGCGTGTGCGTCATGCGCGCGACGCGGCCGTCCATGCCGTCGAGCACCATCGCGACGAAAATGGCGATGGCCGCGATCTCGAAACGCACGTTCATCGCCTGGACGACAGCGAAGAAGCCGCAGAACAGCGCGGCGGTCGTGAAGGCATTCGGCAGCAGATAGATGCCGCGCTTTCTCAGGAATTGCTGCCGCTTCGCGCGCCGCGTTTCCACGGCGCCGACGTCCTGCGCGGCCTTGTTGCGGCGGAACGCGCGCGGGGTAGTCGCGTTCGCCCGGTTACGGCGCGGTTTGAATGCCGCCATCGAGACCTCCGCGTTATTCCGCGAATTCGGCGAGGATCGTCGACGAAGCCGAGACTTTCTCGCCGATCGAAACGCGCGGACGGCTGCCCACCGGCAGATACACATCGACGCGCGAGCCGAAGCGAATGAAGCCGTAACGCTGACCGCGCGTGAGCGGCTCGCCCACATGCACGTAGCAGAGAATGCGCCGCGCAATCAGTCCGGCGATCTGCACCGACGTCACGGTATGCCCGGCCGCGGTCTGCAGCACGACTGCGTTGCGCTCGTTCTCGGTCGACGCCTTGTCCACGGCCGCGTTCAGGAACGCGCCCGGAAAGTACTGCACCTTGCTGATCGCGCCGTCCACCGGAGAGCGCTGCGAGTGCACGTTGAATACGTTCATGAACACGCTGATCTTGAGCGCCTCGCGGCCCGCGTAGGGATCGTGCGCGGTTTCGACCGCGACGATGCGTCCGTCCGCCGGGCACAGCACCGCGTTGGGCTGCGACGGAATCGGTCGCGGCGGATCGCGGAAGAACTGGACGACGAAGATCACGATCAGCCAGAAGATCCAGGCGAAGCCAAAGCCGCCCATCGCCTGCACGAGGATGGCGACGACGGCCGCGATGGCGATGAACGGCCAGCCTTCGCGGGCAATGATCGGATGAGGATAGTTCATGAACGAGGTCTGTGTTTTTAAAAACCGTAGGATAGCAAAAGCCGCCCGGCGCACAGGGCGTCCGGGCGGCTTTTCTACAAGCAAGAAGCGTGACGCGCGTTCACGCCGCGCGCTTTAGTTCTTCGACTGGTCGACGAGCTTGTTCTTCGCGATCCACGGCATCATCGCGCGCAGCTTGGCGCCGACCGTTTCGATCTGGTGCTCGGCGGTGATGCGGCGGCGCGACTGCAGCGTCGGCGCACCCGCGCGGTTCTCGATGATGAAGCTCTTCGCGTACTCGCCGGTCTGGATGTCCTTCAGGACTTCCTTCATCACCTTCTTCGTGTCTTCGGTGATGATGCGCGGACCCGTCACGTACTCGCCGTATTCGGCGTTGTTCGAGATCGAGTAGTTCATGTTCGCGATGCCGCCTTCGTAGATCAGGTCGACGATCAGCTTCAGTTCGTGCAGGCACTCGAAGTACGCCATTTCCGGCGCGTAGCCCGCTTCGACCAGCGTCTCGAAACCGGCCTTGATCAGATCGACCGTGCCGCCGCACAGAACCGCCTGCTCGCCGAACAGATCGGTTTCGGTTTCTTCACGGAAGTTCGTCTCGATGATGCCCGCGCGGCCGCCGCCGTTGGCCACCGCGTACGACAGCGCGATGTCGCGCGCCGCGCCCGACTTGTCCTGCGCCACCGCGACCAGATGCGGCACGCCGCCGCCTTGCGAATACGTGCCGCGCACCGTGTGGCCCGGCGCCTTCGGCGCGATCATGATGACGTCGAGATCCGCGCGCGGAATCACCTGGCCGTAGTGCACGTTGAAACCGTGTGCGAACGCGAGCGCCGCGCCCTGCTTGGCGTTGTCGTGCACTTCCTTCTTGTACACGTCGGCGATCTGCTCGTCGGGCAGCAGCATCATGATGACGTCGGCGCCCTTCACGGCTTCGGCCACTTCCTTGACCTTGAGACCGGCGTTCTCGGCCTTGCTCCACGATGCGCCGTCCTTGCGCAGGCCGACCGTCACGTTCACGCCGCTGTCCTTCAGGTTCAGCGCGTGTGCATGGCCTTGCGAGCCATAACCGATGATCGTGACTTGCTTGCCCTTGATGAGGGAGAGATCGGCGTCTTTGTCGTAGAAAACTTTCATGGTGGTTCCTTGAGTCCTGAGTCTGTTCCGCGCGTGGCGGAGGGAAATGAGTCGAATCGCGTGTCTTGCGCTACACCTTGAGGATGCGCTCGCCCCGGCCGATGCCGGAACTGCCCGTGCGGACGGTTTCCAGAATCGCGGTGGCGTCGAGCGCCTGAATGAACGCGTCGAGCTTGTCGGAGGCGCCCGTCAGTTCCATCGTGTAGGTCTTCTCGGTCACGTCGATGATGCGGCCGCGGAAGATATCCGCCATGCGCTTCATCTCTTCGCGTTCCTTGCCGACCGCCCTTACCTTGATGAGCATCAGCTCGCGCTCGATGTGGGCGCCCTCTGTCAGGTCGACCACTTTCACCACCTCGATCAGGCGGTTCAGGTGCTTCGTGATCTGTTCGATCACGTCGTCCGAGCCAATCGAGACGATGGTGAGCCGCGACAGCGAGCTGTCTTCGGTCGGCGCCACCGTCAGCGTTTCGATGTTATAGCCGCGCGCCGAAAAGAGCCCGACGACACGCGATAACGCGCCCGGTTCGTTTTCCAGCAGTACGGAGATGATGTGTTTCATGTGCTTTTCCCGAATGTGTCCAGAAGTGGCGTTCGTTCGAAAAACCCGCGCGCGACGCTCGTCCTTTGTGAAAACGGGCGCGCGCGGGCCTCGCGAGACAAAGCCGCGTTATAGATCCTCAGACCCGAGCAGCATTTCCGTGATGCCTTTGCCTGCCTGCACCATCGGGAATACGTTTTCGGTGGGATCGGTCTGGAAGTCGAGAAACACGGTGCGATCCTTGAGACGCAGCGCTTCCTTCAGCGCCGGCTCGACGTCCGCGGTCTTTTCGACACGAATGCCGACATGGCCATACGCTTCAGCGAGCTTCACGAAGTCGGGCAGCGCGTCCATGTACGAACTGGAGTAGCGCTTCTTGTACTCGATCTGCTGCCACTGGCGCACCATGCCGAGATAGCGGTTGTTCAGCGAGATGATCTTGACGGGCGTGTTGTACTGCTTGCACGTCGAGAGCTCCTGAATGCACATCTGGATCGAGCCTTCGCCCGTGATGCACACCACTTCTTCGTCCGGATAGGCCATCTTCACGCCCATCGCGGCGGGAAGGCCGAAGCCCATCGTGCCGAGGCCGCCCGAGTTGATCCAGCGGCGCGGCTTGTTGAACGGATAGTACTGCGCCGCCCACATCTGATGCTGGCCGACGTCCGAACAGACGAACGCGTTGCCGTCGGTCAGCTCCCAGAGCTTTTCGACGACGTACTGCGGCTTGATGATCTCGCTCTTGCGGTCGTAAGCGAGGCAGTCTTTCGAGCGCCAGCCTTCGATGTCATCCCACCACTTTGCGAGCGCCTGCGTGTCCGGGCCGTGCTCGGCGTGCTGAAGCTGCTCGATGAGCTCTTTCAGCACTTCCTTGACGTCGCCGACGATGGGGATATCCACCTTCACGCGCTTGGAAATGGACGACGGATCGACGTCGATATGGATGATCTTGCGCGGCGACGATGCGAAATGCTTCGGGTCGCCGATCACGCGGTCGTCGAAGCGCGCGCCGATGGCGATCAGCACGTCGCAGTTCTGCATCGCCATGTTGGCTTCGTACGTGCCGTGCATGCCGAGCATGCCAAGGAACTTCTTGTCGGCCGCGCGGTAGCCGCCCAGACCCATCAGCGTGTTGGTGACGGGATAGCCGAGCAGATCGGCGAACTGGTTCAGCTCGCGCGACGCGTCCGCCAGGATGATGCCGCCGCCGGTGTAGATGTACGGGCGCTTCGCGGACAGCAGCAGTTGCACCGCCTTGCGGATCTGGCCCGAATGGCCCTTCGTGACCGGATTGTACGAACGCAGCGACACACTCTTGATCGGCTCGTACTTGCACGGCGCCTTCGACACGTCCTTCGGAATGTCGATCAGCACCGGACCGGGACGACCCGTGCGGGCGATGTAGAACGCTTTCTTGACGGTGGCCGCGAGATCGCGCACGTCCTTCACGAGGAAGTTGTGCTTCACGCACGGACGCGTGATGCCGACGGTATCGCATTCCTGGAACGCGTCGAGGCCGATGGCCGCGGTCGGAACCTGCCCGCTGATGACGACGAGCGGAATGGAGTCCATGTAGGCCGTGGCGATGCCGGTGACGGCGTTCGTCACGCCCGGGCCGGAAGTCACGAGGCACACGCCGACCTTGCCGGTCGAGCGCGAATAGGCGTCGGCGGCGTGCACGGCGGCCTGCTCGTGGCGCACGAGAATGTGCTGGATCTGGTCCTGCTTGTAGAGCTCGTCGTAGATGTAGAGTACCGAGCCGCCGGGATAGCCCCAGATGAACTCGACGTTCTCGTCGGCCAGCGCGCGCATCAGCACGGTGCCGCCGATGGAGTCGGCTTCTGGAGGGGGAGTCGTATCCGACGTGGAGAATTCCGCGCTAGGCATGTTCATTCATCACCTTTCGAATTTTCGGCAAAAAATTGATCGGGTGCTCTCTGCCGGGCTTGTGGCTCGGGTTCAAGCGGCGCGTCTTAAGTTGACAGGCGTGCTTCTTGGGCTCGCCTCAAATTAGACATTCACTTTATGATGCGAGTCGGAAAATGTAGCCCGGCGCGCGCGGCGGGTCAAGCAAAAAGTTTCCGAACTGCCCACGACGCCTTGCCCGCACAGGTTTGGGGCGAAAACCGGGCGCGGGCGCAGGCCGTCGAGGCGCGTAAAACCGTCCGCGCGCACGTTGCGATCGGCAGCATTCGGCAACAAAATCGCCGGATTTGTCCGGATGCCGCGAAACTTTGCTAGGATTCGCAGGTTTTCCTCGAACCTCACGATCCCTTTCGACGCAAATTCGTTGCGCCGGGTCCCCAACGGATGGCATCAGACAAGGAACTCGCCGATTTCCTGGCGGGCGTCGAAAGACGCGCGTTCAAGCAGACCGTGTACACCGTTCGCGACGACGACGCGGCGCTCGACATCGTGCAGGAAGCGATGATCAAGCTGGCCGAAAAGTACGGCGACCGGCCGTCTTCCGAGCTTCCGCTTTTGTTCCAGCGTATCCTGCAGAACGCGACGCACGATCACTTCCGTCGCCAGAAGGTGCGCAACACCTGGGTCAGTCTCTTCTCGTCCTTCGGCAACGCCGACGACGACGAATTCGACCCGCTCGAAACCTTCGAATCCGAAGACAGCGCGGTCGGCAGCGAAAGCAGCGAGAACAAACTGGAACGCGAACAGGTGCTGAATCTGATCGACGCGGAAATCCAGAAACTGCCCGCACGTCAACGAGAAGCTTTTCTCATGCGTTACTGGGAGGATATGGATGTCGCCGAGACGGCCGCTGCGATGGGGTGCTCCGAGGGTAGCGTGAAAACGCATTGTTCACGCGCCACGCACGCTCTCGCTCAAGCCCTGAAAGCCAAAGGGATCACGCTATGAGTTCCGCTCTTGAAACGAAGGAAAACGAGTTCGCGCTGAAGGTCGTGCGCGCGCTGGATGAAAATACGTCGAATATTCCGGCCGCGGCCGTCGACCAGCTCGCCGCGGCGCGCCGGTCCGCCATCGCGCGCAAGAAGCCAGAAAAGGTCGCCGTCACCGTGGCTGCGCCCGTCTTCACGCCGGCGTTCGCCGGCGCGGGCGGCACGCTCCCGGCGGGCGACTCCGGCGAGGACGCGCGTCCGAAAGGCATGCTGGCGCGGCTGGGCGGCCTGGGCCTCGCGTGGCCGCTGGCGGCGCTCATCATCGGGCTCGCCGGCATCGCTTACTGGGAAGACCAGCAGCGCAAGGCGGAACTGGCGGACATCGACGCCGCCATGATGAGCGACAGCCTGCCCATCGACGCCTATCTGGATCACGGCTTCAATGCGTATCTCACGCGCAATCATTAAACCTGTCATTAAGCACTGAATACAGCGGGGGAATTTTCGGGTGAGTTACAAGCGCGGTCTCGCGATTGTCTTTGGTTGCGCGATTGCGGGTCTCGTCGCGTTCGCCGCGACTTATCCGCGCTTTTACTCGACTGCCGCCGCCACGCCGTCGGCCGCCGCCGCGCCCATCGGCGGCTCGGGCGCGACGGCGGACACGGGCGCTTCGCCGTTGTCCGCGTTGTCGTCGGACGGTCCGCTCTCCTGGAACCATCTGAGCGAAGCGCAGCACGCCGCGCTCGCGCCCTTCGCCACGCAATGGGATTCGTTCTCCGACGAGCGCAAGCAGAAGTGGCTCAAGATCGCGTCGCGGTTCCATCGCATGTCGCCGGAAGCGCAGAAGCATCTGCATCAGCGCATGGAAGAATGGGTACGCCTCACGCCCGATCAGCGCAAGGTCGCGCGCGAGAACTATCAGGTTTCCAAGTCGGTGCCGCTCGAAAACCGCGAGAAGGCGTGGGACGCCTATCAGAAGCTCTCCGAAGAGCAGAAGAAGAAGCTGGCCGCGAGCGAACGCGTCCGCCGTCCGACCGTCGTGTCCGCGCCGCCCACGGGCAAGACCGAGGTGAAGGACATCAACCGGCTGGTCGCGGCGCGCGAGCAAGGGCACGTCGGCGGACACGCGGAAGGCGGTTCGGCCGCGGGGACCGCGCCGGCTGCGCCCGCCGCGCCCATTTCCGGCGCGCCGATGCAACCGGGCATTCCGAACGCCGCGAGCATCGTGCCGGCCACGCCGATTCCGGTGTCGCCGCAACAGGCGCCCTCGATGTACAACGGTTCCTGAGCGCATGAGCGCGCCCGCGTTGGTCGTCGATGCACCGCTGCGCGCGCCCACGCTGCGCCGCCGCCTCGCGACCATGATCTACGAAGGCGTCATCCTGTTCGGCATCGTGTTCATCGCCGGCTATCTTTTCAGCACGCTCACGCAGCAACGCAACGGCCTCACGCATCACAACTGGCTGATGTCGTGGATCGGCATCGTGCTCGCGGCGTATTTCGTGTACTTCTGGACGCACGGCGGCCAGACGCTGCCGATGAAAACCTGGCGTCTGAAGGTCGTCGATGCGCACGGAAAGCCCGTCCGGCCCGCTCGCGCCCTCGCGCGCTACGTGCTCGCGTGGCTGTGGTTCCTGCCGCCGCTCGCGCTGCATCCGCTTCTCTCGCTCACCGTGCCGCAGACGCTCGCCGTGTTCGCGGCGTGGGTCGCGCTGTGGGCCGCCGCCGTGCGGCTCGACCCGGCGCGCCAGTTCCTTCACGACCGCCTCGCCGGCACGCGCATCGTCGCGACCCCGCCCGCCGCCAAGTAATAAGAACTTCTCGTGACTGTCACGGCTCGGTCACGGCCGCATGGCGCAATGCGCATACCGAAACTCGATGCGCGAGCCAATGGCATTCAACTCGTCCGCCCACCCGGCAATCGACCCGCCCTTCGAACCGTCTTCCCCTTTCAGCTTCGTCACTAGCGACCTGCGCGCGGGTCCCTCGCTTCGCTCCGAGTCCACCGAATCGTCCGAATCCGCCGCGACGGGCGCATCGGGTTTCGTCGACGCGCGCCTCGCCGCGCCGCTGCACGACAGCGATTCCGACGAACCCGACGACGCGCCGCATCGCTATCGGACGATCTGGCTCTCGGACATCCATCTGGGCTCGGGCGGCTGTCAGGCGCCCTATCTGCTCGATTTCCTGCGTCATCACGAGTCGGAATATCTGTATCTCGTGGGCGACATCATCGACGGCTGGCAGCTTCGCAAAGGCTGGTTCTGGCCGCAGGCGCACAACGACGTCGTGCAGAAAATCCTGCGCAAGGCGCGCAAGGGCACGCAGGTCGTGTATATCCCCGGCAATCACGACGAAGCCGCGCGCCAGTTCTGCGATCTCGCGTTCGGCGACATCCACGTGCGCGGCGAAGCGTTCCACACGACGCTCGCGGGCAAGCGCCTGTGGATCGTGCACGGCGATCTCTTCGACGGCGTGATCCAGCACGCGAAGTGGCTCGCCTATCTCGGCGACACCGCCTATACGATGATCCTGCTGCTCAACCGCTGGTTCAACCGCGTGCGCACGAAACTCGGCTTCAACTACTGGTCGCTGTCGCAGTACCTGAAGCATCAGGTCAAGAACGCGGTCAACTTCATCTCGCAGTTCGAGCGCGTGATGACCGACGAAGCGCGCCGCCGCGGCTGCGACGGCGTCGTGTGCGGACACATCCACAAGGCGGAGATCCGCGACATCGACGGCATTCTCTACTGCAACGACGGCGACTGGGTCGAGAGCCTGTCGGCGCTCGTCGAGACCTACGACGGCGAATTGAAAGTCGTCTACTGGACCGTCATGCGCGCGCCCGGACAGCGCGCCGCGCGCGCCCGCGCCACGGTCTGACCCGCATCGAAGTCAATCACAACGCAGCAACCAAAACCTGGGCCGAAGCCGATGAAAATCATGATCGTTACCGACGCATGGGAGCCGCAGGTCAACGGCGTCGTGCGCACGCTCACGCAAACGACGAAGGAACTCAGCGCGCTCGGACATCGCGTGGAACTGCTCACGCCGCTCGAGTTCAGGACGATCCCCTGCCCGACCTATCCCGAGATTCGCCTTTCGCTTATGCCGGGCCGCCGCGTGGCCGAGCGCATCGATGCCTTCGGGCCGGATGCGCTGCACATCGCGACCGAGGGGCCGCTCGGGCTCGCCGCACGCGCCTACGCACGGCGTCACAAGCTGCCCTTCACGACCGCGTATCACACGCGCTTTCCCGAATACGTGAAGGCGCGCTTCGGCATTCCGCTCGCGCTCACGTACCGCTTCCTGCACTGGTTCCACGGGCCTTCGCAGGCGGTGATGGCGCCCACGCCCGTCGTCAAGAGCGATCTGGAACATTACGGCTTCACCAACGTCGTGCTGTGGACGCGCGGCGTCGATCTCGACATCTTTCGTCCGATGGAGTCGAAAGTGCTCAACACCGCGCGCCCGATCTTCCTGTATGTCGGGCGCGTGGCGGTCGAGAAGAACGTCGAGGCCTTTCTCAAGCTCGATCTGCCCGGCTCGAAGTGGGTCGCGGGCGAAGGTCCCGCGCTCGCCGAGCTGAAATCGCGCTATACGAACGTCAACTATCTCGGCGTGCTGTCGCAGCCGGAGCTGGCGAAGGTCTATGCCGCCGCCGACGTGTTCGTGTTCCCGAGCCGCACCGATACCTTCGGTCTCGTGCTGCTCGAAGCGATGGCCTGCGGCACGCCGGTCGCGGCGTATCCGGTGACGGGCCCGATCGACGTGCTCGGCGAAAACGGCCCGGGCGCGCTCGACAACGACCTGCGCGAGGCCTGCCTGCAGGCGCTCAAGATCGAACGCGCCGATGCCCGCGCGTGGGCCGAGCGCTTTTCGTGGCGGGCGGCGTCGGAGCAGTTCGCGTCGCATCTGCGGCACTTCGGCCCGCGCGCGTCGTCCGAGCAGGCGGCCGCATGACGCGACGCGGCCTCGCGCAGGAACGGGCCGAAGCGAACGCGCGCACGGCGTCGGGCCGCGCGCGCGATCCTTTCGACGACGAGCCCGACGACGCCGACGACCCGCCTCTGCAACCACGCGAACCGCTGAGCCCCGACGATCTGCCCTTCAATCCGTACAAGGGCAATCGCGGCCTCACGCGCGCGTGGCACGCGATGAAGAACTCGCTCTACGGATTTCGCGTCGCGATTCGCGAGGAAAGCGCGTTCCGCCAGGAACTGACGCTCGCTGCGATCCTGTTGCCGTGCAGCCTCTTCGCGCCGGTCGCGCCGGTGGAGCGCGCGGCGCTGATCGCGTCGGTTCTGCTCGTGCTGATCGTCGAATTGCTCAATTCGAGCGTCGAGGCGGCGATCGATCGCATCTCGCTCGAACGCCACGAACTGTCCAAGCGCGCGAAGGATCTCGGCAGCGCGGCCGTCATGGTGGCACTCGCCGTTTGCGTGCTCACCTGGGGCCTGATTCTCTGGCCGCTTGCATCGGCGTATCTGGCGCGTATCTTATAAATCACGGAGCCGCGTCGCCAAGGCGCGTCCGTGCTGCCGAACGACCGGTTTATAATCGTCCGACATTCTCAAAATAGCAACGGAAGCGGCCGCCGAACGCTCATCCCGAGCCGCCGCGGCCTCGCCCCAAGGTCGGACGACATGGAAGCCAAACCACCCCGCCGCACCCGCGAACGGATACTCGAGCTGTCGCTGAAGTTGTTCAACGATATCGGCGAGCCGAACGTCACCACGACGACGATCGCCGAGGAGATGGAAATCAGTCCAGGCAACCTGTACTACCATTTCCGCAACAAAGACGACATCATCAACAGTATCTTCGCGCAGTTCGAGCAGCAGATTCAGAAGCGGCTGCGCTTTCCGGACGACCATCGTCCGACGATCGACGAAATGTGGTCGTATCTGCAGTACATGGCGGATTTCCTCTGGACTTACCGCTTTCTCTATCGCGACCTGAACGACCTGCTCGCGCGCAACCGCACGCTCGAAACGCACTTCAAGCAGATCATCACGCACAAGGTTCATTTCGCGAGCCAGTTGTGCGAGGCGCTCGTCGCCGATCAGGAAATGGTCGCCACGCCCGACGAGATCAAGGTGATCGCCACCAACATGGGCGTGATCGCGACGTACTGGCTCTCGTATCAGTACGTGATGAATCCGCGCAAGTACAACGATCAGGAAGCGATCCGCGCGGAACTGCATCAGGCGAGCCTGCACATCATCTCGATCATGGCGCCGTATCTGCGCGGGCGCTCGCGCCAGCTCTTCGACGACCTCGTCTCCGGTAAACTGCCGAAGCGTCAGTATGCCGACTTCCTGCCGCCGCGCGAGGATGCGCAGACGGGAAACCCGGCCGGCGCGAAGAACGAAACAAAGGACTCTTGAGTATGAAAGCAGTGTGTGTCTATTGCGGCTCCGCGACCGGAGCCCGTCCCGTCTATGCCGAAGCGGCCAAGGCGTTCGGCCGCGCGCTGGTGCAGAACGATCTCTCGCTCGTCTACGGCGGCGGCCGCGTCGGCCTGATGGGACTCATCGCCGATGAAGTGCTCGCCGCGGGCGGACGCGCGGTCGGCGTGATTCCCGAATTGCTGCTCGCGAAGGAAGTGGGCCATACCGATCTCACGGAACTGCACGTCGTGCCCGACATGCACGAGCGCAAGAAGAAGATGGCGGATCTCGCCGACGCGTTCGTCGCGATGCCCGGCGGCGTCGGCACGTTCGAGGAGTTCTTCGAGGTCTACACGTGGGCCCAGCTCGGCTATCACCAGAAGCCCGTCGGCCTGCTCGACGTGAACGGCTACTACGATCCGCTCATGACGATGCTGCGTCATACCGTCGAGGAAGGTTTCATGCGCGCGCCGTATCTGGATTACATTCAGGTCGCCGCGGAACCCGACGAGATGATCGCGAGGCTTGCCGCCTACGTTCCGCCTGCGCACGACAAGTGGACCGAAAAGCGCGACGCCGTCTGAAGTTCAACTTTCCAGGGAAATCCGTTCGATGCCCAAAGTCATCCTGATCACCGGCGGGAGCCGCGGCATCGGCCGCTCGGCTGCCGTGCTGGCGGGAAAGCGCGGCTGGTCCGTCGGCGTGAACTATGCGTCGAACGCAGCGGCCGCCGATGAAACCGTCGCCGCGGTTATTGCCGCGGGCGGCCGCGCAATCGCGATCGAAGGCGATGTCAGCGACGAAGCCGCGCTCATCGCAATGTTCGACGCCACCGAAAAAGCCTTCGGCAAGCTCGACGGCGTCGTGAACAACGCGGGCATCGTCGCGCCCGGCTCGGCGCTCGCGGACATGGATATCGCGCGCATGAAGCGCATCTTCGACATCAACGTACTCGGCGCCTATTTGTGCGCGCGCGAGGCGGCGCGACGCATGTCGACCTCGCGCGGCGGCCGGGGCGGGTCGCTCGTGAATGTGTCGTCGGCGGCGGCGCGGCTGGGCGGCCCGGGCGAATATGTCGATTACGCGGGATCCAAAGGCGCGATCGATACGCTGACCATCGGGCTCTCGAAGGAACTCGGGCGCGACGGCGTGCGCGTGAACGCCATCCGGCCAGGTCTGATCGAGACCGAGATTCATGCGAGCGGCGGCAAGCCCGACCGCGCGCAGACGCTCGGCGTGCAGACGCCGATCGGCCGGCCCGGCACGGCGGATGAAGTCGGCGAATCGATCGTGTGGCTGCTCTCGGATGCGTCGTCGTACGTGACGGGCGCGATCCTGGATGTGACGGGCGGACGCTAGGCGCGCCGGACAACACTGGGCCGAAAGCCGCGTTCGGGCGGCTTTCAGAGTTCAGCGAAAGCGGCGTTCGTCGTCCAGCGAAGCGGCCGAAAAAGGACCCGAATCACGCCTCGCCGCCCTGCTCAGCCGGTGCGAATTCGATGCGATATCCACGTACCCACAGCGTGTACACCAGCGCCCGCTCCGTTGGGTGGCTCTCCACTTCGGCCCGCGAAAACCCGTGACGTATCGTCGGCGGGTCCGCGCTCACCAGATGCCGCCAACTGCCGTGATGGCCGAACAATCGCATCAAATCCATTCCCTGATGAGGCGTACCGCCGTCTTCCATTGAGAATTGCAGTGCAAGTCCAATCGGTGCAAACCGCATGCCGACGGCTTCGAGCTGCGGACGCAGTATCAGCGCGAGTTGCACATCTTCGTTGGTTTCGCCGCTGGTCCAGTGCAGCCCTAAGGGATCGCCCGAGACTTCCGGCAGCGGAAGCCGGACTCTGATGTGCGGATGATCGACGAAAGCCCGCAGCAGACGCCGGCTGCGCAAGCTGAACCCGCCGTTCTGAACCTCCTTGACCTTGTATTCGGGTCGATCCAGAAACCCGTACCAGGAAAAGCTCTCCATGAGCTCCTCGCCTTCGGGTGTTTCGACCCAAGCGTGATGACAGGGCGCGCCGATGTAGTCGTACTCGAAGTATTCGTCGCGCCAGTTGGCGCCGTCCAGCACCCAGCCGTCGTCCTGCACGATGAGCGCGTAATCGGTTTCGATCACGCGCCAGAGCGCGAACAGGATGAACCAGCTGTATTCGAGATAGCTCAGCGGCGTGATCGGGACATGAACGATGTCCGGAGGCAGATTTGCCGGAGCCACCGGGCTGCACAACAGCGCGCGCGCACCGGGCATGTTGCGCAGGCTCACGGCGAGCGCGGCGGCCGCGCTGCGTGCGTCGGGCAAACCGGTGACGGAGACGATCGTGATGCGATTGAAGCGGTTGTGAGGCATGGTGGTTATTTTTCGTGTGGCCGTCACGAGCTTTTGCCCGCGCCGCTGGACAGCAGAGGCTATCCAACACCATGCATCGCGTATAGCGGTTTATTCCGAAATATCGATTGCTCAAAAACCGCCGTGCTCGGCCAGCCACGCTTCCTCTTCAGGCGTCGTCTCGCGCCCGAGAATGCGATTGCGATGCGGAAAGCGCCCGAACCGCCCGATGACCTCCGCATGCTCCAGCGCCGATTCGTAAAAAGAGATGACGCTCGTTTCGTCCTTTAGTTTTCCGAAGAGACGCACGGACTCGCGCTGGCTTTGCATCGATTCGTCGTGCTCGAAAGGCATATACGCGAACGCGCGGTGATAGGCGCCGGGCAGGCGAAGATCGTCGCCGCGCTCGACCAGCGAGCGCGCGAGCGCCAGCGCGCGGGCATCGCCCGCAAAGGCGCGCGGCGTGTTGCGGAAGCAATTGCGCGAAAACTGATCGAGCAGGACGATCAGCGCGAGCGTGGCGAGCGGCGCGCGCTCCCACTCCCGCAAGCCGCCCGCGTGCGCGGTTTCGAGCAACGCGGCGAAGCGTTCGGTCAGCAGCGAATCGAAAGTGCGCTTCTTCTTCCACCAGAGCTTGCGCTCCGTGCCGAACTCGGGCGAACCCGGCGCGCCGAACCAGAGATCGAGAATCTCCCGCGCGCGCGGGTCGATGTCCTCTTGCGGGCTCACGCCAGTTCCAGCACCAGCCGCCGCGTGCGCGCGCTCTTCTTCTCCAGCTTCGCGATGCGCAAGCCGCCGATCTCGCCCGTGTTGCGCACATGCGTGCCGCCGCACGGCTGCAGGTCCACGTCGTCGATGCGCAACAGGCGCACGCGGCCGAGGCCCATCGGCGGCTTCACGCTCATCGTGCGCACGAGTTCGGGGCGCGCGGTCATCTCGTCGTCGGTGATCCATTCGGTGCTCACCGCATGCGCGCCGCCGACCAGTTCGCTCAGCTTCGCTTCCACGATTTCGCGCTCGATCGGCTCGACTGTCGCCAGATCGAGACGCGCGTATTCGCTCGTGATGCTGCAGCCGTCCACCGGATACGGCAGCACCGCGCAGATCAGATGGCTCGCCGTGTGCAGCCGCATATGCCGGTAACGCCGCTCCCAGTCGATTTCCGCGCGCACTTTCGCGCCGGTCGCGAGCTTCGCCAGCGCCGCTTCCTGGCCGGGCGCGGGCACGTGCACGGCGTCGTCGGGCGTGGCGCCCTCGAATTTCGCCTTGCGCGTGTCGGCGATCGCGATGACCGTGCCGTCCGCGAGCGTGAGCGTGCCCGCGTCGCCCGCCTGTCCGCCGCCCAGCGGATAGAAGACGGTCTGATCGAGATGGATGCCCTGCTCGTCGATGGCGGTGACGCTCGCGTCACAGTGCGTCAGATAGGCGTCTTCGCGAAAGAGTGCGCGTGTGCTCATGGTTCGTACTTCCTGGCTGTATGCGGAGAACGGGCGCTTCGCGGTTCCGGGTAGCCGCCGGCGCGCCTTCGAGCGGACATGATGCAGCACACCCGCACCCGTCGAACCGATACAAAACGAAGCGATTCAACCGGGACGGTTGCGCATCCAGTCGGCGGTATCGAAGAAGGACGTCAGCAGGCGCTCGCGCAACGCGTCGTCGACGCCGATGTCCTCCATCGCCCACGCCATGCAGCGCAGCCACTGGTCGCGCTCGCCCGATGCGATCGCGAACGGCAGATGCCGCGCCCGCAGACGCGGATGCCCGAAGCGGCTGATGTAATGATCCGGGCCGCCCATCCAGCCGCACAGGAACCAGAACGTCTTGTTGCGGGAATTGTCGAGCGTCGGCGGATGCAGCGCGCGGATGCCCGCGAATTCGGGCTCGAGATCCATCAGGTCGTAGAAACGGTCGACGAGCGCGCGCACGCGCTCCTCGCCGCCGATCAGCTCGAAGGCGCTCGGCTGCTGGACTTCATCGTCGGGAATGGGGGAATTGACTTCGGTCATGAATGAAAAGCGACAAAAAACTACGCATCGCGCAGGGATTGCAATGCGGGGCGCGCCAGCACGCGTCTCAGGCTGAGCCAGCCGCTCAGGCCCGCGCACACGATGCCCGCGACGATGCCCGCCGGCACCAGCCACGGATTGAAATCGATATGAAACTCGAACACGCGCGCCGCGAGCACATAGCCGATGCCCTGCGCGCCGAGCGCCGCCATCAGGCCGGACAGCGCGCCCACCGCGACGAACTCCGCCACCTGCACCGAGCGCACCTGCCTGTGCGACGCACCCAGCGCGCGCAGCAGCGCCGACTCGCGCACGCGTTCGTCGCGCGTGCCGGCGAGCGCCGCATACAGCACGAGCACGCCCGCCGCGAGCGTGAAGAGGAACAGGAACTGCACCGCGCCGATCACCTGCGCGAGCGTGCGATGAATCTGCGCGAGAATCGGCGCGACGTCGATGGCAGTCACGTTCGGATAGCCCGCGACCAACCCGTCGATCATGCGCTGCCCGCTCTCGGGCAGATGAAAGCTCGTGATGAACGTAGCCGGAAGATCGGCAAGCGCGTCGGGCGGCATCAGCACGAAAAAGTTGACCTTGAACGAATTCCAGTCGACCTTGCGCACGCTCGTCACCGGCGCCTCGACCGGTAGCCCCGCGATATCGAAGCGCAGCGTGTCGCCCAGCTTCACGCGGATCGTCTTCGCGATGCCCTCCTCGATCGACACCTGCGGCTTCGCATCCGTGCCGAACCATCTGCCTTGCGTCACGCGGTTGTCGCCCGGCAGCGCGGTCGTGTATGACAGATTGAATTCGCGATCGACCAGGCGCTTCGCGTCGGCTTTGTCGTAATCGTCCGGATTCACCGGATGGCCGTTGATCGCGACGAGCCGCGCGCGCACCATCGGCGAGAGCGCGGCGTCGGGCTGGCCGTTCGCGTGCAGATAGTCGAGCACGCCCGCGCGCTGATCCGGCTGGATGTCGATCAGGAACTGGTTCGGCGCATCCGGCGGCGTGGCGTCGCGCCAGCCCTTGATGAGATCGTTGCGCGTCATGCCGATGAGCAGCAGGCACATGAGGCCGATGCCGAGCGCCGTGATCTGCAGCGCGCTCGACCCGCTGCGCCGCTCCAGCGACGCGAGCGCGTAACGCCAGCCGACGCCCGCCGCGCTGCGCTCGCGTCGCACGAAGCGCGCCGCCGCCCAGAGCGCGACGCGCGCGATCGCGCCGAACACGAGCAGGCCGGCCGCGAATCCGCCCGCGACGATGCCGCCGAGCTTCAGTTCGCCCGCCGCGACGATCAGCAACGCCGCGAACAGCAGCACGCCTGCGCCATAGGCCGCGTACGCGACGCGCTGCGCGTCGCCGAGTTCGCGGCGAATCACGTGCACCGGCGGCACGCGCGTGATCGGCAAAAGCGGCGGCAGCGCGAAGCCGAGCAGCAGCACGAGGCCCATCGCGATGCCCTGCAGCGCCGGCCAGACACTGGGCTGCGGCAGCTCGACATCGACGAGCGAGCCGAGCCAGTTCAGTAGCACCAGATGGCCGCCGAAACCGAGCACGACGCCCGCCACGCTGCCGATCAGGCCGATCGCGACGAATTCGTTCAGGAACAGCGCGCGCAGCGTGCGCTGGCTGACGCCGAGACAGCGCATCGCCGCGCAGCCGTCCAGATGACGCCGCGCGAAACGATGCGCGGCCATCGCGATCGCGACCGCCGCGAGCAGCGCCGTCAAGAGCGACACGAGCGTGAGGAAATGGCTCGCGCGATCGATCGTCTGACGCACCTGCGGCTGGCCGTCCGAGAGCGACTCCAGCGCGACGCCGCGCAGCTGGCCGCCATCGGTCTTGTCGCGCGCGAACTTCGCGAACTGCTCGACCTGCGGGTCGGCGCCCGCGACGAGCAGCCGGTACGTGACGCGGCTGCCGTAGCCGAGCAGGCCCGTGCCCGGAATTTCGTCGGCGCGCATCATGAGGCGCGGCGAAAAGTTCACAAACGAAAAGCCGCGATCGAGTTCGCGCGTGATGACGTCCGCGACCGTGAACGTGCGCGTGCCGACCTTCAGCGTGCCGCCGACTTTCGTCTTGAGCGCATCGAGCAGGGCGGCATCGACCCAGACGGTGCCGGGCGCCGGGATGCCGTGCGCGGGCGCATCGGCGGCGTCGATGCCGGGCGCGATGCGAAGCGCGCCGCGCAACGGATAGCCGGGCGTCACGCCCTTGATCGCCGCAAGCCGCGCGAGCGGCTGCGCGGACGTCGAACTGATCATGCTGGGGAAGATCGTGGTGCCCGCCGTCTGCAGGCCGAGTGATTCGGCCTCGCGCGCGAACATCGGATCGACGGGATGGTCCGCGCGCACCACGAAATCGGCGGCGATCATCTGACGCCCGTCGCGCGCGAGGCCCTGGCGCATGCGATCGGCGAGAAAGCCGACGCTCGACAGCGCCGCGACCGCCAGCACGAGCGCGAGCAGCAGCATCGTGAGTTCGCCCGCGCGCCAGTCGCGCGCGGTCATGCGCCAGGCCTGGCGCACCGTCTGCAGGAAATCGAGCCGGACCGTCCGGTGAGTCTGGCCGGCCTTGTGTGTCGCGCTATGCGGAGAGGGATCGTCCTTGGCTGCCGTGCTCAATCGTGCTTGCTCCGCAGCCGGTTCATGCGCGTGTAGGTGCCGGGCAGCATGTGCTTGGCCATGCGCGACACCCCGCCGTGCACGCCGCGCGCGAGCCGCGGCAGCGCCCAGCCCGCCAGCACGAGAAACACCAGCACGAGCACGAGGAACAGCAGCGGCACGAACAGCGCGAGCGTGATGCCGGCGAGCGCGCCGACGTCCTCGGTGGCCGACGCGGCCCAGTTCGACACCGGCTCCGGCGACAGATTGATGAGCGCGCGCGTGCCCGCCTTCGCGAAGTGCGACGCGCCGGCGAGCGTGCCGCCCGCGAGCGCCGCGATGGTCAGCATGGCGGGATCGGCGTGGCCGAGCGAGCCGGCCGCGAGCACGGCGCCCGCCGGAATGCGGATAAAGGTGTGGACCGCGTCCCACAGAGAATCGACGGCGGGGATCTTGTCGGCGAGAAATTCGACGATCGCGAGCACCGCCGCGACGCCGATCACCCACGGCGAGCCGAGCACCGCGAGGGCGTCCGGCAGATGGACGAGCCCCATGCGCTGAAACATGCCGGCGATGAATACGGTGAGGTACAGGCGCAGCCCGCTCGCCCATGAAAGGCCCGCCGCGAGCGAAAGTGACTCAAGCATTGCCGCCTCCTTGTTGCTACCTGCCGCTGGCGTTGGCCGCTTGTCGGGCACGCTTGTCGGGAGATTTTGCCAGCTGAAAAGACGGTCTTTCCGGCAGATGCCGAAAGAAGCCGTCTACATCCACGACGATACATCGAAAACTTACGCGGAGTAGGAATCGGCCGAAAACCGGATGACCTCAGACCATTATATCCACCCAAAACCACGCGGTGCAGCAACGCACCGCGCGATTGCCGCAGCCGGTGCGCCAGCGCACGACCGGGTGGCGCGGGCGCAACGGATGCGTGTTCGACGGAACCGCGTTCAGTGCCCCGACGACAGCTTCAGCCCGACGAGACCCGCCACGATCAGCACCGCGCTGAACACGCGCGCCGCCGACAGAGTTTCCCCCATGAACACGATCCCGAAGATGAACGCGCCGACCGCGCCGATGCCCGTCCAGACGGCATAGGCCGTGCCGAGCGGCAACTGGCGCATGGCCATCGCGAGAAGCACGAAGCTGCCGAGCGCCGTGATGAGCGTGAAGATCGACGGACCCAGGCGCGTAAAACCGTCGGACGATTTGAGGCCCGCGGCCCACGCCACTTCGAGCAGGCCGGCAATTAACAGAAGAATCCAGGACATCGGGCAACTCCCTTGAAAAGCGGGGCCGTCCCCGATGAAACGATGCGCACGCGGTCGTCCGCATGGCCATGATTCGAAAGGGAAATTGTACCAAATCGGTGCATTAGTGGCACGCGACGCCGGCGGCCTGCGACCCGACGCCGCGCGGCGCGTGGCCGCTGTCCTGAAAACCGTGTATTAATGCGAAAAGCGCCCGCGCGAGGCGCGCCCCTTCGACTGTCCGTTCATCGATCTGAACCAAGAGACCTGAACCAAGGAGCGTTCATGGATGTCGATTCGGTCCTGCTCTCCCGCTTCCAGTTCGCCTGGGTCGTCGCGTTCCACATTCTGCTTCCGGCGTTCACGGTCGGCCTGTCCTGCTTCATCGCCACCCTCGAATTCAACTGGTGGATCACCAAACGCGACGTCTACCGGCGGCTCTCCGCGTTCTGGCTGAAGATTTTCGCGGTGTCGTTCGGCATGGGCGTGGTGTCGGGCATCGTGATGCCGTTCCAGTTCGGCACCAACTGGAGCCGCTTCTCCGATGCCACCGCCAACGTCGTCGGCCCGCTGATGGGCTACGAAGTGCTGACGGCATTCTTCCTCGAATCGGCCTTTCTCGGCGTGCTGCTGTTCGGGCGCAAGCTCGTGCCGCAGTGGGCGCACGTGATGTCGGCGATCTTCGTCGCGGCGGGCACCGTGATCTCGTCGTTCTGGATTCTCGCGGTCAACAGCTGGATGCAGACGCCGCAGGGCCACCGCATGCTGCCCGACGGCCGCTTCGAAGTGGTGAGCTTCTTCGACGTGATCTTCACGCCGTCGTTTCCCTATCGGCTGAGTCACACGGTCAGCGCGTTCCTCGTGACGACGGGCTTCGTGATTCTCGGCATCGGCGCCATGTACCTGCGCGAGCGCCGGGCGCTGGAGGAAAGCCGCGTGATGGTGAAGATGTCGCTGATCTTTCTGATCATCATGGTGCCGATCCAGATGGTGCTCGGCGACTCGCACGGTCTCAACACGCTGAAGTATCAGCCCGCCAAGCTCGCCGCGATGGAAGGCCTGTGGGAATCCGGCACGCGCATTCCCGCCAATATCTTCTCGATTCCCGATCAGGACGAGGAGCGCAATCGTTTCGAGATTTCGATTCCGGTGCTGGGCAGCCTCTATCTGACCCACGATCCGAACGGCTACGTCCGCGGACTGAAAGACTTTCCGCGCGAGGACCGGCCGAATGTCGCGGTCGTGTTCTTCGCCTTTCACATCATGGTGGGCATCGCGCTTCTGATGTTCGCGCTCGTGTTGTGGGGCATCGTGCTGTTCGCGCGCGGGCGCGTCGAAACGAGCGCGCTGTGGCTGCGCTGCGCGACCTGGGCGATGCCGCTCGGCTTCATCGCCGTGATCGCCGGCTGGACGACCACCGAAGCGGGCCGTCAGCCCTGGACCGTGTACGGCATCCTGCGCACGAAAGATTCGGTGACGCCCTCGCTCACCGCCGCCGACGTCGGCCTGTCGTGGCTGCTTTACGTGCTCGCGTATCTCGTGATCTTCGGCGCGGGGTTTTTCCTGCTGCGGCGCCTGGTGCGCGTCGGGCCGGCGGAAGTGGCGCATGCGCACGAAAAGGACGAACTCGACGCGAAGACGCGCGCCGCGCGCCCGCTCTCGGCGGTATCGGCGGGTGCGGGCGGGTCGCAAGCCGTGCGCGACGACGACATCGTGCCGCCGGGCCGCGGCCGCACGTGACGGAACCCGGGCGCGCCTTGAGCGCCACTGAGACGAACGAAACCGGAGAACGCGATGCTCGATCTCGTGCCGTTGTGGGCTGCCATTCTCGCGCTGGCGGTGTTCATGTACGTGCTGCTCGACGGCTTCGATCTGGGCGTCGGCATGATGTTCCTGCTGCGCCGCGACGCCGAATCGCGCGATCTGATGATCAACTCCGTCGCGCCGGTCTGGGACTTCAACGAGACGTGGCTCGTGCTCGGCGGCGGCGGACTGTTCGCGGTGTTCCCGCTCGCGTTCGCGATCATCGTGCCGGCGGTCTATTTCCCGATTCTCTTCATGCTGCTCGGGCTGATCTTTCGCGGCGTCGCGTTCGAGTTCCGCGAAGTGATCGGCGCGCGCAAGTGGCTGTGGGACGCCGCGTTCGGCTGCGGCTCGCTCGTCGCGACGGTGTCGCAGGGCATCGTGCTCGGCATGTTCATCCAGGGCTTTCCGATCGAAGGCCGCGTCTATGTCGGCACGAGCTGGAACTGGGTCGCGCCGTTTCCGTTGCTGGTCGGCGTGGGACTGATCTTCGGCTATGCGCTGCAGGGCACGACCTGGCTCGTGCTCAAGACCGAAGGCGAACTGCAGGAATGGGGCCGCAGGATGGCGCGTTACGCGCTGATCGGCGTGATCGCGTTCATTCTGCTCATCAGCCTGTGGACACCGCTCAAGGACGCGCGGATCGCAGCGCGCTGGTTCGGCTTTCCGGACAGTCTGGCGTTCGCGCCGGTGCCGGTGCTCACCGCCCTGCTCGCGTGGACGCTCTGGACAAGCCTCGCGAAGCGCCGCGAAGTGGCGCCGTTTCTATGCTCGATCGGGCTGTTCTTTCTTGCGTTCACGGGACTCGTCATCAGCCTGTGGCCGTTCATCGCGCCGCCGTCGGTGACGCTGTGGGACGCATCGGCCGCGCCGCTGTCGCATCAGTTTCTGCTGATCGGCACGATGTTCCTGCTGCCCGTGCTCGTTATCTACGTGATCTGGTCGTACTGGGTGTTTCGCGGCAAGGTGCGCGGCGACATGGGTTATCACGCGGAATAGCTGCGCAACAGGCTCAGAGCTTTTGCCGCGTCGCGAGCGACAGGATGCGCGCCCACTTGTGCGCTTCGCCGCGATCGCGCATCGGCAGCGTCCATGCGCCGTGCTTCGGATCCTGCACGTCGAGCACGACCTGCCACGCGCCCGGCGCGCCGCTCCCGCCGCCCGGCTCCTGCACGCGCGCGCCGCGCAGGTCGGCGAAGATATAGCTGCCGCGCTCCTCGCCGACACGCACGTCGCACAGGCGCTTGCCCGCCGCGACCCGCACGCCGCCCCAGTCGGTGCGCAGCTCGTGCGTCCAGTCGCCGTTTTCGCCCTTGCGCAGATTCGGCGCGATCTCGCGCCGGCTCGCGAGCCAGCGCATCACGCCCGCCGCGATGGCGGCCGCCACTACGACCGCCGCGCCCACGGCCACGCCGAGGCCGAAGTGCGCATGCAGCGCGTTGAACGACCATACGGCGCCGTAGATCAGCAGCGCCAGAATGACGAATGCGATGACGATGGGCATGGCAGCTCACCCGTGCGGGATCACGCGCATCACTGCGCCTTGTGTTTCGCGTTCCAGTCGCGCAGCGCCTGCAGCGTGTTCGCGACATGCTGGTCCGGCGACAGGCTCGTGTATTCGTAGATCACGTGGCCGTCCGGCGCGATCACGTAGGACACGCGATTGGCCATCGTGCTTTTCATCGGCATGGAGGCGTCGTAGGAGTGGATGATCTTCGAGTCCGCGTCGGCCGCGACCGGGAACTTGCTGCGGCATTCGCTCACGGAGAACTTCTTCAGCGTGTCGATGTTGTCGTGCGACACGCCGATCACGGTCGCGCCCTCGGCCTTGTATTGATCGACCGCCTCGGCGAACTCGTGCGCCTCGATCGTGCAGCCTTTCGTGAACGCCGCCGGATAGAAGTACAGGACGACCGGGCCTTTCTTCAGCGCGTCGGCGAGTTTGTAGTCGTACACGTTGCCGCCGAGCGACGCCTGCGCGGTGAAGTCCGGCGCGGCGTCGCCGGGCTTGAGCGTCGCGCCCGCCGCGAGCGGCCAGGCCGCGACCGCGCAGCCGAGCAGCGCGGCGACCGAGATGGCGCAACCGGCCGTGAAGCGGGAAAGCTTGCTCTTCATGCTCGCTCCTTTCGATGACTGCGTTCGATGACTCTCTTCGATCCGGCGACGCGCGCGTCAGGCGTCGTCCGCGTTCTGATCCATGCGATGCTCGGCGAACCATGCGGCCGCCTCGACCTGCAGCTTCGCCAGCACGGCGGGCGTGAGGATATCGAGCACCGGCTGCGCGTGACGGCTCGCGTCGATGGCGGGCGCGTCGCCGCGCTCCGCCGCCCGCGCGATGCCGAGCAGCGCGCCGAGCGGGCCTTCGCCCGTGAGGATCGCCGCGCGGATTTCCGCCGCCAGATGCAGCTTATCGAGAATTTCCGCCGGCTGCATGTCGAGCACCACGTGCACGAGCGAGAAGATGCCCGTCATGAAGGCGGCGTCCGAAAACGCTTCGTCCTCGGGACGCAGCGCGGCGGCGGCGAGTTCCAGAAAACGCGCGCGCGTGCCGACGAGTTGCAGCAGCGGGTCCGAACGCCACGGCAGCCCGCTGCCGTCCGCGTAGAGGAGAAGCTGCGCCCAGCGCATCAGCTGGCGCGTGCCGGTGGCCGCGATCGCCTCGCGCAGCGACGACACGCGCCGCCCGCGCGTCTGCGCGCTCGAATTGGCGAGACGCATCAATTGCACGACGATGTCCGGATTGCGCTTCAGCTCCATCTCCAGCTCGCGCATGCCGGGTTCGCCGGCGAGCACGGCCATCAGGCGCAGCAGCGAGCCGCGCGCCGGGCTCGCGCGCCGCGCCGACAGTACTTGCGGTCGCGCGAAGAAGTACCCCTGAAAAAAGTCGAAGCCGAGGTTTCTGGCCTGCATGAAGTCGTCGCGCGTTTCGATCTTCTCCGCGACGAGCAGCTTGCCGCGGCGCTTGAGCGTCGCCGCGAGTTCGGGTAGATGCGCGTGATCGGCCGCGAGGAAATCGACCTTGACGATATCCACTGAAGGAAGCGCCGCGAGCAGCGCGTCGTCGAGCCGGATCACGTCGTCGAGCGCGAAGCGGAAGCCCGCGTTGCGCAACTGCGCGCAGCGCTTGAAGAGCGCCTCGTCGAACGTGATGTTCTCCAGCAGCTCCAGCACGAAGCGCTCGGGATGCATGATGTGGACGATGTCGTCGAACAGCAGTTCACGGCTCATGTTCACGTAGCCCGGATGCGGGCCGAGCACCGCCGGCACGCCGATCTCCCCCACCGTGCGCGCGACGACATGCGCGGTCGCCTGCACGTCGTCATGGACGCGGGCGCGATTGTCGGGGCTGTCGCGAAACAGCAGTTCGTAGGCGACGAGCGCGCCGTCGACGTCGAGGATCGGCTGACGCCCGACATAGACGCTCTGCCCGCGCTTCGCGAGCGTCGCGCGCTTCAGGGACGAATTGGGCATGACGGAAACCGCGTGGCTGCGCGCCGCAACGCGGACACGGCCGCCGGCGCTTCTGGGCTTTGCATGAAGGCCGGCGCGGGCGCCCTGGCTGGGGCGCCGGCCGGCAACGTATTGGATTCGATCATGGGGGCGAACGAGTCGAACGGATTCTGGTGGTCAACAGCGCGGCGGGGGCCCTGCATCGGCGATAGCGGGGAACCGTTCCCACCGGGAACGCGCCACTGTAACCGAATTCGCCAGCCGACATCATACGTAACTCCTATCGACAATTCCTGGACATTCTTGAGATCCGGCCCGGATTGTTGCGCCCGCGTGACCGGTTAAAGAAATCGCTGATAAAGCCGATAACTCGCCTGATAGAGCGTGCCGCGCCCCCATCCGACGAACCGGGGACGAACCCGGCGGCAGGCCGCGCACCCGCGGCTTGCACGCGCCGCCGTTTGCCCGGCCAGCCGACCGCGGCCGCCACAAACCAACGAGATCATGCAAGCGAACCGGATCACTGCCTCACGCCGCGCACCGTGGCGCATCGTGCTCGATGCGCTCTCCCGCGCATGGGGAAGCGCCGCGCGCGAGCGCCGCGAGCACGCGTCCGGCTCGAGTCCCGCAGCGTACGAAGCAGGCGAAGCACACGACGCGCCTCGCGCGCCCGCCGTGACGCCGGCCGCCTCGCCCGCGCCCGTGTCCGCGTCTTCGGGAGCGCCTTCCGGCGCGCCGCCTCAGAAAGGCGGATTCCGCGCGCCCGCCTCCGAATCCACGCTCGGCGCCGTCGATTTCCTCGCGCAGCTCGACGACGCGCTGCGCTTTCTGTATGTCTCGGATGCGAGCATCGAGTTCATCGGCTATCACCGCGACTATCTGAGCATGCTGACGCTGCACGATCTCGTCGCGTCCGAGGAGGCCGACGAACTGCACGCGCTCGTCGCCCGGGCGCGCGCGAGCGGCAGGCTCGAATCGGCGACGCTGACGGTCGTGAAGTCACTGACCTATCCGATCTGCGTCGAGCTGCGGCTCATCTCGACGGCCGCGCGCGGCACGCCGGGCTTCGCGCTCGCCGCTTTCGACGTGTCGCACTGGCGCGAGCGCGAGGCGTCGCTCACGCACGCGATGCATCACGATCCGCTCACCGGCCTCGAAAACCTGGTCGCGCTCAAGTCGGCGATCGCGGCGGCGCAGGCGGAAGCGGAACTCACGCGCTCGCATGCGGGGCTCGTGCTGCTCGACATCGACGACTATCAGCGCATCAACCGCGCGCTCGGCTACGACGCCGGCGACGAACTGCTGCGCGAGACCGCGCGCCGCATCCAGCACACGGCCGGACACGGCGAGCGCGTCGCGCGCGTGGCCGGCGACGAGTTCGCCGTGCTGCTGCCGCCGGGCACGACGCCGGAGCTCGCCGAGAGTCTCGGGCGGCGCATGCTGACCGCGATCGCGCAGCCGTACCGGCATCGCGGGCAGCACACGCATTTGTCGGCGAGCGTGGGCGTCGCGCTGTATCCGGATCAGGCGGGCAAGAACGCGCGCAGCGGCGCGCAGACGAGCCTGTTGCGAATGGCCGATCACGCGCTCGCGCAAGCGAAGGAATCGGGCGGCAACGCGCTCGTCTTCCATACGATCGACGACAACCCCGCCGACGCGGAGCGCCTGAAGCTCGAAGCGGATCTGTACGAAGCCGTGCGCAACGGCGAGTTCTCGCTCTACTTCCAGCCGATCACGAAGATCCGCACGGGCGCCGTGGTCGGCGTGGAGGCGCTGATGCGCTGGAATCATCCCGTGCACGGGCTGGTGCCGCCGTCGACGTTCATTCCGCTCGCGGAGTCGATCGGGCTCATCAACTATCTGGGCAACTGGGTGCTGAAGGCCGCCTGCATGCAGATCACGCAGTGGGACGCGATCGGCATCCGGCTCGATTACATCGCCGTCAACGTGTCGCCGCAGCAGTTCCGCGACAAACGCTTCACGGCCGCCGTGAAGGAAGCGCTCGCGCTCACGGGCATCGACGCCAGCCGGCTCGTGTTCGAAATCACCGAGAGCCTCCTGATGCACGATCCGGAAGAAGCGACGCGCCTGCTCGAAGCGCTGACCTCGATCGGCATCCGCTTCGCCGTCGACGACTTCGGCACCGGCTATTCGAGCCTCGCCTATTTACAACGTTTTCCGCTGTCGAAGCTCAAGATCGACCGCAGCTTTGTCGAGAACCTGATTACGTCCCGAAACAATCGCGCGATCGTGAGCGCGGTGGTCGGGCTCGCGCAGTCGCTCGGGCTGGAGCTCGTCGCGGAAGGCGTCGAGACGGAAGCGCAGCGGGATTTGCTCGCCGACCTCGGTTGCGATCATATTCAGGGCTGGCTCATCAGCCACGCGTTGCCGTCGGACGAGCTCGCGAAATCGTTTCAATCGAATTCGCTCGTGTTGCACGAGACAATATGAGCGGCAATAGGTTCGTGTTCTAATCGAGGAACACGCCGTAACTCCCTAATAACGTGTATCTTTCCATGTTATCGGGCGCTGGACAGGATTGGCCGGACCGCCTCGGGATAGCCGTCGCGTAACAAGCAAGGTTCTAATTTTTAGCAATGGCACGCACCAAGGCCGAACTACTGGACAAGTTGTGGGCGCGCATGAGCGAGCGCGGGGATTTCCCCATGCTTTCTCAGGCGCTGCGCTCGACCGTGTCCGCGATGAGCGATGACGACCTCGACTTCACGGCGCTCGTGCAAGTCGTGCTGTCGGACGTCGGCCTCACGCAGAAGGTGCTGCGCCTCGCCAATTCGGCGATGTACATCGCCTTCGGCGGCAACATCACCACGGTCACGCGCGCGTTGATGGTGCTCGGCATGGACGCGGTCGGCCATCTCGTCGTCGGGCTGAAGATCGTCGATCACTTTCATCAGAGCGCGCCGCGGCGTATCGACGCCAAGCTCGAACTCAACCGCACGCTGCTCTCGGGCGCCGTCGCGCGGCAGATCACCGAGCATTCCGACCTGCGTTCCGCCGAGGAAGCGGTCGTCTGCACGCTGATGCGGCAGATCGGCAAGCTGCTCGTCGCGTTCTATCTCGAACACGAGTGGGATCAGTTGCGGCGCAAGGCGGCGTCGGAAAATATCAGCGACAGCAGCGCCTGTGCGGCGCTGCTCGGCGTGACCTTCGACGAAATCGGCATCGAGGCCGCGGACCGCTGGCGTCTGCCCGAGACGATCCGCCAGGGCATGCGCGCGAGCGATCCCGGCTCGCCCGTCGATGAAACCACGCCGAAGCACGTGCGCTGGCTGCAGGCCGTCACCAACTATTCGACCGAAGTCGCCGATGCGCTCACCGCGCAGAACGCGGCCACCGACAGCCGCGAGTCGACGCTGGTGGACATCGCCAATCGCTACAGCGGCGCGCTCAACACCGATGCCGAAACGCTGGCCTCGATGAGTCTCGCGCTCGCCGACGAAGAAGCGAGCGACGGCGTGATCCGCGAGATTTCCGAGCTGCAGGCCAACGCCGACGCCATGGCGCGCGCCAACGTTTCGGCGGAGGCGCGCATCGGCGCGAGCGTCGAGGACTTGCGCTCGCTGCCGTCGAAGAACGCGCTGGCGCCCGCGCTCGCGCTCGCGTCGGAGTCGCTGCTGGGCAGCCTGCACCTGTCGCGCACCGTCGTGTTCGTGCGCCAGGCCAACAACGAATTCCACGCGCGGCTGGGGCTCGGCGCGGGCGTCGAGCCGATGTTGCAGCAACTGCGCTTCTCGGCCGAATTCCGCCCGGACGTGTTCCATCTGGCGATCACGAATCCGGTCGGCATCTTCATCGAGAACGCGCACGACGCGCGCATCGACGCGCGCCTGCCGCGCTGGTACAAGGACACGCTCGGCGAGGCGCAGGCGTTCGTGCTCCTGCCGGTGAAATCGAACGATTCGACCGTCGCGCTCGTCTACGGCGACTGGACCCATCCGCAGCACGTGCGCAAGATCTCGCCACCCGAGATGAGCGCGCTCAACGAGCTCACGAAGGAGCTGGCTCGTTTTTTTTCTAGCGCGAACTGGAAGGAAGTCGAGCTCATCTGAGCCGCTTCCTTCTTGCGCGCGTCACCCTTCCGCGTCACTTCCCTTATTTGCGCTTCAATTGCGCTTCATTCGCGCTTCAGGATCGCCACGGCCTGCTCGCCGTAGCGCACGACATAGCCGCCGTGCCCGCGCTGCCAGTCGAGCGCCTGCGCCTCGCTCGCAAACCAGTTCTTCTCGAAGTCGTTGAACGCGCCGGCGTCCAGCCGATAGCGGTCGATGATCGCTTCCGGCCGATCGTCGATATCGAGCTTGCACGCGTCCCAGTTCGCATAGCCGAGTTCGGCGGCGAGCATCGCGAGAAGATGCTTCAGTTGCAGGTCGGCGCGGATCGCGTGCAGGTCGGCGAGCCGTTCGGCGTGCGTGAGTTTCGCCGCCAGCAACCGGCGCAGCACGGGCATCGACGCGCTCGTGTCGCCGTCGCGGGCGAGACGAAGCAGGCGCCGCGCGTGTTCGCGCAGGAAATCGCTATTGGAGACGGAAGAAGAAATCGGACAGGATGTAGACCACATGACGTTGTTCCCTTGTTGCGCCGTTCTCGCTGCGGCTGAAAAGGTTCGACGTTGCGGTTCGATCCAAAGTTGAAGCAATGCGTGATGCACTGAATGCAGGTGCGTATGACTTTCGCGAGACCGGGCGCCCTGCCGCGCCCGACCGCGATTCTATCCCGATGTTTAAGCTCAGGCCAACTGGAATTTTCCGACGAGCGACTTGAGCGAGCGCGCCTGATCGTCGAGCGATTGCGCGGCGGCCGCCGCCTCTTCGACGAGCGCGGCGTTCTGCTGCGTGCTCGCGTCCATCTTCGTGACGGCCTCGCCGATCGACTCGATGCCCGTCTTCTGCTCGGCGGAAGCCGCCGAAATCTCGCCCATGATGTCGGTCACGCGTCGCACCGCCTGCACGACTTCGTCCATCGTCGCGCCGGCTTCCTGCGCGTAGGTCGAGCCGTCCGACACGCGCGACACCGACGTGTCGATCAGCGCCTTGATCTCCTTCGCCGCCGCCGACGAACGCTGCGCGAGACTGCGCACTTCGCCCGCGACCACCGCGAAGCCGCGCCCCTGTTCGCCCGCGCGCGCCGCCTCGACCGCCGCATTGAGCGCGAGAATGTTGGTCTGAAACGCGATGCCTTCGATCACGCCGATGATGTCGCCGATGCTCTTCGCGCTCGCGTCGATGCGCTGCATCGTCTCGACGACGCGGCTCACCACCGCGCCGCCCTTCTCCGCGATCTGCGACGCATTTTCCGCGAGCGTGCTCGCCTGCTTCGCGTTGTCGGCATTCTGGCGCACGGTCGAGGTGAGCTGCTCCATGCTGGTCGCGGTCTTTTCCAGCGCGACGGCCTGCTCTTCGGTGCGGCGCGACAGATCGACGTTGCCGGTCGAGATCTCGCTCGATGCCGATGCGATCGCCTCCGCGCTCGCCGCGATATCGCCGACCGTGGCCGACAGACCCGCCTGCATTTCGGCGAGTGCGTGCAGCATGCTGGCGTCGTCGCGGCGCCTGAGCGTGATCCGGTTCGCGAGATCGCCCGAGGCGATGCGCCGCGCGATGTCCTTCGCGTAACCCGGCTCGCCGCCGAGCTGGCCGGCGAGCCTCCGCACGACCCATTCGGAGACGACGATCGCGAGGACGAACAGCGCAATCGTGAGCGCCGACACCATCACGAACGACGAGCGGAAGATGAACGCCGCCGAATCGATGGTGGCCTTCGCGGCGGCGCCGCGGCGCGCGACGAGTTCGTCGACCATCTTTTCGAGCTTGCCGGTTTCGACGAGCAACGACACGTCCTGCGTGCCGACTTGCCAGTTCATCTGCGAGAGATCGAGCGGCTGCTCCTTCACGAGCTTGACGAACGTGCGCAGGTTCGCGCTCCACGTCGAAAGCGCGGTGGCGAAGCGCTTCTGCTGCGCGAGCGCGTCCTTGTCCGCGTGATCGATGTATTGCGCGAGCTGCGTCTGTTCGCGGCCGATATCGGCGAGCGCCTGCTCGACCTGCGCGCCGAGTTCGTCGCGCTCGCGCGCGGTGGAGGCGGTCAGCAGCATCTTCTGGGAACGGCTCGCGCGCAGCAGATAGCCGCGCGTTTCTTCCGCCGCACGGCTCGCGACATAACCCTGCGTATAGATGGATTCGGTCGCGCCGTTCAGGCGGCTGATCTGCGTGAGCGAGATCGCGCCGATCGCGAGCGTGCCCGCCAGCACGATTCCGAATGCCAGCCTGAGCGATGCCTTGACGGACAGCGCGCGCTTGCCCGCCGCGCGCGCGGACGCGTCTTGAGCGGCCGATGCGGTTTCGGCATCCGCCAGAAAGCCCGCGTCTTTCGCGCCGCGTAGCGAAAACAGTTTCATCGATCGATCCCCGAATTTGATCTGCGGACCGCGCCCTCGTGCGACGCGCCCGCATCTGGTCCCACCGGTAGTACGGCAGTTTCATCGGCTTCTTGAGCCGTTTTTATAGGAAGCGAACAGGCGTTCGCTGGCCGTCCGGTTTTATAACTGGCCAAAAATCGTCATGTCTGACGAAACACAAGCAATGCGACGCGCAACCGTGTCCGATTCGCGACAAAGCTTGGCAGGACAACGCACCGAGGACAGCCTAAACTTTCAGAAATTCAGTCCACGCATAAATCGTGGCTGATAAAACAAAAACCGAGACGACTTTCGCTTTCACCATCCATCGATTATGCAAACGAGCATCGACAAGGGCGCGCTGTCGCCTTCCGGCGCTGCCGCCGGATCTTCTTCAACTGCGACTTCCGCCGGCACCGGCGCACAACGCACCGTTTATTCAGTTCTGGGCGCGATCA
This sequence comes from Caballeronia peredens, assembly GCA_001544595.2. Classification (GTDB taxonomy): domain Bacteria; phylum Pseudomonadota; class Gammaproteobacteria; order Burkholderiales; family Burkholderiaceae; genus Caballeronia; species Caballeronia peredens. The sequence goes on along the minus strand of FCOH02000005.1, from coordinate 211,902 downwards.
GCTTCTCGCATCTGCTGAACGACATGATCCAGTCGCTGATCCTGGCGATCTACCCGATGTTCAAGAGCGAGTTCGCGCTGAGCTTCGGGCAGATCGGCCTGATTACACTCACGTATCAGGTCACGGCGTCGCTGCTGCAACCGCTCGTCGGGCTCTATACGGACAAGCATCCGAAGCCGTATTCGCTTCCTGTCGGCATGGGTTTCACGCTGGCGGGCCTCTTGCTGATGTCGGTCGCGGGTAATTTCGGCACGCTGCTGATCGCGGCGGCGCTGGTTGGCTGCGGATCGTCGGTGTTTCACCCGGAATCGTCGCGAGTGGCGCGCATGGCTTCGGGCGGCAAGCACGGGCTCGCGCAGTCGCTGTTTCAGGTCGGCGGCAATGCGGGTTCGTCGCTCGGGCCGCTGCTCGCCGCGCTGATCGTCATTCCGCACGGCCAGAAGAGCATTGCGTGGTTTTCGGTGGCGGCGCTCGTCGCGATGTTCGTGCTCGCGAACATCGGCCGCTGGTACAAGCGTCATCCGGCGACGAAAAAAGGCCGCGCGCAGGTCGCCCACGCTGTGCTGCCGCGCAACAAGGTCATCATGGCGATGAGCGTGCTCGTGCTGCTCGTGTTCTCGAAGTATTTCTACCTCGCGAGCATCACCAGCTATTTCACGTTCTATCTGATCAGCAAGTTCGGGCTTTCGGTGCAGGCCGCGCAGATCCACCTGTTCGTGTTCCTCGCGGCGGTGGCGGCGGGCACGATCATCGGCGGTCCGGTCGGCGACAAGGTCGGGCGCAAGGTGGTGATCTGGGTGTCGATTCTGGGCGTCGCGCCGTTCACGCTGCTCATGCCTTACGTGAATCTGTTCTGGACGGGCGTGCTGTCCGTGATCATCGGGCTCGTGCTGGCCTCGGCGTTCTCGGCGATTCTGGTCTACGCGCAGGAACTGATTCCCGGCAAGGTCGGCATGGTCGCGGGCCTGTTCTTCGGCTTCGCGTTCGGGATGGGCGGTGTGGGCGCGGCGGTGCTCGGGCATCTCGCGGACGCCACCAGCATCGATTACGTGTACAAGGTTTGTGCGTTCCTGCCGCTGCTCGGTGTGCTGACGGTATTGCTGCCGAAGACGCATGAGGCCGGTGCGAAGGGCTGAATCCCCTGTCGCAAGGTATCCGGAATGGGTCTTTCGGTAGATCTCATTCAGATGCCCTATTTCGAAGTTTTGACGAGATAGCTTCGGTTGAAAATGGGCATCTCGCCGATAAATCAGAGAAATCTCTCCTTCCGTTCCCCCGGCCTGATTTTCAGGCTGGGTTACCAACCCGGTTGAAAGCGATCCGAACGCCAAGGATCGCTCCGCTGTATACGCCCTGACGCCCAAACTTGCCGCCTATTTATTATTTATCGCCGGCATTGCTCCTCACTACGACCGAGATTTCGCGCAACCTCGGTTTTGACAGGTCATAGAGTTTTCGGGAAGCCTTGAGTGCGGCTTTTGCAAATTCGAGCATTCCTTGTTCGGCCTGTTCGCTCGCTTTATAATCAGAAAACGAGTCTTCAACGAAATGCGTCATAAAAAATTCACGTGCCCACAACGGTGGATGATCGGGCAAAGGAACATTTGAAGACGTCTGTTCTCGATTCTCGGCACTATCGTCCGCGTCTGTTTTCAACATGTTGTTTAACACCGTCAATGTCGCCTGGTATTCGTCCTTAGTGATCTCCGGTTCGTCGCCTGTTTTTATGAGAGCGGTGGCATCCTCCAACTGCGTGAGAGATTCGAAGAAAAGAACCGGAGCGGTAAGACCCACCGGTCTGAGAAGCTTGTTGATCGGATCTTCCGATGTATCGGCTTCGTCCAGAATGACCTGCTTCGCTAATGCGACACCAGAAAAATCGGCTTCGAGTTCCTGTCTCCATGAAAACCCCAGTGCAGTAGCATTGAGATTTTTCACTTTTTGATCAGAAGGCGACAGCGCGGAAAGTGGTGTGCCTCGGCTAGATACATGATGTAGCGCGATGTGCGAAAACTCATGACCCAGCAGAAAATATTCCATCCCATCACGAAACGCGTTCAAAAATCGGTAATACATTGGATCCACGACAAACTGCTCGGTATGCGCAATCATGGAAAATTCGAGAATATTATCTATATAAGCCTTGAGCAATCGCGGATTATTTTTTATATTTTCGTCTATCGCATTGTCGCCAAAATTGAAACCAATCGATTTATCGTCGCGAACGAAGGGAATACACGAGACGACTATTTTGCATGTCTCATGAGCGAATGATAAAACCCGTGTATTTACAAGAACTATCTTGTCCAGAAATTGAGATTTATTTGCCTTCTCGCTAGGACAGGAAAAGGAATCAGGTACTGCTATTACTTCCGCGTTAATGTTCGGTGTCGGAAGACTGCCTATCAGAAGCGGTCCAGGCACGTCAATTTTAAGTTTGGTCGCACTTGCCTCGATAAGTGCCATCTCGCGCTTCAGAATGTAATTCGTCTCAGCACTCTCGAGTCTCGTTGGCGTTGCTTGATGTCTCAGATCCTCCACTAGGTGTTTGATAAAATCCTGGTCTATGGGACTGCCTTCGACAACCAAATGCTTGTTAGCTTCCTCTAAAGCTTCCATGTCATTATCGAGCGACCACGGCGGGGTGCCCAGGCCAACAGACTGCCGCTGTATGCTTTCCAGAAAGCAAGCCGTTCGGTCAGTGTCTGACAGGTATTGACGTGCCGGCGCCGGGCTCTCCTGTGCGCTCGCGTCCTTGTAATGCGCCAGAAACGGGAATATTGTCAACGCACAGCAGACCGCGCGTCTACGATTATCAACTTGAGTCATATTCCATCGCTCCTCTTGATTTTCTCGTAGACAGACTATCTAGCAGGCGTGTTTCAATATTTCACCGGTACGCCATGTCTTGCTCGCCGCATCCCAGCAAATCTCATAACGGTGTCCTTGACGCAGTAAAGCGACCCAATACGTATTCCATTGGACCGGTTCCTTGGTAAGCTTCTCAGGCCTCAATTCACCGATGTTCACTGCCGGGGAAGCGCCTCCGGTGCTCAAGGCGAGCCATAGACTGTCCGTTGGAATCAAGACTTCCTGCCTGGCGTCCATGGAAATCAGCTCCCATTTCCCGTTTCCGCCCAGATTCAAGATGTAGAGCCCAAGCTGTTCATTGCTATTGTTTCGAAGATAAATCGTGTCCTTCGGTAGTAAGGCACCGCCGCCCTGAGCCGCGGCATAAGTCTTTATATTGGCGGTGCCTGATGCCGCAAGCGCTTCCGACGCCGCGACTGAAACCGCCTGGGACGAGGGCGCCGTATCGTCGCCACCTCGCGCATGATTTCCGGACAACAGCAATCCAAAAAACGTCAAGAGGAATGCTAAATAATAAAATTTGATCGACTTCATTCCGTCTCACGCCTCAAGTCACTTCTTCGTTTCCGAAGCGTTGGGTTCGTCATTCCTCGGCGGCGTTTTTGTCGTCGCAGGGGTTGTCGCATTCGTATCCGTGGGTGTGTTGGGACGCCCATCCTGCGGATTGGTTCTCGACGTGCGCCCTAATATATATCCCGCAATCGTCCCTAATAAACCCATCGAAGGTGCAATATCAGTCGCGCTGTAGCCCGCCGCTACCAGAAATAAGACTCCCGTGACGATAATGACCAGCGCAAACAGGCGAATGACATCGTCGACAGGGACGCGCGACTTCGCCAGCATTCGGGAGGCAATCAGCGTCATCGCCAAGCCAAATAGCAATACGCTTGCAGCAATCACCGACTCTCTCGACGTCAACCATGAGTCTGCCGAAAACGGCTTCTGACCGCCGTCTCGAGGTGCACCGTTCGTTGCCTGCGCAAATATAAGGCTCTGATACGAGAACAAAAGAAGCATCGCCCACAGAATTCGCTGGAATCCCGTGTGGCATATCGATCCCCATGACCTAAAAACGGACCCACCATTTAACGAATCAGACTTCCTCGGTTGACTCACCGATATGAGAACGCCGAACTGGGCTAGCCGCATATGAGGCTCCTGGATCATGCGGATCGGCCGCACTTCCCGATTCTTGCGACAGACGACTTCCACGGATGCCATCTGCACTCCTAACAGATCGAACGCCAATCTAAAGAAATCCGACGACGAAAATACGTCGGGAGCATTAGATCAACTTCGATTTCTGCCTCACCTAACCATACACGCGCGACTCCAGTCCATCGCGCGGAACGGTATAGGATCAATTTTTACCTAGAATATTCTATGTTTTTGAGTGTCTGAGACGATACGTGTCGAGAAAGACTCTTCCCAAATCGAGCCATATTTCATTTATCAGCTTATTCGAGCTCCGGCCAATCGACATGAACATCGACTGCGTTTAAACAATTTATCATTTATAGAACCGGCGAAAAATAACCCAGCATGTCGTAAACCCTGACGACGATTCCAGCACAATGGCGCGCGCCGCACTTTCAAATATCTTTCATTTCTTTAATTTTCGGGCTCACGCAACTTTTACTTCCGAAATGATGCTTCAGGCATTCGCTAGCCGCGTAAAGGCGACATCCGTATGGCGCGAAACCCGGGCGATTTGTTGCAAACGCGCGTTTGATTCGCGCATCGTCATTAATGCTTGTTCACGCAATCGGTAAATGCATCACTCGAAGATCAAGCATCCTTGCGATTCAGCGCTTCCCGCACCTGCTTCAGCGCGGCCGGGTCCTCGATCGTCGGCAATTCGCCCGGATCGCGCCCTTCGGCCAGCGCGGCGATCGCGCGGCGCAACAGCTTGCCGGAACGTGTCTTCGGCAGCATCGTCACGAAATGCACGCGCGCAGGCCGCGCGATCGCGCCGAGCTGCGAATCCACCGCGTGACACAGTTCCGCTTCCATGCCCTCGCGCGCGCCCGGCGCATTGATGCGGTCGGCATTGCGCAGCACGACGAACGCCGCCGCGGCCTGCCCCTTCACCGCGTCGGCGATGCCGACCACCGCCACTTCCGCGACCGCCGGATGCGCCGACAGCGCCTCTTCGATCTCGCGCGTGCCCAGCCGATGCCCCGCGACATTGATGACGTCGTCGGTGCGCCCGAGAATCGACACGTAGCCGTCTTCGTCCTGCACGCCCCAGTCGAAGGTCGAATAGACCATCTGGTTCGGCACGCTCTCCCAGTACGTGTCGACGAAGCGCTGATCGTCGCGCCATACGGTCTGCATGCAGCCCGGCGGCAACGGATACGCCAGCGTCACCACGCCCTTCTCGCCCGGCGCGCATTCGTCGCCGGTCGTCTCGTTGCGCAGCCTGAGATTGAAGCCCATCGACGGCACGCCGGGCGAGCCGAGCTTCGACGGCAATTCCTCGATGCCGCGCGGAATCGCGATCATCGGCCAGCCGGTTTCCGTCTGCCAGTAATTGTCGATGACGGGTTTCCGGAGCGCGCTCTGGATCCACTGCGCGGTCGGCTCGTCGAGCGGCTCGCCCGCCAGAAACAGCGCGCGCAGGCTCGACAGGTCGTATTTTTCCATCAGCGCCGGGTCCTGCTTCTTGAGCACGCGGATCGCGGTCGGCGCCGTGAACATCAGGTTGATCTTGTAGTGCTCGACGAGCTTCCACCAGATGCCGCCGTCGGGACGGATCGGCGTGCCTTCGTACATCACGGTCGTGAGCCCCGCGATCAGCGGCGCATAGATGATGTAGCTGTGCCCCACGACCCAGCCGATGTCGGACGCGGTGAACATCGTGTCGCCGGCCGCGCCCTGGAAGATGTGCTCCATCGACGCCGCGAGCGCGACCGCGTAGCCGCCGACGTCGCGCTGCACGCCTTTCGGCCGGCCGGTCGTCCCGGACGTGTAGAGCACGTAGGACGGTTCGTTCGATTCGAGCCATTCGCACGGCACGTGGGCATCGAAAAATTGTTCGCGCAGCGGCTCGTACGCGACGAGATAGCTCGCCTGCAGGCGCTCAGGCGCGAGCTGCCGGTCGATCAGCAACACTTGCGGCACCTTGAACTGCGCGCGCGACAGCGCTTCGTCGACGAGCGGCGTGTAGTCGATCACCTTGCCGCCGCGCGCGCCGGCGTCCGCCGTGACGATCAGCGCCGGCTCGGCGTCGTCGATGCGCGCCGCGAGATTGGGCGCCGCGAAGCCGCCGAACACGACCGAATGCACCGCGCCGATGCGCGCGCACGCGAGCATCGCGAAGAGCGCTTCGGGGATCATCGGCAAGTAGATGAGCACGCGGTCGCCCTTCTTCACGTGCAGCGCGCGCATGACGGCCGCCATGCGGTTCACTTCGGCGTGCAACTCGGCGTAGGTGTAACGGCGCTCGATGCCCGTTTCCGTCGATACATAGACGAGCGCGTCCTGCTGCGCGCGCGACGCCAGATGCCGATCGACGGCGTTATGACACAGATTCGTCCTGCCGCCGACGAACCAGCGCGCGAACGGCGGCCGGCTCGCGTCGAGCACCTGATCGAACGGCGTCTGCCAGTGGATGCGGCGGGCCTGCTCGGCCCAGAACGCTTCGGGCTCCTCGATCGACCGGCGATACGCTTCTCGGTAAGTCGGCATGCGCGTCCTCTGTAGAGCGGCTTTTCGGTCCCTCAGAATAAGGCAGGCCGAAAACCCCTGCTAGACAGGGCGCGCCCTGATCGGTGCGACCGTGCGCTGGTTCGTTCGTGTCGTCCGTTCGGGCCGTCCGGTCCTTCAGAGCGCCTGCGTGCGCGCAGCGGGCGCGCCGGCGGATTTCGAGTGCTTGAGCAGCACCGGCGCCAGTTCGCCCGCGACGCGCATGCTCGACACGACGACCGTGCGCACGCCGCTGCCGTCGGTCAGCGCGCGCAGGGTTTCGCGGGTCGTCGCGCGCGCCTCGATGCGCGCCTCGATCACGATGATCCCGCGGCAATACGCGGCGAGCGTCACGCGATGGGTGCGCATCCACGCGGCGCGTAGACGCGCGTCGTCGGCGGTTTCGCGCTCGTCGTGCCCGGCGACCAGCACGAACGGCGTCGACAGCGCGACGAGCCTGCGCATCTGCGCGCTCCACGCGAACGCGTAACCGGGTTTGACGGCGCGCGGACGCAGGCGCACGAGCGGAAAGCGGCTCACATCGAAGAAACGTTCGTCGAGTGCGAGCGACGTGTGGATCACGGGTGTCGAAGAGGAATCGGCGGCATTCACAGCGGTTTCGGGCTCCAGTAGTTGAGCGCGGCGACGAGACTCGGCCAGCGGGTGCGTCGCGGCACGACGCGCGTTTTCGGTTGCGACGCGCGCGGCGAACGGCGCGCCTCCTTCGGCGCCTGAGCCGTCGCTTCGCTCCAGGCACGGCGCGTCGTGTCGAGTACCTTCGCGGCGTTCGCCGAGATCGCACAAGCCTCGCCCGGGTCGCGCAGCGCATCCTGCGCGCACGCCGGCCGGCCGGCGCCCGTCGCGCCGATGGCGGTGAAATCCTTGGTCATGTCGTCGGGCCTCCTGCCGTGCCTCACATTGTGCGAGTCATTGTATTGAGAATCATTCTCAACTACAAGCAGGAATTCGGACGTTGGGGGAAACCGCGGGAAAGCCCTGCCCGCAAGGGTTTCGGGGACGAATCAGGCGGCCGCGCGCAGGAAGCGCGACAAAATGCCCGATGAATAGGTCGCCGCGAGCGCGGCGAGGAATTCGCTGAAAGACGCGGGCGCGGCGGCGTCGGCGCTATCGGAAACGGTGCGCACGACCGCGCAGGGCACGCCGTGTTCGTAGCAGACCTGGGCGATGGCCGCGCCTTCCATTTCGACCGCGAGTGCATCGGGCAGCGCGTCGCGCAGGGCGAAGAGCGCGTCGTGGCTTGCGACGAAGCGATCGCCGCTCACGACCAGTCCGCGATGCACGCGCGGCGCGGCCACCGCGAAGCGTTCGCCGAGCGCGGCGCCCTCTTCGGCGATGAACGCACGGGCGGCGGCGGCGAGCGCATCGGCGAGCGCGGGGTCGGCGTCGAAGCGCGCGCGGCCGAGCAGCGGCACTTCGTAGCGCGGAAAGAGCGGCGACGCGTCGAGATCGTGCTGCATCAGCGTATCCGCGACGACGACATCGCCCACTTGCACGCGCGCATGCACGCCGCCCGCGACGCCGGTGAAGACGATCGCATCGGCCTCGAAGACGTGGATGAGCGCGCTCGCCGTCGCGGCCGCCGCCACCTTGCCGATACGCGCGAGCGTGACGACCGCCGCTACGCCGTGCGCAGTGCCGACGTAATACTCGCGCCGCCCGAGCGTGACGGTGCGTACGTCGCCCGCTGCCTGCATCTGCGCGATCAGATCGCCCAGTTCCTGTGGCAGCGCCGCCATGATGCCGAGGCGCTTCATTCGACGGCCTGCAGTTTCGCCACCGCGAGTGCGAGCCACTTTTCGCCGTGACGCTTGAAGCGCACTTGCGCGCGGGCGTCGCCGCCCGAGCCTTCGAGCGCGGTCACGGTGCCTTCGCCGAACTTCGTGTGGAACACCGCCTGACCGACCTTGAAACCGCCGTCGGCCGCGCGCTGCTCGTTGGCGAACGCGGGCAAGGCCGGGCTCGACTGCGCCGCGCCGAACGATGCCGAAGCGCCGCGTTCGTGTCCCGGCCGCGCAAACCAGTCGCGGCCCCAGCCGGCGTTGTCGGAGCGTCCGCCCCAGCGCGCGCCCGGCTCGACCTTCGGTGTGAGCCACTTGAGCGCGCCTTCGGGCAGTTCGTCGAAGAAACGCGAGCGGATGTTGTAGCGCGTCTGCCCGTGCAGCATGCGGCTCTGCGCGAACGACAGATAGAGCCGCTCTTTCGCGCGCGTGATCGCCACGTAGGCGAGGCGGCGCTCTTCTTCCAGCCCGTCCGATTCCTGCGCGCTGTTCTCGTGCGGAAACAGGCCTTCTTCCAGCCCGGTGATGAACACCGCCGTGAATTCGAGCCCTTTCGCGGCGTGCACGGTCATCAGTTGCACCGCATCCTGTCCGGCCTGCGCCTGGTTGTCGCCGGCTTCGAGCGATGCATGCGACAGGAAACCGGCGAGCGGCGTCATGGTGTCGGGATTCTGCGCGGGATCGGCGATGCCCGGCGCATCGAGCACTTCGATTTCGCCGTCCTCGCTGACCGCCGCGATTTCCGGCGCGGCCGTCGCGCCCGGGCGCAACGGAATGGAACGCGCGGGCGTGTCGAGCCCGTAGCCTTCCTCGCTCACGAATGCGGCCGCCGCATTGACCACTTCCTGCAGATTCTCCAGCCGGTCCTGGCCTTCGCGCTCGGTTTCGTAGAACGCGGCGAGACCGCTGGCGCGCACCACGTATTCGACGGTTTCCGGCAGGCTCATCTGCTGCGTTTCGGCGCGCATCTTCGCGATGAGCGTCGCGAACGCACCGAGGCTCGAACCCGCCTTGCCGCTCACGTACGGCACGGCGGCGGCCATCGAACAGTTATAGAGACGCGCGGCGTCGGCCAGTTGCTCGATCGAGCGCGCGCCGATGCCCCGCGTCGGAAAATTGACGACGCGCGCGAACGCGGTGTCGTCGTTCGGATTGTCGATGAGACGCAGATAGGCGAGCGCGTGCTTCACTTCCTGGCGCTCGAAGAAGCGCAGGCCGCCGTACACGCGATACGGAATGCCCGCGTTCACGAGCGTATGTTCGATCGTGCGCGACTGCGCGTTGCTGCGATAAAGCACCGCGATTTCGCCGCGCGCGTTGCCGGTATGGATGAGCGCCTTGATTTCCTCGACGATCCAGCCCGCTTCCTGCGAATCCGTCGCCGCTTCGTAGACGCGCACCTGCTCGCCGTGACCCGCGTCCGTGCGCAGATTCTTGCCGAGCCGGCGAGCGTTGTTGGCGATCAGATAGTTGGCGGCATCGAGAATATGGCCGTGCGAGCGGTAGTTCTGTTCGAGCTTGATGAGATTGCGCACGCGGAATTCGCGCTCGAAATCGTGCATGTTGCCGACGTTCGCGCCGCGAAAGGCGTAGATCGACTGATCGTCGTCGCCGACTGCGAAGATCGCGTTGTGCTCGCCCGCGAGCATCTTGAGCCACGCGTATTGCAGCTTGTTCGTGTCCTGAAACTCGTCGACGAGAATGTTGCGAAAGCGCGCCTGATAATGCGCCCGCAACGGCGGATTGTGCGCGAGCAGTTCATAACAGCGCAGCAGCAGCTCCGGAAAATCGACGACGCCTTCGCGCTGGCATTGCTGGTCGTAGGCCACGTAGAGCTCGACGAACTTGCGATTGAAGTCGTCGGTGGCGTCGACGTCTTTCGGACGCAGGCCCTGCTCCTTCGCGTTGTTGATGAAGTACTGGAGATTCTTCGCCGGGTACTTTTCGTCGTCGACGTTCAGGCCCTTCATCAGCCGCTTGATGGCCGAAAGCTGGTCCGAGGTGTCGAGAATCTGGAAGGTCTGCGGCAGGCCGGCGTCGCGGAAATGCGCGCGCAGCATGCGGTTGCACAGGCCGTGGAAGGTGCCGATCCACATGCCGCGCGTGTCGATCGGCAGCAGCGCGGACAGGCGCGCCATCATCTCGCGCGCGGCCTTGTTCGTGAAAGTGACGGCGAGCACGGTCGGCGGCGACGCGTAGCCCTGCTGGATCAGCCACGCGATGCGCGTGATGAGCACGCGCGTCTTGCCGCTGCCGGCGCCCGCGAGAATGAGCGCGGACTCGTCGGGCAGCGTCACGGCGGCGAGTTGTTCGGGATTCAGGTTGGCGAGCAATTCGGGCATGGAAAACCAGGACGCGGAGAGAACGAGGCGGGCCGGCCATTATAAGACCGCGCCGATGGCGGCGTCCGGGCGCCGCGGAACCGGCGCCTCCCAATTCGTCCGGCGGCGCGCCCGGAACCTTATAATTGGGGATTATCCGCATCTTTTTCACGCATTTTTCGGCAGATTCCACAATGAGCGACAGCACGCTTGCGAAGAGCTTCGAGCCTCAAGACATCGAGTCCCAATGGGGTCCGGAATGGGAAAAACGCGGGCTCGCCGCCCCGACGTTCAAGGACGGCGCGAAGAATTTCTCCATCCAGTTGCCGCCGCCGAACGTCACCGGCACGCTGCACATGGGGCACGCGTTCAATCAGACCATCATGGACGGGCTCACGCGCTATCACCGCATGCTCGGCGAAAACACGCTGTGGGTGCCGGGCACGGACCACGCGGGTATCGCGACGCAGATCGTCGTGGAGCGCCAGCTCGACGCGCAAGGCGTCTCGCGTCATGACCTTGGCCGCGAGGAGTTTCTCAAGCGCGTCTGGGCGTGGAAGCAGCAATCCGGCTCGACCATCACGAATCAGGTGCGGCGCCTGGGCGCGTCGATCGACTGGTCGCGCGAATACTTCACGATGGACGACAAAATGTCGGCCGCCGTGCGCGACGTGTTCGTCACGCTCTACAAGCAAGGGCTCATCTATCGCGGCAAGCGCCTCGTGAACTGGGACCCGGTGCTCGGCACCGCCGTGTCCGATCTCGAAGTCGTGAGCGAGGAAGAGAGCGGCAGCCTGTGGCACATCCGCTATCCGCTGCCCGACGGCTCGGGTCATCTGACGGTCGCGACTACACGTCCCGAAACCATGCTCGGCGACGTCGCCGTGATGGTGCATCCGGAGGACGAACGCTATCAGCATCTGATCGGCAAGACGGTCGTGCTGCCGCTGTGCGACCGCGAGATTCCGGTCATCGCGGATGATTATGTGGATCGCGAATTCGGCACGGGCGTCGTGAAAGTCACGCCCGCGCACGACTTCAACGACTACGCGGTCGGTCAGCGCCACAAGCTGCCGCAGATCGAAATCCTCACGCTCGACGCGAAGATCAACGACAACGCGCCCGAGAAATACCGCGGCATGGACCGCTTCGAGGCGCGCAAGGTCGTCGTGAAGGATCTGGAGGCGCTCGGCCTGCTCGAATCCGTCCAGCCGCACAAGCTGATGGTGCCGCGCGGCGATCGCACGCAGGTCGTCATCGAGCCGATGCTCACGGACCAGTGGTTCGTCGCGATGAGCAAGGCGGCGCCGGAAGGCACGTTCAATCCGGGCAAGTCGATCACGGAAACCTCGCTCGATGTCGTGAGGAGCGGCCAGATCAAGTTCGTGCCGGAGAACTGGACCACCACTTACTATCAGTGGCTCGAAAACATTCAGGACTGGTGCATCTCGCGTCAGTTGTGGTGGGGCCATCAGATTCCCGCGTGGTACGGCGAGAACGGCGAGATTTTCGTCGCGAAGACGGAAGACGAAGCCCGCGCCGAGGCCGACGCGCAAGGCTACAAGGGCTCGCTCCGGCGCGACGAAGACGTGCTCGACACGTGGTTCTCGTCCGCGCTCGTGCCGTTCTCGTCGCTCGGCTGGCCCAACGAGACGAAGGAACTGGAGGCGTTCCTGCCCTCTTCCGTGCTCGTGACGGGCTTCGACATCATCTTCTTCTGGGTCGCCCGGATGGTGATGATGACCACGCATTTCACCGGCAAGGTGCCTTTTCACACCGTCTATGTGCACGGCCTCGTGCGCGATGCCGAAGGCCAGAAGATGTCGAAGAGCAAGGGCAACACGCTCGACCCGATCGATATCGTGGACGGCATCGACCTCGAATCGCTCGTGGCGAAGCGCACCACCGGCCTCATGAATCCGAAGGCCGCCGCGCAGATCGAAAAGAAGACGCGCAAGGAATTCCCGGAAGGCATTCCGTCCTTCGGCACGGACGCGTTGCGCTTCACGATGGCGTCGATGGCCACGCTCGGGCGCAACGTGAACTTCGATCTCGCACGCTGCGAGGGTTATCGCAACTTCTGCAACAAGCTGTGGAACGCCACGCGCTTCGTGCTGATGAACTGCGAAGGCCACGATTGCGGTTTCGCGAATCCCGGCGCGTGCAAGCCGGGCGATTGCGGCCCCGGCGGCTATACGGACTACTCGCAGGCCGACCGCTGGATCGTGTCGCTCCTGCAGCGCACGGAAGCGGAAGTCGAGAAGGGTTTCGCGGATTATCGTTTCGATAACGTCGCGAGCGCCATTTACAAGTTCGTCTGGGACGAATACTGCGACTGGTATCTCGAACTCGCGAAGGTGCAGATCCAGACCGGCACGCCGGAACAGCAGACCGCGACGCGGCGCACGCTCCTGCGCGTGCTCGAAACCGTGCTGCGCCTCGCGCATCCGATCATTCCGTTCATCACGGAAGCGCTCTGGCAAAAGGTGGCGCCGCTGACCGACGCGTTCCCGGCGGGCGCATCCGCACGCGACGTGTCGATCATGACGCAGCCCTACCCGCGCGCCGAGCAGAAGAAAATCGACGAGGCCGCGGAACAGTGGGCGTCCGAACTGAAAACCGTCATCGATGCATGTCGTAATCTGCGTGGCGAAATGAATCTGTCGCCCGCAGTGAAAGTGCCGTTGCTCGCACACGGCGACGCGGCGCGTCTCACCGCGTTCGCACCGTATGTCGCCGCGCTCGCGCGTCTCTCCGAAGTCAAGATCATCGACGACGAATCCGCCCTCGACAAGGAAGCGCACGGTGCGCCGGTCGCGATCGTGGGCACGAACAAACTCGTGCTGAAGGTCGAGATCGATGTGGCCGCCGAACGCGAGCGTCTCACCAAGGAAGTGGATCGTTTGAACGCCGAAATTACCAAATGTAACGCCAAGCTCGGTAATGAGAGTTTTGTTTCAAAAGCGCCGGCGGCTGTCGTTGAACAGGAGCGGAAAAGACTGGCAGAATATGGCACCACCATCGAGAAGCTTCAGGCCCAGTTATTGCGTCTGCCGGTCTGAATTGGGGTTCGAAACAAATCGGTGCACCCAGTTGTCTCGACGTTCTAAATGATTAAGAGGATCAGGGTTATCACATGCTAAAAGTTACCAAAGCAGTTTTTCCCGTCGCGGGTCTGGGCACGCGGTTTCTCCCCGCGACCAAGGCCAGCCCGAAGGAAATGCTGCCAGTCGTGGACAAGCCGCTGATTCAATACGCGGTCGAGGAAGCGATGGCGGCCGGCATTACCGAAATGATCTTCGTCACCGGGCGCAGCAAGCGCGCCATCGAAGATCACTTCGACAAGTCCTATGAGATCGAAGCGGAACTCGAGGCACGCGGCAAGCAAAAGCTGCTCGAACTCGTGCGCAGCATCAAGCCGAGCCATGTGGACTGCTTCTACGTGCGTCAGGCCGAAGCGCTCGGGCTCGGCCACGCGGTGCTGTGCGCGGAGAAGCTCGTCGGCGACAACCCGTTCGCGGTGATCCTCGCGGACGACTTGCTGTACGGCAAGCCGCCCGTCATGTCGCAGATGATCGAAGTGTTCGACCACTATCACAGCTCGGTCATCGGCGTCGAAGAGATCCCGGCGGAAGAGTCGAAGTCGTACGGCGTCATCGACGGCAAGGAATGGGAAGACAACATCTTCAAGCTGTCGGGCATCGTGGAGAAGCCGGAACCGGCCGTCGCGCCGTCGAACCTGGGCGTGGTCGGCCGTTACGTGCTGAAGCCGCGCGTGTTCGATCACATCCGGGCGCTCAAACCCGGCGCGGGCGGCGAACTGCAACTGACGGACGCCATTCAGTCGCTGTTGTCGGACGAGCAGGTGCTGGCGTACAAGTATCACGGCACGCGGTTCGACTGCGGCAGCAAGCTCGGCTATCTGAAGGCGACCGTGGAATTCGCGCTGCGCCATCCGGAAGTGGCGAAGGACTTCGAGGAATATCTGCGTACGCGCGCGCCGATTCTGGAAGGCTGACGCTTTACGCTCAGGTTTGAAGCCTGCGATAAAAAAAATGCCCGTCACGCCGAGTGACGGGCATTTTGCTTTTCTTGTCTGCTTTCCGGCTTTTAACGGCGGCGCATCAGGAAGACGAACACCTTGTCCTGCGACGTCACTTCGACGATCTCATTGCCGGTCTGCCTGGCGAACGCCGCGAAATCCCGTTGCGATCCCGGGTCGGTTGCGAGCACCTTCAGAATCTGGCCGCTCGTCATGTCGGCAAGCGCTTTTTTCGCCCGCAGAATCGGCAACGGGCAGTTGAGCCCGCGCGCGTCGACTTCCTTGTGAACTTCCATCGCGATTGAACCTTCCGTGTGCCTGGTGGGATTTGCGCTTGTGCGAAGGCTCGATTTTAACGCACGGTTCACAACTCCACCGGGGCCCCGCCCTCATACGCCTGCTGGACGGCGAAAAATGAATATTACACAATCCCGTTCCGCGATCCCTGACTTCAGGCAAGGTAATTCGAGCATGGCGTCAGAATAATAGGCCCAGCATCGCCGCTTTAACTGCGGCTTCCGTCTTGTTCGTTGCGTTCAACTTGCGCATGGCATTGACGAGATGGAATTTCACGGTACGCCCGTCGACCCGCATGACCTTGCCCATCTCCGAATAGGTTTTGCCCGCAGCAGACCACTTCAGCGCTTCGCGCTCGCGAGCCGTCAGCTCGACTGCATATTCGGGCGCCAGTTGCACGAGGAGATGCACGCCCATCGTAGCGTTGGTCGCGCTCGCGAGCCACGACATCTGATACTCTTTCCCAGCGAGTTCACGCTCCTCGACCGGCTCGCTCGATCGCGCCATCGTCACAAGCCCGATCACCCCGGTGCGACTAATGGAAGGCATGCACCAGCCGTGACGCAATCCGAAGTGAGCCGCCTCTTCCCAAAAGTCGACGCTTTGCGTCTGGCTGTCGGCTCGCCAGATCATGGGGCCCGACTGACTCAACCCATGCCGGACCGTGGGATCGACGGCGAAATAATTCTGACTCACATAGCGCTCGACCCACCCTTCCGGATAGTTCGACCGAAGCGCGAACTGAGGCTTGCAAACCGGCAATGGCACACGCAGGCCAAACGAGCAACGCTCAAACCCCAAATCCTGCGCCGCGGTAGTGAGTTGCACGAATACATCTGCTTCGGACTTCGCCGCGGCAAAACTGTCCAAGTACTTTGCTGTCCACGCATTCATATCACTACCTTTGCGATCAATCATGCCCAAGAAAACAAACATATTGCGGGGCTGGCGCGGATTTGATTGTTGAAAATTGTCTTTCGGGTCGCCCGCCTGTTTTACACGTCGCGGTCTAGGTGACGTCGAGCGCTAGTCCAATCGCATCGGCATTTTGAATGCCGCTTCACGGCCAGTGAACGACGTGCATTCAATAGCGCAAGCCACCTATTTGCGTCGTATTTCGGACGTTGAACCCTGCCCGTTCGGGCAGCTTTCTTGCTCCTTCAATTTCGGGTTTAATCACCTTGATCATTGCGGAACGCGAGAGAGGACATTCGTGATGCTAACTTTATTGTCGGGAAGAAACGCTGATTTGAGTTGCGAGACGTTACACCGGCTACAGAGATTCCGGCACAAGGTCTTTATAGAAGAGCTCGGATGGCTATTGCCTAACGGCGACGGCATCGAGTCCGACGAGTTTGACCATCCTGACACGCTCTATGTCATCGCTCTCGACCACGGCGGCGAGATCGTCGGTTGCGGCCGTCTGCTGCCGACCGACGAGCCTTATCTGCTTGGTCAGGTCTTTCCAAACTTGATGGGAGGCGCCCGCCTTCCCTCTACGCGCAGCGTGTGGGAGCTGTCCCGTTTCGCGATCAGCACGCCACGCGGCGCGTTGCGCACCGCGGAAGAGTCGTGGCAAAACACGCGCTGCCTGATGGCCGAAATCGTCCACGTGGCGCAAGCACATGGCGCGAAGCGCCTTATCGCGTTTTCCGTGCTCGGCAACGAGCGCCTTCTCAAACGCATGGGCGTCAATGTGCATCGCGCAGCGGCGCCACAAATGGTCGAAGGCAAGCCCACTCTGCCTTTCTGGATCGAGATCGATCAACAAACGCGCGCGGCGCTAAACATCGACACGTCAGAGCGAAGCAGACCGCCACTGAATTCCGACCGCACCCGTTTTGTCCCGATGCGACCTAGCGCTATGCCGCATCGCCGAGGTGCGCCGAGAAATGAAAAGTTTGAACGGTGTGGCTCGGCGAACCCTGGCCCGAAAGAGAGATGAGATGACGCTTCGAGTAGTGGTGACCGGAATTGGCATTGTTTCCCCGCTGGGTTGCGGCACGGAGTTGGTATGGAAGCGCCTGATTAGTGGACACTCGGGACTTCGCCTGCTGAGCGACGATATCGTCGGTGATCTTCCTGCAAAGATCGGCGGAACTGTACAAGGAAAGAACGACGATCCTGAGGGTGGTTTCGATCCCGAAATCTCCGCGCCAAGCAAGGAACTCAGAAAGATGGACCGGTTTATCCAAATGGCGATGGTCGCCGCCGACGAGGCGCTGTCACAAGCCAGATGGACACCGCAAACCGAGCATCAACGCGAGCGCACCGCGACTGTCGTTGCGTCGGGTATCGGCGGTTTTCTCGGGCTAGCGGATGCGGTCAGGACTGGCGAGACGCGTGGCGTGCGCCGGCTGTCGCCCTTCACAATTCCGTCCTTTCTGTCGAATCTGGCAGCAGGCCAGATCTCGATCAAACATCGCTTTCGCGGGCCGATCGGTTGCCCGGTGACCGCCTGCGCGGCCAGCGTGCAGTCAATCGGTGACGCGATGCGTTTGCTTCGGACGGGAGAGGCGGACATCGCTCTGGCGGGCGGCGCCGAAGCGGCATTCGACAAGGTCAGCCTGGGCGGGTTCGCGGCGGCACGCGCTTTGTCGACCGGCTTCAACGACCAGCCGACGCGTGCCTCGCGCCCGTTCGACAGCGACCGTGATGGCTTTGTCATGGGTGAGGGCGCTGCCATGCTGGTGGTCGAATCGCTGGACCATGCCATCGCGCGCGGCGCTAGCCCGCTCGCCGAAATCATCGGCTATGGAACCACGGCAGATGCTTATCACATGACAGCCGGCCCAGACGATGGCTCCGGCGCGATGCGGGCCATGAAGCTGGCCCTGGCCATGGCGGAGATCAAACCGGAACATGTCGGCTACGTCAACGCCCACGCAACATCCACGCCGGTTGGCGACGCTGGCGAAATTGCAGCCCTGAAGACTGTTTTCGGAGCCGGAGCGCGTCCGGCCATCTCCTCCACCAAGTCGGCAACCGGACATTTGCTGGGCGCGGCGGGTGCAATCGAGGCAGCGTTTTCCATTCTTGCGCTGAGAGATGGTGTGCTGCCCGGAACGCTGAATCTGGAGCATCCCGACGATGCCGCGATCGGCCTCGATCTGATAGGGCCGTCTGCGCGACGCGTCCCCGTCGAGATAGCGCTATCCAACGGATTCGGGTTCGGCGGAGTCAATGCCTCTGTGCTCTTTCAACGGTACCAGGCTGACGGGCAAGATACACGCATGAATGGCCCTCCTACTTAACTAGTTCGTCCGCTCCTGTCCCTTTTCCAAGGCATACCACGATCGCCGGCTCCAAACCGTGTTCGCCGTCGCGTCCATCGATCCGTTGGACGCCGCGATGGCGATGCCGCGTCATGCGCAAGCCGAGTTCGAGTCACTCTCCAAGAGGAATCCATCCGTGTTAGACAGCTTAATAGTCGGCGCCCGCTGTGCGGGTTCCACGCTCGCGATTCACCTGTCGCGCGCCGGCAAGCGCGTTCTGGCGATCGACGCAAGCAATCTTCCAAGCGACCAGCCGCTGTCGACCCACTGGATCTCGCCCTACGGCATGGCGATGCTGGACGAGTTGGGCCTCGGCGACAAAGTGCGGCGCTTTGCGCCGCCAGTGCCCAGCATGATGTACGGCCTCGATGACATTACCGGCCGTATCGAATATCCGGCCGGCGGAAGTTGCTCCTGCCCGCGCCGCACAGATCTCGATGCGCTCCTGCTGGACGAGGCGCGCGCCTCCGGGGCAGAGGTCCGCACGCGTACCAAGCTGGTTCGGCTGCTGCGTGAAGGCGAGCGGGTCGTTGGCGCCGTGGTCGAACACGCCGGACTGCGCGAAGAGATACGGGCGCGCATCGTGGTCGGTGCCGACGGCCCTCACTCGACTACCGCCGCACTGGTCGGTGCCGAGGAATACCACGGGTACGAGTGCCCACGCGCGTTGTACTGGGCCTACTGGCCGCGACCCAACTGGTTCGACGAAGACCCGCGTTACCGAGGAGGTGCGATGAACTGCACCTTCGGAAACGATGTCATCTTCGTCTTTCCCACCAATCGTGATCTTCTGCTTATCGGGGTGGCATTCCCTAAAACGCAGTTGCCGGAGTGGAAGGGGCGTTCGCTGGAGAAGCTCACGGAGACGCTCCGGCGCAACCGCTACACGGCTCCGTTGACCACGGGTCAGCCGGCAAGCAAGGCGATCGGCGCCTTGAAGCTGCGCTTCTTCTTCCGTCAGGCGACCGGGTTAGGCTGGGCCCTCGTCGGTGACGCGGGCCTTTTCATGGATCCGTCCCCGGGCTTCGGAATCACCGACGCTTTTCGCGACGCCCGCGCGCTTGGGCGGGCAATCGTCGAGGGCGAGCATCAGGCGCTCGTACGCTATTGGCGCCAGCGAGACGCGACCTCGATCGATCTCTTCGAGTACTCGCGCAGCCGGGGCGCGCTCGGCCACAACAACCCACTGAACCGGATGCTGTACGGCAAGCTGGCGGCCGAGCCGGAACTGCAGGCACGTTTGCTCGCCTCCCAGAATCGCCAGTGCTCGCCGTTGACCATATTCGCCCCCTCCGACATCAAGAAATGGGCCGAGCAGGCCGTGCTGCGTGGTGAGGTGAGTGTGATCGAGCCTTTGATGGAAATGTCGCAGCGAAGCGAGCAAATCCGAGCCGAGATCGCATATCGCGAGCGTCTGGCCGGACAGGCCGACTTTGCGCCGGTCCAGGCAGCCGCATCGGACACCCCGGGGTCGTACGTTCCCGGCGGTCATTGCGCCGTTGGCGCAGGGGAGCAGTTATGAGCGCGATGAGCATCGACATCGAACCACCGTTCGCGCAACGCTCAATTCTGGCGATACACGGCCAGCATCCGTCAGCCTGCCAGTCAACCAAGGAGAGAGGCTATGACCGTTGAAGCAATACTGGAGACCGACATCGCCTTGTCGCGGCTCGAGCTCCCAAGGCACTTTCATCGTGTCAGCTTCGTCGGCACGATCCTCTTCCTTACGCATGCGCTCGCCTTTTTTCTGATTCCGGCCGTGGTGGCGTTCGCCATCGTCGATATCCCGGCGTCGCTGCCGGAGCGTATCGGTCTCGCAGTCTTGTTGGGCGTATTCGGCGGCCATGGTATGCATCTGCTGACTTTTGTCGGGCACGAGGGAATGCACACGAACCTGCATCGGAACAAATACCTGAGCGCTGCGCTGGCGCTTGGCTGCTCGTCGCTGGTGCCGGGCTTCCTGATCGTCGGCTTCAGCATGACGCACTGGAAACACCATCGCTTCACGGATCAGAAGATCGACCCCGACGTGCAGATTTACTCGCAGCATCGGACCTTCCTGTCTCGTGTGCTTTTCGCCCGCTTCAGAGGTGTCCGAATCTACACGCAAAACGCCGTGCGCATGGCACTGGGCCTGCCCTGGCCGGAAAACACACGGCTCCCGTTCACGCAACGAGAAATGTGCTGGATATCGCGGATCAATATCGTCCTGAGCCTGTGCGCTGTGACGACGTACGGCTTCATCTGGTATCGCTCGTTGTGGCTCGGCGTCACGGTAATGGCGATCCCGTACGTCGGGGTGTACGTATTCAGCACCCTGCGCGCCTACATCGAACACACGGACACCGTGCCGGGCCGATATCGCGATAGCCGTAGCTACACATCGCCCATCTATACCGTACTGTTCTTCGGTAGCAACTTTCACCTTGAGCACCACCAGTATCCGGCTGTGCCGTGTTACCGGCTGCCCGAGTTGCATGCATACCTCGCGTCGCTGGGGCTGCTCGAAGCAGCAGGCGCCCGGGTCGAGCCGTCCTTTTTCGGGGCGCTGCGCTATACGACCGGACGCTTCCAATATCCCTGCGTCGATCTGCAGTCCGCAGAGGACGAATTTCTCGAGCAGATGGCAGACGGTCGTCTCGATCGTGAAGCGCCCGCGGCGGACGCCCGGAACAGCGAGGTAATGGTCACCGTCGCGCGCAATTCGAGACCATCACACAACGACGTCCATGAAGCAATGTGAGGAACCATGTTTATCCAGAATGCGTGGTATGCAGCAGCACTTTCCGGAGAGGTCAAGCGGGAGCCTTTCGCGAGAACGATTCTGAACGAGAAAATCGTCATGTATCGCACGTCGGCGAATCAGGTCGTCGCGCTTGAAGACCGATGTCCTCACCGACAGGTTCCTCTCTCCCGCGGACGCTTGATCGGAGACGAGCTCCAGTGCTGGTATCACGGACTTCGATATGACTGCTCGGGCGCGTGCGTCGGCATTCCCAGTCAGAGCACGATCCCGAAGGGCGCGCAGGTCCGCGCGTTTCCTGCCGCCGAGAGATACGGCTTCATCTGGCTATGGACCGGCGACCCCAATCTGGCGGACGTGGGCGCGATTCCGAACCATTGGGTCTGTTCGGCACCCGAACTTGCGGGCACGATGAGCTACTGCACCATCGCCTGCAACTTTCTGTTCGGAATTGACAACATTCTCGACATCTCGCATGCCGCCTTTGTTCACACGAAGACGCTGGGCTCGCTCGATATCGTACGGACTCAGCCCGAAATCGAGATCCACGACGATGAAGTGCGAGTGCGGCGTCATTTGCGCCGCGAGAAGACGCCGCCGATGTATGCGCAAATCCTGAAGCTCGACTACATCGACCGCTTCCAGGACGTGCTCTTTTGGCCTGTCGGCAACACACGAGTCGAAACGAGAGCCCACGCGTGCGACGACTCCAACGGCAAAGTCTTCCACGTCTACACCACGACAATCTTTACGCCGGCTACCGATGTTACGAGCCATGTTTTCGTAGGCATGCACCGCGATTTCGATGTGAACAACCAGCGGTTTACCGACTTCACCGCGAAAGAGGTGTTCGCGACCGTCATGGAGGACAAGGACGTCGCGGAGAGTCTTCAGGCGAACTGGAGCCCTACCGCTCCGATGATCGACATCCATCTCGATCGGCCGGCGTTCGCCGCACGGCGGATATTGGAACGGATGGGGGCCAACACCGCCATTCGCTCGCACGCATGACGCACGTCGGTACAGCGTGGCGCCCCTCGCAAGGAATAAGCGATGACTACCAGAAAGGAAGCGACGATGAATGGCCAAAAACACGCCCGACTTTATGTCGACGAGCTTTTGCACGAGCTCGGAACGTCGACGGAAGACGACGTCGGCCTGCGGCATCCCATGGCGTTCGGAGAAATCCTCGGTCGCGGCCGCGTAGAGGCTGTCGTGTCAGCCGCCGCAGGCGTCTTCTCCGAGGTCGAGCCGAAACATGCGTGGAACGGCGCCGACATCGGCGCACGCGAGTGGCATGGGCGCTTTCAGGACCGCGCAATTCGGGGCGTGACGGTGGCGCGAAGAACCGGCGAGCGCGTACGAGTCGACATCTTCCTCGGTTCGTTCCCCGCGCCGTTTCGCCAGGCGCTGCATAACGCGAGCCGAGATCTCATCGACATTGATGCGTGGACGCTTCCGCCGGGAATCAACACCGCGCTACCGCCAGTTGACGCTGATGAAGTGCTGGACGCCAAGTTGCCGTTCGGCCTTACAGCGGACATGTTCCTGACCAGCCCGGTTGCCTGCAAGCCGATCCGCGGCCGCGTCGATGTCGAACGCGTATGCGAACACTCGATCGCCGTATACGGAGGGCGTGCGAGCGGACCGCGCCTGTCGGCGAGTCCGACGACGCTGAGCCTCTGGACGGGCGAGGTGGGCGGGATGCAGCTGGAAGTAGCGAACGTGATCCACTGGAAAGATCCGCGGCATGCGCAGGGCATGGCCATGGCAATGCGTCCGTGGCCGGTAGTCGCGCTGTTTCGGGCACGCATGAAGGCCCGAACATGCTCGTTTCTCGACGCTTCGTATTTCGAATCCGAAGCGGGCGACGAGACAGCTTCGCTTCAGCTCGGAGAGGTATAGAAGCCCATGAACCGTCCCTTCGCATCCGCGCTTCGGGCGCAGTCGAGCTCGATTTCACCGTGGTCGGTCTTCTGGATCGCGAGTGTGGCGGTCTTCCTCGTCTCGATCGACGTCACCGTGCTCTATGCGGCGTTTCCAGCGTTCCGACAGGCGTTTCCCAACGCGGGTCCGGCCGATCTGTCGTGGATCCTGAACGCGTACACGCTAGTGTTTGCCGCGCTGCTCGTGCCGGCAGGCCGATTCGCCGACCTGCGCGGGCGGAAGCGCGCGTTTCTGTTCGGACTCCTGCTGTTTCTGGGTGGATCGTTCGGCTGCGGTATCGCCCGGTATGTCGCGCTGCTGACCGCGATGCGCGCAGTGCAGGGAGCAGGTGCGGCGCTGTTGCTGCCTGCATCGCTGTCGATCTTGCTCGCTGCGTTCCCCGTCGGCAAAAGAGCGATCGCCGTCAGCCTGTGGGGCGCCATCAGCGGGCTTGCAGGGGCGCTGGGTCCGAGCCTCGGGGCGTTTCTCGTTGATCGCTTCGGCTGGCCGTGGGCCTTCTTTCTCAACCTGCCGCTCGGAACAATCGCACTATGCCTAGGGTGGCGCATGTTCAACGAGTCACGAGATCCTGAACGCGGCGCCCCCATCGATGTGCTAGGCGTCGTGCTGCTGATCCTCGGCGTAGGCGCGATCGCCTTCGGATTGCTTCAGTCCGAACCGGCCGGCTGGACTTCACCGAGGGTGACCCTCGCGATCGCAGGCGGGCTCGCCATGCTGGCGGCGTTCGTCGCGTGGGCTCGCACGGTACGCGCTCCTGCCATCGATCTCTCTTTGTTCCGCGACCGGACGTATTGCTACGTCAATCTTGCGTCGCTGTGCTTCGCCATCGGCTTCGCGATGATGTTTTTTCAGACGTTCCTGTTCACCACCGGCGTCTGGTCGTATTCGCTGACGCGCGCGGGGCTGGCCGGCAGCCCCGGACCGCTGCTCGTCGTCCCCACGGCGATTGTCTCTGGACGATTCGCGGCCCGCGCGGGACACCGGTTTCTGTTGGTGGCCGGCAGTATGGTATCCACGGCGGCCAGCCTGTGGTTTGCGCTGATGCCCGGACTCGAACCGGATTACGTGCATACGTGGCTTCCCGGGGCGCTGCTCACGGGCCTGGGCGTCGGCATGGTCATGCCTTCGCTGTCAGCCGCCGCCGTGGCGCATCTGCCGCCAGCGCGCTTCGGCGTGGGCTCCGCGGTCAATCAGGCGGTACGCCAGATGGGATCGGTGCTCGGCGTGGCAATCACCATCACCATTACCGGCAATGCGCTCGTGCGCCTCGCTGAATTTCGCACCCTCTGCTACCTGCAGATCGCGCTCGGCCTGGCCACTGCAGCCTTTTGCGCACCGGTGGACACGCGCCCGCGGGCGCCTGCCTCCATGGCCAGCCATTGATCGAAGGTTCATGATGACTCGTATCATTCCCACCCCCGTCCCACAGGCAGCACTCAGGCCGCCTTCCCTGCTCGACAATTTAAGACAACGTGTCGAGCATTCGCCGGAGCGGACCGCATTTCATTTCCTTCGCGACGGCGAAGGCGATGTGGTGAGCTGGTCCTATCGCCAATTCGCCGCCTGTGCCGTCCGTATGCGCGACTTGGTGCTGCAATACCCGCTGCGCGAACGGCGCGTGCTGCTGCTCCTCGAACCGGGGCTGAGCTATGTCGCCGCGCTGTTCGGGATCATGCTGGCGGGCGCGACGGCGGTGCCCTCGTTTCCGCCTGCGGGTTCCCGCGCGGTCGCTCGCTTCGGATCGATCTGCCGCGACGCCCGTCCCGACGTTGTGATTGCCGGGAAACGTCACCACTCGCTGCAACGGCAAATAGACGATCTCTACGCAGGGCATCCCACCGCGCCTGCGTTGCTGAGCGTCGACGAGCGATGTTTCGACGATCTCGACGCCTGCACCCATGACATCGTAAGGCTGATCGAGCAGCACCTGGACCTGCGGCGACCCGCCCTGCTCCAGTACACGTCGGGTTCGACAGGGGAACCGAAGGGCGTGATCGTCACCCACGCTAATCTTGTCAGCAACTGCGCGGTGATCGCCGAACGGCTCGGCGTAGATCCGAATCGCGTCGGCTGCACGTGGCTCCCGCCGTACCACGACATGGGTCTGATGGGACCGCTGATGCTCGCTGTGTTCAGCGGGTTTCCCCTCGTGATCTTGTCTCCCCAGCACTTCGTCCAGCGCCCGTATCGCTGGCTCAAGGCGATCAGCGACTATCGCGTGACGACGAGCGTCGCGCCAAATTTCGCGTTCGACCTGTGCGTCAGCCACATCAGTGAGGAAGAAGTGTTCACGCTCGATTTGAGCTCGCTGCAGCACGTGTTCTGCGGTGCGGAGCCGATCAGCCCCACGACGCTCGAACGCTTCCACGCCCGTTTCGGCCCGTGCGGTTTCGAGCGCCGCGCCGTGGTGCCCTGCTATGGCATGGCCGAGGCAACGCTATACATATCCGGCAAGGTGAGCCGTTCGCCGGTCACGCTGCTCGATGCCGACAAGGATGCGCTCGCGCGTGACGTGTTCGAGGCGTCCCGCCCTGAAGCGGACGTGTGCAGACGCAACACGCTGGTGGGCTGCGGATCGGTCGCATCCGGCCACCAACTCCGGATCGTCGATCCCGCGACGAAGCGCGTACTGCCGGAGCGAGCCATCGGAGAAATCTGGTTCAGCGGCCCGAGCGTCGCGGCGGGCTATCTGAACCGTAGCGATAGCGACGACACCTTCGCGGCGACGATCGGCGACGGCCGGGAAGATCCGGCGCGCTATCTACGCACCGGCGATCTCGGTTTCTTGAACCGCGGTGAGCTGTTCGTGACGGGCCGGATCAAGGACGTCGTCATCGTCGCGGGGCGCAACCTGTATCCGAGCGACATCGAGGAATCGGTGCGGCTGGCGCACGAGGCGATCCGCGCGAATGGGGTGGCGGCATTTTCAATCGACGGCCGCCAGCAGGAGTCCCTTGTCGTTGTTGCGGAGCTCGAGCGCACACGCCGCCTGAGCCATCAGCAGATGCACGAGGTGCGCGCGGCGATCACCCATGCCGTCACGCGCGATCACGGCGTGTCACCGGCGGTGGTACATCTGGGGCCGATCGGCGCGATTCCCCTAACGACGAGCGGCAAAGTGCGCCGGCAAGCCTGCAAGCAGGCATTCCAGCAAGGCCGCCTGAGCGGGCTCGGGACAAACGTGTAGCGCTGCCCAAGATGCATCGTCTTATTCCCCTGTCGTCGTTTTTCTTCGGAGCCAGCCATGGCTGAAACGGATCCCTTGTCTTCGCAGCCCCCCGCGAAAGCGGACACCGACGTGCGCGCACGCCGCCTCGCTCTTTCGACCGTGAGCATTCCCGCGATCGGTTTCGCACTGGCGATGGCTTACACGTGGGTCTACGGGGTGCGCGCAACCGACTTCATGCTGCTGGCCGCAATGTATTTCTCGACCGCGATCGGCGTAGAAGTCGGTATGCATCGGTATTTTTCGCACCACTCGTTCAAGGGCCGACCGATCGTTACCGTATTGCTTGGCGTGCTCGGCAGCATGGCGGTCCAAGGGCCCATCCTGTTCTGGGCCGCGACGCATCGGCTGCACCACGCATTTACCGATCAGGACGGAGATCCGCATTCGCCACGCCCGCGCCTGAATCGACACGGTAAGCCGAGCCGGTTCGCGGGTCTGTGGCATGGCCACGTGGCGTGGCTGTTCAGGGTGCGCCGCGATAGCTGGAGCGCGTACGCAACCGACTTGTTGCGCGACCGCCTGATCGTCAAACTCAATCTGCAATATGGCTGGTGGGTCCTACTCGGCCTCGCGATTCCAACCGTCGCGGGCGCGTTGCTCGCCCCCGGCGGGCAACGCCTGATCGGGGCCGTGGGCGGCTTCCTTTGGGGTGGTCTCGCGCGAATCTTCCTGCTCGATCAGTCGACCTGGGCCATCAATTCACTTTGCCACACGATCGGCACCCGACCCCACGCGACGCGCGACCACAGCCGCAATCTCGGCCTGCTCGCGATCGTATCGATGGGCGGCGCGTGGCACAACAACCATCACGCGCACCCCGCCTTCGCCAACAACGATCACGCGTTCTGGCAGCTCGATCCATCCGCCTGGTTCATCCGCCTGCTCGATGCGCTGGGCCTCGTCTCGGAAGTGCGTTATGCGCCGAAGGGCCGTGCAGCCGTCCCCTCAAATTCTTCGAAAGCGCTTCATCGGCGCTTGAGGACTCCTATGACTTCGTCGACTCAGGTTGCACCCCGCGCACATTCCGCCGACAGGCAGATTCCGGGTGTTTCGCCGCTCAACGGCCGTGGCGCGCGCGTCAAACGTTACACCGCGCTGACTCTGATGCTGCTGCCGCTCGCCGGATTCGCGCTGGCGGTGCGCCAGATCGTGCTCGGCGCGTTCTCGATCACCGATCTCGTGCTGTTCATCGTGTTCTATTTTCTGCACATGGGCGGGATCACAATGGGCTTCCACCGGTATCTCGCACACAAGACTTATCGCACGTCGAAAGCGGTCGAGGCGCTGCTGATGATCTGCGGCTCGATGGCAGCGCAAGGGCCGATCATGTTCTGGGTGACGACACACCGCCGTCATCACCTGTACAGCGACCAGCAAGGTGATCCACATTCGCCGAACCTGGCCGGCGCAGGCCTGTTAGCGAAGCTGCGCGGTCTCTGGTACGCGCATATGCCCTGGATGCTGGCGCCAGACACGTCGGGCTGGACATTCTTCGCCCCCGACGTGCTCCGCGATCGCCGTCTGTTCTTCTATCACCGCACCTATGCCTGGTGGATCGTGCTCGGCCTCGTGTTGCCCGCCGCTATCGGCGGTGCCGTGAGCGGCTCGTGGCACGGTGCGTGGAATGGCCTGCTGTTCGGCGGCCTCGCACGGATCTTCCTGGCCAATCAGGCAGCCTGGTGCGTCGGCTCGGTCTGCCACATGTTCGGTGGACGGCCCTTCAGAACCGGCGACCGGAGCGCAAACAACTGGACGGTTGCCGTGCTCACGTTCGGCGAAGGTCTGCAGAACAACCACCACGCGTTTCCCGCGTCATATCGCCATTCGGTCAAATGGTACGAACCCGATCTCAGCGGATGGCTGCTCTGGACACTCGCCAAGGCGGGCATCGTGTGGGATCTGCGCTCTCCCGGGCACGAGGCGATCCGCAAGTTCGCCAAGCAACCCCATTGAAAGCAGTCGTCGATATGTCGTCCAACTCCCTCATACTACAGAGGCTATCCAGCATGTCTCAAACCGGAATCTTGAGCGGTCTGTTTGCCCGCAAGAAAGCAGTGTCTGCCGACGTAGGCCCATTGACGGAAGCGTCGATTCGCAGTTGGCTCGTCGATCGGCTCGCTCGGCAGTTGAAAATGGATCGGGCCGTCATCGATCCAGCCAAGCGATTCGACGAGTATGGCCTCGACTCGATCGTCGCGGTGCAGGTGTCGGGCGATCTCGAGAAGGTCGTCGAACAGCGGCTGTCCCCCGCGCTGCTGTTCGAATACAACAACATCGACGAACTGGCCCGTCACCTAGCGGCCGAGTTGGGTCTGCAGGCGGCGTAAGCGGGAGATCGACATGATGAACAGTTACACCATTCCGAGCGCGCCGCCCGCGTGCTTCGACGAATTCCTTCAAAAATCGAGGGCGATCGACGGCATACGGCTGGCCGACGCGATTCCGAAATCGCTGTACGAGCCACGTGCGTGGCGCGGCCTGCTCGGCTTCACGGTCAGCGCCGCGGTGTACGTCGCGGCGCTCGTCGGCGTCGCGTATGCGCCGCATTGGCTGCTCTGCCTTCCGCTGTGGGTGATCGCCGGTCTGGGCGGCTGGGGGCTGCATTGCATCGCGCATGATTGCGGTCACAACTCGTACTCGCGCTCCCGTCCGCTCAATCTGTTTATCGGACACCTGTCGCTGTTGCCACTGCTGTATCCGTTCCACGCCTGGCGCCACACGCACAACCTGCATCACGCGAACACCAACAATCTGGAATTCGATACGGACTGGAGACCTATTCCCGCGCCGCTTTTTGACCGCATGCCGTTGTTGAAACGCCTCGAATATGCTGGCACCCGCAAGTGGCTGTTCTGGGCGGGCACGGTGAGCTACTGGAAAGAATCGGGCGTGCGTCCCGGCTTTCATCCGAAGCGGGAGGCGCGGCGCGACGTGAAGCTTTCGATAGGTGTTGTGCTGATCGCCGCGGCGCTCTACTTCCCGGCGCTGATTTACCTGACCGGCATCACGGGCCTGTTCCTGTACTTCGTCGCGCCATGGCTCATGATTCATGCGTGGTTCAGCGCCACGACCCTGATGCACCATACCTCGGCGGATATCCCGTTTCTGCCGTCGCAACACTGGACGCCCAATGCGAGTCGTCTGCTGGTGACAACCGACTACCGGTATCCGAAGTGGCTGCACTTTCTGACACACAACATTTCGGTGCACACAGCCCACCACGTCGCGCCGATCGTGCCGTTCTACAACCTGCCGGCCGCGCAGGCGGCACTCAAGAATGCGTTTCCGGGAATGATCCGTGAGAAAGACTTCTCGTTCCGCGATCTGTGGCACGTGATCGCTCACTGCCACTTCTACGACACCGAGACGGGCTACTACCGCAGCCTGTCGCGAGAGGCGGTGCCTGTGGGCGCACGCGCCACGACGGCGAGGGAGGGCCGACAATGAAGACCACCAACTCCGCCAAAGTCGCGCCGGTGGCGCGGCGGACGCGTGCGCAATCGTTCGGCGCGCAGCTCGGCCGTTATGCGTTCCGCTTGCTGAGCGGCTTCGCACCTCGCACCGCGGGCCGTCGCGCGGCAGACGCGTTCAGCTTCACGCGCGGCTATGGGCTGTCCGTCAGTGATCGCACGCCGCTCGGCGCGAAGACGATGTCGATCCACGGCAATGCGGATATCGATCGCGCTTATTACTGGGAGGGCGGTACGACGCGGGCGCTGCTCGTGCATGGTTGGGGCACCGACAGCAGCAGCATGCTGGGCTTCGTGAAGCCGATGCAGACGCTCGGATTTTCGGTGGCGGCGTTCGACGCACCCGCACATGGTCTCGCGCCGGGCAAGCACACGACGATGGCGCAGTTCACCCGGGCGACAGGCGCGGTGCTGGATGCAATCGAAGGCGCGCAGGTGGTGATCGCGCATTCGCTCGGTTCGATCGCGGCCATCTCGGCGCTGGCGGAACGCTCGCGCCCGGCGTCATTGCGCTGCATCGTGCTGATCGCGCCGACCTGCACGCTGACCGGGGTGCTGGAACGATGGGCGAGCCGCGACATGGCGCTGCCGCCTCCAGTGGTCGAGCGCATCTATGCGGAACTGCTGGCGCGCAACGGCGTGCCGGTGAGCCACTGGGACATTAAAGCGCGCGGCCCATCGCTCGAAGTGCCGGTGCTGGTCGTGCATGACCCGGCCGATCGGATGGTGCCGTACTGCGAAGCACAAAGCGCAGTGGCGAGCCTGCCTGACGCAACCCTTTGGCCGGCGACGGGCGCGGGGCATGTACGAATTCTCTCGGACGCCAGAGTGCGCGAGCGGGTACACGAATTTGTAATGAGACACGCGTCGGATATCGAGGAGCGGGTGCGATGAGCGCGACTGAAGTGGAGATGCGCACGCTGATGTGTCTGGTGTGCGGCTGGATTTACTTGGAAACCCGTGGTGCACCAGATGACGGCATTGCGCCGGGAACACGCTGGGAAGACGTTCCGGCCAACTGGAAGTGTCCGGAGTGCGGCGTCGGAAAAGAAGATTTCGAAATGGTATCGATCTGAGCAACGGCGGCACGCCTGAGCCTCGCGTCGGCAGTGGAAGCTGCGGACCCGCCCGCGACCCTAGGCGGATCCGCGCAGGGCTCACAAGTCCACTTCCTTTCCGCCCTCATACGCCCGCCGCAGCGCGATCCCGATGCGCGTCGCTTCCCGTGCATCGTCCAGCGTGAGTCCGGTCGGCTTGCCGTCGGCGAGCAACGCGACGAACGCCCGCGCCTCGCGCAAGAACGCATCCTCGAAGCGCTCGAAGAACGTCGGCGTGCACGCGTTGCGCATGCCGTGTGCATCGGCGATCTCGACGCGGTTCGCGCGCGGATTGCGCCCGACCGACAACGCGCCCGCCGTGCCGATCACCTCTGTCTGCGTGTCGTGGCCGTGCGCCATCGTGCGTGATGCGTACAGCACCGCGAGCCGCCCGTCCTCGAACTCGATGGTGCCCACGCCATTGTCGATGTCGCCGCACTCGCGCAAGCCTTCGTGAATCGCAATGGTGCCGCTCGCGTACACCCGCTTCGGCCGCGGATTGCCGAGCAGCCAGCGCGCGAGATCGATGTCGTGCACGCTGCAATCGAGAAAGAGGCCGCCCGAAGTCGGCGCGAAGCGCACGAAGAAGCCGTCGGGATCGTTCTTGTCGCAGGTCTGCGAGCGCACCATGAACGGCCGGCCGATCGCGCCCGCGGCGACGCTGTCGAACGCGTCGCGATAACTCGCATCGAAACGGCGCACGAAGCCGATCATCACATGCAGATGCGGATGACGCGCGTGCTCCTCGATCACCGCATCGCACTCGGCGAGATCGAGCGACAGCGGCTTCTCGCAGAAGACGTGCTTGCCCGCGCGCAGCGCGGCGATGATCTGCCGCGCGTGGAGCGAGGTCGGCGTGACGAGCCAGACCGCATCGATGGACGGGTCCGCGAGCAACGCATCGTAGTCCGCATGAAGCGCGAGTTCCGGCCACTGCTGCCGCGCCCAGTCGCGTTCCTGCTGCACCGGGCTGCACGCCGCGACGAGCTTCGCGCCCGGCACATGCCACGCGAGGTTCTCGGCATGGCGGCGCCCGAGCCTTCCCAATCCGACGATACCGAAGCGCACCGTGCTCATCACGCGTTCTCCCCGAGACGCACGATGCGCTTCTCGCGCCACGACAGCGTCGCGGCCTCGGCGAGTTCGAGCGCCTTCAGGCCGTCGGCGACCGTCGTGCGCACCGGCTTGCCGTGGTTGACGGCATCGAAGAAATGCGCGATTTCCGCTGCATACGCCGCGCGATAGCGTTCGAGAAAGAACGCCTCGGGCACGTCGTTCGAGACGGCCTTCGTCGAATAGGCGGTGACTTCCGTCGGCCGCACGTTGCCCGCCTGCAGCATGCCCGCGGCGCCGAGCACTTCGAAGCGCTGATCGTAGCTGTAGCCCGAGCGCCGCGCCGTGTTGATCTGGCACAGGCGGCCACGCTTCGTGCGAATGGTCACGGCGGTCGAGTCGATGTCGCCCGCCTCGGCGATCGCGGGATCGGACAGGCAACTGCCGGTCGCGTGCAGCGTGTCGGCTTCGTCGTCGAGAATCCAGCGGAAGATGTCGAAATCGTGGATCAGCATGTCCTTGAAGATGCCGCCCGAATGTCTGATGTACTCGACCGGCGGCGCGCCCGGATCGCGGCTCGTCACGACCAGCATTTCCGGTTCGCCGATCTCGCCCGCGTCGATGCGCGCCTTCAGCGCCGAGAACGTCGGATCGAAGCGGCGCTGAAACCCGATCATGCAGACGACGCCCGCCTTCGCGACCGCTTCCGCGCACGCGCGCGCCCGGTCCAGCGCGAGATCGACGGGCTTCTCGCAGAACACATGCTTCTTCTGCGCCGCCGACGCGAGGATCAGGTCCGCATGCGTATCCGTGCTCGAACACACGACCGTCGCACCGACCGCGGCATCGCCCATCGCGCCGTCGACGTCGGCAACCTGGGCGCCGTGCAGCGCCGCCAGCGCGGCAGCCGCCTCGCGGTTCACGTCGACCACGTATTTCAACCGCACGCCCGGCTGCCGCGCGAGGTTGGCCGCGTGAATCTTGCCGATGCGCCCTGCGCCGAACACCGCCACATCAATCGTCATAGCCACCTGTCTCCTTGGATTCCTCGACATTCAACTCGAGCCGGTACGCGAGCGCGATGAACAACGCCTGGCACAGGCAAATGGTGCTCGTGAGCGAACGGAACGCGAACGCGCTGCCCTCCTTCACGAACAGACTCGCGCTCGCGTGACGCGCGAGCGGCGAAAGCTGGCTATCGGTGATGACGAGGGTCTTCGCGCCGTGATGCTGCGCGGCGCGCACGCAATACTGCGTCTCCTTGCCGTAGGGCGCGAAGCTGATCGCGACCACCACGTCCCCCTTCTTCACGCTGCGGACCTGTTCGCGGAACATGCCGCCGAAGCCCGAAATAAGATGCACGCGCTTCTTCGTGTGCTGCAATGCATAGACGATGTAGCTCGCCACCGCAAACGAGCGGCGCACGCCGATCACATAGATGTTCTCGGCCTGCGAGAGCATGTCGACGGCGGCTTCGAACTGTTCGTCGTCGAGACCGGCTTCGAGTTCATCGAGACCCGTGCGGCTCGCCGCGATGAACTCGCGCGCCACCGACACGCCCGACGCCTCGCCCGCCTTTTCGTCGATGAGCTTGCGGATGCGCTGCTGATAGCTCTGCTGCGAGCCGCCGCCGCCCGCGTACGCCTGCCGGAACACCGCCTGCAGGTCGGAGAAGCCGGAGAAACCGAAGCGCTGCGCGAAGCGCACGACCGCCGACGCATGCACGCCGCACGCACCGGCGATGTCGGCGGTGCGATCCATCATCACGCTCTGGCGATGCTGCTCGATATAGGTCGCGACGCTCTTCAACTGGCGCGGCAGCGAGTCATAGGCGTCGGTGATCCGCTGCATCAGTTCGTCGACGCTCTGGACTTCGGTGCTGGTTTCATCCATTTCAGGCTCGCCTCGTTCGCGCTCGGTGACGAGCGCCGTGGAACCGATTATAGGAAGGCGGCAAGCAAATTGGAATGTATTTTCCATTTGCCGGACGCATAAAATTTCTATTGCAGAGCCCGAAAAACTGACCTACTCTTGGTCCTGAGCATGGCGCCGGATGTGTGGAAACCCGGCGCCGGCTCGCGAACACATCACACCAAACAACAAACCGAGATAGGTGGAGACAATGACCATTTGCAACGGTCGGGCGGCGCTGCGCGCGCTGATGGCTGCTACTGCGTTGTGCAGCGCAGCGTTGATCGCGTCGAACCCCGCCCAGGCGGCGCCCGATGCGAAGTTCGTGCTGATCAGCCACGCTCCGGACTCGGACTCGTGGTGGAACACCATCAAGAACGCGATCAAGCAGGCGGACGAGGACTTCAACGTCCAGACCGACTACCGCAATCCGCCGAACGGCGATATCGCGGACATGTCGCGTCTGATCGAGCAGGCCGCCGCGCGCAACTACGATGGCGTCATCACCACCATCGCCGACTTCGACGTGCTGAAGAGCGCGCTCAACAAGGTCACCGCGAAAAAGATTCCGCTCGTCACGATCAACTCCGGCACGGAGGAACAGAGCGCGCAACTCGGCGCGATCATGCATGTCGGCCAGCCGGAATATGTCGCGGGCAAGGCGGCGGGCGAGAAAGCGAAGGCCGCGGGCGTCAAGACGTTCCTGTGCGTGAATCACATCGCGACGAACACCGTTTCGTTCGACCGCTGCAAGGGCTTCGCAGACGCGCTCGGCATCGACTACAAGGCCTCGACGATCGATTCGGGACAGGATCCGACCGAGATTCAGTCGAAGGTATCGGCTTATCTGCGCAACCATCCGGACACGGGCGCGATCCTCACGCTCGGACCGACGCCCGCATCCGCGACGCTCAAGGCCGTGACGCAAATGGGCCTGCAAAACAAGATCTATTTCGTGACCTTCGACTTCTCCGACGACATCGCGAAGGGGATCAAGGACGGCACGATCAAGTTCGCGATCGATCAGCAGCCGTATCTGCAAGGCTATATCCCGGTGGCGGTGCTCGCGATCGTCAAGAAGGAACACACGACCGATCCCGCGAAGATCCGGCAGATCCTCGAAGCGAATCCGAAGTTCAAGGCGCGCCTCGAAACCTACGGATTGCAGCCGTCGTACGGTCCGAAGAACATTCGTTCCGGTCCGGGCTTCATCACGAAAGAAAATCTCGACAAGGTCCAGAAGTACGCCGGTCAATATCGTTGATCGCGGCGTGACCTTCTTGGGGCGGCCCGCGTAGCGCCGCCCGCTTTTATCAACGTACATCGCTTGTCTGCTGCGTCCGTTCGCGGACGCGGCGGGAGCGCGCACATCGGTACTGCATCGAAATCCGAGTTTCAAGGAGCCATCATGGGCGTAGCAGGCAAACACTATCCTCCTCACGTGAATCCGCAGCAGGACAACGCTGAAACGCCTGACGCGGCCAAACCCTCGGACGAGCGCGTACGCCAGCAATCGTGGTTCGGTCATTTGCTGAATCGCCCGGAATTCGCGGCGATTTCCGGCACGGTGCTCGTGTTCATCGTGTTCGGTTTCGGCGCGGGATCGTCGGGCATGTTCAATCTCGACGGCGTGATGAACTGGTCGCAGGTCGCGGCGTATCTCGGCCTGCTCGCCGTCGGCGCGTGTCTGCTGATGATCGCGGGCGAATTCGACCTGTCGATCGGCTCGATGATCGGCTTCGCCGGCATGATGGTCGCGCTGCCCTCGGTCTACTTCCACTGGCCGCTCTCACTGTCGATCCTCTTCGCGTTCGGCTGCTCGATGCTGCTCGGCGCATTGAACGGCTATCTCGTGATGCGCACGCGGCTGCCCTCGTTCATCGTCACGCTCGCGTTCCTGTTCATCCTGCGCGGCCTGACGCTCGCGCTGTCGATCATGTTCGCGGACCGCACCATCATCTCCGGCGTGGGCGACCTCGCGCAGAACGATCCGGTCACCAATGCGCTGTTTCATGGCGTCGCGCTCCACGGCCTGTTCACCTGGCTCGCGCACATGGGCATCGGCAAGCTGCTCGACAGCGGCGAGCCGCTCGTGCCGGGCATTCCAAAGGTCATCATCTGGTGGCTCGCGCTCGCGGCAGTCGGCGCGTTCGTGCTCGCCAAGACGCGCTACGGTAACTGGATTCTCGCGGTCGGCGGCGATGCCACGGCCGCCAAGAACGTCGGCGTGCCGGTCAAGCGCGTGAAGATCTCGCTGTTCGTGCTGACCGCGTTCTGCTCGTGCCTCTTCGCCGTGCTGCAGGTGTGCGACATCGGTTCGGCCGCGGCGGATCGCGGCCTGCAGAAGGAATTCGAAGCGATCATCGCGGCGGTCATCGGCGGCACGCTGCTGACGGGCGGCTACGGCTCGGTGGTCGGCGCCTGCTTCGGCGCGCTGATCTTCGGCGTCGTGCAGATCGGCATCACCTATACGAACGTGAGCTCGGACTGGTTCCGCGTGTTCCTCGGCGTGATGCTGCTGATCGCCGTGCTCTTCAACCACTACGTGCGCCGTCGCGTGTCGCAGGCTCAATAACGCAAGCGGAGAACCGACATGAACGACGACAACATCCTCGCACTCGAAAACGTCAGCAAGTTCTTCGGCAAGGTGATCGCGCTGAACGGCGTCACATTGCGGCTGAAGCGCGGCGAAGTGCATTGCCTGCTGGGCGACAACGGCGCAGGCAAGTCCACGCTCATCAAGACGCTGGCGGGCGTGCATCAGCCTTCGTCGGGCGACTATCTCGTCGATGGCGAGCCCGTGCATTTCGAATCGCCGAAGGAAGCGCTCGATCTCGGCATCGCGACCGTGTATCAGGATCTGGCGCTCGTGCCGCTCCTGTCCGTCGCGCGCAATTTCTTCATGGGCCGCGAACCGCAGAAGAAGCGCTTCGGCGTGTTCAGCGTGATGGACCTCGATCTCGCCGCCGAAACCTCGCGCGCCAAGCTCGCGGAAATGGGCATCAACGTGCGCGATCCGCATCAGCCGATCGGCACGATGTCCGGCGGCGAGAAGCAATGTCTCGCGATCGCGCGCGCGATCCACTTCGGCGCACGCGTGCTGATCCTCGACGAACCGACCGCCGCGCTCGGCGTGAAGCAGAGCTTCAACGTGCTCAAACTCATTCACAAGGCGCGCGAGAAAGGCATCTCGGTGATCTTCATCACGCACAACGTGCATCACGCGTATCCGATCGGCGATTCGTTCACGCTGCTCAATCGCGGCCGCTCGATGGGCACCTTCACGAAGGACAACATCAGCAAGAACGAAGTGCTCGACATGATGGCGGGCGGCGCCGAAATGCAGCAGATGATGAGCGAACTCGAAGGCGCGACGATCTGAGGACTATCCAGCATGACAACACAGACCACCTCTCGTTTTGCCCCGGATCGCACGCGCGATATCGTGTGCCTCGGGCGCCTCGCCGTCGATCTGTACGCGCAGCAAGTCGGCGCGCGGCTCGAAGACGTCGCGACGTTCGCGAAGTATCTCGGCGGCTCGTCGGCGAACATCGCGTTCGGATGCGCGCGGCTCGGGCTCGATTCGTCGATGCTCGCGCGCGTCGGCAACGATCACATGGGACGCTTTCTCACGGAGACACTCGCACGCGAAGGCTGCGACGTGAGTCACGTGCGCGTGGATCCGGAACGGCTGACCGCGCTCGTGCTGCTCGGCCTCGAAGATCGCGACACGTTCCCGCTCGTGTTCTATCGCGAGAACTGCGCGGACATGGCCGTCGACGAAAGCGATTTCGACGAAGCGTATATCGCGTCCTCGAAGGCGCTGCTCATCACGGGCACGCACTTCTCCACCGAACAGGTGAACCGCACGAGCCGGCGCGCACTGGAATACGCGCGGCGCAACGACGTGCGCACGATTCTCGACATCGACTACCGGCCCGTGCTGTGGGGCCTCACCGGCAAGGCCGACGGCGAGACGCGCTTTGTCGCGAACGAAGGCGTCACTGCGCATTTGCAGGGCATTCTGCCGCTGATCGATCTCGTGATCGGCACTGAAGAAGAGTTTCGCATCGCGGGCGGCAAGGAGCATCTCGTCGATGCGCTCGCGATGGTGCGCCAGGTCACCGGCGCCACGCTCGTCGTGAAGCGCGGGCCGCTCGGCTGCTCGATCATCGAAGGCGCGGTGCCCGCCTCCATCGACGATGCGCCGGTGCACGGCGGCGTCGAAGTGGACGTGCTCAACGTGCTCGGCGCCGGCGACGCCTTCGCGTCGGGCTTCCTTTCGGGCTGGCTGCGCGACGAACCGCTGGACGCCTGCGCGCGGGCGGCGAACGCGTGCGGCGCGCTCGTCGTGTCGCGCCACGGCTGCGCGCCCGCGATGTCGACGCCCGCCGAACTCGATTATTTCCTGGCGGCGGCGCAGGAAGATCCCGCGCGCATGCGCCGTCCCGATCTCGATGCGAAGCTCGCACGGCTGCATCGCGTGAGCCCGAATCGCAGGCAATGGAACGAAGTGCTCGGCTTCGCGTTCGATCATCGCAACCAGTTCTTCGATCTCGCGCAGCAGGCCGGCGCGAGCGAAGCGCGTATCGCGACGCTGAAGAATCTCTTCGTCGAGGCCGTCGCGCAGACGGAAAAGGAGCTCGGGCTCGAAGGACGCATCGGCGTGCTGATCGACGATCGCTACGGACAGGATGCGCTCAACGCCGCCACGGGCCGCGGCTGGTGGGTCGGCCGCCCGGTCGAGTTGCCGGGATCGCTGCCGCTTCAGTTCGATCACGGCCGCTCGATCGGCACGACGCTCGTCGCGTGGCCGCGCGAACAGGTCGCGAAATGCCTCGTGCAGTATCACCCCGATCATCCGCATGAATTGCGGCTCGAACAGGAAGCGCAGTTGCGCGCGCTCTACGACGCCGTGCAGGAAAGCGGCAACGAACTGCTGCTCGAAGTGATCGTGCCGAAGAACGGTCCGCCCGTCGATGACGACACCGTGTATCGCGCGCTGAAGCGCCTCTACAACCTCGGCATCTATCCGGAATGGTGGAAGCTGGAACCGATGAGCGCGCAGCAATGGCAAGCGATCGATGTGCTGATCGCCGAGCGCGATCCGTATTGCCG
This sequence comes from Caballeronia peredens, assembly GCA_001544595.2. GTDB lineage: Bacteria > Pseudomonadota > Gammaproteobacteria > Burkholderiales > Burkholderiaceae > Caballeronia > Caballeronia peredens. The sequence continues at coordinate 173,042 of FCOH02000005.1, read as the reverse complement.
CGGCGTCGTGCTGCTGGGTTTGTCCGCGGGCGTCGAGCAGTTGCGCGAGGGCTTCCGCGCGGCGGCATCGTCGAAGACATGCAGGGGCTTCACGGTCGGACGCACGATCTTTCATGAGCCGAGCCAGGCGTGGCTCGCCGGCGAGATCGACGACCGCGAGCTGATCGCGCGCGTGCGCCGCACGTTCGAAGCGCTGATCGGCGCATGGCGCGACGCGCGTGCAGGGCACGACGCGCGCGCCGATTCCATTCACGCAAGACAGGAGCAGGCCGCATGAACCAGCGTGCAACGCAAACGCAAGCACAAGAACAGGCGCGTGGTGACGCGACCGTGCGGCTCACCGCCGCGCAGGCCGTCGTGCGCTATCTCGCGGCGCAGCGCACGGAACGCGGCGAGCCGCTGTTCGGCGGCGTGTTCGCGATCTTCGGGCACGGCAATGTCGCGGGCATCGGCGAGGCGCTGCATCGATATCGCGAGGAACTGCCGACCTATCGCGCGCACAACGAGCAGGCGATGGCGCACAGCGCGATCGCCTATGCGAAGGCGCACATGCGCCGCCGCATGATGGCGGTGACGACGTCCATCGGTCCGGGCGCGACCAATCTCGTGACGGCCGCCGCGCTCGCGCACGTGAATCGCCTGCCGGTGCTGTTGCTGCCGGGCGATATTTTCGTGTCGCGCGCGCCGGATCCGGTGCTGCAACAGGTCGAGGACCCGCACGACGGCGGCGTCTCCGCGAACGATGCGCTGAAGGCCGTGTCGCGTTATTTCGATCGCATCGTGCATCCCGCGCAGTTGCTGTCCGCGTTGCCGCGTGCGATTCGCGTGCTCACCGATGCGGCGCTGTGCGGCCCCGTCACGCTCGCGCTGCCGCAGGACGTGCAGGCGATGGCCTACGACTACCCGGCGTCGTTCTTCGAGCCGCGCGTCGTCGAGTTTCATGCGCCCGCGCCCGTGCCGCGCGAAATCGAACGCGCTGCCGCGACGCTGCGCGAAGCGCGCGAGCCGCTGATCGTCTCGGGCGGCGGCGTGCTTTACGGGCTCGCCGCGGACGCGTTGCGCACGTTCGCGCACAAGCACGGCATTCCGGTTGCCGAGACGCAGGCGGGCAAAGGCGCGCTCGCGTGGGACGATGCACTGAACGTCGGCGGCATCGGCGTGACGGGCAGCTCGGCTTCGAACGAACTCGCGCATGCGAGCGACGGCGTGCTGGCCGTCGGCACGCGTCTGCAGGACTTCACGACCGGTTCGAACACGCTGTTCACGCAGGCACGGCTCGTCGCGATCAACGCCAATTCGTTCGATGCGCTCAAGCAGCACGCCGTGGCCGTCGAAGCGGATGCCGGTGCCGCGCTCGCGGCGTTGTCGGATGCGCTCGGCGACTGGCGCGCGTCCCCGCAATGGACGACGCGCGCGCACCGCCTCGCGAACGAATGGCGCGAGACGGTGGCGCACGTGACGAACACGCCCATCGCCGATGGCCAGTTGCCGCGCGAAGCCGATGTGATCGGCGCGGTGCAGCGCTCGGACGACGCATCGCCGGCGCGCGACATCGTCGTGTGCGCGGCCGGCACGCTGCCCGCCGACTTGCAGAAGCTCTGGCGCACGAGCGCGCCGGGCGGCTATCACGTCGAATACGGTTACTCGTGCATGGGCTATGAAATCGCGGGCGGACTGGGCGTGAAGCTCGCGCGGCCCGAACGAGAAGTGATCGTGATCGTCGGCGACGGCAGCTATCTGATGATGAACAGCGAACTCGCGACATCCGTCATGCTGGGCGCGAAGCTGATTGTCGTGTTGCTCGACAATCGCGGCTTCGGCTGCATCAACCGCCTGCAGCAGGCGTGCGGCGGCGCGCCGTTCAACAATCTCATCGACGACTGCAAACAGGGCGCGCATGGTGCGCCGCAGATCGATTTCGCACTGCATGCGCGCTCGCTCGGCGCGTTGTCGGAGCATGCGGCGAACATCGGCGAATTGCAGGCCGCGATGAAACGCGCGCGCGCGGCGGCTCGCAGCTACCTCATTTCGATCGACACCGATCCCGCGCGTCCGACCGAGGAAGGCGGCTGGTGGTGGGAAGTGGCCGTGCCCGAAGTGTCGGAGCGCGCGGCGGTGGTGGTCGCCCGCGAAGCCTACGAGCGCGCCATCCGGGCGCGTTCCGAAGATTCCAGATAATGCATGAGGATTCGACAATGTCCTTGAATGTCCGCATCGGCATCAACCCGTTGTCCTGGATGAACGACGATCTGCCCTCGCTCGGCGGGGAGACGCCTCTGTCTGCCGCGCTCACCGAAGGCAGGCAGATCGGTTATGAAGGGTTCGAACTCGGCAACAAGTTTCCGCGCGAGCCGCAGGCGCTCAAGAGCTTGCTCGCGCAATACGATCTCGCGCTGGTGTCGGGCTGGTATTCGGGCAGGCTCGCGGCGCGCAGCGCGGAAGAAGAGATCGAGGCGGTCGGCCCGCATCTCGATCTGCTCGCGAAGAACGGCGCGACGGTGATGGTCTACGGCGAAGTCGCCGATTCGATCCAGGGCGCGCCGCGGCCGCTCTATCAGCGTCCGCGCTTTTTCTCCGACGCGCGCTGGCACGAGTATGCCGAGCGCCTGAACCGCTTCGCCGAATACACGCTCTCGCGCGGCGTGCGCGTCGCCTATCATCATCATATGGGTGCGTATGTCGAAACCCCGGCCGATGTCGAACGCCTGATGGCGCTCACCGGCGATGCCGTCGGTCTGCTGTTCGATGCGGGCCACATCACCTTCGCGGGCGGCGATGCACTCACCGTGCTCAGACAACATATCGCGCGCGTGTGCCATGTGCATTGCAAGGACGTGCGCCCGGAAATCGTGAAGCTCGCGCGCAATCGCAACTGGAGCTTTCTCGATGCGGTCATCAACGGCGCGTTCACCGTGCCGGGCGATGGCGTCATCGACTATCCGGGCATCGTCGCGTGTCTCGCGGAGCATGATTACAACGGCTGGCTCGTCGTGGAAGCGGAGCAGGATCCGGTGATCGCGCCGAGCTATGCCTATGCCGACAAGGGCTATCGCACATTGCGCGCGCTCGTCGACGAAACCTTTAAGGAGGCGGCATGAGCCTGCTAGTGAAGGCATCGCGCGAAGGTCAGACCATCGCGCGCGTGACACCCGATTCCGCCGGCTGGAAGCATGTCGGCTTCGCGGCGTATCGTCTGAATGCGGGCGATGTCGTGCATGTGTACGACGCCGACCGCGAAAGCTGCATCGTCGTGCTGACGGGCACGGTGAGCGTCGAGGCCGGTGACGAACACTGGCCGTCCATCGGCACGCGCGACAGCGTGTTCGAGGACGCAGCGCCCTATGCGGTGTACGTGCCGCCGAAGCTCGCCGCGATCGTGCACGCCGAGCGCGACGCGGAAGTGGGCATCGCGAGCGCGCCCGCAACGGGCGTGTTTCCACCGCGGCTCATCGAGCCCTCGCAGATGAAGCGCTCGACGCGCGGCAAAAACGCGAATACGCGCTACGTGTGCGACATTCTTCCGCAGACCGAAGCCGCCGAGTCGCTGCTCGTGGTGGAAGTGCGCACGCCGGGCGGACATGCGTCGAGCTATCCGCCGCACAAGCACGATCAGGACAACGTGCCTGTCGAGAGTTCGCTGGAAGAGACGTATTACCACCGGCTCGATCCGCCGCAAGGCTTCGCGTTTCAGCGCGTCTATACCGACGAGCGCGATCTCGACGAAACGATGGCCGTCGAGAATCACGATGTCGTGATGGTGCCGCGCGGCTATCATCCGGTCGTCGTGCCGTATGGCTACGACAACTATTATCTGAACGTGATGGCCGGCAGCAAACGCACGTGGCACTTCAAGAACGATCCGAAGCACGAGTGGATCGTGGAGCGGGACAACAAGACCTGAAGTCTCGCGCTATCCCACGGAAAGCCAGTCGCGCATGACGCGCTCTTTGCGGTGCAACGCCGCGAGCGCGCCTTCGAACTGGATCGCGCCGTGTCCCATTACGGCGACGCGCGCGTCGAGCATGCGCGCGATCGTCAGCCGCTCCTCGATCAGCAGCATCGCGACGCCGCGCTCGCGCAGCATCGCGAGACACGCGCCCACTTGCGCGAGCACTTGCGGCGCGAGCCCTTCGCCGGGTTCGTCGATGATGACGAGCGACGGATCGCCCGCCAGCGTGCGTGCGAGCGCGAGCATCTGTTGCTCGCCGCCGGACAGCGCGCCCGCTTTCACCGACGCGCGTTCTTCGAGCACGGGAAACAGCCGGTACGCATCGCCGGGCGTGAAGCGCGTGCCGCGGCGCTCGCCGAGCGCGAGATTCTCGCGCACCGTCAGCGCGGGGAACACGTCGCGCGTTTCGGGCACGTAGCCGATGCCCAGCCGCGCAATCCGGTACGGCCGCAAGCCGGCGAGCTGCGTGCCGCGATAGCGCAGATCGCCCGTGCATCGCACGATTCCCATGATGGCCTTCGCGAGCGTCGAGCGGCCCGAACCGTTGCGGCCGACGAGCGCGAGCGCCTCGCCTTCGCCGATGCACAGATTCACGCCGTGCAGCACCTGCGCGGCGCCGTACCAGGCGCGCAAGTCCTCGATACGCAATGCCCCGCTCATGGCGCGTCCCCGCCGAGATAAGCGTCCTGCACGCCGCGATCCGCGCGTATGTCGGCCGGCGTGCCCGTGGCAATCACGCGCCCCCGCACGAGCACCGAGATGCGATCGGCGAGCCCGAACACGGCGTCCATGTCGTGCTCGATGACGAGCAGCGTGCGGCGTTCCGTCGTCGCGCGGATCAACGCGAGCGCGCGCGCCGCTTCCGCGCGGTTCATGCCAGCGGTGGGTTCGTCGAGCAGGATGAGCGGCGCATCGGTCGCGAGCGCGATGCCGAGATCGAGCGCGCGTTGCTCCGCGTAGGCGAGGCGCGCGGCGGGTTCATCGGCGCGATCGGCGAGACCGATGGCGTCGAGCATCGCGCGTGCGCGTTCGTCGATCTTTCGCGACGGCAGCCATCGGTCGATCCGGCGCGCCGATGCCGCGCCGAGCGCCGCGCAACGCAGGTTATCGAGTACGGACAGGCCGCCGAACACGCTCGTCGTCTGAAAACTGCGCGCAAGCGTGCGCGAGACGCGCTGCGGCGGCTTGCCCGTCACGTCGAATCCGTTCGCGACGATGCGCCCGCCGTCCGGCCGCGCGCGCCCCGAAATCAGATCGAAGAGCGTGGACTTGCCCGCGCCGTTCGGGCCGATGAGCGCGTGCCGCTCGCCCTGCGCGACGTGCAGATCGACGCCGCGCAACACGCGCGTCGCACCGAAGCATTTGACGATGCCGTGCAGTTCGAGCGCCGCGTTCATCGCCCGGACCTCATGCGGCGCGCGAGCCACAGCCCGAGCGCGGCGCCCGGCAGCGCGACGAGCCACGCCGCGCGCGGCAGCGTGGCCGCATCGCTTTGACGCGCGTAAAGCGTCTCCACGACGACGACCACCGCGATTCCCCACGCCGCGACACTCGATGCGCCGAGCCACAACGTGCGCGCGTCGCGCCGTATCAGGCCCGCGAGACCGTCCGGCGCCGCGACGACCACCCACATGAAGAAGAGGCCGAGATACATCGGCCACGCCGCACTGACGTTGGCCACCGCGACGCTGAAGAACGTCAGCAGCACGGCGCCCGCGACCGGCCCGAAGAACGTGCCCGCGCCGCCGATCACCGTCGCGACGAGCACGCCCGTCGAGCGCGCGAGGCTCACGCTTTCCGCCGACACCAGTTCGACGTTGATCAACGCCAGCACGCCCGCGATGCCCGCGAAGAACGCCGACACGACGAGCATCATCAGACGCACGCGCGCGGGCGCGAAGCCGATCGCGGCGGCGCGCGCGGGATTGTCCCGCACGGCGTTGGCGAGACGGCACATCGGCGTGCGCGAGAAGGCGAACATCGCGAGCGCCGCCACGACGCACCAGCACGCGATCAGGCCATACGCTTCGCGCAACGGGCCGAAGGTCCACGCGAAGAACGGCGGCCCGCCCGCGCGATCGATCGTCAGGCCACCCTCGCCGCCGAACCATCCCGGCACGAGCCACACGCAGGCGGCGACGAGTTCGCCGATGCCGAGCGTGATCATCGCGAACGGCGTGCCCGCGCGCTGCGTCGAGATCGCGCCGAAGACGACCGCGACGAGCATCGCGACGCATCCGCCGATCAGCGGCAAAAGCGGCAACGGCACGCCGAAACGGTTGAACACGTGCGCGGCGGCGAACGCGCCGAGGCCCGCATACACGGCGTGGCCGAAAGACAGCAAGCCGGTTTCACCGAGCAACAGGTTGTACGAGAGCGCGAAGACGACGAGCGTCGCGGTCTGTGCGAGGTACGCGAGCAGCCACGATTGATCGGAGACCAGCGGCGGCACGGCGAGCGCCACGAGCAACACAACAAACATCACGACCGGCGCGCCGAACTTAAGCATCATGCCCCGCGGAAAATCCGCCCGGCGCGCGCATGCGCTCGCCGAACAGCCCGCCCGGGCGCGCGGCCAACATCGCGACGAGCAGCAGATACGGCAGCACGGGCGCGAGCTGCGTGACGGTCAACGCGGCCCAGGCGGGCGGCAGCGTCACGCCGAACCAGGCGGCGATGCTCCCCGCCGACGCGCTCGCGCTCACCGCGAAAGTCTGCACGCAGCCGATCAGAAGCGATGCGACGAGCGCGCCGTACAGCGATCCGAGCCCGCCGATCACGACGACGACGAACACGATCGGCCCCATCGCGTCGGCCATCGCCGGTTCGATGACGGCGAGCGGCGCGCCGATCACGCCGCCCGCCGCAGCGAGCGCGGTGCCGGCGGCGAAGACCATCGTGAAGACGCGCGGCACGTCATGGCCGAGGGTTTCGACGGTCGCGGGATGCGTGAGCGCCGCGCGCACGACGAGCCCCGTCTTCGACGTGCGCAGGATCAGCCAGAGCGCGCCCAGCATGACGACGGCGAGCGCCATCATGAACGCGCGGTAACGCGCGAACGACGCGCCGTACACGGTGAAGAGCGGACCGTCGAGCACGGGCGGAATCGCCGCGGGCAAGGAGCCGAGTCCCCAGACGAGCTTCACGCCCTCGCCGATCACGATGGCCGCGCCGAACGTGAGCAGCAACTCGGCGAGCGCGCCGCGCGCATGCACGCGCCGCAACAGCAGGCGCTCGAACAACGCGCCCGCCGCGCCGACGAGCAACGGCGCCGCGATCAGCGCGAACCAGAATCCGCCGAGCGCGGCGAGCGTCTGCCCGACATAGGCGCCGAGCATGTAGAAACTCGCGTGCGCGAAGTTGAGCACGCCGAGCATCGAAAAGATGAGCGTGAGACCGGCGGACAGCATGAACAGCAGCAAGCCGACGCTCACGCCGTTGAGCAGATTCACGCTGAACCACTGCAGCAACACGCGGGTTCAGCCGGTGACGAGCGGCTCGAGCGCGGCGATGAGCGGCGCGGGCAGCGCCACCGGCCTGCGCGTCACACGATCCACGTAGACATGCACGAAATGTCCTTGCGCCGCAGCCTCGTTCGCGCCTCGCGCGAAGATCGCCACTTCGTAGCGCACGCTCGTGTTGCCGAGCTTCTCGACGCGCAGTCCCGCCTCGATGGCTTCGGGAAACACGACCGGCGCGAAGAAATTGCAGCGCGTCTCCACCACGAGGCCGATGGTCTCGCCCTCGCTGAAATCGAGCACGCCCGCGCGCAGCAGATACTCGTTCACGACCGTGTCGAAATAGCTGTAATAGACGACGTTGTTGATGTGCCCGTAGACGTCGTTGTCCGACCAGCGCGTGCTGATCGCGAGGAAATGCGCGTAGTCGGCGCGGGTGGTGCGAACCGGCTTGGTCATCGTCAGAGCGACTCCGTCAGCATGCGTCGATAATCGTCCGCGCTCGCTTCGCGCGGATTCGTCTTGTGGCAATGATCCGCGAGCGCGCCCTTCACCACCTTGTCGAACATGCTTGCCTCGACGCCCATTTGCGACAGACGCGTCGGCAGGCCTAAGCGCGCGGTCATGTCGTGCACGGCCTGCGCGATATCGGCGTCGCCGGCGAGATTCATCACGCGGCGCATGCGCGCGAAACGCCGCTCGGCGACGACGGTCGGCGCGCTTTCGTTGAAGCGCAAAACGGCGGGCAGCACGACCGCGTTCAGCGTGCCGTGATGCAGTGACGTGCGCCCGTTCACGGCGAGCCCGCCCAGCGGATGCGACAGCGAATGCACGCAGCCGAGGCCCTTCTGGAAGGCCATCGCGCCCTGCATCGACGCCGACATCATGTTGAGGCGCGCATCGCGGTCCTGGCCGTCGTGCGTCGCACGCTCGATGTTGGCCCACGCGCGTTCGAGTCCGTCGAGCGCGATGCCGTCGGCGGGCGGATTGAAGGCCGGCGCAAGAAACGTTTCGATGCAATGCGCGATCGCGTCCATGCCGGTCGCGGCGGTGAGCCCGGGCGGCAGGCCGAGCGTGAGCGACGGATCGCAGATCGCCGACTTCGGCAGCAGATGCCACGAGTGAAAGCCGAGCTTGCGTCCGTCGTTCAGGATGATAATCGCGCCGCGCGCCACTTCGCTGCCCGTGCCGGACGTGGTCGGCACCGCGATCAGCGGCGCGGCGCGCTCCGTGATCTTGCCGCTGCCGCCTTCGATGGTCGCGTAGGTCGTCAGCGGTTCGTCGTGCGTCGCGGCGATCGCGACGCCCTTGGCCAGATCGATCGACGAGCCGCCGCCCACCGCGATCAGGCCGTCGCAACCCTCGCGCTTGTATTGCGCGGCGGCCTGCAGGACCATCGCTTCGGTCGGGTTCGAAGGCGTGTCGTCGAAGACCGGCAACGCGCCGAGTTGCGCGCTCTCGATCACGCGGGCGGCGAGCCCCGCGGCCGCGACGCCCTTGTCGGTAATGACGAGCGGACGCTTCACGCCGATGCGCGCGCACTCGCTTTGTAGCGTCGCGAGCGCGTCGTAGCCGAGATGAATGTGGGTCAGGTAGAAGATGAAGGCCATGGCCGGGCAACCGGTGGGAAGGGTGCGGCCATGTTAGGAGCCGCGCGGCGAACGTGTCAATCGGGGTTCAGCGCGGAGGTTCAGCCCGGAGTTCAGCGCGATCCGCAGAGCGCGCGCACTTCGTCGGTGAAGCGCTCGACCGTTTCACGCTTCGTGTCCCACGCGCACATCAGCCGGCAGCCGCCCGAACCGATGAACTGATAGAAGCGCCAGCCCTTCGCGCGCAGCGCCGCCGCGACATGCGCCGACAGTTCCGCGAACACGGCGTTCGCTTCGGGCTCGAACAGCAGGCGCACGCCGGGAATGTCGGCGAGACGCGCGGCCATCAGTTGCGCCATCGCATTGGCGTGGCGCGCGTTGCGCAGCCAGACGTCGTCGTCGAGCAGTCCGAGCCACGGCGCGGAAATGAAGCGCATCTTCGAGGCGAGCTGTCCCGCCTGCTTCAGGCGATACGCGAAATCGGCGGCGAGCGCGCGGTCGAAGAAGACCACGGCTTCGCCGACCGGCAGGCCGTTTTTCGTGCCGCCGAAGCACAGGACGTCGACGCCCGCGCGCCACGTGATCTCCGACGGATGCACGTTCAGCGTCGCGACCGCGTTGGCGAAGCGCGCGCCGTCCATATGCACTTTCAGATGCCGGCGCTTGGCGATCGCCGCGATCGCGCGAATTTCCTCGACGCTGTACACGGTGCCGACTTCGGTCGCCTGCGTGAGCGCGACGACCTTGGGCTTCGGATAGTGGATGTCGGCGCGTCTGGTGGCGAGCTCTTCGATCGCGTCCGGCGTGAGCTTGCCGTTTTCGCCGTTCGCGGTGAGCAGCTTCGAGCCGCCGGAGAAGAACTCGGGGCCGCCGCATTCATCGGTTTCGATGTGCGCGAGTTCGTGGCAGATCACCGAGTGATACGACTGACACAGCGAGGCGAGCGCCAGCGAATTCGCCGCCGTGCCGTTGAACACGAAGAAAACTTCGCAGTCGGTCTGGAACAGGTCGCGGATGCGGTCGCAGACTTGCGCGGTCCACGAGTCGTCGCCGTAGGCAGGCTCGTGGCCGCTCGTGTTGGCCTCGACGAGCGCGGCGAGCGCTTCGGGGCAGATGCCTGCGTAGTTGTCGGAGGCGAAGTGCTGGATCGTGTCCGTGGGGGCTGTCATGGGATCGCTGTGAAATGCCGATTGAACGACGCTCGTGCGAGCAAACAGGCTCGTTAAGCTCGCACGGCGGGCAATCCGGCCATTTTAGCGGCTCGGACCGGCGCGCGCCGTGAGCGGCGCCGGTGCCGTCGAACGCTTACTTCGTATTCGGCGCGCTGGCGGCGTTGGCTTCCTGCGCTTTCTTGTCCTTCTTGCTGGCTTCGTGATGGCCGATCGCGCAGCCGCCCACCGCGCCCGCCGTGCCGTGCTTGCCCGCGACGTGTCCGGCGACGCCGCCCACCGCCGCGCCTTCGATGCAGCCCTTCGCCTGTGCCGCGCCCGTGGCGGCGAACATCGCGGAAGTCAGTACGATCAATGCGATTTTGCGACTCATGATGCATCTCCCCTTTCTGGTTGAAGTGTTGGGAGCGTTGCACGCAATGTGCCTGACAGCCTGTAATGAAAAACGGCCCGATCCGGAGGGATCGGGCCGTTTCGTCGAAGGACGAATGAGCGATTAAAGCTGCTGCTGAACCCAGCCGGTCACGCCTGCGAGCGCGGACGCCAGATTCGCCGGTTCCGTGCCGCCCGCCTGCGCCATGTCGGGACGACCGCCGCCCTTGCCACCGACCTGCTGCGCGACGAAGTTGACGAGTTCGCCGGCCTTCACCTTCTTCGATGCGTCCGCCGTCACGCCCGCGATCAGGCTGACCTTGCCGCCTTCGACCGACGCCAGCACGATCGCCGCGTTCTTCAGCTTGTCCTTCAGCTTGTCGACGGTTTCGCGCAGCGTCTTGACGTCCGCGCCTTCGAGCTGCGCGGCGAGCACGTGCACGCCGGAGACATCGACAGCCTGCGACACGAGTTCGTCGCCCTGGCTCGCCGCCAGCTTCGACTTCAACGCGCCGAGTTCCTTCTCCAGCGACTTCACGTGCTCCTGAACCTGCGCGATGCGCTGCGTCAGTTCCGCGGGCTGCGCCTTCAGCACGCCGGCCGCCGCGTTGATGCGGGAATCGAGTTCCTGAACGTAGCGCACGGCGTTGTCGCCGGTGATGGCCTCGACGCGGCGAATGCCCGCCGCGACGCCGCCTTCCATCACGATCTTGAAGAAGCCGATATCGCCGGTGCGTTGCACGTGCGTGCCGCCGCAGAGCTCGCGCGAGAAGCCGAGATCGAGCACGCGCACGGTGTCGCCGTACTTTTCGCCGAACAGCGCCATCGCGCCGCCCTTCACGGCATCGTCGTAAGACATCACGCGCACGACACCCGGCGCGTTCGCGATGATCTCGTTGTTCACGATCTGCTCGACGCGGCGGATTTCGTCGTCCGTCATCGGCGCGTTGTGCGCGAAGTCGAAGCGCGTTTTGTCGGCATCGACGAGCGAGCCTTTCTGCTGCACGTGGCCGCCGAGCACTTCGCGCAGCGCCTTGTGCATCAAGTGCGTGGCCGAGTGATTGCGCGCGGTGCGGCCGCGGCGAATGCCGTCGATTTCCGCCTTCACGACGTCGCCGACCTTGAGCGTGCCCTGCTCGACCGTGCCGTGGTGACCGACGACGTCGGCCTGCACTTTCAGCGTGTCCGCGACGGCGAAGCGCACGTTCGCGTTCGCGAGCACGCCCTGATCGCCGACCTGACCGCCGGATTCCGCGTAGAACGGCGTGTGATCGAGCACGACGACCGCCTGCTGGCCGTCCTTCACCTCATTCACCGATGCGCCTTCGACATACAGCGCGAGAATTTTCGCGTCGTCGAAGATTTCCTTTTCGTAGCCGTGGAACGTGGATTTCGCGCCCGAATACTCGAGGCCCGCCGCGATCTTGAACTTGCCCGCCGCGCGCGCCTGGTCGCGCTGGCGCGCCATGGCGTCGTCGAACGCAGGTTCGTCGACGGTCACGCCGCGCTCGCGGCACACGTCCGCCGTGAGGTCGAGCGGGAAGCCGTAGGTGTCGTGCAGCTTGAACGCGAGTTCGCCGTCCAGTTGCTTCACGCCCTTCTTGTCCAGATCGGCGAGTTCGCCTTCGAGAATCGACATGCCGTGTTCGATGGTCTCGAAAAAGCGCTCTTCTTCCTGACGCAGCACGTCGGTCACGCGTTGCTGGGCGTCCGCGAGTTCCGGATACGCCGCGCCCATTTCCGCGACGAGGTCCGCCACCAGCTTGTGGAAGAACGCGCCCTTCTTGCCGAGCTTGTAGCCGTGACGGATCGCGCGGCGCACGATACGGCGCAGCACGTAACCGCGGCCTTCGTTGCCGGGAATCACGCCGTCGACGATCAAAAACGAGCACGCGCGGATGTGATCGGCGATCACCTTCAGCGAGTTGTTTTCCAGATCGGCGGTATTCGTTTCGCGGCCCGCAGCCTTGATGAGCGTCTGGAACAGATCGATCTCGTAGTTGCTGTGCACGTGCTGCAGGACGGCTGCGAGACGTTCGAGACCCATGCCGGTGTCGACGCACTGCTTGGGCAGCGGCGTCATGTTGCCCTGGGCGTCGCGGTTGAACTGCATGAACACGAGATTCCAGATCTCGATGAAACGGTCGCCGTCTTCTTCAGGCGACCCCGGCGGGCCGCCCCAGATTTCCGGGCCGTGGTCGTAGAACACTTCCGAGCACGGGCCGCACGGGCCGGTGTCGGCCATTTGCCAGAAATTGTCCGACGCGTAGCGCGCGCCCTTGTTGTCGCCGATGCGGATGATGCGCTCGACCGGCACGCCGATTTCCTTCGCCCAGATGTCGAAAGCTTCGTCGTCTTCCTGATAGACGGTCACCGTCAGCTTTTCAGCCGGCAGGTGGTAGACCTTCGTCAGCAGTTCCCAGCAATAGTGGATTGCGTCGCGCTTGAAGTAATCGCCGAACGAGAAGTTGCCCAGCATCTCGAAGAACGTGTGATGCCGCGCCGTATAGCCGACGTTTTCGAGGTCGTTGTGCTTGCCGCCCGCGCGCACGCTGCGCTGCGCGGTGGTCGCGCGCGAGTACGGACGCGATTCGCTGCCCAGGAACACGTCCTTGAACTGGACCATGCCCGAGTTGGTGAAGAGCAGCGTCGGGTCGTTGCCGGGCACGAGGCTCGACGAACGCACGATCGTATGGCCCTTCGATTCGAAAAACTTCAGGAATTTCTCGCGTATTTCGGCGGCTTTCATAGCGTACGGGGCGTGTCTTCGGTTCTTTGATGGTGCCCGCGGGCGGCTCACTTCGAGCGCTGCCGGCGCGGCAAGGGTGATTGTCGATTATACGGGATTCGCCGCGCCCGGCCGGGCGTGCGGCGCTTTCCCGCGCGCTTTCCGGGCGCCGCCGGCGGCTCGCGCGCACGGCCGTTCTGTGCGACAGTCGCGATTCGAGAGACACAACCTGAGCGAGCGAACCATCGAATGGGAGCCTTGAGCCATATCCGCGTGCTGGACCTGACCCGCGTGCTGGCGGGACCGTGGTGCGCACAGACCCTCGCCGACTTCGGCGCGGACGTCATCAAGATCGAGCGGCCCGGAACCGGCGACGACACGCGCCACTGGGGCCCGCCCTACCTGAAAACGCCCGCCGGCGAAGACACGCACGAGGCCGCGTACTATCTCGCGGCGAATCGCAACAAGCGTTCCGTGACGGTCGATATCGCCACGCCGGAAGGCCAGCAGATCGTGCGCGAGCTGGCCGCGCAAAGCGACGTCGTGCTGGAGAACTACAAGGCCGGGCAACTAAAGAAATACGGGCTCGACTACGAATCGCTGAAGACGGTGAAGCCGGATATCGTCTATTGCTCGGTCACCGGTTTCGGGCAGACCGGGCCGTATGCGCAGCGCGCGGGCTACGACTTCATCGTGCAGGGCATCGGCGGCTTCATGAGCATCACCGGCGAGCGCGACGGGCAGCCCGGCGGCGGCCCGCAGAAGGCGGGCGTGGCGATCGCGGACCTGATGACCGGCATGTACGCGACGATCGGCGTGCTCACGGCGCTCGCGCACCGCGACCGCACGGGCGAAGGGCAATACATCGACATGGCGCTGCTCGACGTGCAGGTCGCGATGCTCGCCAACATGAACACCAATTTCCTCGCGAGCGGCACGCCGCCGGTGCGCTGGGGCAACGCGCATCCGAACATCGTGCCGTATCAGACGTTCCAGACGAGCGACGGCTGGATCATCGTCGCCGTGGGCAACGACGGGCAGTTCCGCAAGTTCGTCGATGCGGGCGGCCGCCCGGAACTCGCCGACGATCCGCGCTTTGCGGCGAATCCGTCGCGCGTGCGCAACCGCGACGTGCTCGTGCCGATTCTCGCCGACATGGTGCGCGCGCAGGGCAAGCACGAATGGATCGCGGCGCTCGAAGCCGCGGGCGTGCCGTGCGGGCCGATCAACGATCTGGGCGAAGTGTTCGAGGATCCGCAGGTGCTCGCGCGCCGGATGCAGATCGAATTGCCGCATCCGACGGCCGGCGCCGTGAAGCTCGTCGCGAGTCCGATCAAGATGAGCGCGACGCCACCCGAGGCGCGCACCCATCCGCCGCTGCTGGGCGAGCACACGTCGGACGTGCTCGCCGACGTGCTCGGCTACGACGAAGCGACAATCGCGCGGCTGCGGGCATCGAAAGCCATCTGAACGCGGCCGCACGCCCGGCACGGAATCAGCGAACCCCGGCGCCGATCAGCCCGCCCGCGGCCGCCCCGGCGACCGTGCCGATCGGGCCGCCCGTGACGAGATAGCCGAGCGCGCCGCCCGCGGCCGCGCCCACTCCCGCGTGCGCCTGCTGGCGCGACACGTTCGCGCACGCCGCGACGCTCGACACGAGGGCTGCGGCGGCAATCAGCTTGAGCGTTGTAATGGCGATCGTTTTCATGATGGCTTCCTTGTTGTCGTTGCGTCGTTGTTGTGATGTCGTTGCGATCCGTGGTGCTTTTCGCGCCGCGCCGGGAAATGAGGCGAGCCGCAACCGGACAGGCGAGCCGATCATAAAAGTGCGTACGTGCCCCTTTCAACGCGATTTACGTCCGGTTACGGCGGTTACGATCCGCGATGCCGCGCGCCGCCCGCGTAATGGAACTCGCCGGAACGCCCGAAATGCCGCGCCTGTGTATCTCGCGCGACGAAACGGCCGCGCGGCCGTGGCCAAACACAGGCGCAGCCTGCCCGCGGCAATTGCGTAAGGTAGAATCGACCCAACATTCGAGTCATTCGTACGCGTCTTTCGAACGAGACACGCTTTCCGAACCGATCACGCGCGCAAGCGCATCCGCTGGCACTCTCTTTCGCATGAACACCGATCGCAACGACGCCCCGGCGCCATCCAATTTCATTCGCAACATCATCGAAGACGACAACCGCTCCGGCAAATGGTCGCAGCGCGTCGAAACGCGCTTCCCGCCCGAGCCGAACGGCTATCTGCATATCGGCCATGCGAAGAGCATCTGCGTGAACTTCGGCCTCGCCGCGGATTACGGCGGCGTGTGCCATCTGCGTTTCGACGACACGAATCCCGAGAAGGAAAGCGTCGAATACGTCGATTCGATCATCGACGCCGTCGAATGGCTCGGCTTCGACTGGAACAAGGACGGCCAGGAGCACAAGTACTTCGCGAGCGACTACTACGACAAGCTGTACGAGTTCGCCGAGATGCTCATCAAGAAGGGCCAGGCGTATGTAGATAGTCAAACCGCCGAAGAGATGCGCGCGACCCGCGGCTCGGCCACCGAAGCCGGCATCAACTCGCCGTATCGCGACCGCACGCCGGACGAAAACCTCGACCTCTTCCGCCGCATGAAGGCGGGCGAGTTCCAGGAAGGCGAGCACGTGCTGCGCGCGAAAATCGACATGGCGTCGCCGAATTTCAACATGCGCGACCCGGTGATCTATCGCATCCGCTTCGCGCATCATTACCGTACCGGCGACACCTGGTGCATCTACCCGATGTACGACTACGCGCACTGCGTGTCGGACGCGATCGAGAACATCACGCATTCGCTGTGCACGCTGGAGTTCGAGGATCATCGTCCGCTGTACGACTGGTTCCTCGCCCGACTCGCCGACGACGGCGTGTTTCAGCGCCCGCTTCCGCAGCAAATCGAGTTTTCGCGCCTGAATCTCACGTATGCGATCACGAGCAAGCGCAAGCTGCTGCAGCTCGTGCAGGACAATCACGTCGACGGCTGGGACGACCCGCGCATGCCGACCATCGTGGGCGTGCGCCGGCGCGGCTTCACGCCGGAGAGCATCCGCCTGATGGTCGAGCGCGTCGGCGTGACGAAGGTCGATTCGTGGATCGACATGAGCGTGCTCGAAGGCGCGCTGCGCGACGATCTCGACGAAAAGGCGCCGCGCGCCATCGCCGTGCTCGATCCGCTCAGGCTCATCATCGACAACTATCCGGAAGGACAGAGCGAGCAATGCAGCGCGCCGGTGCATCCGCATCATCCGGATCGCGGCGTGCGCACGTTCCCGTTCTCGCGCGAACTGTGGATCGAACGCGAAGACTTCCAGGAAACGCCGCCGAAGGGTTATTTCCGCCTCTTCCCGGGCAACAAGGTGCGCCTGAAGTACGGCTTCATCGTGGAATGCACGGGCGCGGACAAGGACGAAAACGGCAACGTGACCGCCGTGCACTGCAACTACTTCCCGGACAGCAAGTCGGGCACGGAAGGCGCGAACGCCTACAAGGTGAAGGGCACGATCCACTGGCTGAGCGCGGCGACCGCCTATGCGGCCGAAGTGCGGCTCTACGACCGTCTCTTCAAGGAGCCGCAGCCGGGCGCGGGCGGCGCGGAGTTTCTGGATGCGCTGAACCCGGATTCGAAGCGCATCGTGAACGCGTATCTCGAGCCGAGCGCGCGCGAAGCGAATGCCGAAGACCGCTTCCAGTTCGAGCGTCACGGTTATTTCGTCGCGGACCGTCTGGATTCGCAACCGGGCAAGCCGGTGTTCAACCGCATCGTCAGCCTGCGCGACAGCTGGGGCAAACCGGCCTGACATCGACGTAAAAAAGCGCCGCGCGGCCACGCGGCGCCCTCGATGCATCAGGCGCACGTCGTCGCACGCCGCTTCTCACGAGGACATCATGAAGCTGCCGCATTCCTTCGCGCACCGCTCACGGGCGCAACGAAGTGCCGCACTGAGCGCATTCGGCGCCGTCGTGTCGTGGCTCCTGCTCGGGCCGGCTGCGGCGCGCGCCGCCAGCGCGGGCGAAATCGCCACGGCGCAAGCGGCCGTCGATCAGATGCAGCCCTCCGCCACGCTGCGCAAGATCGCCGAAAACGGTGCGATCGTGCTCGGCACGCGCGAGTCGTCCGTGCCGTTCTCGTACACGGTGAAACAGCAGCCGGTCGGCTACTCGTACGACATCGCGCTCAAGGTCGTCGACGAGATCAAGAAGCGGCTCAAGATGCCCAATCTCGCGGTGAAGAACGTGCAGGTCACCTCGGCGAACCGCATTTCCTACGTGGTCAACAATCAGGTCGATCTCGAATGCGGCTCGACCGCGCACGTCGCCGAGCGCGACCCGCTCGTCTCGTTCTCGAACAGCTTCTTCCAGTACGGCATTCGCATGGCCGTGAAGAAGAAATCGGGCATCCACAATTACGACGATCTCGCGAACAAGACCGTCGCGACCACGGCGGGCACGTCGGACGAACGCATGCTGCGGCAGATGAGCATCGACAAGAAGCTCAACCTGCGCATCATCAGCGCGCGCGATCACGCGGAAGCCTTCGCTGCGCTCAAGTCGGATCGTGCGGTCGCGTTCGTCATGGACGACCCGCTTCTCTACGGCAAGATCGCGCAGGAAGGCGCGGCGCGCAGCGAATACACGGTGACGGGCACGTCGCTCGCGAACGAAGCGTACGGCTGCATGATGAGAAAGGGCGATCTGGTGTTCAAGCGCATCGTCGACGATGTGATCGCCAACATGCAGCGCTCCGGCGAGGCGGCCAAGCTCTACGACACCTGGTTCATGCGCCCGATTCCGCCCGACGGCATGAACCTGCAATTCCCGATGTCGCCGGAAATGAAGGCGCTGTTCGCCAATCCCAACGACCGCACGATCGACTGATCGAAGCGATCAGAGCGCGTCGTGCAGATCGGCGAGCGAGAGCGTCGTCTGAAAGAGGCGCGCGAGGCTGCGGCTCGCGAACTGGTCCACGTCCGCCGGACTGACCCAGCGGTACGCGTCCATTTCGGGGATCATCGTGCCGTCGCTGTAGCGCGGGAAATACGATTCACACACGCAGTTTTCGAGCTGAACTTCGTCGTCCGTCACGCGGACCGCGAACAGATGCAGGTCCTTGTCGCGGCGATACAGGAAGCGCCCGAGATCTTTCAGGCGCCCGGCCGCCAGCACAATGCCCGTTTCCTCGACGAGCTCGCGCAGCGCCGCCTCGCGCGGGCTCTCGCCGGGGTCGGCAGCGCCCTTGGGCACGTCCCAGTGCGTGGTTTCCGTCGCGTGGCACAGCAGCACGTCGCCCTGCGTGTTCAGGATGACCACGCCGCACGATACGGTGCGGCCGGTCATCGATTGCTTTCCCCGTTCATCACTGCTTCTTGAGTTTCCACTTGCCGTCGCTCGCCTTGCACGCGATCGGCGTCCAGGTTTGCGTCTGCCCTTTCGCGTGCGCGACGAGCGTGATCTTGCGGCACTGCGTACCGCCTTCTTCGAAGGTGCTTTGCGGCGTCACCGTGCCGTTGATCGGCACCGAGTTGCCGGCGCCCTTGTTGTCCCAATCGAGGGATTCGCCGTCCTTCTTCGTGTTCAGTGCGACCTGCGCGGCGGCGTTGAGCGCCTGCACGTCGCGCTGCTTCATGTAGGTGATAGGCGTGTTGTTCAGGAAGCCCAGATTGGCGGCCCCGGCCGGCGCGCTCGCGACGACGAGCATGGCCGCTGCAATCGTCAGGAAAGAAGCGCGAGCGAACGCACGATGTTGGATCGGCATTGGGTACTCCTCGTTGCGGATGAGTATGGCCGCCGGCCTGTGCACCTGCATGTGCCAAGCCGGGCGGCAACGGCGATTCACCAACGTCAGCCCGCGTAAAGCGGGTCGCAACGAGGATAGCATGACGCGGCGCTTTCAGCCGGCCCGCGCGGCTCCGGACGATCCGGCGTTCAGTTGGCGACGGACTTCATCTCGTTGATGCCCGTGCCTTTCTGGGCGTCGCGGTCCTTCGACGGATCGTAGCCGTCGGTGAGCGTGCCCAGAAACGCGACCACGTCCTTGATCTCGGCTTCGTCGAGCGCGGGCTTGTCGCCCTTCTTGCGGTCGAACGGCGGGTCCGTGTTGATGTTGTCCCAGTAGCGCTTCGGCAGATCGTCGAACTTCTGCACGACGCCCTTCTTCGACACCGGATAGAACTTCTCCGGGTTCGTGTCGCGCTCGACGTAGAAGCGCACGACATCGTCCAGCTTGTGATAGATGCCGTTATGGAAGAAGGTCTTGCGCGTCGCGACGTTGCGCAGCGACGGCGTGCGGAAGATGCCGCAGTATTCGCTCTCGCCCTTCAGATCGTGCCGCTCGGGCCCGCATGCGCCGAGATCGTGGAAGTTCGGATTCTGGTTGATCGGCAGCGCGCGGTTGCGCGGCACGCCGAGCGCGATCAGGCCGAAATCGCTGAACTGCGGCGGCGAGCCGTCCTTCGCGCGCTGGCTGATGTGGCACGACGCGCAGTTGCCCTTGGTCTCGTCGTTGAAGAGTTGCAGGCCGTGCATCTCCGCATCGTTGAGCTTCGCGCGGCCGGCGAGGAACGCGTCGAACTTGCTCGTGTACGGATAGAACTTCTGCGGCGTCTGCTCGAACGCTTCGAGCGATTCGAGCACGGCGGCGAAGGCCTTGCCTTCGTCATCGAAGACAGTGGCGCCGAACGCCTTGCGGAAGTCGTCCGCATAGGGCGACGCCTTCACCGCCGCCGCGACCTTCGCGGGCGTGCTGCCCATTTCGAACGAAGACAGCAGAGGAATGCGCGCCTGATCCGAGCCGTGATCGACGCGGCCGTCCCACGTCAGGCCGCCGGTCGGGCCGGCATCGACGCTCTCGTCGCCTTCGTCGTCGGAATCGTGGAAATGGCGCGTGAACGCCGGCACCGACTGCAGATATTCGAGCGACGGCACGGCGCGAAAGCCCGGCTGACGCGTGTCGCTGCCGCCCAGTTGCACCGACAGCGCATTGGGCGGCCCGAACGCGTGGCTCGGGCTATGGCACGACGCGCACGCGAGCTTGCCCGAGCCCGACAGCGACGGATCGAAGAACAGCTTTTCGCCGAGCGCCGACATCTGCTTCACGTGCGCGAAGACCTCGGCGCGCGACTGGCCCTGCGGCGCCGCGTTTGCTTGCGTCTGTCTCTGCGCCTGTCCGCCCGCGTTCGTGCTCGTGCTCGCCGCATGTGAGTCGCAACCGCTCATGGACCCGACGAGCGCCGCAAGGAGTGTCGCAAGGAACGCGGCGGGCGCCAGGGGGCGGAGAGCGGACGGCAGACGCATCGAAGACATGGACGTGGAGCATCGGAATTGAAAGATGCCGAAGCGTATGTCGCGCGTGTGTCTTTCATGTGACAAGCCCCGCGCACGAGCGCCTGCGGCCGCCGCGCGCGATTTATTAAGCGAACATTACGCATCCGAAAGCCTTATTACATGGTCGCGTCAAAGTGAATTGCCACACTGCGCACGCCGGCGGGCAAAGGCTTTTCGACGACGGAGTCCGCGTCATGCGCCGGTCCCCAACACAAGAGAGAATCTCAATGAACAAGAAACTCGTTTGCGCGGTGCCGCTCGCGGCGTTTGTCGCATTCGGCCTCTACGCATGCGGCGGCGACGACAATCACGACAACGACATCTCCTCGGTGAAGAACGTCGTCGTGATTTACGCGGAAAACCGCAGTTTCGATAACCTGTACGGCCACTTCCCCGGCGCGAACGGCCTGCAGAACGTGACGGCCGCGAATGCCCAGCAGCTCGATCGCGACGGCAGCGTGCTCGCGACGCTGCCGAAGATCTGGACCGGCCTGACGGCGACGGGCGTGACGCCCGCGATCACCGAAGCGATGACGGCGAACCTGCCGAACTCGCCGTTCGCGATCGACGATCCCAACGGCTTCAACACGCAGCTCAACGTCACGACGCGCGACCTGTATCACCGCTTCTACGAGAACCAGATGCAGATCGACGGCGGCAAGAACGACAAGTTCGCCGCCTGGGCCGACTCCGGCGGTCTCGTGATGGGCCACTACGACACGCCGCCCAACAAACTGCCGCTCTACAAGATCGCGCAGCAATATACGCTCGCGGACAACTTCTTCATGAGCGCGTTCGGCGGCTCGTTCCTGAACCACCAGTGGCTCGTCTGCGCGTGCACGCCGGTTTATCCGAACGCGAACACGAGCGTCGCGAAGGGTTCGATCTCCGCCGTGAATGCGGACGGCGTCTCGCTCACGCTGGCGTCGAATTCGCCGGCTTCGGCGTTGACCGGCATTCCGAAGTTCGTGAACTCGGGCAACCTCACGCCCGACTTCTACGCCGTCAACACGATGCAGCCGCCGTATCAGCCGAGCGGCAATCCGCCCGCGACGGGCGGCGACGCGACGCTCGCCGATCCGAGCGTGGCCACGACGCTGCCGCCGCAGACGCAGCAGCATATCGGCGACCTGCTGAACAACGCGGGCGTGACGTGGGCGTGGTACGGCGGCTCGTGGGGCGCGGCGCTGGCGAACCGTTCGGTCATCAACGGCGCGACGAATGTGGCGCCGGATTTCCAGACGCACCATCAGCCGTTCAACTACTTCGCCGATCTCGCGCCGGGCACGGCCAACCGCGCTCAGCATTTGCTGGACGGCGGCACGAACGGCTCGGAGTTCATCAAGGCGATCGACGCGGGCACGCTGCCGCAAGTCGCGTTCTACAAGCCGCAGGGCAACCTGAACGAGCACGCCGGTTACACGGATGTCGCATCGGGTGACCAGCATATCGCCGACCTGATTTCCCATCTGCAGAGCAGCCCGCAGTGGAAGAACATGGTCGTCGTCGTGACCTACGACGAAAACGGCGGCTTCTGGGACCACGTCGCGCCGCCGAAGGGCGACCGCTGGGGCCCGGGCACGCGGATTCCGGCGCTCATCATCTCGCCGTACGCGAAGAAGGGTTTCGTCGATCACACGCAGTACGACACGACGTCGATCCTGCGTTTCATCACGAAGCGCTTCAACCTGCCGACGCTGCCGGGCCTCGCCTCGCGTGACGCCGGTCTCGTCGCCAACGGCAACAAGGGGATGGGCGATCTGACCAACGCGCTCAACTTCAATCAGTAAGCGTCGCGCGCGTCAGAGCCTCTGAAATCAGACGGGCCGCGGTTTTCATGCCGCGGCCCGTTTTGCGTCTGGTTTTTCGTCTGGTTGGCGTTTGCTCGCCGCCGGCGCCTCGGGTGACGCTTCACGCGCCCGCGAAAAGCGTCGCGAGATCGTTCGTGCGCGCCCCGCTCGCCTGCGCGAGCACGCGCGCTTCGAGTTCCTCCAGATGCGAGCGCATGGTCGCGAGGGCCGTATCGAGATCGCCGGCTTCGAGGGCATCGACGAGACGGCCGTGTTCGTCGGATGCGCAGTTCGACAGCTTCGATGGATCGAACAGCGCCTTGTAGAGCTCAGTCTTCGCGACCAGCTTCGCGAGAAATGCCTGCACTTCCGGTGCGTTCGCCAGCTCCGCGAGCAACAAGTGGAAGTGCCCCGCGAGGCGCACGCACTCCTCCACGCTGCCCGCCTTCACCGCGCGCTGTTCGGCCTTGATGTGCGCGCGCAGGACGCGCTTCGCCTGCGTCGTCAGCGCACCGCACTGTGCCGCGACGATGCCCGCCTCCACCACCTGCCGCGCGCGATAAACCTCGCGGATGTCCGCGACGGTCGGCGACGGCACGAATGCCCCGCGATTGGCCTCCAGCGTGAGCTTGCCCTCCGCCCCGAGGCGCGCCAGCACCTTGCGGATCGTGCCGCGCGTACAGTCGAACGCGGCGGCGAGTTCGCGCTCGACGAGCTGCGCGCCGGGCGCGAGCTTGCCGTGCAGCAGCGCCGAGGTGATCGCCGCGTAGACGCGTTCGTCGGGCGGGATGTCGGTGGTCGGAATGTCCTTGCCTGATGCCATGATGCCTGTCGTGCTTGCGTTGATCCGCATTGTAACGAGTGCCCCGGCCGATGGCTTCATGCGCCGCGCACGCGCCCACACGAATTCGGGTTATCACGCCAGACGTATTCTTGGTTGACCAAAAATTGATAAAATGGTCAACCAAAACGCCATGAAACAGGAGGGCCGGAACGCATGAAATCATCGACATGGATCGTCAACGCACGACCGTTCGGAGGCGCGCCGGCGGACGTGCGCATCGCCGGCACGACCATCGACGCGATTCTGCCGCACGGCGAGCGCCAGCCCGCGCCGGGCGACACGGTCATCGACGGCGCGCTCGGACTGCTGCTGCCGGGTTTCGTCGAAGGACACACGCACCTCGACAAGACCACGTGGGGCATGCCGTGGTATCGCAACGCGGTGGGGCCGCGCCTGACCGACCGCATCGAGAACGAGCGGCGCTGGCGCGCGGCGAGCGGTCACGACGCCGCGCAGGCGTCGCGCGCGCTCGCGCTCGCTTTCCTGCGCGCTGGCACGACGCGCCTGCGCACGCACGTCGATATCGATACCGACGCGGGCCTGCGTCATCTCGAAGGCGTGGCGTCCACGCGCGCCGCGCTCGCCGATGTCCTGGACATGCAGATCGTCGCATTCCCGCAATCGGGCGTGATGAAGCGGCCCGGCACGCGCGAACTGCTCGACGCCGCGCTCGCCGGCGGCGCCGACGTGCTCGGCGCGCTCGATCCCGCCGCGATCGACGGCGATCCGGCGGCCTCGCTCGACATCACGTTCGCGCTTGCCGCGAAGCACGGCAAGCCCATCGACATTCATCTGCACGAACCCGGCGACCTCGGCGCGTTCACTTTCGATCTGCTGCTCGATCGCGTCGAAGCGCATGGCTTCTCGGGCCGCGTCGTCGTGAGCCACGCGTTCTGTCTCGGCGCGCTGCCGGATGCGCGGCGAGGCGCGCTGCTCGAACGCATCGCGCGGCTGAACGTCGCGTTGCTGACGACCGCGCCCGCGTCGGTGAGCGTGCCGCCGTTTCGCGAGGCGCGCGCGGCGGGCGTCACGCTGTTCGGCGGCAACGACGGCATCCGCGACGCATGGACGCCCTTCGGTTCGCCCGACATGCTGGAGCGGGCGATGCTCATCGCGATGCGCTACGACCTGCGCCGCGACGACGATCTCGCCGCCGCGTTCGACTGCGTGTCGGGCAAAGCGGCGCGTGCCTGTGGTTTCGCGCAGTACGGTCTCGCGCCGGGCATGCGCGCGGACCTCGTGCTCGTCGATGCGGAAACGGTCGCGCAGGCCGTCGCCATGCGTCCGCCGCGCCGCTTCGTGATGGCGAACGGCACGCCGGTCGGCGCGGATTTCACGCGATGAAAGCGCGCACATCGAACCTCGTGTGGCTCGCGGTGATCGTCGCGATCGGTCTGAACCTGCGGCCGCTGCTCACGTCGATCAGCCCGCTGATGGGCGTGATTCTGTCCGCGACGGGACTGTCGTTTCGCGGCGCGTCGATGCTGAGCGGGCTGCCCGTCGTCGCGATGGGCGTATGCGCGTTCGGCGCGAGCGCGCTCTCGCGGGCGATCGGCGATGCGCGCGGCGTGGCGCTCGGGCTCGTGGCGATCGTCGCGGCCTGCGCGGGCAGGCTGTTCGCGGGCGATGCGGCGGCGCTCGTCGCGAGCGCGGCGGTGGCGGGCACGGGCGTCGCGGTCATTCAGGCACTGTTGCCGGGTGTGATGAAGACGCGTTTCGCGGCGCGCCTGCCCTTCGCGATGGGCCTCTATTCCGCCTCGATCATGGCGGGCGGCGGGCTCGGCGCGAGCATCACGCCGGGTGTCGCGGCGCGCGCGTCGTGGCAGACGGGGCTCGCGATCTGGGCGTTGCCCGCGCTCGTCGCGCTGACCGTCTGGCTGATGCTGACGCGCGCCGATGCGTTGCCGCGCGCGCCGTCCGCACGCCGCGCGACGCCCGCGCCCTCGCTTTTTCTCAACCGCCGCGCGTGGTCGCTCGGGATCTTCTTCGGGCTCGTCAATGGCGGCTATACGAGTCTCGTCGCGTGGCTGCCGGCCTACTATCAGCAACTCGGCCGCAGCGTGAGCGACAGCGGCGCGCTGCTCGCGATGCTCACGGTGTTTCAGGCGGCGTCCGCGCTGCTCCTGCCGATGGCGGCGTCGCATTTCGGACGCGGCAAGGATCGGCGTCCGTGGCTCGCGCTGGGTCTCGTCGCGCAACTGGGCGGCTTCGCGCTGCTGCTCGGCGCACCGCTCGCCGCGCCTGTCGCGGCCGTCGCGCTGCTCGGCGCCGGTCTCGGCGGCGTATTCGCGCTCACGCTCGTTCTGACGCTCGATCACGCCGACGACCCTGCACTCGCCGCGCGCCTCGTCGCCTTCGTGCAGGGCGTGGGTTTCGTCATCGCGGCGGTGGCGCCGGTCGTCGCGGGCATCGTGCGTGATTTGAGCGGCGGCTTTTCGATGTCGTGGATGATGCTCGCCGCGAGCCTCGTCGCGATGATCGCGCTCAATCTCGCGTTCGCGCCGAAGACCTATGCACGCGCGATGAGTTCGCCTGACGATATACAGCGTCCCGCCGCGCGGCGTGCGCTCAGCGGACTGCGTGGCACGCGAAGAATTCGTCGAGCAGATCGGTCATTTGCCACACGGGACACGGGCGGCGGCAATGACCGTCGTAGCCCGCTTCCCTGAGCAGCGCGATCGGCTCTTCGGGCAGAAAACCGCTCATCGCGATGATGAGGCGGCCCGCGTCGTCGCGGTCTTCGCGCAGTTCACGGACCAGCGCGTAATTTCCGCAGCCGGCGATGCGCGTGTCGAGGAAAAGCACGTGCGGACGCCACTCGCCGGTCAGGCTCCGGACCGACGACGCGTCCACCGCGAGTTGCGCGGGAA
The DNA here is from genome assembly GCA_001544595.2 of Caballeronia peredens. Lineage (GTDB taxonomy): Bacteria > Pseudomonadota > Gammaproteobacteria > Burkholderiales > Burkholderiaceae > Caballeronia > Caballeronia peredens. The sequence goes on along the minus strand of FCOH02000005.1, from coordinate 146,919 downwards.
AGCCCTTCAGCTCGAACAGCGACGCGAGCGATGCGCCGAGCACGCGCTCCGGCAACGCGAGCAGCACGCGCCGCGCCTCGGGTTGCAGGCGCGAGCGCTTGCGGTTCCAGAGCGAGCATTGCGCCGGGCTGGTTTCGTATGCTCGATTATTCAAGTCATCCCTCTTCCGACGATACGAACGTGCGCGGGGTCACCGTCGTGGCGCATCGCGCGCCACGATGGCGCACGATGCGCACCGCAAACGGGCAGCATGCCTGCGTGTACGAGATGGTTAATTTTTCCGATGCGTTGCGGGGCACGGGATTGCGGGGAGCGGCCGCGCGCGTGCATCGGGATACGGATGGAGGGAGGGGCAGGAAGCGGGCCAAGCCGACAGGGCGGGCGCGAGGGACGAATCGGCCGGGCGATTGATTTGCTTCGGATTGCTGATTTTTTGTTCGGGTCGGTTGGCCGGATTGAGTCGCTTCGCGACGGTTCGCGACGGTTCGAATCGGTACGCGACGGCTCAAAAAGCAAAAAGCCCAGTCGAAAGACCGGGCTTCACGCGGAGAAAATTGCTGGCCCGCCCTACACGACTCGAACGTGTGACCTACGGCTTAGAAGGCCGAACATGTGCGCATTTACCGGCGTTGATCGAAATTTCCAAAAAAGCCGCTAAACCCCTTCTGCTGGGCACTCGTAGCGATTTCGGTTACATTAGGCCGTTGATTCGAGTTGACAGGAATTGCCATAATCGGGTTACATGGCGGTTACATGGAAGCTCCGTGTAACCCGACAACCGATTGGAAATGCGATGGCGAAGGTCAATTTCACGGCGGTGAGAGTCAACGGACACTCATGCCCTACTGGCAAGTCTCAGGCGTTTCTTTGGGACCGTGGCGCATCCGGTCTCGGCCTGCGCGCGACAGCGGCAGGCGCTCGCACCTATATCTGGCAAGGCAAGGTGAACGGCGGCACGGTGCGCGTTTCGATCGGCGACCCGAAGGATTGGGGCATCGACGCCGCACGGGACGAAGCACGCCGCCTGAAACGCCTTGTTGATGCAGGCAAAGACCCCCGCGAGGAAGCCGCCGAGCAGCGCGCCGCCGCCGAGCAACGCCGTATCGAAGCGCGCCGAAAGGACGTGACCGTGAGCGAGGCTTGGACCGAGTTTCTCAGCGCGAACAAAAACAAATGGAGCGAGCGACATCATTCCGACCATGAGAAGTTAGCCCACGCGGGCGGCGAGCCGAAGAAGCGCGGAAAAGGGGTGACGGTCGCGGGACCGCTTGCCGCATTGATGCCGCTGAAGCTGTCTCACTTGACTGCGGATTGCGTCTCCGAATGGTTGGAAGCTGAAGCCCAGGCGCGCCCGACGAACGCCGAACAAAGTTACCGCAAGCTGCGCGCGTTCATCCGCTGGTGCGACGACAAGCCGACGTACGCGGGACTAATTGCACCGAACGCATACAACGCCCGCGCCGTGCGCGACGCCGTGCCTCGCACCAATGCAAAAGACGACTGCCTGCAACGCGAACAGCTACAAGCATGGTTTACCGCCGTCCTGAAGATTGAAAACCGGGTCATATGTGCCTACTTGCAGTCGCTGTTATTGACCGGCGCGCGACGCGAGGAACTGGCCGCGCTTCGTTGGGATGATGTGGATTTCAGATGGCGCTCCCTGTCGATTGCAGACAAGGTGCAAGGTTCGCGCGTCATTCCCTTGACGCCGTACACAGCGTCTCTGCTGCGCGAATTGAAGCAACTGAACGATACGCCGCCGAACGTGCGCGCCCTCGCAAGAATGACAGCAGAAGGCAAAGAGTGGAAACCATCGGACTGGGTTTTCTCCAGTCCCCGCGCCGCAGATGGGAAGCTGGCCGAACCACGCATTGCTCATAACAAGGCTCTGGCCGCCGCCGGACTGCCTCATGTGAGCCTGCACGGCCTGCGCCGCTCTTTCGGCACGTTGTCCGAATGGGTGGAATGTCCTGTCGGAGTAGTGGCGCAGCTTCAAGGGCACCGTCCGTCCGCGATTGCCGAAAAACATTACCGCCGCCGCCCGCTCGATTTGCTGCGTGTTTGGCACGACCGCATCGAAGCGTGGATGCTCGAACAGGCCGGTATCGAATTCGCTCCGTCGCAAGACGAGCGCGTGCTGAAAGCTGTGACCGCCGCCTGACGGTATCAGGCAAGGCGGCGGCGCGAGTGCGCGAACACACGCGTCGCCTAACCACAATCCAAGTGATAAGGACTTGAACCATGGCTAGTTTCGATTCTAACTCCCTGCCGACCGACCCGAAGGCACGCCGCCAAGCGCTCTTTAGCTTCGCGCTCGCACGCCTCGACAGCATCGACGACGATGCGACGCAAATTAATGCAATCGCGATTGCTGGCTCTGGGCACGCGAAGGAAAACCCGTCGCGTGGCCACGGCGGAGACGCCGTAGCGAAAGGACTCTTCGATTCGATTGGGCGCTTCTCGGGCGACGCTGCCGCCATTCAAGAGCTTCGTGCTACCGTCATAGCCCTGCGTGACTCGTTCACTGAATAGCGTCACACGGCACGTGCCACGGTTCAAGCGGCGCGCGCTCGACCTACCATAATGCGCGACATACCATGAAGAATCTTGCAGCCGAAGCACACGCGGAGAGTGCGTCCGACGAACTCGTTGAACTACTTGCTAGTCTCGAAGAAATTGCTCATGTCGAGCCGCTCGAAGAAGCGGCTCGAATTCTAAATCTTGCCTGCATAGCCAAGGGACAGCCAGCAACGTTCTCAGTGGAAAGGCTGTTAAAGCGGGCGGTGCATGCGAAAGTACGAATGTCTGTCGCTTTGCCAGAGCACTTCCACGTGCATCGAAAGAACGAAGCCAAACCTTTTGCCGACACGCCGTATCGCCCCATGTTTCCGGCTGGGTCGGACTGTTTGCTCCTTCTGCCGCACGCCGCGTCGGAGATTTATCAGGCTCGTGGGTCCGCCGTCCAATTGCGGCGGGCCGCTTGCCCTGCGCCGGATGGAACAATCAATAGCTACGTGGCAGCGCAACCGTACCCGAACATTTCCCTCGTTGATTTGCGCATCGAGCGTGAAGAAATTGTCCGGATTATTCAAGAGATGCCGAACGCTGTTAATGCCATTGCCGTCGAGCCGAGCGGTACGGCGCTAGCCGACAGCGCGCCGCCTGTCAAATCTGCCGTGGACGTCATCTCGGCGACGACCAGCCCGACCGTACGGCACAGCCTTAAGGTCCGCCGGAATGTCCTCGACACTGCTATTGAAAGGGCGATCGAGAAGGCCCAAAACGAAAAGACGGCAGACGTGTTCTTGGTCCTTCGGGATATGGCGCTCAACGAGGTTCCGCCGTTTACAGGTACTTTAGAAGACGGCGCGCTCATGTACACAAATGAGAAGGGAGAGGTCGCCCCACTGTCGAAAGGCAGGCTGGACGGGCGTTTGCGGCGGCGTCGCCAAGCGTCGATAAGCGTCGATAAGCGCCGATAGTCGACGGCAAGCTTCGCGCCTATCGGAGAAAGCGAAGCTGCGCCAAAAAATCTGTATCACCTCAACTCAACGCCGTTAAACGCGGCGACGGTGATACGGACATGACGATTAATCAACTCGCGGCGATTGCCAAAAATCGCCCTCTTCTCTCGACGGACGAACTCGCTGCGCAACTGACCTTGCGCCCGCAATCAATTCGCAAGCGGTACTGCCAAACGGGCGCGTATTTCTGCCTGCGCCCCGTGAAGATGCCGAACGGTCGCTTGATGTGGCCCGCCGATTCCATCGAGCAACTCACGACGCTGGGGCAGTAATGAGCGCGCGCTACAACCCTGACGACTGCCAAGGCGAACTGTTTGGCCACGTTGCCGCTTCCGCAACTTGGCCGAGCCCGCACACGGTGACCTACGTTCTTCTAGCCCTTCTGCTGCGCGGCGAGCGCGTCTCTCAGCCGGACTTCAAAGCCTCATGGCGTTTGGCCGCTGAAGCTCACCGCTTGCGCGAACTCGGCTGGCCCGTGATTTCGGAGCCGGTCGCGCACGCGGGTACGAAGCGCCCGATTGCACGCTATCGCCTGTCGCCTACGGCCATCGCGGCGGCGCGCCTGTCGCAAGGTGGTGCGACGTGAGCATTAGAGCGATGAACCTTGTCTCCGACCGCTTTCCCGATGGCGGTAGCGACCTGCTCTGCATGCTGCTGCTCGCGGACTGGTGCGCCGACGACGGGAGCAGCCTGTACCCGTCTATCGCCCTTCTCGCCGCAAAGATGCGCGTCAGCGAAAGCCAAGCGCGCCGCGTTCTGCACGGTCTGATTGGCCGGGATTACGTCGCGGTCGTGGGAAACCCCTTCGGCGGCGCGCCGGGTACGACGCGCCAGTATCGCCTTAACGTCACGAAACTCAGCAAACTTCCTATGCTCGCCAAAATTGCGCAGCACTCGGAGCGTTCCGCCGCCTATCGCGAGCGTCCGCGCGCTGACGACCACTCGCTTTCGCCGAGTGTCGAGACGGCTAGCATGGATGATACCCCTAGCGCGGATGCGACCCCTTGCATGGATGCGCGATACGGGTCGCATGGACGCGCGAAACGGGTAGCACCCATGCGCGAGACGGCTAGCATGGATGACACCCTAACCACCATGAACCATCAGTTAACCATCAAGGAACCGTCAGATACGCGCAAAGCGAAGTCGCCCAAGGGCGACGATGCGCGCAAAGCATTCGTCGGAGTCGATGAACTTGTCGCTGAAGGCGTGGACCGCGAGCACGCGATCGACTGGCTTGCCGTGCGCAAGCTGAAGCGCTTGCCGCTCACGCGTACCGCATGGATAGGGACGTGCGAAGAAGCGCAGAAGGCGGGCATCACGCCCGCGCAGGCGGTCGCAATCTCTGCCCGCAAAGGGTGGGCGGGCTTCGAGGCAGACTTTGTCGCGAAGAAAGCTCGCACCGCACCCGCTACAAATCGCCCGCAGAAGTTTGACCCCGTCGCTCACGTGAACCGCAACCGCCTTCAATCCAATGACCAATTCGATTTCATTGATGTCTAACCACAGCGCGTGGCAGGAGATTCACTCCAAGCTTGGAGTCTCGCTGATGGACCATTTGTTCAACCGTCTCGACGGCATGTACCCGAATCGCTGGCGCGCCGCCTTCTCGAACGAGTACGCAGTTGCCAACTGGCGCGACGCGTGGGCTGAAGCGTTCGATGAAGAGGGAGTCACCACGCAGATGATTTCGCACGCACTCGGCGCCTGCCGCAAGGCATACGACTGGCCGCCGTCGCTGGCCGAGTTCCTGAAGGTCTGCAAGCCTGCTATCGATGTCGATGCCGCGCTGCACGAAGCCGTCGAGCAGATGCACGCCCGTCAGCACGGCAAAGACCAGTGGTCCCACCCTGCAATCTTTTGGGCGGCAGCGAAGGTCGGCGAATTCGACATGCTCGGGCAGACGTTCGCGGCGCTCAAACCGCGCTTCGAGAGCGCGCTGAAGAATGTTCTCGAACGCGGGGACGTTCAGCCTGTTCCCGCGCGCGTGCCTTCTCTGCAAGGGCCGAGCGCTGCCGAATCGACCCGAGAGTTCGGACGCCAGCGCCTTGACGAGTTGGGCGCGTCCGAAGTCATCAAAAACGTCTCCAAGGGAGGGAATCTCAACTGGGCACACCGCATCATCGCGGAAGAGAAGGCGACGGGCAAAGTGCCGCTGAACAAGCTGAACATCGCTCGTCAGGCGGTCTTTAACGTGACTGCCCAGCAGCCCTAGTCAGAGAATCGCCGGAACCGCCAGAAATCACGCGCTAGCAAGCCTGAAACAAACGCGGTAAGGGGTAGGCATCGTCAAGGGCTTCGAGGCCCGTAGAAGTCGCTTCCAAAGGCCGTGAGTAATTCATTAATTTAGGAAAACTAAACTCAGCTAGGAAAACATGAACAAAAAACAAATTGTCGTCACCGCTGCGGTTGCAGCAACGCTTGGCGCGCTTCACGGCGCTCGTGAACTGCGCGCCGCCATCGAGCATCGTAACGCTGTGTATCGCGCCGCGCCGTCCGGCTCGCCGGGCGATGTGTTGGCGCGTTTGAAAGCGAATCATGCGGTCCGCGCCGCTGTACGTGGAGCATCGAAATGACAACGCGCCTTGAAGCCCGTGCCAAATACTGGGCGAAGCTGGTCGAGCGCGCGGGCGGCAAGGCGCTCCCCAATGAACGTGTGCGCGCCATTCTTGAAAAGGCCGAGCAGCGCCGCGCCGCCGCCCGCGAAGACCGTATTCTCACCGCGAAAGCCGCCTTCGCTGGATGCCAGAGCATCACCGCAGCCGCCAAGACGCTCGGCGCGAGCCGCACTGCCTTGTTCGAGTGGCTCGAATGTCATGGCTGGATTGTTCGCGCCGACAACGGCAACTGGCATCCGACCGATTGGGCGATTGCGCAAGGCTTCGCGGTGTCGCGCGGCCCCGCTTCGATTCGATATGCGCAACTCACGCCCGCTGGGCGGCTTGAACTCGTCCGTCGCTTGGACAAGACGGCAAGCGACGGCCCTGCCGGTTGATACGTCGGTCGATTTTTATACGCCGTACACGCAGGCGCGCACGCGCGAATGATACGAAGTCGGAATGCTCCATTCGCGTCCGCCCGGACTGCGGGGCGCGAACCTCGCCCGGACGGACGCATGCCGCAGGTCTAGCGATGAGCAGTCGAAATCCCGCCAAATGCATACGCAGAAAGGGATTGCGGCTGTTTCCTCGTCGCATACGGGGCAATTTTCTTACACGGAGCGCGTGCGCGCGCATGCGCCTGCGCGAGTACCGCTATCAACCGCCTTGTGTCAATTTGACCTTTCGTTTGCCGATTTGGAATACGGCGTCCCGGATGCGCAAAAACCGATGCGACGATGAGCGCTCTTATCCACCCCGCATGGAAACGACATGAACCAGATTAGCCGCGCATTTTCCGACGATTCGAAAATGAAAACCAAGCTCATTGCCGCACTTCACGACCGCGAGGTTTCGCGCGCTTTGAGCAAGCTGCAAGAGCGTCACACGGAACTGGCCCGTGTCTCGCGCATCGCGCGTTTGTTCGATGCTGTCGCCGCCGCTGAACACGACGGTATCGACGTTATCGACTCGCTCAACGCGAGCATCGAGCAGGTGGGCCACCTTGTCTCTTCGGCGCGCGCCGCCGCCCGTGCGTTCGATGCCGGACTTGCCGCCGAACGCGAAAAGGCCGGGACGGTTCCGTATCGCGTCGCCCGCGCAATCCTCGAAATGCCCGTCGAAATCGAAGGGCTTGAACGCCTTATCAAAGGCTTCATGCAGGCCCGCGAAGCGTATATCGAGAACTTGCGCCAGAAGGGCGTGGACGCCCGCATGCTGGCCCAGCTTGAGCCGGTCCCGACGCCCGACGATCTCGCAACGTGGAAGCGCGACGTCGAAGCCAAGCGCGACCGTTACGCTCGCTTGCGCGCCTATGATGCATCGGGTCCGGCATACGACCCGGCATTGCTCGGCGACGAGCTTCTGTCGGAACTCAGCCACTAAGGCCAGGTGGGTATGGGAAAGCATCTTTCCGTTGATCGATGGGCGCTCATCGAACACCAGTATCGGGACGGCGCAACCGCAAAGGCACTCGCCGCTGAGCATGGCGTCTCGGCGTCAACCGTCTACAAACGTGCCTCTCGCGAAGGCTGGCGGGCTGATGAGCCGGGCGACCGGATGAGCACGCTTGACCGTCTCGACCGTCTGGCGTCGCGGCTGGAGCGCGTTATACGGCACGTTGGAGAAACTTCGCGCTGACGTTTCGAGTGGCGCACGACTAGCTGTAGACCGTGCGCGCGCCACTCGAAATTGCAGCTGAGCAACAAGCGAAATAGGCAAATTCCGGCCTGTTTGAATTTAGGAAAACGTCATCCGTTGAAACCGATTTTCGGGCCGAGCATTGCCGCTGTGATTCACTACACGGAACCAACAATGCGCGAACAGCCGATAGTCGAGGAAGACGCCAAGGTAATGACGGAAGCGCAGCGCGAAATCGCCTTGCAAAAGCGACTTAAGCGCTTCCAGCGCAACCGCAGCAAGCCCGCCGAACTCGAAGACCTTCGTTATCGCCTGATTCAAGCGCGCGTCGCGTGCGGACTTCTGGCGGTCGAAGCGGCGGAAAAGTTCGGCTACGCGAATTCGTCGCAACTTTCACAAATCGAGTCCGGCATGCGCCCGACGCCGAACGACTGGAAGTTCCTCAAGCAAGCGGCTGAAGCCTACGCCGTGAGCGTCGATTGGTTACTCGGCTTGTCGCCGGACATGGAGCCGGATTCACGGGTCATCCGAGAGCACGCCTTGTTGCGCGGGACCGAAAATCTCGTTCGCGGTTTCATCGGTCAGATGACTTCGTTGCTCATCGAGACGGCCCGGCAAACAAACTCGACCGAAGAAGAGCTTGCTCGCGTGCTGGACGACGCAGATGCGGTCTCGTCGCGGTTTGCGAAGTACGCTGCTCGCCCGGAATTCATGGACATGCCGGGCGGCGCGCCGGTTCTCGCCGCCGTCGAGCGCCTTGCGGCGGGCGTCGCGCCGCTGCGCACGAAGCTGGTGAAGCTACGGGCAGTCGAAGCCGCCCTCAACGAACTGAGAAGCGGAAACACAATCTCGCCTGAGAAGTTCATCGAGTTCTTCACGGCGCGGGATGAGCATGCGGTCCGTGCGCTCGCCGAAGTCGAAATCTGATTTTCTGCTCGCTCACTCCGTCTGTCTTTATGCGCCGCGCAAGCTGCCTGCTGGGAGGGAGCATGAAACTGAAAGACGAGGTAGACGACACGAACCACTTCGAGGCCCTGCGCGCACGGCACAAGGCTCCTAACGGACGAGCGTCTGCATTGGCCCGAGTCGCCAAGCGAATTCACACGCAGTACGTCGGCGTGGAGGACGAACTTACGCTCGTCGCGGAACTCCTGTCGCGACCGGCGAGGGTCGCTGTGAATTCTGCGAACGCCCACCCGCGCCGCCGCGCTTGCTTCGTTTGATAGCGTTTCTTCAACAACGCGCCGCCAGTGCTCTATTGGGCGCTATGCCTATAGTCTATGCTACGCCCGCCGCTCGGCGGGGCATTGCTTATGCCGCCGCTGCCGCTCCCCGTTGTGCGCGGCCTGATATCGCGCATGTCCGCCGCGTCCAAGCCGCCACGCGCGGCGGCGCGCGCTTCAGCATTCCGAACGCCGGAGTTATCTTGCGGCGTAGGCGTGGGAACGGGCGTCGGGTGTCCGCTTGGTCGCGGCTGCGTCTGCGCGAGAACCGCGCCGCAGAAAATACACGTCATTGCAATGACGGCGGTTCGGTTAAGTCGCTGCGGCATAGGTCTCCCCCTTACATCACATTAGGATTCGCACGGCAGTACGCTTGAAAGCGCTTCAAACTTCCCATCATTTCATCAGGGTCGATGCCTTCGAGCGGCGCGGTGAACGCTCGACCGAACGTTTCCTCGCTTTTGACTACTCTCTTCGAAGTGTCGGTCGTATATTCGGTTATGCACTCGCGTGAGGGGCACGAGAACCTGATTGCATTGCCATAGCCTTCGTCACGGTTACGCTCAACTACCTCGAAGTTCATCGAACGCATGGGAACGAGTCGTCTGTTTTTAAAAAACAAGCTTTCCCCGTAAAAGACAACCGCCATACAGGTCACGGCTGTGACCTCAAACCGAAAATTATCTTTGATGAAGGCTTTGTCTTCTTCGATTGAGGGAGTCGCGCCGGACGGAACCGGCACCGTTAGAAATGCGACGAAAAATGAGGACACGAGCCAACGCTTTTTCATTGTTCGCCTCTTAATCAGATCGTCCTAGAACGGCCTTTTGCGTCCGACCTTTCGATAGATGAAATCCGCCGCTCTCACGGCACTGTCCGCGTGTTCCTTGTAGTAGCAGGGCCAACGCATTTGCATATAAGTGTGGAGTTTCCCTTTGGGACCGACTACCCCTTGAGAATCGACTATCCGGATGCACGGCCCGTTTGTGCAAAGCACATTCAAGTAGTAAGCATCATCCCCAAACGTGTCGTCGAATTTTCCGACGCTTGTCTTGACGTCACGCATGTCAAAAGTGGCGTCGCTGTCGATGGCTATACCAAAGTCGCCGACCCGCGTAGCGAGCCGTTTGTCGGAAATCCCGGTGCAAACGGAAACCATATGGTCGATCGCGTCGCTCACCGTCGGTTCCGCGTCGGACGTTACTGGCAACGCGAGAAACGCGATAAGAAACGAAGCGACCGACAAACGAATCTTCATCATCTGCCTCCCGCGCGTACCGGAAGCTATTTCCTTACAAAGAAGCGTTGCGGCATTACGAACACGTCTGCTATTTTTCGTGCCGTGCGTCAACGGAGCAAATCCAGCGTCCGTTCTTATCCGAGGAGCAATCGCAACTACTTAAGCTGCGAACTTTGCCGTAAGCGACCTCATTTACCATTTGTTGTGATTCTGCTTTTGCCGCCGCGCACGCCGCTGTCTGATTGCCCCCGCTTCCCGTATAGGTACGCAAATCCGCACGTGCGCTCTGCGTCGCTAATAGAGCTATGAAGAAGACAACTAATGTCCGGGGCATAGTGATTCCGTCCAAAGTCGGTAGCCACACTCATCGTCGCATTAATCGGCCATTCGGCGATGCTCTTGAAACCGCTATAGCCGTTCTATGGTGTCATTCCCGTTTTACGCCGCCAGGGCGGTGGAAACCTGACTGACTGCTTCGACCACCGTATTCATTTTTTCTTTTCTGCACATGGCAAGAAAATGGAATAGTATCGCCTCAAAAACCGGGGCCGTGATTCTCGACTACGCTGAAGCGTGCGGCATGTAGAAACGACCAGGGAATTCCGTCAAAAGTGCTTTTCCAGCGAAACGACATACGCTCGCAAGTCACAGCTCGCACGGCATATTAAAACCATCGCGTATGAGCTCTATGTCCTCTTAGATAGTTGGAGTCGCGTCGGACGTCACTTGTACCGTTAATGACGAGCACCAGGGACTCCCCGCGCAACCTCGCGACATACGAAGCAACACGCAAGTTTGTTTTCATCATTCGCCCCGAACGCGACAGTCAGGAATGTCCTTACAGGCTAGGCAAACCGAAAGCTCTTTGTGCGCAAATCGTCAGCGGTTCGTGCGCTAACGAACATAGTCATTAATTACATGCCTCCCAGGTCTAACTTAACCAACGTCGCTCGGGGCCCGTCGCCATGCTGCTGCTGAGAAACGCCTCAAGGGCCTATTGGGTCTGACGGTGGTGAGCGCGTGGACAGGTTTTTAAGGAAAGCTTTTTCCGCTCTGCTTTGTGGGAGTCTGTGGATGGGACAAGCCCTTATTGAGAGCAACCTCCAAACACTCAACCTTGGGCACCGACCCACTCTGCTGACAACGATTCGGCTTGCCGTAATAGCGTGTCAGTCGCATGGTCCTGCCGGTCGGGCGGGTACTTGTAACGGCGAAGGAGAGTCTTAACCATTACACGCAGTTTCGCGCGAACGGTCTCTCGCTTTGCCCAGTCGACGGTGACTGAGTTGCGCAGCTTGGCGACGAGCTCGACGGCGATCTTTTTTAAAATTTCGTCGCCGAGCTCGCGCACCGCAGCTTCATTGGTCGCCAGGGCGTCATAGAACGCAATCTCGTCCGGATTTAATCCCAAATCCATCCCGCGTTGCGCCTCGGCCTGGAACTTCTTCGCCATTGCGATGAGTTCCTCGATGACCTGAGCGGTCTCCACGGCTCGATTCCGGTACCGTGTCAGGCTCTGCTGGAGCAGGTCCGAGAACTTCGCGCTCTGCACGACGTTGCTCTTAAAGCGCGATTTGATTTGGTCTTTAAGCAGGCGTTCTAGCAACTCAACAGCCAGATTCCGTTGCTGCATTTGCCGCACGTCTTCCAGAAAGCCATCTGAAAGCACACTGATGTCGGGACGTTTCAGGCCCGCCGCAGAAAAAATGTCGATAATCTGGTCGCTGACCACGGCCCGGCTGATGATTTGCCGTAACGCGTGTTCCTTCTGCTCGTCCGTCAACGCCTTATCAACGCCGTCATGCTTGATTAGCGCCGCCTTTACAGCTTGCAGGAAGGCCAGCTCGTCGCGATAGGCCAGCGCCTCTTCAAGCGTGCAGCATAAAGCGAATGCCTTGCTTGCAGCGAGTACGGTATCGGCGAAGCGCTTCTTGCCGTCGTCCTGACCTAGTACATGATTCGCCACGGCCGGCAGTAGTTGCCATGCCTGGGTGCGGAACGCCGCGTAATCGACGCGGTGCAGCATGTCGTGCAGCACGTCCATCTTTTCGGCTAGGACGGTCAATGCTTCGTGCGCGTCGATGGTCGGTCTGCCGCGTCCGTGGGCCTGGGTGTAGATGGCGAGAGCGGCTTTCAGCTCATTCGCGATGCCGATGTAATCGACGACCAAGCCGCCGGGTTTGTCCTTGAATACTCGGTTCACGCGCGCGATGGCCTGCATCAGGTTGTGCCCGCGCATCGGCTTGTCAATGTACATGGTGTGCATGCACGGCGCATCGAAGCCGGTCAGCCACATGTCGCGGACAATCACGAGCCTGAACGGGTCGGCTGGGTCCTTAAAGCGCTTTTCCAGGTCATCGCGGACCTTCTTCGGGTAGATATGCGGCTTGAGCATCGCCTTGTCAGACGCTGAGCCGGTCATCACAATTTTGATGGCGCCCTGCATCGGGTCGTCGCTGTGCCATTCCGGGCGCAGCTGTGAAATGGCGTTATAAAGGTGCACGCAAATGTCGCGACTCATCGCGACAATCATCACCTTGCCGTCCATCACGGACTGGCGGTTCTCGAAGTGGCTAACGATGTCGGCGGCGATTTTCTGGATGCGCGGCGGTGCACCGACGATTTTCTCAAGCGCAGCCCAGCGGCGCAGCGTGGCGACCTTGGCCTCGTCACTTTCCTCATCCTCGGTCAGCTCGTCCACCTCGTCATCGAGTGCGCTAGCTTCTTCTTCTTTCAGTTCCAAGCTGGCGAGGCGGCTTTCGTAATAGATGGGCACGGTAGCACCATCTTTAACGGCCTGTTCGATGTCATAGATATGGACATAGTCGCCAAACACAGCGCGAGTGTCACGGTCATCGAGCGATACCGGCGTCCCAGTAAACGCGACGAAAGTGGCTTCCGGCAACGCGTCACGCAGATACTGCGCGTAGCCGTAGCGGACAGCCGTGCTTTCACCCTTGCCTTCCGTATTTGGCAGGCGGGCGTCGAAACCGTACTGGCTGCGGTGCGCCTCATCACAGATAACAACGATATTGCGGCGGTCGGAAAGCGCGGGGAACGTGTCTTCGTCAGCGCCGGGCGTGAACTTCTGGATGGTCGTGAAGATGATTCCGCCCGATGGGCGGTTCGCCAGAAGGCGGCGCAGCTCGGGCCGGGTGTCGGCCTGTACCGGGGTTTCGCGCAGCAGCTCTTTCGCGCCTGCGAATACCCCGAATAGCTGGTTGTCGAGGTCGTTGCGGTCGGTCACGACCACGAGCGTCGGGTTCCCCATGCCCTCATGGGCCATCAACGCACCTGCCAGGCAGGTCATTTCGATGCTCTTGCCCGCGCCTTGCGTGTGCCAGACCACGCCACCCTTGCGCGAGCCACCGGGGGCGGAGGCTTGCAGCACGCTTTGCACGACCGCGCGCACGGCGTGGAACTGGTGATAGGCGGAAACCTTTTTGACGAGCTGGCCGTCGTCCTCGAATAGGATGAAGTGATGCAGGTATTCGAGCAGGTAGTCGCGCCGGAACAGGCCGCGCGTCAGTGTCTCCAGCTCGTGCATCGCGCCGAATGGGTCCGTCTCATGGCCGTCGATGGTGCGCCAGGCCAGAAAGCGTTCCTTGTTCGACGTGAGCGAGCCCATGCGAGCCGTAGTGCCGTCCGAAATGACTTCAAGCGCGTTCGCGTTGAACAGGTCGGGGATGTCTTGGTGGTAGGCCTGGAGCTGGTTCCACGCGGCCCAGATGTCGGCGTGTTCGTCGCCGGGGTTCTTCAGCTCGACCACGACAATCGGCAGGCCGTTGAGGTACAGCACGACATCAGGGCGGCGAAGCTGCTTCGGGCCCTGAACGGCGAGCTGGTTGACGGCAAGCCAGTCGTTCGCGGTGATGTCCGTGAAATCGACCAGGCGAACGCGGTCGCCGCGTGTTTCGCCGTCTTTCTGGAACTCGACCGGCACGCCGTCAACAAGCCAGCGCCAGAGCTGGCGATTGGCGTTTATGAGGCCGGGCACATTCGGATTTAGCACACGGCGAAGCGCGTCGTCCCGAGCGACGGGCGGAATGTGTGGGTTCAGCTTTGCGATGGCGGCAGCCAGGCGATGGCGTAGCGTCACGTCGCGATAGGTATCCCGTTCGGTGCCTGGCGTCTTGCCGTCAGGAGGCGAAATGTCGGGGCCGTACACAGTTTGCCAACCAAGAGCTGCAAGCCATTCGAGCATGGCTTGCTCGACGCTATCTTCCGTCACTATTTTTATCATTTGACTCGTCCGTCCGGTAAGACTGCATCTCGTGATTCGGCGTGCTGGGAAATGCGCGCCGGATACGCTGCGTCTTCACCAAACCATCTAAGTAGTGACGCCGCAGTACGTCGGGGTTACGCTGAACCAACTCAGCCAGAACGCCTAGTCGCACATAGCGACCGGCACAAACCGACAAAATGACCGCTTCCATGGTCGTCGTATCGAGGCGCGCTTTCTGGCGCGGCGTGGCCGCTCGCCGTTGCAGCTCGTCCAGTAGCTCCGACGATAGCAAGTCCAATCGGTCAATGACGGGGGCGTCAAGGTGGTGTGAAAGTAAGCATCCACTGGCATCGCGATTGGGGTCTGTTTTTGGCTCTGTACCGGAGCCAGCATTTGTGTCGTTACCTTCGAAGCTGGCTTCGGTATGTACGGACCTGACCGTCTTATATCCGGAGCTATCGACGTTATGTGCGGAGCTGGTGCCGTTATATCCGGCGCTTAGTGCGCTGAAAAAGACGTCGTCAGGCGACACTGGGCGCGCACCTGGTAAAAAATACACCTTGCCGCGTGACTGCCCGGACGACTGCAAGGTCCCTTGGCGCTCCAGCCGTGCAAGTCTTGCGCTCAGGTCGCGCGGGTGCTCATCGCCGACGATTTCTGCCAGGCGCGTGTGATTCACCACGCTCTCGATTCGGGCCGTGGCAAGGATAAGTCTGTCGGTATTGTCCAGCTCATCAAAAAGTTCGCCGAAACGCTCGTGCAATTCGTTGATGACCGACTCTGGCAACAGGTCGAGCATGCGCAGCTCAAGTAGCGTTTGTTCCGGTTCGTCTTTCTCGTGAAGCAGCGGCTGCCGCCAGTGCTGACTTCTCCAACCGCTGAATATTTTCGGGATGCCGGAGCCAGCCCGCTCTCCCAAGCCAATCATCAGAAACATCTGGTGCATCAGCCGATTACGGCAATCGCTTTCGCCGCCATGCACGACTTGCGCCAGCGGCAAACGCAGGCCGCCAGGGTTGCGAAAGCCGAACATATCGGGCCGTTTCACGACCAGTATCGAGACGCGCCCGGTGTAGTCGGCATGTACCAGCGTATTGACCAGCGCCTCACGCAAAGCTACGTGTATCTGCGTATCCTCCTGACGCTGGCCACCTTTGAGCTCAAACGGAACCTTCAGGTCGGAGACGAGCTTGCGGTAAACGCGCCGATAGAAATCGAACACGTTACCGGACCACGAACCATCTGGCACCAGACGGTCAATCCAGCGCCGTTCGGTCTGCGCCTCTGGGCGCTCCTGGTAGTCTACGAAATAATGTGGCATCCCCTCCTGGATGGAAGCCCAGCGTCCAAACATCAGTAGGCCCGCGACCGTCAGCCCGGCAACGTCCATTTGACGGTCACGTCGCCAAGCACCAATCTGACGTAGGAACTCCACATTCTCTGCGTCCAGAAATGGGTGCTCGGGATATTTGTCGCGCAGCATCTGCCGATAGATGCGCAGGCTTTCGGGGTCGATGTCGTCCAGGCCATAGCTGACCAGAATACGCTGGTCGCGGTCGTCCTCCACCTGCTCGACCATCATCCGACGTACAGTCTCGTCATCGCATTGGCGGTCACCTTCGTTCAACCGTTTCCAGGTGTTACCCATCGGCTGATTGTTGAGATAGACCGGGCGCTGACGCCTGGTTGCTTGCGGAATATGGACGGCCAGAATCGTATGGCCATCAATCACATGCGCGACGACATCCGAATCGGTTAGCAGATTAGTGCTGACCTTGCCGGGATTACTCAATGTATTGAACAGGTCGCGTCGCACCTTTTCGGCGTCCGGAATACCGGCCAGACTGAACGTGCCATTTTTTTCTCGCACGCCGAGCAGAACGACTCCACCATGCGTATTGGCCATCGCTGAGTAAGTCGGCCAAAAATCCTTGGGTAGTTCACCTTGCCCGTTCTGGCCCTGGGCCAGTTTGCACTCGATGGTCACGGTTTCGGACAGCAATGCGATGTCGTCTGCCGTGCGTAGCTCCAGGGTCATGCAGCAACCTCGTTAAGTTGAGCCTTGGCTTCGGGAAGACGCAGTTTGCCGGAGATTAACCGCGGAAGAAGTCCGTCGCGAATATCGGAAAGCGTTTTTGCCCGCGCAGAATTTACACGCATGGTATCGCGTACTGAAGTTATCAGGTCATCAAATGCTCGAAGAACTTCAGCAGTAGGACGAATCAACTCAAGTCGGTAGGCATTATCACGATTGAGACCGGGCACCGCTGCATCGGTGTTCATCGTTTCCAGACCCAAGCATTGCATCGCGTAATAGCAATACGTCAGCGGGATGCTCTTCGGATTGACGTAGAACGTCGTATCTATCGGATAGAACGGCCCATCCTCCCAATACAGGCTACCCACTGTTCCCTTCCGACCGACGATTACAGAGCCATGCGGTACGAGTGGTTCATCGTGAAACCCAGTCACTCCTCCTGAACCATAGACGGGTATTGAACCGGCCCGTCGTTCGGTAGCTTTAAGGGCTTTGCCATACGCCAACCCCAGCATGTCGCCCAGACGCAAGCATTTCCACCCCTTGGGAATCTGCCCCAACGCCGATTCCTCGAACGAATCCGGAAACAACGCAGCCGTTTCCGCATTCATCCCTTCCGGCTCGCGGCCTTCGGCCTTTGCACGCACCGGGTTGAAGTCGATGAACCAGCTCTTGAACAGGGCTTGGGCGATGGATTCGAGCGTCGCGATGGTCTGGCGCAAGAGGTCGATGCGGTCATCGAGTGCCTGAACGATTTCGACAATACCATCTTGAATCTGCCGGTCTGGCAGTGCGATTCGAAACTCGCGGATATAGGCTAGATTAATTTTCGGCACACCAGTGTGCTCGGAACCCCTAATTACTCGCTCAATTGCCTCTTGTGTTGAAAGTGCGTAGTACACGTAATCTGGATTTGCTTTCTCCGTATCGACTCGTAGGCGCATCTGATTGGAAGATAGCAAATATCGATTGAATGAACCCTCGGGGACGATTCCAACCTGCCCCAGCGTCCCTTTCTTCGTGAAAATAATGTCGCGGGCGACACAAGTACTACGGCCGAGCTTATCGGCAGTGCTTTCGGAAACGAATACAAAGCCTTCGTTTCTGAATCGGAATTCCCCTTTCGAAAGGTTACTGCCGCGAATTACCGGAACGCCAAATTCGACATAAGCGGTCGCGGGTAGGTTTGAGCCGAATGGACCATCTACTAGACCAGTCGCTCCGTTTAAGCCGATTTCTTCAAGGCGCGCGCTATCAAACGGCATACCCGAGCCCCCCGAGTTTCTCGCGAATCACGGCATCCAGCTCCGCTCCCTTCGCCATCTGCTCCGCAAGCTGCGCGGTTAACCGTTCCATCTTCTCGCCGAACACCTCGTCATCATCCTCGGCTTCTTCTGCGCCAACGTAGCGACCCGGCGTGAGCACGTGTCCGTGTTCAGCAATCTCGGCCAGCTTCACCGACCGGCAGAAGCCCGGCACATCGGCATACGGTTGATCGGTGCCGTCCTCGCCATCGGCACGCCAGCGATGCACCGTCGCGGCAATTTTGGCGATGTCTTCGTCGTCAAACACTCGCACCACGCGTGACTCCATCCGCCCGAGCTTACGCGCGTCGATGAACAGTACCTCGCCGCGCCTGTCACGCCCCGGTTTGGCTCCGGGAATCGATGCGCCGCTTTTGTCTTTGGCGAGAAACCACAGGCAAGCTGGAATCGGCGTATTCAGGAACAGTTGCGGCGGCAGTGTGACCATCACCTCAACCACATCGGCTTCAACCATCGCTCGGCGAATCTGGCCTTCGCTGTTCTGGTTGCTGCTCATGCTGCCATTGGCGAGCACCACGCCTGCCTGTCCGCGCGGGCTCAGGTGGTGCAGGATGTGCTGGAGCCAAGCATAGTTCGCGTTACCGGCAGGAGGGGTGCCATGTGCCCAACGCCGGTCATCCGCCAAGCGTTCGCCTCCCCAGTCGCTGATATTGAACGGTGGGTTTGCGAGCACATAGTCGGCACGCAAGTCCGGATGCTGGTCGCGGTGGAACGTATCGGCAGGCTCTTTGCCAAGGTCAGCCGCGAAGCCGCGAATCGCCAAGTTCATGGCAACCAGCCGCCAGGTTGTCGGGTTGGCTTCCTGCCCGTAAATGCTAATGTCGTCCGCCCGCCCGCCGTGTGATTCGATGAACTTCTCGCTCTGCACGAACATGCCGCCCGAGCCACAACATGGGTCGTAGACGCGTCCTTGATGCGGGGCCAGCACCTCGACTAGCACGCGCACTACTGAGGCGGGCGTGTAGAACTGTCCGCCCTTCTTGCCTTCGGCGGTGGCGAACTGTCCAAGGAAGTATTCGTACACCTCGCCGAGCAGGTCTTTCGCGCGGTGCCCTTCGCCAAAACCAATTTTCGAAATCAAGTCCACCAGCTCGCCGAGCTTGCCAGGTTCTAGCTGTGTGCGGCCAAAGCGCTTGTCGAGGATGCCCTTCAGGCGCGGATTGTCGGCCTCGATGGCTTCGAGAGCTACATCAATCCGCACACCGATGTCGGCCTGCTTAGCCTGCGCGCGCAGCGCCTCCCAGCGTGCCGCTGCCGGCACCCAAAAGACGTTCGCCATTGTGTAATAGTCACGTTCTTCTAGCGCGTGAGTATGGTCTGCCGCATCGGGCAGATAAAGGTCGTCATTGTCGTCGGCAAATGCCGCCGAAAGCTGCGCTCGCCTCTCGTCAAACGCGTCCGAAATGTATTTCAGGAAAATCAGGCCGAGGACGATGTGTTTGTACTCGGCGGCGTCCATTGACGACCGCAGCTTGTCGGCTGCAGACCACAAAGTCTTCTTAAGGTCTAGGTTCATGCGACAGGAAGTGTCCTTCGGAGAAGAAGTCCGAATGATAAGACAGAATTTCCGGTAAGAGCGCTCGGCACGGTAACGCTCGGCAGCAACAGGTGGCTACCGCATAGCTTCAGATGGGAAGACGAACTTATGAGGCGGACGTACCGAACGGCCCGTCCGCGAACACGACCGACCGCTTCCCCGACGAAAGAAAGGCGTTGACCGAATGTGGTTACACAGGGGTTACACGACCAGACGGGCGGTCAGCAATAAACTTCCGATCTCACGTAAGTCGTTGATTTTTCTGGCCCGCCCTACACGACTCGAACGTGTGACCTACGGCTTAGAAGGCCGTTGCTCTATCCAGCTGAGCTAAGGGCGGATGACCGGAGCGGCTCGATGCAGTGGCGAACCGCCGCTGCAAGACCGCCGATCAGAAGAGACCGCGATTTTACCTCATCCGCCGCACCGCGCGACCGTGTTCGTCACACCGGCTGGGGATGCATCATGAACCAGCCGAAAAAGAAAATGCCCGCGATCACGCAATACACGCCGAACGACGCGAGCTTGCCGTGACCTTCGAAATAACGCATCAGGAAACGCACGCTCAGATACGCCGCGATACCCGTCAGCACGCCGCCCAGCACTGCATCGAACAACTGTCCGGGTGCGTGGAAAAGCTTCGGCAGTTCGAGCACGCCCGCCGCGAAGATGATCGGCGTGCCGAGCAGAAACGAAAACTCCGCCGCCGCCTCCGCCGTGAGCCCCGCCCCGACACCCGCGATCATCGTCAGGCCGCTGCGCGAAAAGCCCGGAATCAGCGCGCCGATCTGCGCGAGACCCACCAGGAACGCCTGCTTGAACGTGAGTTTGTCGGGGGCCCGCATCGCGCGGCTCTTCTGCAGGCGATCGCCGAACCACAGCAGCACGCCGTTCACGATCAACGCCGCGGCCACGATCCGCAAATCGTGAAAAAGCGCCTCGAGCCGTTTTTCCAGCAACAAGCCGACGATACCCGTCGGAATCGTGCCGATGATGAGCGCCCACATCATGTGACCGTCGTCGTTACGGCGACCGCCGAGCGACGCGAAGAAGCCGCGGATCAGCGCGATCCAGCGCTTGCGGAAATACCAGAGCAGCGCAACGGCAGTGCCGAGATGCAGCGCGACGAGAAACGGCAGCAACTGCGGCGCGTGCTTGTCGATGTGCATGCCGATCAGGCCGGGAACGAGCAAGGTGTGACCAAGACTGCTGACCGGAAAAAGTTCGGTCACGCCCTGGAGCACGCTCAGGAATACGAGAAACCACAGAGTCACGCGTCGGTCCTTTTTGAAAATGGGAAGGACGCGCCGTGCAGTTCCTCCCGCGCGTCGCGCGAAGCCGGACGAGGCGATCAGGGAAGAAGAAACGGGGAGGAAAGAGACTACGGCGCGCAAACGGGACCGATTATGCCGGTGGCCAAATCGAGCGCCAAGGGTTAACCGCACACAAATTGCGTCGTCAGTCAATCGTCGGCTAAACGATGATCAAACGAAAGATTTGATTTTGAATTACGAAAGAAATCGCGGGCATCGCGCCGCGCCGATTTCGAGATGTGCGACGGCCGCTCAGCCCTTCAGCTTGAAGAGAAAGATTGCCGTGCTCGCGCCGAAGAGGCCGAACATCGCGACGCCCATTGCCATCGCCAGATCCATGATCACTCCTTGTCCGTCTGATTCCCAACACTAGGGGCGTATAACAACATATCGCATGACTTTTGCTCACTCGCAATTTCCCGCAAAGGGTTTTTCCGTAGAAAATTTCAGGCAGAATTCTCGGGTTGCGAGCCGCGCCGATTCCGCGCGGCATCGGTCATTTAACGGAGCGCACGCCCATCATGTCAGCGGAAACAGACGTCATCGAAATCGAGCGCGACGGCGCCGCGATCCTCCTCGCGCCGCGCGCGGGCGGCCGGCTCATGACCTGGCGCGTCGGCGGCGAGCCGGTCATCCACTGGCCCGACGCGCCCGACTGGTCCAATCCGCCGAAAATCCGCGGCGGCAATCCGCTGCTCTTTCCGTTCCTCGGGCGGCATTTCGTCGACGGCGAAATCGGCAAATGGCGCGATCCCGACGGCGCCGTGCACGCGCTGCCGACGCACGGCTTCGCGCGCAATCTGCCGTTCTCCTGCACGCGCGACGCCGACGGCCATGGCCTGCGCATGACCCTCGTCGACAGCGACGCGACCCGCGACGGCTATCCGTTCGCTTTCCGCTTCGAGGCGGCCTACCGCATCGTCGATGCGCACACGCTCGAGGTCGAACTCACGACGTCGAACCCAGGCGAAGTCGCGCTGCCCTACTACGCCGGACATCACTTCTACTTTCACTTGCCGCACGGCCAGCGCGGCGAGAGCAGCGTCGAGCTGCCGCGCACCGAGCGTCGTCGCCAGCTTGCCGACGGCTCGATCAGCGAGGCCGAGCCCGGCCTGCCGCGGTATTCGCTGGCGGACAGCAGTATCGTCGATACGTTTCATTGCTTCACGCGACAATCGGACGAACCGGTGCTGCTGAATCTGCCCGGACTCGGGCGCACCGTCGGCTTCGAGCTCCGGCAGCCCGATTCCGTGCCCTGGTATGCGGTCACGACGTGGACCGAATCGGACACGTCGGACTTCTATTGCGTCGAGCCGTGGATCGGTTTGCCCGACGCCATCCACAACGGCCGCGGCCTGCGCTGGCTCGCGCCGGGCAAGACGGAAACGGCGTCGCTCAGGCTCGTCGTCACGCCCGCCGAATGAGGCGCGCGGCGCCCGTCTGAGGCGCCTTTCTGTCCGGGGAAACCCGAGACGGTAAAATCCTGCCTTTCGATCCGCCGCGCGGCTGTGTTTCCGACCCGGCGCGGCGACGCTTTGCGAGGTCAGGTTTGCATAAAGGAATTCGACGGCTCGTCTGCGCATCGCTTATCGCAGTACTGGCCGCTTGCGGCTCAGGCCCGGTCGCGCCGGGCTTCTACCGCGTGGAGCGCGGCGACACCGTAAGCAAGATCGCGCGCGAGAACCGCACCACGGTCGCGAATCTCAAGCGCTGGAACGCGCTCACGAATCCCGATGCCATCGAAGTCGGGCAAGTGTTGCGCGTCGCCCCGCCGGCCGGCAGCGCGACGGCGGCGGAATCGGCGGGCACGGCCGGCGCGGCAAGCGCGGGCACGGCAAAAAGCGACGCGAGCGCGCAGGCGCTGTCGCAGGCCAAGGCCGGGCCGGGCGTGTCGCTCATCTGGCCGGCACAGGGCAGCGTGATCCGCAGCTTCGACGGCAAGAACTCGAAGGGCATCGACATCGCCAATGCGGCGGGTACGCCCGTCGTCGCCGCGGCGACCGGCAATGTCGTCTATGCGGGCAATGGCTTGCGCGGCTACGGCAACATGCTGATCGTCAAACACGACGACGACTATCTGACCGCCTACGCGCACAACCGCGTGCTGCTGGTGAAGGAAGGCCAGACGGTGCAGCAGGGCCAGCAAATCGCCGAAATGGGCGATACCGACAGCAATCGCACGATGCTGCATTTCGAAGTGCGCTACATGGGCCGCTCGGCGGACCCGGCGCGCTATCTGCCGCCGCGCTGAAGCCGGCGGCCGTTACAAGGAAGATTGATGAGATTGACGAAGAGGATGAACGCGGCCGCGATCAGCGCGGCCCTGGCTCTGGCGGGCTCGCTCGCCGGATGCGCGCAAACGACGACGATGACCTACCTGCCCTCCGGCGACACCGGTTTCGCCATCAACTGCAGCGGCAGCGACGCGAGCACGACCTGGGCGGCCTGTTACAAGCAGGCGGGTGAAACCTGCGGTGCTTACGGCTACGACGTGGTTTCCAAGGATGCCGACAACGGCGCGACGGCCGGCGGTTCGGTAGGCGGCATTTTCGGAGCGAACATCAAGAACCGCTCGATGGTGATTCGCTGCAAGCAATGACGCCCGCGGGCGTTCGCTCAGATGTCTTGCGCGCGGGTCACGTGCTCGTCGCGATGCTTGTCGCCCGGCGCGCGCCAGTGGCCCGAGAGCGGATCGATATGCGCCGCAAACGCAATCAGCGATGCAAAAGCGAGCGGCGCAACGGCGGCGAATACCCAGAACAGATTCATGGCAGATACAACTTGAAACAAATTTGCTGAATGATAGCTCTGACGCAAATGTTTCGCTTAAATGAATCGTCCGAATTGTTCGACGGGTAACCCTTTCCGATCCGTGAATGCGCGCTCGCCTACGTTTCGGGGCTTCGGGGCTTCGGGGCGCTACGACTTCATTTCGGCTGCGAGGGCGCGTCGATCATCGACGGCGGGGTCATGTCGGTCGGCACGCCTTTGTAGTCGGGCGGATCCTGCGGCGGATGCTTCGTGGCGGAAGAATCGGCGCAAGCGGTCAAGCCGAGCGCGAACGCCGCACAGAGAATGGTAAAAACGATACGCGGCATAAAGCTCCCGGTGGCGTCGAATTGAAAATTCGAACTCGCCGCATTCGCATCGAATTCGCTCTGAATGCGCGCTTTGAATACGGCGAGACAAAAGACAAAGGGGTTACAAGCCTAAACTTGTAACCCCTTCGTGTATGGTGGTCGGAGCGAAAGGATTCGAACCTTCGACCCTCTGATCCCAAATCAGATGCGCTACCAGGCTGCGCTACGCTCCGCCGAGCCGCGAATTGTAGCGTGCCTGATGCGCGCCCGCAACGTCTGATCTGCGTGGATCGAAACGACGAACCCGGGTACGCATCTTTCTGTTCGAAGCAGGGGCCGGCCGCGACTCCGGGCCGCGAGCCCCGCCACCCCGAGTCCCATCAACGGAGACGATCGATGAACCTCATTCTCTGGCGTCATGCCGAAGCGGAAGACCAGGCGTCGAGCGATCTCGCGCGCCAGCTCACGTCGCGCGGACGCAAGCAGGCGCAAGGCATCGCCAAATGGCTGCGCGCGCGCGTCGGCGACGACGCCATCTTTCTCGCCAGTCCCGCCACGCGCACGATCCAGACCGCCGAAGCCTTCGGCGACCGCTATCGCGTGGTCGATGCGCTCGCGCCCGGCAACGGCGCGCAGGCCGTGCTCGACGCGGCCGGCTGGCCCGACGGCATCGGCGAAACGGTGGTGGTGATCGGGCATCAGCCGACGCTCGGCCACGTCGCCGCGCTCCTCTTGACCGGCCGCGAATCCGACTGGTCGATCAAGAAGGCGGGCATCTGGTGGTTCCAGACGCGCGCGCGCGGCAGCGACGGCCAGACCGTGCTGCGCGCGGTCGTCAATCCCGACCTGCTGTAAGCGCGATTCGCACGCTGCAGGCTCGCGTGGCGCGTGATGTCGATTCATCGAAACGTCATTGCGATGCCATGCGAGCGTCATCGCGCATTACTACATTGGCGAGGACTCAGCCACAGCCACGTCCTGTCGAGGAACGCCAATGCAAGAACTGCCGACGCCTTTCCTGCAACCCGGAGCGTCATCGCTCTCGCTCGATTCGCGCCGCCACCTTCCGCGCACGTCCGAAACCGTCACGGGCCGCGAACGCCTGCAAGTCTCGTGGGCACGCGACGACGAAGCCCTGCGCGACGCCCAGCGCCTGCGCTATCGCGTGTTCTCCGAAGAAATGGGCGCGCGTCTGTCGGGCCCCGCCGGCCTCGACGTCGATGCCTTTGACGCCTACTGCGATCACCTTCTCGTGCGCGATCTCGATACGCTGCAAGTGGTCGGCACGTATCGCGTGCTGCCGCCGCATCAGGCCGCGCGCATCGGCCGCCTGTACGCGGAGAGCGAGTTCGACGTGTCGCGCCTCACGCATCTGCGCCCGAAGCTCGTCGAAGTGGGCCGCTCGTGCGTGCATCCCGACTATCGCACCGGCGCGGTGATCATGTCGCTGTGGGGCGGACTCGCGGCCTACATGATGCAGAACGGCTACGAGACGATGCTCGGCTGCGCGAGCGTCGGCATGATCGACGGCGGCCACTACGCGGCAAACCTCTATTGCTCCCTTCCCGCCGATGCGCTGACGGCGCCCGAATACCGCGCTTTCCCGCATACGCCGCTGCCGGTCGAAGAATTGCGCACCGGCGTGATCGCAAGCCCGCCGCCGCTCGTGAAGGGCTATCTGCGTCTCGGTGCGAAGATCTGCGGCGCGCCGGCGTGGGATCCCGATTTCAACACGGCCGATTTCCTCACGCTGTTCCGCCTTTCCGACATCAACGCGCGTTACGCACGCCATTTCATCGGCGACATGCAAAGCCGCTGATCCGAAGCCCAGGCCTCCGCGCAAAAGAAAGGCCCCGCTGCTCAGTCATCGCGCGGGGCCTCGGCACATCGACGGTCCGGTTCTTCGCTCGGTTATCCGCTCAGTTATCCGTATACACCACGCGATACGGCCGGCCGATCTTCTCCCACTCCATCGCTTCCTGTACGAGGCTGTAGTCGGTGAGCGGATTGTTCGTCACCCAGTCGTTCGGCAGGCGCACGTCGAAACCGCCGCCCGCCGCCGTCACCTCGATGCCCGGCAGCCCGACATCCGTGCGTCTGCGCGACAGCAAGGCCGCGAGCCGCAGGCAGAACAACAACGTCCAGTCGATGTCGCGCGCCTGCGCCAGCTTGCCGAGCTTGCCCGCGTGGCCGAGCACGAGTGCGGCGAGACGCGCCTGATCGGTGCGCGAGAAGCCGGGCATGTCGGCGTTGCTGGCGATATACGCGGAGTGCTTGTGATAGGCGCTGTGCGCGATCGACAAACCGATCTCGTGCAGCGACGCCGCCCACGCGAGAAACATGCGATTCTCTTCGCGCACGTCCTCGTCGCCTTCGCCCAGCTGATCGTAGAAGCTGATCGCCAGTTCGCCGATGCGATCCGCCTGCGCGGCATCGACGCCATAGCGGCGCTTGAAGCCTTCCACCGTCACCGTGCGCATGTCCTGATGCTGCGAGCGCCCGAGCAGATCGTAGAGCACGCCGAGACGCAGCGCGGCGTCGGTCGTATCCGCGTAGTCGATGCCCAGTTCCTCGAACACGCCGAGCATGATCGACAGGCCGCCCGCCAGCACCGGCACGCGGTCCGGCTTGAGCGCGACGAGCTTCAGCCGGTTCACGTTCTCCGCCTTGATGAGCGCGCGCTTGAGCCGTTCCAGGCCGCCGCGCGAGATGCCGTGCGTGATGCCTTCGTCGTTGAAGCCATTCGCCTCGATCAGTTCCGCGAGCGCGCGCGCCGTGCCCGACGAGCCGATCGCCTGATCCCAGCCGGTCGCCTTGTATTCGCGCGAAATGATCTGGATTTCGCGCTTGGCGGCGAGTTCGGCCTGACGCATCGTGTATTCGTCGACGTTGCCGGCGGGAAAGAACTGGCGGCTATGGCTCACGCAGCCGATATAGAGACTTTCCATGTGGATCGGCGTGTAATGCGAGCCGATGATGAATTCCGTCGAACCGCCGCCGATATCGACGACGAGCCGCTTGCCCGCTATCGCCGGCACCGAATGCGCGGCGCCCGCGTAGATGAGCCGCGCCTCTTCCCTACCGGCGATGACTTCGATCGGAAAGCCGAGCGCTTCCTGCGCTTCGGCGAGGAAATCGGGCGCATTTTTGGCGACGCGCAAGGTATTGGTGGCGACGGCGCGCACCTGGTCGGGATGAAAGTCGCGCAGGCGCTCGCCGAAGCGTTTGAGCGCGTCCCAGCCGCGCACCTGCGATGCGCGGTCGAGCATCTTGTCTTTTGAAAGCCCGCCGCCGAGCCTGACGGGTTCGCGCAAGGCATCGACCTGATAGATCTGGCTGCCCGCGGGCGTTTCCTCGACCCGGCCGACGATCAGACGGAAACTGTTCGATCCGAGGTCGACCGCAGCGAGTAGATGGGGATGTGTGACCATCGGGGATCCCGAAATCGTGAAGTGGAGAGAGCACTGTCACAGCGGCGCTGTTGCAGCGCACGAATTCTATTCTATGCCCTGGCGGCAGGCAGCCGTTCGCAACCGCGCGTTCGCGCTAGCGACGCTATCCGCATTGTGAGTAGAATTTGTGAAAATCGTTCTGTCATAAAAAATACATCATACTGTGAGAGCATCCGAGAGTTCCCTTGCCCATCTGATCGAGACACCTTCGCTACCTCCGATGTCCATCCGCTATCCGCTATTCAATCGCGAACTGGGCATACTAGGTTTCAACGAGCGCGTCCTCGCGCAAGCCGCCGACACGACGGTTCCCCTGTTGGAACGCCTGCGTTTCATCTGCATCACCAGCAGCAATCTCGACGAGTTCTTCGAAGTCCGTATGGCGGGTCTGCAGGAGCAGATGCGCGACAACCCCGGTTCGCTGTCGCCGGACGGTATGTCGCTGCAACACGTCTACGATCTCGTCTCCGAACGCGCGCAGCGGCTCGTGCGCCAGCAATACGCGATGCTGCACGACATCGTGCTGCCCGCGCTCGAAATGGAAGGCATCTACTTTCACGGCGCGGAAAGCTGGACCGAGCAGCAGACCGCGTGGGCGCGCGACTACTTCCGCAGCGAACTTTTGCCGGTGCTCACGCCGATCGGGCTCGATCCCGCGCATCCGTTTCCGCGCGTGCTGAACAAGAGCCTGAACTTCGTCGTCGAACTGGAAGGCACGGATGCCTTCGGCCGTCAGGCGATGATGGGCATCGTGCAGGCGCCGCGCGCGCTGCCGCGCCTCGTGCGCATGCCCGAGGCATTGTCGGGTTATCCGCATGGCTTCGTGCTGCTCAGTTCGTTCATGCAGCATTTCGTGAATGACCTGTTTCCGCATCTCATCGTGCGCGGCTGCAATCAGTTTCGGATCACGCGCAACAGCGAACTCTTCGTCGACGAAGACGAAATCACGAACCTGCGCGTCGCGCTGCAGGGTGAGTTGCCGGCGCGCCATCTGGGCAACGCGGTGCGTCTGGAAGTGTCGGCGGAGACGCCGCCGCATCTCGTGCGCCGCCTGCTCGACGAAGGCCAGTTGAGCGAGCGCGATCTGTATCGCGTGAACGGGCCGGTGAATCTCGTGCGGCTCATGCAACTGCCCGAAATGGTGGACCGGCCGGACCTCAAGTTCGTGCCGCATATTCCATCGGTGCCGAAGGCGATCGTCAACACGTCGAATCTCTTCGATGCCATCGATCAGGGCGACATCCTGCTGCATCATCCGTACGAGAGTTTTCAGCCGGTGCTCGAACTGCTGTTGCAGGCGGCGAAGGATCCGCAGGTCGTCGCGATCAAGCAGACCATCTATCGCACCGGCACCGATTCGCCGCTGATGGACGCGCTCATGCAGGCCGCGCGCAACGGCAAGGAAGTGACGGTCGTCGTCGAACTGCTCGCGCGCTTCGACGAAGAAACGAACATCAACTGGGCGTCGCAGCTCGAAGCGGTCGGCGCGCATGTGGTCTACGGCGTGGTGGGCCACAAGTGTCACGCGAAGATGATGCTGATCGTGCGGCGCGTGTCGCAAGGCGGCAAGCTCGTGCTGAAGCGTTATGCGCATCTCGGCACGGGCAACTATCATCCGCGCACGGCGCGTCTTTATACCGACTTCGGCCTGATGACGTCCGATCAGGAAATGTGCGAGGACGTGCATCACGTCTTCCAGCAACTGACGGGCATTGGCGGAGAGATTGCGCTGCATCAGCTGTGGCAGTCGCCGTTCACGCTACACGCAAAGCTCATCGACGCCATCCGCGCCGAGGCCGAGCATGCGCGTGCCGGGCGGCGCGCGCGTATCGTCGCGAAGATGAACGCGTTGCTCGAACCCACCGTGATCGCCGCACTCTACGAAGCGTCGCACGCGGGCGTGAAGATCGATCTGATCGTGCGCGGCGTGTGTTCGCTCAAACCCGGCGTGGAAGATCTGTCGGAGAACATCACGGTGCGCTCGATTGTCGGGCGCTTTCTCGAACATCATCGCATCTTCTATTTTTATGCGAACGGCCGGGAAGACGTGTATTTGTCGAGCGCCGACTGGATGGATCGCAACTTCTTCCGCCGCGTGGAAGTGGCGTTCCCGATTCGCGACCGCCGCCTGAAACGGCGCGTGATCGCCGAAGGTCTGTCGGTGTGTCTCGGCGACAATCAGGCCGCCTGGGTCATGCAGAGCGACGGACACTATCGCAAGCGCCGTCCCGGCAAATCCATTCGCAACTCGCAACTGGGGCTGCTCGCCAAGTTCTGCTCGTGAAGCCGCTGCTGCGTGCGCCTTCGCATGTGCTCCTGCGAAGCGCGCCGCATCATGCGGCCAGCGACTTCCTCATCGCCGTGCGCGAAGCGGGGAACTGCACGATGAACGTGCTCCCCCGCCCCACTTCGCTCTTCACGTCGAGTTCCGCGTTGTGCCGTTGCAGCACATGCTTGACGATGGCGAGCCCGAGGCCCGTGCCGCCCGTATCCCGCGAACGGCTGCGGTCCACGCGATAAAAACGCTCGGTCAGCCGCGGAATGTGCTCGGCGGGAATGCCCAGTCCGCTGTCGCGCACCGTGAACACCGCGCGATCCTTCACGCGCTGCCACGCCACGTCGATCGCGCCGCCGTCCGGCGTATAGCGCACCGCATTCGTGACGAGATTGCCGAGCGCGCTCATCACTTCCGTTTCCGCTCCCGCGATGGTCAGCGCATCGTCGCTATGGAACGTGATGCGATGCCGTCCGTTCGAGAGATTGTTCGCATCGTCTTCCAGATGGCGGATCACCGCGCGCATGTCGAGCAGTTCGTCGCCGGGCGGACGCATGTCGCCTTCGAGATTGGCGAGCACGAGCAGATCGCGCACGATGTTCTGCATGCGCGATGCCTGCTGTTCCATCATGTCGAGATAACGCATGCGGTCGGCTTCGTCGAGCGGCAACTCGCGCATCGTCTCCAGAAAGCCGGAGAGCACCGTGAGCGGCGTCTTCAGTTCGTGCGAGACGTTGGCGACGAAATCGCGCCGCATCGAATCCGTGCGCTCGAGTTCGGTGATGTCCTGCGTGAGGATGAGCTTGCGGTTGTCGCCATACGGAAACACCTGCACCGACACCGTGTATTTGCGATTCACGCCCATGCCGCGCATGACGAGCATCTCTTCGTAGTGGTGCGCGTTCAGGTAGCGGACGAACTCGGGCTGCCGCACGAGGTGCGTGATGTGCTGGCGCAGATCGCGTTTGGCATCGAGCCCGAAGTGCTTTTCGGCGATGGCGTTGCACCACTCGATCTGATCGTGATCGTCGAGCATCGCGACGCCGTTGGGCGAGGCCTGGATCGCCTGGATGAAACGCGCATGCTGCTGCTCGACCTGGCGCACTTGCGCGTGCCAGCGCTTCGCGAGCTTGTGCAGGCGATAGTAGATTTCGCCCCAGATGCCGAGCGCGCTCGGCACTTCGCCGTAGACCGGCGCGTCGAGCAGACGCCACAGACGCTGCGTGTGATACGTGACGAAGAACGCCTGCACGACGAGCATCAGCACCGCGAACGCGAGCGCGACGCGCACGCCGGCGAATGCACCGATCGCGACGCCGAGCGCGGCGAGCAGCGCGAGGGACACGATGGCACGCGTCCAGATGATGTTCATGTTGGCGCCGAAACTGAGTGTCGTTGATGCGGCGAGCCGGGATTCACGCGCTCTTCGCGAGCCGGTATCCGCTGCCGCGCACCGTTTCGATCATAGCATCGCAACCCGCGGGCTTGAGGGCCGCGCGCAGACGCTTGATGTGCACATCGACCGTACGCTCCTCGACGAACACGTGATCGCCCCACACCTGATCCAGCAGTTGCGTGCGGCTGTGCACGCGCTCCGGATGCGTCATGAAGAAATGCAGCAGGCGGAATTCCGTCGGGCCGAGATCGAGCTTGATGTCGTTGCCCGAATGGCTCGCCGCCACGCGATGCGTTGCCGGGTCGAGACGCAGGCCGTTGATCGCGACGACGTCTTCCGTCAGCTGCGGCGCGCGGCGGCGCAGGACCGCCTTGATACGCGCCATCAGCTCCTTCGGCGAGAACGGCTTGGTGACGTAGTCGTCCGCGCCGATCTCGAGACCGAGCACCTTGTCCTGCTCGTCGCCGCGAGCCGTGAGCATGATGATCGGAATGTGCTTCGTGCGTTCGTTGTTGCGCAGCTCGCGCGCAAACGCGATGCCCGACTTGCCCGGCAGCATCCAGTCGAGCAGCACGAGATCTGGCAACACGTCGCTGATCAGGTTCTGCGCCTGTTCTGCGTTATACGCCCGAATGGGGCAATGTCCCGCATGCTGGAGATTCACCGAGATCAGTTCGGAGATCGCGGGTTCGTCTTCGACGACGAGGATACTGCTGGGCATCGGCACCTCTTGACCTTTTGCTTGAAGTGAAACGTTTTGCGTGCGGCGCTGATCAGCTCAACGCCTCGCGCTCGAGCTGGTCGCGCGAGATATGCCGCACGTCCGTGCCCTTGACGATGTAGATGATGAACTCCGCGATGTTCTTCGCGTGATCGCCGATGCGCTCCACCGCCTTCGCGATGAACAGATAGTCGAGGCCCGCCGAAATGGTGCGCGGGTCTTCCATCATGTACGTGACGAGCTTGCGCACGAAGGCGCGGAATTCGTCGTCGATGGCCTTGTCGTCGCGCACGATCTGCGCGGCCGCGACCGTGTCGAGACGCGCGAACGCGTCGAGCGCGCGGCGCAGGATCGACACCGCCATCTCGCCCGACAGCTTGATCTCGGCGATGTTCACCGTGCGGCCCGCGCCGTCTTCGTTGATGCGCTTCACGCGTTTGGCGATCTTCTCGGCTTCGTCGCCGGCGCGTTCGAGATTCGTGATGGTCTTCGAGATCGCCATGAGCAGACGCAGATCGCGCGCGGCCGGCTGACGGCGCGCGATGATGTTGCTGCATTCCTCGTCGATCTCGACTTCCATCGTGTTCAGACGCACCTCGGCGGCGATCACCTGATCCGCGATACCGATGTCGAATTCGTTCAGCGCCTGCATTGCGTTGATGATCTGCGACTCGACGAGACCACCCATTTCCAGCACTTTCGACGACACCGCGTTGAGGTCGGCGTCGAACTGGCTCGAGAGATGTTTATCGGACATATGTGCTCCTTAAGCCTTGATGTTTGACCCGGCTGCCATCAGCCAAAGCGGCCCGTAATGTAGTCTTCCGTTTCCTTGCGGGCCGGTTTGATGAAGATCTTTTCGGTGTCGCCGAACTCGATCAATTCACCGAGGTACATATAGGCAGTGTAGTCCGAACAACGCGCCGCCTGCTGCATGTTGTGCGTGACGATCACGACCGTGTAGTCGCTCTTCAGTTCGGCGATCAGCTCTTCGATGCGGCCCGTCGAAATCGGGTCGAGCGCGGAGCACGGTTCGTCGAGCAGCAGCACTTCCGGACGGATCGCGATGCCGCGCGCAATGCACAGACGCTGCTGCTGACCGCCCGACAGACCGTAGCCGCTCTGCTGCAGCTTGTCCTTCACTTCGGTCCAGAGCGCCGCTTTCGTGAGCGCCCATTCGACGCGGTCGTCCATCTCCGAGCGCGACAATTGCTCGAACATCTTCACGCCGAACGCGATGTTGTCGTAGATCGACATCGGGAACGGCGTCGGCTTCTGGAACACCATGCCCACACGTGCGCGCAGCAGCGAAATGTCGCGCGTCGTGTCGAGCAGGTTCGCGCCGTCCATCAGGATTTCGCCTTCGGCGCGCTGCTCCGGATAGAGCGCGTACATCTTGTTGAACGTGCGCAGCAGCGTGGACTTGCCGCAACCCGAAGGCCCGATGAAAGCCGTGACCTTCTTCTCGGGAATGCGCAGATTGATGTTCTTCAGCGCGTGATACTTGTTGTAGAAGAAATTGAGGTTGTTCACCTCGATCTTCGGCTTGATCGAATCCGCCGGCTGCGAACTGTGCGTGGGACGCACGCTGCCCGGCGCCGGACCGCGCTCGACCGGCGTCGCTTCAACCTTCGAATTCAGGTGGTTGACACCACTTTCGACCATATTCATGGAATCACTCCGCCCTTATTTCTTCGAGAAGATCGCACGCGCCAGGATATTCAGACCCAGCACGCCGAGCGTAATCAGGAACACACCGGCCCACGCGAGCGATTGCCACTGCGGGAACGGACTCATCGCGAACTTGTAGATCGTCACCGGCAGATTGGCCACCGGCTGACTCATGTCCCACGAGAAAAACTGATTCGACAGCGCCGTGAAAAGGAGCGGCGCGGTTTCGCCGGCGATACGCGCGATCGCCAGCAGCACGCCCGTGACGATGCCCCCGATCGACGCCTTCAGCGTGATCGACATCACCATCTTCCACTTCGGCGTGCCGAGCGCGAACGCCGCTTCGCGCAGCGCGTTGGGCACGAGCTTCAGCATGTTCTCGGTCGTGCGGATCACGATCGGAATCTGCAGCAGCGCAAGCGCGATCACGCCCGCCCAGCCCGAGAAGCGCCCGACCTTCGCGACGACCAGCGCGTACACGAACAGACCGACGACGATCGACGGCGCCGACAGCAGAATGTCGTTGATGAAGCGCGTGACGTTCGCGAGCCAGCGCTTCTGGCCGTACTCGGCGAGATAGACGCCCGCGAGAATGCCGAGCGGCGTGCCCACGCAGGTCGCAAGCACGACAAGCATCAGGCTGCCGACGATCGCGTTGGCGAGACCGCCGCCATCGGTGTTCGGCGGCGGCGTCGATTGCGTGAAGAGATCGACCGACAGCCCGCCGATGCCGAGCCTGAGCGTCGTGAAGAGGATCCAGACGAGCCAGAGAAGACCGAAGGCCATCGCGGCGAGCGAGAGCGTCAGCGCGATTGCATTGGTGCCGCGGCGGCGGCGCTGCAACTTGACACGCGTGGCTTCGACGCGGGCGTCGTCCTGATTGAACGTGGCGGGACGGCTCATTTCCGGCCCTCCCCGCGTTCCATGCGCAAGAGCATCAGCTTGGAGAGCGCGAGCACGAAGAACGTGATCACGAAGAGAATCAGGCCGAGTTCCATCAGCGCCGACGTATGCAGACCCGGGCTCGCTTCGGCAAACTCGTTGGCGAGCGCCGAAGTAATGCTGTTGCCGGGCGAGAACAGCGACACGTTGTCGAGCAGATTCGTATTACCGATGACGAACGTGACCGCCATCGTTTCGCCGAGCGCACGGCCGAGACCGAGCATGACGCCGCCGATCACACCGGCGCGCGTATAGGGCAACACGATCTTCCACATCACTTCCCAGGTCGTGCAGCCGATGCCGTACGCCGATTCCTTCAGCAGCACCGGCGTGACTTCGAACACGTCGCGCATCACGGAGGCGATGTACGGAATGATCATGATCGCGAGAATCACGCCCGCGCACAGAATGCCGATGCCGATCGGCGCGCCCTGAAAGAACATGCCGATGACGGGCACGTCGCCGAGCAGATGGCCAAGCGGCTTCTCGAAGTATTGCGCGAAGATCGGCGCGAACACGAGCAGGCCCCACATGCCGTAGACGATCGACGGAATCGCCGCGAGCAGCTCGATCGCGACGCCGAGCGGCCGGCGCAGCCACGCGGGCGAGAGCTCCGTCAGAAAGAGCGCGATGCCGAAGCTCACCGGCACCGCGATGATGAGCGCGATGATCGAGGTCGCAACGGTGCCGTAGATCGGCACGAGGGCGCCGAAGCTTTCGCTGGGTGGATCCCACTCGGCGCGCCAGAGGAACGAGAGACCGAATTTCTGGATGGTCGGCATCGACGCGATGATCAGCGAAACGATGATGCCGCCCAGCAGAAGCAGCGTCACGACGGCCGCAAGCCGGGTGACGCCGCCGAAAATGATGTCGCCGAGACGGCTCGGCGCGCGCTGCGTATGCGCCGCCGGCGGTGCCGACGCTAAATTGATGTCCGACATGGGAGCCTTGGTTTCGCTACGTGTCAGACCGCGCGGCAGACCTCTCGGCCCGGCGCGCGGCTTTCTTTGCTGCTGACTGTCCGCGCCTGAAGCAGCTTAGGACAGTTTCAAACGATGCGTGCTGCGCTTACTCTGCGACCGGCTTGCCCGATGCGTCCTTCACCTTCGCCTTCCATTGCGTCTTGATTTCGGCGACGACCGAATCCGGCAGCGTGATGTAGTCGAGATCGTTGGCTGCCTGATTGCCGTTCTTGAACGCCCAGTCGAAGAACTTCAGCGTTTCCGTGCCTTGCGCCGCCTTGTCCTGCGTCGCGTGCAGCAGCACGAAGGTCGCGCCGACGATCGGCCATGCGTTCTGGCCCGACTCGTTCGTGAGGATCTGGTAGAACGACTTCGACCAGTCCGCGCCGGCCGCTGCCGCCTTGAACGTCTCCGTCTTCGGCTCGACAACCGTGCCCGCCGAATTCTTCAGGCCGACGTAGGTCATCTTGTTCTGCTTCGCATACGCCCATTCCACGTAGCCGATCGCGCCCGGCAGACGCTGCACGAATGCCGCGACGCCGTCGTTGCCCTTGCCGCCCGTGCCGGTCGGCCAGTTCACGGTCGAGCCTTCGCCGACCTTCGACTTCCACTCCGGATTCACCTTCGACAGATAGTTCGTCCAGATGAAGCTCGTGCCCGAACCGTCGGCGCGACGCACGACCGCGATGTCGGTATCCGGCAGCTTGACCTTCGGATTGAGCGCGGCGATCGCCGGATCATTCCACTTCTTGATCTTGCCGAGGTAGATATCGCCGAGCACCTGGCCCGACAGCGTCACTTCGCCGGCCTTCACGCCCGGCACGTTGATCACCGGCACCACGCCGCCGACCACCGTCGGGAACTGGAACAGGCCGTCCTTCGCGAGTTCGTCATCTTTCAGCGGAGCGTCGGAGCCTGCGAAATCCACCGTCTTCGCGATGATCTGCTTGATGCCGCCCGATGAACCGATGCCTTGATAGTTGACCTTGCCGCCGCCGGTTTTCTGGTAGGCGTCAGCCCACTTGGTATAGATCGGAGCTGCGAAGGTGCTGCCCGCGCCGGTAATATCGGCTGCTTGCGCGGAGATGGCGAACAGAGCGCCAATTACGCCAGCCAGCGCGGTTTGCATCAATTTCATGAGACCTCCAGGGTTGTGAGCGTGTGAGACGACACCGCGAAATATAGGAGGAGTCTGTGACAGTAATATGACTGATCGTGAAGCAGACGTGTCATTCTGCTTACGCGCTGAAAGTTTGATCACACACGATTTGTCAAGCGCTTGATGCAATTAAAAAAAGCGGGCCGAAGCCCGCTTACGCCCTACTTTTAGCGAATTGTGACGGCTTTCAGTAAACGCCTACGAAGTCGCTTCCTTCACGACCTGCGCAATCGTTTCCGCGTGCCGAACCGCATCCTGCTGCGCCGACGCTTCCACCATCACGCGCAGCACCGGTTCGGTTCCCGACGCGCGAATCAAGACCCGCCCGTGCGATTCGAGGGAACGCTCGGCTTGCTCGACTGCGCGGCGGATCGCCTCACTGTTCTTCCAGTCCGCGCCCGCGTTCATGCGCACGTTGATCAGTTTCTGCGGGAACAGGCTCACGCCGTCGAGCAGATCGGCGAGCGACTTGCCGCTGCGCTGGATCGCCGCCAGCACGAGCAGCGCGGACACGATGCCGTCGCCGGTCGAATGCCGGTCCAGCGACAGAATGTGCCCCGAACCCTCCGCGCCGAGCTGCCAGCCGTTCTCGCGCAGCTTCTCAAGCACGTAGCGGTCGCCGACGGCCGCGCGCACGAACTGCACGCCGGCCTCTTTCAGCGCCACTTCCACGGCCATGTTGGTCATGAGCGTGCCGACTGCGCCCGGCACCTGGCCGTCGGTGGAGATGCGGTCCTTGACCAGCACATAGAGCAGTTCGTCGCCGTTGTAGAGACGGCCGGACGAATCGACGATCTGCACGCGGTCCGCGTCGCCGTCGAGCGCGATGCCGAGATCGGCCTTGTGCTCCAGCACGGCGCGCACGAGCGCATCGGGTGCGGTTGCGCCGACACCGTCGTTGATGTTGAAGCCGTTCGGCGACGCGCCGATCGACACCACTTCCGCGCCCAGTTCGTGGAACACGTGCGGCGCGACGTCGTACGCGGCGCCATGCGCGCAATCGACGACGAGCTTCAGTCCGCGCAGGTCGAAGCTCGCGGGAAAGGTGCTCTTGCAGAATTCGATGTAGCGGCCGCCCGCGTCGTCGAGGCGTCGCGCCTTGCCGAGACGCTCGGACGGCGCGCATTCCATCGGCTGCTCGAGCTGGCGCTCGATCTCGAGTTCGACTTCGTCGGGCAGCTTGTTGCCGTCGGCCGAGAAGAACTTGATGCCGTTGTCGTTGTACGGATTGTGCGACGCGCTGATCACCACGCCCGCCGACAGGCGCAGCGCGCGCGTCAGATACGCGACGCCCGGCGTCGGCATCGGGCCGGCCAGCATCACGTCGACGCCCGCCGCAGAAAAGCCCGATTCCAGCGCGGCTTCGAGCATGTAGCCCGACACGCGCGTGTCCTTGCCGATCAGCACCGTCGGGCGATTGCCCTTTTTCTGCTGCGCGCGGTCCGCGCCCGCGAGCACCTTGCCCGCGGCGTAGCCGAGTTTGAGTACGAAGTCCGGCGTGATCGGCGCGACGCCTACGCGTCCCCGAATGCCGTCCGTGCCGAAATATTGACGTGCCATTGTTGAGTGACCCTCCTCGCGGACATATGGCGCCTGTTATAGGTCCGCGGAATAGTGTTGACGATTTGTACCGGCGCGTGCGCCTGCGCCGTCATTCTTGCCGAACCGTGCCAACGGTCAATGATGCCCGCCGGGCGCGGCATTCTTTGTGGCCTCCCAGACCTTCAGGGCATCGACGGTCTCGGCGACGTCGTGCACGCGGATGATCGCCGCGCCCCGTTCCGCCGCGCAGACCGCCGCGGCCACGCTCGCCGCGAGACGCTCGCCCGCGCCGCGGCCGGTAATGGCGCCCAGCATCGATTTGCGCGACATGCCTGCCAGCAGCGGGAAATTCGTGCCGATGGGCAGCGTTGCGCGCAAATGCGCAAGCAGCGCGTAATTATGCTCCACCGTCTTTCCGAAGCCGTAGCCGGGATCGAGACTCACACGCTCTTTTGCAATTCCGGCCTGCGCGAGCGCGCCGAGCCGCTCGGAGAAGAAAGCCCGCACGTCGCCGACCACGTCGTCGTAAAACGGCTCGTGGAGTTGCATCGTGCGCGGCTCGCCGAGCATGTGCATCACGCACAGCCCGCAACCGCTGTCCCTGACGGCCTCGAGCGCGCCTTCCTGCCGCAAGCCCCAGATGTCGTTGATCATGTCCGCGCCGGCGTCGAGCGCGGCGCGCATCACGGCGGGCTTGTAGGTGTCGACGGAGATCGGCATGTGCACGGCGCGCAACGCCTCGACGATCGGCACGACGCGCTCCAGTTCTTCGTCGAGCGGAACGGGCGGCGCGCCGGGACGCGTCGATTCGCCGCCGATATCGATCATGTCGGCGCCATCGGCGAGCATTTTCTCGGCGCGCGCCAGGGCGGCGTCGCGGGAAAGGAAACGGCCGCCGTCAGAAAACGAGTCCGGCGTGACATTGAGAATGCCCATGACGAGCGGGCGTTCGAAGGTCAGTGTGAAGCGTCCGCACTGAAGCGGCGCGGCCGGGGGAAGAGTGGGAGTCGATGTGGTCAAGCGAGTAGAAAAAGCAAAAGACAGAAACGGGAACGACGCTCATATGAGCGCGGGACGTGCGGCTGGCATCGGTCGAAGTCGAACGAGGCCCTGAAAGTGAAAATGGGCCGGCGTGCGATGCACGGCGGCCCATGAAAGGAGGCAGAAAACTCAGGCCGTTGCCGGCGCGTTGCCCGGCTTGACCTCGGTGCCGCTGCTGCCACCCGGCGGCGTGTCGCCCGACGGCGGCGGCAAATTCTTCGGCGGACGCGGCGGACGGTCGGCCATGATGTCGCTGATCTGGTCCGCGTCGATGGTTTCCCACTCGAGCAGCGCCTTGGTCATTGCTTCGACCCTGACGCGGTTGTCTTCCAGCAGCTTGCGGGCGAGTGCGTATTGCTCGTCGAGAATGCGGCGGATTTCCGAATCGACCTTCTGCTGCGTAGCTTCCGAGACCGACTTCGCGCCCATCTTTCCGAACATGCCATTGTCTTCGGTATCGACGTAGACCATCGTGCCGAGGACATCCGACATGCCGTAGCGGGTCACCATATCGCGCGCCATTTTGGTCGCACGTTCGAAGTCGTTGGAAGCGCCCGTGGACATCGAGTTCAGGAACACTTCTTCCGCGGCCCGGCCGCCGAACAGAATGGCGATTTCCTCGAGCATCTTGTCGCGATACAGGTTCACGCGGTCATGCTCCGGCAACTGCCAGGTGACGCCCAGCGCCCAGCCGCGCGGCATGATCGTGACCTTGTGGACCGGATCGGCATGCGGAAGCAGCTTCGCGACGACGGCATGGCCCGACTCGTGGTACGCCGTATTGCGGCGCTCTTCCTCGCGCATGACTGCCGACTTGCGCTCCGGACCCATGAAGATCTTGTCCTTCGCGTCCTCGAAATCCTGCATCTCGACGATGCGCTTGCCGCGACGCGCCGCGAACAACGCGGCTTCGTTCACGAGGTTCGCGAGATCGGCGCCCGAGAAGCCCGGCGTGCCGCGCGCGATGACCGATGCATCGACGTCGTTCGAAATGGGCACCTTGCGCAGGTGAACCTTCATGATGTGCTCGCGGCCGCGGATGTCCGGCAGACCGACGTACACCTGACGGTCGAAACGGCCCGGACGCAGCAGCGCCTTGTCGAGCACGTCGGAGCGGTTGGTCGCTGCGATCACGATGACACCCGAATTCGCCTCGAAGCCGTCCATCTCGACGAGCATCTGGTTCAGCGTCTGTTCGCGCTCGTCGTTGCCGCCGCCCATGCCGGCGCCGCGATGACGGCCGACCGCGTCGATTTCGTCGATGAACACGATACACGGCGCGTGCTTCTTCGCCTGCTCGAACATGTCGCGCACACGGGCTGCGCCCACGCCGACGAACATTTCCACGAAGTCCGAACCCGAGATGCTGAAGAACGGCACTTTCGCTTCGCCCGCGATGGCGCGAGCCAGCAGCGTCTTACCGGTACCCGGAGGCCCGACCAGCAGCACGCCGCGTGGAATTCGCCCGCCCAGTTTCTGGAACTTCTGCGGATCGCGCAGGAAGTCCACGAGTTCGGACACTTCTTCCTTGGCTTCGTCGCAACCGGCGACGTCGGTGAAATTGATTGCGTTGTTGTTTTCGTCGATCAGCCGCGCACGCGACTTCCCGAACGAGAATGCCCCGCCTTTGCCGCCCCCCTGCATCTGCCTCATCATGTAGAACCAGAAGCCGATGATCAGGATCGTCGGTCCGAGGTAGTACAGCGCGGAGACGAGCGCATTCGGTTCATCGTCAGCCTTGCCGCTGACCTGAACGCCGTATTTCATCAGATCGCCGACCATCCAGATGTCGCCGGGCGACACGATCTGG
Organism: Caballeronia peredens; assembly: GCA_001544595.2. Lineage (GTDB taxonomy): Bacteria > Pseudomonadota > Gammaproteobacteria > Burkholderiales > Burkholderiaceae > Caballeronia > Caballeronia peredens. Next base: position 106,205 of record FCOH02000005.1, on the reverse strand, counting down.
TATTTCTGGCCGTCTGCCGGAGTGACCGTCAGATTCCGCCCTTGAACGGTGACATTCTTCACCTTGCCGTTCTTCGCGTCGTCCATGAACTGCGAATAGGACACACCTTCCTGCACGCGGGGCTTATCGAACTGCTTGAACACCGTAAACAGCACCAGTGCGATCACGAGCCACACTGCTGCTTTCGAGAACATATTGTTGTTCAAGGCACCACTCCTCACTCATAGACGGGCGCCTACATAAACCTTGCGGCGCACCGAAGCATTCTAATCCAGACCGCTAACCCCTGCCATAAGGTTTAACTACCGTACAAATAGCGGCAGTCGGGGCATTTTCGGCATAATCCGCGAAAATATCGCTGAATTGCGCCGATTTTATTCAGGCAGGTCCATCAACCCGGATGCTTGAGCCGGCGCCCGAGGATGAATGTCTCCGACGATTTGTCGCGAGACGCCTTGGGCTTGCGCGGCGCCACCACCTTGAACTGCTGTTTGAACTTCTCGACGATCTGACTGTAACCGCTGCCATGAAAACATTTGACCAGCAGCGCACCGTCCGGTTTCAGATGGTTTTGCGCAAACTCAAGCGCCAGATCGCAAAGATGTTCGATACGCGCTGCATCCGCGCTCGCTACGCCAGAGAGGTTGGGGGCCATGTCCGAGATTACAAGGTCCACTTGCCGCTCGCCGACGATTTCATCGAGCTTCGCGAGCACGTCGTCTTCACGGAAGTCGCCCTGAATGAACGTGACGTCTGCAATCGGCTCCATCGGCAGAATATCCAGCGCGATGATCGTGCCGTCGATGCCGCCCTCGCGCTGCGCATCCCGCTTCTGGCCTTGCGCCAGCTTGTTGCGCGCGTACTGGCTCCAGCTGCCGGGCGTCGAACCGAGATCGACGATCACCTGCCCCGGCTTGATGAGCTTGTCCTGCTCGTCGATCTCCTTCAGCTTGTATGCGGCGCGCGCGCGGTAACCCTCGCGCTGCGCCATCTTGACGTAGGGATCGTTGATGTGGTCGTGCAACCACGAATGACTGAAACGGTTTTTTGCCATCGAAACTGAATTGGTTCGGCGCGCGGTCTACGCGCCCGGCGCGTATTTTGCTGCAACGCGCGATGCTTTTAGCGGATAATACGCGACTTGTCGGCCGGACCGGTCATCGGGCGCTCAACGCGCGCCGAAACTCCGCATCCGGCCCATTTTGTTTTATGGTGGGTGGCGGCGCAATCCATGCGCCAGATTCGCGAAAGCAGCGAACCGATTGCACAGTCCGCTCCGCTCGTGCCGTCTGCCGCGTCCCAGCGTGCCGCACCGTATCGCTGCGTGCCGCACTGTGCCGTACCGACAGCCGCCCACATTTTAGTCGAGTCCCTAATTTCTCATGCCAGCTCTCAACCTCTCCCCCGCCGAGCGCGCCGATCTGCGCTCCCAGGCCCATGCGCTCAAGCCCGTCGTGCTCGTCGGTGCGGAGGGTCTGACCGATGCCGTGCTCAAGGAGATCGGCGTCCACCTCGAGGCGCATCAGCTCATCAAGATTCGCGTGTTCGGCGATGAACGCGAGACGCGCGTCGGAATCTACGACGAAATCTGCGATCGCCTGAACGCCGCGCCTGTCCAGCATATCGGCAAGCTGCTGGTGATCTGGAGGCCCGAAGGCGCCGCGCCGAAGAGCCGCGCGACGCGCACGCGCAGCACGATGCCGCCGAGCGCGGGCGAAGTCGCCGAGCGTCCGACCAAAGGACGTGCGCCGCGCATCGTCAAGGCAGTGAAGATCACACGCGACGCGCCTGCCGTCAAAAAGCCGAGAAAGCAGACGCTCAAGGTGCTGGGCAACGAACGCGTGACCGCGGGCGGCAACGTCAAGCGCGCGAAAAAGCGGCAAACCGGCTCGAAGCGCCAGCATCAGGCAGTGAAGTGATTCAGTGAGCGCGTGCGCTTCCGGGAAGCTCACGCGCCACCGCGGCGGGAAAAGAAACTAGCTGCGGAAACTAGCTGCGCGCGCGTTTGGCCGCCATCTTCGCCGACTTGTTCTTCGGCACGATCGCAACGGGCGCGGCGCCCGGCAAACGCCAGATGAGCGCGAGTCCGAACAGGCATTCGATCAGATAGATCGCGCTCGACACGCCGTGCAGCATGGCAAATTGCCGTGCATAGGGCGAGCTAGCCAGATCGGTGCCGGCTTCCTGCGCGGCCATGCGCAGCGAGTTCATGAACGGCTGCAACGCGAAATAACCGAGCAGCACGCACACGAACATCACCGCGACGATCCACCGCACGCGTTTGTAATCGCCGATGCCGCTCTTCACGAAGCGATTGCCGATCACGATCAGCACGAGCGCGCTCACCACGCCGATGATCGCCTCGATTCTGAAGAGCTGCGCCGCGACCGAACCGGCCGTGGTGCGATCGAGCATCGAGAACAGGACCGGCGCGGCGACGAGCCCCAGGGTCAGCAGGCTGCCGACCCATGCCATGGAAACGAGACGAAAGACCCGGTGCGCCATCAGACGTAGCGCACGGCGATGATTTCGTACTCGCGCGCGCCGCTCGGCGCCTGCACCGATGCGACGTCGCCTTCCGACTTCGAGATCAGTGCACGCGCGATCGGCGAGCTGACCGAGATAAGGCCGTGGTCGAGGTCCGCTTCGTCGTCGCCGACGATCTGATATGTGACCGTGTCGCCCGATTCGAGGTCTTCCAGTTCGACCGTCGCGCCGAAGACAATGCGGCCTTCGGCTTCGACCTGCGTGGGGTCGATCACCTGCGCGGCGGCCAGCTTCGACTCGAGTTCGGCGATGCGGCCCTCGATGAAACCCTGCTTTTCCTTTGCGGCATCATATTCCGCGTTTTCGGACAGATCGCCCTGCGCGCGCGCTTCCGCGATCGCATTGATGACAGCGGGACGCTCGACAGCCTTCAGGCGTTGCAATTCGTCGCGCAGCAACTCCGCGCCGCGCTTCGTCAAGGGAATCGTGCTCATAGACAACCCAAAAAACTAAACTCGTCAAAAAAATTACCGCGGTTAAGCGCATCTCCCGACAAAAGGAGACGCCGCTTAACCGCGGCTCGTGATACTTAGACCGGTAATCGAAGCCTTAGTTTAGGCGAGCATGCAGGCCTTGTAAATCGTAGACTTCCAAATCGCGCAGATAACGCAGGCCCTCGACCGCCGCCCGCGCACCCGACATGGTCGTGTAGTACGTGACCTTGTTGGCCTGCGCGCTCATGCGGATGGAACGCGAATCGGCGATCGCCGCGCGCGTTTCGTCGACGGTCGTGAAGACCAGCGCGATCTCGCCGTTCTTGATCATGTCGACGATGTGCGGACGGCCGTCCTTCACCTTGTTCACGACCTTGACAGGCACGCCGGCCGCCGCAATGGCCGCGGCCGTGCCCTTGGTCGCGACGATCGGGTAGCCGAGATCGTGCAGCATCTGCGCGACTTCGACGGCCTTCGGCTTGTCGGCGTCCATCACGGTCAGCAGCACCGTGCCCGACTCCGGCAGACGCGAGCCCGCCGCGAGCTGCGACTTGAACAGCGCTTCGCCGAACGTGCGGCCGACGCCCATCACTTCGCCGGTCGAGCGCATTTCCGGTCCGAGAACCGGATCGACCGCCGGGAACTTGACGAACGGGAACACCGCTTCCTTGACGCTGAAGTACGGCGGAATCACTTCCTTCGTGACGCCTTGCTGCTTGAGCTTCTGGCCGACCATCGCGCGGGCGGCGATCTTCGCGAGCGGCAGACCGGTTGCCTTCGACACGTACGGCACCGTGCGCGATGCGCGCGGATTCACTTCCAGCACGTAGATGACGTCCTTCTTCGAGCCGTCGTCCTGCGGAACCTGCTGGATCGCGAACTGCACGTTCATCAGGCCGATCACGTTCAGCGCCTTCGCCATTGCGGCAGTTTGCCGCTTCAGCTCGTCGACGGTTTCTTTCGACAGCGAGTACGGCGGCAGCGAGCACGCCGAGTCGCCCGAGTGCACGCCTGCCTGTTCGATGTGCTCCATCACGCCGCCGATGAACACGTCGTCGCCGTCGGAGATGCAGTCGACGTCGCATTCGATCGCGTCGTTCAGGAAGCGGTCGAGCAGCACCGGCGAATCGTTCGAGACCTTCACGGCTTCGCGCATGTAGCGTTCGAGATCGCGCGGCTCGTGGACGATTTCCATCGCGCGGCCGCCCAGCACATACGACGGACGCACGACCAGCGGATAGCCGATTTCCTCGGCGAGCTTCAGCGCTTCGTCTTCCGCGCGCGCGGTGCGGTTCGGCGGCTGGCGCAAGTCGAGATCCTGCAGCAGTTTCTGGAAGCGCTCGCGGTCTTCTGCGGCATCGATCATGTCGGGCGACGTACCGATGATCGGCACGCCGTTCGCTTCTAGATCGAGCGCGAGCTTGAGCGGCGTCTGGCCGCCGTACTGCACGATCACGCCGACCGGCTTTTCCAGATCGACGATTTCGAGCACGTCTTCCAGCGTCAGCGATTCGAAGTACAGACGATCGGACGTGTCGTAGTCGGTCGACACGGTTTCCGGGTTGCAGTTGACCATGATGGTTTCATAGCCGTCCTCGCGCATCGCGAGCGCGGCATGCACGCAGCAGTAGTCGAACTCGATGCCCTGCCCGATCCGGTTCGGGCCGCCGCCCAGCACCATGATCTTCTTCTTGTCGGTCGGATTCGCTTCGCACTCTTCCTCGTAGGTCGAGTACATGTAGGCGGTCTTGGTCGCGAACTCGGCCGCGCACGTATCGACGCGCTTGTAGACCGGACGCACCTTCAGTTCGTGACGCTTCTTGCGCACGTCGGCTTGCTGGGAACCCGTGAGCTTCGCCAGGCGCCGATCCGAGAAGCCGCTCTTCTTCAGATAGAGCAATTCGTCGCGCGTCAGGCTCTCCAGCGTGCGGCCTTCGAGCGCCTTCTCCTTCAGGATGATCTGTTCGATCTGCGCGAGGAACCACGGATCGATCGACGTCTCTTCGAAGATCTCTTCCATCGTGAGGCCGAGACGGAACGCGTCGCCGAGATACCAGATGCGGTCCGGGCCCGGCTCGCCAATTTCGCGGATCACTTCGTCGCGGCTCGCGGTCTTTTCATCGAGACCGTCGACGCCCACTTCCAGACCGCGCAACGCCTTCTGGAAAGACTCCTGGAACGTGCGGCCCATCGCCATCACTTCGCCGACGGACTTCATTTGCGTGGTCAGGCGCGAGTCAGCTTCGCGGAATTTTTCGAATGCGAAGCGCGGCACCTTCGTCACGACGTAGTCGATCGTCGGTTCGAACGACGCCGGCGTCTGGCCGCCGGTGATTTCGTTCTTGAGTTCGTCCAGCGTGTAGCCGCATGCGAGCTTCGCGGCGACCTTCGCAATCGGGAAGCCGGTTGCCTTCGACGCCAGCGCCGACGAGCGCGACACACGCGGATTCATCTCGATGACGACCATGCGGCCGTCCTTCGGATTGATCGCGAACTGCACGTTCGAGCCGCCCGTATCGACGCCGATCTCGCGCAGCACTGCGAGCGACGCGTTACGCAGCACCTGATATTCCTTGTCGGTGAGCGTCTGCGCGGGCGCGACGGTGATGGAGTCGCCGGTGTGAACGCCCATCGGGTCGAGGTTTTCGATCGAGCAAACGATGATGCAGTTGTCCTTTTTATCGCGGACCACTTCCATCTCGTACTCTTTCCAGCCGAGCAGCGACTCTTCGATCAGCAGTTCGCGCGTCGGCGAAAGATCGAGACCGCGACGGCAGATTTCCTCGAACTCTTCCTTGTTGTACGCGATGCCGCCGCCCGAGCCGCCCAGCGTGAACGACGGACGAATCACGGTCGGATAGCCGCCGCTGCCGGTGGCTTCCGCGATCTGCGCCTGAACCGTGAGCGCTTCTTCCATCGAATGCGCGATGCCCGACTTGGCCGAACCGAGGCCGATCTTGGTCATCGCGTCCTTGAACTTCTGGCGGTCTTCCGCCTTGTCGATTGCTTCCGGCGATGCGCCGATCAGCTCGACCTTGTACTTCTCCAGCACCCCGTGATGGAACAGGTCGAGCGCGCAATTGAGCGCGGTCTGTCCGCCCATGGTCGGCAGGATCGCGTCCGGGCGCTCTTTCGCGATGATGCGCTCGACCACTTCCCACGAGATCGGCTCGATGTAGGTGACGTCGGCCGTATTCGGGTCGGTCATGATCGTCGCGGGATTGCTGTTGACGAGGATGACCTTGTAGCCTTCCTCACGCAGCGCCTTGCATGCTTGCGCGCCCGAGTAGTCGAACTCGCACGCCTGGCCGATGATGATCGGACCCGCGCCGATGATGAGGATGCTTTTGATGTCTGTGCGCTTCGGCATAACTGCTCTCGATGAATATTGTGCGGTGATCTGTTCCGTGGCTTAAGCAGCGACCTTCTGCGTTTCCATCAGCTTGATGAAGCGGTCGAACAGATACGCGATGTCGTGCGGGCCGGGCGATGCCTCGGGATGGCCCTGAAAACAGAACGCCGGTTTGTCCGTGAGCGCGAAGCCCTGCAGCGTGCCGTCGAACAGCGAGACGTGCGTGATCTTCGCGTTGGCGGGCAACGTCGCCGCGTCGACCGCGAAGCCATGGTTCTGCGACGTGATCACCACGCGGCCGTCTTCCATGTCTTTCACCGGATGGTTCGCGCCGTGGTGGCCGGTCTTCATCTTCATGGTCTTCGCGCCGACGGCGAGGCCCATGATCTGATGGCCGAGGCAAATGCCGAAGGTCGGAATGCCGCGCTCGATGAACTCGCGCGTAGCCGCAATCGCGTAGTCGCACGGTTCCGGGTCGCCCGGGCCGTTCGACAGGAAGATGCCGTCCGGATTGAGCGCGAGCGCGTCTGCCGCGGTGGCTTGCGCCGGCAGCACGGTGACGTGGCAGCCGCGCTCGGCGAGCATGCGCAGGATGTTGTACTTCACGCCGTAGTCAAACGCGACCACACGATACTTCGGCGCTTCCTGTTGGCCGTAGCCCTCGCCCAGACGCCATTCGGTCTGCGTCCACTCGTAGGTCTTTTCAGTCGACACGACCTTCGCGAGGTCCATGCCCGCGAGGCCCGGGAACGAGCGCGCGAGGCCGAGCGCCTTCGATTCGTCGTCGCTGCCGGCGAGGATGCAGCCGTTCTGCGCGCCCTTCTCGCGAAGAATGCGCGTGAGCTTGCGCGTGTCGATGCCCGCGATCGCGACGACGCCTTGCGCCTTCAGATAATCGGAGAGCGTCTGCTCGGAACGGAAGTTGGATGCGAGCACCGGCAGGTCGCGAATGATGAGACCGGCGGCATGGACTTTGGTGGCTTCGACGTCTTCGGCGTTCACGCCGACATTGCCGATGTGCGGATAGGTCAGCGTGACGATCTGGCGGGCATAGCTCGGATCCGTCAGGATTTCCTGATAGCCGGTGATGGCGGTGTTGAACACCACTTCACCGATCGTCGAACCGGGCGCGCCGATCGATTGACCACGAAAGACCGTGCCGTCGGCAAGTGCGAGTAGTGCGGGGGAAAATGACGGCAACACGGGAAGCTCCTTGGGGGACACCCTGTTACCGACCTGTCTGTCCGAAATTCAGGCTTGGCTTCCCGTCGCCCGTAGAACGCGGGTTTCCTTCGCGCAGTGACGGCGGCGGCTCGCGGGGCGCGCATCGCGCTTCGGACCGGTTCGCTTGCGCGCGGCAAACGGGGTTCTGAGCAGGCGATGACGGCATGCGGCGCGCGCTGGCTGGCGCAGCGAACGACGGTGAATGGGAGGTAGGCGCTAGGGTGCGGGTTGAAATGCTCAAACCTTCGAATTATAGCGCGAAAACGACGTATTCGCCAGATTTGGGAATGCGCCGCTTGCATGCCGCCTTGGCGATGGATCCGGTATTCAGGACGCGACCCGCTCCGTTTCGTGATCGTGCTTGCGCAGCACGCGGCCCGGCAGAAAGTACCAGATCGCGCTCGCCGCCTGCAGTGCGATAAGCGCGATCCACACCGTCAGATGCGCCGCGACGGGATAGCGCCCGCCATCCGATGGCCAGAACGAAAGCATCGCGCCCACGCCCACCTGAAAGCCGAAAATCAGCAGAAAGATCACGAGCGTGAGCGTCGTGTGCGCGCGCCCGATCATGTGCGGCGGAAAGTATTCGGCAGCGACCGCGTAGCTCAGAATGCCCGTGCCGCCGAAAACGCCGTACGCCGCAAGCAGCACGGACGGCGGCAATGGCACGCGCAGCACCATCAGCGCCTGGGTGACGACGAACAGCACCATGCCGGTGCCGCAAAACGCGTACACCGATACGCCGCGCCGCTCCATGCCGCGCGCCGCCGAGCCGAAGACGATACAGCCGAACATCATCGCGAAGCCGAGCACCGAGACGAGCGCCGCCGCATGCGCGGGCGCGAGCCCCATTACGTCGAGCAGAAAGGGGCGGATCCAGAGCGACTGCATCGCGAAGAAAACACCCTGCGACACGACCGAGAACGACGCAATCTTCCAGAACACGCCGCTCTTCAGAATGTGCCAGGTGCCGCGGAACTGCGTGACGATGTCCGCGCGATGCTGCGCGTCGGTCTCCGCCTTGCGGGGCGCGAACAGGACGATCGCCGCGGCAATGACGAGCGTGAACACGCCGAGACCGACGCAGACCTGACGCCACGTCGCCACATGCAGCAGCGACGCCAGCGGCGAACCCACCACGACGCCGCCGAGGCCACCGACGGCCATCGTGAAACCATTGACGAGCGGCAGCCGCGCGAGCGCAAAATGCTGCGCCGACGCCTTGAACGCCGCGCTCAGGCAGACGGACACGCCGACGCCGATGAGAAGTCGCCCGATCATCAGGCCCGCGAGGCCGCGCGAGGCGCCGAACGTCCAGATGCCCGCCGCGGCGAAAATCAGCATGCCGGCCGTCACGCGCCGCGGGCCGAAATGATCGAGCAGCACGCCCACCGGAATCTGCGCGACCGCGAAGCCGATGAAATACAGCGACGTCAGCAGACCGAGATCCGCCGCGGACAAACCGAGATCGTGCGTGATGAGCGGCGCGAAGCCGAGATTGACGCCGCGAAACACATACGAGACGAAGTAACCGGCGGCGAACAGGAAAAAGACGCGGAGACGAACGGAGGACGGCATGCGGAACGGGCGCTTCTTCGATTCTTCTGGAACGCCAGTTTAACGGGGTCGCCAAACGAAAACGCCGTCACCTTGGTGACGGCGTGGGATAACGCGGCGGCGAAACGCCTTCGCCCTACTTCTTCTTGCTGTTCTTCGCAGCCGTTGCCGGCGCGGCGGTCTTCGCCGAGGCGGCAGGCTTCGCGGTATGCGACGCCGACACCTTCGTGACTTTCCCCGACGCCGGCGCCTTGCTGCTGCGCGACGGCTTCGAGTCCGGGACGCGCGTGCCGATTTTCGACACGCCGCCCGACGACCGGCTCGACGCCGCCACCGTCTCTACGCGCACCGGACCCGGCTCGGCCGGCACCGGACGACCGTACGGCACGTGCAGGACCACCACCTGGCCAGGCATGAACATGTCGCCACGCGTGCGGTTCCACGAACGCACCTGCGCCACCGACAAGTTATAGCGGTCCGCGAGCGTCGCGACCGCCTGCTTGCGGCGCACGCGGATCACGAGGCGGCGCGTGTCGGGCACGTCGCGCTCGACGGCGAGCATCGCGTTGGCGGCGACGTCCGCGCTGATGTCTTCGTCGTCGTCGTCCGTGCGCGGCACGACGATCGTCGAACCGGGCTTCAGACGCATGCCCGCCGGAATGCGGTTGACCGACATCAGCGTGTCCGCGTCGACGCCGATTTTCTCGGCGATCGCCGCCGGGCGCGCGCGCTCCGTGACGGTATAGGTCGTCCACGACGACAATGCGCCCGTGTACGACGTCAGATTGCGCTGGAAAGAAGCCGCGTTGTCGAACGGCAGCAGGATCTGCGGATTGGTTGCACCGAGAATCACCGGCTTCGCGAACGACGGGTTCAGCGAGCGGAATTCCTCGACGCTCATGCCGGCGAGCTTCGCGGCCATGGTCACGTCGATGTCGCGCGCGGTCGTGACCGTCACGAAATACGGGTGATTCGGAATGTCCGGCAGCGTGAGCCCGTACATCTGCGGGTTGCCGACGATATTCTTCACGGCCTGAAGCTTCGGCACGTAGTTGCGCGTCTCGTTGGGCATGCGCAGGCTTTCGTAGTCGGTCGGCAGGCCCGCCGCCTCGTTGCGCGCGATGGCGCGCTGCACGTTGCCTTCGCCCCAGTTATACGCGGCGAGCGCGAGATGCCAGTCGCCGAACATGTCGTGCAGGCGCGAGAGATAGTCGAGCGCGGCGCTCGTCGACGCGAGCACGTCGCGGCGCTCGTCCTGCCACATGTTCTGCTTGAGGTTGTAGTCGCGGCCCGTGCCCGGCACGAACTGCCACATGCCGGCGGCCTTCGCGACCGACAGCGCCTGCGGATTGAACGCCGACTCGATGAACGGCAGGAGCGCCAGTTCGGTCGGCATGTGACGCTGCTCCAGTTCCTCGACGATGTGATACAGGTATTTTTGCGAACGGGTGGTCATGCGCTCGACGTAGTCCGGGCGCTGCGCGTACCAGTTCACCTGCATGTCGACGAGATCGCTCTGCAGATCGGGAATCTGATAGCCGTTGCGGATACGGGTCCACAGATCGGCCGAGCCCACCAGCGAGGTGACGGGCGTCTTGTCGACGTTGATGGTTTCCTTGGCTGCTGCAGTGCGGCGAATGGTGTCTGCGACCTTTTGCTGCTGTTGCTGCGAGGCGGTGGAAGCGGTTGATGAAGTCGGATCAGACGCTGTCGGTCCCTGGCTCGCGCAAGCGGCTAGCATCAGGACGGACAGCGCGCTAAGAATTAGTCGCATGGAACGTCTCGGCTTCCAAAAGATAATGCTTGGAAATTTGCAGCCGATGGTACGGAACCGCACTTAAGACGTCAATAAGAATGCACGCAAAACCCCTGCAAAATCCGTCATCTAACAGCGTTTCCAATGAATCGGATTAAGTTGACCCCGAAAATTTTCGGTCAGCGGAACTTATCCTTCCAGCCGCGCATCATGCGAAACGCTTCCAGGCGGTCCGAAACGGGCGTGCCGAACTGCGACGAAAGCGTGGCCTGGATTGCCGGGACATCCGCGCGCAGGAACGGATTTACCGCCTTTTCGTGAGCGATGGTCGTCGGCAGAGTCGGCTTGCCGGCGGCGCGCAGCGCCTGCGCGTCGTCGCTCCAGCGAAGCAAGGCCTCGTTGTCCGGCTCGCACGCGCGCGCGAAGCGGATATTCGAGAGCGTGTACTCGTGCGCGCAATGAACCTGCGTGTTTTCGGGCAACGCTGCGAGCGCATCGAGCGAACTGAGCATTTGTTGGGGCGTGCCTTCGAACAGACGGCCGCAGCCGCTGGCGAACAGGGTGTCGCCGCAGAAGAGATGCGGCGCGCCGTGCTGACCGCCCGCCTGAAAATAGGCGATATGACCGGCCGTATGGCCAGGCACGTCGATCACCGAAAGCGTCATCGCCGGGTGGGCGATGCGCACCGTATCGCCGCCCGACACGCGCCCGGTCAGATGCTCGATACGCTCGCCAGCCGGGCCGTAGACGGGGATTCCGCCCTCTGCCGTCCGGCTGTCGAGCAGCGCTTTCACGCCGCCGACATGGTCCTGATGGTGGTGCGTGAGTAAAATAGCGGTCAGCCGCCAGCCGCGTTTCGCGAGATAGGCTTCGACAGGCGCGGCGTCGCCCGGGTCGACCACGACGGCATCGCGCGAATCCGACACGAGCCAGATGTAGTTGTCCTCGAACGCCGGAACCGGCACATATTCCAGCGTGTCCCGAGCAGGCGAATTCTTCGTTAGCGAATCCATAGCGATCATCTATGCGGCAACCCGAACATGTCTGACCGAGCAATTATAGACTGGCCCACCTGGACGAGCTCCGCGCCCGGACGCTACGTGCTCGACTGGGAACAGGCGCAGCTCGATCACGTGGTGTCCGACATCTTCGGCTATCACGCGCTTCAGCTCGGCATGCCGCAGCTCGACGCGCTGCGCGAGAACCGCATGACCGGCCGCGCGCTCGTGCTCGACGCCGAAAGCGCATCGAGCGCGCCCTACACGCCGCCGCGCGCGCTGATGCCCGGCGTGAGCGCGCTGCCCGCCGCGAGCGCGCCGGACGGCCGCAGCACCGTATGGTGCGACCTGCTCGATCTGCCGTTCGAGGCGCAGAGCGTCGATCTGCTCGTGCTGCCGCACACGCTGGAGTTTTCGCCCGATCCGCACCGCCTGCTGCGCGAAGCCGAGCGCGTGCTGTTGCCGGAGGGCCAACTGATCATTCTCGGCTTCAATTCGCTGAGCCTGTGGGGCGCGCGGCAGTCGCTCGGGAAGGTGGCGGGACGGCCGTTCGTGCCGTCGGCGCACGAGATGATCGCGTTCACGCGTATCAAGGACTGGATCAAGCTGCTCGGTTTCGATCTCGAGCGCGGACGCTTCGGCTGCTATCGTCCGCCGCTTGTCACCGACAAATGGCTGCAACGCTATCAATTCATGGAAGCCGCCGGCGACCGCTGGTGGCCCATCTTCGGTGCGGCGTACATGATCACGGCGGTGAAGCGCGTGCGCGGCATGCGCCTCATCGGTCCCCGCAAACTGAAAAAAACCGCGCTCGCGCCTGGCCTCGCGCCAGTCGCCGCTCCGCACACGCGCAACGAGACCCGCAACGAACATTGATGACTGAAGAATCCGCATCGAACAAGATAATCGACATCTATACGGACGGCGCCTGCAAGGGCAATCCCGGTCCGGGCGGCTGGGGCGCCCTCTTGCGTTTCGGCTCGCTGGAAAAGGAGCTGTTCGGCGGTGAAGCCGCGACCACGAACAACCGCATGGAACTGATGGCCGTGATCTCCGCGCTCGAGGCGTTGAAACGCCCGTGCCATGCCGTGATCCATACCGATTCGCAATACGTGCAGAAAGGCATCAGCGAATGGATCCACGGCTGGAAAAAGAAGAACTGGATGACGGCCGCGAAGACGCCGGTCAAGAACGCCGACCTGTGGAAGCGCCTGGACGATCTCGTGGCGCGGCATCAGGTCGAATGGCGCTGGGTCAAGGGCCACTCGGGCCACCCGGAAAACGAACGCGCCGATGCGCTCGCCAATCGCGGCGTGACCTCGCTCGCCGATAGTTAAATCGCAGGACAGACTCAAGAAATCACATGCGCCAACTGATACTGGATACCGAAACCACCGGCCTGAACGCCAAGACGGGCGACCGGATCATCGAAATCGGCTGCGTCGAACTGGTCAACCGCCGGCTCACCGGCAACAACCTGCACCTCTATGTGAACCCGGGGCGCGACAGCGATCCCGGCGCGCTCGCGGTACACGGCCTCACCACCGAATTTCTCAGCGACAAACCCAAGTTCGCGGAGATCGCCGCGCAACTGCGCGATTTCATCGCCGGCGCGGAACTGATCATCCATAACGCGCCCTTCGACGTCGGCTTTCTCGACATGGAGTTCGCGCAGCTCGGCTGGCCAAAAGTCAGGGAAGTATGCGGCGGCGTGATCGACTCGCTCGCGCAGGCCAAGCAGATGTTCCCCGGCAAGCGCAATTCGCTCGACGCCCTGTGCGACCGCTTCGGCATCAGCAACGCGCATCGCACGCTGCACGGCGCGCTGCTCGATTCGGAGCTGCTCGCGGAGGTCTACCTCGCGATGACGCGCGGCCAGGAAAGCCTCGTCATCGACATGCTCGGCGATCAGCCCGCCGAAGGAGCAACGGCCACGCCGCGCGCCGCCTTCGACGATCTCGACCTGCCGGTGATCGCTGCGAGCGCAGATGAACTCTCGGCGCACGAAGCGGTGCTCAGCGATCTTGATCGCGCGCTCAAGGGCACGAGCGTGTGGCGCACCGAGCCGGCGCCCGCAGAAGGCGACGCGATCGCCGCATAATTTTTCGAAATTGCTTTAAGAAGCTCTTTACGAAACCCGAAACGCCTGACATAATCTCGTTTCTCTTCGGGTGGTTAGCTCAGCGGTAGAGCACTGCCTTCACACGGCAGGGGTCACTGGTTCGATCCCAGTACTACCCACCAGAATTCTGGTGCTGGTAACGCCAAGTCACCGAAGATCAAAAGGCCCGCGTCTCACGACGCGGGCCTTTTTCATTTTCCGCTGCGGCACGCGCGCGCAATCGCCTACGAAGCCCACACGCCTCGCGCCATCCCGCTCGCGGCGATCACCATCACCATCACGAGTCCCGCTTCGAGATCGCTCATCCAGGCGAAGCGCCGTGCGCGCGTGAGGTCGATCGCGCCGCCCTGCGCGAGCGCGATGCGCCAGCGAATCAGCGCGAGCATCGGCGACACTTCGATCAGCAGGATTATGACCAGCGCTGTCATCTTCAGATGGAACAGCGGCTCGTGCAGATAGTATTCACCGCCCTTCTCGAATCCGCCGAACGCGCGCATCACGCCCGTCACGAGCAGCACGATCGCGGTGATGCCCCAGACCGAATCGGAGCGAAATACGTCGCGCAGACGCAGTTCGTTCGCCTGAATCGACTGCGTGGCGTCCAGCCGGCGCAATGCGCGCGCGCGTGCCAGCACCGAGCCGAGCGCGAAACCGAAAGCGAGAAGATGAAGCGCGGCCAACAACCAGCGTATCAGCATCCTTTCCCCCGAAGCGACAAGAAAGACGTGTACGGCAAAGACGGCCCGACGGCCCCGACCGAACGAGGCGAGCGTCAGACCTGACGCAGCGTCGTGTCGAGCGAGCGCGCGGCGTTGCGATCGCCCTCGTTCGAGAGGGTCGCACGAAACACCGTCGTGCGATTGTGCCCCGCGGCGGCGGGAGAATCCCACAGCAATTCGACCTTCGGGGCGCGCGCGAAGATGCCGCGCCGGGCTTCGCCGCTCGCGCGCACGGACGGCGCGGCCGGCTCCGTGGCGGGCGCGAGCATCGGGGTCGATGGCGCGGCGCTCGCCGGCGGCGCGGGCCATTTCACCGACAGCTCGCGCGCATCGTACTGGCCGAGCTTGCGGCTTTCGGCCCAGACGACCGCGGTGCGCGTGACCGGATCGAGCGAGATGGCGTAGCGGCCGATCGCGAAACGCCGCGCCGCGACATTGGTGCGCCAGAGCGCGCGCGGCCGGCAGACCCACATGATGACCGCATACAGCGCCGGCCCGACCAGCAGCCAGCCATTGGTCTCGGCGAGCGCGTGCACGAAGCGCCGCCAGCCCGAACTCCAGACAAAGGCGCCGACCGAGAACATCGCGAAACCGAAGGCGAGCAGCGCGAGAAAGCGCAGCGCCTGCCGCAGCCATTGCGGCAGCGGATGCAGCGGACGTTCGACGCGCGCCTTCGCGCCCGGCAGCGCGATCAACAGGAAGATCAGCACGACGTTCAGGCACGCCCACGGCGACGAAGTCATCGCGCGCAGCGAGGACAGATAGCCCATCTGCGACATCGAGAACGCCCACCGCGCCGCGAGCACCAGCCCGATGGCCCGCAATGCGAACACGGTGCCGGCGCCGGGTGCCGGAATCGCGCTGGTTTGCTTGGGTCTCGCCAAAAGAAACTCCTGTCCACTTACGATGCATGCCGCTCCGCTCGCAGCGAAGCCCGGTCATTATAGGGAGATTGCGGATGTCGTCAGAGGTTTCACCAGCGTAGCGCGGTCTGGCGCTCCAAAGGTGCGTCCCCGTGTGCTATTACGACAACGCCCCGCGCGCCTTGAGGCGCGCGGGGCGTGGTTTTGCCGTCGATGCCGCACGGGGCGGCAAGACTTACTCAGCTCGCGTTGACTTCGCGCAGAACGGTGCGGCGCTTCTGGCGCAGCAGTTCCTCATACACGCTGACGTAGTTCCTCGCCATCACCTTCGACGAGAAACGCGCTTCGAACGCGGCACGCACCTTCGCGCGCGACAGCGTGTCGAGTCGCTTGACAGCGGCGATCGCGCTCAATTCGTCTTCGACGACGAAGCCCGACACGCCGTTCTCGATCACTTCCGGCACCGAACCGCGATTGAACGCGATCACCGGCGTGCCGCAAGCCATGGCTTCGATCATCACCAGACCGAAGGGCTCCGGCCAGTCGATCGGGAACAGCAGCGCATGTGCGTTGCCGAGGAATTCGGTCTTCTCGGCTTCGCTGATTTCGCCGATGTACTCGACGTGCGGCAGCGCGAACAGCGGCTTGATCTCTTCTTCGTAGTACGCGCGGTCGGCCTTGTCGAGCTTGGCCGCGATCTTGATCTTCATGCCCGCGGCCTGCGCGATGCGGATCGCACGATCGACGCGCTTTTCCGGCGAAATGCGGCCGAGGAACGCCAGATATTCGGAATCGGCTTGAGCAGGTTTTCCGGCAAGCCGTGATAAACCGTCGACAGCCAGTTCGCCTGCGGCAGCGGCTGGCGCTGGTTGTCCGAAATCGAGATGACCGGCACGTCGTTGAACGTGCTGAAGATCGGCTGCAGTTCGGGCAGGTCGAGACGGCCGTGCATGGTCGTCAGGAACGGCACCGGCTGGCGCGCGAACAGCGAGAACGGGTAATAGTCGATATGGAAATGCAGCACGTCGAATTCGTCGGCGCGGCGGCGGACTTCTTCGAGCAGCAGCATGTGCGGCGCCATCGTGTCGCGGATGGTCGGGTCGAGGCGCAACGCCTGCGGCCAGAATGCTTCGAGCTTGGCGGACGTCTGCGAATCACCGCTCGCGAAGAGCGTCACATCGTGTCCGGCATCCACGAGTGCCTCGGTCAGATAAGACACCACGCGTTCCGTGCCGCCATACAGCTTCGGCGGAACAGCTTCGTGGAGGGGCGCGATTTGAGCGATTCGCATGTTCGTGAAACTCCTAATGAAAGGTCAGGCTAAAACTTCAGTCGTGTTGACGTCGGGAGCGAATCGCTCGGCTCGGGCGAAGCTTTCCGCGGCGCTTGGGGCCGCGGCGCAATGGCTGCTGCTCGAGGAAAAAAGCGGGGTCGCTGATTACCGGGTTTCCGCGCGGTGGATCGGACAAAGCAAGACCGATTCCACATCTCAAAAACGCCGCGCGCCTGCAATTAACGCACGTCCGTCAAGGCGGTTGACTCGGACTTGCAAAAACCTGTCAATCGCCTAGGGAGAAACCCGGAGCGAATTATGGAGCTTTTTACAGAGCCGCGCGGGGAGTCATTTCAACTTATTTACCTTGTTACACGCGGGATACACTTTGCAAACCCCTGTTTATTAAGGTTGTTCTACATTGGAGCACGGGTTCCGGCGCTACCCGGGCGGCGCCACGCACCGGCGACTGTCCGGCGTCCGTGAATTTGAAGCTTTCAGGCGTTCCCGCCGATATCAGGCGCGGCGCGTGCTTTTGACTTCGCTGTTGACGTGATCGGGTGCTTGCTTCGGGACGTGTTTCGAGCGCAAAAAGTTGTGCGATGTGCTTACAATGCGCGCCCATGTCGTGCCGCCCGCGCGACGCCGAAGAAGCCTTCCGATGAATTCGCCGGCACGCACGCACATGCCACGCAATCGGCAAAGCGCGGTGCGTTGCATGCCCTGGCGATGTTCGGACGGCCACACGCGCCGAGCATCATATGCCCGAAGACGCCGTGCCCCTCCGCGATACTGGCTACAATTCAGTGATGGAGACGGCGCAGCGTCGCTTGTTTGACGTCGGTCGCGCCGGATCGGGCGACGTAACGCATGCCGGCGGCGGACTGCCGGCGGCAGTGCCCGAAGGCGCACCCCGCTCAACTGCTCTACGACCAAAAAAGACCATTGGACCAACTCACCGTCTCCCAGCGTAACGCGTACAACGCGAAGCTCGCGAGCTACGCGCATCGCCCGCTCGCGTTCCTGATGCGCTTCATCCGCCGGCATCCCGTCGCGCACGGCATCGTGCTGTTCAGCGTGTTCGCCGCGGTCGGCTGCGCCCTCGCCTCGCAGTATGCGATCAAACATCTGATCGATGTGCTCGGACAAGGCCGCGGGCATCCCGGTCCGCTCTGGGGCGCGTTCATGATCCTGGTCGGGCTGATCGCCGCCGACAACCTGCTGTGGCGGGTCGGCGGCTGGGTCGGCGCGCATGTGTTCGTGATCGTCACCGGCGATTTGCGCAAAGACCTCTTCTCGTATCTTTCCGGCCACTCGCCGACGTACTTCTCCGAAAAGCAGCCCGGCATGCTCGCGAGCCGCATCACGGCGACGTCGAACGCGATCTACACCGCCGAAAACGTGATGGCCTGGAACGTCCTGCCGCCGTGCATCGCGGTGCTGGGCGCCATCGTCATGATCATTTCGGTCAATCCGCTGATGGCGGGCGGCCTGATGACCGCATCCGTGGTTCTGGCGCTCATCCTGTACCGGCTCGCCAAGCGCGGCTCGGCGCGGCATCACAATTTCGCGTCGAAGGCGGCGTCGGTCGACGGCGAACTCGTCGACGTGATCGGCAACATGGCGCTCGTGCGCGCGTTCGGCATGACCTTTCGCGAGCAGAAGCGCTTCGGCTCGACCGTCAAGGCGGAAATGGTCGCGCGCCAGCAAAGCCTGCTCTACCTCGAAAAGCTTCGCTTGTTCCACGCGGTCGTCACGGCGATCCTGTCCGCCGGGCTGCTCGGCTGGGCGCTGTGGCTGTGGTCGCAGGGCCGCGCCACTTCCGGCGACATCGTGCTCGTGAGTTCCCTCGGCTTCACGATCCTGCACGGCACGCGCGATCTGGCCGTGGCGCTCGTCGATGTGACTCAGCACGTCGCGCGCCTGTCGGAAGCCGTGCAGACGCTGCTCGAGCCGCACGGCATGCCGGACCGCTCGGATGCCACCGAACTCGTGCCGCAAGGCGGGCGCGTGGTGTTCGACAACGTCACGTTCGCGTACCCGCGCCGCCGCCCGATTCTCGACAACTTCAATCTGCATATCGAGCCGGGCCAGCGCGTCGGGCTGATCGGCAAGTCGGGCGCGGGCAAGTCGACCGTGCTCGCGCTCCTGCAACGCTTCTACGAGACGCAAAAAGGCAGCATCAAGATCGACGGGCAGGATATCGGCGCGATCACGCAGGACAGCCTGCGTCACGCGATCGCGCTCGTGCCGCAGGACATTTCGCTGTTCCACCGCACGGTTTTCGAGAACATCGCCTACGGCCGCCCCGAGGCGAGCCGCGAGGAAGTGCTCGCCGCCGCTCGCGAGGCGCGCTGCACGGACTTCATCGAGGCGATGCCGGAAGGTTTCGACACCATCGTCGGCGACCGCGGCGTGAAGCTCTCCGGCGGCCAGCGCCAGCGCATCGCGATCGCGCGCGCGATCCTCAAGAACGCGCCGATCCTGCTGCTCGACGAAGCCACGTCCGCGCTCGACAGCGCGTCGGAGGAAGCGATCCAGCAGGCGCTCGACCGGCTGATGGTCGGCCGCACGGTGATCGCGATCGCGCACCGTCTGTCGACGCTGCAGAACTTCGACCGCATCATCGTGATGAGCGCGGGCAAGGTCATCGACGACGGCTCGCCGCAGGAGTTGCGCGAGCGTCCGGGCCTGTACCGCGAACTGCTGTCGAAGCAGCACGGCAAACTGCCTTCGATCGTCGCGACGCCGCACAAGCAGCCGGCCTGATCCGGCAGGCGCAAAAAAAGCCGCGTTTCCTGTCGGGAAACGCGGCTTTTTTTCGTTCGGCGCAACTTCAACGCAACTTCAACGCAACTTCAGGGCGCCTTCAGATCGCGCAGAAAATTGTCGCGCCACACGGAGACGTTGTTGTCGCGAAGCTGCTGCATCATCTCGTCGTAACGCGCCCGGCGCTCGGCCAGCGGCATCGTGAGCGCGGCGGCGAGCGCGTCCGCCATGCCGTCGATATCGAGCGGATTGACGATGAGCGCCGCCGTCAGTTCGCGCGCCGCCCCCGCGAATTGCGACAGCACCAGCACGCCGGGATCGTCGGGATCCTGCGCCGATACGTATTCCTTCGCCACCAGATTCATGCCGTCGCGCAAGGGAGTGACGAGGCCCACGTGCGCCTCGCGGAACAGCGCGGCCAGCACCGGCCGCTCGTATTGCCGATGGATATAGCGGATCGGCGTCCAGTCGAGCTCGGCGTAGCGGCCGTTGATGCGGCCCGACTCCGCTTCCAGCTGCAGGCGGATGTCGCGATAGGCGTCGACGTCCGAGCGCGTCGGCGGCGCGATCTGCAGGAACGACACGTTGTTGCGCTGATGCGAATCGTGCTCGATCAGCCGCTCGAACGCGCGAAAGCGCTCGACGAGACCCTTCGAGTAATCCAGGCGGTCGACGCTCATCACGAGCTTGCGTTCGTGCAGCGTCGCCTTGACGATCTGCACGTCGCGTCCGCTCGCGCCGTCTTTCGCGAGCGCGGCGATTTCATCGGGATACACGCCGATCGGATACGCCGCCGCGCGCAGCGTTTGCCCGAACGCGCGAATCTCGGCCGGCTTCGTCCCGTCGCGCCGCACCGCGCCGCCCGCCTCCGTCGCGATGTAATCGCAGAAGGCGCGCAGGTCGGGCTCCGTCTGGAAGCCGAGCAGATCGAACGAGCACAGCGCTTCCATCAGCTGCTGATGGCGCGGGACGCTCAGCAGAATCTGCGGCGCCGGAAACGGAATGTGCAGAAAGAAGCCGATGCGGTTCTTGACGCCCTGCGCGCGCAGCGCCTGCGCGAATGGAATCAGATGATAGTCGTGCACCCAGATGACATCGTCGGGCCTGAGCAGCGGCGCGAGTTGCGCGGCGAGCCAGCGATTCACGCGGCAATAGCCGTCGTATTCGTGGCGATCGAACTCGATCAGATCCGGGCGATAGTGAAACGCCGGCCACAGCGTCGCGTTGGAGAAGCCGCGATAGTACTGATCGTAATCGCGCCGCACGAGGCCGATGGTCGCGAAGGTCACCGGTCCGTGCTCTTCCAGCTTGATGCCCTCGGGCACGGACGACAGCACGTCGCCGCTCCAGCCGAACCACATGCCGCCGGTTTCCCTGAGCGCGTCGTAGACGCCGACGGCAAGCCCGCCGGCCGCGGGTCCGCCTTCGGAAATCGGCGCGACGCGGTTCGATACGATGATCAGCCGGCTCACGCGTGCTTCCCCGCCGTGCCCGCGATGACCTGCAGCCAGTCGAGCAGCAGTTCGACCGATTCGATGCGCGCGCGCGCCACGGTGTCTCCCGGGCCGACTTTCACGGACAGCCCGTCGAATTCGTTGACGACGGCGAAGCCTTTTTCGTCGGTGAGATCGTCGCCGATGAACACCGGCTTGCGGCCCGTAAACGGCGGCTCGGCCAGATACGCGCGCACCGCGCGGCCCTTGTCGACGTCCTTCGGCTTGATCTCGTAGACCATCTTGCCGGGCTGCAGCACGTACGCATCGGCATATTGCTGCACGAGACGCGTCGTCGCCGCGCGCGCGGCAGGCTCCCGGTCGGCGGCGTTGCGGTAGTGCAGCGCGAGCGCCGCGCCCTTGATCTCCAGCAGCATGCCGGGATTCGCCGTGACAACCTTCTCCAGGTCATGCTCCATGCGCAGCAGCCGTTCGTCGTTGAAGCCGATGCGCTGCACGTCGCCGTTGGAGTCGCGCCGTTCCGCGCCGTGCATGCCCGCGACGGGCAGATCGGGCATCTGCAGAAACGAATCGATATTGTCGATGCCGCGCCCCGACACGACCGCGACCGCGCCGTTGGTCGCGCGCCTGAGCGCCGCCAGGATATCCGGCACCGAGCGCGGCACGAAAATGCCGTCGGGCGTGGAGGCGAGTTCGACGAGCGTGCCGTCGAAATCGAAGAAAAAGGCGGTCTCGGCAAGAGACAGGGAATCGGGAAGAATTTGCATCGATCTTTGACCTGTAGTTTGCCCGCGCGATTGTCCGTGCGCTGCGTGCGCTCGCGTGCGCGTTTGCCTGCGATGGTGCGAGTGCGGCTGCGCGTCGGAAGCGGGCATCGCATGCCTGCGCGAAGTGTGCGCATCTTACCGCGCGGGGGCTTTCGGTTAAGAAAGCTCTTAGCTTACAACGTCGTCCGTGCGCCCTTTCAGCTCGCTTGAATCATGCGGCAAATCGTCTCAAAAATAGGCCGATTTCACCCGATAGCGCGCAAACAGCGCCCAATGGCGCGATGATGCGCTGGCCGCCGCGCCAAAGGCGTGTGTTTTTTCGGCCTACACCGTTATCGAATCATCCTGCAACGCCCATTCCGATGCACGCTTCGTTCCTCGTCTTTCCCGCGCGCTGGCGCCGCCTCCTTGCTCTCGTCGCCCTTTTCTCGCTCAGTGCACTCGCCGCCTGCTCGAAGCCCGCGCAGCCGTGGCATCTGACCGATGTCTCCGGCCACTTGCCCGATCTGGATTTTTCGCTCGTCGACGATGGCGGCGCGCCCGTCACCGGCCAGTCCTTCGCGGGACGCACGACGCTCGTCTACTTCGGCTATACGCATTGCCCGGATGTCTGCCCGGAAACCATGGCGCGGCTCATGCAGGTTCTGCAGCGCGTGGGGCCGGACGCGGACCGGACGCGCATCGTGTTCGTGTCCGTCGATCCCGCGCGCGATACGCCCGAGTTGCTGCGCTCCTACGTGCGCGCTTTCGACGACCGCCACGCCGTCGGCCTCACGGGCACCGGGCGCGCGATCGAAAAAGTGGCGCAGCGTTATCGCGTCGCGTATCAGATGGAGAAGCGCGATCCCGACGGCAGCTACGAAGTGACGCACAGTTCGGCCGTCTATATCTTCGATGCCGACGGCCACGCGCGCCTGCTCGCCACCGATCAGGATTCCGTCGACGCCATCGCGAGCGATCTGACACGCGTGATCCGCGCGAAAGGCGCCTGACGATGAGCACGCTCTTTTACTGGCTCGACCCGTGGGAGCCGTCGCCGACGGTCGTGATCGCCGTGCTGGCCGCCGCCGTTCTGTTCGCGCGCGGCGCGCGGCACGCACGCGTATCGATATCGCGGCGCATCGCGTTCTGGATCGGTTTGTCGGGACTCTATGTGGCGCTGCATACGCGGCTCGATTATTTCTTCGAGCACGAGTTCTTCATGCATCGGCTGCAACATCTGGTGCTGCATCATCTCGGGCCGTTTCTGATCGCGTGGTCGTATCCGGGCGCGGCATTGCGCGCGGGCGTGCCGTTCGCGTGGCGGCAACGATGGCTGCGCCCGGCCGCGCAGACGCCGGTCGCGCGCGCGATCTTCGGCGTCGTGTTCAATCCGGTGGTCGCGGTCGCGCTGTTCGTCGGGCTGATCTACTTCTGGCTGCTTTCGCCGATCCACTTCAAGGCGATGCTCGACTACCGGCTTTATCGCGTGATGAACTGGAGCATGGCGATCGACGGCCTGCTTTTCTGGTGGCTCGTGCTCGATTCGCGTCCGGCGCCGCCCGCGCGCCTCGCGCCCGGCAGACGGATTCTCGTCGTGGTCGCCGCGATTCCGCCGCAGATCCTGCTCGGCGCGTACATTTTCTTTACGCCGCACGAGCTCTATCCGATCTATTCGATTTGCGGCCGCGCGTTCACCTGGATCACGCCGATGCGCGACCAGCAGATCGGCGGCCTGCTGCTATGGATTCCCGGCTCGATGATGAGCGTGATCGGCGCGCTGATCGCGCTGCGTCACTGGTTGCGGCTGTCGGCGAGAGCACGCCTGCGCGGCGAGCGCGGCGCGCCCGTGCGCATCAGCGAGAAGACGGCGACGGCATCATGAGCCGAAGCCGGGACGGCGCATCCACACGTGGGGAATGCCGTCTTCGTCATGTTCACCCGACGAAGCCACGAAGCCGAACGCGCCGTAAAAGCGCTGCAGATGCGCCTGCGCATGCAGGCTGATAGGCTGGTCGGGCCATTGTTTCAGAATGTGTTCGAGCGCGCGCTCGAGCATCGCGTTGCCGAGCTTGAGGCCGCGAAAACCGGCTGTCGTCAGCACGCGGCCGATGCGCACGTCTTTTTCGTTGTCGTCCGGGAAGCCCGGCAGCAGCACGCGCAGATAGCCCGCGAGCGCGGGCCGCTTCTCGCCTTCGCCATACGCGAAGAGATGCCAGGCGTCGACATCGAGCCCGTCGATGTCGCCATAGACGCAGTTCTGCTCGACGACGAAAACCGCGCTGCGGGCCGAAAGCATGTCATAGACTTCGGCGGTGGTGAGGTCGTCGAAAGGCTTCCAGCGCCACTCGAGTTGAGAGAGTCGGTCGGTCATGGGATTTGGATGCAGGGTGTTACGCAGATTATGCCGCGCGGCGCAGGCCCGCGAAAATCAATGGTGCACCGCCGACCGCAAAAGAAAAAGCCCTGACGAATCAGGGCTTTCGAGTTGGAGGCGCGGACCGGAGTCGAACCGGTCTAAACGGCTTTGCAGGCCGCTGCATAACCGCTTTGCTACCGCGCCGTATGCAGTTCTGTGCTGCCGGTCGTGATGCCGGCCAGTTCACCAAACAAAAAGGGAAGCTTGGCTTCCCCTTTGACTGGAGCGGGAGACGAGTCTCGAACTCGCGACCTCAACCTTGGCAAGGTTGCGCTCTACCAACTGAGCTACTCCCGCAATGTCCTGCAACGCTACTGCTGTCAGCTTTCGATGTTCGTTGCACTTGCAGTGCCGGAACCCCGAAAACTTCAAAATCTGGAGCGGGAGACGAGTCTCGAACTCGCGACCTCAACCTTGGCAAGGTTGCGCTCTACCAACTGAGCTACTCCCGCGTGACTGCTTTTCCTCTGCTGCGTCGCTTGTTACGTCGCGCCGTGCATCAGAGAAACGAGATTATGGAGAAGCTAAAGAGGCCTGTCAACTGTTCGTGAGAGGATTTTTCTGATTCGGCGCAATTTTCGCGATGGCTCGTTCGGCCATCCGCGCCATGCGTCACAGCATGCCGCCGCGCTCGCGGATCTGCGGCCACGCGAGCTTCATGTAGTAGAGCATCGACCAGACAGTGAGGAACGCGGCGACCACGATGAGCCACAGGCCCCAGACGCGCGTGTCGATCAGCCAGGGCGTGCCCGCGATCTTCAGCGGCCCGTAGAACAGCAGCATCGGAATGGCGACCATCTGGCACACGGTCTTGAACTTGCCGAGCTGATTCACCGCGACGCTCTTCGATGCGCCGATCTGCGCCATCCATTCGCGCAGCGCGGAAATGGTGATCTCGCGCCCGACGATGACGAGCGCGATCACCGCATTCAGGCGCCCCAGTTGCACGAGCACGAGCAGCGCGGCCGTGACCATCAGCTTGTCGGCGACCGGATCGAGAAAGGCGCCGAACGCGGATGTCTGATCGAGCTTGCGCGCGAGAAAGCCGTCGAACCAATCGGTGAGCGCGGCGAGCACGAAGATGAGCATGCCGAGCAGGTTGCGATGCTCCGGGCTCATCATCACGTCCGGCAGATAGAACACGCCCACGACGAGCGGGATCAGCACGATTCGCAGCCACGTCAGGAAGATCGGTAGATTGAACGGCATGGGCGACACGCGAGTGGAGGGACACGTAAGGAAGCCGCCATTGTGCCGCGTCGACCCCGCGCTCACAAGGCGGGCGCCGGGCGCGGCGCGCGCCGGAGCACGCGCCGCGGCTCAATGCAACTGACGATAAATCTGCTGTGCAAGCGCAAGCGATATGCCCTCGACGCTCGCCAGATCCTCGACGCTCGCCGCCTGCACGCCGCGCAATCCGCCGAAGCGCGAGAGCAGGCGCTGGCGCCGTTTCGCGCCGACGCCCTCCAGCTCCTCCAGCCGCGACGTCTGGCGCGCCTTCGCCCGCTTCGCGCGCATGCCCGTGATGGCGAAGCGGTGCGCCTCGTCGCGAATCTGCGCGACGAGCATCAGCGCCGCGCTCTCCTTGCCGAGTTCGAGCGCGGATCGCCCGTCCGCGAAAACGAGCGTTTCCAGTCCGACCTTGCGCCCTTCGCCCTTCGCGACGCCCACGAGCATGCCGTGATCGAGCCCGAGTTCGGA
The DNA here is from genome assembly GCA_001544595.2 of Caballeronia peredens. GTDB lineage: Bacteria > Pseudomonadota > Gammaproteobacteria > Burkholderiales > Burkholderiaceae > Caballeronia > Caballeronia peredens. Next base: position 80,271 of record FCOH02000005.1, on the reverse strand, counting down.
AAACACCTGTCGCGCGATCTCGACCTGTCCCTTGCCGCCGTCGATCAGCACGATGTTCGGCAGCGTGCCGCCCGCGGCCACGGGCTCGGCGGCGTCGGGCGTGACGTTGGGATCGGCGGCGGCGTCGGGCTGAAGCGTCGTGGCTTCGTCGTTCGCGTTCGCGGCGGCCTGCGCGACCATCTTCTCGTAGCGGCGCGTGAGCACCTGGCGCATCGCGGCGTAGTCGTCGCCGGGCGTGATGCCGGTGATGTTGTAGCGCCGGTATTCGCCCGACTGCATCTTGTGATGGTGATACACGACGCACGATGCCTGCGTCGCCTCGCCCATCGTGTGGCTGATGTCGAAGCACTCGATGCGCAGTTGCGCGAGATCGTCCATCTCCATGCCGAGCGTGTCCGCGAGCGAGCGCGTGCGCGCCTGCTGCGAACCCTGCTCCGACAGCAGGCGCGCGAGCGCGAGCCTGGCGTTCTGCTCGGCCATCGAGAGCCACACGCGCTTCTGGCCCTGCGGCTGGCGCAGCAGCGTGACCTTGTGGCCAGCCTGCTCGATCAGCAGATCGACGAGCTGGCGGCTCGACGGCGCATGGCTCACCACCAGCACCGGCGGCACGCGATTGCCGATGTAATGCTGCGCCATGAACGCTTCGAGCACTTCGGATTCGAGCGCGCCTTCGCGGGGTTGGGCTTCCGGCTGGGCTTCCGGTTCGAGCCCTGCGTCGGCCGGAGACTCGGCGACCGTTGCGTCTTCGTCCGGCGCGTCCACGGCGGCCACCGCTTCGGCTTCGGCTTCGGCTTCGGCATCCGGCAGCACCGCATCGTCGGAGACGTCGGGCAGATCGTCTTCGTCGCCGAGCGCCATCGCGGCCTCGACGTGCGCCGGGAAATACGCCTTGTCGCCGAGATGGCGGCCGCCGCGCACCATCGCGAGATTCACGCACACCTTGCCGCCGAGCGCGACGACCGCGAGGATATCGACGTCGCTCTCGCCGCCCACTTCGATCGCCTGCTGATGCAGCACGGTCGAAAGCGAACTCATCTGGTTGCGCACCGCGGCCGCCTGCTCGAACTTGAGCTCTCCGGCGAACGCGTGCATCTTCTGCTCGAGTTCCTTCATGACTTCGCCCTGACGGCCGAGCAAAAAGCGCGATGCATTCGCGACATCGCGCGCGTAATCTTCCTCGCTGATCAAGCCGGTACACGGCGCCGTGCAGCGGCCGATCTGATGCAGCAGGCACGGCCGCGTGCGATTGCTGAACACCGAGTCCTCGCAGGTGCGCAACTGGAACACGCGCTGCAGGATCTGGATGCTCTCGCGCACGGCCCACGCGCTCGGAAACGGTCCGAAATACTGGTTCTTCTTGTCGACGGCGCCGCGGTAGTACGCCATGCGCGGAAACTTGTGGCCGGTCAGCTTGAGAAACGGATACGACTTGTCGTCGCGAAACAGGATGTTGTAGCGCGGCGTCAGCGCCTTGATCAGATTGTTTTCGAGCAGCAGCGCTTCGGCTTCCGAGCGCGTGACGGTCGTCTCGATCTTGCGGATGCGCGTGACCATCATCGCGATACGCGGCGAATGCAGCGTCTTCGTGAAGTAGCTCGACACGCGCTTCTTCAGATTGCGCGCCTTGCCGACGTAGAGCACGTTGCCGTCGCGGTCGTAGTAGCGGTACACGCCGGGCAGATGCGGCAATTGCGCGAGCGTCTTTTTCGGGTCGAAATCCGCGGGATCCGGATCGTGAGCGGGTTCGTGTGCGGCGGAATCAGTCATGCAGCGAAATTCGCGGGTGTCTCGGAGTGTGCGTCGGGCGCGGCGCGGCGGGTCCGTCGGGACGCGCGCGGGTGCCGGAGTGGCGCGGTGTCTTAGAATCGCCAGTTTAGAACATTACGCCGCGCGCCAACGTCCCATGTCCACGCTCCCCGTTTCGCCGGAACTCGCCTGCGACATCTTTTGCGCGGTCGTCGACAATTTCGGCGACATCGGCGTCTGCTGGCGCCTCGCGCGGCAGTTGCGCGCCGAGCACGGCTGGCGCGTGCGCCTGTTCGTCGACGATCTGAACGTGTTCCACGCGCTCTGCCCCGAAGTCGATGCCGCGCTCGCGCGCCAGGAAGCGGCGGGCGTCGTGATTGAGCACTGGCGCGAGCCCGCGCACGCGGGCGACACGCTGCAGATCGCGGATGTCGTGATCGAAGCGTTCGCGTGCGAACTGCCGCACGCCTACGTCGCCGCCATGGCTCGACGCGATCCCAAACCCGTGTGGATCAATCTCGAATATCTGAGCGGCGAAGACTGGATCGCCGACTTTCACTTGCGGCCGTCGCCGCATCCGCGTTATCCGCTCGACAAGAGCTTCTTCTTCCCGGGACTCGGCGCGGGCACCGGCGGCGTGCTGAAGGAACGCGATCTCGACGCGCGGCGTGCCCGCTTCGATGCGGCGTCGTGGTGGCGCGAGCGCGTCGGCATCGAACGGCCGGATGAAGGCGCGACCGTCGTGTCGCTCTTCGCGTATGAAAATCCGGCCGTCGATGCCCTGCTCGCGCAGTGGCGCGACGGCGCCGCGCCGGTCGTTCTGCTCGTCCCGGAGGGCCGCATTTCCGGGGCGCTCGCGCGCTTTTTCGGCTTGCCGAAGTTCGCGGCGGGCACGTCGGCGCGCGCCGGCGCGTTGCAGGCTTACGCGCTCGGCTTCGTCGAGCAGCCGCGTTTCGACGAATTGCTGTGGGCCGCCGACATCAACTTCGTGCGCGGCGAGGATTCCTTCGTGCGCGCGCAATGGGCGGCCAAGCCGTTCGTGTGGCACATCTATCCGCAATCCGACGATGCCCACCTGCCCAAGCTCGACGCCGCGCTCGCGCATTACGCGGGCGAACTCGACGCGCCCGCGCAGGACGCGATCGCGCGTTTCTGGCACGCATGGAACGGCGCGGGCACGCCCGACTGGACCGATTTCTGGCGGCATCGCCGGGGACTTGAAGCGCGGGCGACGCGCTGGGCCGGGGAACTGGCGGGCATCGGCGATCTGGCCGGCAATCTCGTGACGCACGTGGCGGCGCGCATGAGCGCCACACGTGCCCCATGACCGGACCGGGACTGCTTCGCCACGAATCCGGACGCGCCATTCGACTGGCCAAATAAGCAAAAACTCAGTTAAAATAAGCGGTTATCCGAGGAAACCCTCGTGAGCCAGGACACGCGCACAGCGCCCGTCGCGAACGCAGTGCGCTAGCGAGCGCAATAAGGGCACCGACAGGGCACCGACAAGCGCACGACAAGCGCACGGCGGATGAACCGCGCAGGCAGCGTCGCAGCGCGCGCTGACAAGCACCACGCGCCGCCGTCGTCCGATCGATTACTTTCAGGCATTCAAGCCAAATCCTTTCGTACAGGACCTAGTTTTATGAAGACCGCACAAGAACTCCGCGTCGGCAACGTCGTCATGATCGGCAGCGATGCCATGGTCGTTCAGCGCGCCGAGTACAACAAGTCGGGCCGCAACTCCGCGGTCGTGAAGATGAAGTTCAAGAACCTGCTGACGGCAGCCGGCATGGAAACGGTGTACAAGGCGGACGACAAGTTCGACGTCGTCGTGCTCGACCGCAAGGAAGTGACCTACTCGTACTTCGCCGACCCGATGTACGTGTTCATGGACGCCGACTACAACCAGTTCGAAGTTGAAGCCGAAATGATGGGCGACGCGCTCAACTACCTCGAAGACGGCATGGCTTGCGAAGTCGTGTTCTACAACGAGAAGGCCATCTCCGTCGAACTGCCGACCACGCTGGTTCGGGAAATCATCTACACGGAACCGGCCGTCAAGGGCGACACGTCGTCGGGCAAGGTTCTCAAGACCGCCAAGCTGAACACCGGCTTCGAACTGCAAGTGCCGCTCTTCTGCAACATCGGCGACAAGATCGAAATCGACACCCGCACGAACGAATACCGCAGCCGCGCGTAAGCCTTACGCCGCTGCAACCGGAGCCTCCGGATGGCCTGAATGTCATCCAGCCGGTCCAAAAAAAGCGCCCTCCACGGGCGCTTTTTCTTTTGCATGAATTTTTTGACAAATTCAGGCAAACTTTACCGGTCGCACCCCGTTTAACCCGAAGGCCGCCCGAACAGGAAACCGGCGCATGGCGCACGCAATCCGCTTACATCGGAAAAATTAACTGCGTGGCACGTTTCCTGCTCGAATGCGCGGATAAGGATTTCAGGACCGACATGCGAAAGTCGCCTTACATCGAAAGCCGGTTGTTGATCGTCGCGGCGCTCGCGCTGCCGGCGTTTGCGCTCACCGCCGGCTGCACGTCGACGTCTTCGGCGACGGCGGGCGCGCCGGGCGAACTCGCCAATGACGATGCCTCGCTTGCTGCCCGCGTGAAAGCCGCGCTCGTCGCGGACCCGGAGCTGAAATCCTTGCCGGTGAGCGTCGCGACTTATCGCGGCGTCGTGCAATTGTCCGGCTATGTGGATTCGGAGATTCAGACTCAGAAAGCGCTCGCGTTGACGCGCGGCGTGCCGGGCGTGCAATCCGTGAGTAACGATCTGCACCTCAGGCCGAAATGACGCGCTCGCAACACAACAGATAACGAACGAATAACGCAGGACGAAAAAACGCAGCGGGTGACGCACCGAACGCCGGATCGAGACGCCGCCCCCGCCCACGACACGCCCGAGCGCCCCGCCGCGACGGCGCATTACAGTCCACTTTGATACGTTGGTCCGCCATGCCACACGCACTAATTGTCGAAGACGATCCCAATAGCCTTTCCGGCCTGTCCGCGATCTTGACGGCAGACGGCTTTTCCGTCGATACCGCGACGACGCTCGCCGAGGCGCGCTCCGCCCTGACGCGCTTCATCCCCGATGTCGTGCTGATCGACCTGAATCTGCCGGACGGCAGCGGGCTCGATCTGTTGCCGAGCCTGCCCTCGCAACCGCCGGATGGCGCGCTGCCCGTGATCGTGATGACCGGCAACGCGACGGTCGAGAGCGCGATCGAAGGGCTGCGGCACGGCATCTGGGACTATCTGCTCAAACCGGTCAACATACCGCGCCTGCGCAGCCTGCTCGCGCGCATTCCGCGTCCGTACGAACTCACCGAGGAAGTTCAGGGGCTGCGCTCGACGCTGCGCGAACTCGGCCACTTCGGCGACATGATCGGCCGCAGCGCCGCGATGCAGCACGTCTACGATCTGATCGAACACACCGCGCCGACGGAAGCCGCCGTGCTGATCTGCGGCGACCCGGGCACGGGCAAGAAGATCGCGGCGCGCACGATCCATCAGTTGAGCCGCCGGCGCAAGGGCCCGTTCGTCACGTTCGACTGCTCCGCCCAGCGCAACGCCAGCGACGGCACGCCGCGCTCGATGGAAAGCGTCCTTTTCGGCCATGAGCGCAACGCGTTTGCGGGCGCCGAAAATCGCGAGCCGGGCCTGCTCGAACAGGCCGGCGGCGGCACGCTGTTCCTCGATCAGATCGATTCGCTCCCGGCCGCGCAACAGGAGGCGCTGCTCCGCGCGCTCGACTCGCAGACCTTCATGCGCGTCGGCGGCAGCAACCGGATCATGACGGACTTCCGCCTGATCGCCGCATCCCGCACGCCGGTGCGCGAAGCGGTCGCGAGCGGCGCGATGCGCGAAGACCTGTTCCAGCGGCTGTCGGCCTCGTCGATCATGCTGCCGCCGTTGCGCGAGCGCGATGACGACATCGCGCTGATCGCGGAGACGCTCGTCGACGAACTGAATCGCGAAAATCACATTGCCGGGATCACGAGCGGGTCGCCGAAGCGCATCAGTCCGGCGTTTATCCGCGAATGCTTCGCGACCGACTGGCCGGGCAACGTGCGCGAGATTCGCGAACGCGTGCGGCGCGCGTATCACGCCTCGGGCGAGACCATTGAAACGTTGCGCGTGGACGAACCCGGCGGTCTGGGCGGGCGCGGCCTGAACGGCAGCAGCGTGCAGGTGACGGTCGGCACGGCGCTCGCGGACGTCGAAGACATGCTGATTCGCGCGACGCTCGAAGCGGTCGGCGGCACGCGTCATCGCGCGGCGACGCTGCTCGGCATCAGCCCGAAGACGCTCTACAACAAGCTGCAGCGGATGAAGCTGGAATCGTCCTGAGTCGTTTCGATTCACGACGCCACGCGCCAAACAAAAACGCCACGGTTCGCAGCCGTGGCGTCTTGCTTTCGACCCGATCGCCTGCGACCTAGCCGAGCGTCTCCCTGATCAGCGCGCGCGCCGCCTGATAATCGGGATGCGCCTGCAGCTTGCTCCAGCGCAGCGCCTTGCCGCGCGGACGCATCTGCCGCAGACGCTGCGTCGAGATCTTCGGCGGCGTAAAGCGCAGTTGTTCCAGCACGCGGCCCGCCTCTTCCGGCTGATTGCAGATCAGCACCATGTCGCAGCCCGCGGTGAGCGCGGCCGTCGCGGCTTCGGTGAGCGTGCCGCCGGCGCGCGCCGCTTCCATCGACAGATCGTCGCTGAAGATCGCGCCGTTGAAGCCGAGCTTGCCGCGCAAAATGTCCTGCAGCCAGATGCGCGAGAAGCCCGCGGGTTTGTCGTCCACTTGCGTATAGATGACGTGCGCAGGAATCACCGACGCGAGCGACATGCCGAGCCAGTCGTACGGTCGCACGTCGGCGGCGAGGATTTCCTCGAGCGGCCGGTCGTCGGTCGGCAGCGCGACGTGCGAGTCGGCTTCGGCGAAACCATGTCCGGGAAAATGCTTGCCGCAGTTCGCCATGCCGGCGAGCGCAAGACCGTGATTCAGGCTCTTCGCGAGCATCGTGACGACGCGCGGATCGCCGTGCAGCGCACGATCGCCGACGACTTTCGACTGGCCGTAGTTCAGATCGAGCACCGGCGTGAAGCTCATGTCGATGCCGCACGCGCGCAACTCCGCCGCGAGCACGTAGCCGAACGCGGTCGCGGCGCGGGTCGCGGCGAGCACGTCGCGGTCCCACAGGGCGCCGAGCTTGCCCGGCGCGGGCAGCACCGTGAAGCCGTCGGTGCGGAAACGCTGCACGCGGCCGCCTTCGTGATCGACGGCGATCAGGATGTCGTCGCGCACCGCGCGAATCGCATCGGTCAGCGCGACGAGTTGAGCGCGGTCCTGATAATGGCGCGCGAAGAGAATGATGCCGCCCGTCATCGGATGCGAGATACGCTCGATATCCGCGTCGTTGAGCGTCGTACCGGCGACATCGAGCATGACGGGGCCGGGAGTGCGTTTCATCGGATTCAATTGGCTTTTTATACGGGTTGGATTGAAGTCGGGTTACACCGGATCGGGCACTTCGGCGATCACGAAAGACACCGCGTAGTCGCGCTCGTCGCTGACCGTGACCTGCGCGGTGATGCCGCGTTGCGCGAGCCATTCGGCCAGTTCGCCGGATGCCGCGATCATCGGCTTGCCGCTCGGTTCGTTGAGCGTTTGCAGCGCGCGCCAGGTCATCGGCCAGCGCATGCCGAGGCCGATCGCTTTCGAGAACGCTTCCTTGGCGGAGAAACGCGTCGCGAGAAACGCGAGGCCGCGCACTTCCGAGCGCGCGCGCCGCGCGTGATAGATGCGCAATTCGTCGGGGCCGAGCACCTTTTCGGCGAAGCGGCCCTTGGTGCGCTCCATCACCGCCGCGACGCGGCTCACCTGCACGACGTCCGTGCCGATTCCGTAGATCGCCATGATGTCGATGCTCAGCGCGCGTGACTGGAAGCCAGCCGCGACGCGACCATGATCGCCTTCATCTCGCGCACGGCGTTGTCCCAGCCGGCGAAGATCGAATGCGCGACGATCGCGTGCCCGATATTCAGCTCGACGATCCCCGGCAGCGCCGCGATCGCCTGCACGTTGGTGTAGTGCAGGCCGTGGCCCGCGTTGACCTTGAGCCCGAGCGCGTTGCCGAAATCGACGCTGGCCGCGACGCGCTCGAACTCGCGCCGCTGCCGGGCTTCCTCGTGCGCCTCGGCGTAGCTTCCCGTATGCAGTTCGATGACGGGCGCGCCCGCTTCCTGCGCGGCGCGAATCTGCGTCTCGTCCGGGTCGATGAACAGCGACACGCGCGCGCCCGCGTCGGCGAGTTGTCTGCACGCGGCTTTCACCGCTTCGAACTGCCCGGCGACGTCGAGGCCGCCTTCCGTCGTCAGTTCCTCGCGTTTTTCGGGCACGAGGCAGACATCGTGCGGCCTGATCTCGCACGCGATGTCGAGCATCTCGCGCGTCACCGCGCATTCGAGGTTCATGCGTGTCTTGAGCAGCGGACGCAGCGTGCGCACATCGGCATCGACGATATGACGGCGATCTTCGCGAAGATGCAGCGTGATGGCGTCGGCGCCCGCGTCCTCGGCGGCGAGCGCCGCGCGGATCGGATCGGGATAGGAAGTGCCGCGCGCATTGCGCAGGGTGGCGACGTGATCGATATTCACGCCCAGATCGATCACGCTCGCAGGCGACGAGAGAAAGAAGCTCATAGTTTTTGCAGGTCGATCAGAATCTGACGGGTGGCGAGCGGCGTGCCGCCCAGATAGTGGTTCAGCAGAAAGCGCATCAGCGTCTTGCTTTGCGCCGCGGTCTGCGGGTTCGTGTAATCGTCGCGCTCCATGTCGATGAGCGTCTGGCCCGCGATCACCGGCCAGGGCGCGGGCAGATCGCCGGAAGCTTCGCGCACGCCGCGGTCCGGATCGAACACATAGCGGCCTTCCGGCAAGACCGGCTGGCGCATGACGGTGCGCGCGAGATTCATCGCGTAGCCGGTTTCGCGCAGCAGGACGCGCTCGAACGAGCGCAGCACCTGTACGGCGGGCTCGTCGTGCGCGAGGCGGGAAAGCGTCAGAACGTAGTGATTGAAGAGCGCCGGATGCGCGTCTTCGCGCGCGCAGAACTTGACGAGCAGTTCGTTCACGTAGAAGCCGCAGAGCAGCGCGTCGCCCGCGAGCGGCAGCATGCCGCCGACCCATTCGGCAGTGGTCAGCGTGCGGACCTCGCCCTTGCCGGACCAGGACAGTCCCAGCGGCTGAAACGTCTGCAGCACACCGCGCAACGCGGAATGCGGACGCTTCGCGCCCTTCGCGACGAGCGCGACGCGGCCGTGATCGCGCGAGAACACATCGATGATGAGACTCGTCTCGCGATACGGGTAGCTATGCAGCACGAAACCCGGTTGCTCCGCGACCCGGAAGTCGGAACGCGGCGCGGCGCGCGGCCTTTTCTCCGCGCCATGCGTGCTGTTCGCGCTGTTCGTGCTGTTCGTGCTGTTCGTGCTGTTCGTGCCGCTTGCGTCATTCGCGACGGACGGCGCCGCCGCGCGAGCACGCTTCTTCGCGATGCGCGCCGCCGGGCGCTCGCTCGCGTCGAAGTCGTCGTCGGGACGATCATCGGCGGGCGGCATCATCCACGCGTCGTTCGTGCCGTCGTCCATGGGTGCGGTTCCCGCGTCATTCGTAGCCGTATGCGCGCAGGCCTGCTTCGTTGTCGGCCCAGCCGCTCTTCACCTTGACGAAGGTTTCGAGATACACGGGACCGTCGAAGAGCCGTTCCATGTCGTGGCGCGCGTCCGTGCTGATCTGCTTCAGCTTTGCCCCCTTCTGGCCGATGATCATCGCCTTGTGGCCGTCACGGTCGACGAGAATCGTCGCGAACACACGACGCAGGCGCCCTTCGGTCTCGAACTTGTCGATCAGCACCGTGCTCGTGTACGGCAGTTCGTCGCCGGTCCAGCGGAACACTTTTTCGCGCAGGATTTCCGCCGCGAGGAAACGCTCGCTGCGGTCGGTCAGGTCGTCCTCGCCGTAGATCGGCTCGCCTTCGGGCAGATACGGTTTCACCACCGCCATCAGACGCTTGATGTCCTCCGGATGCTTGGCCGACAGCGGCACGATCTCGCGGAACTCGCGCAGCGCGGCCATCTGCTGCATGAACGGAAACAGCGAGTCCTTGTCGTCCACGCGGTCGAGCTTGTTGGCGATGAGAAGCGTCGGCGTGCCGGGCGGAATCAGGTCGAGCACGCGCTGGTCGTCGGGGCCGAAGCGGCCCGCTTCGATGACGAACAGAATCGCGTCGACCGAAGTGAGCGTCGAGGTCACCGCGCGGTTCAGCGAGCGGTTGAGCGCGCCGCTGTGGCGCGTCTGGAAGCCGGGTGTGTCGACGAAGATGTACTGCGCGTCGTCGACCGTATTGATGCCGGTGATGCGGTGGCGCGTCGTCTGCGCCTTGCGCGACGTGATGCTTACTTTCTGGCCGACCAGCGCGTTCATCAGCGTCGACTTGCCGACGTTCGGGCGGCCGACGATCGCGACCATGCCGCAGCGGAAACCGGAGGAAGTAGGAGCGTTCATAAATGTGTGCGGCGAGGTTTCGTTGGGCGCGGCTGCGCCGGATGCGCGAAAGCGCGCGTCAGTGACCGGCGTCGGCGGCGCGCACGACACGGCCGGCCGGCGCGTCCGGGCTCGCGTTGCCGCGCGCTTCGGCGCCGGACGCGGCGGCGTCGCGATTTTCCCGATCTTCGCGATTTTCGGCGGACGCAGGCTTGTCGGCTGCGGCGGCAGTCGCGGATTCACCCTTCGCCGTTTTCTCCGGCTTGTGGATCACATGACGCTCGGCCTTCTCGGTCGCGGCGTACGTACCCGCGGACGGCTCCACGTGCGTGGCGCGGATCACGGCGAGCGGCGTGGCGGCCGGGCGCTCTTCGGCATCATGCGCGGCGCCGTGCGCTGCCGGATGACGCTCACGCCGGTCGGGCGAGCGCAGATCGAGCGCCGCCTGAATGCCGGTGACGCCCGGCACGACTTCGGCTTCGGCCAGCTTCGCGGCGCGCGCGCCTTTGCGCTTCGGCTTCACGCCGAGCGTGGGCGCCGCGGCCACGACCTCATCGAGCGCTTTTTTGGCCGCGGCCTGCTCGGCTGCGCGGCGGCTCGCGCCGGAACCGGACACCTTGATGTCGAGCTTGGGCACCGTGCATTCGACTTCGAATTGCTGATTGTGCGCGGCGCCGTGAGTCGCGACGACGGTGTAAGTCGGCAGCGCGATCTTGTGCCCTTGCAGATATTCCTGAAGCAGCGTCTTGGCGTCCTTGCCGATGGTGCGCGGATCGATATGATCCAGCACCGGCGTATAGAGCCGCTTGATGACGGTATGCGCGGCGTCGAAACCGCCGTCGAGGAAAATGGCGCCGAAGATGGCTTCGAGCGTATCCGCGAGAATCGACGGACGGCGAAATCCGCCGCTGCGCAATTCGCCTTCGCCCAGGCGCAGGCATTCGGACACGTTGAGCGCTTGCGCAATTTCGTAAAGCGATTGCTGTTTGACCAGATTGGCGCGCACGCGCGACAGGTCGCCTTCGTCGAGTTTGCTGAATCGTTGGAACAAAAGCGCGGCCACCACGCAATTTAGAACGGAATCGCCGAGAAATTCGAGCCGTTCATTGTGCGTGGCGCTGTGACTGCGGTGGGTCATCGCCTGGCGCAGCAATTCCGCATTGCGAAATTCATACCGCAGCCGGCTTTCCAACGGAGAAGATGGCATGGAGAGAGTATAACGCGGGCGCGCGGCCGGACGATTCCGCCAGCCGTCGCCGGAAAACGCGTGGCGAGACGGCGTTAGCCGCGCTTCTTCACGCCGTTTCGAAGCTTCGTTGCATCTGTTGCGAACGCCGGCTGCCGCATGACGACAAACCGGCGCTTCGTGCTCGTCACTGGAACGCGCCGATCCGCTTCAGATTGCTGAAGTTCATCCAGATGAAGAACGCACGACCGACGATGTTCTGATCCGGCACGAAGCCCCAATAGCGGCTGTCGGCACTGTTGTCGCGGTTGTCGCCCATCATGAAGTAGTTGCCCGGCGGCACCTTGCAGGTCACGCCCTGCGCGTTGTAGTTGCAGTTGTCGCGGAACGGGAAGTCGTCCGCGCCGACGACGAACGGCGGCACTTGCGGATTGTTCAGGATCGCGTTCTTGCGGCCGTCGAGATCTTCTTCGAACTGCTTCGCGTAGCCGATGCGCTCGTCGTCGAAATAGTCGGGCAGCGGCGTTTCCGGCACGGGCTTGCCGTTGATCGTGAGCTTCTTGTCTTCGTAGGCGACCGTGTCGCCCGGCAGGCCGATCACGCGCTTGATGTAGTCGACCGACTCGTCTTTCGGATAGCGGAACACGACCACGTCGCCGCGCTGCAACGGACGGCCCTGCGTCATCTTCGTGTTGATGATCGGCAGGCGCAGGCCGTATTCATACTTGTTGACGAGGATGAAGTCGCCGACGAGCAGGGTCGGGACCATCGAGCCGGACGGAATCTTGAACGGCTCGATGATGAACGAACGCACCACGAACACCGCGAGGATGACCGGAAAGAAGCTCGCCGTGTATTCGAGCCACCACGGTTGGCGCAGCTTGTCGTCGCGCAGGCGGGCGCGCGTCTGCGCGGCGTTTTCATCGGCGAAGCGCTCGCCCACGCGTTCCTGCTGGCGGTCGAACTCGGCCGCGGCGGCATCGGCGGCGCGGCGCCGTTGCGGCAGAAAAACCAGTTTGTCGAGCACCCACGCAATTCCCGTCAGAACGACGAGGATCAAAAGAATCAGTGCGAAATTCATCAATCGCTTCCGGTTGTTATCGTTGTTTGCCGTGCTGCGGCGCCCGCGTGCCGAACGACGAAAACATCAGTCGTCCACACGCAGGATCGCAAGGAAAGCCTCCTGCGGAATCTCGACCGAGCCGACCTGCTTCATGCGCTTCTTGCCCGCTTTCTGCTTTTCGAGCAGCTTCTTCTTGCGCGTGATGTCGCCGCCGTAACACTTCGCCAGCACGTTCTTGCGCAGCGCCTTGATGTTCTCGCGCGCGATGATGTTCGAGCCGATGGTCGCCTGGATCGCCACGTCGTACATCTGGCGCGGAATCAGTTCGCGCATCTTCGACGCCACTTCGCGGCCGCGATGCTGGCTCTGCGAACGGTGCACGATGACCGACAGCGCATCGACCTTGTCGCCGTTGATGAGCATGTCTACTTTAACCACGTCGGCCGCGCGATATTCCTTGAATTCGTAGTCCATCGACGCATAACCGCGCGAGGTGGACTTCAGGCGGTCGAAGAAGTCGAGCACGATTTCCGCCATCGGGATTTCGTACGTGAGCTGCACCTGACGGCCGTGATACTGCATGTTGATCTGCTGGCCGCGCTTGTTCGTGCACAGCGTGATGACCGAGCCGACATATTCCTGCGGCATGTACAGATTCACGGTGACGATCGGCTCGCGCACTTCCTCGATCTTCGGCGGCTCCGGCATCTTCGCCGGATTTTCGACGGAGATGGTCGTGCCGTCGCGCTGGACGACCTCGTAGATCACCGTGGGCGCCGTGGTGATGAGGTCCATGTCGAACTCGCGTTCGAGCCGCTCCTGCACGATTTCCATGTGCAGCAGGCCGAGGAAGCCGCAGCGAAAACCGAAGCCGAGCGCCTGCGACACTTCCGGCTCGTATTGCAGCGAGGCGTCGTTGAGCTTCAGCTTTTCGAGCGATTCGCGCAGTGCGTCGTACTGGTTCGCTTCGACCGGATAAAGACCCGCGAACACCTGCGGCTTCACTTCCTTGAAGCCGGGCAGCGGCGCTTCGGCGGGACGGTTCGCGAGCGTGACGGTGTCGCCCACCTTGGCGGCCGTCAGTTCCTTGATGCCCGCGATCACGAAGCCGACCTGTCCCGCGGACAACTGCGCGAGATTCGTCGATTTCGGTGCGAACACGCCGAGATGCTCGACCGGATACTGCGCGCCGGTCGCCATCATCTTGATCTTGTCCTTCGGCTTGAGCGTGCCGTTGACGATACGCACCAGCATCACGACGCCGACATAGTTGTCGAACCACGAGTCGATGATGAGCGCCTGCAGCGGCGCGTCCGTGTCGCCCTTGGGCGGCGGCACTTTCGCGATCAGCGATTCGAGCACGTCTTCGACGCCTAAGCCAGTCTTCGCGCTGCAATGCACGGCGTCGGTCGCGTCGATGCCGATCACGTCCTCGATTTCCGTGATCGCGTTCTCGGGATTGGCCGCCGGCAAGTCGATCTTGTTCAGCACCGGCACGACTTCGACACCGAGTTCGATGGCCGTGTAGCAGTTCGCGACGGTCTGGGCCTCGACGCCCTGACTCGCATCGACAACGAGCAGCGCGCCCTCGCACGCGGACAGCGAGCGGCTGACCTCGTAGGAGAAGTCGACGTGCCCGGGGGTATCGATCAGATTGAGGTTGTAGACCTGGCCGTCGCGCGCCTTGTAGGTCAGCGCCGCGGTCTGCGCCTTGATCGTGATGCCGCGCTCGCGCTCGAGGTCCATCGAATCGAGCACCTGCGCTTCCATCTCACGGTCGGACAGGCCGCCGCACAACTGGATGATGCGGTCAGCGAGCGTGGATTTACCGTGGTCGATGTGCGCAATGATCGAAAAGTTGCGAATATGATTCATTCAGTGCCGATCAAGCGAAAAAGGCGCGCCCTCACCAACGCGGAGCACGCCTTAGAAAATTGGGGAAAACTTCAGCATTTTAGCCGAAAACGGCTTCGGCCCGGCGCTTTTCGCCTTTCGGCCGCCGAACTGGCCAGCGTGGCCAGCGTGGCCGGAGCGGTAAATCACGGCCGCCGCGCTTGCAGCGCAGCCTGAACCGCGTGCGCGTCGAGCCGGTAGCGGCAAAGCTCGACGCCGTCGAGCGTCAGCACCGGCACGAGTTCGTCGTAACGCGCCTCGAGCGCCGGATCTTCGTCGATGTCGATCCAGTCGATCGCGAGACCGTGCCGCGCCGCGATCGGCGCCAGTTCGGCGCGCATATCCTCGCACAGATGACACCAGGCGCGCCCGTAAAGGATGAAAGCGGCGCCCGGCACGGATGTCATCGCGCTGGCCGCCTACTTTTGCGCCGGCACGCGCGGACGCAGCGGCACGAACTGCGTGTTGTCGCCGCGGCGCACGAGAATCGGGACCATCTTGCTGGCGTCGAGATTCTGCGCGACCGCTTCGAACTGCTTTGCGCTCGTGATATCGGTGTCGCCGACGCGCAGGACGATGTCGCCCTTCTGGAAACCCGCACGCGCCGCCGGGCCTTCGACCGCGTCCACCTGCACGCCGCCTGTGAGCTTGAGCGCCTTGCGCTGTTCGGCCGGGATGTCGCTCACCGCGAGCCCGAGCGAATTGCTCGCGCGCTCCTTCGGCTGCGGCGACTTCTTCTGCTCGGCCTTCGCGACCTTGTCCGGCTGCATCTCGGCAACGACGATCGGCAGATCGCGCGTCTGACCCTTGCGCCACACGGTGATCGTGGCTTTGGTGCCGGGCTTCGTGTCGCCGACCATGCGCGGCAGGTCCGTCGCGGTTTCGACGTTCAAACCGTTGAACTTCATGATGATGTCGCCCGGCTGCACGCCTGCCTTGTCCGCCGGACCGCCCGACTCGACGCTCGACACG
The DNA here is from genome assembly GCA_001544595.2 of Caballeronia peredens. Classification (GTDB taxonomy): domain Bacteria; phylum Pseudomonadota; class Gammaproteobacteria; order Burkholderiales; family Burkholderiaceae; genus Caballeronia; species Caballeronia peredens. The sequence continues at coordinate 64,850 of FCOH02000005.1, read as the reverse complement.
AGCGCGCCCTGCGCCTTCGGCAGCCCGAGCGAATCCGCGACGTCCTTCGTCACTTCGCCGATCGCCACCGCGATGCGCCCGCGCACGACCTTGCCCGATGTCTTCAGCTGATCGGCCACGCGCATCGCTTCGTCGATCGGAATCGCGAACGAGATGCCCATGAAGCCGCCGGTGCGGCTGTAGATCTGCGAATTGATGCCGATCACCTCGCCCGCCATGTTGATGAGCGGACCGCCCGAGTTGCCCGGATTCACGGCGACATCGGTCTGGATGAACGGCAGGTAGTCGCCCGTATCGCGCCCCTTCGCGCTGACGATGCCCGCGGTCACGGTGTTGTCGAGGCCGAACGGCGAACCGATCGCGAGCACCCACTCGCCGACGCGCACCTTGTTCGAATCGCCGATGGTGATGGCCGGCAGATTGGTCGCGCTGATCTTCACCACCGCCACGTCCGTGCGCTCGTCGACGCCCACGAGCCGTGCCTTGAATTCGCGCTTGTCGGTGAGCGTGACGTAGATGGTGTCGGCATCGTCGACGACGTGGGCATTGGTCATCACGTAGCCGTCCGTCGACAGGATGAAGCCCGACCCGACGCCGCTGCTCTGCTCCGAATTGTCCTGGTTGTCGTCGGGCGCGCTGCGGCTGCCGCCCTTGCCTTGATCGCCGCCGCCGTTGTTGCCTCCGCCGCCGCCACCGCCGCCACGGGGCGAGCCCGGCTGGCCGGGCATCGGAATGCCGAAGAAACGACGAAAGAACTCGGACATGTCGCCTTCATCGAGACCGGGCGGCATGCCGCGCAGCTCCGTGCCGGAACCGACGCGCGAAGTCGTGCGAATGTTCACGACCGACGGCCCCACTTTGTCGACGAGCGTCGTGAAGTCCGGCAGGTTCACCGTGGGCACCGCCGACGCAGTCTGCGAGACGAACGGCAGGCACACGGCGAGCGCCGCGGCCGCGATGAACTTGCGCAGCGAGAAGTTGCTCATATGTTGGAGGCCGGGATCTGGATTACTTGGAAGGCTTGTATTCTATGGCAGAAGCAAATTGCTGCAATGTAGCTTGCGGCACTTCCCCCAACAAGGTAATCCAGAAATCCCCGCGCCGCTTCACGAGCACATGCGTGGCGCCGCTGTTGCCCGCGCCTTCCTTGCGCGTATTCTTTTCGACCGGTTCGACGAAGACGGAAATGGTCGCGAGGCCGTCCGAAAATACCGCCTGATCGACCGGAATGGGCGGCTGGCCCGGCTGGCTCGACGCCATCGGGCGGCGCAGTTCGCGAATCTTGCGAAAGCCCGCGATGTTCGGCGTCAGTTGCCAGCCCTGCGCTTCCATGTCCACCGCCTGCACGGGCGGCCGCACGATGGTCCAGCCCGACGTGCTGCGGATGCCGTTGGCGATCGGCGTCTTGTCGATCGGCCCGCCGATGCGCACCTGCGAGAACGACAGCTGTTCGAGCACCTGGCCGTCGGGATCGAGCGTCTGCGCGCGCAGGAGCAGGCCGGTTTTCGCGTCGGCCCACAGCTTGTAGGCGAAGCGGTAGGAATCTTTCGGATCGAGTTCGAGCACCTGACTGTCCAGGCCCGCGACGCGATCGCTACCCAGAAGCTTGGGCTCATAGACGGACAGCACCTGGTCGCCGCTCGTGGCGAGCAGCGCGGGGAACGAGTCCCGGTTTTGCCGGTGCTCGACCACCAGCAAATGCCGCTCGGGGACGAACGTGAACATGTCGTCGTCGTGACGCAGCATCTTGCGCGGCGCGCCGTCGAGACTTTCCAGAGATTCGTATTCGCCGTCGCCGCGCGTGGCGACATGCGTGATGCGCGACGACTGCACTGTCGCGCCGCGCTGGTAGACGAACGTGCCCTCGTAATTCTGCTGCTGGGCCGCTTCGTGGATGCGGTTGAGCAGGCTGACGGCTGATTTGCGCGCGGCGGCGGGATCGTCTCCCTGGGCGAAACTGCCCGATGCCGCCGTCAACAACGCGGCTGCACAAAGCATCAATGCCGGCAGCCGCCCCCAATAGTTCGTTTTAGTCAACCGCGCACTCACATCAAATTATTGACCCGGCGAAGTAGCCGCCGCGCGAATCAAAGGCATGGAACCGGGCATCGCAGGCTGCTGCGAGAACTGCTGATGCGCTACGAGATACTGGTCGAGATCGGCGTCGCGGATGATGTTCGCCTCGACGACAGGCGCACGCGTGGTCGCCGCCGGTACCGACGCGAGCGCGACACGCTGCACGGAATCCGCCGGCGCGATGCTCGCCACCTGCGCGCCGCCGTGGCTGTCCACGCCTTGCAGCTGCGGCACGACGATCCATGTCAGGGTCGCGGCCGCCGCGGCCACCGCGAACGCGGGCACGACGCGACGGCGCAACATGCCGCCACGCGCCTTCGCGGGCAGCGCCGCAGGCGCGAGCACATGCGCCTCGGCTTCGAACCGCGCGGAGAATGCGGTCATGAACGCGCTGCTGCGCGCCGGGCTTGCCGCGAGATCGTCGGAGCGCAGGGCGTCGCCGATCAGGTGATAGGCCGACCACGCCGCGCGCTCGTCGCTTTTCAGTTCCGCGAGAAACTGGCTGATGTTCCCAATTTCGTCGAGCGATTCACCGTCGACGAATGCCGACATGCGTTCGCCGCGCGAACCTGCTTGCGTCTGATTCTGCATCGAGACCGACCCCATGATGCTCCCCATCGTGACCACACCCCGTAGTGACACCAACTAACCCAGATATCGCGTCCCTGTCCCGTGGATTGTCGCCGCTTACCAGCGTTTGCCTTCGGGAGTGTCCAACAACGGACGCAATTTTGCCGCAATGGCTTCGCGAGCACGAAAAATTCTCGATCTGACGGTGCCGATGGGGCAATTCATCATTTCGGCGATTTCTTCGTAACTCAGTCCTTCGATTTCCCGAAGCGTGATGGCGGTGCGCAGTTCCTCCGGCAGCAGCGCCATCGCAGCATTGACCGTTTGAGCGATCTGCTTGCTCATCAACATCGATTCGGGCGTGTTGATATCCCTTAGTTGGTCCGCGTCGGAGAAAGTTTCCGCTTCTTCCGCATCGGCTTCGGTAGAAGTGGGCGCGCGGCGTCCCTGCGTGGCAAGGTAATTCTTTGCCGTGTTCACCGCAATCCGGTAGAGCCATGTATAGAACGCCGATTCGCCCCGAAATTGCGGCAGCGCGCGGTAAGCCTTGATGAAGGCGTCCTGGGCGACGTCTTCGACCTCGGCGGGGTCGCGCACGAGGCGCGAGATCAGTCGAATGATCTTGCGGTGGTATTTGGCGACCAGCAGTTCGAACGCGGCCTTGTCACCCTTCTGGACACGCTCGACCAGCAATTGGTCGATTTCTTTTTCGCTCACCTGGGAAATCCGTTTAACTTGGGGTGTTGCGCGGACGGCCATTGTAGCGTTCCCGCCTGTAAGGTAACTGGAACGCTCATGAGCCGTTACAGTCTTTACAGGTGCGAAGCGGCGGCGCGGCGGGCCTGAACGGACAACTGACGGAAGGTGTCGGCATCCACGGAGTCGGCCGGGACGAGCAGCGTTTCGCGCCGCCCGCGCGCGCCGACGAGCGTCAGCGCGAGCAGCCGCCCGCTCCATTGCGCGTACCCGGCGACACGCGTGTGCCGCGCCTCGCCGGACCGGCTCCAGAGCGTGAGGCTGTCCGCATGCAGCGTGACCGCCGCCGGCCGGGCGCGCAGCCATCGGTAGGACGCGAGCCCGAGCGCCGCCAGCGTCACCGCGCAAGCCACCGCCGCGTGCCCGGCGTGCTCCGTATGCTCAAACGCGCACTGGAACACCGAGCCACCGGCCACGCCCGCGAAAAGGATCAGCACCCCCCGCAGAAAGCGCGACGGCCGCATCGGGACGCCCGGTACGAAGCCGGTTTCCCGATGCGGCCGATTCACATACGCGCCCGCCATGTGATTCCCCGTGATGACGAGCGCGCCGTGCTCAGTGGCGCTTGAAGACGAGCGAGCCGTTCGTGCCGCCGAAGCCGAACGAGTTCTTCACCGCGACGTCGATCTTCATTTCCCGCGCCGTGTTCGCGCAGTAGTCCAGGTCGCACTTCGGATCCTGGTTGAAGATGTTGATGGTCGGCGGCGACACCTGATTGTGGATCGCCAGCACGGTGAACACCGACTCGAGCCCGCCCGCGCCGCCCAGCAGGTGGCCGGTCATCGACTTGGTGGAGTTCACGACGACTTTCTTCGCGTGATCGCCGAGCGCGCGCGTGATGCCGATGGTCTCGGCGATGTCGCCGAGCGGCGTCGACGTGCCGTGCGCGTTGACGTAATTCACCTCGTCGGCGTTGACGCGCGCGTTCTTCATCGCGTTGACCATGGCGCGGCGGCCGCCGTCGCCGTCTTCAGGCGGAGCGGTCATGTGGTAGGCGTCGCCGCTCATGCCGTAGCCGAGCACTTCCGCGTAGATCTTCGCGCCGCGCTTCTTCGCATGCTCGTACTCTTCGAGCACCATCACGCCCGCGCCTTCGCCGAGCACGAAGCCGTCGCGGTCGGTATCCCACGGACGGCTCGCGGTCGCCGGATCGTCATTGCGCTGCGAGAGCGCGCGCGCGGCCGCGAAGCCGCCGATGCCGAGCGGCGAAACGGTCGCTTCCGCGCCGCCCGCGATCATCACGTCCGCGTCGCCGTATTCGATCAGGCGCGATGCCTCGCCGATGCAGTGCAGGCCGGTCGTGCAGGCCGTCACCATCGACAGGTTCGGTCCCTTGAAGCCGAAACGGATCGACAGGTGGCCCGAGATCATGTTGATGATCGACGCCGGCACGAAGAACGGCGAGATGCGGCGCGGGCCGCGATTGAGCAGCTCGGTCTGTGTGACTTCGATCATCGGCAGTCCGCCGATGCCCGAACCCACCACGACGCCCACGCGCTCTGCGTTGTCCTCGGTGATTTCGAGGCCGCTGTCCTGCATGGCCTGCACGCCCGCCGCAAAGCCGTAATGGATGAAGGTATCCATATGGCGTGCTTCTTTGGCGGGCATGTACTCTTCGATGTTGAAGCCCTTCACTTCCCCGGCGAAACGCGTGGAGAAATTGGTGGCGTCGAACTTCGTGATATTGGCGATGCCCGACTTGCCCGCGACCAGATTCGCCCAGCCGTCGGCAACGGTATTGCCGACAGGCGAAACGAGCCCAAGGCCTGTAACAACAACTCGACGACGGCTCACGGTAACCCCTTATCCATAGAAAGACGAAAAACAAAAGCCACAGCGGACACAGGAAACCGCCCTGTGTGCCCTGTGGCTGTGATATCGGTCAACAACGCGGTCTCGGCAGCGACGAAACATCGAACTCGGGGAGCGATGAGCCGCTGGCGCGTCTGGCTTTACGCCTTGACGTTCGCGCGAGCGTAGTCGATTGCCTGCTGAACCGTGGTGATCTTTTCGGCCTCTTCATCGGGAATTTCCATGCCGAATTCGTCTTCCAGCGCCATCACGAGTTCGACCGTATCGAGCGAGTCAGCGCCCAGATCGTTCACGAACGACGCTTCGTTCTTGATTTCGGCTTCCGCCACGCCCAGTTGTTCGGCGACGATCTTCTTCACGCGCTGTTCGATGTTGTCCATGCAGCCCTCCGAGGGAAAAAAAGTTCGAAAATACGAGTGCGCGCATTTTATCAGGTTTGGACCCGCAAAATACGGCGCGTCAGTTCCATGCTCCACCGTCCGGTGCGCTTCATCAAGAGGGCTGCCGGGGCGTTGCATCGATTCTTCACTGCCGCGCGTCGAGCGGTGCGCGCCATGCCTCGCGAGCATTTTGCGCGCCCGTCCGGCGCGGATATTAAGCGAAAATCGGCGAAATGCCTATTACATGTACATGCCGCCGTTCACGTGCAGCGTCGTGCCGGTGATGTAGCCGGCAAACGGCGATGCAAGGAACGCCACAGCATGCGCGATATCCTCGGGCGCGCCCAGTCGGCCAAGTGGTATCTGTGCGGTGAGCGCGGTGCGCTGCTCTTCCGGCAGAACCTTGGTCATGTCGGTGTCGATGAAACCCGGCGCGATGCAGTTGACCGTAATGCCGCGGCTGCCGATTTCGCGTGCGAGCGCGCGCGTCATGCCCGCGACGCCCGCCTTGGCGGCGGCGTAGTTGGCCTGCCCCGGATTGCCCGACGAACCCACCACCGACGTGATGTTGATGATGCGCCCGCCCCGCGCCTTCATCATCGGGCGCAGCACGGCCCGCGACAGGCGGAACACCGCGCGCAGGTTGGTGTCGATGACGGCGTCGAACTCGTCGTCCTTCATGCGCATCGCGAGCTGGTCCTTCGTGATGCCCGCGTTGTTCACGAGCACGTTCAGGCCGCCGAACTCCTTCACCGTCGCCTCGATGAACGCGTCGGCCGCGGCCGCGTCGTTCACGTTCAGGACCGCGCCGCGGCCCTTGCCGCCGGCTTCCTGAAGCGCTTCCGTGATGCCGGCCGCGCCGCTCTCGCTGGTCGCCGTGCCGATGACGGTCGCGCCCTGCTTCGCGAGTTCCAGCGCGATTGCGCGCCCGATGCCGCGCGACGCGCCCGTGACGATTGCTACTTGCTTGTCCAGATTCATGGGTGGCTCCTCAGCCGGCGATCAGTTTGCGCGTTTCCTCGAGCGAGGCGGGATCGAAGATCGAACCGCCGACGAGATTGCCGTCGATACGCTTCGTCAGTCCCGCGAGCACCTTGCCCGGACCACACTCGATTACGTGCGTGACCCCTTCCTTCGCCATCGCCTGCACGCATTCGACCCAGCGCACGGGACCGGCGGCCTGGCGCACGAGCGCGTCCTTGATCGCAGCCGGATCGGAGACCACGGCAACGTCGACGTTATTGATCAGCGGAATTTTCGGCGCGTTGAAGTCGATCTTCGCGAGATAGTCGCGCAGCTTGTCCGACGCGGGCTTGAGCAGCGACGAATGGAACGGCGCGGACACCGGCAGCGGCAGCGCGCGTTTCGCGCCGCGGGCCTTGGCCACTTCGCACGCCTTTTCGACCGCGGCCTTCGCGCCGGCGATCACGACTTGCGCGGGCGCATTGAAATTCACCGCTTCGACGACACCCGCCGACGATGCCTCCGCGCAGACCGCGCGCACGGTGTCGTCGTCGAGGCCGAGGATCGCGGCCATGCCGCCCTCGCCCACCGGCACGGCGGTTTGCATCGCCTGCGCGCGAAACCGCACGAGCGGCACGGCGTCTGCGAATGCGAGCGCGCCCGCGGCGACGAGCGCCGTGTATTCGCCGAGGCTGTGACCCGCGACGATCGCGGGCGCAAGACCGGTTTCCTTTTCCCACACGCGGTAGATCGCGTAAGCGGCCGTCAGCATGACGGGCTGCGTGTTGGTCGTGAGGTTCAGCTCCTCGGCGGGACCTTCGGCGATCAGCTTGCCGAGATCCTGGCCGAGCGCGTCGGAGGCTTGCTGAACGGTCTCGCGCACGATGGCGTGATCGGCGAATGCGTTCAGCATGCCGATCGACTGCGAGCCCTGTCCGGGGAAAACGAACGCAAATTTCATATCGTCCTCGTTGACTGGAATGATCCGCGATGTCGCCACCGACTGCGCGCATACCGCGCGCTCAGACGGCGCGCGGCGAACAGCGTGACGACGGGATCAGTTGCGAATGAGTAGAGGGAATCGATAAACGATCAGTAGCGGATGACCGACGCGCCCCACGTGAAGCCGCCGCCCACGCCTTCGATCAGCAGGTGATCGCCGCGCTTGATGCGGCCGTCGCGCACGGCGACGTCGAGCGCGAGCGGAATCGACGCCGCCGACGTGTTGCCGTGCTCGCCGACCGTCACGACCATGCGCTCGGCCGGCAGATGCAGCTTGCGCGCGGTGCTCTGCATGATGCGGATATTGGCCTGATGGGGAATCAGCCAGTCGATGTCGTCAGGCGTGAGTTGTGCCTTGTCGAGCGCTTCGAGCGCGACCTTTTCCAGCACGTTGACCGCCAGCTTGAAGACGGCCTGGCCGTCCATGTGCAGGAACGCGCTGCCTTCGATCACGCCGCCGTTCACGTTGCCCGGTGTGCACAGAATGTCCGAATGGCTGCCGTCCGCATGCAGTGCGCTCGACAGCACGCCCGGTTCTTCCGAAGCCTGCAGGATGACCGCGCCCGCGCCGTCGCCGAACAGCACGCAGGTGGTGCGATCCTTGAAGTCGAGGATGCGCGAGAACGTTTCCGCGCCGATGACGAGCGCCGTGCGGTTCAGGCCGCTGCGAATGAAACTGTCCGCTGTGGCGATGCCGTACGCGAAACCGGAGCACACCGCCTGCACGTCGAACGCGGCGCCGTTGTTCTTGATGCCGAGCTTGTTCTGCAGCAGGCAAGCCGTGCTCGGGAATACGAAGTCCGGCGTGGAAGTCGCGACGATGATCAGATCGATCGATTGCGGATCGATGCCCGCCGCCTCGATTGCCCGTTGCGATGCGACGAGCGCGAGATCGCTGGTGGTCTGATTGGCTGCCGCGAAGTGGCGCGCGTGAATGCCGGTGCGCGCGACGATCCATTCGTCGCTCGTCTCGACGCCCTGCTTCGCGAGACGGTCTGCCAATTCCTGATTCGTGACGCGCTCTTCCGGCAGATAACTGCCCGTGCCCAGCACGCGAGAGTAAAGATTGGTTTGAGCCATTATGCCTTCGAATGTAGCGCAGTACCGGACGCGTCCGGCGGAGTCGGCGGTGTATGTGGCTGCGGGATCGCCTGATCGGCCGCAGCGGCGCCTGGCGTGCCCGCGCTGTTCGCGGCCGCCGATGCATCCGGCGCGGCAGCGTTCGCAGCGGGTTCGCGCGCGGCGGGCGCGTTCTCTTCCATCGCGCGCACCAGGCGTTCGAGCACGCCATTTTTGACGGCATCATACCCGCGTTTGATAGCCCACTCAAACCCGAAGGCCTCGGCCGAACCGTGACTCTTGATGACGAGCCCGCGCAGGCCCAGCAACGCCGCGCCGTTATATTGCGCGGGATCGACACGTTTCTTGAAACGCTTGAGAACGGGAAGCGCAACGAGCGCCATCAGCTTGGAAGCGAGCGAGCGGCTGAACTCTTCCTTGATGATGTCGGCGAGCATCTTCGCGAGACCTTCGGAGGTCTTGAGCGCGACATTGCCGACGAAACCGTCACACACGACGACATCCGTCGTGCCCTTGTAGATGTCGTTGCCTTCCACGTTGCCGTAGAAGTTGAGCGTGCTCGCGCGCAGGAGTTCGCCCGCGCGCTTGATCGTTTCGTTGCCCTTGATGACTTCTTCGCCGATGTTGAGCAGGCCGATGGTGGGCCGCTCGCGGCCTTCGATCGCCGACACGAGCGCGTGGCCCATCTCGGCGAACTGCAACAGATGTTCGGGTTCGCAATCGACGTTCGCGCCGAGATCGAGGACGGTCGTGTAGCCCTTCTGGCTCGGCATGGCGAACGCGATGGCCGGGCGTTCGATGCCGGCGAGCGTCTTCAGCACATAGCGGGACACCGCCATGAGCGCGCCGGTGTTGCCGGCGGAAATGCAGGTCTGCGCCGCGCCTTCCTTCACGAGGTTGAGCGCGACACGCATCGACGAATCTTTTTTCTTGCGCAGGGCGACTTCGACCGGGTCGTCCATCGCGACGACTTCGGTCGCGGGAACGACGGTCAGGCGAGGCTCGTCGGCGGCTTTCGCCTTCTTGAGCTGGGCACGGATGGCCTGCTCGATGCCGACGAGCATCAGGTGCGCGTCGGGATGCGAGCGCACGAAACTGACGGCAGCGGGAACGGTCACGGCCGGACCGTGGTCGCCTCCCATGCAGTCGATGGTGATCTTTACAGTCATGGAACGCGACGAATTTCGGGCACAAAAAAGCGGCAGTGAAATGCCGCCTTCTCGTCGTACCGGGAAAGTGTCAAGAGCGAGTTGCGCCTGCGAGCCCGCAAAAGGGTTTCAGCGGGCGCACCGGGCGTCGAGGAACGCTTAGTCGTTCTTCGTCTTGACGACTTTCTTGCCACGATAGTAGCCGTTCGGGCTCACGTGGTGGCGCAGATGCACTTCACCCGTGCTCGGCTCGACAGCCAGCGGCGCTGCGCCGAGGAAGTCGTGGGAACGGTGCATGCCGCGCTTCGACGGCGACTTCTTGTTTTGCTGAACTGCCATGATTACTCCAGAAAAATTTTGCGAATTCTAACACAGCCCGACCCGCCGACAGCCCTCGGCCGTTCGGCCATCGGGTGCGCGCATCGCGCTACAAGGTCGATCTCCGCGCGAGCGGAAGAATCTTTCGAGCCTTTCGGCTCACCGCCCGAAGCGGCAAATTACGTACTACAAAAACCTTTTCAGTGCTTCTTGTCGTCGGAGCCGCCCTGCTTGAGCTTCTCCAGCACGGCAAACGGATTCGGCTTGGCGTCCTGATCCTCGGCGCCGGTTTCATCCGGCTCGTCGTCCGCACTGCCCTGAAGCAGACTTTCGTGCGCCTCGGGACACACGTTGTGCTTGGGCACGAGCGGCAAGGACAACAACAACTCCTCTTCGATCAAGTCGACGAGATCGAACTGGCGCGAGCCCACGATCACTTCGACTTCATCGTCGTCGAGCGGAAATTCGTCCGCTTCTTCCTCCGTCGCCACGATCCGATACGTCGCGTCGACATCGAGATGCTGCGAATACGGCGCGAGGCAGCGCTGGCAGATGAGCCACACCGAACCGTGCACCGCGAGGCGCAGATACGGCTGCGGCGCCTCCGTGCCGTCGTCCTGCAGTTCCGGCTGGGTGGAACCCTCGGCCTGCCAGGTGAATACGGTGTCGCGGTCTGGCGCTTCCGACGGCACTTCGGCTAACATGCGCGGCATCTGCGATACGCGCAGCGCGCCGGCTGCCTGCCTGCCACTCTTGGCGAATTCGTAAATGTCGAGCGCGCGCAGATCGGCGGGGCTCACAGGTTTGCCAGGATTCTGAGTCATGTGCGCTCCTGCTTGGGCCTTGCTGGGTTAGTGCTTCCGGTGAGCGCTCAGTATGCACCGCGATGCTGCCTGAATGCCACCCAGGCGACACATCCGGCGCGGCTTTCGCCGGGTTCATCGATACTTTTTTGCGCTTTTTCGCGCTTTCTCGATACCTGGCCAACATCCGACTCACATGTCAGCCCGCGCACGTACCGATGAAAAGCCCAAAATCATATCGGCTTTATTTTTTCGAGTCAAATACTTAAGGGTGTGTCCGCGCACCGTCGTTTTTTCATCCATTTCTGCTGATATCGCTTTATGTCCGAGGCTCCCAACACGCCGCCACGCCTGATTCTGGCGTCAAGTTCACCCTATCGACGCGAGTTGCTCGGACGCCTGCGCGTGCCGTTCGATGTCATCACGCCCGATATCGACGAAACCCCGCTCGCCGGCGAAACGCCCGAAACGACGGCCGTGCGGCTGTCGGTCGCCAAGGCGCGGGCCGCGGCGGCGCGCATCGCGGACAACGCGCCCGTGCTCGTCATCGGTTCCGATCAGGTCGCGACCTTCGACGGCCGGCAGATCGGCAAGCCCGGCACGCACGCGAACGCTGTCGCGCAATTGCAGGCGATGCGCGGCCGCAGCGTCGAATTTCACAGCGCGCTGTGCCTGTTCGACAGCCGCACGGGCCAGGCGCAATCCGCCGACATCGTCACGCGCGTGCGTTTTCGTCACTATTCGGACGCGCAGATCGAGTCCTATCTGCATGCCGAAACACCGTACGACTGCGCCGGCAGCGCGAAATCCGAAGGCCTCGGCATCGCGCTTCTGGAGGCGATCGAATCCGACGATCCCACCGCGCTCATCGGCCTGCCGCTGATCGCGCTGTCCGGCATGCTCGAAAAAGCCGGTTTTCCGATTCTGGGGGCGGCATGAGCGGCGTCTTGTATCTGATTCCGAACACGCTGGGCGACGGCGACGCCGCCGCGCTCGCGCAGGTTCTGCCCGAACCGGTGCGCGCGCAGGCGGCCGCGCTGTCCTACTACATCGGCGAGAACGCAAAGACGACGCGCGCCTTCCTGAAGAAAGTGGGCACCGAGCGGCCGATTCAGGAAATCGAGGTGCGCGAGTTGAACGTCAACACGCGGCCGGGCGAGATCGACAATCTGCTCGCGCCGATTCTCGCCGGCGCCGATGCCGGTCTTGTGTCGGAAGCGGGCTGTCCCGCGGTGGCGGATCCCGGCGCGCTGCTCGTGCGGCGGGCGCATGAGCGCGGCGTGAAAGTGGTGCCCTTCGTCGGGCCGAGTTCGATTCTGCTCGCGCTGATGGCATCGGGCATGAACGGCCAGAGCTTTGCCTTCAACGGCTACTTGCCCGTCGATGCCGCCGAGCGCGGCAAGCGGCTGCGCGAACTGGAGCAACTGTCGCGCAAGGCCAATCAGACGCAGATTTTCATCGAGACGCCCTATCGCAACCGCGCGATGCTCGACACGCTCGTCGCGACCTGCGCGCCTTCGACGCTGATCTGCGTCGCCGTCGATCTGACGCTGCCGGACGAAACCATCGTCACGCGGACGGCGGCGGACTGGAAGAAAAAGGCCGCGCCCGAGTTGCACAAGCGTCCGGCCATTTTTCTGCTGCTCGCGTCGTAGCCGCCTTGTCGGCCGCAATCAGCGCAGTTGAGGTTTGCCGCCGAGCGTGAGCGCGCGCATGGCGGCGTCTCCCACCGACGCCCCGAAGCGCCGCACCACGCGCTCGCTGATGCTTTCCTTCTGCGTGTAATCGACGATATCCGGCTGCTTGATGATCTCGCGCGCGACGTAGGCGGCGTCGCCGAAGTCGTCGGCGAGACCGAGTTCCACGCTCTTCGCGCCCGTCCAGAACTGGCCGGAGAACAATTCCGGATCGTCCTTCAGACGTTTTCCGCGCCCCTGCTTCACGGCATCGATGAACTGCGTGTGGATCTGATCGAGCATGTCCTGCGCGTGCGCGGTCATCTGCGGCGTTTCGGGCGAAAACGGATCGAACGCGCCCTTGTTCGCGCCCGACGTATGCATGCGGCGCTGCACGCCGAGCTTGTCCATCAGGCCGGTGAAGCCGAAACCGTCCATCAGCACGCCGATCGAGCCGACGATGCTCGCCTTGTTCACGTAGATCTTGTCCGCCGCGGCCGCGACGTAATAGCCACCGGACGCGCACATGTCGTCGACGACGACGTACAGCGGCGTCTTCGGATATTTCGCGCGCAGCCGCCGGATTTCGCCGTTGATGATGCCCGCCTGCACCGGACTGCCGCCCGGACTGTTGATGCGCAGGATCACGCCCGCGGTGTTTTCATCCTCGAACGCGCTCTGCAGCGCACCGTCGATGTTGTCGGCGCTCGCGTCGCCGTTCGCGGTAATTTCGCCTTGCAGGTCGATGAGCGCCGTGTGCTTGCCGGCCTTCGCGACGCGATCGCCGGTGAAATCGAACACGCCCCACGCGATCAGCGCGATCACCGCGAGAAACACGAAGCGGAAGAAAATGCGCCAGCGACGTGCGGCGCGCTGTTCGCGGATCGCGGCCAGCGCGATGCGTTCGAGCGCTTCGCGCTCCCAGTTTTCATTGCCGCGCGCGGGCGGAAGGTTGTCGGACATGCGTGGTCTGGTAGTTGAGAAAAATCAGGCGGGGCGCAACGCGTCGTCCGGCAGCCAGAAGACCGCGCGGCCTTCCGGCGTGTCGCGCTCCTCGACCGTCACGGCCCGCAGGCGCGCGCCACGGCACGGACCGCCCACGCATTTGCCTGTGTCGGGCTCGTAGATCGCCCCGTGCGTCGCGCACATCAAGTATAGGCCCGAGCTCTCGAAGAACTGGCCCTCGACCCAGTCGAGCTCCATCGGCACGTGCGCGCAGCGGTTCAGGTAGCCGCGCGGCTGGCCGTCGTAGCGCACGAAAAAGACGACCGCGTCGCCGCTCGCATCGGTTGCCGCCACGCGGACGCCCGCGCCGCCGTCGACCAGTTCGTCCGCCGCGCACACGCGCACCGCGTCGCGCCCGAGCATCGCCGCCGGCTCGCTCATGCGTGCTCCCGCAGCCAGCCGGCGAGCGAAGCGACGCTGTCCGCACAAAACTGCGGCTTGAGCACCGCGAGCGAATCCGCCGGATGCGCGCCGTACCCGACGCCCACGCCCGCCGCGCCGGCGTTGATCGCCATCTGAAGGTCGTGGGTCGTGTCGCCGATCATCACCGTGCGCGACAAATCCTGGCCGAGTTCGCGCGTGAGTTCGTGGAGCATCGCGGGATGCGGCTTCGAGAACGTCTCGTCGGCGCAGCGCGTGCCGTCGAACGCGCTCGTGAGACGCGACTGATCCAGCGCGCGATTGAGCCCGACGCGGCTCTTGCCCGTCGCCACCGCGAGGAAATAGCCCTGCTCGCGCAATTCCTGAAGCAGTTCGCGCACGCCGGCGAACAGTTCGGTCTGCTCGCCCATCGTCAGGAAATGGAAGCGGTAGCGTTCGGCCAGGCGCGGGTAATCGGACGGATCGAGCGTCGGCGCGCAGATCTCTAGCGCGTCTTTCAGGCCGAGGCCGATCACGTAGCTCGCGGATTCGTCGGCCGGAACCGGCAGCCCGAGGTCCCGGCACGCGGCCTGGATGCTGCGCGTGATGTGCACGGTCGAATCCATCAGCGTGCCGTCCCAGTCGAAAACGATCAGATCGAATTGCTTGCGCGCCATTTACTCTGTCTCTCGGTTTTTCAGCTGCTCGATGAACCGCCTGCATTCGACGGGCAGCGGCGCTTCCAGTTGCAACGGCTCGCCCGTCGCGGGATGCGTGATCTTCAGGCGATAGGCATGCAGAAACATGCGCTTGAGCGACGGATTCGCGCCCGGGCGCGCCAGATCCTTGTTCAGGGGGAAGTCGCCGTATTTGGCGTCGCCGGCGATCGGCAGGCCGATGCTCGCCATGTGCACGCGAATCTGGTGCGTGCGGCCGGTTTTGAGTTCGGCCTCGACCCACGTGTAGTCGCCCCAGCGCTCGATCAGGTTGAACACCGTGTGCGACGGCAGCCCGTTTTCCTGGATGCGCACGCGCCGCTCGCCGTCCGCCGCGACATATTTGTGCAGCGGCGCCTTCACGACGCGCCGGCGGCCCCAGTCGCTCGGCCAGTCGCCGTGTCCGACGGCGTAATAACGCTTGTCGATGCGGTTTTCGCGAATCTGCTCGTGCAGATTGACGAGCGCCGCGCGCTTTTTCGCGAGCATCAGCACGCCCGACGTCTCGCGATCCAGCCGGTGCACCAGTTCGAGGAACTTCGCGTGCGGCCGCGCGTTGCGCAATTGTTCGATCACGCCGAACGCGACGCCGCTGCCGCCATGCACGGCGACGCCCGACGGCTTGTCGATGACGATCAGATGCTCGTCTTCGAAGAGAATCGGAAATTCGGCGGCCGGCGCGTTCGACGACACCGGCGCTTCGTCGTGTTGCGCGATGCGGATCGGCGGGACGCGCACGAGATCGCCCTGTTCGAGGCGGTAGGCGGCGTCGATGCGGCCCTTGTTCACGCGCACTTCGCCGCTGCGCAGAATCCGGTAAATATGGCTTTTGGGCACGCCCTTGCAGACGCGCAGGAGAAAATTATCGATTCGCTGACCGGCGGCGGTTTCATCGACTTCGATCATCGATACCTGTTCGCTCGCGACCTGTTTATGGGATGTTTTGCCTAACTCATTCATTCTGAATATAATTTGCGAGCAGTCTGAAAAGGCCGAAGCTTCGGATCAAGCATGGCCGTGATTTATCAGACTGTACAGGTGCAGGCGATAAACCATCATTTTACTTGCGCCCAGGGCCGGTTGCTCACCCGGAAAATCGAGCAACGAGTTGCACGCACGGCGATATCACCGGCAGGGACGGAGCCCACAGGCGCGTTCGGTCGAGTCGATCGCCGGTCGGTAACGGATTTTTGGTCAAAAAGAATTTTATCGGCGAGAAGCGACGGCGCCCGGCGAAAAAGCCGGCTGCCAGCCCGGATTTGTCCTGCCAGCGCAGGAGAAACAGGCAATCGCGGCTCGCCGGTTTTGCGAACAACTAACGGCGAAAACCGCTGCTGCGCTGATTCCGGCGAAGCGCGACAACGCCGCAAAGAGGCGAGACACCTGGCCGCCAGCCGACGGGAGCAATCGAGCCCGCGGCGGCGCCGGCGCGGTATGGCCGCTATGAGGATCGGTTACGAAGCATCGCGCCGGTTTGCGCGAGACCGCTCTTCCTTTCGGTCACCGTTGGGAGGAATCAGGCTCTGTTGCAAAGAGCGCGGGCGGGTTCTGCGCGTCCATTTCGAGACGCCGGGGCCGCTGCGCCGCCGTTCATCCTCGCCACGCGCCGCGCGGCTCCCCGGCGCCTCGCCGTTGCTTCGCATGCGCCCCACGGCGCGGCTGCCGCATCGGCTGCCGCAGCCTGCTTTCGGCAATTCTCCCGCCAGAAGTCCCGCTCCAGCGTGCTTTGTGACAACACACAAAAAGCGTGGCACGCCCACCTTCCCGCTTCGCGCGCGTGACGCATCCGGTCACCGACGCCGATTCGCCTGACGAAGGAAAAGCGTAGCCGCTCTGGAGCCGTTTCATGAAACGCATGCTGTTTAACGCGACGCAGCAAGAAGAATTGCGCGTCGCCATCGTCGATGGGCAGAAGCTCATCGACATCGACATCGAAACCGCCGGGCGCGAACAGCGCAAAGGCAACATCTACAAGGGAGTCGTCACCCGCATCGAGCCGTCGCTCGAAGCCTGCTTCGTCAACTACGGCGAAGATCGCCACGGTTTCCTGCCGTTCAAGGAAGTCGCCCGCCAGTATTTCCGCGACGGCGTCGAGATGCGCTCCGCGCGCATCCAGGACGCGCTGCGCGAAGGCCAGGAACTGATCGTTCAGGTCGAAAAGGAAGAGCGCGGCAACAAGGGCGCGGCCCTCACCACGTTCATCTCGCTCGCCGGACGCTATCTCGTCCTGATGCCGAACAACCCGCGTGGCGGCGGCGTGTCGCGCCGGATCGAGGGCGACGAGCGGCAGGAACTGCGCGAAACCATGGCGCAGCTCGAACTGCCGGAAGGCATGAGCATCATCGCCCGCACGGCCGGCATCGGCCGTTCGGCCGAAGAACTGCAGTGGGACTTGAACTACCTGATGCAACTGTGGCGCGCGATCGAAGCCGCGTCGCAGAGCGGCGTCGGCGGCCAGCCGATGCTGATCTATCTCGAATCGAGCCTCGTCATTCGCGCGATTCGCGACTACTTCCAGCCGGATATCGGCGAAATCCTCATCGACACGACCGAAATCCATGATCAGGCGCGCGCCTTCATGGATATCGTGATGCCCGACAACCTCTCGAAGGTGAAGCGCTATCACGACGACGTGCCGCTCTTCTCGCGCTTCCAGATCGAGCATCAGATCGAAACGGCGTACTCGCGCACGGTGCCGCTGCCCTCGGGCGGCGCGATCGTGATCGATCACACCGAGGCGCTCGTCGCCATCGACGTGAACTCGGCGCGCGCGACCAAGGGCGCCGACATCGAGGAAACCGCGACGCGCACCAATCTCGAAGCCGCCGACGAAGTCGCGCGTCAGCTTCGTTTGCGCGATCTGGGCGGGCTGATCGTGATCGATTTCATCGACATGGAGTCCGCCAAGAGCCAGCGCGAAGTCGAGCAACGCCTGAAAGACGCGCTCAAGCACGACCGTGCGCGCGTACAAATGGGCAAGATTTCGCGCTTCGGGCTGATGGAACTGTCGCGTCAGCGTCTGCGTCCGGCGCTGTCCGAAGGCAGCCACGTGACCTGCCCGCGTTGTAACGGCACGGGACATATCCGCGATACCGAATCGTCCGCGCTGCAAGTGCTGCGGATCATTCAGGAAGAAGCGATGAAGGAAAACACCGCGGCGATCCATTGCCAGGTGCCGGTCGAAGTCACGGCCTTCCTGCTGAACGAAAAGCGCTCGGAAATCAACAAGATCGAATCGCGCTTCAAGGTCAACGTCGTCCTGATTCCGAACAAGCATCTGGAAACGCCGCACTACAAGCTCGAGCGCCTGCGTCACGACGATGCGCGCCTCGACGAGCCGCGCGCGTCGTGGAAGATGGCCGTCGAAGCCGCGAGCGAGCTGGAATCGGAAACCGGCTACAGCAAGCGCACCGAGGAAGTGAAGCCGAAGCAGGAAGCCGCCGTGAAGGGCATCACGCCCGAGAAGCCCGCGCCGAGCGCACCCGTCAAGCCCGCGCCGGTCGCAGCTCCGGCCGCTCCGGCGCCGGTAGCCGCGAGCGGCGGATTCATCGCGTGGATCAAGAACCTGTTCGGCATTCAGCCGGAAGCCAAACCGGCACCGGCACCCGTCGAGGCGCAACCGGCCACGCGTACGCAGCGTGAGCGCGGCGAACGTACCGGCACCGGCGCCGGTGGCGGCGATCGCAACCGCAACCGCCGCGGCGGCACTACCGGACGCGACGGCGCGGCCGCAGGCACGACCGCGACCGGCAACGGCACAGGCCGGCAAGGCGCGCGTCGCGAAGATCGCGAAGCGCGTGGCGGCCGTGAAGGACGCGAGGGACGCGAACTGCGCGAAGTCCGCGAGCCGCGCGAGGCCCGCGAACCGCGTGAAGCCCGTGAACCGCGCGAGGCACGCGAGCCGCGCGAACCGCGTGAAACACGCGACCGCAACGCCGAGCGCACCACGCGTCCGGAAGCGGGCGACCGGCCGGAACGCCGTGAGCGTCCCGACCGCGGCGAGCGTGCCGAACGTGGCGAGCGCGCCGAACGTCCTGAACGCGCCGAGCGCACGGAGCGCGGCGAACGTCGCAAGCCGCAAGCGGAATCCGCCGTCGAGGCGCTGACGCAGAGCGAAACGGTGACTTCGGAGATCGTCGAAACAGCACAGGTCGACTTCGACGTCACGCAACAGGCCGGCACCGACGCGGCCAATGCCGAGCAAGCGGCCGCCGCTGCACGTGAAGGCGAAGAACGCCGCCGCCGCCGCCGTGGCCGTCGTGGCGGCCGCCGCGAGCGCGAAGAGGATGGCATGACGGTGAATCACGCCGCCGATGTCGCCGAAGCGGAAGGCGCCGCGGAAAGCATGTCGGCCCAGGCCGGCGTGTTCGATGCGGAAGCCGCGCAGGAAGCGGCGGCGCGTCGCGAAACGCGTCCTGCCGCGCCGCAGCCGGTCGAGCAGCGTGCTGCGCCGCGCGTTGAACAGCCCGCTGAGCAACCTGCCGTGCAATCCGTCGCTGCCATGCCTCAGGAGTCTGAAGTCCGTACGCCGGAACACACGCCTGCCGCAGCCGAGGAAGCCACGGCTGCCAAGGCGGTCGAAGCCGAGCCGTTCGAACTGAAGGCGCAAACGCCCGAACCGGCGACGCCGGATATCTTCGCCAAGCCGGCTCCGGCGCCCGCGATCGAAAATCCGTTCGGTCCGACGCCGAAGGCAGCCGAAACGAAGCCGAGCGATCCGTTCGTGCCGGCCGCACCGGCCGCGGCTGAAACCGCGCAGCCCGTGCAGGCACACGAGCCCGTCGAGACGACGCCGGTTTCGGCCGAGCCCGAAACGGTTGCTTCCGCCGCACTCGGAGCCGTCGAAGCCGCCGAGCCGGTGAAGACCGCCGCGGTCGCATCGACGCCCGAGGCGAGCATCGTCGAACCGGTGAAACAGGTCGAAAACGCGCCCGTGCAAGCGCCCGAAGCCGCGCCGGCACCGGCGGCAGTCGCCGCGGAACCGGTGAAGGCCGCCGCAACCGAGGCTCCGTCGGCTCCGTCGGCTCCGGCCGCGCCGGTAACGTCCACGCCGATCGCCGTCGAACCGCTCCAGCCGATGCTCGAGCGCGCCGGCCTCGTCTGGGTCAACACGGACGAAGCCAAGCTGCGCGAGGCCAACGCCGCCGCAGCGCGCGAAGCGGCGCCGGCGCGCGTGCCGCGTGAGCGCAAGTCGCTCCCGCCGGTCGACCCGACGCCGATGCAACAAGTGGAAACGGGCAAGAGCGTCCACTGAGCGTGTCGCGCCGGCATGGATTTCGGTCCGTGAACGGCAGATGCTTCGAAAACGCCACCGACTCGCGTCGGTGGCGTTTTTTTTTGCGCGCTTTCACGCGTAAATGCGGGAAAACCGGGACGCCCCGGCGACGGGGCCCCGCGCCTTCGAGCGTCCGGTTCCGCTAAAATGAGACAGTCGTCAAATTATTCGAACAAGGCCCGAGCGGCCAGGTCTCTGCGAGTCAACATGTCCCGACGCATCATTCCCGTGGCCGACATCAGCGCGATTCCGGATTTTTCCGGCGCGGCGTCGTCGCCGTCCGGAACGCTCGTGGATACGCTCGCGCGCCCGCTGCGCGATCTGCGCATCTCGGTGACGGATCGTTGCAATTTCCGCTGCGTGTACTGCATGCCGCGCGAAGTGTTCGACAAGCACTATCAGTTTCTGCCGCACGCCGCCCTGCTCTCGTTCGAGGAAATCGAGCGGCTGGCGCGCGTGTTCGTCGCGCATGGCGTGGAGAAAATCCGGCTCACCGGCGGCGAGCCGCTCCTGCGCAAGAACATCGAATATCTGATCGAGCGGCTCGCGCTCATGCACACGCCCGAAGGCCGTCCGCTCGACGTCACGCTCACCACCAACGGCTCGCTGCTCGCGCGCAAGGCCCGGGCGCTGAAGGACGCGGGCCTTTCGCGCGTCACGGTCAGTCTGGACGCGCTCGACGACGCACTCTTTCGCCGCATGAACGACGCCGATTTCGCCGTCGGCGACGTGCTCGCGGGCATCGAGGCCGCGCAGGCCGTCGGACTCGCGCCGCTCAAGGTGAACATGGTCGTCAAGCGCGGCACGAACGATCAGGAAATCGTGCCGATGGCGCGCCACTTCAAAGGCAGCGGCGCCGTTCTGCGCTTCATCGAATATATGGACGTCGGCGCGTCGAACGGTTGGAACATGAGCGAAGTGCTGCCGTCGGCGCAAGTAGTGGAGCGCATCGATGCGCATTTCCCGCTCGAGGCGCTCGAAGCGCACACGGCCGCCGAAACCGCGCAGCGCTGGGGCTACCAGGACGGCGGCGGCGAAATCGGCGTGATCTCCAGCGTGACGCGCGCGTTTTGCGGCTCGTGCACGCGCGCCCGTCTCTCGACGGAAGGCAAGCTCTATCTGTGTCTCTTCGCGGTGGGCGGGCACGACCTGCGCGGCCTGATTCGCAGCGGCGCGAGCGACGACGACGTCGCGACCGCCCTCGCCCGCATCTGGGAAGCGCGCGGCGACCGCTACTCGCAGTTGCGCGGCAGCGCGTCGGCGCAGGCGCGCGAGGACGCGCCGCGCGTCGAGATGTCGTACATCGGCGGCTGATGCCACCGAGTCGCGCGTGCAGACCGCTTCCATCGCCCGATCGACTTCCGACGTCACGGCGCTCGTGCTCGCGGGCGGCCGCGGCTCGCGCATGGGCGGCGTCGACAAGGGCATGCAGCCGTTTCACGGCGAGCCGCTCGCGCTGCACGCGATGCGGCGTCTCGCGCCTCAGGCCGGCGCGATGCTGATCAGCGCCAACCGCTCCATCGGCGACTATGAGCGTCTGAGCGCGCCGTTCGGCGGCCGCGTCGTCGCGGATGCGCGCGCCGATTATCCCGGGCCGCTCGCCGGAATCGCAGCCGGCCTGCGCGCCGCGACCACGGAGTTCGTGTTGACGGCGCCCTGCGATGCCCCTTTCGTCGACGAACATCTCGGCGCCGCGCTGATGCGCGCGCTGGAGGAACAACGCGTCGACATCGCGTATGCGGCGACGGTCGAAGCGTCGGGCGAAGTGATGGCGCATCCGGTTTTCGCGCTCGTGCGGGCGTCGCTCGCCGACGATCTCGATGCCTGGCTGGACGCCGGCGAGCGCAAGGTTCGCGCGTGGTACGCGCGCCACACGGCGGCGGAAGTGCAATTTCACGATGTACGCGCGTTTTACAATATCAATGATTTGCAGCAACTGGCCGATCTGGAACGCCGCTAGACAGGCGCGTTCGACCACCTCACGGCGCGGGGCCGCTTCATCGCCCAATCAGCGCGCGATCCACTCCGATTCATGACCACGCCCAAGGATTTTTCCGCTTGCGTCGCTCAGTACGATCCGAATGCGCTGCCTGTCGAGGCGGCGCAGGAAATCGTGCGCCAGTGGGCGATGCCGCGTCCGTCCGACGCGCAGGCGGAACGCGCGAGCCTGCACGATGCGCTCGGCCGCGTGCTCGCCGAAGACGTGGTCTCGCCCATCGACGTACCCGCCTTCGATAACTCCGCCATGGACGGCTACGCGTTCGCCGGCGCGGCGCTCGCACGCGGCGTCGATTCGATCGATCTCTCCGTCGCGGGCACGGCGTTCGCCGGGCGGCCCTTCGAGGCCACGCCGGGCGCCGCCGAGTGCGTGCGCATCATGACGGGCGCGCTGATGCCCGCCGGTTGCGACACGGTGATTCCGCAGGAACTCGTCACGCGCGAGGGCGACACGATCCGCTTTCCGGCTGCAAAAATCCGCGCGGGCCAGAACCGCCGCCTGTCCGGCGAGGATCTCGCGAAAGGCAGGCCCGCGTTGCTCGCCGGGCGCATCGTGCGCGCGTCCGATCTCGGCTTGCTCGCGTCGCTCGGCATCGGCTACGTTGCGGTGCGCAAGCGCCTCGTCGTGGCGTTTTTCTCGACGGGCGACGAGTTGCGTTCGGTCGGCGAAGCGTTGAGTCCGGGCAGCGTCTACGACAGCAACCGCTACACGCTCTTCGCGATGCTCAGACGCCTGGGCGTCGAGACGATCGACCTCGGCATCGTGCGCGACGACCGTGCATCGCTCGAAAAGGCGCTGCGCGAAGCGACCGGCCGCGCGGATGTCGTGATCAGCTCGGGCGGCGTGTCGGTCGGTGACGCCGATTTCACGCGCGAGCTGATGAGTTCGCTCGGCGACGTCGCGTTCTGGAAAATCGCGATGCGCCCCGGCCGGCCGCTCGCGTTCGGCCGCCTGTGGTCGGGCGCGCGTCCGGGCGCGGGCAAGCCGGCGCTCTTCTTCGGCTTGCCGGGCAACCCGGTCGCCGTGATGGCGACCTTCTACTTCATCGTGCGCGAGGCGCTGCTGGCGATGTCGGGCGCGGCGCGCCAGCCGCTCACGGCGATCCGCGCGAGCGCCGCCGGCCCGATGAAAAAGCGCGCGGGCCGCACCGAGTTCCAGCGCGGCATCGCCACGCGCGACGCCGACGGGCGCTGGAGCGTCGTCACGACCGGCTCACAGGGATCCGGCGTGCTCAGTTCGATGAGCGAAGCGAACTGCTTCATCGTCCTGGAACACGCGCGCGGCGACATAGACGCCGGCGACGACGTCGAGATCGTGCCCTTCGACGGCCTGATCTGACGGGCGCACGACGCGGCGCCGCCGAACCACACATTCCTACATCGATAGACGGGGCTTCCTTCCATGAAAAAGCAGATCACATCCATCGCACCAGGACAGACCGCCAAGGCGCTGATCCTCGTGTATCTGACTTTCAGCGTGCCGATCGTGCTGCTCGGCGTGGTCGTCGCGTTCGTGCGCTACGGCTCGGTGGAAGTGAGCACGGTCACGAGCGCGCTGCTGCTCAACGCGATTCTCGGCTTCATCCTGCTGTGGATCGCGTGCCACGCGTACAACTGGGTGGCGTCGCGTTTCGGCGGCATCGAGATCGTGTTGTCCGACGCGCCGGAGGAAGCGTGAGCGGCGCCGCAGCGGTTGCCGCGATCCGACCGGCCACGCCCGCGGACATCCCCGCGATCTTCGCGCTGATGTACGAGCTCGCCGAGTTCGAGAAGCTCACGCATCTGTTCGTCGCGACGGAGCAAGGCGTGCACGACGCGCTCTTCGGCGCGCGCCCGGCCGCCGAAGCGCTCGTCGCCGAGCAGGACGGCGAAGTCGTCAGCTATGCGCTGTTCTTCCAGAACTTCTCGACCTTCCTCGGCAAGCGCGGCCTGTATCTGGAAGACCTCTATGTCCGTCCGTCGATGCGCGGCAGCGGTCTGGGCACGCTGATGCTCAAGAAGCTCGCGGAGCTGGCCGTCGAGCGCCAGTGCGGCCGCTTCGAGTGGTCGGTGCTCGACTGGAATCAGAACGCCATCGATTTCTACGAGAAGATGGGCGCGACCGTGCTGCCCGACTGGCGCATCGTGCGCGTGACCGGCGAGCCGCTGGAACGCCTCGCCGGCTGAATCAGATGTCGTCGTCGCTCTCGGGCGATGACGCACTTCCCAGCAATCCCGCCGCCTGTTCTCCCGGCAGCGCCTCGACATCGCGCAGGCGCTTGTCCATTTGCCGCGTGCGGGTCTGCGCCGCTTCGATCGAGCGCGTGACCGTTTCGAGCTGCGACTTCGTTCTCGCGAGCACTTCACCGAACTTGCCGAACTCGGTCTTCACCGCGCCGAGCACCTGCCACACTTCGCTCGAACGTTTTTCGATGGCGAGCGTGCGAAAGCCCATCTGCAGACTGTTGAGCAGCGCGGTGAGCGTAGTCGGCCCCGCGATGCTCACGCGGTACTCGCGCTGCAGCGAATCGCTCAGACCCGGACGGCGCAGCACCTCCGCGTAGAGCCCTTCGGTCGGCAGGAA
Organism: Caballeronia peredens; assembly: GCA_001544595.2. Classification (GTDB taxonomy): domain Bacteria; phylum Pseudomonadota; class Gammaproteobacteria; order Burkholderiales; family Burkholderiaceae; genus Caballeronia; species Caballeronia peredens. Next base: position 40,349 of record FCOH02000005.1, on the reverse strand, counting down.
CAGCAGCGCGAAGTCGGTGGTGTGCGGCGGCGCGACGTACTTCTGCGAGATCGATTTCGCCTCCGCGCGCAAGCGGCCTTCGAGCGCGCGCGACGCGTCCTCGACCGCCGCCACGTCGGCGCGCTCCTGCGCGTCGATCAGGCGCTCGTAGTCTTCACGCGGAAACTTCGCGTCGATGGGCAGCCACACGGGCGTGGCCGCATCGCCCGGCGCGCCGGGCGCATCGTGCCGGCCGGGCAGCTTGATCGCGAACTCGACACGTTCATTGCTCTTCGGAATGGTCGCGACGTTCTTCGCGTATTGATCGGGCGTGAGCAGTTGTTCGAGCAGCGATTCCAGCTGCACTTCGCCCCAGATGCCGCGCGTCTTGACGTTGGTCAGCACTTTCTTCAGGTCGCCGACGCCCGCCGCGAGCGTCTGCATTTCACCGAGCCCGCGATGCACCTGCTCCAGCCGGTCCGACACGAGCTTGAACGATTCGCCGAGCCGCTGTTCGAGCGTCGCGTGCAGCTTCTCGTCGACGGTGCGGCGCATTTCGTCGAGCTTCGTCGCGTTGTTCGCTTCGATGTCCTTCAGACGTGCTTCGAGCGTCGCGCGCACTTCGCCCAGACGCCGCTCGTTCGACTCCGACAACTGCGCGAGATGCAGCGACACGGAATCGGCGAAGCGCTTGAGCGCGTTGCCCTGATCCTCTCGCGCCTGCTGACTCTGTTGCGCGAGTTGCTGCGCGAGCGCGTCGAACTGCGCGTTCTGCACGCTCGATGTGCTCGCCAGTTGCGTCGCGAGCGTCTGATGGAACTGCGTGAAGCCGCTTTGCGATTCCATGCGCGACACGCGCGCGCTCTCCGCGATATCGCCGCGCAGGCCGCGTTCGAGCCGCTCCTGCGCGCGCGCGTGCGCCTCGCCCATGTCGTTGACGCGGTCCGTGAGCGCTTCGAATTCCCCGTCGATGTCCGCGTTCGAGCCGCGCCGGATCGACATGACGAGCGCAACGAGCGCCGCCACCAGCGCGAGCGCCAGCACGGCGACCGCGCCAACCAGCAGTTCCGTCATTTCTTCAGCACGTCCGGGTTGATGGGATTCGGCGGATTGCCGGCGCGCGGCCCTTCCCCGAGTCCCGCGATGAGATTGTCGGCCGCGAGATTGGCCATCGCGCGGCGCGTGGCTTCGGTCGCGCTCGCGATGTGCGGCGTCAGCACGACGTTGTCGAGCGCGAGGAAATCGCGGTTCAAATTCGGCTCGCCCTCGAACACGTCGATGCCCGCGGCCGCGATGCGTTTCTCGCGCAACGCGACGATCAACGCCGCGTCGTCGACGATGCCGCCGCGCGCGATATTGGTGAGCGTCGCCGTCGGCTTCATCAGCGCGAGTTCGGCCGCGCCGATCGTGTGATGGCTTTCCTTCGAATACGGCACGACGAGCACGACGTGATCCGCGCGCCTCAGCAGATCTTCCTTCGACGCGTACTCGGCATTGAGTTCGGCTTCGATCGCCGGCGCCACGCGCGAGCGGTTGTGATACATCACGCGCATGCCGAAGCCGCTCGCCCGGCGCGCCAGCGCCTGGCCGATGCGCCCCATGCCGATCACGCCGAGCGTCGAGCCGTACACGTCCGCGCCGAGAAACGAATCGAACGACCACTTCTGCCACTTGCCCGCGCGCAGATAATGCTCGGACTCGGTGATACGGCGCGCCGCCGCCATCATCAGCGCCCAGCCGAAATCGGCCGTGGTTTCGTTCAGCACGTTCGGCGTGTTGGTGCCGAGCACCTTGTGCGCATCGAACGCCTGCATGTCGAAGTTGTTGTAGCCGACCGCCATGTTCGCGACGACCTTCAGGTTCGGCGCGCCCGCCAGTTCCTTCTCGCCGACCCACTCGCCCGCGGTGAACGCGCCGTCACGATCGGCGAGACGGCGCGCGAATTCTTCCTGCGGGAGCACGTCGCCCAGGTTCACGTCGACATCGAAATACTGTTTCAGGCGCTCGATCACATCGGGAAAGGTGGGACGCGCGACAAGTACCTTCTTCATCGAATGCTCCTAGAAAAATAGCCAGCCCAGAACGGCGAAAAGCGGCAGCAGCACGATGCCCGACCACGCCATATAGCCGAAGAATCCCGGCATGCGCATGCCGCGCGATTCGGCGATCGCCTTCACCATGAAATTCGGCGCGTTGCCGATATACGTGTTCGCGCCCATGAAGACCGCGCCCGCGGAGATGGCGGCGAGCGTCGTGGCGTCGGTGGTCATGAGCGTGCGGGCGTCGCCGCCCGCGAGATTGAAGAACACAAGATAGGTCGGCGCGTTGTCGAGAAACGACGAAAGCAGGCCCGTCGCCCAGAAGTAGGCGATGTCGACCGGCTTGCCTTGTGCATCGGACACCGCGTGCACGATGCCGGCGAACGCGCCCGCCTCGCCCGCGCGCAGCACGGTGATGACCGGCGCGATAGTCACGAAGATCGCCGCGAAGAGTTTCGCGACTTCCTCGATGGGCGCCCAGTCGAACGCATTGCCGGCGCGCGCGCTTTTTGGCGTGAACGCGAGCGAGGCGAGCAGCACCGCGACCAGCAGGACGTCGCGCACCAGATTCTGCAATTGCACCTGCGTGCCGAATACATCGAACGCGATGCCCGGCTTCCAGATGCCGCTCATCAGCACCAGCCCGACGATGACTCCGAGCAGCGCGAAGTTGATCTTGCCGTCGATGCCGAGCGCGGGCGTGTCCGGCGTCGGGTCGAGAAAGGCGCGCCTCGCGTCGTGCCTGCGCCAGTAGTAACTGTCGAGCAGATAGAACAGCGCGAGCAGCACGGCGCAGACGAAGAGCATCGGCCAGGCGAGATGCACCGTCGTCCAGAAGAAGCCGACGCCGTTCAGAAAGCCCAGGAACAGCGGCGGATCGCCGAGCGGCGTGAGCGAGCCGCCCGCGTTCGCGACGAGAAAAATGAAGAACACGACGACATGCACCGCGTGCTTGCGATTGTCGTTGGCGCGCAGAAGCGGACGGATCAGCAGCATGGCCGCGCCCGTCGTGCCCATGATGCTCGCGAGCCCGGCGCCCAGCGCGAGGATGCCGGTATTGAGGCGCGGCGAGCCGTGCAGATTGCCGCGCACGCAGATGCCGCCCGCGACCGTGAAGAGCGCCGCGAGCAGAACGATGAACGGTATGTATTCTTCGAGCATCGCGTGAACCAGCACGCCGCCCGCCGTGCCGACGCCGAAGGCGAACGCGAACGGCACGAGGAACGCGAGCGCCCACGCAGCCGCGATCTTGCCGAAATGGTGATGCCAGAGCTTCGGCGCGACCAGCGGAAAAACGGCGATGGACAGCAGCACGCCGGCGAACGGAATGCCCCACGCGGCCGAAAGCTTCGTGCCGTCGAGTGTCGCCGCCGTGGCTGGCGCCGCGACCAGCGCCTGCGCGGCGAACATGGCGCCGGAGACGATCCGCCGCATCGGCGTCAGGCTCCGCGCACCACGATCACATGCACGCGATACGGCCCGTGCGCGCCGAGCACGATAGTCTGCTCGATGTCACCGGTACGCGACGGCCCCGACACGAAGTTGACCGCGCGCGGCAGTTCGCCCCGTTCCGCGCGCATGAGCGCGAAGGCGTCCTCGTGCGCCGCGACGATGCGCGACGCCGGCACGATCGCGACATGCGTCTGCGGCAGGAGCGCGCCGGATGCGGGCGTGTCGGCGCCGGACAGCAGCACGAGCGAACCGGTTTCGGCGGTGGCGCAAAAGCAGCCCGTGATGCCGACGAGATCCGCGTCGGCCGGCTTGCGCAACGCGGCCTGAATGCCCGCTTCGGCCCAGGGCAGATGCGCGAGCGCGGGCCATGCGACGACATCGACCGGCAGATTCAGCGACTGAAGATAGCGCGCGGCTTCGGCGGGCGCATCCGCGAGCGTATCGACTTGGGCGACGGTCGTGGAAAGCCGCTCGGCCTCGAGCGTGAAACGCGCGATGAGTTCGTCAGGCGTGTGCGGCAGCGGCGGACGCGGCCCCGCCGGATGGTGCTCCACATACGCTTGCGCCTGTGCGCGTTCGGCGTCCGTCGGTGCGCCATGGCGGCCTTGCGCGCTGCGAATGCGCGCGAGAATATTGCGGCGCGCGGCCGATGTATCCATGGTGCCGTCCTCGTGAATGCCTGCGTGGGTGCGTGCTTGAGTGCGTGTGTCGGTGCATGCGCCGCGCGTCGGTCGACGGCGCGGGCAGATTATAGCGAGCGACGTTCACCCGCGAAGCCCGGCCGGACGGCCTCAAGCCGCGCGGATGAACGAGCCGCGAATCAGAGCTCGTCCACCGGCTGCTCGATGCCGAATACCTGACGCAGATACGCCAGATAGGCGCGGTCTTCGCACATGTTCTTGCCGGGCGAATCCGACAATTTCGCGACCGGCTGCCCGTTGCAGCGGACCATCTTGATGACGATCTGCAGCGGCTGATAGCCGAGATCGTTGGTGAGATTCGTGCCGACGCCGAACGCGAGCTGGCAGCGACCGCGAAAACGCTCGTAGAGTTGCAGCACCCGGGGCACGTCGAGCGCGTCGGAAAAGACCAGAATCTTGGTGCGCGGATCGCAGCGATTTTCCTCGTAATGCCTGATGAGGCGCTCGCCCCAGTCGAAGGGGTCGCCGGAATCGTGGCGCGCGCCGTCGAACAGCTTGCAGAAGTACATGTCGAAGTCGCGCAGGAACGCTTTCATGCCGTAGACATCCGACAGCGCGATGCCCAGGTCGCCGCGATACTCCTTCGCCCACATTTCGAAGCCGAAGATCTGCGAGTCACGCAGGCGCGGACCCAGCGCCTGACATGCCTGAAGGTACTCGTGCGCCATCGTGCCGAGCGGCCGCAGGCCGTGCTTCATCGCGTAATAGACGTTGCTCGTGCCGGCGAACTGCGCGCCGAGTTTCTCCTTGAGCGTCAGCACGACTTCCTCGTGCCATTGCCCCGAAAAGCGCCGGCGCGTGCCGTAATCGGCGATCTTGCAGTCCGAGTATTCGGGCGGCGTGGCGAGCAGGCTGATCTTGTCGCGCAGGCGCTCGCGGCCGGTTTCGTACTCCGGCTTACGCTGCGTGTTGCGGAAATAGACTTCGTTGACGATCGCGAGCACCGGAATCTCGAACAGGATCGTATGCAGCCACGGCCCGACGATATCGATGTCGATCTCGCCGTTGTTCTTCGCCGACGGCGCGATGCGGATGGACTTCTCGTTCAGATGAAACAGCGCGAGGAAGTCGATGAAATCGCTCTTGATGAAGCGCATGCGCCGGAGGTAATCCAGCTCCTCTTCCTTGAAGCGCAGATTGCAGAGCTGACGCACTTCGTCGCGGATTTCGTCGATGTACGGCACGAGGTCCACGTTCGGCGTGCGGCAGCGGAAGCGATATTCGACATGCGCCGCAGGAAAGTGATGCAGCACGACCTGCATCATCGTGAACTTGTAGAGGTCGGTATCGAGCAGCGAATTGATGATCATGGTTCTGACTGGAACTTCCACGCGAATGGACGGCGCGCCGGGTCGAGCCCGCGTGTCGCCGGGCCTTCGGGATCATGTTACCCGAATGTTCCCGCCCGCATTTCGCATGCTCCGCTCTTTCGAGAATGGTGCATACATTAATCACGAATCGATATAAAGCCCGCTGGTCCGGCGCTCGCGCCCGTTTTTCTCATTACGCTACAATACGCGTTTCCGCAAGCGCACCTCCCGGCCCATGCAGCCGCCCAGGGCGCCGCCCCCACGAATTCCGCATGCAGGAGCCTGAATGACTCACGTTGTGACCGAAAGCTGCATCAAGTGCAAGTTCACCGATTGCGTGGACGTGTGCCCGGTGGATTGCTTCCGCGAAGGTCCCAACTTTCTCGCGATCGATCCGGACGAGTGCATCGACTGCGCCGTGTGCGTGGCCGAATGCCCGGTCAACGCGATCTACGCCGAAGAAGATGTACCCGGGGATCAGCAGCATTTCACCGAACTGAACGCCGATCTCGCGCGCAACTGGCCGAGCATTACCAAGACCAAGGCGCCGCTGCCCGAGTCGGACGAGTTCAAGGACGTGAAGGACAAGCTCAATCTGCTGGAGCGTTGATATTCGCGGGAGCGCGCCGCTATCGCATATTTCGACGCAAAAAATTGTATTGAATGACGTTTCTGCGTTGACACACTAGCAGTGGCTCCCTATAATTCCGCTTCTCTGCTGTAGATGTTCCCCGATAGCTCAGTCGGTAGAGCGCCGGACTGTTAATCCGTAGGTCCCTGGTTCGAGCCCAGGTCGGGGAGCCAAAGTCTCCAGCAAGACGGTTTCAAATAACCCAGCAACCGGCTGGGTTTTTTATCACGGTTGTCGATGTTTCAGTTGTTCCCCGATAGCTCAGTCGGTAGAGCGCCGGACTGTTAATCCGTAGGTCCCTGGTTCGAGCCCAGGTCGGGGAGCCAAAAGCTTCCACGCAAAGCCCAGTCACATGACTGGGCTTTTTGCATTGGACTTTTGCTTTTGCGCGTTGCATGTGCGCCGCAGAATTTCGTGGACGCGCCGGCGCAAGCCCGCGATTCCCCGCTCCCGTCCGCAGCAAAGACACCGATTCCGATCGCGTCCGCGCGATATTGCTCGCCTTTCCCGCGACGCAACGCAAATCGGGGCGCAATGCCGAAGCGGACATCGCGATGGACGAACCTCCCCTCCCGCGCCAGCCAGCCAGGCTCGCGACCACCCAAGCAGATTTTGTTTATCCGTTTGTATAATTTCTGAATGTCGAAGAATGGCGGCGATTGAGCGCAAAGGAGGAAAAACATGCGCTGGCTGGTGTTATTCATCTTCATCGTCTGCGCCGCTTATACGCACTGGCGCGGCAAGGTCCGGCACGGCTTCTTCCGGCAGCTTTCAGACCATTCCACCTTCATGTCGCCGCTGAACGGATTCGTCTACCTGTTCTCGCGCGTGCCATCGACGCCTTATCTCCAGCCGTCGCTCTTTCCCGAACTCGCGCCGCTCGGCGCGCACTGGGAAATCATCCGCGCCGAGGCCATCGCGCTGCACGAAGCCAGCAAGATCCAGGCGGCGGCGAAATACAACGATATCGGTTTCAACTCGTTTTTCCGGCGCGGCTGGCGGCGTTTCTACCTGAAATGGTATGACCGCCCGCATCCGTCCGCGCAGGCGCTGTGTCCGCAGACGCTCGCAATCCTGCGGGACATTCCGACCGTCAAGGCCGCCATGTTCGCGATGCTCCCGCCCGGCGGCACGCTCACGCTGCATCGCGATCCGTATGCGGGATCGCTGCGCTATCACCTCGGGCTCGTGACGCCGAACGACGACGGCTGCGCGATCATCGTCGACGGCGAACGCTATTCGTGGCGCGACGGCGAGGCAGTCGTGTTCGACGAAACCTATCTGCACTGGGCGGAAAACAGGACGGACCAAGACCGCATCATCCTGTTCTGCGACATCGAGCGGCCGATGAAATACCGCTGGGCGCAGACGATCAATCGCGCGGTCGGCGGCTTTCTGATGCGCGCGGCCGCGTCGCCGAACGAAACCGGCGATCGCACCGGCGGGCTGAATCGCGCGTTCAAGTATCTCTATTCGATCCGGCTCGTCGGCAAGCGGCTGAAGGCGTGGAACCGGACCGTGTATTACATCGTCAAGTGGTTGCTGTTCGGCGGTATCGTCGTGGCGATCTTCTGGAAGCACTGAAGGCGCGCGGCGTCACGCGAGCCACACGACCGTCAGCGAGCGCACGCCCTGCGCGCCGCGAATCAGGACGCCTTCGATATCCGCCGTCGCCGACGGACCGGTCACGAGCACCGCATAGCGCGCCTCCGCGAAATCCGGCCGTCGATAAACCTGTTGCAGGCCTTCGACGAGCTGCGACGGATCGAGCAGCACGACGAGATGCTGCGCGAGATAACCGATCGCATTCACGACGTACTCGCGCTCGCTGAACCAGACCGAGCCCGTTTCCGCGACGCCGAAGCGCCCGCGCACGATGCCGACATCGACGTCCTGAAGCGACGCCGGCACGGTATCGGGCGACAGCTTGCGCGTGCCGTCGATGCCCGGCACCGCCGACGCGATCACCTTCGCCTCCGGAAAGCGCGCCGCGATGAGCGCGTTCGCGTCGGCGAGGCTCGCCGCCTCGACGCAGGTTCCGCCCATCGCGGCGAGCGCCTCGCTGAAGCGCGCCTTCAGGTCGCCGTCGGGCGCGGGGAAAACGGGCACGTCGGGGCGCGGCCGCGACGCGGGTTGCGCCGCGCGGATCTTCGATAGAAACGCATCGCGAGTCGTCATTTGGCGGGCTTCCGGTTTTTCTTGTACCACTCGTGAAAAGTTTCGGCGGGCGCTTCGGGCAAGTCGCGCTGGCGTCCCCAGATGTTGAGCGGGTTGTAGAGCACGAAGTTGGGCAGACGTTTGAGCGCGCCGCCGAGCGAGGCCACGGTCGCGCGATAGAGCGTCGGACTCGCGAGCAGGCGCCCCGCCATCTTCAGCACTTCCTGCTTCACGAACGGCACTTCGTGCTGCTCCGCGATCACCGCGCGCCACTTGTAGATCTGCTCGTGGATATTCACCTTCACCGGACACACGTTGGTGCAACTGCCGTTCATCGTGGAGGCGAACGGCAGCGCGCTGTAGCGCTTCAGATCGTAAGTCGGGTTGATGATCGCGCCGATCGGCCCGGAATACGTGCCGCCATACGACAGGCCGCCGCTGCGCCGATACACCGGACACGTGTTCATGCACGCGCCGCAGCGGATGCACTTGAGCGAGTACCAGAAGTCGTCCATGCCGAGACGCTCGGAGCGGCCGTTGTCGACGAGGATGTAGTGCATCTCCGTGCCCGGCCGCGGCGCGCGAAAGTGCGACGTGTACTGCGTGATCGGCGAACCGAGCGCGCTGCGCGACAGCATGCGCACGAACACGCCCAGATCGGCGATGGTCGGAATCAGCTTCTCGATGCCGATCGACGCGATATGCAGCGGCGGCACGTTCGCCGACAGATCCGCGTTGCCCTCGTTCGTGCAGACGACCACCGTGCCCGTCTCCGCCACCGCGAAGTTGCAGCCGGTCATGCCCGCCGTCTTCTCGCGCACGAAATACGGCCGCGTGTTCATGCGCTGGCTTTCGGCGAGATAGTGGATGTCGCTGTTCTTCGGATCGGTGCCGATGGTCTTGCCGAACAGCTCGGCCACGTCCGCGCGCAGCTTGTGCACGGCCGGCACGACCATATGGCTCGGGTCCTGGTGATCGAGCTGCTGGATGCGCTCGCCGAGATCGGTTTCCATCACCGTGATGCCGCGCGGCTCCAGATAGTCGCGCATGTAGCACTCGTCGGTGAGCATCGACTTGCTCTTGACGAGCGATGTCATGCCGCGCTCGCTCATCAGCTGGTAGACGAGTTCGTTGTGCTCCTGCGCATCGGCGGCGAAGTGCACGACGACGCCGTTTTGCGCGGCCTGATCGGCGAACTGCGCGATGTAGTCCGCGAGATTCGACAGCGTGTGCTCCTTGATCCCCGATGCGAGATCGCGCAGCGTCTCCCATTCGACTATGCCGTGCGCCTGCGCGTCGCGCTTCGTGCGCAAGTCCCACAGACGCTTGTCGTGGAACGCGACGTGATCCGGCTTCTGCAGAAACGCGCCGGCCGCTTTGGCGTGGTCGATGCGAACCGTCTTGCTCACGGTTTTGCTCATGCGCGCGCTCCGTTCAGAACCTGTGCGATATGGATGAACTTCGCGTCGAGTTTCAGCCGTTCGGCGCAGCCCTGCTGATGCATCAAGCAGGACATGTCGCCCGACACGATGTACTCCGCCCCCGCGCCGACGTGATCGCGCACCTTGTCCTGCCCCATGCGCACGGAGACGGCTTCCTCGGTGACGGAAAACGTGCCGCCGAAGCCGCAGCATTCGTCGGGACGCGCCGGCGCGACGAACTCGATGCCCTTCACGCGTTCGAGCAGCGCGCGCGGCTTCGAGAAAGGCGCGGCCGCGACTTCCGAATTCGACGTCTCGCGCAGATGCCGCACCGCGCTGCAACTGTTGTGCAGCCCGACCCGATGCGGAAACTCGGCCCACGGAAACTCGCGCACGTCGAGCACGTCGTGCAGGAATTCGACGAGTTCGTACGTGTTGCGGCGAACCTTCTGCACGGCGCTCGTCTGCTCGATCGCGGTGAAATGTTCGCGCACGTGGTGCGTGCAACTCGCCGACGGCCCGACGACGTAATCGTAATCGGCGAAATTGCGCGCGAACACGCGCTCCGCGCCGGCGGCGTCCTTGTGCGCGCCGCTGTTGGCCATCGGCTGGCCGCAGCACGTCTGGTCCTGCGGATAGTCGACATCGAGCCCCAGTCGCTCGAGCAATTCAAGCGTGGCGATGCCGACCTGCGGATAGAAAGCGTCGATGAAACAGGGAACGAACAGGGCAACTTTCATGAGGTCCGAGTGCGGGGATGAACGGGCTTTTTGGTAAGCTTGGTCTGACCAAGACTTTAAAGAGATGGCTCTTTCGTGTCAAACTCGCCGTGTCGAACCCGGACACGCATTCGCCTTCACTTCTGACCGATGACCTTTCAGCCCGTCCAATCGCATTCCTACGCCCGCGTGCGCATCTCGGATGTCGTGTCCGGGCAGATCCGCGAACTGATCTCGACTGGCAGCCTTCTGCCCGGCCAGCGGCTGCCCGCCGAGCGCGATCTGGCCGAGCAACTGAACGTGTCGCGGCCGTCGCTGCGCGAGGCGCTGATCCGGCTCGAATCGGACGGCTTCATCCGTGCGGCCGGGCGCGGCGGTTTTGTGGTGTCGGATGTGACGGCGCCGCTCGTGTCGCATCCGCTCGCGGCGCTTCTCGAACAGCAGCCCAACGCGAGCGCCGACGTGCTGGAACTGCGTCACGGCCTGGAGACGCTTTCGACCGCCTACGCCGCCGAACGCGCGACGCCCGTCGATCTCGCGCGCATCGCGGCTGCGTTCGATGCGCTGCAGGCCGCCGTCGCCGAGAAAAGCACGCGCATCGCGGAAAAGGATGCGGCGTTTCATCTGGCGATTGCGGACGCGACGCACAACGTGGCGCTGACGCATGTGATGCACGGGCTCAACGAACTGGTGCGCGAGTCGATGCTCACGTCGCACCGTCTCGTCGATTACGACGACGAAGTCGAAGCGAACCTGCTCTCGCAGCATCGCGCGATCTTCGATGCCATCGTCGCGCGCGATCCGGCGCGGGCGCGGGAATGCGCGGGCGCGCATCTGGACTACGTGCGCACGCTGTATCGCGATCGTCCGGCCCGCACGGGCCGCCCGGCGCAATCCGCGAATGGAATGATCGGAATGAAATGACCAATTCGTAAAGTATTCGTAAGTTTCGATAGGACAAGGCCTACACAGATTTCGGACGCGCACGGCTAACGCCGGCCCGCCTCCATCGCGATACTGAAATCGTCGAACACAAACACGCGAATGGAGGATGACATGCCTTATCTACTCGGATGGCTGCTCGGCGTACCGGTCGTGGTGCTGGTGATCCTGTACCTGATCTTTCACTGATCCGAAGCGCCGCGCGATGCATCAAAAGAGCCGAGGGCGTCGATACAATACGACGCCCTTTCTCTTTTCCGAAGGATGACGATGAAACGCTCCGTCCTCGCATTGGCTGCATCGCTCGCCACTCTGCTCGCGACTCTCTGCGGCGCGGCAACCGCGCACGCGGAGGAAATCGCCAGCGTCAACACCAATTTCCGCTTTACCGGCTCGGATCGCGTCTCGGTCGATGCTTATGACGATCCGCTCGTGCAGGGCGTGACCTGTTACGTATCGCGGGCGCGCACGGGCGGCGTGAAAGGCACGCTCGGCATCGCCGAAGACCCGACGGAAGCGTCGATCGCGTGCCGGCAGGTCGGGCCGATCAAAATCGCCGAGCCGCTCAAGCAGAAAAGCGACGTGTTTTCCGCGGGCATGTCGTTCATCTTCAAGACGCTGCATGTGGTGCGCATCGTCGATGCGAAGCGCAATACGCTCGTCTATCTGACTTACAGCGACCGCATCGCGACCGGAAGCCCGAAGAACAGCGTGACGGCGGTGCCGGTGCCCGAAGGCACGACCATACCGGTCAAGTGACGCACAAGCGTCCGTCCCGGCGGCCGGCAAAGTTGTAAACTGAGCGATTCCGCTTTCCGTTCGATCCTTGCGCCATGAATGCCGCCCATTTCCGCGATGCAGCACGCTACTGGCGCTCGCCGCTCGTGCCCGACGCGGACATGGTCACCGCCGAGTACTACGACCACGAATTCACGCCGCACTGGCACGACGCCTACACGGTCCCGGTCATCGAGGCGGGCGCGGAGTGCTTCGATTATCGCGGCGCGCGCCATGTCGCCGAGGCGGGCTCGGTGCCGGTGATCAATCCGGGCGAAGTGCATACGGGCGCGCGCGCCGTCGATGCGGGCTGGCGTTATCGCGTGTTCTATCTGCCGGTGCCGTTCGTCGAAAACGTCGCGCGGGAGATGGCCGGCCGGCCCGCGGCCTCGCCGTGGTTTCCCGATGACATCATCCGCGATGCCGATCTCGCGCGGCGGCTCGTCATTGCGCATCACCTGCTGGAAGGCGGCGCCGATCCGCTCGCGGCCGAAATGGCGCTCGTCGATGCCGTGACGACGCTGGTCGGCCGCCATGCGCTGGAACGTGTCGACATCGAACCGCTCGCCGCGGATGCGCACCGCGTCGCCACGATGAAATCCCGCCTCGCCGACGATCTGCTCGAACCTCTGACGCTCGCCGAACTGGCGCAGACGGTCGGCCTCTCGACCTTTCACGCCGCGCGCCTCTTCACGCGCGAAACGGGGCTCGCGCCGCATGCGTGGCGCAACCAGATGCGCATCGTGCGCGCGCTGCCGGCGTTGCGCGCGGGCGCGTCCGTCACCGATGTCGCGGCGGCGAGCGGCTTCACCGACCAAAGCCATTTCACGCGCCATTTCAAGCGTGCCTTCGGCGTGCCGCCGGGCCGCTGGCGCTGACCGGACCCGACGCGCGCTGCGGCGAAGCGCAAGAACGTACAAGCAGTCGAGGCGGCGTTTTGCGTATCCTCGCTTACATAGGAGGATATTTTGAAAGCAACACCTGTTCAGCCATCCGGCGCCGCGCTGCGCGAATTCGCCGCCGGCGCGCGCGACACCATCCCGATGATGGTCGGCGCTGCGCCTTTCGGCGTGATCTTCGGCACGCTCGTCACCGCCAGTCCGCTCTCGCTCTGGCACGGCCAGCTCATGTCGCTCGCGGTCTTCGCGGGCTCGGCGCAGTTCATCGCGGTCGGCCTGATCGCGTCGCACGCGAGTTTCGCCGTCATCTGGGCGACGACGCTCGTCGTCAATCTGCGTCACGTGCTCTACTCGGCGACGCTCGCGCCCTATGTCGCGCATCTGCCGCGACGCTGGCGCTGGGCGCTCGCGGGCGTGCTCACCGACGAAGTGTTCGCCGTCGCGTACGCGCATTATCAAAAGCGCCCGCCGGGCGAAACCGGTCCGCACTATTTCTTCGGCTCGGGCGTCTCGATGTATCTGAACTGGCAGTTGTGGACGCTCGTCGGCCTGCTGTTCGGCGCGGCGTTTCCCGGCCTGAAGTCGCTCGGACTCGACTTCGCGATGGTCGCCACGTTCATCGCGATCATCGTGCCGCAGCTGGTCGCGCTGCGTTTCGTCGCGGCGGCGCTCGCCTCGGGCGTGCTGTCGTTCGCGTGGCAGGGCTGGCCGTACAAGCTCGGACTGCTCGCGGCAGTGCTCGTGGGCGTCGTCGTCGGCATGGTGCTCACGCTGATCGAAAACCGTCCGCAAGAAAAAAATCGCCTGAAGAATCCGAAGGAACGCACGCAATGAACGCCGCAACGTCCAACTATGTGCTGCTGATCGCCGGCATGGCCGTGGTCACGTACGTGATCCGCGCCGCCGTGTTCGTGCTGGGCGAGCGCCTGCCGTTTCCGCCTGTCGTGCGCACCGCGCTTTCCTTCGTGCCGGTGACCGTGCTCACCGCGATCATCGTGCCGATGACCGTCTCGCCGCACGGCGGCGGCGCGGAAATCACCTGGCGCAATCCGCAACTGGTCGCGGCGATCGTCGCGATCATCGTGTGCGTGGTCACGAAGCGGCCGCTCGTGACCATCGCGGTGTCGCTCGCGGTTTTCTTCGTCTGGCAGTTCGCCTTGCTGCGCTAACGTTTTACAACGGGCGCATACCGAACGGCTTTCAAAAACCCTCGAAAAAGCCTCAAGTTCCCGGATATCCCGCCGATATCAGAAACGAATGGACTCCGCCTCAGAAGCGGCGCCGACAGCATTTCCCGCCTTGGAGAGCCGAGCGCGGAACCGGGAACCGACATGCCTCAAATCACTCTTTCGCTTCGCGACGAAACGATCGCTTCGCTGCAACGCGACTTCGACGCGTTTCTTCGTCTGTCGCTGAAGCTCGATCCACAGTTCGTCACGCCGTCGTTCGAGGACTTCCTGCGCGCGAAGCTGCTCGACAATCCGATGCCGCTCACCGAGCAGGCCGTACAGCGCATGCTCACGCACGGCCAGTACGCGTGGGCCAAGCGCGCGCTCGACAAGGAGTTTCCGGACGTCGTCGAAATCCTGATTCGTCAGGCGGCCGAGCACGGCTTCGCGTTCGCGATCCGCGCCGACTGGACTGCCGAGGATCTCGTCAAGGCGTCGCGCGAATGGGCGACAGCCATCGTCACCGAGGCGAAGGGCGACGTGTCGCAGGTGGACATGCTCGCGTCGCAGATCAAGTCGGCGGCGGCGGACATCCGCGAAGTGGAAGAGAAGATGCAGACGCCCGCATGGCGTCTCGCCGATTCGCTGCGTCAGCGCGTGTACGAGGCCAAGATCGCGGTGGAGACGAGCGTCGGCTCGACGGCGCGCGAGAAGCTCGGCGAGTTGCGCGGCCTGCTGCGGCTCGGCATTTTCTATGGCTCGATTCAGAAACAGGAAGCGCAGCAGGTGCTGGAATATCTGCGCTCGCTGCGGCCGGAGTTGTTCATCGAAGAGCCGTATGACGGCTTCACGCGCTTTGCCGCCTGGCTGCGCAGCATTTTCGCGCCGTCGCCGCGCACGCCGCGGGCCTCGCGCGCGCCGCGCTGAGCGCGAGCGGCGCTACTCCCACATACCCTTCAGGCGCGCCGCGATATCGAGCTTCGCTTTCGCGGCCGCCGCGAGCCCCGCCGCCGTCGGCGCGGCCGGCGCGATCACCGGCGGCCAGGCGGCCGCCTCGAAGTGCTGCATCAGATGCTGCGGGATGAAGCGCGTGCGCTGCGCCCACACGTGACGGTCGCCGAGTTGCGTCTGGTTGTGCACGTAAAAGCGCTGCGGCGTGACGATGTGCAGATCCTCCTTCGCACGCGTCATCGCGACATAAAGCAGGCGGCGCTCTTCGTCGATTTCCTCGTCGCTGCCTGTGCCGAGATCGGACGGAATGCAGCCGTCGACGCCGTTCAGCACGAACACGTTGCGCCATTCCTGGCCCTTCGCCGAATGGATGGTCGAAAGAATCAGATAGTCTTCGTCGAGCATCGGCACGCCGGATTCGTCGCTGGTCGCGTCGGGCGGATCGAGCGTCAGTTCGGTCAGGAAGCGCTCGCGCGTCGGATACGTCGATGCGATGCTTTCCATCTGCAGCACGTCGCCGATGCGAATCGCCGCGTCCTCGTGATTGCGCTCGAGATGCGGCTCGTACCAGCGGCGGATCATCTCGAATTCGGCGGGCCAGCCGGACTCGCGGCCGCAGAGCTTCGCCATCAGCGCGACGAAGCGCGGCCAGTCCTCGCTCGCGCGCGCGGGCGCCTGAAACTTCGCGATCGCGCTGCGGGCTTCGTCTTGCGCGACGCTGTCGAGCAGACGCCCGGCGATCGCCGGCCCGATACCCGGCAGCAGTTGCGCGACACGAAAGCCCGCGACGCGATCGCGCGGATTCTCCGCCCATCGCAGCACCGCGAGCACGTCCTTCACGTGGACGGAATCGAGAAACTTGAGCCCGCCGAACTTCACGAACGGAATGTTCCGCCGCGTGAGTTCGATTTCGAGCGTCGCGCTGTGATGCGCGGCGCGAAACAGCACCGCCTGCGCCTTGAGCTTCATGCCCGCCTCGCGCGCTTCCAGCACCTTTTCGACGACATAGCGCGCCTGATCCGCCTCGTCCGCCACGGTAACGACGCGCGGCTTCTGCGCCGATGCCTTGTCGGTCCAGAGATTCTTCGTGTAGCGCTCGGTCGCGAGCCCGATCACCGCGTTCGACGCCTCCAGAATAGGCAGCGTCGAGCGATAGTTGCGATCGAGCGTGACGGTCGCGGCGGACGGCTCGAAATGCCCCGGAAAGTCGAGAATGTTGCGCACCGTCGCGCCGCGGAACGAGTAGATGGACTGCGCGTCGTCGCCGACGACGGTGAGGCCGCGCCCGTCCGGTTTCATCGCGAGCAGGATGGACGCCTGCAGGCGGTTGGTGTCCTGGTATTCGTCGACGAGCACGTGATCGAAGCGGCTCGCGAGATCGGCGGCGATGGTCGGCTCCGCCGCGAGATGCGACCAGTAGAGCAGCAGGTCGTCGTAGTCGAGCACGCTTTGCGCCTGCTTCGCGCTCACGTATGCGGCGAACAGGCGCTTGAGGTCCGCTTCCCACTCGCGGCACCACGGAAACGACTGATCGAGCACCTGAACGAGCGATGCACCCGTATTCACGACGCGCGAATAGATCGCGAAGCAGGTCGACTTGGCGGGAAAGCGCTTCTCCTTGCCCGACAAACCGAGTTCGTGCCGCACGAGATTCATGAGATCGGCGGAATCCTCGCGGTCGTTGATGGTGAACGACGGCGCGAGGCCGACGAGGTCGGCGTAATCGCGCAGGAGCCGCGCGCCGACGCTGTGAAACGTGCCCGACCATGTGAGGCCTTGCGCGATCGCGCTTCGCGTGCCGAGCGCGTTGGCCGCGATGCGCGTCACGCGCCGCGTCATTTCGAGCGCCGCGCGGCGCGAAAACGTGAGCAGCAGGATGCGATGCGGATCCGCGCCCTTCACCAGCAAATGCGCGACGCGGTGCGCGAGCGTGTTGGTCTTGCCCGAGCCCGCGCCCGCGATGACGAGCAGCGGCCCGCCGCAGCGCCCGGGTTCATCGACGCCGAATTCGACCGCCCGCCGCTGCGCCTCGTTGAGCTTTGCGAGATAGTCGGCGACCTGTTTCGCGGTGGTTTCGGAAGCGGAGTCGGCGGTGTCGGGGGCGGTGAGCACGGAGGGAAGCGGCGGAAAAGAGTGACGCACACTGTATATCCATACAACCCGCGCGTGCAAGTGATTGGAACGACTGGAGTTTTGGCCCCAAATTGTTTTCGGCCCCCAATGCAGCGAGCCCGGTTCGCGGTGAACCGGGCTCGTCGTGCTGCGGGTGGCGCTACGCGGTTATTGCGCCTTCTTCGCGTTCTTCAGTTTCGCGTCGGCGGCGGCTTCGTTGGCTTCGGACTGTGCTTCGGTCTTCTTCTTGTCGGCCTTGGCCTGCGCGACGGCGGCGTCCTTGTTGGCTTCGTCCTGCTTCTTCGCGGCCTTTTTGTCCGCGTGCGTCGGCGGCGCGTCGGTTGTCGTCTGCGCGAACGATGCCGCGCTCATGCTCGCGAACGTCCCCGCGACGAGCGCGGCCAGCACTGCATTCATCTTTCGATTCATGATGTCCTCCCTTTCCGATATTTCCTCGACTCTCCGTTGTCACCGCGAAACCGCCGTCCGGCGGCCGCGCGGCTCATCGGGCTCAGTGCTGCAGGCCCGTGTCCTTCGGCGTGCCCGGTTCGGTCGCGTTCAATTCGGCCTTCGCGGCGTCCTTGTCCGCCTTGCGGTTGATTTTCGCGTTCTTCACTTCTTCCTTGTATTGCGCCTTGGCCTGCTGGTTCTGCGCCTTCAGTTCGGCCTTCGACGCCTTCTTCGACGCGCGATATTCCGCGTTCGCCTCGGCATTGGCGTTACGGCGCTGCACGAGCGGATCGGTCGGCGCGGGCGCCACGAGGTTTTGCTGCGGCGGCGTCACCGGCTGCTGCGCTTGCGGGGCCATCGGCGCGGCGCTGCCCGGCGCCATTTGCATCGTCTGCGGCTGCATCGTCTGCGGCTGCATCGGCTGCGGTTGCGCGGTTTGCGCGTAGGCGCCCGAAGCGGCGAGCGTGGCGATGGCGGTGCCGATCAATAGAATTCGAGCCTTCGTCATGGAGCTAGTCCTCTCTTTAGTTGGCGTCGGCGGGCACTGAGACAGCGGTAGAGCGAGCGCCGCGCGACTTTTGTCGATTTGAAAAAGATGACCGAAGCTGCATCGATCAAACAGTCGGACCAGCCGGTGATCGGGCGAGTTCGCGAAAACCAGTCATTGTTACCGACGGTTTCATCTGGCTACAAATACCCACGCGCTCGCTTGCGATCGGATTACCGGAGTCCGTCATACGATTAGCATGGCGCATGCCCGGCGCGCGGGCCCGGTGGTTTATGATTGAAATCTTCCCCGCCTCGCTCACCGGTTTTTCCGCGCCCGTCATGCCGCCACTTCAATTCACCCTCACGGGCGACTTCGTCGAACTCCACAATCTGCTCAAGCTGATGGGCCTCGCGGACAGCGGCGGCTCGGCGAAGGCGCGCGTCGCCATGGGCGATGTCACCGTCGACGGCAAAGTGGAAATGCGCAAGACATGCAAGATCCGCGCAGGTCAGAAAGTAAAGATCGACGGCCAGACGATCCACGTGCGCGCGCCGGAATAAGCCGCCGCCGCCGCGTCACGCCATTTCCGAAAAGCCGGAGATAAGCGGGCGCGTCATCGACAGGTTGCACGCGACGCAATAAGCTAGTCGTCTTTCGTTCCGGTTTCAGCGCCGGGAATTTGCGCGGATTCGACGCGGTATTGGCTTTCGTTGCCGCCCGCCGCCGTCGATCCGTTTAATACGACTTCAATCATGCAACCCCAAATCACGCGCGCCGCACGCGCGCATCAAGGACCGCCGAGCCTGTCGCGGCATGCCATCGACACCGCGCGGCTCGCCGCGCCGCTCGCCATCGCGCAGCTTTCGCAAATGGCGATGGGCGTCACCGACACCATCCTGCTCGGCTCGCTCGGCCCCGATGCGCTCGCCGCGGGCGGCCTCGGCGCGAACCTCTTCTTCGTCGTGGTGACGTTACTGCAGGGCGTGCTGACCTCGGTGTCCGTGTCGGTTGCGCACGCGCGCGGCGCGAACGCGGACGAGCGCGTGCCGGGCATCTACTGGACCGGGCTCGTGCTTTCCGTGCTGCTCGCGGTGCCCGCGTTCGTGCTGCTGAGCTACGCCGAGCCGATCCTGCTCGCGTTCCACGAACCCGCGACGCTCGCGCGCAACGTCGGCGAATATTGCGCGGTGCTGCGCTGGGGGACGCCCGGAAGTCTCATCGGCGTCGGCATGATGCGCGCGTTTCTGCCCGCGATCGGCGCGGCGCGCAGGCTCCTGTGGGTGTCGATCGGCGGCGTGTTCGTCAACGGCTTTCTCAACTACGGCCTGATTCACGGCGCCTGGGGCCTGCCGCGCGAAGGCTTCCTCGGCTCGGCCGCCGCCACGGCCATCACGGTCTGGGGCATCGCGATCGCGCTCGTCCTGCTGCTGCATCTGCGTCCGCGCTACAAGCATTTCGTGATCCGCGCACGCCCGCGCCTGCCGCTGATGGGCGAACTTTTCGGCATCGGCTGGCCGGTCGCGATCACCTACGGCGTGGAATCGACGCTCTTTCTCGCCACCGGCATGATGGTCGGCCTGCTCGGCGAAGGGCCGCTCGCCGCGCATCAGATCGCGCTCAACGTCGCGTCGGTCGCGTTCATGGTGCCGCTCGCGATCGGCCAGGCGGCCAACGTGCGCGTCGGCTACTGGGTGGGCGCGGGCGTGCCCGTCGCGGCGCGTCACGCGGGCTTCGTCGCGCTGGCGCTGGGCGTCGGCTTCATGGTGTGCTCGGGCCTCGTGCTGATCACCGTGCCGCGCGCGATCGTCGGGCTCTATCTGCATCTCGACGATCCCGCCAACGCGCACACCGTCGCGCTCGCGGCGTCGCTGCTCGGCGTGGCGGCGGTGTTCCAGATCGTCGACGGCATGCAGACGGTCGGCTCCGGCTGCCTGCGCGGCCTGAAGGACACGCGCATCCCGATGCTCGCCGCTGCGTTCGGTTACTGGGGCGTCGGCTTTCCGACCGCCTATGTGCTCGCGTTCCACTTCGAGCTGGGCCCGAAAGGCCTGTGGTGGGGGCTCGCGGCGGGCCTCGCGAGCGTCGCCGTGCTGATGACATGGCGGTTCCATCGCATCAGCCGGAGGTTCATCGAGACCGGCGTCGCGCCCGCGCCGGAAGACGCCGCTGCGGCGAACGCCGCACCGCACGGCCACGTCTGACGCGCGCGCGGGACAAGCAACGGATAAGCAGCGCAGCCACGCGCCGATATGCATAGCACGAATGCTTGGTTGGTCCGCCCGGACCGCATTGCTACGATGAACCCGTCTCCTCCTTGAGACATCTGTGACAGGGGTTGTCAGCCCGCTTCAGCCAGCGGGCTTTTTTTTGTCCGATCGCCGCGTGACTGGCTGTGTCGTCGGCTCTGTCGTTGGCGTCGTCACTCGCCTCCTCCCCCGCTTCGTCGCCGGCCGCCGCGCGGCGCAAAGCACGACCCTGCTCCGATTTCCCATAGAATTATTTCGAGAAACGGCCCGAGAACGCTCCTTGCTTCATCGTGCCGAAAACGCGAAATAAAGAGGAATCGAAGTGTCGGAAAGCCGGGGAAAGTTCGAAGCCAAGCCGCGTGACGAAGATCGCGCGCCCATCGGCCAGCGAGTCGTGCCGAAACGAAGAATCAGCGCCGTCGTGCGCCATGCGGCGGCTGCCGTCGTCCTGACGATGCTCGCCGCCTGCGCGACGCGTCCGCCCGCGACAGCCCTGGACCGCCCGGTGAGCCACGCGCTGCCCGCGAGCGAGCCGACGCCGCTCGCCGACGCCCTCGCGCCGCTCGTCGAAGCGCATCCGGATCAGTCCGCCGTGCGTCTGCTGCCGACCGGCACCGATGCGCTGCAGGCCCGCATCGCGCTCGCGCGCGCGGCGACCAAGACGCTCGACATGCAGTACTACATCGCCGAGGAAGACAACACCGGCAAGCTGCTGCTCGGCGCCGCGCTCTATGCGGCGGATCGCGGCGTGCGCGTGCGCATGCTCGTCGACGATCTGAACTTCAAGGACATCGACCGGATCATGGCGGCGCTCAACTCGCACGACAAGATCGAGATCCGCGTCTTCAACCCGTTCGGCAGCGCGCAGCGCAGTTTCTCCGAGCGCACGCAGAACGTCTTCACGAATCTCGGCCACTTCACGCGCCGCATGCACAACAAGGCGATGATCGCGGATAACCAGATCGTGATCGTCGGCGGGCGCAATCTCGGCGACGAATACTTCAGCGCGAGCCCGACGCTGCAGTTCCGCGATCTCGACGTGTTCGCGGCCGGTCCGGTCGCGCAGAAAGTGTCCGCGAGCTTCGACGACTACTGGAACAGCTCGCTGTCGTATCCGCTGCACTCGCTCAACAAGCAGAAGTTCGACGCGGCCGAACTCGACAAGACCCGCGACGATCTGCGCGCCCACTGGCGCGCGCAGGCCGAACCGCTGAACGCGAAGCCGCTCAACGCGACGCCGCTCGCGCAGCAGATCGCGCGCGGGCAAATGGGCCTCGTCTGGGCGCCGACCGAATTCTGGGTCGATTCGCCGGTGAAGATCGAGCATCCGAGCGACGACTACAAAAGTCCGCCGATGGAGCGACTGCGCGCGCTGCTGCCCGACGCGCAGCGCGAATTCCTGATCCTCTCGCCCTATTTCGTGCCGCACGATGCCGGCGTGAAGGCGCTCGGCGAACTGACGCGCCGCCACGTGCGCGTCGCGGTGCTGACCAACTCGCTCGCCGCGACGGACGCCGTCGCGGTGCAGGCAGGCTACGCGCCGTACCGCATTCCGCTGTTGCAGAACGGCGTCGAGCTATACGAGTTCAAGCCGGTTCAGATCGAAGGCGAAGGCAGTCCGCGCGCCGGCCTGTTCGGCTCGCAGTCGCGGGCGAGCCTGCATGCGAAGGCGTATGTCATCGATCGGAGTATTCTCGTGATCGGCTCGATGAATCTCGATCCGCGCTCGGCGAAGCTCAACACCGAGCTTGCGTTCGTGATCCACGACAAGACCATCGCCGACGAAGCCGCGCAGTTGTTCCAGCGCAGCACGTCACCGCAGGTCAGCTGGCAGGTGCGGCTGGCGAGCGCGGCGGTCACCGAGGAACTCCGGCGCACGGGAGCGCCGCAATCGGGGCTCGTCTGGACGGACGAGCGCGACGGCAGCCTCGTCACCTACAATTTCGATCCCGAGGCGGGTTTTTATCGCAACGCCATGACGGGCCTCTTCATGCTGCTGCCTGTCGACAAGCAGCTCTGAAATCACCGGTAGCACACACTTCGCGAGGAGCTTTACGCCATGACACACGACGCGAAAGGCGACGTACGGATGGAGAAAGACACGTTCGGCGAGATTGCCGTGCCGAACGCCAAGTTGTGGGGCGCGCAAACCCAGCGCTCGCTGCAGAACTTCAAGATTTCGACGGAAAAGCAGTCGCCCGAGCTGATCACGGCGCTTGCGATCATCAAGCACGCAGCCGCCGAAGTGAACGAAGGGCTGAAGGTGCTCGACGCGAAGAAGGCCAAGGCGATCATGCAGGCGGCCGAGGAAATCATCGACGGCAAGCATCCCGACGAATTTCCGCTCGCCGTGTGGCAGACCGGCTCCGGCACGCAGACCAACATGAACCTCAACGAGGTGATCGCCAATCGCGCGAGCGAGATCATGGGCGGACCGCGCGGCGAGGAACGTCTCGTGCATCCGAACGACGACGTGAACCGCGGCCAGTCGTCCAACGACGTGTTCCCGACGGCGATGCACGTCGCGGTGGCGTACGGGATCGTCAAGCATCTCGTGCCGTCGCTGAAGACGCTGCGCGAAACGCTTCATCAGAAAGCCCGCGCGTTCGACAAGATCGTGAAGATCGGCCGCACGCATCTGCAGGACGCGACGCCGCTCACGCTCGGTCAGGAATTCTCGGGCTATGTCGCGCAGATCGATCAGGGCATCCGTCACGTGGAGGCGTCGCTGCCGCATCTGTATCAGCTCGCGCAGGGCGGCACGGCGGTCGGCACGGGACTGAACGCGCATCCGGAATTCGCGGTGAAGGTCGCGCAGGCGATCGGCAAGCTCACGGGCCTGCCGTTCGAGACCGCGCCGAACAAGTTCGAGGTGATGGCCGCCGCCGATGCGCTCGTCGCTGCGCACGGCGCGCTGAAGACGGTCGCCGCGAGCCTGATGAAGATCGCCAACGACATTCGCTGGCTCGCGAGCGGGCCGCGCTGCGGGCTCGGCGAACTGTCGATTCCGGAGAACGAACCGGGCAGCTCGATCATGCCGGGCAAGGTGAACCCCACGCAGTCCGAAGCCGTCACGATGCTCTGCTGCCAGGTGTTCGGCAACGACGTCGCGGTGAACTTCGGCGGCGCGAGCGGCAACTTCGAGCTGAACGTGTTCCGGCCGATGATCGCGCATAACGTGCTGCAGTCGATCCGTCTGCTCGCCGACGGCGCGCAGAGCTTCAACGACAACTGCGCGGTGGGCATCGAGCCGAACGAGAAGCGCATCGACAGTCTGCTGAACGAATCGCTGATGCTCGTGACGGCGCTCAATCCGCACATCGGCTACGACAAGGCCGCGAAGATCGCCAAGAAGGCGCACAAGGAAGGCACGACGCTCAAGGCCTCCGCGCTCGCGCTCGGTTTCGTGACCGAGCAGCAGTTCGACGAGTGGGTCAAGCCGGGGGATATGGTCGGGAAGTAAGCGCGCCCCGGACGGCTTGAAGCGGCGGGATCACACCTTCCCCGCCGCGACTTCCTCCGGTTTAAGCTCGACGATTGCGTCGAGCGCGTCCTTCACGTCCATCGCGTACCTGGCGAGCCGCTTCTCCTCTTCCGTTTCCGGCACGAAGGACGGCACGGGCGTCGGCTGCCCTTTTTCGTCGACGGCGACGAAGACCATCAGACAGTCGGTCGTCTGCTGCAGCTCGCCGACCTTCGGGTCGCCCGCGTGCACGGAAATATGGATGTGCATGCTGGTGCGTCCCGTCGACACCACGCGCGCGCGCAACTCCACCAGATTGCCGACGAGAATCGGGCGCCGGAAGCGGATATTGCCGACGCTCACCGTCACCGCGTAACGTCCGGACCACATCGCGGCGCAGGCGTAGGCGGTTTCGTCGATCCATTTCATCAGTGCGCCGCCATGCACCTTGCCGCCGAAGTTCACCGAAGTCGGCTCGGCGAGAAAACGGAACGTGGTTTCGGCGCGGCTCTTCGGCACCGCGGGAATCGGAGATGAAGTCGGCGTATTCATGGGCGTGTCCGGACGTTATCCGGTCGTTATCCGGTCGTTGTGCGGCGGCAATCCGTCTGATGCGCAAACGCGCCGACGGATAAGCCGATTATAGGGTCCGCAATATTCAATCGTGGACGGTGATGCCCCGGTCGATGGTGCCGTACATCGTGATGCTGCCGCCTCCGCCCGCCGATGACGACGGCCCGCCCGCACAACCCGCGCACAGCATCAGCACGCCGAGCAAGCTCGTGAGAATGAGTCTGGACATGCGAATCTCTCCTGCCTTATCGAACTGCGAGCGTCCATGATAGCGCCGGCCTCGTGCATCGACATTTCGGCGCGCGGTGAAACATCGGTTGCCAGGCCGCGCTAGAGTGAGCAGATCGACCACTTCGCCCGATCCGGACCTCGCCATGAACTCCGCACTCGCCGACGCCGACTCCCGCTCCCGCCATTTTCCCGGACTGTCGCGCATCGGCGCGCTGATCGCCGATCCCGGCCGCGCCGCGATGCTCTGGTCGCTGATGGACGGCACCGCGCGCCCCGCCGGCGAACTGACGATGATCGCGGGGCTGTCGCCGTCGGCGGCGAGCGGCCATCTCGCGCGCCTCACCGAAGGCGGGCTGCTCGCGCTCGAAGTGAGCGGGCGGCATCGCTATTACCGCATCGCGACGGCCGAAATCGCCGCGGCCATCGAAGCGCTCGCGAATATCGCGCGGGCAAGCGCGCCGCAACGCGCGCCCGAGCGGCCGCCGTCGGCGGTGCCGGTGGAAATGCGTTTCGCGCGCACCTGCTACGACCATCTGGCGGGCGAACTGGCGGTGCGGATCTTCGAGCGGATGATCGAGCGCAACTGGCTCGCCGCCGACGACGATCGCGAGCAGGCGCACGGCCCCGCCGCGCTCGACGCAACGCCCGAGGGCGCGCGGGCCTTCGCCGAACTGGGCATCGACCTGAAGGCGCAGCGCGCGCGGCGGCGGCGTTTCGCGTGCACCTGCATCGACTGGAGCGAGCGCCGGCCGCATCTGGGCGGCGCGCTGGGCGCGGCGTTCCTCGAAGCGTGCGAGTCGCGCGGATGGATCGAGCACACGGCGCAGCGTCGCGTGCTGCGCGTGACGCCGTCGGGGCACCGGCATTTCGACGGCTTTCTGTCGGCGCCATGAGCGCACGGCAAGCCGGCGACGAGCGCACGATAAAGCTTTGTTACGCGCACCTGCGTGCCGTTACAAACGGCATCGTACGGATACAGGCGCGGGCGATACATTGATCCGGTAGGCCGCGCGGGCCGACAGCGCCCGGATGGCGCACCGCGCGGCCGCCGGAGAACACGATGAAAACCAGAACGATCGCCGCCGCCACGCTGTGCGCGTGCGCACTTCTTTCGACCTCGGGGACGGGCGCGTTTGCACAAGCCGCGCCACCGGCAGCGGCGACGCAGGCGGATCAGGGCGATCCGCCCGGACGCATCGCGCGTCTGAACTATATGGCGGGCACCGTGACAACCGAGCCCGCCGGCGCATCCGACTGGTCGTACGCGCAGATCAACCGCCCGCTCACGACGGGCGACCAGCTCTGGAACGACGAAAACGCGCGCTCGGAACTGCACATCGGCTCGACGGCGGTGCGGCTCGGCTCATCGACGGCACTCTCGGTCCTCGCCCTCGACGACGACACCGCGCAGCTCAAGGTCGCGCAAGGCACGCTGTCGACGCGCGTGCGCGAACTGCCACCCGGCTCGACCTATGAAATCGACACGCCCAATCTGGCGCTCGCCGTGACGACGCCCGGCGACGTGCGCGTGGACGTCGCGCCCGATGGCCGCGCGACCACCGTGACGGTGCGAAGCGGCGGCGCCACCGCTTATGGCGACGGCGGCGCGGTGCAGCTCGCAGGCGGCCAGCAGGTCACGTTCGAAGGCACGAATCTGCAGCAGGCGTCGGCCAACGCCGCGCCCGCGCCCGATGTGTTCGATCAGTGGAGCGCGGGTCGCGACGCGGCCGAGGATCGCTCGATTTCGGCGCGCTACGTGTCGCGCGACATCCCCGGCTATCAGGATCTCGACGCCAACGGCACGTGGCGCACGGATCCGTCGTACGGGCCGGTCTGGGTGCCGAACGCGGTGTCCGCCGACTGGGCGCCGTATCGCGAAGGACACTGGGCCTGGCAGGCGCCATGGGGCTGGACCTGGATCGACGATGCGCCCTGGGGCTTCGCGCCGTATCACTACGGGCGCTGGGCGTATGTCGGGACACAGTGGGCGTGGGTGCCGGGCACGATGGCCGCAGGCGCGCCGCCGGCGTATGCGCCGGCGCTCGTCGGTTTCGTCGGCGACGGCGGCAGCGGCGTCGACTGGAATGTCGCGCTGACGGTCGGCGGCGTCGCGGCGGCGGGACTCGCATGGTTTCCGCTCGCGCCGGGCGAAGCCTGGCATCCGCATCGCGACGGCTGGAGCCCGCGTTACTACGAGCGCGTGAACCGCTCGGTGTACGTGCACAACACGTACATCAACTATCGGGCGCCGCGCGGCCTCACCGCCCTGCCCGCGAACGCGTTCGTGCATGGCCGCCCGGTCGGACGCGAGCCGTATGCGGTCGATCCGTCGCGCTGGCGCAAGCCGCACTTCTTCGCGGGCGCGCCGGGCATCGCGCCGACCCGCGACAGCTTCGCGCCGGGTGCGCGACGCGCGGACTACCGGCCGCCGCAGGGCGGCTTCGCGCGTCCGGTGATGGCGACGCGCGCGCCCGTCGCGCCGCCGGCTTTTCATGACCGCTTCGGGCCGCAAACCGGGGCGCACGGAGACGGCGCGCGACGCTTCGACAACGTGCGTCTCGTCGCGACGCATGGGCCGGCCCGTGCCGTGATCGCGGATGGCGCGGGCAACGGCCTCGGCGGGCCCGATGGTTCCGGCGGTCGCGGTCGCCCGAATGGTGCCAATGCGCCCAATGCGCCGCATGCGCCGATGCCGGGCTCGCCAGAGCGGCCGGGATTCGCGGCTGCGCCGGGCAGCGTCCAGCCGATCCAGCCGGCGCAAGCTCATGGCAACGGCGTTCCCCGTCCGCCGCAACAGGCGCAGTTCGGCGGCGATCCGCGTTTCTCGCATGGCGATGCATCGCAGGGGCGGCCCGTCGCGAACGACCCGCACGGCAGACCGCCGCAGCAAGCTCAGGCTCAGAATCAGCAGCCTCGCTTCCAGCATGGCGCGCCCGACGCGCCGAGGCCCGCGCAACCAGTCGTGGCGCAGCCCGCATCGCCGCAGCAACATCAGCCGGACGCGTATCACGCCTATCATCAGCCACGCGCCGAACAGCCCCGCGCGCCGATGATGCCCACGCCGCAGCCGCGTCAGGAGATGCCGCAGCAGCGCCCGCAACCGCAACAGGAAGCGCAGCGGCCGCAGTTCCATCAGGAGCCGCAGCGTCAGCCGATGCATCAGGAAGCGCGTCAGGCGCCGCCGCAGAGCCAGCATCAGGAGTCGCGTCAACCGCAGCAGGCGCAGCAGCAGCCGCATCAACAACCGCAACAACCGCAACAAGCGCAACAGCCGCAGCAGCACGGCGGCGGCGGCAATGGCGGTGGTAACGGCGGCGGCAACGAGCATCATCGCGGTTGAAATCACGCGCCCCAAACGAAAACGCGCGGCCCGAAGCCGCGCGTTTTCACATCGACGAATAACGCCTGAACCTACACCGCCATCGGCGCGGTGAGCGTCTCGTGATGCTTGTAGCCTTCCAGCGCGAAATCCGACGGCTCGACCTTCTCCAGCCATTCCGGCTCGTAACGCTTCGTGACCGCGTAATCCGGCACGCGGTCCGAGATGATCAGTTGCGGCGACGCATACGGCTCGCGCTTCAACTGTTCCTTGAGCATGTCGAGCTGATTCTCGTAGATGTGTTTATGGAACCAAAAGCAAAATACCAGTGGCTACGTGTCTTCCGGTAAGAGCGGTAGATTGGGCCAGCTTCGACGAATTATTTACGAGAACCATAATTTTTGGCCATTTCATCGATTGCTGTATGATGGCGCGATTGGCCCCTCGAAGCCTGCCGCCCTGGTGCGAATTTCGGAGTCGCGGACTTTGGAGAAAAACGGACGTTTGTCGAAGAGATACATCGATGGTGCTCGCCGAGGGATTCGAGTCTCAACTGGTGAAAGTGACGAGCACCGCTTCCTCTCAAGCGACCGTGCTGTCCAGCGGCGACATTCTTCAATTGTCGACAGGAAAAGCTGACTACCCCGTCTACAGTGTGTTGGACAGCCATGGAGCCGTAGTAAGGTGCATGCACCAATGGCTACGCAGTCTCAAGGCCCAAGCCGGCCTGACCATTAGCATGGGTACTGTTGAACAGTACGGTCGAACCCTTTCCTACCTTTCTCGCTGGATTGAGCGCACGGCGCTGTACCCGAATCTGAGCATCGATGAGCAGCTCGTGTTGTTAAATCGCCAGGACATCGTTCGGTGGCTTGACGACATGAAAACACTAGGGGCCGAAAGTCACAGCACTCTCCATTCACGAGAGGCCTGCATAAGGCATTTTTTCGACTGGTTGACGACCCAGGAAGCGGGCAAGGTGAGAGATGCAGAAAATTCCCCGTATGGACGGGACGGCACTCTTCGGTATGTCATTGCGAGACCAAATGCGCGTAGCCCAAAATTCATTTCCGCTGAAATCGTCGTCGAACTCTTGAACGGCATGCACAACGAGTGCGAGCGGTGCATGTTCCATGCTCAATTCGACATGGGGCTCAGGATAACGGAGATGGTGAATCTCACCGCGGGTGACATCCCCAACGACACGATGTACAACCCTGCGTTTGAGTTCATTCCTATCTCTGCAAAGCGGGTCAAGGGACGTGGTGGGCAGACGCCTGAAAAGAACACATTGATTTCCCGGGCTGTTCTCAAGCGAATCAAGCGCTATCACAGTAGTCGAGAGTACAGGCTTGCTCCAGACTGGGATATTCAAGACCCCAACAAGCCTGCGTTTTTGACTGTCAATCAACTTAAGTGGAGCGCCAGAAATGCGTCGAAGCAATTCAAGTCCGCCGTCCGCAGAGGTGGGTTGAACGACGACACGTCAACGCACTGGATGCGTCACGGCACCGCTTACTCTGTACTTTGCTCCGACATGGGGAAAGATTATCAAGACAGGATGCTGATGGTTCAACAGATGCTTGGTCAAAGGCATCTGAAGACCACCGAGATTTACACCCAGATACCTCCTGCCTTGCTGCAAAAGCTGACCAAGACAGGTAAAGAAATGAACCGGCTCGGCGAAGCTGAGCTCATCAGGGAACGAACTTTCTTGGGCCCCTTACAGAACAATGAAAAGCGGGGACATCGTGCATAACGAGCCTGTCCGCCTCTATACGCCGCCCAAGCCGACTCTCTCGGACCCTTACGCGCAAATCAAGTGGATGTTTTTCCAGCTCGAGGCTGAGTTCGAAGACAAGTCCGCCGAGCGAATCCGCACAATTAAGAACGCGTACCTGCGGTTTGTAGCTGAGACGAATGCATACTACCCCGAGCTGGAGACCGACAGGCGCTTTTATCTAGCCCAATACTGGGATGCAGACGCATTGATTCGTTTCAATAAATGGCTGGGGACCCAAGAGCTCAAAAGCAAATCTCGTTACTGTTACTACAAGACAGTTCGGCAGGTTATGGACATGGCGTACGCGCTCCGGGTCATTGACACGGTCGTGTATCACGCCCCAATGTTCAAAGGTGTCTCCGAAACGAAGGAAAGGTCAGCCTACGTCAAAAGCGAACAGGAAGTTATCAATGCTGCGGTCGCCCGGTGGATTGGCCTAGCTGATAGTGTCCTTTCCGGTTACACCCCGACCGGGGCAGGCATACCCTATCGTCGCAAGGACTTCTTGCCGCCCATCTCGATAGACGGCCAACTGTACTCTATTTCCGAGGCTGCAAAGCGCTTTAACGTCCCGCATGAAACTATCTCGCGACGAATTCGGGAAGGTTGGACGCCTCGACAAGCAGTTGGTCTCGAGCCGCGGACTCGCGTTAGCTACACTTCAACTGAAGTAACGATTGAGAACGTTACCTACGCGAGCATTTCCTCCGCGGGCGAAGCCTACAACAAAGACCATGGTGTCGTCGCCAAACGGCTTCGAATGGGGTATACCATCGAGCAAAGTCTTGGCATTACGCCAATTCATGTGCGGAAAAGCGATGAGCGCGCGTTGCTGTGGGTCTTCGAGAACGAATTTGGCTGCGATGCCTTCGCAATGTATGAGGACTACTTCAGCCGAAATCAAGAATTGGCAGCAATATGTCCCGTTAAGCGTCTCTTGAAGCTTTTTATGCGCTGGGGCGTCTGGCCTTTCGTAGACGACCGCCTAATCATGCCTCTGGCTGTCGAGCTTAGCATGCTTACCGGCCTGAATGTGGAGTCACTCAAAATGCTTGAGGTCGACTCGTACCAGGCAGAGCACCGACTTACGGGACAACCAGTCATTAGCTACCGTAAACGGCGGTCCGGTAGTTCGACTCGTTCAGAAGACAGGGAACTTCATCTTCCGGTACTCGAACTGGAAGAGTTGTATCTCGAAACGTCAGTTGTAGAGAGAGTCGAGAAGCTTCTCGGGTTGGTTCTTGCCCTTACGTCGAGAATCAGAAGTGAAGCGCCTCCCGATATCGCCCGCCGGCTTTTCATATTCGAAGACGTCGAACGTTCAAGAAGGGAGGAAAGACGAGTCATTGTCGCGATAGACCCTAAGCGTAAAGCCGGAAAATGGTATAGACGGTTTGCCACCGACGAAGGCCTCTACAGTTTGTTTGGGGATAACTTTAATTTCAGCTTGGCTCGGTGTCGCCCGACGCTTGCGACCAACATGGTCCTCGCGGGCGCGAGCCTGTTTCACGTACAGGTGGCATTGGGACATGAAAGCATTCAAACAACTGCGACGTATCTGGATGAGCAAGGCTTGCGGCCAATGTTCAATTGCACCGTTTCCGAGGCACTTGAGCGCATTGCTCAGCGCTCCCGAGACGCTCTGAAAGCAGAACAACCAGCGGAAGCATCCACGGAGCGCCAGCCTGAGGCGACAGCGAATGGCTTTCTCGAGACACTATCCGGATGTGGTTGCAAAGACCCCTACAATCCGAGCAAGAATGTGCGCACCGCTACCAAATATGTGGAAGGCTCGGTATGTCCTCATTGGAACATGTGTTTGCGGTGTGACAGTGCTGTCGTAACTGAGAAATCTCTCCCTAAGCTCATTGTCTACCGTAGACGCGTGGGGGCAGCACTAGAAGAAGACTCTCCGGCTATAAGAGCTCGAAAAGAGCTTTACGAAGACACGGTCAAACTCATAGACGGCATCCTGGCAGCAGATGTCGTATTCCCTGCATCCGCCATTCAAACCGCCGAATGCCTTGCTGCCACAATGGACGACCTGTTGGTTGACCACCTGATTTACCAAGGAATTTGACCGTGCCTACCATTGCGCTCGTCCCCGAACTATCCGATATTATCGCTGGCGAGGCCGTTTTCAAAGATGATATGCCGGTGTGGCTTGGCTCGTTTGGTGCCGACATCTGGCCTTTCGTTGAACCGACTTCCCCCCTTTATGAAGGGGAAAGCAGCTCAAGCTTCGTTTGGCGAGACCTCATAGAGGGAAAAGGGGCCTCCCTAAACCATCCAAGTTCGTATGCCATGAGCAGGTATGAGTACTGTCTCACCCGTGAGATAGTCCACGACCTTAAGATTGCTGCGGTGATTCACGGATACTTCCCCAAGCTAATCAAGCATGCGAGGAGCTCAAAGGAACAGCTCGACCCCAAAACGGTGAAAAATCGCATTGACGAATTAGCAAAATTTTTCTCGCTGGCCATCAAAGAAGGACAACGGAAGCTGAACGTCTCAATCACGCAGCTAAGCCAGGTGCCTTTCTCTCTCGTAAAAGACATCATCGCGACGTTTCCCGGGCGCGCCGAGCACCTCCGAAGAGCGTTGAAGCTGATTTCGGACCCGATGGTCCAGAAAAATCTCAGCGCGCCGTTGCAATGGGGAATATTGGACATCGAAAAATCTTCGATTGCCTGGGGTGAATCGAAGGACGAAGGCGGAATTCCCACCTTGTCCGACACTCAGTTCTTGTTTCTGTTGGACCAGTGTAAAAAGCGCATCGCGCGCTTTAAGAGCGTCGCCGGAATGGCCGTTCATGACAGTGAATGCGATTGTCTGGCTCGTTCGTTTAGTTCGCAGTCACACGGAATCGCGGCATCCGGCCTAGACGCGTATTATAAAGTTAAACATCACACAGCGAGTGAAACTGCATCTAGCACAAGACATGGCGTTACCCTATCTGAGATGAGGGACATCATACGCGAGGGTCATCTTTCGGCCCTGCTTCTGGTTCTTCTGTTCACAGGGATGCGCGCCTCCGAAATCGTCTTCTTGAAGCGAGATTGTCTGAGCCACCAGCATGGCTATTGGTTTCTTAACTCCAAAGAGGTCAAACAACGCCCGAAGGACGTCCCAATCAGTGAAGGCTGGCTGGCCATAGACATAACCAGAGATGCCTACGACATCCTCATGTTCATTACCGAGCGAACCGGCAATGAATATCTTTTCTCATCGCCATTTCGAGGTTACGAAGCCGAAACCGGTTATAAAGGCCAGTATCTTAATACCAAGTTTTCGCGATGGTTAAAAGAAATTGACGTGAGGGGTCTTTTTGCAGACTGGTCCTTTTCTATTCACCAGTGCAGGGAAACCCTCGTGGCGCAGCTGGCTGCGCAAGAGGTCGGCATGACGTTCATCAGTATGCAACTTAAGCATTTCCACAGCCAGTTCAATTCCATGCCTAATGCCGTCACTGCTGGGTATGGAAAGTATCGGAAGCAACTGATGACGAGCGTCGCCAACCGCCTCGCCGAAGCGAGAGAAATCGCTCTCGTGGACCTCTATGGCGAGCACGCCAAATTCGCCGGAGGTGGTGGCGCCACACATAAGGCACGCATCGATGCTTTTTTTGCCGGCCTTGGGCTATTCGGAGAGCAACGCGAACAATACATCAAAGACATGGCCAGACGCGGCGTCAAGCTCATGCCCACCAGCATCGGCAACTGCGGGAAGAACTTCGCTATTCCTACCGAAGACACGCCGCCCCCATGTTATGGCGATTTTCAGTGTGACCCAAACTGCTCGAGCCACGTGATTACGCAACGGGCTGGAAAAGCTCTCGTCGCGCGCAAGCAGCACGCCTTAGCGGAAGCAGAGCGAGAAACAAACCCTGGCTACAAAAAAGTCTGGTGGGGCATGGTCCAAGCGCTAGACGGACACATTGCTAAGCTGGAACTGGAGAGCTCCGATGGCTGACCACCGCCCGCCCGAACTGACCAGCCATATCGAACGAGAGAAGGATAAAAATGATACGCTCATCTTGGACGCGCTCGGGCAGCTTGAGGACCCTCAAAAGCGCGGCAAGCGCAAGGCGACGGTCGCCGTGATATGCAAAATTACGGGACTGTCCAGAAATACTATTCGCAACAGGCAGTGGGCTCTTGACCGGCTGAAAGCCATAAAGCAAAAGCTCAAAAGTGGCTCGGAACCCTCGGCCGGGAGCGAACCTACGTCCGAGCTGACCGAGACTACACCTAGTATGCTAAGGGCCAGAATCAAACGCATCCTTGAGCAAAACGCGTTGCTATATGAGGAAATCCTTTCGCTACAAAGCATAATCCAACGTAAGGATAGCGAGATTAACGCTCTCAAAACTAGAAAAAACCTATCAATCGTCCCGCAGGTCGGTGGGGCATCAGAATAATTGGATGTAGATATGAAGCAATATTTGGAACTTCTTCGTGACGTTCTGGAAAACGGTGTCGCCAAGGGGGACCGGACTGGTACGGGCACTAAGTCTGTGTTCGGACGGCAGATTAGGCACGACCTATCTAAGGGCTTCCCGCTCCTAACAACGAAAAAGTTGCACTTCAAGAGCATCGCCAACGAGCTCATCTGGTTCCTAAGCGGAAACACAAATGTCGGTTGGTTGAATGAGAATGGCGTCACCATCTGGAACGAATGGGCGACCGAGGATAATGAGCTTGGTCCCGTTTATGGCAAGCAGTGGACAGCATGGCCGACAAAGGATGGTGGGAGCATCAACCAGATTGACTACGTCGTCAATACGCTTCGCACAAACCCAAATAGTCGCCGCATCCTGTTTCACGGCTGGAACCCGGAGTATCTACCGGATGAATCCATCAGCCCGCAGGAAAATGCGAAGCAAGGTCGGATGGCTTTGCCCCCATGCCACTTGCTCTATCAGTTTTACGTAGCAGAAGGCAGGTTGTCTTCCCAGTTGTACATCAGAAGTTCAGATAGCTTCTTGGGACTGCCTTACAACATCGCGTCGCTCGCCTTGCTTACCCACATGCTAGCCCAGCAGTGTGACTTGGTGCCTCACGAGATTGTGGTCAGCATCGGTGACCTGCATGCATACTCCAATCATATTGAGCAAATTCAGACGCAGCTCACTCGGGACGTTCGAGAGTTGCCACAGTTGAGAATTAAGCGCAGGCCCGAGTCGATTTACGATTACAGGTTTGAGGATTTTGAATTGGTTGGCTACAACCCGCACCCGTCCATCGCCGCTCCCATCGCGGTATGAGACGAAAGAATCGATGGAAACGACCGGCCTTCCCACTTGCAGTAGCGGGTAGAAGTTGAACTGCGGAGGAAGAGGCGGTCCTCCCTGCGAATGAGACTTCTTGATAGCAGCGTGCCCATATGCAGAGCGTGACGATTAAACTTTCACTGTGCGATAGTCGATTAAATGTTCGCGCGCGAGCGCGCTATCTGAGTAGGAAGCGGAACCGGAACGTCGTTGAGTCCAGTGGCTGGCATCGCTCGCGAATACGAGAGCTGAGATACTCAATCTCTATTATTGAGAGGCATTGCCGTGTTGACGGTCCCGAAGCCATCAATGATGCGCTGGGCGGCAGCATAGCCGTGCATGAGGGCTTCGCGGAGCGTCCCGAACGGGCGGTCGGTGTTTTCGCCGAAGCGGAGGGACGCGATTGGCTCAACACATTCACCCTGTCCGATGCGGACTACCGCCACGTATCCGCTTGGCGTGATGAGGACCGGCCCGCCCAAAGCCTCGTCAACCGGCTCGGCCTCAACATCGACCGTGAAGTCTTTGTAAATATACGTACTCTGCATCACCCAACCACTCCGAAGTTCACAGGGCACGTCAACGTTCCGCCCCTGTTATCGCTGCAACTGTCAGTAGCAATTATCCCATGTGCAGCACACCGATGAGCAAGAGGTCGGCGCCCATCGCGAAGCGCGACTGACGCTGATGGCCAAAAAGGGCGCGGTTCCGTACGCAACTGTGGACTACCTCGACCTTGACTACTCGAAGACGTCCATGCTTCAGAAATAACTTCGAAGAAGTCCGAGGGTGGCTGCGTGCTTTCAGCCGCTCCCGCAATCAAAAACTTAGTCCTGTCTTTCGCGATGGCAATCCATGCGGGAGTTCTGCCACACCCGCCCCATTCCGCCCCACTGTCTTCGGGTCACGATACTTCGCCAGTTCCGGTCCGCGCACAATTATTGCCAAGCGCTCCTGGATTCGGCAAGGACGCGGCACCGACAATGACTGTCTATCATTGCGCCATGTGCGATAGTCTGGAGGGCATGCTTAGTAAGAACCTGCTGTCAGCTTTGTATTTTTGTACAAGGGGAGAAACGGCTTCAGAAGTATCTCAGACGGGTGATGAGTCCCCGGAGAACATGACCCTGTTAGGGGCTCGGCTTTTGGGTGGTGATACACCGGCGTGCGTCGGTACCACTGTTGGACCCGACAATCCTGAATTCGAGAAAAGATGCAGACCAATTCAACGCGTACTAGCACGCTCATCCAGATTCCCCGTGGTGTCTGGATGCTCGGCTTCGTCAGCATGTTCATGGACATTTCGTCGGAAATCATTCACAGCCTTCTTCCGATGTTCCTAGTAACAGGCCTGGGTGCAAGCGCGATGATGGTCGGTTTGATTGAAGGCGTCGCCGAAGCGACTGCGCCCATCGTGAAAATGGTCTCCGGTGCCCTGAGCGACTACCTCGGCAATAGGAAGTGGCTGGCGGTCATCGGATACGGTATGGGCGCGTTGAGCAAACCTCTGTTTGCGCTCGCGCCGACGGCGGGCATCGTCTTCACAGCGCGCGTGGTAGACAGAATCGGCAAGGGTGTGCGGGGCGCGCCGCGCGACGCACTCGTAGCTGATATCACGCCCCCACACCTGCGTGGCGCCGCCTATGGTTTGCGACAAGCGCTTGACACGGTCGGGGCGTTTCTCGGACCGTTGTTCGCCGTCGGGTTGATGCTCCTATTGGCAAACAACTTTCGTCTCATCTTCTGGATTGCTGTGATTCCGGGACTCGTCGCGGTGGCCTTGCTGGTGTTCGGCATCAAGGAACCTGCTCACCATTCGGACGCGAACCGTGTCAACCCAATGAAGCTCGCAAGCCTGAAAAAGCTGAACGCGTCGTATTGGTGGGTGGTGTTCATCGGGGCAGTGTTCACCCTCGCTCGGTTCAGCGAGGCGTTTCTCGTACTACGCGCGATGCAAGGCGGGATACCCATTGCCCTGGTGCCGCTCGTGATGGTGGCAATGAACCTAGTGTATTCCGCGTCCGCCTACCCTTTTGGTAAGCTGGCTGACTCGATGAGCCACACCAAACTGCTGGCGCCTGGACTCGTCGTACTCATTGCGTCAGATGTCGTGCTCGCTCATGGAAACCAATGGCCGGTCGTACTGGTGGGTGTCGCACTGTGGGGCCTGCATATGGGGCTCACGCAAGGCCTGCTTGCAACCATGGTTGCGCATACCGCACCGCCGGACCTGAAAGGCACCGCGTTCGGGTTCTTCAATTTGATGAGCGGTCTGGCGATGCTCGTGGCGAGCGTCGTCGCAGGCGAGTTGTGGGACCGCTTGGGCGCCAGCTCGACGTTCTATGCGGGAGCGGGATTCTGCTTGCTGACCCTGTGCGCCCTGGCTATCCGTGGTGGATTGCGCCGAGAAAGCGCCATCTAGCTGGAGGCAGCGCCGAACGGTGCGTCTAACCGGGCAAGCTCGGCAGGCGCTCTGCAACCAAGCAGGAGCCTCACTTGCGAAGCTCAAGAATCCACACCCGCCTGCGCGGGGAGACCGTCAACGAGCATGCGAAAACACCCGGCGCTTTGGTCTTGCTGGCCCACCCACAATGCACGGCGACTTGACTGCGATGAGTTAGGCCGCCGCTTGTGACGGTTGCACTTCCACGGTGACATGTGACAGCCCCGTGAAGCGCTCGAGCACCGCATGATAGAAGCGCGAATCACGCTGGGGTTCACCTGTCGCCACTGACACCACGGCACTCATGTGACCAGGACCCACCCGCCATACATGCAGGTCGATGACCTTGTCGCCACGGTCCTCAATGGCGTGACGTACGTTCTCTGCCATTCGCCGGTCGGGATTCATGTCA
Organism: Caballeronia peredens; assembly: GCA_001544595.2. GTDB lineage: Bacteria > Pseudomonadota > Gammaproteobacteria > Burkholderiales > Burkholderiaceae > Caballeronia > Caballeronia peredens. The sequence continues at coordinate 2,408 of FCOH02000005.1, read as the reverse complement.
AGCAAGATTGCACCGGTGTCCCGCATCAAGCCGTACGACCAGTTTGCAATCACGAGCGCACCAATGACGCCCGCCAAGGGGTCCATCCACAGCCAGCCGAACGCGCGCGCCAGCACCAGTCCAATGATGGCCAGCACAGAAACCGCCGCGTCGGCAATGACATGAACATAGGCTGAGCGGATGTTGTGGTCCCGAGTCGTTGCCTCATGTGCGTCGTGGCCGTGCTCATCTTCTTCGAATTCGACTTCGTATTCGCCTTCGGGCGTCCGCACAATCGCCTTGAAAGCGTGTGGCTCAGGAACGTCTTCCTTTGATTCCAGGTAGCCGCCGCGGTCCGCCAGCGCAAATACCTGTTGCGTCCCATCAGGTCGTACCGTCGTGACGGATACCGCTGAGGCATCCAGTGGCGAACCCTTCTTCGCAGGCGTAATCCTGAACACAGGCGGCACACCATCTTCGAAGATGGAAACGGCAAACACACCCGACGGTGTATGAATTTTCCGTACCTCGCCTTCATGAGCATGGTCGTCGTGAGCATGGCCATGCCCGTGACTATGACTATGACCATGGCTATGGCCGTGGTCACCGCCGCTCAGCAGCCACACGCTCGCAAGGTTAACAAGCAGGCCGACCACCGCGATAGGAATCGCTTCGCCGAGGTGAATCGGTATCGGCGACAGGAAACGCGACACCGCTTCGTAGCCAATCAGCAGCGCAATCATTGCGAGCACGATGGCACTCGTGAAGCCCGCGAGGTCGCCAAGCTTGCCCGTACCGAACACGAAGCGGGAGTCGGTGGCATGCTTCCGTGCGTAGGTGTACGCGAGCGCTGCAATCAGCATCGCGCCAGCATGCGTCGACATGTGCAGACCGTCGGCGACGAGCGCAAGCGACCCGAACATACTGCCGCCGACGATTTCAATCAACATCATCGCGCTGCACAGCCCAATCACGGCCCATGTCTTTCGCTCGTTCTTTTCGTGACCAGCACCCAGGAAGATGTGGTCGTGTCCTGCGCCGAATGCGGCGTTTTTGAAATCACTCATTTTCGACCCTACTTGAAATAGCTGTGAACCACCTCGATGAGCTGTTCGGTCGCACTGTCGCCGTGCTCTTCGCCGCTCTCAGCATCGACGAGGTGGTTCCTGATGTGGTCTTCCAGCACAACTGCCAGCAGGCCGTTCATCGCTCCACGACAACTCGTGATTCGTTGCAGGACGTTTGAGCAGCCGTGCTCTTCGTCGAGTGCCCGCTCAATGGCTTCAACCTGCCCCTTGATACGGCGAACCCTGTTAAGAAGCTTCTGTTTTTCTTGAACCGTATGACTCATCGCGTTCTCCACATACCCCCACCGGGTATAATCGTCCACAGTCTACCATAGGGGGCGGGGGTATCGCTTGCTTAGCGAGGTTCTCCTCGCTCGCGGATTTCCCCGGATACTTCCTGAATCTGGTTACTGTTCGTCGCCCGTCAATCCATGCACGCACGCCACAACGCCGCTTTCACCGCACTTCTTGCCGCCGCGCTATTCGGCACGACGACGCCTCTCGCCAAGACCTTGCTCGGTTCTCTCTCGCCGTTCATGGTCGCGGGTCTGTTCTATCTTGGCAGCGGCGTCGGTCTTGCCATCGGAATTCTCTTCCAGCGACTGCGCCGCACAGCCGGTGAACGAGAAAATGAAAGCCGGATTCAGCTCGCCGAGGTGCCCTGGCTTCTTGGCGCAATTGCTGCAGGCGGCGTCGCCGCACCTGCGCTGTTGATGTTCGGCCTTAGCACGACACCTGCCGCAACCAGTTCCTTGCTACTGAACCTCGAGGGCGTTTTCACCGCGGTCATTGCCTGGTTGGTATTTCGCGAAAACGTCGACCTGCAGATATTCCTCGGGATGGTCGCCATCGTGGCAGGTGGCGTCGCGCTATCCTGGCAACCCGGCGTCGGCGGCGTATCGCCCGGTGCGCTATTGGTTGTCGCAGCTTGCGTTTCCTGGGCGGTCGACAACAACCTGACGCGCAAGGTTTCAACGAACGACGCGATGGTTATTGCGTGCCTGAAGGGGCTGGCTGCGGGTTCCGTCAATCTGGGCATCGCGCTCTTTGCGGGTGCGCACTTACCTGGCGTTGGTCGGATGGCGGCCGCCATGCTGACCGGCTTCGCCGGCTATGGCGTGAGCTTGGTCCTGTTTGTCGTCGCGCTACGAAACCTCGGCACAGCCCGAACCGGCGCCTATTTCTCGGTCGCGCCGATATTCGGGGTAGCGTTATCGCTCATCCTGTGGCCTGAGATGCCTTCGCTGCCATTCTTGGTGGCGGCTGCGCTTATGGCTCTTGGAGTGTAAGCGGTCCGTTGTCGGCGTCCTTCCCGCGCGATGAGTGATAGGCGATGCTGGTGTCCACTTCAACTTTCAAGTG
>FCOH02000001.1 GCA_001544595.2 Caballeronia peredens | reverse complement strand
GTTATCGCGGCCTGGAGAACCGCCTCTATCGCATCCAGATTCATGTCGCCGGACCGGTCGGCACGGCAAAGTTCAAGTGGAGCCGCGAAAACGCGTCGATCGTATCGCCGGTGCAGGGCATCAAGGTCAGCGGGACCAAGAGTGAACTACAGGTGCTGCGCATCGGTCGCGACGCGGTCCTGCGTTTTGCGGCCGGCGACTGGGTCGAAGTCACCGACGACTGGCGCGAGCTGATGAGCCAGTCGGGCGATATGGCGCGGGTCGAAAGCATCGACGAAACAACCCGCACGCTGTTTCTTGATCGTGTCGTGCCGGCCCCGCCGCCGTTCATTCCGTTCGCGACGACTCCGGCCGATCTCGCGTCGCGCCATACCAGAGTCATCCGCTGGGACCAGAGCGCTGAGCGCCACGGCAACGCTGTCGATGCCGACGGACTGATGACGACCGGCGCAGGTCCGATCGCGCTCGAGGACGGCGTGCAGGCTTTCTTCGGAGCGGATCCGGTCGGCGGCTCGATGCGCATCGACGACCACTGGTCATTCGAGGCACGTACGGTCGACGGCTCGATCCGCGAACTGGACGCAGCAGAGCCCGACGGCGTGCGCCATTACTACACGCCGCTCGCGGTCGTCTCTCTGGCGGCGGGCGGCGGCTTCGCCGTCACGTCCGACTGTCGCAACCTCGTGCCGCCGGAAGGCGAGGCGCCGCCGCAGCAGCAGCCGGTCGAGAACGCCTGCGACTGCTGCACGCTCTGCGTCGGCAAGGGCGGCGATGTCCCGGACCTGAAGGCGGCGCTGGCGGCCTTGCCGGCGCTCGTCCCGAACCTCGACACGGCCGTGCGCCTGTGTCTGACTCCCGGTGATCACGCGCTGCCGGGCGGCCTCGTCGTGGACCGGCCTAATACGCGGATCGTCGGGTGCTTCCCGCGGTCGCGCCTGACGATCGAAGGAGAACCGCTGCGGCTGGCCGCCGATGCCACCGGCCTGATCGATGTCGTTGTGCTCGGCGGCGGCGAACCGGCCACGGTCGTCGCGTCGGTCGGCAGCGATATCCTCGTCGAGGGCTGCCGCTTTATCGTCGAGCGCGGTCGGACGCCCGCGTTGCTCGCCGACGGCGGCGACCGGTTCGAGCGGCTCATCGTCGCCGGCTGCGAATTCATCGGGGCGGGAATCGGCCTGCGCGGCAATTGCAGTCTGGTCCGCATCGAGTCGAACCGGATCGAGCGGTTTGCCGGCTCGGGGATCGCCATCGAGAGCGGCGATCGCGCGGGCGAAATCGAGATCCTGAACAACCGTCTCGTCGACGGGCTCGGCAACGGCATCGAAGGAAACGGGGTCATCGAAGGGTTGACGATCACGGGCAACGAGATCGAGATGTGCCGCGGCGAGCGAGGCATGCCGGGCAAGATCGCCGGAGGAATCGTATTGCAGGCGGTCAGCGGCCTGTTCGTGGCGGACAACCGCATCGAGCGGAACGGCAGCGACGCGCGTCAGGGTTGTGCCGGCCTCTACGCGGCCGAAACGCGCGGCGCCCTGATCCTGCGCAACCGGATTTCCGGCAACGGGCCGGTGCAGATCGACGGCAATCCCATCGCGGGCGGCATCGTCATCGAGCGGGCGACGCCGCCGGCCGCTACCGCCGGTGCGGAACGGCGAGATTCGCGCCCTTCGCTCGTCGTGGCGGAAAACCTCGTCGTCGCGCCGCGCGGGCAGGCGTTATTCGTCGTGGGTGAAGGCGACATGCGGGTTCAGGACAACGCGCTTCTCTCCGGACTCGGCATCGCCCGCGGCGCCGGCGCTCCCGGCATCAGTCTGCGTGACCTCGCGGCGGTCGTCCTGATCGGCGGACGCATGCTGGCGGAACTGGCGGAGAAGCTCGTCCAGGCGGCGGCCGAAGGCCCGCTCCGCGTGCGCGCCCTGATTCAGGATGCGCGGGCGACCCTGCCTGGCCGGATTGCGGTTCAGGGCAATCAGATCGGCCTCGCCAGCCTCGATCGCAGCCAGAGCGACCGGCCGGCGCTGTCGGCGTTGCTCGTCTGGGGATTCGAGGACGTCGATTTCTCGCATAACCAGGTCGAACTCGAACTCGCTGAATCGCGAATCTGCGTGGATGCGTTGGTCGTCGCGCGAACGACGCGCCAGGCCGGCAACCGGCTGACCGAACCCGCGACGCCCGATTCATGTCTTGCGTCGTTGCTCTCGCACGGCCATGGACTGAATGGTTGCACCAACAATCAGGGCACGCATTGCATCCTGCCGTCGGTCACCGCGCCGGCCGGAAAGCTTGCGGCCGGCCTGAATCTGGTCGAGCGGCCGTCGGATCTGTGCCCGGAACGCTAGGTGAGATCGCCGGGCCTCCGCTCATGCGGCATGTCCCGGCTTTCTCGATCTCCAAGGACGAGACACACGCCCGGACTAGACCGATTGCGCGAACAGTTCGCGCAGCCGCTTCTTGTTCAGCTTGCCGACGCTCGTCTTTTCGAGCTGATCGACGATCCTCACGATCTGCGGCACCGCGAACTTCGAAATCCGTCCGCTCTCGCTGAACGCGAGCACGTGATTCCTGATTTCGTCAGCGGTTGCGGGCGTGGTCGATTGCGGCTTCAGGACCACCAGCGCCACGGGCCGCTCGCCCCACTTCTCGTCCTTGATGCCGATCACGGCCACTTCCGAGACGTCCGGATGCATCGAGATCAGGCTCTCGATCTCCAGCGACGACACCCATTCTCCGCCGGACTTGATCACGTCCTTGATGCGATCGGTGATCTGCAGATATCCCTGTGGATCGATATTCGCAATGTCCTGCGTGTGCAGATAGCCGCCGTCCCAGAGTTGCGCCGAGGCGGCCGCATCCTTCAGATACCCTTGCGTGAGCCACGGCGCGCGCACCACGACTTCGCCGCTCGCACGGCCGTCGTGCGCGACCTCGACCGCGTCCTCGTTCACGATGCGCAGCTCGACGAGCGGCAGCGGCAGACCCGTCTTGCAGCGCAGCGCGACCTGCTCGTCGAAGCCCAGCGTCTCGCTGCCGGGTTGCAGTTGCGCGAGGCTCATCAAAGGGCAGCTTTCGGACATGCCGTAGCCCGCGAAGATATCGATGCCGCGATCGAGCGCGGCACGTGCGAGTCCGTGAGGCAGCGCGCCCCCGCCGATAACCACTTTCCATCTGCTCAGATTGACGGTCTGCGCGTCGCGGCAATTGAGCAGCATGTGCAGGATGGTGCCGACGCAATGCGAGAACGTGACGCCTTCATCGCGGACCAGCGCGACGAGACGCTCCGGCACATAGCGTCCCGGATAGACCTGCTTCACGCCCAGCACGGTGGCGATATAGGGCATGCCCCACGCATGCACGTGGAACATCGGCGTGATCGGCATGTACACGTCGCCGCGATGAAAGCGCTGTCCCGATACCGGGCTCGCAAGCGCCGCCATTCCGGTGATGGTATGCAGCACGAGTTGACGATGCGAGAAACAGACGCCCTTGGGCAATCCGGTCGTGCCGGTCGTATAGAAGGTCGTGGCGCGCGTGTTCTCGTCGAAATCCGGGAAGTCGTAGACGGGTTCGCTCGCGGCGAGCATGCACTCGTACTCTTGCGCGAACGGAATGGCGTGCTCGCAGATTGCGCTGCCTTCTTCGTCGATCAGGATGAAGGTGCGCACCGATTCGAGCTGATCCCTGATCGCTTCGACGACGGGCAGGAAGTCCGCGTGCACGAGCAGGATCTGCGCGCCCGCATGGTTGATCGTGTAGGCGATCTCCGCCGGCGAGAGCCGCACGTTCACCGTCTGGAGCACCGCGCCCATCATCGGAACGGCGAAGTAGCATTCGAGGTAGCGATGACTGTCCCAGTCCATCACCGCGACCGTGCTGCCCATGTGCGCGCCATGGCGAACGAGGCCATTGGCAAGGCGCGCGAGACGCTTCTGCATCGCCCGATAGGTCAGGCGCGTGTCGCCGCGATACACGATCTCCTGGTCGGGCGCGTGCGCGAGCGGCGTATGCAGCAGATGCTTGATGAGCAGAGGATAGGCGTACGCCGATTGAGACGGTTCGAAGATGTCGTGATTCACTTGAGGTTCCTCTATGCCGGGCGTGGCGCGACGGCGCGGCCCTTCTTCGCGCACGGCTTGGACTACTGCGCGAAATTCCGCTTGATGGACAGTTTGTTCGTCACCGACACCACGCCGGGGACGCCTTTCGCCATGGCGGCAGCCTTCTCGATGTGCTCGGCGTCGCTCACCGTGCCGGTCAGCGTCACGACGCCGCTGTTCACGCCGACACCGATGTCTCCGGCGTCGATGGTCTTGTCTTTCGCGAATTCGGCATACACGAGCTTGCGCAGCGCGCGATCCTGCTTGTGCGTGGCGACGGAAGCGCTTGCGCTCGACGCAGCCGCAGACGCGCTTGCAGCCGCGACGGTTTCGCCGGCGTGAAAGCTCGCTCCGGCCGACGCCAGGACGATCAACACTGCACGACCCGCACTGAGTGGCTTGATGCTTTTCATGGACATTCCATTTATCGTTCGCGGGATTCCCGCATGCCGGAGGGCGGCGCGTCAGAAGTTGTGGCGGATGCCGATCATCGCGGCCGTGGTCGATTCTCCCGGCGCGACAGGCTGCCCGTACACGATGGTCTGATTCATCGTCCCGTGGTTGTCGACATGGCCGACCTGGGCATACGCCATCGTGCGTTTGGACAGGTTGTATTCCGCGCCCACCGCGAACTCGCTCGAATGATTCGTCGAGTTGTTGTTGTCCTTCAGATAGTAGAACCCGGATGTCACCTTGAAAGCGGGAGTGAATCGATAACCGAGACCAGCTGAATACATATCGATATCGGCGCGGCCGCTGTTCGCCGGATTCTTGCCATGGCCGTATGACCCGGACACGGAGAAACCGTAAAACGTGTATTGAGCCCCGACGTAGAGAAATCGGTTGTTGGCTTGCCCTGTCGCGGGCGTGGCCGGAGTGGCGGGATACGTCGCGGGAAAGGGATTCGCGTCGTGTCCGTTGTAGTACGCGGCGGCGAGATTCAGGCCGTAGTTCGAATATTTGAGGACCGCCGACTCGCGCGTGCCGCCCTGAAAATGCCCCGGAACGCCGCCCGGCGCGTATTCGAGCGCGATCGACGCGCCATAGAATTTCGGCGACTCGTAGACGATCGCGTTGCTGTCATACAGCGCGCCGATCGAGCCGTTCGTGCTCGTGCCGGGCCAGCCCGCGGCCTGGTTCATGCCGAGCCACGCGGTCAGGATGCTGCCGAAGTACTGCGCGCCGCGCACGTCCGTGTCGTACATCGCCCAGATCATCGGGACGATCTGGCGCCCCGCGTCGAGCTTGCCGAAAGGCCCCGACACGCCGAGCGTCGCGTACTGGTTGAACTGGGCCGGAACGCCCGGCGTGTCGCTCAGGCCGCTCTTGCCCGTGGCGCTGTCGAATGATCCCTGCAGCTTGAAATTGACGTGATAACCGCCGCCGATGTCCTCAGTTCCCTTGATGCCCCAGCCGCTCGAATAGATGCCGCCGTCCTTGAACCGGTAGACCTTGCCGAGATTGGGCGCATTCGGCGCGAACGACGCCGCCGCCGTGCTCTGATAGAGCAGGCCCGAATCGACGACGCCGTAAAGCGTCACCGAGCTTTGCGCGCCGGCCGCTCCGGAAAAAGTCAGCAGCACGGCCGCGCCGGACAGTCTTCGTTTCATGAGGTCTCCATATTTTTTTGCGGCTTGCGAAAATGCATCGTGCGGGCGCGGCCGGCTGGTCGTTCATCGTTTCACGAGCTTGCGTAGCGATGGACCGGCAGGGCGACTATCCGCGAGCTTTCCAGCCGGGATCGACGCCACGCGCGCGATGTTTCGAAGACGTCGCAATCACGCGTGAAGTCATGGAGCAAGAATACGGAAGGAGCGCGATTCGAACCCCTCTCGCGACGGGAGGGGGCAGCGCCTGTTCCTCGTGTGGCCGTTGGGTGGCCGTTGGGTGCTATTGCGTGCCTTCGAGCAGGCCGAGGACCACTGCACGCCGCACCGCGTGCCTGCGCGAGCTTGCGTCGAGCTTGCCGAACAGGTTCTTGAGATGCCACTTGACGGTGCCCTCCCCGATCATTCCCGCGCGCGCAATCTCCTTGTTGGTCAGATTGCGCGCGAGCAACTCGAGAATCTCCCGTTCCTTCGGCGTCAGGACGACACACGGCACCGCGCGGGGACCGCCCGTCTCGCGCGGAAGCGGCCGCACGCCCGGCAAGGCGGCGGAGGTCTGGCCGATGTCCTCGGAACTCGCCGCGTCGGCCGTGCGGCGCGCCCAATCCGCGAGCGAGGGATGAGCGTCGATCAGCGTGCGGCCCAGCCTGAAGGTCTGCGCGAGATTCATCGCTTCGAGCAATAGCGCTGTCGCATCCGCGCCCGTTTGCCGCTGCGCGAACGCGCGTAAAGCCAGGATCTCGATGCGATGGCGGCCCATCTTCATCGCGTCGGCGCGTGCGCCCGCGGTGTCCAGCGCGTCGAGCGCCTGCGGCCAGTTTCGCCCGGCGATGGCGACGTCGGCGCGCGCAAGCAACTGCAATACGGCGACCGACTCGTGCCAGAGCGGCCCGCGGCCGGCCTCGCGAGCCAGAATCTCCTCGATGCGGCGCATCAGCGCCTGGCATGTCTCGACGCGATAGCGGCCCGCGTGCATGCGGATCTGCCCGGCAAGGCTCGCGATGCACAGACGCGGCTGACCGCGGCTCACGCCGAGCGCGTGCAACGCTTCCAGCATATCCAGCGCGCGATGTTCCGCGCCGCGCGCGGCGGCAATGCGCGCGGCCGTCTGGTACGCGAGCACGACGGTCTCGGGCGTCGCGGCGCGTTCGAGCATATCGAGGCGGTTGGAAAGCAAGGCCGCCGCTTCATCCAGGCGATCGTCTTCGTAGGCGATCGCCGCGCACGCCACGGCAAACATGCAACTGAGCGGATGCCGCCGCCCCAGTTCCGCCTCGGCGCTCGCGAGTGCGGCCTTCAGCACTTCGTCGGCGAGCGACATCTGGCCTTCCCAAAGATAGCTGGCGCCCTTGATGTACTCGCCCCAGCGCACCAGATAATCGAGCGTCTCGCCGCCTCCGGCGCACGGCACGCGTTGCTGCGCGCGCCGCGCCTGGGCCGGGTCGCCGAGCAGCATCGCGCGGGCGGCAAGACGATTCGCGTGAACCTGCGCGAGCCACGAACCGCCGTCGGGTGGCATGTTCGCCCACGGTTCGAAGAGCGCCACGAAGCGGTCCGGTTCGTCCGCGAAATAAGCAGCCGCGCTCAGGATCAGCGCGCATTCATAGCGCAGTTTCACGTCAACGGCCGGGCCCGCGAGAATGCGCCCGATCTGACGCTGCGCTTCCTCGTGGCGTTGCCCGACCGCCAGCGCCCAGGCCGCGGCGAGCCGCAAACGGGGACGCCGTTCGAGTTCGGTTTCCGGAATCAGATCGAGCCAGTCAAGTACCAGACTCAGGTGACCGTGACGCACCGCATCGTGCAGACTTCGCTCGGCGAGGTCGTACGCGGTGCCGTGTTCGCCTGCCGCATGCGCGTGGCGTGCGGCTTCCTCGATCATGTCGCGCCCGACGAACCATCGCATCGCGCGCGCGTGCAGTTCCGCGCGTTCGGCGGCGGGCAGATCGGCGAGCCGGACGCGCAGCGCGTCGCGCACGAGCGTGTGCAGACGGCACCACGCGCTGTCCTCGACCGTGATGAACACAGGGGTTTTCCGGACCAGGCCCGCGAGCCGCTCCGGCGCGTCGGCAAGGCCGGTCAGCGCCTCGCACAACTCCGGATGCAGCATGTCGACGACGCTCACACGCGTGAGAAAGGCCTCGTCCTCCGCCGAGAGATGGGTGATCAATGCACCGACGAGATGCTCGCGCAGGCCGCCCGGCCCCGACAAAAGCGCGTCTACCGCCCTGCGCGGGTCCGCGGCATGCGCCATCGAGCCGAGCGCGAGTTGCAGGCCGAGCGGCCAGCCGTCCGTCGCCTCGAAGAGACGCGCGCACGCGTCGGCATCCACACGCTCGCCGAAACGGTTGCCGATCAACGCGATCGTTTCGTCGAGTCGAAAGCGCAGCGCATCCGGTCCGACGAGCGTGCCCTGTCCATACGTCAGAAGATCGACCATCGAGGCTTCGAGTCCGCTTCGCCCCGCCACCACGATGCGCAGGTTTTGCGGCGCATTGTGAAGCAGGTAGGCCAGCAATGCGGCGCCCGCGGCCGGCAGCCGCTCGGCTTCGTCGATGATCAGGACGACATCCAGCGACAGCAGGGCGATCTCCGCGAGCCAGCCCGTCGCGCCGTCGAGATCGCCCACCGACGCGAGGGCGCCGTCGAGCAGCATCGCGCCGAAGCCGGCCCGCGCGCACCCGGTTCGCACCGCCTGCACGAGGCCGCGCAGAAGTCGCTCGGGATCGTCGCGCTCGTCGGCGAGCAGCCACGCCACGGCAATCCCGCGCGCGAGATATTCGCGGCGCCACTGCGCGAGCAGCGAGGTTTTCCCGTAGCCGGCCGGCGCCTGCACGAGCGTGATCTGGCGGTCGCGATATTGCGCGGCATCCGCGCTGAGCCGCTGCCGCGCGAGCAGGTTGAGCGGGGCGCGGGGCGCGATGGTTTTGAGGACCAGCTCGGTGGTGGAACGTGCTGCGCCGCTTTGGGTGGGGGCCATCGGGAACGGGTTGGTCTGAAGGCTTGGGCGATCCGGGAGAGCCGCATCGGCCCGGGATCGCGCCCACAGCATCGTTCGAATGACAGGGGGGCGTCAACCCCTCCCTTCGCGAGAGGGTCGCGCGGGATCGCCCTGCACTACGATGCAGATGAGTTCAGGCACCTACCCGGATCAGAAAGAAACACCATGTATCAGCATCTACTCGTTCCTGTCGAGGACACCGACGCCGGCATCGAAGCGATCGGCCATGCAACCGAATTCGCGCAGGCCGTCGGCGCGCGAATCACTTTCCTGCATGTGTCATCCGCTTCCTGCGGCGTCTCCGGCGCGACTCCCGGAAACGCCGATGAGCACGCGGACGCGTTGCTCGCCCGAGCCGAGGCCGGCGCCCGCGCGCAGGGCGTGCCCTGCACGTGCGTCGCCGCCGCCGGGGCCGGTACGCTCGGCACCCTGCTGGCGCAGGCACGCCGGCACGACTGCGATCTGATCTGCACGGGCGCAAGTCTGCCGGACGGGCACGCGGCGTCGGCCGAGGTGATCCTGCCCGCCATGCTGTCGTGCGGGACGGACCGGCGGCCGGCCGTGGCGGCGTCGATCGGCGCGCTTCTGAGCGCGCACCGGACGCTTGCGGACATGCTTCACGAATGGCTGGACACGATCCGCGCCGCGCACGATCGCAGCGCGGCGCCCTCCGCGGCGACGACGCGCGACATCGCCCGTCGACTTCAGGATCTTCCCGCGCGCGGCTTTCGAGCGAAAGAAAAAGTCGCGTTGTTCCGGCGCCTTCGGAAGCGCACGTCGAGACTGAACGCCGAACTCGCCGAACTCGAACGCCTGCACCGGCGCGACGATGAACTGGTTCACGAACTGACTCGCGTGGTCGGCCGGGAGCCGGACTGCGCCGACGCGCCGGAGGACATCGAGCGGGCCGTCAGCGCCTATGCGCGATTCGTCTGGGAATGGATGGGGCGCGAGCAGGGCGTGATCTTGCCGGCGGCACGGCGTTATCTGAGCTATGCCGACTGGACCGAGATCGACGGCACGTTCAGCCCCGCTGAACGCGCCACGAATATCGAATAGACAAGCTGCGAGCCTGACGGCGCGCGCAAGAATGGAGAGACGAATGGCACATGCAATCCGCTTTCACGAGACCGGCGGCCCCGAAGTGTTGCGATGGGAAGAAATCGCGGTCGGCGCACCCGGCCCCGGCCAGGTAAGACTGCGCCACGAGGCCGTCGGTCTGAATTTCGCCGATACTTACTTCCGCTCCGGCCTGTATCCCGTGCCGCTGCCCGCCGGTATGGGAGTGGAGGCCGCGGGGATCGTCGAAGCCGTCGGCGCGGGCGTGGATCAGGTGCGCGTCGGCGATCGCGTAACCTACACTGGGTTCATCAACACGCTCGGTGCATACAGCACGGAGCGCCTCGCGCCCGCGGCGGCGCTCGTCCGGCTGCCGGACGGGATCGACTGCGAGACCGCCGCCGCGATGACCATGCGCGGCCTGACCGCGTCCTATCTGATGCGCCGCATCCATCCGTTCAAGGCCGGCGATTCGATCCTGCTGCATGCGGCGGCCGGCGGCGTCGGGCTGATCGTCTCGCAGTGGGCGCGCCTGCTCGGCGTGACGGTGATCGGCACGGTGTCGAGCGATGCCAAGGCCGAGATCGCCCGTGAGCACGGCTGCGAACACGTCATCAATTACAGCCATGAGGACGTCGCGAAACGCGTGCGGGAACTGACGGACGGCGCGGGCGTGAACGTCGTGTTCGACAGCGTCGGGAAGGACACCTTCGAAGCGTCGCTCGATTCGCTCCGGCGCCGCGGGCTGATGGTCTGCGTCGGGACCGCATCCGGACCGATTCCGCCGTTCAATCCGCAGTTGCTGGCGATGAAGGGCTCGCTCTTTCTGACGCGCCCCGCGCTTGCCGACTACATCGCCAATCCGGCCGAGAAGGCCACGCTCGCTGAGGAACTCTTCGGGCATGTCGCGAACGGCCGCATCCGCATCGAGATCAACCAGCGCTACGCGCTGCAGGATGCCGCCCAGGCGCATCGCGATCTGGAGTCGCGCAAGACGACCGGCTCATCCATTTTCGTCGTGTGAGGAGACACATCATGCGCGTCGAACCACTCACCTGCTCCATCGGAGCCGAACTCACGGGCGTGAGCCTCGCGGACGCGGTGCACGACGACGGCCTGTTCGCGGAAATCCGCGCGACGCTGCTTCAACACCGCGTGTTGTTTCTCCGCGATCAGGACATCTCGCGCGCCGAGCATGTCGCGTTCGCCCGCCGCTTCGGCGAGCTGGAAGATCATCCTGTCGCCGGGAGCGATCCGGAGCATCCGGGTCTCGTGCGCATCTACAAGAATCCCGACCAGGCCAACGACCGCTACGAAAACGCGTGGCATACGGACGCCACCTGGCGCGCCGCGCCGCCCTTCGGTTGCGTGCTGCGTTGCGTCGAGTGTCCTCCCGTCGGCGGCGACACCATCTGGGCGAACATGGTGCTCGCCTATGAAAACCTGCCCGGGCACGTCAAGAGCCAGATCGCCGATCTGCGCGCGCGCCACAGCATCGAAGCCAGTTTCGGGGCCGCCATGCCGATCGAAAAGCGGCTCGCGTTGAAAGCCCAGTTTCCCGACGCCGAACACCCGGTCGTGCGCACGCACCCGGAAACCGGCGAGAAGACGCTGTTCGTCAACGCCTTTACGACGCATTTCACGAACTATCACACGCCCGAGCGCGTGCGTTTCGGCCAGGACGCCAATCCGGGTGCGGGTCAGTTGCTCGCTTACCTGATCAGCCAGGCGTACATCCCCGAATACCAGGTTCGCTGGCGCTGGAAAAAGAACAGCGTCGCGATCTGGGACAACCGCAGTACGCAGCATTACGCGGTCATGGATTACCCGCCGTGCCATCGAAAGATGGAGCGCGCCGGAATCATCGGCGACGTGCCCTATTGATCCTCGCGTCTCGAGACGCCGCTTGACTTACATCGATCCTTCTTACGCCGGAGCAACACATGCAATTCCTCGACGATTCGCTGCACCCCGAGAACCAGGACAAGGTCGTCATCACGGTGGCACCCTACGGCCCCGAATGGATGCCCGCCGACTTTCCGGAGGACATTCCGGTGACGATGGACGAGCAGGTCCAGAAAGCCGTCGACTGCTATCACGCGGGCGCGACAGTCCTGCATCTGCACGTGCGCGAGCTGGACGGCAAGGGCTCCAAGCGTCTGTCGAAGTTCAACGAGTTGATCGCGGGCGTGCGCGCGGCGGTGCCGGACATGATCATTCAGGTCGGCGGGTCCATCTCGTTCGCACCGGAAGACGACGGTCAGGCGGCGAAGTGGCTGTCCGACGACACGCGCCACATGCTCGCCGAGCTCGATCCGAAGCCGGATCAGGTGACCGTCGCCATCAACACGACGCAGATGAACATCATGGAGTTGCTGTATCCGGAGTATGTGAAGGGCACGTCGCTCGCTCATCCCGCGTACCAGGCCGCCTACAGCGAAATGACCGTGCCCGCGGGTCCGGCATGGGTCGAGGAGCATTTGCGTCGCCTGCAGGCGGCGAACATCCAGCCGCATTTTCAGCTCACCGGCATCCACGCGCTGGAAACGCTCGAACGCCTCGTGCGCAAGGGCGCCTATCGAGGACCGCTGAACCTGACGTGGATCGGCATCGGCGGCGGCTTCGACGGCCCGAATCCGTTCAACTTCTTCAACTTCGTCCACCGCGCGCCGGACGGCTGCACGCTGACGGCCGAATCGCTCCTGAAGAACGTACTGCCGTTCAACATGATGGCGATGGCGATGGGTCTGCATCCGCGCTGCGGTATCGAGGACACGATCATCGATCAACACGGCAACCGCATGACCTCCGTGCAGCAGATCGAACAGTGCGTGCGCGTGGCGCGCGAACTGGGACGCGAGATCGCCGACGGCCGGGAAGCGCGCGAGATTTATCGCATCGGCGTGCAGTACGAAACGGCGGACGAAACGCTCGTCGCGAACGGCATGGCGCCGAACCGCAAGCCGGGCCAGGTGAACCTTCCTCTGCGCGCGGCCTGACCCCCAGCGTAAAGGCGCAGTGATGGCCCCGCGCCGGTACGTTTAACCTGACACTCCACGGCGAACGCCGGGAAGCCCGTCTTCCCGGCCAAAACAATCAACGGCACGCTGCGCGCCCACGCGCATGATGATGCCGATGCCGTCCATCGGAGGAGACAATCTTGCAAATCGACTGGATCGAGCCGGCCGCGCGCGGCATCAACGTCGCCAGGCCCGCATCGCGCAAATACGCATGGATCGTGTTCGCGCTCACGTTCGGCCTGCTGCTGTCGGACTATATGTCCCGGCAAGTCCTGAACGCCGTGTTCCCGCTCCTGAAACAGGCGTGGGGCTTGTCCGACACGCAACTGGGTTCGCTCAGTGGCGTCGTGGCGCTGATGGTGGGCCTGCTCACCTTTCCTCTTTCCGTGCTCGCGGACCGCTGGGGCCGCGTGCGCAGCCTCATCGTGATGGCTGCCCTCTGGAGCGTCGCGACGCTCGGCTGCGCCGTCGCCGGCAACTACGGTGAAATGCTGGTGGCCCGCGCCTTCGTGGGGCTCGGCGAAGCGGCTTATGGCAGCGTGGGGATCGCGCTGATCCTCAGCATTTTTCCGCCTCATCTGCGTTCCACGCTCACCGGCGCCTTCATGGCCGGCGGCGCGTTCGGTTCGGTGCTCGGCATGGCGTTCGGCGGATTCGTCGCCGTTCACTTCGGATGGCGGGCGTCTTTCGGCGCGATGGCAGGCTTCGGTCTTCTGCTGGTGATCGCCTACCGGCTGGTGGTGTCGGACAAGCGCATCGCGGCACGGTATCCCGACGTCCCGGCGGCGAAACGTCGAACGGACGGCGTGCGCACGAGCCTGCGCACGCTGCTGGCAGGTTTGTTCTCGACGGTCTCGGTCGTCTGCGCCTATGTCGGCAGCGGGCTGCAACTCTTCATCATGGGCGCGGTGATCGCCTGGATGCCGAGCTTCCTGAATCGCTACTACGCGCTGCCCGCGGACAAGGCCGCGGCGGGCGCGGCGGCCTTCGTGCTGCTGGGCGGCATCGGCATGGTCGCATGCGGCGTAGCCACCGACCGTATCTGCAGGAACGCGCCCGCGCGCAAGTGGATCACGGCGCTCGTCTATTGCCTGCTCTCGCTCGTGTTCCTGTCCGTCGGTTTCAGGCTCGATGCCGGCCCGTTGCAACTCATCTTGATCGGCGTGGGGATTCTCGTCGTGGCGGGCACGTCCGGACCGGCGGGCGCGATGGTGGCGAATCTCACGCCGGCCGCAATCCATGCGTCTGCATTCGCGACGCTGACGCTCGCGAACAACCTGATCGGTCTCGCGCCGGGTCCGCTCGTCACCGGCGCGATCGCGGACCGTATCGGTCTCCTGGGAGCGCTGCAACTGGTTCCGCTCGTGAGCGTCGCGGCGATGCTCGCGTTTGCCGTCGGCCGGTCGAGGTATTCGCGAGACCTGAGCCGGATCGACGCATTGCGCGGACAAGCGACGAACATCGAACATCCGCCGAAGTCATTGCCTTAGCAAGCGGGTTGCGCCACGGCTCACCGCATGACGATGCCAAAACGCTCGCCCGAACATTCCAGCCATGACGCGAAACGTACTCATCGCCGGCGGCGACGCCTTGCCTCCCGGCTCACGCATGCTCGCCTTCGTCGAAGGCCGTAGCGTCGTGCTCTTCAATATCGACGGCGTCATTCACGCAATCGACAATTCGTGCCCGCACAACGGTGCTTCGCTTGCGAGCGGCCGTCTCGAAGGTCATGTATTGCAATGCCCGGCGCACGGTCTGCGCTTCGATCTCAGGTCGGGATGTGTCGTCGGCGCGACGGGTTTGTGCCTGACGAAGCTGCCCGTCGAAACGATCGACGGGAAATGCGTGATGCGAACCGGCGAGCGGCACGAACCGTGACGCGCACGCGCCCATCGGAATACGGGCGCAGAACGGTCGTCTCTTTCATATACTGCTCGTAGCAGCGGTTCATGCCGGCAGCTTGAGCGAAGCGACGTTGTCTGTTCTGAGGCGAGCCATATGAGCACCACGACACCCGCCGTGCCCGAACACCGTCGATCGATTCTCGACCCGGTCGACCGCGTGTGCGAACTGTGTTTTGGTCTGTTCATGGCGCTGACGTTCGTCGGAACCGTCAAGGCCGTCACCGGCGGCGAAGATGCCGGGAACAAGATGTTCTTCGCCGCGCTCGGGTGCAATGTCGCGTGGGGTCTCGCCGACGCCGTGATGTATCTCGTCCGCACGCTTGCCGAGCGAGGTCAGCGGCTGAACCTCGCGCAGGCCGTGCGGCAGCAGCCGGACCGCGCGGTCGCCGTGCGCACGCTGCGAAACGCATTGTCCGAGACGCTGGAACCGCTTCTCGACGACGCCGATCTCGAGCGCATTCGTGCGCGCCTGGCGGCCGTGCCGGCGCTTCCGTCCCGAGCGAATTTCGTGCGCGACGACTTCGTCGGCGCACTGGGCATTCTGTTTCTCGTCGTCCTGGGGACGTTCCCGGTCGCCGTGCCATTTCTCGTCGTCAAGGATCTCACGACGGCGCTCGTCGCTTCGCGCGTGCTCACTCTGCTGATGCTCTTCATCGCGGGCTTCGCGCTGGGGCGTCACACCGGCGCGGGTGCGATCAAGGCGGGCTTCGCCATGATCGCGCTCGGCGTCGTGCTGACAATGGCCATCATCGCGCTAGGAGGTTAGCCGGCCCGAACCGTCTCGCGGTCCTTGGTGAAGATCCGCGTGAAGATTGCCCTAGCCCACGATGTTCACGCCGCCGTCGACATAGAGTGTCTCGCCGGACAGCCGCCGCCCATAAGGCGTCGCGAGAAACGCGCACGTGAAGCCTACATCCATGATGTCCACCAGTTCGCCGAGCGGCGCGCGCCTGGCCGCTTCCGCAAGCAGCAGATCGAAGTCCTTGAGCCCCGATGCCGCGCGCGTCTTGAGCGGTCCCGGCGAGATCGCATGCACACGAACACCCTGCGGACCGAGTTCGTAGGCGAGATAACGCACGCACGCTTCCAGCGCGGCCTTCACCGGACCCATGACGTTGTAATTGGCGACTACCTTGTTCGCACCGTGATAGCTCATCGTGAACAGCGTGCCGCCGTCCTTCATGAGCGGCGCCGCGAGCCGCGCCATCCGCACGAAGGAATGACACGAGATGTCCATCGCCTTCGCAAAGCCTTCCGCCGAGCAGTTCAGCAAACCACCTTGCAAATCGTCCTTGGGCGCCCACGCGATGGAATGCACGAGCACGTCGAGCTTGCCCCACTCTGTCGCGATGCGCGCGAACACCGCATCGAGCTCGTCTTGGCGCGATGCGTCCAGCGGCATGAAAATGGGCGCTTCGAGGCTCAGCGCGAGAGGCTCGACATAAGGACGCGCCTTCTCGTCAGCATAGGTCACCGCGACGTCCGCGCCGAGTTCGCGGAACGCTTTGGCACAACCGTAAGCGATCGAATGTTCATTCGCGATGCCCGTGACGAGGGCCTTTGCGCCTTTGAGCGGCGGCTGCGGAACGTGCAGAGTCATGCGGATCCTCCGTCAATGCGCGAGTGTGGAACGGCGTGGCGCACGCGCGGCCTTGACGGGCAGCACCGCGCGAATGCGCGCCAGCATGTCGCGCTGCGCGTCGGTCGGCTCGACGCCCTGCACGCGGCTATCGGTCAGCAGCTTGTCGATGAGCGTGAGCAGTTTCTTGCGATCATCGGCGTCATCGAGGAGCACGGACAAGCTCGAAAGCGCCTGTTCGGGCTCGTAGCGCACGATGATCTCCTGCTCGCCGCGCATGCGCCGCCATGCATCGCGCGGCATTTGCGGCAGGTATTCCGCGTAGTCCGCCGTCAGTTCCTGGCGCAATATCATGCGCGCGAGCGGCAACGGTTCGTCGTGACGCATGAGCAGGCATGCGATGCGCGCCACGGCTTCCGCGTAACCGCCTTGCGCGATCGAAGCGAGCGCGTCCTGCACGAACGGCAGTGTGCGCGGGTCGGCCGATGCGGTTTCGTGCTCCTGCGTTTCCCGCCGCCCGTCCCGATCCTGCGAGAACAGGTTGCCGTAGACGGAGAAGAAGAGGCTTTCGGTCGCGGCGTCGCGCATGGCGCGATAGAAGTCGAGGCTTGCGCTCAACATATCCGATCCGCAATGTTCGGCCACACGCAAGGCGTTATCCTGCGCGACGGGCTTGCGCGCGGCCTTCACTGCATCCGCGGCGGGGCCGAGCCATGCGAGCCACGGATTGAGATCGGAGAACATCCAGCGCTGTGCGCGCAACGGATGAAACGCACGCAACATGGTCGCGGTGGCATCGTTCGACATTGCCTGCACGAACGGCTGCGCGAACATTTCATAGGCGCGCTGGTTGAAATCGGATATCTGCTTCACCGCTTCGAATGGCCCCTCGTCCACGCGCTCGAACCGATTGAAGCGCGCGACCACATCTTCCAGCCGATGCTCGCGAAAGCTCACGTCGTATTCGGTCTTGCCGTCGTCGCCCACGTGTTCGGCAATCTCCATACCGTACAGCCCCGGCGGAAACGATTCGATCGCCTCCAGCACCGAGGCGATCTGCGTATATTCCTTCTTCGCGACCTTGCCGCTCACGAAGATGCCGAGATGCCCGATGTTCTCGTGCATGAGGCCGACGATCACCTGTCCGTGCGCCTTGATCTCGTCGGTCGTGCCGTAGATGTCGGCGACCCAGTTGAAAGCCTGTTGCGGCGGCGTGATGTTGTCGCCCATCGAGGCGAACAGGATGATCGGCGTTTTGATCGCGCGCAGGTCGAACGACGCGCCCGACACGCCGCGCACATCTCCGGACCACAACGCGTTGCCGACGAAGAGATTGCGCGTGATCCATTCGATCTCTTCGCGGTTCATCAGATAGTAGCCGCCCCACCAGCGTTCGAAGTCGAGAAAGCGCGCCGGCTCGGTATCGACGTTATCGAACAGGTTGTAGTACTTGTCCCAGAAACTGTTCGCCGGGTTGAGATTCTCGAAGTTCTGCACCAGATGCGCGCCGTCGAACTTGCCGTGACCGAGGTCCGCCGTGAACGACGCGAGCCACGTGCCGCCCAGCATGCCGCCCGAATAGCGCATCGGGTTGTCGCCCTCGCCTTCGCTCCACGCGCCGCTCCAGTAAGACATCGGCGCTCCGTTGATGACGAGCGGCCCGGTGTCGTCGGGCTGCGAGCTGGCGAGCATCATTGCGGCCCAGCCGCCCTGGCAGTTGCCGACGATCGCGGGCTTTGCGCTGTCCGGATGCAGTTCGCGCACATGCTTCACGAACTGCTGCTCGGCCGCGCAGACATCGAGCAGCGTCTGACCGGGCTGCGGATCGCGAAAGAAGGTGACGAAGTACACCGGATGCCCTGCACGCAGCGCGACGCCCACTTGCGAGTCGTCCTTGAAACCGCCGATGCCGGGACCGTGCCCCGCACGCGGGTCGATGATGAGATAGGGACGCTTGCGCGCATCGATTTCGACGCCGTCCGGCGGCACGATGCGCAACAGCGCGTAGTTCACCGGCCGCGCGAACGTGCGGCCATCGACGATCGTTTCATGATCGAAATGCAATACCGGTTCGAGACCGCGCTTCGTCTGTTCGACGAACTGGTTGCCGCGTTTGCGCAACGTGTCCCAGAAGAGGATCGAACGCTGCATGAGATCGGTGGCATAGGCGAAGCCGTCCCACTGGCTCGATGCACCAGCGTGGGTATTTGCGTTTGTGTTTTCGAAATAATCCGCGCGCTTGTTGTCGTGGAGACGCATCCCTGCATCGCGAGCCCGTTCGCTGAACTGCGCCTGCGCCAGCGCCGCGCGCTTCTGAAAGACCTGCGTGACCTTGCCCGCGATTTGCTGGCTGCGGGCCAACTGGCTTGCATACGTCATGGCATGACCTCCGCGACGAGACGTGAGAGGGATGACGCTAAAGGCGGATAGAAGGCAGAAGCTCGAATCGGAAGCGCAATGCTCGCGCGATGGCCTGACCGGCATCATCAGAATATAGGCGCAACATGCGTCACGCGCATGGCAATCGCTGCGGCCTATCGACACGCCATGTCGCTGTCCGCGAGCGTGACGAGTTGCCGAGCTTTCTTCAAGGCATCTTCAAGGTTATAGAACATGTGCGCGTGGCCGAGCGTTTCGTCGCGCGGCAACCGCGATTCTCGCATTCGCGTCATCGCCATTCGGATTCGACTTTTCCGCAATCACAGCGCATCTCGTCTATTCTGAAATCGGGGTACGGCAGAGGTCGTCTTGTTCTCATGCATGCATGAGTCTGCCGGTTCGAGTGTCACGTCTTTGACGAAATCTGTCAGTCCAATAGCCACGGCGTGTCGTCCACGACGCCACGACGCCGACGCTGCACCCGGGTACCCCGACCCGGCCATGGTCGGCGGATCACATCAGTTCAAAAATTCGGCAACCCGGCGCACCCTTGCGCCATGATGGAGACGACCATGCGCAGAAGAAGCCTGATTCAACTCACCGCCGCCGGCCTTTCGCTGGCATGCTTTCCGGCGACGATGAGCAACGTCCTTGCCGCCGATTCGAACGCGGCAAAACGACAGTCGATCGATGCCAAGGTCAACAGCACGCTTTCGAGAATGTACGAGTCGGTGAAAGGATCGAAGGAGCTCGTCGCCAAGTCTAACGGCGTGCTCGTGTTCCCGTCCGTGCTCAAGGTCGGGTTTATCGCCGGCGGCGAATATGGCGAAGGCGCATTGCACGTCGGCGGAAAAACGGCTGGCTATTACAGCACGGTGTCAGGCTCGTTCGGTCTGCAGGCGGGCGCGCAATCGAAGGCGATCATCTTTCTGTTCATGACGCATGATGCGCTCAACAGCTTTCGCAACGCCAAAGGCTGGTCGGTCGGTGGCGAAGGTTCGGTTGCGCTGCTGAAAGTCGGCGCAAACGGCGAAATCGATACGGCCACGGCCAGTGCGCCCGTCGAAGCGATCGTGCTCACCAATGCCGGCCTGATGGGCGACATCTCGCTCTCCGGCACCAAGGTGTCCCGGCTGAAAATATGACGGCAGATGTTCGTCGTCTGCCGGGCGCGATGCAAACAGATTCAGGGAATGGCTACGAACTTCGTTGAAGCGGCTTCGAACTCGTTTTACTTCGCAGGAACCGAGGGCGGACACTTCAGATCGGTCCCTCTCGTGCCGTCGACGTTCTTCAACGAAACCAGAAGCCTGCTTCCCGTGGTCGCCGTGATGATGTTCCCGTAAGTGACGGTGGGAATGAACTTGATGTCGGGTGCGACGGCGACAGGCGGGCTTTGCGCACCGTCGACAGTCAGGTCGAGTTCCACGGTGATCGAATCGATCGCGACGCCGTAGTCCTGTTTGTGCTCGGCCTGCGCCTTCTTGAACTTGCACAGTCCGTCCAGGACATTTTCGAGCGCCGTGGGTATGTCCACCGCTTTGCCTGGCGGGATGGGCGGCGTATTGCACGCGGCCAGCAGAATCGGCAATGCCAGAGCGGGCAGTGAGACGGAGGTACGCATCGAAATCTCCCAGCCCTCGAAGAGGGCACAGTATCCGGCGGATAGCCCGCCCCTTCCGTACGCTTTCGCACTCACATCCCGACGGCAGCAGGCCGCTGTCGAATCCGGGCAGATGCCCGGTTCCTGAACGGAGGTCATGCATTTATCCTTTTCGTGCGACCTTCGGTGGGCTACATTTCCTGCGTGTCGCTCCGGATCTTTCACCTGCACCTACGCAACGACCGATCAATCAGCCGTTCAACGTTCAGGTGGGGCTCTGGACATGCGAAAGCCGATTCTCTCGTCGATACGGCCGCACGCCTCGAAGGTGCTCGCCGTTCTTCTCACCGTCGCATCGATCAGCGCCGGAGCGCAAGGCGCACCGGACCGCGCTTTCGTCGGTGCGAACGTGAAGCGTTACGCGGACGCCGTGCTCGCGATCATGTCGTACACCGCGGTGCCGGACGTCACGACGAGCTCGCTCTCCATCAACAACGGCACGACCGGCAACCCGGGCTTCGGCCAGACGCAGCTCGGCGGCGGCTTCACGTTGAGTCGCACGTTTCCGCTCTATCTCGAAGGCACGGTCGCCTACAGCCGATACGATCCGACCTTCATCGCCACCGACGGCAACGAGGTGCGCCCCGTGCCCACCCGATGGAATACCGTCAGCACGACGGTCGGCGTCGGCTGGGACTTTCCGATCACCGACGAATTGCGTCTCAGGCCGATCATCAACGGCATGGTCGGCCGTGTCGCGACCGACCTGCGCGTGGCGCAATCGGTTTTCAATCACGTCGCCGACGCCAATCTCCAGTTCCTCGAGGACGGCGCGCTCAACGCGTACGGCGTCGGCGGCTCGCTCATGCTCGATCTGGAGCATTATCGCGAACACTACGAGATCGACGTCGAACTCCGCGCCACCGACATCTACATACGCAGCTTCGGCGGAACGTCAGAGGCCGTGCAAGGTTCCGCCACCGCGCAGCAACTCAGCCTGTGGGCGCGCTGGCGCGCACCGACCGGGCTCTCCGCGCTCGACAGGCCGGTGCGCTACGTGCTCGAAACCGCGTACTCGCATTACTTCGGCGGCAGCGCGGGCGTGCTTGGCTTCAACGATCTGGCATCGGTCGGCGTCGGCCTCGAACTCGACAGCAGCCGGTATCCGGTCATCGTCACGCGCACCCGCGCGATGGTGCGCTATGTGTTCGGCAACAACGTGCACGGCGTGTCGTTCGGCTTCGCCATGAGCTTCTAGGCGACGCGCCGGCCGCCGCCTTTCCCGCTGCAGTTCCCGTGATCCCGCGTCAATGCGATTGCGATGCGTTTGCTCATCGGCGTCTCTCGCAACGCCTGTCACGGAGAAGCCCGCACTTCGAATGCTATTTGTGCGCAGCAGGCTCGACGGAAATCGCGAGCGCTTCCGTGTAGACCGCCTTCACCTGATCGCCCTTCTTGATGCGCTTGAGGCGCTCGGGATCGTCTACGTGCAGATCCACCATGTTGCCGCGCGGCCCGCGCAACGTGACGGTCTTCGCGTGACGATCGACCGCGACCACGTCCGCGACGATCGTCACTTCGCGGCCCAGTTCGCCACCGGGCTTCGCGCCGCGCGGCGCGCGCTCGGCCGTGTCGTTCTCCGTGTGCGACGGCTGCGTCTTCTTGTCGAGCAGACTCAGCGTCAGCGATTCGCGGTACTGAGTCGTCACGACGTCGCCCAGCGCGAGCTGATCGAAGTTGCGCGCCTCGTTCGTCACTTCCAGTTCGAGCACCTTGCCCGAAGTGGTTTTGAGTGTGACGGTGCGGGTCGCCGGATCGATTCCGACGATCGTCGCTTTGACCGTCGAGACGCCCTGGACCGTCGCGCCGTTCGCATCGCGTGTGGCGCTCACATCGGTTTCGGCTTGAGCGGAAACAGCACTTGCGGACATCGCAAGACACGACAAGACGACGAGGCTCACACGCTTCATGATCATGCTCCCTGTTCGGATAGCCGGCCGGTCGAGGATCGGCCGGCTCCGGCAACCGTCTTGCACGCTACTGGATCGAATAGCCGCAACCCTTGCATGCGCGCGGCGCGCGCGAGGTTATACGCGCCCATCGTCTACCCGGGCGCGTGCGCCGCTAAGCCGACGAAGAAGCCGATGGCGGCAGCCCGAAGTGCGTCCTCACATCCTTGACGCCTGGCACGTTTTCCGCGGCAACGCGAATCGCATTGCCTTCTTCAGCCTTGATTACCGGGCCCCAGAGATGCACGGTGCCGTTTTCGACGGTGACGTTTTCTCGCGCGAGCGCCCACGGATGGCCTTCCATTGCAGCGAGCACGTCTTCGCGGATCGCGTTGTCGCCGCTTTCCTCCGTCGCGGGTACGTCGGGCGCCATGGTCACGAGCGCGCGAATCAGGTTGGCGCGGCTCACGACGCCGACTATCTTTCCGTCGCGCATGACCGGCACACGCTTGATGCGCCGACGGTCGAGCAACTCGGCGATATCGGCCACAGGACAGTCTTCGGTCACCGTGGCGATGTCGGTGCTCATCACATCCTTGACCTGCCTCGCATGCTCCTTCACATACTGGACGGCGAGTTCAGTCGTCGATGCCGCCAGTTCGAGCCACCACGAGCGTTGTTTGACGCCGGTCCCGATCTCCGCGCGACGCATGAGGTCGCCCTCCGTGACCATGCCGAGCAGCCTGCCGGATTCGTCGACCACGGGCATGCCGCTGATGCCGGCGAATACCATCGTCCCTGCCGCGTTACGTATGGACATGTCGGGACTGGCGGAGATGATTCGGGTCGTCATGATGTCGGAAGCTCGCACATTCCTCTCCTTCAGGGAAAAACGGCGCTGTCTACGACGGCGGCTGTTGCTTCGCCCCTGCGTGATCGGCTCGATTGCCGGATCATCGCTTCAGGCGACTGTTTCTGACAAGGCCCGCCGCAAGGAACGAGCATCAGGCTAAGGCTGATTTATCCGCGCTGCACCGAACGCAGGCTTTTCAGGGTACACCGATAGTCCGGGACCTTGCCGGTTTTTGCTCTGCTTTGCATGCGATCCCGAGCCGGTTCGTCTTTCTGCATCAATCCCGTCGTTCGTTTCGGACAGCGTTCCATGCGCAACCTGATCGGCAGTCGATACATCGGTCAGCGAATCCCCGAAGCTTTACCTATGATTTAGCTTGAGCCATGCGAGTCCTTTGAAACGCGTCGTCCGGCACGTCCTGGGTATTCAACTCGAACCGTCGAGGGACAAGGAGTCGTTCAGATGAAAGCTCCTGGGCGTTTGGTACGGATCGAGCTGATGGCCCCGCTCTCCGGCGTCATGGTGCCGCTCGAAGATGTACCCGATCCGGTCTTTGCACAGAAGATGGTGGGCGACGGCGTGTCGCTCGATCCGACTTCCGACGTGCTGCTCGCGCCGCTTCCCGGCAAGGTCACGCAACTGCATCGCGCGGCGCATGCGGTCACGATAACGAGTGACAACGGGCTTCAGGTGCTCATCCATATCGGCCTCGACACGGTGATGCTGCGCGGCGAAGGCTTCACACCGCTCGTCAGCGAGGGCGAAAGCATCGTGACCGGCCAGCCGCTGATCCGCTTCGATCCGGTGATCGTCGGCGCGAAAGCGATAAGCCTGCTCACGCAAATGGTGATTGTCAACGGCGAGATCGTCACGCGTTACGAGCCCGCGACGGGACTCGTCACCGCGGGCAAGGATGTCGCGCTGTCGGTCGAATTCGCCGGTGGCGCGCGCGAAGAAGCCGTCGGCGGGACGGCGGGCTCGATCGTCTCCGACGAGGTCGCGCTGCCCAATCCCGCGGGCCTGCACGCACGGCCGGCGGCGGTCCTCGCCGCCGAGGCGAAGAAATACAAGTCGGACATCCGTCTGCTGCGCGGCGGCGACAGCGCCAATGCGAAGTCGGTTGTGGCGCTCATGACGCTCGCGACGAAGTTCGGCGACCGGCTGCGTGTCGAAGCAAGCGGTCCCGATGCCGGAGAAGCCAGCGCGGCCCTCGCGCGCCTCCTCGCGGCGGGATCGGGCGAGCAGCCGGGCGACGCACCCGCGCCCCTGGCGGCACCGGCCGCGCCTGAACCGGCTGAGCCCCGACGCGTGGCGCCCTCCGATGCAAACGAGTTCACGGGCGTGTCGGCCTCGCCCGGGCTCGCCGTCGGCAAGATCGTGCAGTTCCGCCAGGAAGTGATCGACGTGCCCGAAGCGGGCGAATCGCCGCAGCGCGAGCGGGCCCGGCTCGAGGGCGCGCAACACGAAGCGCGCCAGCAGATCGAGGCGCTCAAGGCGAAGCTGACCGATCCGTCGAAAGCGCAGATTCTCGATGCCCACCTCGAACTGCTCGAAGACCCCGACCTCATCGACGCGACTATCGCCGGCATCAGCACCGACAAAAGCGCGGGTTTCGCGTGGCGCGCCGCGTTCGAATCGCAGGCGGCGACGCTGGACAAGCTCGACAACGCATTGCTGCGCGAGCGCGCGGGAGACATCCGCGATGTCGGCCGTCGCGTGCTGGCGCTGCTTGCGGGCGTGAAGCAGGCGCACATCGACGTGCCCGGCGAATCGATCCTGATTGCGCACGAACTCACGCCGTCGGACACCGCCTCGCTCGATCGCACGAAAGTGCTCGGCTTCTGCACGACGACCGGCGGCGCCACGAGCCACGTCGCGATCCTCGCGCGCTCGCTCGGCATTCCGGCGATCTGCGGCATCGACGAAGGCGCGCTCACGCTGCCGGACGGCACGCTCGTCGTGCTCGACGGCTCGCACGGCAGCTTGCGGCGCAATCCGGACGCCGGGGAACTGGAAAAAGCGCGCGAGCGCATCGAGCGCCAGACGAAAAAACGCGAAGAAGAGAAGTCCGCCGCGAGCAGGCTCGCCGTGACCGCCGATGGCCATCGCGTCGAGGTCGTCGCAAACATCCGCAATGCGCAGGAAGCGCGCGAAGCGGTCGCGGCCGGCGCCGAGGGCGTCGGCCTGCTGCGCTCCGAGTTCCTGTTCGACAACCGCGACACCGCGCCGTCCGAGGACGAGCAGGCCGCCGAGTATTGCGCGGTCGCCGAAGCGCTCGGCCGCGAGCGCCCGCTCGTCGTGCGCACGCTTGATGTCGGCGGTGACAAGCCGCTCTCCTATATCCCGATGCCGAAGGAAGACAACCCGTTCCTCGGCCTGCGCGGCGTGCGCGTGAGCCTCGATCGTCCGGACATCTTCCGCACGCAGTTGCGCGCGATCCTGCGGGCGGCGCCCCTCGGCAATCTGCACGTGATGTTCCCGATGGTCGCGGCGATCGAGGAAGTGCGCGCGGCGAAGCAGATCCTTCAGGAGGAAGCCGGTGAGCGGATGAGCAGCGTCAAGGTCGGCGTGATGATCGAGGTGCCGTCCGCCGCGCTCATCGCCGAGCCGCTCGCGCGCGAAGTCGACTTCTTTTCGATCGGCACCAACGACCTGACGCAGTACACGCTCGCGATGGACCGCGGCCATCCGAAGCTCGCGAAACAGGCTGATGCGCTGCACCCGGGCGTGCTGCGGCTGATCGGCATGACGGTCGAGGGTGCGCACAAGCACGGCAAATGGGTCGGCGTGTGCGGCGGCATCGCGTCGGATGCGATGGCGGTGCCGGTCCTCGTCGGCCTCGGCATCGACGAACTGTCGGTCAGCGTGCCGGCGGTCGGCTCGATCAAGGCGCAACTCGCGCGCCTCACGATGGACGAGGCGCGCACGCTCGCCGCTCGCGTGCTCACGCTCGGCACCGCCGCCGAAGTGCGCGCGCTGCTCGCACCCTATGCCGAATGAGACGCCATAAACCGGACACAGGACATCTGCCATGTTCAAGAACGCGTTTGGCGTAGTGCAGAAGGTCGGCAAGTCGTTGATGCTGCCGGTCGCCGTGCTGCCGGTCGCCGGCTTGCTGCTCGGCCTCGGCGCGACCGATTTTCATGGCTACGTGCCCGCCATCGTGCTCGCGCTGATGAAGAACGCGGGCGACGTGATCTTCGGCAATCTGCCCCTGATCTTCGCGATCGGGGTGGCGCTCGGCTTCACGGAGAATGACGGCGTGTCGGGCATCGCCGCGACCATCGGCTATCTCGTGATGACCGCGACGCTCGGCGTGATCGCAAAGGTCGAAGGCGTCGAGCCCGACATGATCATGGGCATTCCGTCGATTCAGACCGGCGTGTTCGGCGGGATTCTCGCGGGAGGACTCGCGGCGTGGATGTTCAACCGCTACTACCGCATCACGTTGCCCGCCTACCTCGGCTTCTTCGCGGGCAAACGCTTCGTCCCGATCGTGACGGCAATCAGCTCGATCGTGCTCGGCGCAATTCTCTCCGTGGTATGGCCGCCGATCGGCGGCGTGATCAAGGCGTTTTCGCAATGGGCGGCAGTGTCCGATCCGCGCACGGCCGCGACCGTCTACGGCTTCGTCGAGCGTCTGCTGATTCCCTTCGGGCTGCACCACATCTGGAACGTACCGTTTTTCTTCGAGGCGGGCAGTTTCCTCGATCCCACCACGGGCAAGGTCGTGCACGGCGACATCAACCGCTTCTTCGCGGGCGATCCCACCGCGGGCATTCTGTCGGGCGCGTTCCTGTTCAAGATGTTCGGCCTGCCGGCTGCCGCAATCGCGATCTGGCATTGCGCGAAGCCCGAGAAGAAGGTGGCGGTGGGCGGCATGATGGTGTCGGCGGCGCTGACCTCGTTTCTGACGGGCATCACCGAGCCTATCGAGTTTGCGTTCCTGTTCGTCGCGCCGGTGCTGTATTTCATCCACGCGTGTCTCGCGGCTTCGGCGCAGTTCGTCGCCAACACGCTCAACATGCACATGGGCTTCACGTTCTCGCAAGGCGCGATCGACCTGGTGATGTTCAATCTGATCGGCAATAAAGCGACGCACGCGTGGTACGTCTTCATCCTCGGTCCGATCTATGCGGGCATTTACTACGTCGTGTTCCGCTTCGTGATCAGCCGGTTCGACCTCAAGACGCCCGGCCGCGAGGACGACACCGTCGAATCCGCCGCGGTGAGCACGAGCGGCGCCGGCGGACGCCCGCGTGATCTCGTGCTCGCGTTCGGCGGCCGCTCGAACATCAAGAGCCTCGATGCCTGCATCACGCGCTTGCGCATCACGGTGGGCGACCCGGCTCTCGTCAACGACGCCCGCCTGAAGGCGCTCGGCGCGGCGGGCGTGCTGCGCGTCGGCAATGGTGTGCAGGCGATTTTCGGTCCGCTGTCGGAGAACATGAAAACCGACATGCAGGAATACCTGAAGACCGCGGGCGCTGACGCCGATCTGCCGGCGGCGGGCGTGCCTGCCGGCGCGGCGGAACCTGCGATGACGGCTCAGGCGGGCGCTCCTGCTCCCGCTCGCGACGCAACACAGCAGACGGCGCGGGCCGCAAAGATCCGCACGGCGCTGGGCGGCGCCGCGAACATCCTGAAACTGGAACCGCTCGCTGCAACACGCCTGCGTGTCTCGCTCGGCGATACCTCACGTCTTGACACCGCGGCGCTGAAAGCGGCCGGCGTGCCGGCGACGCAACCGCTCTCCAACGGCGAAATCGACCTGATCGCGGGCCTCGAGGCCGCCGATCTGGCGCGTGCGATGCAATCGGGTCAATAAGAAGGTTGTCTGTTACTTGCGAACGGGAGTGGTCATGACGACATGGTGTGGACGGCTCACGAGCGCGAGCCTCGTCGTCCTGCTGTCAGGCTGCCCCGCAAAACAAGCGGAGCAGCCGGCTCAGACTCAGGCCGCCTCGTCGTCCCCGTCCGCGTCCGCGCCTGCGCCGGCTTCGCCGGCAGTCCCCGCGTCCGTCGCTGCACCGGCGTCTGCGGCGGCCCCGGCGTCCCTTGCAGCGGTCCCTCCCTCGCCCATTTCGAGCGCCCAGCTTCCGGCGGGGCAGTACCCGCCCGAAGAACTCGAAGCGCTGGTCGCGCCGATCGCGCTTTATCCCGATTCGTTGTTGTCGCAGGTCCTGATGGCGTCGACGTATCCGCTCGAAATCGTGCACGCGGCCCGCTGGGCGAAGTCACATCCGGATCTGAAGGGCGACGCCGCGGTGAAAGCGGTGCAGGACCAGCCCTGGGATGTCAGTGTCAAGTCGCTGGTGGCGTTTCCCCAGGTGCTGGTTCCCATGAATGACAAGCTGGACTGGACCCAACGACTCGGCGATGCCTTCCTCGCTCAGGAAAAAGACGTGCTGGACGCCGTGCAGCGCCTGAGAATCCGCGCACAGGATGCCGGACACCTGGCGTCGAACGCGCAACAGAGAGTCGTCGTGGAACCGCGTGCGGCGGCTCAACCGGGGCAGCCCGCACAACCCGCACAATCGGGTCAGGCGGCGCCGGCATCGCAAACCATCGTGCGTATCGAACCGGCCAATCCGCAGGTCATCTATGTGCCCTCGTACAATCCGACCGTCGTTTATGGCGCGTGGCCCGCGCCGGCCTACCCGCCGACCTACTGGCCGCCCGCTCCGGCCTATTACCCCGGAGCCGCACTGGCGAGCGGATTTGCCTGGGGCCTCGGAATCGCCGCGGCAGGCGCGATCTTCAGCGACTGCAACTGGAACAGCAGCGACGTCAACGTCAACGTGAACCGGGCCACGAACATCGATCGCAATTTCGATCGCACCAAGGTGGAAGGCGGCAAGTGGCAGCACGATGCGCGGCACCGTCAGGGGGTCGCCTATCGCGACAACGCTACGCGCGACAAGTACTCGCGCGGCGTGCAAGGCGCCGATGCGCGGCGCGACTATCGTGGACGCAGCGGCACCGCACCCGACCGCGCGAACGTGGCCAATCGGGCGGCACCGGGCAATCAGGGCGCCGCCAATCGCCAGGCACGCGCGAATAACGCGAACGTCGCCAACCGCGCCGGTTCGAACAACCCGAAGGCCGCGAACCGTGCCGGTGCGAATCACGGCGGAGCCGGGAATCGGCCGAACGCGTCCGATCGTCAGGCAGCGCCGAATCGAGCGCAGGCATCGAATCGCAATGCGGCCGCCGGCAATCGTCCCCAGACCTCCGGTCTGCCCGCTCACGCACCCGGTCGCGCTCAGCAGCCTGCTCGAAACGCCCCGGCGGGCGCACACGCGGGCGATCGGGGAGGCTACGGCGGGCGCGGCCACGATACGGCATTCCAGGGCGTCGGCGGCGGTGGCGCGGCGCAACGCGACTTCAACCGTGGGCATTCGAGCGTCCAGTCGTCGCAATTCAACCGTGGGGGCGGCGGCGCCCGCGGGGGCGGCGGTGGTCGTGGCGGCGGCCGGCGCTAAGGAGAACGATCATGAAGAGACTATCGCGGATCCGCGTCCCGCTCGCCGCGATCGGAGGCGCGATGACCCTCGCGCTGGCGCTCACCTTCGCCCCGAGTCCGGCGATGAGCGCGCAGACGCTCTTTCAGACGCCCGAAGCAGCCATGGACGCCCTTGGCACCGCCGTGGCCGACAACGACGACGGAGAACTCAAAGCCTTGCTTGGCGCCGACTTTCGCAGTCTGATTCCTCCGTCCGGCGCCGACCTGAGGAACAAATTCCTGAGCGCGTGGCAGACGTCCCATTCGATCGAGAAGACCGACGACGGCCACGCGCGGATCGCCGTCGGCAACGACGGCTGGACACTCCCTATTCCGCTGGTGAAGACGGCGCAAGGCTGGCGATTCGACATGCCGGCAGGTGCCGACGAGATGCGCCTGCGCCAGATCGGACGCAACGAGCTTGCGGTGATTCAGACGATGCTCGCGATCTACGATGCCCAGCGAGACTACGCGTCCAAGTATCACGACGGCAACAAGGTTTATGTCTATGCCGACAGATTCGCCAGCACCGCCGGCAAGCACGACGGCCTGTACTGGGCGACCGGACCCGACGAGGAACCAAGCCCTCTCGGGCCGGCCTTCGTCACGGCAGGCGCTCGCGCCAGGTCGGCGGCCGGCTACTACGGCTATCACTACAAGCTGCTCCGGGCTCAGGGACCGCATGCACCGGGCGGTGCATACGACTACATGGTCAACGGCAGGCTGTTCGGGGGCTTTGCCGTGATCGCGTGGCCGGCGCGCTACGGGGAAACGGGCATCAAGAGTTTCATGGTGAGTCACGACGGACAGATCTATGAACGCGATCTCGGCCCAGACGGTGACAAGAAGGTCGAGGCGATCAAGTCATTCGATCCGGGACCGGGATGGACGAAGGAGTCGCTGTAGCGCGGTGCTTTCTGAAGCACGCAACTTCATACGCCTGGCTTCCCTACGGAACCGTTCCGGACCCGCCCGATGCCGGTCGCGCGGTGTCTTTCGCCAGACTCCCTTCTTCTGCTCGACCCGTAGTCTGTGCGCTCGGCACGACGGCCTGCTCGTTCTGCTGCGACCACGGAACGGGCTCTTTCGGCGACGTATTGAGCTGCATTTGGGGCAGCGGAATTTCGATGCCTGCCTTATCCATCTTCATTTTGAGGCGCGCGTTGAAGGCCCGCGTGACACTCCATTGCTGCAGCGGGCGCGTCTTGATCTGGCCTTTCACCACCATCCAATGCATCTCGAAGCGGTCGATGCCCCATACTTCGACCGGACCGAGAATCTCATTGCGCAAGCGCAGGTCCTCGCTCAGTTCTGCGCCGACCTCGATGATCATGCGCGTGACGTCCTCCATGTCGGCGTTGAACGGAATCCTGACTTCGAACACCGCGTTGGCGTAATCGCGCGACAGGTTCTTCACGATCTTGATCTGCGAGAACGGAATGGTGTGAACCGCGCCTTGTCCGTCACGTAATCGCACGGTGCGGATGGTCAGATCCATCACCGTTCCGGCGTGGCCACCGTCGATGTCGATCCAGTCGCCCGCCGAAATGGTCTCCTCCACGATGATGAACAGTCCTGTGATGAGGTCGGTGACGAGCGTCTTCGCCCCGAAGCCGACCGCAAGACCGATCACGCCGGCGCCCGCGAGCAGCGGCGTCAGATTGATACCCAGACTCGCAGCAGCGACGATGCCCGCGAGGGTCGCGACCGTCACGAACACACCGTTGCGCACGAGCGGCAACATCGTGCGTGCGCGCACGCCGGGGCTGAGCGCCTTGTTGCGCGAACTGTTCGGTCCGAGTGTCTCCAGAATGAGCGTATCGACCAGTATCCAGATGAGCCACGCGCCGAACACCGTCGCAACGACGGCAATGAGCGCGTGCCTGAACGCCGGTGTCATGGCGCTGAGCCTGATGAAGCGTGCAATCGGCCCGCTCCAGACCTCCAGTTCGAAACGCAGATACGCGAGCCAGATGACGAAGGCGAGCAGCACGCACGCAAAACGCAGCAGCCTCGCCAGATGCGGCGCGCGACGCTGCGCGCGGGTATTTCGCGGACGCGACAGGTGTAGCAGCAACGCCGACGCGAACAGCGTGAGCACGAGCAGCGCTCCGCTCAGCAGGGACGGTCTGAGTACGTCTCGTTCGGCGCCGCGTCCATCGATGATCGCAACGACAGACGCGGCCGCGATCAGCAGAAGCGGGATGTGCCACAGCGAAGCGAGGATATCGAGCGCCTCAGTCGCCAGCTTGTGATCGCGCCTGCGGGCATACGGCCGATTGCGAATCAGATGCGTGACGGGTCGTCGAAAGGCGAGCGCGAAGTAGCCGCTCAGGAGCGCCGCTGCGAGACCCGCCGCCGTCGATACGATTCCTGCGAGATTCGCGCCGAGCTGGCGCGTCACGTCGGTGTTGGCGGCCGCGTCGCCGAGCGCCCCGCAGGCGCCTATGGAGAAGAGAAGCCACAGTGTGCGCCCGAGCAGTTCCTTGACGGCGACCCGGCGATGCGCCGTGCTGAACAACGAGAACACGATCATGCAGATTGCCGAGAAGATGGAACCCGCGACGATCGCATAGGCGATGACCAGGCCGAGCGTGCGGCCGAGCGCGTCTGGTGTCGCGCGAACGAACAGCAGCACCGCGACGAAAGCCACGACCCACGGACCCGTTTGCCGCAACGCGAAGGTAAGGAGATCGAGCGAAGTCGGATCAGGCTTGAGCGCGACGTTCCACCCGAGGCGCTTGAATATCCGGCGCTGGAGCTGAATCAGCAGGAAAGCGCACAGGCCCCATCCGGCGAGCGTTGCCGTCATGCCCGCCAGAATCTGTCCGAACGACTGCCCCGTCCCGCCCGCGACGATGGTCTGCAACTCGGCGGCAGCGGCGCTGGAACGCGTCGCCCAGAAGCGCATCGGCGTGATCCCGCCGGCAAGATTCGTCTCGACGGACTGAATGCTGGATGCAATCGCGCCGAGCAAATCGCCATTGGCGGGCGCGGGAGTCGTCGGCGGCGCGGTGTTCTCCGTCGCGTCGCGCAGCATTTCCAGTTGAGTCACGAACGCGCTGCGTTGCGCGTCGTTCTGGAGCGCGCCGATCAAGGTATTCAGCGCGCGCACCACTTCTGCCCTGCTTGCCGGAGAAGGCGCGGACGCGGCCGCAGCCTCCGACGCCCCAACGGGCGACGCCAGATTTTTTATCGTGAGGGGCAGCGGCGCGCCTGCCGCGGAGTGGAAACACGCCGCGCCACCGAGAAGGACACAAAGCACGGCCATCCATGCGCACGCATGACGGAACGCAAGCCTCGCCTCGATGTGCCGCATGAATGCGCGCATGGAGATTCCCTTGGAGATGTCGTCCCCGTCAAAGCGCCTGCGACCTGGATGTTCTTCGTGCGGTCGCTGTCCGCTCGCGCGCAGCGCATTGCCTGACGATGCCGATGCTTCGCGCGTGAGCCAGGCAAGACGCCTTCTCACCATCACAATGCGAAACGAGACGCGACATCGCTCGGTGCAATGCAATGCCAGCACGCCATCTTATAGTCAACGCGATTCGAGCACGACGACACTGCGCGCCTGCACGCGACACATCTCGCGTTCGACGGGCGCTGTTTCGACATCCGGCACGATGTCGCGCGGTGGTTCGGCCGCCGTATCGACGATACGCCGCCAGCCGAGATTGTCCAGGACGGGAAGCGTGACTTCCCGTGCGTCGTCGTTCATGTTGAGGATGAGATGCAGCATGGCGTCGCCCGCTGCCCGGCCCGCGAGCGTGATCGCGACGAAACGTGCGTCGGGATCGTGCCATGCCGGTGCGCCGAGGCGCTCGCCGTGCCACGCCACATCGGGATGAATGTGTCCATCGGGGGATCGACCGGTGAGGAAGCGACGCCGGCTAAGGCTTGCATGACGCTTGCGCAGGGCGATCATCTCACGCACGAAGCGCAGCATGTCGAGCGCGTCATCCTGCAGCCGCCAGTCCATCCACGACAGAGCATTGTCCTGGCAAAACGCATTGTTATTGCCGCGCTGGCTGCGCAGGATTTCGTCGCCGGCGAGAATCATCGGCACGCCCTGGCTCAAGAGCAGGATCGCCATGAAGTTGCGCGCCTGTCGAAGCCGCAGGCGCATGATCGCCGGGTCGGCGGTTTCGCCCTCCGCGCCGCAGTTCCACGACAGGTTGTCGTTGCTGCCGTCGCGATTGTTCTCGCCGTTCGCCTCGTTGTATTTCGCGTTGAAGCTGACGAGATCGTTCAGAGTGAAGCCGTCGTGACACGTCACGAAGTTGATGCTGTTCGGGGGCAACCTGCCGTTCTCCTCGTAGAGGTCCGCGCTTCCCGCCATGCATGTACACACCTGTCCGATGATGCCGGCATCGCCTCGCACGAAACGCCTGATCACGTCGCGGTAGCGTCCGTTCCATTCGGCCCAGGCCATGCCCGGAAACGCGCCCACGTGATAGAGGCCGGCCGCGTCCCAGGCTTCGGCGATCAACGGCACGCGCGCCAGCACGGGCGACGCTTCCATCGCCCACGGTAAGGGCGGCGTCGCGAGCGGTTCGCCGTGCTCGCCGCGGGCGAATACGCTCGCGAGATCGAAGCGAAAACCGTCGACGCCCAGTTCGCGCACCCAGTATTCGAGCGAGCGCAGGATGAACGCCGACACGAGCGGATGATTGCAGTTGACGGTATTTCCGCAGCCGGTGAAGTCGAGATAGCGCCGGGGATCGGCCGCGTCGTGCTGATAGAAGACTTCGTTCGCGAACAGCTTGAAATGGATCACCGGCCCGTCCTTGCCCGCTTCGGACGTATGATTGAACACGACGTCGAGCAGCACGCAGATGCCCGCTGCATGCAGCGCATCGACGAGCGCACGAAATTCCTGCGGCGCCCGCTGCGGTTCGACGCAATAGCGCGGGTGCGGGCTATAGAAACTGTGCGTGCTGTAGCCCCAGTAGTTGCGCAGCCCTTGCGCGGCGGCGCAGGCGGGTACGTCCTGCTCGTCGAAGGCCATCACCGGCAGCAATTCGACATGCGTGACGCCGAGCGCTTTCAGATAGGGAATCTTTTCGATCAGACCCGCGAAGGTCCCCGGATGACGCACGCCGCTGGACGGATGCCGCGTGAAGCCGCCGACATGGAGTTCATAAATGATCGCGTCGTGCAGCGTCCGGACGTGCACGTCATCCGGGCGGGCGAGCGGTTCCGTGACGATGGCCCTGAGCGACGCATGCCCGGATCCGTTCGCATCGGCGGCATGCCGGCGCTGATAGAACCGATCGCTCACGGCGCGCGCGTGCGGGTCGAGCAGCTCCTTGCGGCTCGCCGCCGTTTCGCTCATCCGGGCCATGTCGTGCAGACCGTGAACGCGCCAGGTATAGCAGCAACCCGGCGGAAGGTCTTCCACCAGGACGTGCCAGAAGAAGAACGTGCGGTGCTCCTCGTGCGTCAGCGCGACGATCTGAAACGGTTCGGCGCGTTCTTCCGACGCGTAGAGCAGCAGTTCGACATGTGTCGCTTGCGGGCAAAACACGCAGAAATTGACACCGCCCGGCAGGATCGTCGTGCCGACAGGAAAGCGCGAGCCCGGCTGCGTGCGATAGACGGACCGCACGTGTGCTTCAGCACCTGGCAAGATCGATTCTCACAGGATGCGCCTTCCAGATGCGCTCGCAATACTCGCGGATCGCACGGTCAGACGAGAATTTGCCCGAGCGCGCGGTATTCATGATCGACATGCGCGTCCATTGCCGCGTGTCTCGCCATGCTTCGGCGACGCGCTCCTGACACGCGACGTAATCGGCGAAATCCGCGAGCACGAGGAACGGGTCGGACTGCATCAGGTTGTCGAGAAGCGGGCGCAGCATGGTCGTGTCGCCACGCGAGAAGCGCCCTTGCGCAATCTGATCGAGCGCGTCGCGCAACTCGTCATTGGTCTGTGCATAGTCCGCGGGACGGTAGCCCGAGCGCTTCAGATCCTCCACCTGTTGCGCGGTAAGGCCGAAGAGGAAGAAGTTCTCCGCGCCCGCCTCCTCGCGAATCTCAACGTTGGCGCCGTCGAGCGTGCCGATGGTCAGCGCGCCGTTCATCATGAACTTCATGTTGCCGGTGCCCGATGCTTCCTTTCCCGCCGTGGAAATCTGCTCGGACAGGTCGGCGGCGGGATAAATCCAGTGTCCGTTCTTGACGTTGAAATCCGGATAGAACACGACCTTCATACGGCCTTTGATCGCGGCATCGTGATTCACGACTTCCGCGATGCCCGTGATCAGACGGATGATTTGCTTGGCCATCGCATAGCCCGGCGCGGCCTTTCCACCGAAAATGAAGCAGCGCGGCGCGGTATCGAGATCCGGATTGCTGCACAGACGGCGATAGAGCGTAATCATGTAAAGCGCATTCAGATGCTGCCGCTTGTATTCGTGGATGCGCTTCACCTGAATGTCGAACAGCGCGTTCGGATCGACGGCGACGCCGGTCGTCTGCCTGATGCGCTCCGCGAGCGCCGCCTTGTTGGCGCGCCGTATCGCACGCCAGGCCTCCTGAAACGCGGCATCGTCGGCGTGGGCGGCGAGCGCGTCGAGTTGTGCGAGATCGGTTGTCCAGCCCTGCCCGATCGTCTCATTCAGAAGACGGGCGAGTCGGGGATTGCTCAACATCAGGAAGCGGCGCGGCGTGACGCCGTTGGTTACGTTAAGGAAATGCTCCGGAAACATCTCGGCGAAATCGCGCAGCACGGTTTCTTTCAGCAGGTCCGAATGCAGCGCCGCGACGCCGTTGACCGCGTGGCTGCCGACGGTCGCAAGATGCGCCATCCGCACTTTCCGGTCGCCGGCTTCATCGATCAGCGACATGCGCGAGATGCGGGTTTCATCGCCGGGATAAGCTCGCCGGACTTCATCGAGAAAGCGCCGGTTGATTTCGTGGATGATTTCGAGCGGCCGCGGCAACAGACTCTGGAACAGCGGCAGGCCCCAGGTTTCGAGCGCCTCGGGCAATAGCGTGTGATTCGTGTAGGCGAAGGTGCGGCGCGTGATATCCCAGGCCGCTTCCCACGAAAGCAGACGATCGTCGACGAGCAAACGCATCAGTTCGGCCACCGCGACGGACGGATGGGTATCGTTGAGTTGCGCGGCGAACAGGTCGGCGAAGCGTTCGATCGCCGTGCCTTTTGCGTCCATCAGGCGCAGCATGTCCTGCAGCGAGCAGGAAACGAAGAAGTACTGCTGCGCGAGACGCAGGCGCTTGCCGGCCTCGGGTTCATCGTTCGGATACAGCACCTTCGAAAGCGTCTCGGAGACGACCTTTTCCTCGACCGCGTCGTAATACGCGCCCGCATTGAAGTCCTGAAAGTCGAAGGACTCGACCGCTTCGCTCTTCCACAGGCGCAGGATATTGCAGGTGTTCACGCCATAGCCCTGCATCGGCATATCGCAGGCGACGCCCTTCACTTGCCGCGCGGGAATCCAGCTCATCCGCAGCCGGCCTTGCGAATCCGTCGTGCATTGCGTGGTCCCGCCGAACGACACGTAGTAGCTGACATCGGAACGCACGATCTCCCACGGATTGCCCTTCTGCAGCCATTTGTCCGTACTCTCGACCTGCCAGCCGTCGCGAAACTCCTGATCGAAGATGCCGAATTCATAACGGATGCCATAGCCGATCGCCGGTATTTCCAGGGTGGCGAGCGAATCCAGATAACATGCGGCGAGCCGGCCGAGGCCGCCATTGCCGAGGCCCGGCTCTTCCTCGATCGCGAGCAGCGCGTCGAGGTCCTGGCCGAGCGCCTGCATTGCTTCACGCGCCTCGGATTCGATCCCGAGATTCAGCAGGTTGTTGCCGAGTTGCGGCCCGATGAGGAACTCCGCCGACAAATAGCAGGCCACCTTCACGTCCTTCGCCGCATAGGTTCGTGTCGATGCGGCCCAGCGCGCAAGCATGCGATCGCGCACGCTGAAGGCAAGCGCCATGTACCAGTCCTGCAAAGTCGCGATGTCGGGATAACGCGCCTGACGGCAAATCAGGTTTCTGACGACGTCATGTTGAAACGCGTAGCCGGCCACATCGTGCGATGCAGCTTCGGCATTGGCCGCCGCCTCTGTTGCGGAAACCTGGCCCATGATCGTTCCCTCGCGTTCGGCTGGTCCACTCTGAGCAAGAATATGTTAGGCGTGGTGGAATGCAAGAGACATGCGCAGGCGAAGGGAAATTCGGAATGTCTTTAAGTGTTTAATATTTGTTTCATCAATCAGGAATCCGAATATTCAAAGTTCGATTGCACGCTTCTCCTCGCCCGGTGCGTCTTTTGGGCAACGGCGTAGCCGGGCACTTCGTGAAAAGTGCCCGCGAACACAACGATCTATTGCTCGTCCCACCGCGCGACGGTTTGTTCCTGCACGCCCAGTCCTTCGACCGACAGGCGCATGACATCGCCGGATTTCAGATATTGCTCCGGCTTCATGCCAAGACCGACGCCCGGCGGCGTGCCGGTCGTGATGACATCGCCGGCATCCAGCACGACGAACTCGCTGATGTACGACACCAGTTTCCTGATGGGGAAGATCATGTCGGAGGTCGACGAGTTCTGGATGCGCTTGCCGTTCAACTCGAGCCACAGCGGCAGGTTCTGCACGTCGCCGAGTTCGTCCGGCGTGACGAGCCACGGCCCGAGCGGGCCGAAGGTCGGCGCCATCTTGCCTTTGACCCACTGGCCGCCGCGTTCGAGCTGAAACGCGCGCTCCGATACATCGTTGCAGACGCAATAACCTGCAACGTAGTCGAGCGCATGTTCCTCGCTGACGTAATGTGCGCGCTTGCCGATGACCAGTGCGATCTCCACTTCCCAGTCGGCTTTGGTCGAATTGCGCGGCAACAGCACGCGATCATTCGGGCCGCAAATGGAAGAAGGCGCCTTGTTGAAGAGAATCGGCTCGTCCGGAATCGGCGCGTTGGTTTCGATCGCGTGCTGCACGTAGTTCAAGCCGACGGCAATGAAATTGCCCGGCTTCGCAATGCACGCGCCGATGCGCGGGTTGCCTTCGATCAACGGCAGCGTCTTGATGTCGACGCTTTCGAGACGCTTCATGCCGCCGCGCGCGAAGAACGCGGGATCGAAGTCGTCGGTGACGGCGAAGGCATCGCGAATGCGGCCTTCATCGTCGAGAATGCCGGGTCTTTCCTGCCCGGGATTGCCATAGCGCAGAAGCTTCATCGTCGTGTCTCCTCTCTTCAGATATGCAATGTTCTCGACAGGCGGCTGATTTCCAGCACATAGACGTTGCTCGCATCGGCGTTTGCGCCGTAGCGTGTCCAGTGCGTCGCATCGAGCATCGCGCGGCAACACGCGATGCCTTCGGCAGTCGCGGCTTCGATCATCAGTACGCGGCTCGGCACCGTGAAGGCGCGCTCTTTCGCCTCGGCGGTCTGGAGATTGCTCGCGGGATCGTCGGCGATGAAGAAATGCGCCGCGAGGACGTCGCCGCGTTCGAGCAGCGCCGGAAAAAGCGTGGCCGCGACGTGCCGTTGCAGCGCATCGGCCGCATCGTCCTCCGTGCGCAGTTGCAGCGTGAGCACATAGCCGCCCGTGCTGTCGCCGCGCGTTTCGGCAATCCGGCAGATCGAGCGCGCCGTATTGCGAAAGTGCGCCACGGATGCGCGCGTGAGCGGCGTCGGATTATTGAGGCGTTCGAGATAGGCGTCGCCGGTCAGCACGTCCATGTCCCGCGCTTCGTAGACCGTCAGCCATTCGGGGCTTGCATTGTCACCGCGATAGCGCCTGCCGCGCAGAAAGCCATCGAGCGCAAGGCGTTCCGGAATGTGTTCCTTGTCGTGCCATTCATAGAACCCGTCGCGCGCTTGTGCGACGACGTCGTTCCAGATCAGCACGACTGCTTTGCCCAGCAAGGACATGATGTGTTTCCCTCACGTTCTAGGCGTTTTCGAAGAATTCGAGGATTGCGTCGATCTGGCCATTGTGCATGTCGATACCCGTGACGACCGGACAGCCGCAGGCGATCGCTTTCGCGATCAGCGCAGTCGGTTCGCCCGGCGCGCGCAACACGACATCGCCGACGATCTGATCGCTCCTGAGCGTTTCGAACGGCGCCGGCATGCCATCGCCCGGCTTCATGCCGACGACCGATGCGTTCACGATGAGCCCGACGTCGTCCGCGCGCGCATCGCCGGCGACGATCGTGCAGCCTTCGCACGATGCCGCAAGCTGCGCCGCGAGCGAGCGCGCTTTTTCCCGGTCGAGGTCGCAGAGCGTGATATGCGCAATGCCCGCATCCGCAAGCGACACCGCGATAGCCGCGCCCGCCCCGCCGCAGCCGATCACGAGCGCGCGCCTGCCCTTCAGCGCATGCCCTTTCGCCAGCAGGCCGCGCACGAAGCCTTCGCCATCGAACATGTCGGCGTGCCAGCGGTTCTGCGCATCGCGTCGCAATGCGTTGACGGCGCCGACGCGTCGTCCGCGCGAATGCACTTCGTCGGCGATGGCGAGCGCATGAGTCTTGAAAGGCGACGTGACGAGCAAGCCGTCGAGGTTCTTCAGTCGCAGGAGCGCGGGCAGCACCGTTTCGATGTCATCGGCGCCGATATGCAATGGCACGAGCACCGCATCGACGCCCGCTTCCGCGAACTTGCGCGTATAGACTTCGGGCGAGCGCACCTGCACGACAGGATCGCCGATGATCCCGTAGATGCGCGTGCGCCCCGTGATCGGCAGGTTCGTCATGCGCGGCTCCCGTACCACTCGGCAATCCGCTGCGAACGATGCCGCCGTTCACGCGCCAGCGTTTCCTCCTTGATGCCCATGAGGCCCGGCGCGAAGATGCGCGCGTCCATTTCGTGCACATCGACGGCCACGGCGGGACGGAAAGCCATCTGCGCGAAGATATCGCGTTCGAGATCGACGCCCGGCGCAACTTCGACGAGTTCGAGTCCCTTGTCGCTCACGCGAAACACCGCGCGCTCCGTGATGAACAGTGCCGAGTTGCCGCGCGCGTGCGCGAGCGGCGCGCTATAGCAGATCTGTTCCAGCGAGCGCACGAACTTGCGATGCCGGCCTTCCTGCACGATACGCGTGCGCCCGTTCTCCCATTGCACGTCGAGACCGCCCGCCGTCAATGTGCCGCTGAAGATCACCTTCTTTGCGTTCTGGCTGATGTTGATGAAACCGCCCACGCCGACGATCTTGTCCCCGAAGCGGCTGATGTTCACGTTGCCGTGCGCATCGACTTCGGCGAACGAGAGAAACGCGAGGTCGAGGCCGCCGCCATCGTAGAAGTCGAATTGCGAAGGCTGTTCGATCATCGCACTGAAATTCTGCGCGCCGCCGGAATCGCGGCCCGTGATAGGCGCCCCGCCGATCAGGCCTTGTTCGTTGGTGAGAATCACCGAATCGAGCAAATCTTCTTCTGCGGCGACGGTGGAAAGGCCCGTCGATATACCGGCGCCGAGGTTGCACACTGCGTGCGGATACAACTCCATCGCGGCGCGGCGCACGATCACCTTGCGCGGACCGAACGGCAACGCGCGAATGTCCGACAGCGGCACGCGCAGTTCGCCCGCATAGCTCGGGTCGTAATCGGTCGCATAGGTTTGCCGCTGCTCCGGCTCGACAACCACGAAATCCACCAGAATTCCGGGGATTTTGACCTGTTTCGGCGGCAGCGTGCCGCGTCGCGCCATGCGCTTCACCTGCACGACGACGATGCCGCCCGCGCGCCGCGTGGCCTGCGCCATTGCGAGCATTTCGCCGAGTACGGCTTCCTGTTCCATCGTGACGTTGCCGTCTTCGTCCGACGTCGTGCCGCGCAGAAAAGCGATGTCGATCGGGAAAGGCTTGAAGCGCAGCCATTCCTCGCCGTCTATCTGCATCAGTTCGACGAGCATTTCTTCCGTCGACGGACTTTGCCGCGCGCCTTGCTGACGCGGATCGACGAACGTGCCCAGGCCCGTCTTCGTGATGAGACCGGGACGTCCGCCG
This sequence comes from Caballeronia peredens, assembly GCA_001544595.2. Classification (GTDB taxonomy): domain Bacteria; phylum Pseudomonadota; class Gammaproteobacteria; order Burkholderiales; family Burkholderiaceae; genus Caballeronia; species Caballeronia peredens. Next base: position 521,580 of record FCOH02000001.1, on the reverse strand, counting down.
GCCATTTCGCGCATCAGTTGGGAGAGCACGCCTTGCGGCAGCGTGTATGCCTCGATCGTGTCGTTGGCGGCCATTGTGACCAGGCCGGGGGAATCGACCAGTGCACTCGTGATCGCGCGCCTGAGCAAACCCTCGTGCGCCAGATGACTCGCGCCGAGTGCCGCACGGTCGCCGATGCCGACCACGCTGATCGAAGTAATGCCGCGCGGTTGCTGCTCCGCGAGAAAGCGCCGCTCCACCGCTGCGAGCAAGGCTTCCGGCACCGCGTGCCCGCCGCCCGATCCGCTGATTACGATGGAATCGCCCGAGCGCACCAGTGCGGCTGCGTCATCGCTGGAAATACGTTCCATGTGTGAGTCGTCTCCATTTTCTTTACCGGCATCCTGCCCGTTGTGATTTTAATGTAACCGGTCTCATATTCGGTTTCAAGAGAAATCTCGCGCTTTGATCGAGAGCTAGGGATAACCATTATTTCGCGCTCGAATGGCATGCTCACCTTCAAGTCGCTGACGTTTTTGCACCGATTTACACATTCGAATGTAACCGGTAACATAAACGATGTCGGAAATGACATACGCACGCCGCGCCCCAGTTTGGCGAGGCGCACGGCTTGATCCATCGCATAGCGGCAAAGGAGACAGACATGGCCATCAAGGGCGTCGAGATCGGCGACGAATATCGTTTTGCCAAGACCGTCGGCGAAGTCGACGTGACACTGTTCGCCGGACTCACGGGCGACTTCAGCGATACCCACATCAACGAGCAGTACATGCAGGAGAAATCGGCCATCGGGCGGCGCATCGCGCATGGTGCTTTGCTGGTCGGCTACATGTCGACGGCATCGACCATTTCGATTGCACACATCATCCATCGCACCGACCTCGACGAGTTTCCGGTGTCCGCAGGTTATGACCGCATTCGCTTCATCAAGCCCGTCTTGCTTGGCGATACGGTGACGGTGATCTACCGCGTTGCGGAAATCGACGAGCAAAAGCGCCGCAGCACCGCCGACATGGAAGTCGTCAATCAGCACGGCGAAGTCGTGGCGGCGGGCCGTCATCTGATGAAATGGGCAAAGAAACTGTCGAACCAGTCCTGAAACCCCGCTTCGGGCGCGCGCCGCGCCGGGCTTGGCGGCAAAACGGATTGCTATAATCGGCGCACTTCGCGCGAACCTGACCCGGCATGTCAAAGAGCAAAAAAACCACGACCGACGAGACCGACGCCGATGCCGGCCGAAAGTCCCGTTCATCCGGCGTGACGCTGCGCGATGTCGCGCGCTTCGCGGGCGTGTCGTCGGCCACCGTGTCGCGCGTGATGAACAATCCCGAGGTCGTCTCCGACGAACTGCGCTCGCGCATCAAGGTCGCCATCGATCACCTGGGCTGGGTGCCGCACGCCGCCGCGCGCGCGCTCGCCACGCAGCGCACCGGCACTATCGGCGCGGTGTTTCCCACGCTGGCCAACGAGCACTTCGCCACCGCCATTCAGACCCTGCAGGAATCGCTGGAACAGGTGGGCTATACGTTGCTGCTCGGCTGCTCGCAATACGATCCCGAGCGCGAGTATCGTCAGGTGCGCACCATGCTGGAACGCGGCGTCGACGCCGTTGTGCTCGTGGGCGAAGCGCATCATCCCGAGTTGTACACGCTGCTCGCGCAACGTCAGGTGCCTTACGTGAATACGTTCACCTATCGCGAAGGTGGCGACACGCTATGTGTGGGCATCGACAATCATCAGGCGTTCTTCGATTTCACGACTTACCTGATCGGCCTGGGTCATCGCCGTTTCGCCATGCTCTCGCAGAACGCGGATTCCAACGACCGCGCCCGCGCGCGGCGCGAAGGCGTGCGCGATGCACTCGCCGAACACGGACTCGGTATTTCGGCGGCGCATATGGTCGAAGGATTCTGGGGCGCGCGCGAAGGACGGCAGTTGTTTTCGAAGGTGATGAACACGCCGCAACCGCCGACGGCGATCATCTGCGGCAACGGTTCATTCGCCATGGGCGCCATGCTCGAAGCCATGCACAAAGGCTACGACGTCCCGAAGGAAGTGAGCCTCGCGGGCTTCGACGATTTCGAACTCATGTCGGAACTGCCCATTCCCATTACGTCCGTGCGCGTACCGAGCGCGGAAATCGGCGTCACGGCGGCAACGGTGATTCTCGCGGAACTGGCGCAGAGAGGCAGCGCGAAGAGCGTGAAGTTCGAGGCCGAGATCATCGTGCGTCAGTCATCCGGGCCGCCGCCGAAGGGGCGGCGCAAGACAGGCTGAGCGTCGGCGTCAGTCGACCGCCCTGCCCCGTGCCGCTTCCCACACCGAGAACCACTCCTCGCGCGTCAGGTCGATATCGAGCGCTTCGACCGCATCGCGCATCCCTTCGATACGTCGCGTGCCTGCGATGACCGTCGGCCGCGACGGCAGCCTCAATACCCACGCATAAGCCACGGACACCCAGCTCGAAAGCGCGCGCTGCGCCTGAATGTGCTGTAGAGCGTGACGTACGCGTGCCGCGGCGTCATCTTTCTCGTCGAAGAGACGTCCGCCACCGAGCGGCGACCACACCATCGGCGTGATACCGGCGGACTTCATCGCGACGAGCGCACCATTCTCGATGGGTGCCGAGTGAAACGGCGAAAGCTCGATCTGATTGGTCGCGAGCGGCACGCATGCGTGCAATGCGTCGAATTCGCGCGCGGTGAAATTGGACACGCCGAACGCGCCGATCTTGCCTTCGCCGATGAGCTTCTCGATCTCGCGCGCCAGGTCGTCTTCGTCCATCAGCGGATCGGGACGATGCAGCAGGAACAGTTCCACATGCTCGGTGCGCAATGCCCGCAGGGAGCGCTCCACGCTTTCACGAAGATGCAACGCACTGCTGTCGTAATGCTTGACGCGATGTCCGGGTCGCGCGGGCGACACTGCCCTGATTCCCGCCTTGGTGATCAGTTGCATGCGCGCGCGCAGCGACGGCTGCAATGCGAGCGCCGCGCCGAATGCAGATTCCGCCGCGTAATCGCCATAGATGTCGGCGTGATCGAAACTCGTCACGCCCATGTCGATGCACGCCTCAATGAATCCCGCCAGTTCGACGGGCGTCATGTTCCAGCGCATCACGCGCCACATGCCGGCGACGACGCGGGAAAGGTTTGCAATCGTGTTCATAGTGTCCTTTGTATTCGGTTACATTGATGCAGCGATCAAGGTTAACCATCATTCAAAACAAGCTGATATGTGAAATGATACCGGTTACATTGAGGCCGGTCATCAGGAGACACCCGCATGCCGAAGGAACTTTTACTTGCACAGGAAAGCTCGCACCGATGGTATCGCGACATCACATGGACACAATGGCGCGTGCTGATTGCCGCGTGGGGCGTCTGGGTCAACGATGCGCTCGATTTTCTTGCCATCACCTTCGTGCTGCGGGACATTGCCGCGGCCTTTCACGTCTCGCTCGACACAGCGTCGTTGCTGCTGCTCGCGACGTATGGCGTGCGCTGGATCGGCGGCCTGTTGTTCGGCGGCTTGTCGGATCGTATCGGCCGGAAAATTCCGCTTCTGATCACGCTGACGTGGTTCACGCTCGGCGCCGTCGCCACCGGCCTGTCATGGAGCTTCGCCGCGCTCGCGGTGTTTCGTCTTCTGCTGGGCTTCGGCATGGCGCCGGGCTTTTCGCTCGGCGCGGCAATGGTTGCCGAATCGTGGCCGGAAAAGCATCGCGCAATCGGTATCGGCATTCTCGATACGGGCTGGGGCGTCGGTGCAATCGGCGCCGCGCTCGCGTACGAGTTCGTCTATCCGCATTTCGGCTGGCGCGGCATGTTTTTCGTCGGTCTCCCGCCTGCCGTGTTGCTCGGTCTGTTCATCATCTTTCTCGTGCCCGAATCACGCGAGTGGAAGAAGCGCGCTACAGCGAAGACCACGAGCTGGCGCGAGAATCCTGTCTTCGAACTGTTCTCGAAGTATCCGAAACGTGTGTCGTATCTCGCGTTGTTGATCTTCGTGCTCTGTTTCGGTTCGTGGCCGTTTCAGGCCTTGCTGCCGACCTATTTGCGCGCCGCCGAGATGTCCCCGGCCGCCATCAGTGAAATCACGATGGCGTCGGCGATCGGACAGATCTTCGGCTTCGTGGCGTCGGGTTTCATCGCCGAGAAGCTGGGGCGGCGCAATGCCATTTCCGTGATGATCGCCATCGGCGCGCTGTTCGTGGCGGGCGTGGTCATGTCGGCGGGCAATGTCGAGCTGGCCGCCGCGTGTTCTTTCGCGAGCGGCTTCTTTCTGGTGGGCTCGTCCGGCATCTGGGGCACCGTGCTCGCCGAGAACCTGCCGCGCGACGTGCGCGCGACCGGCGTGGGCTTCCTCTATAACTTCGGCGTGATCGGCGGCGGCATCGCGCCTTACATCGTGCTCACTTCGATGCGCCAGGGCGGCTTTTCGATGCCCGATGCGATCATCGGATTCACGCTCGCCGCGGCAGCAATCGGCATGGTGGTGATTCGTTTTGTCCGCGAAACGAAGGGACTTTCTCTGGTCGAAGTGGATCGCGAAAGCGATGCCTGACGTGCATGGCCTCTTGCTTCATCGTCGCGTGCAGAGTCCTCGGGCACTCGCGCCCGACGGACGCCTTGCGGAGCGAACGGTCACCGCAATTTCAGGTTCCCCTGATTCCTCCGATCAAGCGGCGATTGCGCAGCCTAGAATGGACATAGCATCGTGCACTGGAATTTCGCAGGAGACGTATCATGCGAATCCGTTTTCTGCCGACAAGGCCGGCCCCGCTCATCGGGGCTTTCCTGGCTCTTGCCGCAGCATCATTCGCGGCATCGGCCGAAACGGCGTCCACACGCGAAATCGAGATTGTTTCCGCGACTTTCGGCGACAACTGCGGCGCGTCGCAAGGCAATGTCACGGCGGATCTTCGTCGTCATTGCAACGGTCTGGCCGAATGCCCGTATGCGATTCCGCTTCGGCAATTCCGCCATCGCACCGAAACATGCAAAGGCGACCTCAAAGCGGAATGGCGCTGCACGCCGGAAGAATTACATGTCGCGATGATCCGCCATGTCGCCGATGCCAGCAGCACGTTGACGCTCTCCTGCATCGAGCAGAACGGTCCCGGACACTGACGTTTGTATCGCGGTTGCGACGAGAAGGCGTCGCCGCTTCAAACCCGATGCAATTGCATGCCGCCGCCTACGTCGATGTGAATTCCGGTAGTAAAAGGCAGACCGCCCGTGGCGAGCGTCGCTACCGCTTTCGCGACGTCATCGGCGTTGCCCCATCGCCTCATCGGAACGCCGCCGGACTCGATGAACGCGCCGTAGCGTTGCGCAGCCGGCGCTGTCATCTCGGTCTCGATGATGCCGGGACGGACCTCGAAAGCCGAAATTCCCGAACTGGCGAGACGGCTCGCGAACAGCTTGTTCATCATCGCGAGCGCGGACTTCGTCATGCAATAGTCGCCGCGATTTTCGCCCACGATCGAGGCGTTCGCCGAGCTTATCGTGATGATGGTCCGCACGCGATCCGGACTCGACGTGACCAGCATGCGCCGGGCGACGGCCTGCGTGAGAAAGAACGTTCCGCGCAGGTTGACGCCGATCGAGCGATCGAAGCTCTCCGGCGTGAGATCGAGAAGGTCGCCGCGCACGAGAGACGTGACCCCGGCGTTGTTGACCAGACACGTGATCGGGCCGAGCGCGGCCTCGATACGCGTGATGAGTTCGCTATGTCCGTCGATGCGCGCGATATCGTCACTGAAGTACATCGCCCTCACGCCATGGCGCGTGAAGGTCGACAGAGCCGGGCCTTCTGCTTCCAGACTGACCAGAGCGAGGTCGAACCCCTCTGTCGCGAGGCTGCTCGCGATCGCATGTCCGATCCCGCGAGCGGCACCGGTTACCAAAGCGAGTCCGCGGCCTTGCTGGTTCATGAGTTCGTACTCCGTGCGATGTCGGTCGGTTTCTGCCGGTGGCCGCGACGGTCGGTGAAAGCGGTTCGATCGCAAGCATTTCTTCCGACGCCGTCACGCCACCATGATGGATTTCCGGTCGCGTGGCGCCGTGGCACTCGGCCTCAGCGGCCACAGTTCGGCGAGTTCGGCAGCCGTACTTCTGAGTCGCGGTGCGATTTCCTCGATTTGCGCCGCCGTCATCCGCACGCTCGGACCGGCAACACTGACCGTGCCGAGCGCCGGACCCATGCCGTTCACTCTGATAGGAACGGCGAGCGCGGAAACGCCGGGTTCTGCCTCGCTGACCGCGATGGCATACCCGCGCTGCTCGGTGATGGCGAGTTCCTTGAGAAGATCGTCGACGGATCGCACGACGTTCGGGCCTTGCCGGTCGGCTTCGCCGAAACCCATGTCGACCACGATCTGGATCGCCCGTTCCCGCGGCATCGTGGAGAGCCACGCCTTGCCGGTCGCGGTCGAATAGAGCGTGACCTTTCCGGTTGCGGAACTGGGCGGCTGGTAGATGAGGCCGGCGGTCGCGCCCTGTGCCTGCGCGAGCCACACCAGCGTGTCGCCGTCCGCCACCGCGAGACGCACGAACTCGTGAGTTTCGCGCGCCAGCCTGTCCAGAACCGGCTGGCAGATGTTGGGTATGCCCGTGGCCGCGTAGAACTTCTGCCCCATGACCGCGAGGCGCATGGTGAGGCGGTAAAAGCCCGTGTCGGGTTCCTGGGCTACCCAGCCGAGATCGACGAGCGTCGACAGCAACCGGTGAGCGCCGCTCTTCGGCAACGACAGGCGCTCCGCGATCTCGCCGAGGGGCATGGTGTTCGCACCTTCGGCAAGGAGCCCGATGATGTCCAGACACCGTTCAGCTGGTATGTGCGACATGGCGATCCACACTTGATAGGGTTGACGTTCTGCCTCGCGCGGCGCGGGCGACGCTGCTCGTCGATCGGCGGAACGAAAAAGTCGATGAAATCCAGGTTGCCCGTGTGCATGTCCTCAAGACTGCGAGACACTCGATACCGTGGCCGATTCGCCCCATCCGGGCACGCGCCACGAACCCGCGTGCAGGCCGACGATCGACGAGCGTCATCGCGCAAGAAACTCCGGATCTCGCTTGGCAAGAAACGCCGCCACGCCTTCGTGAAGATCGTGGCTGTCGAAGATCCTTTGCTGCACGACGGTCGACGCCGACAACGCGGCATCCAGCGGCTGATCCTGCGCGGCATCCACGAGCTGCTTGGCGAAGCGGTTCGACAGCGGCCCGCGAGCGCCGATCTCCCTCGCCAGTTCGCGCGCCGCGTGAAGCGCGGAGCCCTCCCCCGCGATACGGTTGACGAGTCCCCATGCCAATGCCCGTTCCGCGCCGATCACGGCGCCGGTGAACAGCAGTTCCTTCGCGCGCGCCGGGCCGATCAGCCGCGTCAACCGCAGCGCTCCGTTGCCGGCCAGACCGCCGAGACGCGACTCGGTCAATCCGAGCGTCGCATCGGCGCGGCATACCCGAAGGTCGCATGCGAGCGCCAGTTCGAGGCCTCCGCCGAGCGCGGGGCCGTCGATTGCCGCGATGGTCGGCACAGGAAGCCGCGCGAGCCGGCGCAGGACCATGTCTTCGAAAAGAATTTTCTTCTCGCTCGCGTCCGCGAAGATCTCCGCAAACTCCTTGATATCGCTGCCCGCGCAGAACGCGCGCGCCGATCCTCCGTGCACGATCACGCAGCGCAGACCGGATTGCGCTTCGAGCGCATCGATGGTCCGGTTCAGCGAGCGCAGCAGAGCCCGCGTGACCAGATTCAGCGGGCCGCTTGCCAGCCTGACCTCCGCGACGCAGCCATCCACCTGCAGAATGACCTCGCTAACGGTTTGAGATGCGATGCCGGTTGTGTCCATATCGGGCGCTCCGTTGCTCATGTCGGCTCGGCGCTGGTTCGTGGAACTTCGATACCGTGCAACACGCCCATGCGCGCAAAATGCCCGTAGATGGTATCGACATAGCGCGCGAACTCGGGCGCGTCGCCGAGCACGATTGGCCGGGGACGCGGCAACTCCACGACGATCTCGTCCACCACTTCGCCCGGCGTCGGACTCATCACGAAAATTCGGTCGGAGAGGCCCACGGCTTCCTCGACGCTATGCGTGATGAACAGCACCGTGGGACGGCGCCGCATCCACAACGCTTCGAGATCCATGCGAACCTGAAGCCGGGTGAGCGCATCGAGCGCGCCGAACGGCTCGTCCATCAGAATCAGCGAAGGATCGTGAACCAGCGTTCGAATCAGAGACACGCGCTGGCGCATGCCGCCGGAAAGCTGCCGCGGATACTTGTCGACGGCGTGTTGCAAGCGCAACTGGTTGAACAGATCGCGCGCCCGCGCTTCGATTCTGTCGCGTGGCAGTCCGCGAATGTCGGCCTGAAGGAGAACGTTCTCCATCGCCGTGCGAAAGTCGAGCAGCAGGTGATCCTGAAACGCGATTCCGACATCGGTCACGGGTTTCGTCACCGAGCGATCGCCCACGACGATCGTCCCTTCGGAGCGCTCCAGCAGACCGGCGACCATCAGCATGAGCGTGCTCTTGCCGCATCCCGACGGCCCGACGACGGAAACGAACTCGCCGGCCTTGATGTTCATGCTGATCGATCTGAGCGCGCGAAACGGATGCTCCGTGTCTTCGCCGAAGGTCTTGGAGACGCTCTCGATGAGGATCGGCACACCGGCTGGCACAGCGAGGTCGTGTACGGATGTAGGCATGATCGGTTCTGTGGTCCGGTTGCGTCAGGCAGATTTTTCGACCGCGGCCAACGGCACTTTGGAGCACAGGAGTGCCTTGGTGCCTTGCTGGACGACCTGCCCGTCCTGATTCACGATCTTCACGTCGAAGAGTGCGATCGCCTGCGTGGGCTTCGATTTGCTGTCGCGCAGTTCCCTGATCGAATAGTCGACGAACATCGTATCGCCGACGAACAGCGGCGCGACGAATTTCCAGTCGTTGATGCCGAGGAAAGCGATGGCCGTTTCGCGAAGCTCGCCCGTGCGCGCCCACATCAGGCCGTGGGCATAGGCGAGCCCGAGCATGCCGTGCGCGACACGCCGGCCGAACTGGCTGTTCCGGGCATAGACATCGCTGGTATGCAGCTCCGAAAAGTCACCCGTCAGGCCCGCGAAGCCGACGAGGTCGGCGTCGGTAATCGTTCGGCCGGGGCTGCGGAACTGCATCCCCACGTGAAGGTCCGGGTAGCGATACCCAGTGCGTCTCTCGTCAGTCATGAATGATTCGGTGTCCGTTCTACGGCAAGTGCAATGGGAACGCGGCGAGTCATTTGCACGCGCGCATCTGGTTCGCGGGCGGCAGGAACTCGTCCGTGTAATACGTCTTCGGATCCTGACCGGCGGGAAGCAGCTTGACTTGCGCGAGCAGATCCTGCGTCCTGGCCCACGACGCATCCTCGGCCTTGCCCACGCTTTTCGCGCCGCCGCTGCAGAACAACGGTGTGATGGCGGCGAGTTCGGCGGCGGCGAGCTTCTCGTTGACGTTGGGGAACACCGTCTTGAGATCCTTGACCGCCTTCGCCGGGTTATCGATGGCGAAGGTCCAGCCCTTCAGACTCGCGGCGACGAACTTCCTGACGACGTCCGGATTGCTCTTCAGGTAATCGTTGGTCGCAAAGATCGACGTGCTGACAGTCGGAACGCCGTAGTCGGCGAAGCGAAAGTTCACGAGCTCGGCGCCCTGCGCTTCCAGTTGAAGCTGGTAGGAATCCATCGAGCCGAGGATGGCGTCGACCTGGCCTTGCAGCAGCGCCGGCACCATGCTCGCCACGGGCATGTTGATCAGCGTGACATCCGACTCCTTGAGACCGTTTGCCTTCAGGAACAACGGCAGCATGGTGGTTTGCGAGGAGCCGGACGGCACACCCACCTTGCGCCCGACCAGATCCTTGATCGACTTGATGCCCGATTTCTTCAGCGCCGAAACCTCGTTCGGATTGGACTGATAGATCGTGGCGATCACCCGCATCGGCGCGCCCTTCGCGATCAGCTGGCTCACGGCGACCGCGTCCGCGTAGGCGAGCTGGGCGCGGCCGTTCGCGACGAGCTGGGCCGTGTTGCCGGACCCGTTGCCCTCCGTTACTTTCACGTCGAGTCCGGCCTGTTTGTAGAAGCCTTCGGCCACTGCCGCGGCGAAGCCCGCATTCGGGCCGCCGGCAGTCCAGTTGAGTTGAAAAGGAACCTCGGTATCGGCGACGGCTGTCCCGCAGAGACCCGCGGCAAGCGCGAGCGTCAAGGTAGCCGAAGCCAGTTTGCCGATGGTCGTACGCATATTCGCGCTCCGTGTGTAGTCGGACTCGACGAGTCCGTTTCTATTTGGAAATGGGCGAGAACCCCAAAGCGTGGGTATCGGGAAATCAGTTGAACTTCGCGCGCTGCCAGGGCGTCATCGTCCATTCGGCGAACTCGACGATGTAGTTGATCGCAATGCCGATCAGCGTGAGGACGGCGAGGACGGCGAAGGTCAGTTCGACGTCCATCGTGCTCGTGCCTCGCAGGAGCACATAACCCAGTCCCTTGTTCGAACCGACGAATTCCGCCACGATCGCCGCCGTGGACGCAATGGTGGCCGACGTCTTGATGCCCGAGAAAATGACCGGCAGTGCCGCGGGAAACCGCAGAAAGCGAAAGGTCTGCCAGGACGATGCGCCCATGGATTTCGTCAGATAAAGCAGACGCGTATCGAGAATCTGGAATCCACTGATACTCGCGAGCAACAGCGGGAAAAAGGTCATCAGCACGGTCAGCAGCACCTTCGACTCCATGCCGAATCCGAGCCACACGAGGAAAAGCGGCGCGACAGCGATCTTCGGCACCAGTTGCATGAACATGAGCGGCGGATAGACGATCTGCTTGGCGACGCGCGAGAGTGCAATCGCCAGACCGAGCGGGATCGCGGTGACGACGGTCAGCCCGAAGCCCAGCAGGATCTCCGCGAGCGTGATCAGCGAGTTGGACCAGATGTCGCGCCAGTCGGTGATGATGCGCCCGAACACGCCGCCCGGACTCGGGACGAGGTACGGCGGAATCTTGAACACGGGGATCGCCACGGCCCATAGCGCGATGAGCACGACGAACGTCGAAGGCGGCAGACACAGCCACCCGATCCGCTTCGCGCGTCGGAGGGCGGGAGAGGGTTGATTCACGATCGAGGAAGGGACTGACGCTTGCACCATTAAGCCGCTCCTTTGAAGCCAGTCATGAACGCCGGTTTGCCTGCGATTGCGGGCGAACCTGTAGATTGAATGTCGTTCAATCTTGCCCGCGCGAATATTGGGACAAACCCAGAGAGACCAATTCAGACCATCGCCGCCGGGACGGAGACCGGGGCGCCGTCGCCGGATATCTCGTTCAACAACCGGAGATAATCAGTCGATTCGCTCAGGAGAAATTGGACATGCACGATCTCTATCGCAGCAAAGGTTTGTCGAGCTCGGTTTCATATCGGGACCCGAAGGCCGCATTTCGCTTTCTCGAGACCGCGTTCGGTTTCAAGCCGCTTTTCGTGATCCTCGATGCCGATGACGACTTCGTCCACGGCGAAATGACTTTCGGCGATTCCGTCGTGATGATCGGGCGGGAATGGAGCGACGATCATCGAAGCCCGAGTTCGATCGACGGCAAGAACACGCAGTCGGTACATGTACAGCTTGCGGAAGGTGAGGACGTCGACGCGCATTGCGCGCACGCACGCGCGGCCGGCGCATCGATCCTGATGGAACCGGACACGCAGTTCTACGGCGAGCGGACGTATCGTGCGAAAGACCCGGAAGGGCATATCTGGATCATCGGCGTCATCGTGCAAAGAATGACGCCGGAACAATGGGACGCGGTGAGCGGCCTCACCACGCGCGAACGGCTCGATTAGGCGCGTTCTGCTGCGCTGCCGCGAACTTCGTCGATGAATCGCGTGCGAGCGCGGGTTCGTCCGGCATGCGATCGGATGAACAGCATATGACCGCAGCCGCGGCTGCGGACAGGGCTGTACGCACTACAGTTCGTCCAGCAGTCTCCTCGCTTCCTTGAGGTCCGGTGTGTCGAACCCTTCGGTGAACCCCTCGTAAATTGGAGCAAGAAGAGCCCGAGCCGCCTCGGTGCGGCGTCCCTCATCACGCCACAAGCGAACGAGACTGACCGCAGCCCGCAATTCGAAGGACTTCGCACTCTGGTCACGGGCGACTGCAAGCGCCTCGTGGAAGAGTCCCTCGACGTGGGCCGACGGCGCGCCCTGCATGCGCCGCAGTTCGCCCTCTATTCGCCTGAGTTCCGCCTCCCACATGTGCTCGTCGGTGCGCGCGCCGAGATTCCTGGCTTCGGCGAGCGCGGCCAGGCCTTGGTCGACGCGGCCCTGTTGCAAAGACGTTGCCGCCAGCATGCACAGATATCGGCTCTGATACCAGTTGACGCCCATCGCGAGGCGCTCCTCGGAACTCCGATGCATCAGCGCGAGGCCCTCCTCGCCGGCTCCGCTCTGAGCCAACGTCCAGCCACGCAGGATCAGGCCGCTCAGCCGGAAGTAACGCAGGTTGTGTTGATCAGCAAGCTCGACAATTGCATCGGCATAAGTGCGCACTGCGCTCGCGTCGAAAAGCAGTTCGTCGAGTCCCGCGCCTCCGTAAATCCTCACGTGAGTATTGAGCGTCGCCTGATTCAGCTCGGCCGCATACTCGAAGGCTTTCGCCTGCCACTGTTTGGCCTGGTCCGGATAGCCCTGAACCCAGTAAATGACCGGCAGATACGCGAGCGCATAGAACTTCGGATCATGGATGTAATGCACGGGTTGAGGACGATGCCGGCTCGCATCATAGATGCGCAGGATCGTTTCGAACGCGGCCCGCGCCTCGACGAATTGCCCGAAGTGTATGGCGTTGAGCCCGGCCAGCCGGTAGCCGGCCAGTTCGAGCGCTTCATCGGCCATCTGCGCGGACGTGCGCCGTGCCTCGTCGGCCAGTTGCCGCATCATCTGGTGATCGCCACGCACGAAGTGAAAGGCCCATTGCCCGCTGAGCGTCGCCAGCAACGCGCCGGCGTCGCCGAGTCGTTCGCCTAGAATGCGCGCCTGGTCGAAGGCGATGCCGGTTTCCTGGCCCGCGTAGCCGTAGACGGCGATCAGCGGCGTTCCGATCGTGCTCTGTATGGTGAGTTCCTGCCGATCGCGCTCCGGACTTTCCGGAAGCATTCTCACCGATTCGAGCGCGCGGGTCAGATGCCTGATCGCCTCCAGATTGGCCGAGCTTTCGGCACTCTTCTTTCCTGCCTTGAGCCAGTAGCCGGCTGCGCGATCCGGCCGTTGCGCTTCGGAAAAATGGCGTCCCAAAACCTCCGGCTCGCGGGCCACCCGATCCGGAAAGCCTTCTTCGAGCGCCTCCGCGATCCGTGCATGCAACTGCTGGCGCGTCCGGCGTAACAAGGTGCCGTATGCGGCGTCCTGCAAGAGCGCATGTTTGAAGAGATAGGATGCCTCGGGCGGCACGCCGCGTGCGAAGATCAGGCCCGACTTGGCCAACTGGTTCACGCCTGCGATCAACTCCGATCCCGATAGCGTCGCCACCGCGGCGAGCAGATCGTAGGGAAATTCCCGCCCGATGGCCGCGCCGATCTGGGCGAGTTCCTTCGCCTGGCCGAGCCGGTCGAGGCGGCCCATCAGCGACGCGTGCAACGTGGCCGGAATGGTGCGCGTCGGCGTCCGGGATAGCGTGCTTGCAGCTTCGAGTCCATGGAAGCCGGCTTCGACGACGGCCTTCGTCAACTCCTCGACGAACAGCGGCACGCCGTCCGTGCGTTCGACGATTTCGCTGACGATCTCCGGCGGCAACGCCTTGTTGCCCGCGATCGTCTCGACGAGTTCCGAGACATCGCTCTGTTCGAGACGACGGAGTTCCATCATCGTCACGTGCGACTGGCCGACCCACGGCGGGTCGAACTCAGGCCGGAACGTCATGAGGAGCAGCACGGGCAACTGGCGGATAAGCTCGACCGTCCGATCCAGCGCCTCGAGACTCGTCGGATCGATCCAGTGGATGTCCTCGAAGACGTGCAGCACGGGTTGCCGTCGAGAAAGACCGTCGAGTTGCCGCAGAAGCGCGTCGATCGTTCTCTGCTTGCGTTGCGGCGGGCTCAGACGAAGTTCCGGATACCTTCCGATATCGGGCAACGACAGCAAGTCTGCAATGAGTCGATGGTCGTCTGCTGCGGCAGTTGCACGCGCGAGCAGCGCGTCGAGCTTGTCGAGCTTCGAGCGATCGTCATCGTCGCGCTGAAAGGCCGAGGCGCGTTCGAGTTGATGGATGATCGGATAAAAAGCGCTATCCACATGATGCGGAGAACAGAAATAGCGCAATCGGGTATGGGGTTCCTCGCCGATGCGTCGAAGGATCGCCGCTGCCATGCGCGACTTGCCGATGCCCGCCTCGCCCGATATCAGCACTGCCTGGCCACAACCGCTTTTGGCCTTCTCCCATCGGCGTAGCAGCAATTGCGTCTCTTCATCGCGCCCGACGAGCGGTGTGAGGTCCGTCGAATGAAGCGCTTCGAAGCGGCTCTCGACGGCACTCAGTCCAACGACCTGACAGGCCTGAACAGGTGGAGTGAAACCTTTGACCTGCACCTTTCCGAGATCGCGGTATTCGAACAGGTTACCGAGCAGCAGGCGCGTCTGCCAGCTGATCACGACGGCGTCCGGTTCGGCCAGCGCTTGCAGCCGGGCCGCCAGATTCGGTGTCTCGCCGACGATGCCGCGCTCTTGCGCCTCACCCGCCCCGATCAGATCACCGATGACCACGAGCCCGGTCGCGATTCCGACGCGCGCCTGTAACCGGCTGCGCGGCTGGCCAGGCGCCTTGAGACGAGAGACCGCCTCGATCATGGCAAGGGCGGCGCGCACTGCCCGTTCGGCATCGTCCTCGTGCGCCCGCGGATAACCAAAGTAGATCAGCACGCCGTCGCCCATGTACTTGGCGACAAAGCCGCCCAACGAGCCGACCGCTTCCGCAACACAGTGGTGATACGCGGTCATCACATCCTGGAGATCTTCGGGGTCGAGCTGAGTCGCGAGCTTCGTGGAACCGACGAGATCGCCGAACATCACCGTGACGTGCCGGCGCTCTGCCGGAGACGGAGCCGTCACGGTTGCCCGCACCGGTGCTGTCGAGGTCTCTGAAGATGCAATGGATGCGCCGGCATTCAGCCGGCTACCGCATTCTCCGCAGAACTTCGCGCGCGGCGAATTCGGATGCTTGCAAGACGGACAATCGACCGACAGAGCTTCGCCGCACTCGATGCAGAATTTGCTACCGTCCGGAACGACGGCCTTGCAGGATGAACATTCCATAGGTCACCCTATCTTCCGCGGTCGCTCCGCGCGAACTGAGGTGAAGCACTGACGATACGATGTCTCGCGACGAGTGATCGAAGAACTGCCAATTAGTCGGGCCGGCTCCCGAAGCAGGGCGTGCGCGAATTGTGTAAGCAGCACTTACTTCCGCTTCCGGACATCGTCCAATCTTCAATAATCGTTATGTCACCGATTCTGCGCTTGGACCCACCCGAGGTCAATTGACAAAGCCGCTTGCGCAATATGAGGCGACGCACAAACTACAGCTGTATATGGATGCAGTCGAGCATCCGAACGACAGCTTCGCTTTTTCAGGCTTTGCCGTTTGAAGTCATCGACCAGAGTTATTGCGTCCGTCGAGCGCCACTCACGGCGACACCTCACCGACGATTGTCCGAGCCTGCATCAACTCGGCGGTGGCAAATCCCTCCGTAAAAGCGCCGAGGATCTTCTTCAGGCGATCGCGTGCTTCAGGTGCCCTTCCCTGCCGCTGCCACAAGCGGGCCAGGTCGAGTGTCGCGCGTAGCTCCATCGACTTCGCATGCTGAGCATTCGCGACCGCCACGGCGCGATGAAAGCACGCTTCCGCTGCACCGGTCGCGTCCATTGCAGACGCACGCAGCGTCTGCCGACCGTCGAGCCGATGCAATTCGGACTCATAGAAGCGCTCTCCTGTCGCATGGACCATCGATAGCGCCTTGCCGATAACGCTCTGCGCGTCCTGCACGCGTCCGGCTGCGTCGTAAGCCGACGCCAGCAACGCAAGGTAGTTCGAACACCCCAGTTCCGCGCCCGTCGAGCGATAGGCGGCGAGACCCGTCTCGATCTGCGTAATTCCTTCGTCACGTTTGCCTTGGTCGGCGAGCACCCATCCGCGAAGAACAGTGGCCCACGCCTGGTTGAAGGTAAATCCGTGTCTCGTGGCGACATCGATCGCAGCTTCGGCGCATTCCTGTGCAGATTTCACGTCGCCGCGAAACTGATGAAGTTGTGCCAGAGAGACGAGCGTAAAGGTCAGATTGAATGGATGGGACAGCTTGTGCGCGTGGGCGAGCGCCGCCTCGGCGCGTTGCGAGGCCTGTTCGGGATAGCCGAGATACCAGAGCGTCCACGACGAGAACGTGAGGCAGCGAACGCCGGTCTCCAGTCCGTGCACATACGCTCGCTCAGGACGTTGCGTCGATTGATAACGCGCCAACGCCTGTTCGAGATGATCGCGCGCGGCATCGAACTCGCCCTGAAAAAACAGACCGCTCCCCAATGCGCTGTGTGCTTCCACCGCTATTGCGATGTCGTTCTCACTGTTCGCGAGTTCGAGCAGCCGTTCGCCGAGGTCCCGTGCGACTGCATATTCCGCACGCAACGCGTGATACGTCCGCAGCGCAAGTTGGGCCGCAAAGCGCTGGCGCGTATCGCCAAGCTGCTCGCTCAGATCGAGTGCGCGCACGTAGTTCGCGTGAACATCGGGCGCTGCCCAGCCGCGGGTGCCCATCAAGGCGGGCCCGAGCGTGATGTGCAATGCGAGTTCATCGCGGGAGCGCTCGGGCGTGTCCGGCATGCGGCCCAGCAGTTCGAGCGCGCCGCGAAGATGTCCGATCGCGTCGGTCTGAGTGCCGCGCTGCAAGGCCTGCTTGCCCGCATGGCGCAGATATTCGACGGCCTTCGGTATATTGCCGCTCAGTCTGTAGTGATGCGCCAGATCGCTGTAATGCTCTTCGCGCCGGGTCGGATGCAGCGCTTCGATCGCCCGTGCCGTCCGTTCATGCAGCATGCAGCGTTGTTCGGCGAGCAGCGCGTGATCCGCCACATCCTGCGTCAGCGCATGTTTGAAGACATACTCGATCTCGGGAAACGCGGGCCGCTCGTGAATGAAATCCGCCGCCTGCAGACGGGACAAGAGATCGCGCAATTCGTCGGCATCTTCCGCGACCAGGCCGCGGCATACCGCCAGAGCAAGGCTCCAGGGAAATGACCTCCCCACCACTGCGAGCGTCTGCAGCAGCATTTTCTGTACGGCGGGCAGCCGGTCCATGCGGGCGGCCAGCACGTCCTGAACGGTGGCGGGAATGCGCAACGTGTCCGGCATTCGATTGACACGAAACGCGCCTCGCTCGCCAGTCAGCACCTGCTCCTCGATCAGCGTCTGGACCGCCTCCTCCATGAAGAAGGGATTGCCGTCGGTCTGCTCCAGAATGAGTTGCTTCAGGGGCGCCAATGCGGCATCGCTTCCGAGAAGATCGGTTAGAAGCGTTCGGGCTGCGGGGCGGCCGAGCGGTTCCAGATGCAGTTCCGTGCAGTTGGCGCGATACTCCGCTCCATTGCGATACTCCGGTCGGTAGTTCGAGAGAAGAAGAATCCGCGCGCTTTCGATACGCTGTGCCAGGAACGCGATGAATCCTTCTGTCTCGCCGTCCAGCCATTGCAGGTCGTCGAACAGAAGGACGACGGGCTGATTCACACTCTCACGGATAAGCACGGTCGTCACGGCTTCGAAAGTGCGCATGCGCCTTATCCGGCTATCCATCTCCGCCAGCGCAGGCGCGAATCCGTCGATGCCGAGCAGGCCGCAGACATAGGGCACGACGTCATCCGCCACGCAGCCCAGCGCCAGAACCCTGCTCCTCACCTTATCCCGGCAGTGCGTCTGGTCGTCGTGAGGACCCAACTGGAAGTAGTGCTTCAACAGTTCGATCAGCGGCAGGTACGGAAAGGCCTTGCCGTGCGGCATCGCGGAAGCCTCCAGCAGAAGACAGCCGTTGCGCCAGCGCTCCTTGAACTCGTGGAACAGCCGCGACTTGCCGACTCCGGCATCGCCGACGACCGAGACGATGCGTCCCTGTCCGCTGCCTGCCCCGACCAGCGCGGAATTCATGTGGGCCAGTTCCGTTTCGCGCCCCGTGAAAGCCGTGAGTCCGCGCCGCGTCGCGACTTGCAGGCGCGTACGTATCGGACCGACTCCGGCCAGTTCATGGATTGCAAGCGGCTCCGTCACGCCCTTGACTTGCGTCGTACCAATCGGCCGGAACTCGAAGTAACCGTCGGCGAGTTTGCGCACGGCCTCGCTGACGAGCGTCGACGATGGCGCCGCAATCGTCTGCATCCGCGATGCGATGTGAATGACCCCGCCCACCGGGTCGTACTCGACGCGCAGGTCGTCCTTGCGGATCGAACGGATGACTACTTCTCCCGCGTGCACGCCGATGCGAATGGCCATGGAAAGGCCCCGCTCCGAGCGGACACGCTCACTGTGCCGGCGCATCGCGTCCTGCATGGCGAGCGCCGCATACAGCGCGCGCAGCGGATGATTCTCGTGTGCGATCGGTGCGCCGAACAGTGCGAGTATCCCGTCGCCCAGCAGTTTCGCGACGTAGCCTTCGTAGTGGTGTACCGACTCCATCATCAGATCGAGGACGGGCGTGATCAAGCGGTGCGATTCTTCCGGGTCCATGCCGTGGATCAGCGCGGTCGAATCAACGAGATCCGCGAACATCACAGTGACGGTCTTGCGCTCGCCGGAAGCCGCGCTGCGCGCGTCGAATGCGGACTGCTCTGCCAGAATCCGCTCCGTGAGATAACGCGGCGTGTAGCGGACGGGAGGCGGCAATCCGTCCAGCGGCGCTCCGCACGCGCTACAGTAGCGCGCGCCCGCGCTCAGACGTTGGCCACAACTCGGGCACGTGCAAGAGAGGTTGGTGCCGCATTGCTCGCAGAATCGGGCGGCGGTCGCATTCAGAAAGCCGCACTTCGTGCAGCGCGCGGGAACAGCCGTCGGCGCGCTGAGCGCTTCCGGTCTTGGAGAATGGCTCGCATCCATCGCACGGTCGTACGCTCGACGCCTCCGCTGATCCGCATGATTTGCTCATCAAGCATATTACAGAGAAGGTTCGACCGACATGCATTCGTCCTGGAGCCAACGGGCTCCTGGACCCAATACTCCGCTATCAAAGCGACGAAGTCCCAAGCATGTTTCTAAACGCATACTGCGCATTGAGCGTGGCGCGCGAACTCACACCGTTGTCGGTTGCCCTTACGCGTTGAACCCGCCGTCCACATCGAAGGCTGCGCCCGTGATATAGCGGCCGCCTTCGCCAACAAGGTGAAGGACAGTCGCGGCAATATCTTCAGGCTTTCCATAGTGACCGATCGGCAGCTTCTCGACCATCGCAGCCGCGCGTTCGCTGCTCGCCGGATTCATGTCCGTATCCGTCGGACCGGGATGAACGACATTCGCCGTGATGCCGCGCGCACCGAGGTCCCATGCTATGCCCTTCGTGAGTCCTACCAACGCGGATTTACTCGCCGCATACAAGCCAAGACCCGAACGACCCGTGCGCGGCGCAAGACAGCTTCCGATCGACACGATCCGGCCACCGTCCCGAAGATGTTTCGACGCCTGCATTGTTGCGGCGAAGACCGCTCGAAAGTTCACGGACATCGTCCGGTCGTAGTCTTCGAGCGAGAGCGTGTCGATCGTTCCCGTCAAAAAGTTTCCGGCGTTGTTCACCAGAATGTCGAGGCCGCCAAGTGTCGCCGCTGCTTCGTCAACCGCAGCGATGACCTGAGCCGCATCGTTTGCATCAGCGGCAATGGTCAACGCACGACGGCCCATAGTGCGGATTTCCCGCGCGACCGCTTCAGCCTTGTCTGGCGATGCGCTGTAGGTGATCGCCACGTCGGCACCGTTTGCGGCCAACATCCTGGCGATGGCAGCGCCGATTCCGCGGCTGCCGCCCGTAACCAGCGCGACTTTATTTGCAAGCAAACCCATGATCGAACTCCAAGCTGAGAATGATGAATTGAATGACATGGCTTGGCCAAGACCGCCAAACCCTGCGCTTCATTGATATATGTACACATCGATACATAAGTTACGTGACACACTCACGCCTTGTCAATGACTTTTGTATCGAGTAGTATTTAATTCAAAGAGTCAGGGAGTAGGGGAAATGGCAAGAATGGGACGCCCGCGCACGTTCGACAGGGATCAGGCTATCCGGGAAGCGATGCACTTGTTCTGGCAACACGGCTTCGAATCCACGTCGATTGCCTTGCTCAAGGCGGGTATCGGTGGCGGCATTACTGCGCCGAGCTTTTACGCCGCGTTCGGATCGAAAGAGGCGCTCTTCAACGAAGTCGTCGAACAATATGTGAAGACGCACGGCGACGTAACCGATTGCCTGTGGGATGAGTCGCTGCCGCCGCGTCAGGCGGTCGAACTGGCGTTGAGACGATCGGCAAAGATGCAGACAGCGCGTGGGCATCCGAAAGGATGTTTGCTCGTCTTGTCCGCGAGCACCACGCTACCGGAAAACAAGCACATCCAGAAGCTTGTCGCCAGGCAACGCGAGCGTGCGCGCGCGGGATACGAGTCGTGCGTAAAACGGGCCATCGCCGCAGGCGATTTGCCCAAAGATACCCAAGTCGGTGCGCTCGTGACCTGCTTCAGTACCTTCCTGCATGGCTTGTCGATCGAGGCGCGTGACGGCGTAACAGGCGACATGCTGGATGCCGCCATCACGGAATTCATGCGGACGTGGGACAGAGGAAGCGGCGCACGGCGCTGAGAGCGCCGGCGGATCCGTTCTTCAACACTTGTCAGGCTCACCACACAACGTTCTCGCGGGCCTGATCGAGTAGTTCGCGACTGACATAGGTCAGCGCGGCTGCACTGTTCAACCCCGTGATGCTCTCCCGAATCGATTTGACCTGCTCGACACCTTCGTCGGGAATCGACATGTCGAGGATCAATCCCTTCTTCGGATCGAGCAGCGCGGCAAGGACTGCCTCGCATTCCTGCGCCGATAATTCCGTGAAGTACCGAGCGAGCATGGCGCATGCGTCAGGCCTGTTGCTCTCGTCGAATATCCATTTCAACGCACGGCGATAAGCGAGCATGAACGAGACCGCAACGTCGCGATTCGCGTCCAGCCAGTCGCGCCGCGATGCGCCGACCGTGCCCAGATAGGCGGGGAATACATCGCTGATGGCAGCCAGCGCGGTGAATCCGCGAGCTTGCGCCAGTACCTCGAACGGTGTTCGCACCAGCGTCGCATCGAACGTTCCGGCCATCAGTTGCCGATATCGGTTTCCCGTGCCGCCCGCCGCGACGAACTCGATCTCGTCTTCCGGTACGCCGTGCCGCTCCAGCGTTTTCCGCAATGCGAACGCGAATCCTGTCGTCATTGCATCGACGGCGAGCGTCGTTCCCCTCAACTCGGGAACGGCCGCAATCCCGTCGCGGGCCGTGAGCGACAGCATGCCCCGGTCTCCGCCCATGAACGCCACGAGATCCAGCGTTTTCAGATCGCCGGCTTCGCCGTGCCCGGACGCGTAGGCAATCACATTGTCGATACTGGTCAGGGCGATTTGCGCATCGCCCGACTGAAGACGATTGACCATGTCGACCGACCCGCGCGTGTAGTCGCATTCCACGACCAGGCCGTGTTGCCTGAAGTACCCCAACTCGCCCGCGACCCACAGCGGCAGGTTGAATGCACCTTCGAAATTCAATAGTTTGATCGTGAGCGTCGACATGGTTTCGTATCCTCAGTCCACAACGGCGATCGCCTGAACCTCGACCAGCATCTCCGGTTTGGCGAGTCCGGTCACCGTGATCAGCGCGCTGGCCGGGAAGTCGTCTCCGAAGATCTCGGCCCGCAGTTTGGTGAACGTGTCGCCGTAGCGGCCATCGGTGATCGACACTGTCATCGTCACGATGTCCTTGAGCGAACCGCCGGCCTGATCGAGCGTATTCGAGATCAGCGAGAAGACTTCCCTGACCTGCCCGACGAAGTCGCCGGCAAGGGACTTGCCCGTCGAATCGGCGACGACAGTCTGCCCGGCAAGCCACACGATTCGGCCGCCCTGAGTGATGACCGCCGGCGAATAAGCGCGTGTCTGCGCCAGGTCTTTCTTGATATAAACGCGTGAATGCGATGTCGACATTTCAAATTCCTCTGACGTGTATGGGTTACTTGAGCGGCATGGCAAGCAAAAGCAACGCGGCTTCATTCGATTCGTTTCGCAGCGCCCGCTTCTCGTTCGGAGCGAGCCGGCACGAATCCATCGGGGAGAGCCGGACCGTCTCGGATTCGGTTTCGATCGTCACTTCGCCCGCCAGCAGCACATAGTGCTTTTCGACATCGGATGCCGAGAGCGTGATGTAGCCGCCGGGCGCAATCGTCGAGATTGCAAGCCAGATGCTGTCAGACGGGCCCGCTTCCTTGCCTTGAATCCGGCGGCAGCGCATGTGAAAGTGGTTCGGCGGAAAGTACTCGGGCGCCTGCTCGAATCGTGTGACGTTCATGGCTTGAGCAGAACCCGGTTAGTCGATCCTTGCAGCACTTCCCTGTACGCATCCTTGGCATCCTGAAGACGATAGATTGCCTGAGGATCGATCGGGAACGGACGCAGCGCGCCGCTTTCGAAGGCCGGCTTCAGCTGATCGAGGATCGAGGCGCCGTCGGCACTGTCGAGCGCGAGCGTATCGACTCCCACGTAGGTATGTTGCCCGCGATAGAACGCGAAGATGTTGAACGGCACGGCACGATCGATGGTGGAAATGAAGATCTGGAACGCGCCCTTCGCCATCGCGAGATTCGCCTGCTCGAAATAGGGACTGCCGACCGTGTTGAACACGATGTCGGCGCCGGCACCTTCGGTTTCCTTGCGGACGACTTCGGAGATCGATTCCGACGAAGCGTCGATCATTCTGACTTCACCGCTCGCATGGCCGAGATACGGCGTCGCGGTACGCTCGACGCCGAACACGCGCGCACCGGCCATCGAGGCAAGCTGAATCGTGGCCTGCCCCACCTTGCCGTTTGCTCCCAGCACCAGCACGACATCGCCCTTCTTCACGCCGCCCGCGCGCCGCAGTCCTTCGAATGCCGTGACGAAAGGCACGCCGATCGAGCCCGCCTGTTCCATCGAAAAATTCGACGGCTTCTCGCGCACGCCCGCAGCAGGCGCGACCAGATAGTTCGCGTGCGAACCGTTCACCTTTATGCCCAGTTCTCCGCCGCTGCCCCACACTTGCTTGCCCACCAGATGCGCCGGACCGGCCTTGACCACACCCGAGAAGTCGCGGCCCGGAGTGCGCGGCCAGACCGCGTGCGGCATCGCGCCGAGCGTCGCCTTCACGTCGCTGGGATTGACGCCGGCAAACGCGACTTCGATCAGAACATCGTCGCCGGAAGGCGTGGGAATGTCCTGCTCGATCAGTTGCAGACTGAGTTCGTCGATGGAGGTGCTTGCCTCGGTGACATGAATGGCGGTCATTGCGTTATTTCCTGGAAGGTCGAAACAGTAAATCGGGAGGCTTGATAGGCGCGGGCGAGATCGACATATCGTTTGCTCGTGAGCCTCATCGACTCTCTTTCCTGCTCCGTGAGCGGCCGGAACATCCGGGCGGGATTCCCCGTCCACAATTCGTTTTCGCCGACCCGCTTGCCCGGGGTCAGCACGGCGCCCGCGCCCAGCATGCCGCCGCTGCACACGATTGCGTTATCCAGCACACGCGCGCCGAAGCCGACGAACGCGCCGTCTTCCAGCGTGCACGCATGCAGGATCGCGCCGTGTCCGACGGTCACGTCGTCACCGATCAGGACCGGATTGCCTCCCGTCGATCCGTGAACGACGCTCGCATCCTGTATGTTGGTCCGGCGGCCGACGACGATGCGTTGCACGTCTCCGCGCAAAACGCAGTTGAACCAGATCGACGAGTCCTCGCCGATGGTCACGTCGCCCGCGAGCACGACGCCCTGAGCAATGAAGGCGCTCGGGCTGACAGTCGGCGACACGGTGGCGACATCGAGAGCGTGGGTGTTTCGTGTCATCGTCAAAGCCCCATAAGCTCGCGTGCTTCGCGCGCGGTGGCAATTTCGCCGCCCATCAGGGTCACGATTTCCTTGGCGCGCGCGACGAGCTGGGCGTTGCTCTCGGCGAGCACGCCTTTCGAGAGATAGAGGTTGTCTTCGAGTCCCACGCGCACGTGTCCGCCCGCCAGCCACGCTTGCGCGACGACCGGAAACTCGCTGCGCCCGATGCCGAACGCGGTCCACGTCGCGCCCGCAGGCAACAGACCTTGCGCATAGAGAAGCGACTGCGGCGTAGCGGAAAAGCCGTACTTGACGCCGAGCACGAAGGTCCACAGGCCGGGGCCATCGAGCACGCCAGATTTGATGAGATCGAGCGCGAGATGAATGTCTCCGGAATCGAAGATTTCGAGCTCCGGCTTCACGCCTGCTTCGCGAATGACGGCAGCCATGCGGGTCACGTTTTTCGGCGTGTTCATCACCACTTCGTTGCCCGAATTCATCGTGTTGAGATCGAGGCTGCACACGTCCGGACGCAACTCGAGAATATGTTCGACACGGCTTTCCGGCTTCATCAGCGTCGTGCCCGGAGCCGCCACGCGCGGTTCGTCTTCGCTTGGCACGAATCTGCCGCCCGGTCCGGTCGTCAGGTTGATGATGAGATCGGCATTTTCAGCCCGGATCAGGCGCATGACCTCGCGGTACAGCGCCACGTCCATCGAAGGCTTGCCGGTCTGCGGATCGCGCACGTGGATATGAGCGACGGCGGCGCCGGCCTGCGCGGCGTCGAGCGCTGCACGAGCGATCTGCTCCGGCGTGATCGGCAGACCCGGATGCTGATCGGGCCGCGTGAGATTGCCGGTGACGGCGCACGTGATGATGGTCTTGCTCATGAAGATGTCCTTTGCGATGCGCTCAATGCAGGCCGCGGCCGCCGTCGGTGACCAGCGTCACGCCCGTGGTGAAGGTCAGATGCGTGGCGCACGCCTCGATCGCGGCTGCGATGTCCGCGGTCGTTCCGATGCGTCCGAGCGGCGTCGTCGCGGCGACCTTGTCGTTGAAGTCGGCGCCCCGGCCCGGCACGAAGGACGTATCGACGACGCCCGGCGCGACATTGACGACGCGAATGGCGGGCGCGAGCGCACGTGCCAGCGACACGGCCATCACATCGAGTCCTGCCTTGGCCGCGCAATACGCGATGTTGCTGCCGATCCCGTTCGCGCCCGAGATCGACGAGACATTCACGACGAGACCGTCGCCGGTCGCGGCGAGTGCTTTGCGGAAAGCACGAATCGTCGCGAACTGGCCGCGCCAGTTCACTTCGAACATCTCGTCGATGAAGTCGTCGGTCAGCGCGTCGAGATCGTGATGAGGAATCGGCTTGGTGAATCCCGCGGCGTTGACGAGTATGTCCACGCGCCCCAGCTTCTCGACGACCTCGCCGGCGAGTGCGGCCAGCAACGCACTGTCGGTGATGGACGTGACGAGGCCCAGATGACCCGTGCCCGGCAACTGAGCGGCGATGGCCTTTGCCTGCTTCGGATCGTCCCTGCCGACGACGGCCACGCGGGCGCCGACTGCCGCGAGCGCGTGCGCGGTCGCCGCGCCGATTCCACCTGCTCCGCCGATGATCACGGCGACTTTTCCATCCAGCTTGCGCGTCATACTGTGGTTTCCTTATTTGATCGGAGGCGTGGGCAGCGTCGCGACGCCCTCGGCGAGCACGAACTCGCAATGGAGCGTGTAGTACGACTGCGGCTGCCCGGGGTGCGGTCCGCTTCCGGCGTCGTGGCGTTCGAACTTGCCGATCAGATCGCGCGTCACGCCGAACACGACATCCGAATTGAGGTACTCGGCATCGTCGGCGAAGATCTGCGAGATCAGCGTGTCGAAGCCCTGCGCAAACACGACGAAGTGAAGATGCGCCGGCCGATACGGATGCCGCTTCTGTTCTCTGAGCAATTCACCCACGGGGCCGTTCGTCGGCACGGGATAGCCTGCTGGCCGAACCGTTTGAAAATGGAACTCGCCGCTTGCGCTGGTCGAAAAGTTGCCGCGCAGATTCATGTCCGGCTGACCGGGATCCTGATTCTCATAAAGCCCGACCGGTGACGCCTGCCAGACATCGACCTTCGCCCCGACGACGGGCGTGCCGTCCGTCGCCTTCACGTGCCCTGAAACGAACAGCACGGGATCCGATGTGCTCTGCTGATCGAGCGATGCGCCCAGTTCGTAGTGCGGCGAGTTGCCCCGATAAAACGGGCCGAGCAGCGCGCCGCCCGTGCTCTCGAGATGCAGCGAGTTGTTCAGCACCTTGACGAGCGTCGAGAAGCCGAGAACATCGGCGAGCAACACGACTTCGTTGTGTTTGTCGTTGCAGGCGAGTCCGACGCGCCTCACGAAGTCCAGCGCGTACTCGTATTCATCGTCGGTGAGCCGCGCTTCCCGAAGGAACGCATGGACGTGGGTCACCAGAAGCGCCAGCACTTCGCGCAGGCGTGGATTGTCGCCGCGTTTCATCGCTTCCAGAACGATAGGTGTGACGGAAGCAGCATCGCTCACGATGCTGCTTCCGATGTCGCTTCGCAGGTCAGGTCGAACGTGCATTTCAGCGTGCCTCCTTATGCAATCGATTGCACTATAAGCTCGATTTCCGATCGAGTCAAAGGGAAATTTCGACGAACGAGGAAGCGCTGCGGTAGGGGCGCAGCAGGCAGAAAGGCGGGAAGGAAGCGGAGACTCCGCCGCGATCGCGGCGGAATGAAACTACGCGGCAGCGGGCGCCGACGTGGAGCGCCGCACGATCAGCTCCGGGCGCAGCACGACGTTCACCGAGCCCGACGTACGTGCGTCGAGCGTGTCGAGCATCAGCCCGGCGGCGCGCACGCCCATGTCGTAGAGGGGAATATGGACGGTGGTCATCGCGGGGAAAACCGTGTCCATCAAGGGCATGTCGTTGTGGCCGACCACCGAGACGTCGCGCGGGCAATCGAGTCCGGTTTCCACGAGCGCGTCATAGCAGCCGAGGGCGAGCAAATCGTTCGCCGCCACGATCGCCGTGACCGGCACGCCCTGCGAGAGCAAGGCTCGGCAGGCAGCGTGTCCCGCGTCGCGCGAGTAGGCGAGCGAATCGACGATCGGGCAATCGCTTTCGGTCAGGCCGGCGTCGCGCATCGAGTCGACGAAGCCGCGCCGCCGTTCGAAACCGGTCGACAATTCGCCCGGCCCGGCAATGTGCGCGATGCGCCGATGACCCAGCTCGACCAGATGCCGCACCGCCAGGCTCATGGCCAGCCGGTTGTCGCTGACGACGCAGGACACGCGGCCACTCTCCTCGCTGCGATTCACCACCACGACCGGCAATCCCTCTTCCAGACAGTGTTCGAGGACCGCGTCGTTGCGCGCGGACGTGGCCAGGATCAGGCCGTCGACATGCCGTCCGACCATCTGGTTGATCACGAAGCGCTGGCGTTCCTTGCCGCCTTCGGCATTCGCGATCATCGGAATCAGGCCTTTGCGCGCCAGTTCGTCCTCGATGCCCTTGAGTATCGGCGGGAACACCGGATTCATGATGTCCGGCAGCACCACGCCGATGACGCCCGAGCGCTTGGTGCGCAGCGTCGCGGCAATGCGGTTCGGCGAGTACTTCTGCTGACTGGCGGCCTTGAGCACGCGCTCCACGACGTCGGCGCTGATCAGATGACGCGTCTCCGGATTCATGACGCGCGAAACGGTCGAGGAATGAACCCCGATCGAATCGGCGAGTTCCCGCAAGGTGGTTCTTTTCTTTTGTGCCATATCGGTAGGTTTGACGCGGGTCCGTGCGCATCCGGATCCTTTTCTCATTCTACTGAACGCCGGACGCGCCTCCCCTTCATTCACGCTGATTTGCGTCGACTCTACGAGTAAACCCCGTTTGCTTTAATGCAATCGATTGCATTAAATTCGCCCTGCACGATGCAAAGCCGCCGGAAACCGGAATGTCCGGGAAACCGCGGCGCTAACGGGAGACAGCAATGATCGACGTACGGAACGCGAGGACCGCTGAATGAAATCCCCTCGCGCTGGTTTGCTCGCCCTGCTGACCGGGATCTGTTCGGGGCCTGTGTGCGCGGACCCGAGCAGCGTCACGATGTTCGGTTATCTGAATACGGATATCGAATACATCCGCGGTTCGGGCGGAGCGGGAATGCCTTCGCTCTGGCGAGAGGCCAACAATCTTTCCTTCCTCGGCTTCAAGGGCACAGAAGACCTCGGCGGAAACTGGCGCGCGTTCTTCCAGATTCAGGGGAACGTGTTCGTGAATCGCGGCACGGGCAATCTGGCGGACCGCGACACGTTCGTCGGGATCGGCGGCCCCTACGGCCAGGTCACGATGGGCTATCAATTGACGCCCTATCGCGCATCGACATGGATTCCGGTCGATCCGTTCTTCATGAACACGATCGGCGGCGCGAACAGCATCATGGGCAACGGCTTTTTTCCTGGCGGCAATGCGCAAGGCAATTCGTCCTTCGACCGGCGCCAGGCCAACAGCGTGTTCTATACGTCGCCGACTTGGCATGGCTTGACGCTTCAGACGATGTATTCGCTTCCGAACGAGAAGACAGCAACCCAGACGCCATCGCTCCTTTCCACGGCGCTCAGCTTTCGCAGCGGTTCCTGGTATCTGTCGTACGCCTACGAGCAACACAACAGCTACTTCGGACCGGGTACCAAGGACACGGGCCATCGTGTGGGCGTGTCCTATACCTACGGACCGTTCAGCGTGCGCGGCGCCGCGGAGCGCCTGCAGTTCGAGCCCACGCCCTCCACTCACCTGACGCGCTGGGCCTGGCAGCTCGCCTCCGTGTATCAGCTCGCGAGCAGTTCGTTTCGTCTCTCCTACCTCCAGGCGCAGGCGGCGACCGGAAATTCACCGACCGGCGTCGGCGGCATCGGCGCGGCGGGCGTCGACTCGGGCGCGAGGCAAGTGGCGCTCGGCTACGAATACAACCTCTCGAAACGCACCGCGCTGTTCGCCGTGTTCAGCCGTCTGATGAACAAGTCGGGCACGGCCTACAACTATTCGACGAACCCGGTCGCCATCACCCCGACCGGCATGACGCTGACCGGTTTCGGCATCGGGATTGGACACAACTTCTAATGGGTTGAACGATTCGGCGGTTAAACCTGCGGTCAAATACTGCAACGCACTCGCGCGATTCGCGATCGTTGCCGGAATCACCTGGAGTCAACAATGTCTGTGAGTCGCGTAGTCAACGTGCGTTCGATGATCAACGACCGGCCCATGTCGGCGTTTCAGATCCGGACCTTTCTCCTGTGCTTTCTGGTGCTGTTTCTCGATGGATACGACACCGTCGTGCTCGGCTATATCGCGCCGGCGCTCAAGGCGCATTTCGGCGCGAGCGCTGCACAGCTTGCGCCCGTGTTCGGCGCGGGCTTCTTCGGACTCGCGGTCGGATCGTTCCTGTTCGGGCCGCTGGCCGATCGTTTCGGACGTAAGACCGTTCTGTTCGTGACCGTCATCCTGTTCGGACTCGTCAGTCTGATGTCGGCATGGGCGACGTCGCTCGAGACCTTGCTCGTGCTGAGATTCATCACCGGTCTGGGCCTCGGCGGCGCCATGCCCAATGCCTACACGCTCGCGGTCGAATACAGCCCCGACCGCATGCGATCCACCCTCGTGGCGCCGCTCGGATGCGGCATCTCGGCCGGCGGCGTATTCGGCGGCCTGATCGCGCCGTTCATGATCAAGACCTTCGGCTGGCATTCGATGCTGATCGTCGGCGGCATTCTGCCTTTGGTGCTCGCCATCGTGCTTCGCCTCTGGTTGCCCGAGTCGGTGCGCTTTCTCGTCACCAAAGGGCGACAGAACGAGGCTAGAAAAGTGATGCACCGTATCGCGCCCGCGTCCATTGTGGCCGACGCCGAATTTACGCTCGACGAAGCGCCGGTGCGCGGCTTTCCCGTTTCGGGCCTTCTCGCCCGCGGCCTGCGCACGGGCTCGCTGCTGCTCTGGCTGACGGCGTTCATGGCGCTGCTCGTCGTCTACTTCCTCGGCAACTGGCTGACGATTCTGGTTCAGGACACGGGCGTGTCGTTCGATCGCGCATCGATGATGACCGCGCTGTATCTGACGGGCAACGGTCTCGGCGCGCTCTTCCTCGGCTTCCTCATGGACCGGATCAACCCGCAGTACGTGGTCGCCGGCGCGTTCCTGTGCGCGGCCGCGAGTCTCGCGTCGTTCAGCTATCTCATCCATGTTCCGGCCGTAGCGCTGGTGGCGCTGTTCGTGACCGGCGTGGGCACAGGAGGCGCGATGACCGGCACGAGCATTCTCTCCGCCGGGTATTACTCGACCGCGATGCGCGCAACCGGCGTCGCATGGACGCTGGGGATGGGACGCGTCGGCTCGATCGTCGGCTCGATGATCGGCGGCGCCATGCTCGCGGCCCACTGGGCGCCCAACCTGATGTTCGCCGCAGTATCGGCGCCGGTTGCCATCGCTGCGGTGAGCGTTTTCTGTCTGGCTATCGTCCGTCACAAGATCCGTCTTTCGACCGATGCGAGCGACACGCATGAGATCCCCGGCAACGGAGAGACGATCTCCAATACCTGAGCGTCGCACGCTCGTACGCCATCACTTTTTTTGCGAAACAAAGGAGATTGAGGAATGACACAGGAAGACCGTTCGAATCTTGCACGCCCTTACTGGAGTGCGTACGCCAATGGCAAGGCGCTCGACGTATCGGCCGATCACGCGTTCTTTCACGTCGATGAAGCAGCGACAGGAAAGCGGCTCGGCAAGGTCGTCTCCGCCGACGAAGCGATGGTCGACGCCGTCGTCAGGGATGCACGGCGAGCGTATGTGGAAGACTGGAAGCTGAGGTCGCCGCGCGAACGTGCGCAACTGATGCAGCAAGTGGCGGCAAAGATCCGCGCACACGCCGACGAACTGGCGGAACTCGAAGCGCGCGAAGTCGGCAAGCCGAAGCGGGATGCGCTGCGCTTCGACGTATCGTACTGTCACGCCTGCTTCGACTATTTCGCGGGCCTCGCGGACACGCTGCACGGCGAAATTCTCGATCAGGGCGCCATCGAAGCGCGCGTTCTCTTCGAGCCATATGGCGTCGTGGCTGCGATTCTGCCCTTCAACTGGCCGCCGATCCATTTCGCCAAGAAGTCCGCTCCGGCGCTCGCGGCGGGCAACACCGTGGTCGTCAAACCGGGCGAACAGGCGCCGCTGACTGTGCTTCGTCTGGTCGAACTCGCCAATGAAATTCTTCCGCCGGGTGTCCTCAACGTGGTGCCCGGCATCAAGGCCGGCCCGGCGCTCGCATCGCATCCGCTCGTCGAGCGCATCAGCTTCACGGGGGCGACGGCCACCGGCCAGCGCGTGCTCGAAAGCGCGGCCCGCAACGTGACCTACGCGACGATGGAGCTAGGCGGCAAGAACGCGCTGATGATCCTCGAGGACGCCGACATGAAGGTCGCGATCGATGTCGCGCTGGAAGGCATGTTCTACAACCAGGGCGAAGCCTGCACGTCGACGGCGCGCATTCTCGTGCATCGCTCGCGCTACGAGGAATTCGAAGAGAAGTTCGCGCGGGCGACGGAGAAGCTCGTGGTCGGCGACGGACTCGACAAGGCGACCGACATCGGCGCGATGGTCGATCAGAAGCAGCGCGATCGCGTGATGAAGTACATCGACATCGCGCTCGAAGAAGGCGCGCGCATCGTGACGCAGGGAAAGATCCCGACCGACCCGCGCTACAAGGAAGGCTTCTGGGTTCCGCCTACCGTGCTGGCGGGCGTGACGCCCGACATGACCGTGGCACAGGAAGAGATCTTCGGGCCTGTCGCATGCCTGATGCAATTCGACAGCGAGGACGAAGCGGTCGAGATCGCGAACGGCACTGCGTACGGCCTCACGGCGGCGATCGTGACCACCGACGAGCAACGGGCATGGAAGCTCGCGCCGCGGCTGGAAGCGGGCATGATCTTCATCAACAACTACATGCGGCGCGCCTTTCTCGGTTCGCCCTTCGGCGGCGTGAAAGGCAGCGGCTTCGGACGCGAGAATGCGACCGAGACTCTGCGGGAATTCGTCCGCTCCAAGAACGTGCGCTTCCCATCCGGAAAGGCGCCGGTTCCGACGTGGCCGCCGAAGGACTGAGCGCAGCCAGCCAACTCGGCTTTTTTGTCAATCGCGCGTGGTCCTTCGCTTCGCATCGAGGCGTTGTGATGTGAAGAGACTGCGTGCCTTGCGGGATGAACAGAATATGCGTACGACTCTTATCAGGAACGGCTATGTGGTAACCATCGATCCCGACCGGACGATCCTGGATGGCGGGGCGGTGTTGATCAAAGGGAAAAAGATCGCGGGTGTCTATGCTGCGGGACAGATTCCGGATCACGACATCGATGAAGTCATCGACGCCAGCGGCTGTCTGGTCATTCCAGGCCTGATCAATCTGCATCAGCACACGTGGTACTCGATGTTCAAGGGACTGGCGGACGGCATGCTGCTCGAAGACTGGATCAGCGATCTGGTCTTTCCGCTGGTCAGAAACCTCTCGACCGATGCCATGCGTCTCGGCGGCTATCAGTGCGGGCTTGAAATGCTCTGCACGGGCACGACCACATCATTTAATCACTCGGTTTCCGTGACCGATGAAGAGACCGTCAAGGCCATCGTCGAATCGCAGGCGGACATCGGCATCCGTCAGTTCTTCGGCAAGGAGCTGCGCTGCAGAAACGATCGCTTTCTCGATCATCCCTTGTCGCTCGACGAGTCCCTTGCTGCGGCGGAAGAGCAGATCGCATACTGGAACGGCAAACGCGATGGTCTGATCCGTATGGGCATGGTCATCGAGGCCAATGCGCACTGGACTTCATCCGGCATGAGCACGGAAGAGTTGATTCTGCGCGGCGCGGAACTCGCCCGCAAACTGAACGTGCGAATCAGCAGCCACATCGCGGCCGGAACGTATTCGATCGAGAAAGGCTTCCTCAAGCATCTGCGCGACACCGGGCGTACCGACGTGCGCTACCTCATGCAACTCGGCGTGCTGGATCAGCACTGGATGCTGATTCATGGTATTCACTGCACCGATCTCGATCTCGAACACATGGCGCGCGTGGGCGCAGGCCTCGTCTACACGCCGACCAGCGAGGCCATGCGCGGCGGCGGCATTGCGCCCGCGGCGAACGCTTTGCGCGCCGGTGTGATGACCGGACTGGGCACCGATGGCGCGATGGTCGATTACACCAACGACATGCTCGAACAGGTCAAGGCTTGCGTGCTGTTTCAACATCAGCGTCATCTCGATCCGACGCGCATGCCTTTCGAACGAAGCCTCGAAATGGCGACGATCAACGCCGCGCGAATACTGGGTGTCGCCGATGAACTCGGATCGATCGAAGCAGGCAAGCTCGCCGATATCGCAGTGTTCGACATGCGCCGGCCGCATGTCGGGTCGCTGCAACGTCCGCTGTCAGCGTTCCTTGGCGCCGGAAAGGGCTCCGATGCGAAATACGTGCTCGTCAACGGCGAGGTCGTCTATCGCGGGGGCGAATTCACGCGATGCCCGGAACATCGGGAGATCCTGAACGAGGTCGAAGCGCTTGCCCGAAGTGTCATCGCGAAGTCGGGTCTGGGCGCAAGGGCTGGAGCGCCGATCTGAAACACGTTGCGTCGGAATAACGGTACCGCCGGGTTGTTTCCGGCGGCGGCTCTTGTCGCTTGGTCGTTGCTCTTTAGCGAATCGTCATTCGTCTGGAAATGTACCTAGTCAATATAGTCGTGGCATTGGCCTTTCTTGCGGCAGGTGTCGTGAATGCGATCGGTCCCGCCCCTATCCGTTCCGAATTCGAAAAATGGGGTTATCCCGCGTGGCTCCGGCTGATCGTGGCTGCGGTTGAATTCGGCGGTGCGATCTGCATGATGCTTGCAGAGACGCATCGCTTCGGAGCGGTGACTTTGCTCATCATCGTTCTTGGCGTCCTGGTTTCGTTCATTCGATCCAGAGAATGGATGAGGATGCAGTATCCCCTGATGCTTTTGCTTCTTCTGATTATTCTGTTCATGCAACCCGGAGCATAAGCCACGTGAGTTCGTCACGCTCGCGCTGATCGGTTGCCAATAGCGTCGAGCACATTCGTCAAGGCCCGAGCGCTTCGCCCGAGCATGCACGATCGATCGCTTCGAGCGCATGAACGAAGCCGCCCTCCCGGCCCACGCGTTGCAATCGCTCGAGTTCCTTCGTCGATGCAGTGTCGCGAATGCCCTTCCCATACGACACGAGCGCCCGCGCACGTGCCACGAAAAATTCGGAGAAGGGAGACGACTCGCGGCAAGCGTAGTCCTCGAGCGCCGCGGCATGATGCGCGGCTGCGTCCCATTGCCTTCGATCGATACATGCGTCGATAGCGTCACGTCGAAAGAGAAAATGATTGTGGCTGACCGCCCCGGCGACGAGCAAAGCCTCCCCTTCGGCGAGCGCGTTGTCGAAGACGTCGATATCTTCGGTCGTGCGCGCAAGAGTGCCGAGATAGGCGGGGCCCAGATAAGCCATGCCCGTCTCCCGGCTGATCGATAACGCCTCTTCGATATCGTCGAGCGCCTCGCTCCGGCGGCCCGCGACACGATGCGATTCCGCGCGCAAGGCTAGCGCCTCGCCTTCGAACCGCCTCGATTTGAGGTCGCGCGCGCACTGCAGCGCCGGTGCGACATGCTCCCGCGCGCGATCCCATTGCGCGAGATCGCGCAGACAATGCCACGCCGCATGATGCGCGACGGCGAGCGCCCTGAGATGTCCCACCTTCTCGGCTGCGGCGACGCTCGCGAGCGCGGCATCGAGGCCTGCTTTTGCCGTGCCCGCGAACCACGCGGTGATGGCGCGCATCGGCAGGTTGGCGACCTCGATTCGTCCGAATCCGTGGCGCCGGCAAAGCGCGATGCAGCGGCTGAATGCGTCGTGCGCGCTGATCATGCGCCCGCGCATGTATTCCGCGTCGCCGAGTCCGCCGAGCGCGGCCGCCTCCTGTTCCGGGTCGTGCGCTTCTTGCGCGAGCGCGAGGCTGCGCGAATGTTCGCG
Source organism: Caballeronia peredens (assembly GCA_001544595.2). Classification (GTDB taxonomy): domain Bacteria; phylum Pseudomonadota; class Gammaproteobacteria; order Burkholderiales; family Burkholderiaceae; genus Caballeronia; species Caballeronia peredens. The sequence goes on along the minus strand of FCOH02000001.1, from coordinate 486,316 downwards.
CACACAACCGTCGATATCGCCGCGCGGAAAACACAGATTGCCGCGCAGGAAATGAATGCGCGCTTCTTCGCCCGCAAGGCCCCGGTTTTGCGCGGCCAGAGCGGCGCAGTCGAGATCGGCCCACGCACCGTTGAGATCGTCGATGACGCGCTTCACCGTCGCGCGCCCGATCCATGCGCGGCATCGTTCCTCGTCGGTCGTGGCGCAGTCGAGGGCCGTTTCGAATGCCGCGAGCGCCAAAGTCATGTCGCCGACGTCGTGCAGAATATTGCCTCGCAGACATTCGAGCACGACTCGCTCGCCATGCGCATCGGCGAGTTCGAGCCCCCGTTCGACGAGGCGGAGCGCGGATTCATAACGGTATAGCGACGCTTGCGAACGCGCCGCATCGCGGTATGCGAGCGCGGCGTCGCGGTCCGCGGCCCGATCGAGATGTTCGGCTCGCAGAACCGGATCGCGCGCACAGTACCACTGCGCCGCACGATGATGCAGATCGCGCCGCCGACTTCTGAGCAGCCCGTCATAGACGGCGTCGCGAATGAGCGCGTGATGAAATATGAAGCCGACGCCCTGGCGTCGCAACAAGCGAGCCATCACGAGCGGTTCGAGCGCGGCGCCGTCGACGAGATAGTCGAGCGCTTCATGCTCGAAGCGTTGCCCGAGCACCGAGGCCGCCTGCAAAACCTGTTTATCCGCGGGATCGAGGCGATCCAGCCGCGCCTGCACGAGACTGCGCACCGAACTCGGCACGCCGGTGCCCGCGCTCTCTTCCGCATGGTTGAGCAACTGCTCGAGAAACAGCGGATTTCCCGCCGCCCGTTCGATGCAGCGTGCCGCGAGGTCCGCCTGCGCTCCGGGAAACGATCCGGCCAGGACATGCGCGTCGCTGTCGCTCATGGGACCGAGGTCGACAAGCGAATACGGCGCGCCGTCCGCCGCCCGCCACGAGTCTTCGAACACGTCGCCCGAGTGCCTCGCGGTCAGGACGAGCACGGCCGGGCACGCCTGCACGATCACCGATAGCCGGGCGATGTCTCTCAACGTGGTGCTGTCGGACCAGTGAATGTCTTCGATGCAAAGCAGCCGCGCTTGCCGGTGGCTCGCGCGCTGGACGAGGCGCATCACGACATCTTGACGGCCGCGTGCGCGCATCGCGTTGTCCATTGCTTCGTAAAGCGTGCGGTCGTCGAGCGTGAGCGGAATGTCGAGCAGATTCTGGAGAAAGAGCGCATCGCCCGCGTCGATCAGACCGGCGTCGACCGCCTGCCCGACGGCGCTGGTGCCGGCATTCGTCTCACTGGTGTCGTCGAGTGCAAGAAGGCCTCGAACGAGCGACTGGATCGCGCCCTGAGCAGTCGTCGCCCCGAAGTCGACTACGAACCCGCCATGACACGCGAATCCCGAATCCCGCGCCTCGTGCTGGAATTCCTCGACGAGCCGTGTCTTGCCGATCCCGGCCTCGCCGCGAAGCAGCAGCGTGCGTCCGGCGCCGGTCTCGCGGCAGGCATCGAGCACTGCATGAAATTGCCGCAGTTCATCAGCGCGGCCGACGAACGCTCGTTCTCGCGTCGCTGGTCGAAAACCGCCGACACACCACGCCGTCACCCGTTCCGCGAAACCCTTGACGGCGAACGCATCGCGCTCAACACAATCGAGGCGCTCGGCCAGGTGGCGCCATACGGATTCCGATATCAGGACTTCGCCGGGCCCGGCTGCGTCGGTGAGACGCGAGGCGAGGTTCACGGTGTCGCCGGTGACGGTGTACTCCCGGTGCGCGGCGCTGCCCGTGCCGCTCGCGACGACTTCGCCGCCGGCAATGCCGATATGCGCGGACAACGGGCGGCCGAGGATGCGCGACAGGCCGGGCATCGCGTCGTGGATCGCGAGCGCCGCCCGCACGGCGCGTTCGACATCGTTTCCCTGCGCGACCGGCGCACCGAAGAGCGCCATGACGGAGTCGCCGACATGTTTGTCGACGTGTCCGCCGTGCTGCGCGATGATCGGATCGACCTGCTCGAAGTATCGTTCGAGCACGACGAGCACTTCCTCCGGATCGATTTGCCGGCTCATTTCCGTGAAGCCGCACAGATCGGCGAAGAGTACGGCGACTTGCCGCCGCTCTCCTCGCGCCTCGTCGGGACTCACGCCCGGCTGTCCGGGCGCGTTGCGCGTCCGCCATTCGGCCAAAGCGTCGAGCAGCTTGCGACGATGGCCCACCGACGTGATGCCGAGTTCCTTCAGGTCGTCGGCGGTGAGACTGCCCAGCACGTCGGCGTCGATGGCGTTCTCGCGAAACACCGGCTCATATCGCTCCATTCCGAGGCTGCGCAGCCACGCGGCGACGTCCACGATCTCTCCTGAGCGGAAGGTCCCCAATCCACTCAAAAGATAGCACGCACGCAGCGGGGATCGTGCAGCGCTTCGCCTTGGCAACGCTCATTGAATGAGCCGATCGCCCTATCGAACTGTGAAGCCGCTCAGAAGAGATAGTTCACGCGCAAGATGCTTTCGTTCGAGCCGTAGCTGCTGCCGAACTGGCCGCCATTCTCCAGCTTGAGTTCGGTGTTCTTCGACATGCTAAGACTCAAGTCGACCTTCACCTTCGCGAGCGACGACAGCGCCGATGCGCGCGAGCACGACGGCTATATTCAGCCGATATAGCCATTCGTCTGAACTTTCTTCGCTCGATGCACTGAGCGAATCGCAATTCGCGGTCGCCGCTACGTCGCACCGCATTCGCTGGGATGGGCCAGTCCTGACCGGCACCCGCGAAGCAAACCAACGAAAGCTGAATGCCGTCGCAGCATGCAACGCGATGAACGATGCCAACACCACGGCCCGCGCCTGTTCGCGCGCGTCCGACATAAAGGCCATCGAGATCGCGAGAAAGCACGCGCCTACCATGCGCACAAGCCCGTGGATCAAGGCTTCCGCGCATTCATGCGAGCGTTCACGGACATTGGCATAGCGCTTGCAAAAACCGGAGCGAGCATGTGCCGTGCTCATTCAGATCTCACGACCTTTCGCACTTGTTTAGCCCGGAGAAACATCATGAAGACCATTCTCGTCATCGCCGACATTCCGCACGATCCGCTCGCACAAAGCGACGAAGCCACGCTCACGCGTGCGCAGATGCAGCGCATCGTCGGCGGACGCAGCGTCCTCGCCACGGTCGACGGTGGCCCCGCCCTGACGACCGTCGACGATTTCGGCATCAACAACGCCATCTGGGAAGGACGGATCAAAGGTCCCATGATCAACTGAAGCGCGTCCTTGCGTAGGAGCTCGCGCCATCGCGGCCCGGCCGCTTAAAACACGACGCCCCGGCGTCTCCTTCTTGGAGAGCCGGGGCGCTTTCGCTGGTTCGAGCTAGTCTGAGATGCGTTTGAAACTGGCGTAGTAATCGTCGGTGTAGTAGCAGTCGCGGGTCTGCTTGCGCGGTCCGCCGCATACGATGCGGCGCTGACCGCGATCCGTCGCGCCCGGCGTGCGAACCGTATATGCGTGGTAATAGCCGCGCGGATGCTCCGGCAGCGACGCCGCGCTGTTGCGGAACAGGACACCGTCCTCGCTATATGGGAAAGGACCGCCCGCTTTGATCAGACGCAGTGTTTCGGCTGCCTCCCCCGGCAACTGCGCCCGCGTGACCGCAGCCGGCGCGCCCCGCTGTGCGCCCGATGCGGCGAGTGTATCGCTCGCGGCCTGCACAGGCTGAACCGCAGCCTGGCTCGCCGATGCACCTTGCTCTTGAGTCGCGTTTCGCGATCCGTCCTTGTTGCATCCGCAAAGGATTGCGCTCAAGGCGACGATGCAGGAAAAAGCCCAAGCTCGTTTCACGAAACGGTGCCTCCGGGTTGACCAGCATTCGACGACCACGAACGAATTAAGGGTATCGCTAATGGCAGAGTGAATCAACGTCCGAACCGACACACGATACGGCGATAGCGTGCGCCGCAACGTTATGGTTCGTCATGCAGAAGCCACATCGCAATATAGAGCCGGACCCGGCTTCCTCACGGAGCTACGCCGCTTTCAGCGGAATGCTTCGTTTCGTACTTCGCGCGCGGACGCAGCAGGAAGGCCTGCGTGCGCTGCTCCATCACGTGCGCGACCCATCCGGCCGTGCGGCTCACGATCCAGATCGCGGTGGCCGAGCCGTCGGGCAAACCGAGCGCGCGGGCGAGCGTCACGAGGCCGAGTGAAACGCCCGGGTGCGCGTCGAGTTCCCGCCGCATGCGGTCCAAAAACGCGAGCGTCAGACGTGCGCGCTTGCGGGCCGCGGGCGCCGAATCGCGTTGCGCCGCGATTTGCGCGGCCGCCTGCAGCATCAGGTCCGCACGCGGATCGCCGCCCGGATACAGCGGATGGTTGAAACCAAACAGGCTCGCGCCATATTCACGCACGCGCTCGACGCGCGCGTCCAATGCCGACAACGGCTCGCAGAGCAGCAAGGTCTCGACCTTTTCCGTACCGGTACCCGTCGAAAAGCCGATGTGCGAACCGATTGCCGCCGCCACGCAACTGAACATATCGGCGTTAGTCGACGCGGCCACGCGCGCCGAAAACGTCGCGGGTGCCAGTTCGTTATCGGCCAGCACGACGAGCGCCGTATTGACCGCACGAAGCGTTTCGGGCGTGACCGCCGCACCGGCCGCGCGCAAGATCTGGCCCGCGATGCTCTCATTGCCGGCGCGCGGACAGAATGCGCGCGCGGGCCCGAGGAATCCGATGCAGCCCGCCATGCTCTGCAGCATCAACCGCGCGGCTTGCACGGCGCCGCCATCCGCAATCTCTCTCGTGCCGCGTCCCTGCATCGCGAGTGCGAACGGCACCATTCCCAGAAGCGCACCGATGTCGCCGCTCATGACTCCGCCTTCATAGACCGACAGGAAGCGCAACGCGTCAGGCGGCGTCTCCAGCGGCGCCCAGACCGCGATGTCGCTTTGCCAGACGCCTGTCGCAAGCAGATGCACGACCGATTCGAACGCGGCCCCCGAATTGGCCAGATCGACCGCGAGCCGGTTGCGATAGCGCGGTCCGTGCGGAGTGACTTGCGTGATCGCCGAGTGCAGGACCGGGTCGCCGAGACGCAACGTGGATTCCGCCACGGCGCCCGTGGGTGGACGCCCCCGCTTGCGCGCAGCGAGCCGTTCGATATCGCGACGCAGATACAGACGCTTGCGGCCATCCTCGTGCGGCGTCGCGCGAATCAGGCCGCGACTGACATATGCGTAAAGCGTCGCCGCCTTGATGTTCAGCCGCGTGAGCGCTTCCTCGCACGTCAGCACGTCGTTCCAGTCTCGCTCGCTCATATTTCTCCCGGGCACGGTCCCGGCTAAGGGAAAATCATCGATATATTGATTTTAAAACTCAATATTGATAAATACAAATTGCGCCTTTACAGTGGGCTCCGAGACGACATAAAAGGCACCGCGAGCCTGATCGGCGAAAGCGGCACGCTACTCACATCCGGAGACACCGCATGACCCTGGACACGACGCCGCTTCAACACAAACGACTCGACCTGCGCGACACCCTGCACGCCGCGCCGCTCGGCGCTTTTCATTTTCGCCTCGCCATCCTGCTCGCGCTGATCCTCTGGTATGACGGATTCGACCTGTACAACGCGTCGTACATCGTTCACGACGTGACGCCCGCCTGGCATCTGTCGCCGAGCCAGATCGGTCTCCTGCTCTCATGCGGGCTCGGCGGGTTCGCCATCGGCTCGGCGGTGTCGGGGCTGTTCGGCGACCGGTTCGGGCGACGTCGTGTGATCCTGCCCGGCGTCTGGGTGTCGAGCGTGATGAGCCTCGCCATCGGGCTCTTCGCTCACGATCTTGCCTCCTTCGTCGCGTTGCGCTTCGTCATGGGCATTGCACTCGGCCTCCTGATGCCGATGTGCGTCACCTACATCAACGAGATCGCCCCGAAGCGTTCGAACAACGTGTTCACCATCGGCTTCTTCTCGCTCGGCTGGATCGGTGGCGCGACCAGTTCGGGCTTCATCGCCGCCTGGCTGATGCCGCGCGTCGGCTGGCAAAGCATGTATTTCACGGGTGCGCTCGCGATGGTGCTTGCCGTCGCACTGCAATTCGTGTTGCCGGAATCCGTGGCGTTTCTCGGGAGCCGCAATCGTATGGACGAAGTGCGCGCACAACTCGCGCGCTTCTGGCCGGCGCGCGCCGCCGAGTTTCGCGATGCCGAACTGACCGTGCCCACGCCGACGGTGAAGGCAGGATCGTTCCGTGCGCTGTTCGCCGTGCGCTTCCGTCGTCAAACGCTGTGTTTCTGGGCGATGGGCGCGCTGTCGCTGTTTTCGTCGTATGGACTGTCGGGCTGGCTGCCGACCATCCTGCTCAAGCGCGGCGAGAACCTGTCGAACAGCTTTGCCTACGGCTCGCTGCTCGTGTTCGCTTCTGCGTTCGGCAGCCTGCTCTCGGGATTCATGGCCGACCGCATCGGCAACCGGCGCCTCGCGATGTCGATCGCGTGGCTGCTCGGGGCGAGCGCCATCGCGATGCTCGCGCTGATGACGGGCAGTCAGCTCTTCTGGGTCATCGTGCTCGCCGGCATGTTCGTGATCGGCACTCAGACGGTCCTCAACAATCTGGTCGCCGTGAGTTACCCGACCGAGATTCGCAGCACCGGAGTCGGCGTGTTCTTCGGCATCGCGCGCTTCGGCGCCATGTGCGGGCCGGCGATCTCAGGCGTGCTGCAACAGGCAACAGGCGGACCGGGCGCCATGTTCTTCGTGCTGGGCGGCGCGCTCGTCACGGCCGCGGTGTTGGTGTTTCTCGTCGAGCGCCCGGAGAGTCTGCCTGACGCGACCGCTTTCGGACACTGACATGCAGAGAAAGCTTCGAGCGTCATCGCCGCCCGGTGCCTGAAGATTTGTTTCCATCCGAGGTTCCGGCCGCCGCGTGCGTCCGACCTCATCCCTACCCGAAAAGATACGAACCATGACGCAGAACACACCCTACACCGCCGCTCCGATCACGCATGACGCGCACGACATGCCGCGCCTTCTCGATGATCTCGCCGCGGCCAACCATATTCTCGCGCAGCACGAAGTACTCGATGGCTTTGGCCATGTGAGCGTGCGCGATCCGCGCAATCCGCAGCATTTCCTGATCGCGCAGTCGATGGCGCCCGAACTCGTGCAGCCCGAAGACATTCTCACGCTCGACTTCGACTGCCAGCCGGTCGATGGCGACACGCGCAAGCGCTATCTGGAGACCTGGATCCACGCCGAGATTTATCGTGCCCGCCCCGATGTGCAGGCGGTCGTGCATAGCCATTCGCCGTCGGTGATTCCTTTCGCGGCATCTTCGGTGCGCCTGCGGCCGATCTATCACATGGCCGGCTTCCTTGCGACGGGCTCGCCGGTATTCGACATCCGCCATTGCTTCGGCTGCACCGACATGCTGGTGCGCAACAGTGCTCAAGGCAAGGCGCTGGCCGAAACGCTCGGCACCTCGGACGTCGCGTTGATGCGCGGTCACGGCTTCGTGGCGACGGGCCCTTCGCTGCCGGCGGCCGTCTATCGTGCGATCTATACGGAGCTCAATGCGGGCATGCAGCAGAAAGCCATCGCGCTGGGCGGCGAGGTCACCTATCTCGACGACGGCGAAGGCAAGGCCAGCAACGACACCAATCTCGGTGTGATCGAGCGGCCCTGGACGCTCTGGAAGCGGCAGGTCGAGGCGCTGCGTCGCGACTGAAGGCGCGCAAACAACAACGCATGCAGTGGGAGAGCGGGCCTCGTTCGGTAGCGCTTGATTGTCTTTTGCGTTTGGTCCCGCCGAGAGGTGCCGATTCTAAGCGCCGAGCCTTGCGGGTCGGCAAATCTTGCATCGCGTCGCGTAGTCAAGTTCACGCACGTTCGTGCTTCATAACCGGACGCGGCAATCGGCCTGCGCTTGGCGCGTGTCGCTTCACGAAAAGACCATTGTTCTCGTTCCGCGAAGTATGAAATGATCCAGCGCGGGATTCTGCCCGATGCGAGGCGCCTCTAAACTTCGTCCTGCAGTAGTCTGGTCAGATGCCGCGAGCGGACGCACATTTTTCGCGTTCACATCGCTCCCGGCTTAATTCTCTTTGCTGATCGCGTCGAACATGGACAAACTTCAGGCTATGGCGACCTACGTGGCGGTCGTCGAAACAGAAGGCTTTTCTTCAGCGGCGCGCAAGCTCCAGGTCTCGACATCCGTCATCAGCCGTCTGGTCAACGATCTCGAAGAGCACCTCGGCGTGCGCCTTCTGAACCGCACGACGCGCATCGTTCGAACAACGGATGCAGGTGCCGCGTTCTTCGATGAATGCCGCCGCGTTCTTGCAAGTGTCGAAGCGGCGGAACTGGCTGCGGCGGGCGCGCGCACTTCGCCCCGAGGCCAACTGACGGTGACCGCCCCGATCGTGCTCGGGAATACTCATGTAACGCCGATCGTCCAGGAGTATCTCGCGAGATATCCGGATGTCATTGCAAGCTGCTGGTTTCTGGATCGCACCGTGAATCTGGTCGATGAAGGCGTCGATGTCGCGATCCGTATCGGCGAGCTGCCCAGTTCCTCCCTTCAGGCAATCGCAGTAGGCAAAGTGCGAAGCCTGCTGTGCGCATCACCCGACTATCTGAAGGCGCGGGGCCAGCCGCGCAAGCCCGAGGATCTTGCCTCACACGTGACGATCCAGGCGCTCCCTTCGACGCCATCGCCCGAGTGGCGCTTTCGCGCAGACGGCAAATCGTGCGTCGTGCCCATCCAGCCCCGCCTGATCACCACGACAAACGACTCGGCGATTTCGGCTGCGATATCCGGACTGGGCATCGTGTGCCTGCTGTCTTGTCAGATCGCACCCGCGCTGGCCGAAGGAAAGCTTCAAGTCGTGCTTCCGGAATACGAACTGGCTACGCTGCCGATACATGTCGTGCATCGCGAAGGCAGACACGTGAATCAAAAGGTGCGCGTATTCGTCGACCTTGCTGTCGAAACGTTGAGGGCGAACACGACGCTGTGGTACGCGTAGCCGCCGCTACAAGTTGTCCGCGCCCGCGCCGGTATCTTCCAGAAACACCCGCTTTCATCTGAGCCCTTCCGTCGGGTTCATCTCTTCCGTTGTCGCATCGAACTGACGCCTCCATAAAGCAAACCGACTCTGCAAGCCGGAGAGTTAGCGCCTGCGCGCGTCACTCACGACAACTTCGGCTTTCGCGTTTCGCGAAAGATCCTTTCGCGCTGTCCTCGTTTCTCATCTTCCGATGACGACTCATACTGGGACCATCGATCACGCACACCGTGTGATCTCCCAGATGACCAGCGAGCGATTCCCATCATGGACACCACAGCGAACGTTAATGCCGCCGACATCGACTTCTATTACTGGCCAACACCGAATGGTCAGAAAGTCGCGATTTTTCTCGAAGAAGCGCTTGTGAAGTACCGAGTTCATCCCGTCGATCTCGGCAAGAACGTTCAGTTCACACCCGACTTCGAGAAGCTCTCTCCGAACAACCGGATGCCTGCCATCTTCGATCGTCAACTCGATGTCTCTGTTTTTGAGTCCGGCGCAATCCTCCTGCACCTCGCCGAGAAGACCCGACAATTTATTCCCGCGAATCCGAAGGATCGCGTTGAAGCCCTTCAATGGTTGTTCTGGCAGGTGGCCGGTCTCGGCCCGATCCTGGGACAAACGGTCTTCTTCCGAACCTATGCGTCAGCAGAGCAACCGCTGGCGATCGACCGGTTCACTAAAGAGGCTAAGCGCCTCTACACCGTTCTGAATAAACGGTTAGCGGATCGGGAATACATCGCAAAAGAATATTCCATTGCAGATATGGCCGCTTTCCCGTGGATCTTGCAGCACGCCGCGCAAGGGATCTCTCTGGATGACTTTCCACATGTCGCCCGCTGGCTGGATCGCGTCCGCAATCGGCCCGCCGTAAAGCGCGCATACGCGTTGGGCGAAGAAATACGCCCTTCGAAATTGACCGATGAGCATCGCAAACAACTCTACGGTCAGCGGACGCTGGAAGCTTGAACACCAGGTACATCCCATCAAATCAGTAACGGAAAGGAACACAAAATGTCATTCGCAATGAAAGCCAAACGACTCGCAGCAGCGGCTGCATTTCTCGCTGCAATTCCTGCATTTGCGGCCGTAGCCACGGCGGGCGAAAAAGCCGATCTCTACGCCGATAGTTCGAAGGTCGTCCCGGTAACCGAGCTGAAGTTTTACCAGAACAAGGAAGGTCTGACCATCGCAAACGGCTGGGGTGATCCGGCGTCGAGCGCTCATAGCAACTACATCAAGATGGCGGGCGGCACCGCCAGTGGCGTTCACACACATACCTATTCCTACTATGGCGTCGTGATTGCGGGCGTCGTCGCGAACGAACCTCCTTCTTCGAAGCAAGATCACCCGCTTGCGGCAGGATCGTACTGGTATCAAAAAGGCGGCGAACAGCACGTCACAAAGTGCATCTCGCAGACCGAATGCATCTTCTTCGTCACGTCCAAAGGTCCCTTCGACTATTTGCCATCGAAGTGAACCACGCTTGATCAAGCGCTTGCTTGTTGATATTTAGATTCGGATTCCTATTTATATAGGTCCAGTCTAAACGCATGAGCACATCATTCCGTCGTATCGCAAAAGGAGCTTTCCATGACTACCGATGCCATCAGTGAGGATCAGGCCGGCGCGGCCGCGCCTCGATACAAACTCGTTCGTTGTGAAGGGGCGTTCGCCGCTGTACCTAAATCGTCCCTCGGACAGCCACCCGGGCAAAACGGTTATCAGCTGGAAAACATCAAGCCCGGCGTATTCTGGATCAGCGCCGGTGGATACGATGCGATGTTCATCGTCACGGGACAAGGGGTCATCGTCGCCGATGCACCTCCCGCGCTGCGCGATGTCCTGCTGCCTGCCATCGAGTCCGTCACGACGGAACCGGTCACGCACGTGATCTACAGCCACACTCACTTCGACCACATCGGCGCTGCGGACATCTTTCCGCAGAACGCGGTTCGAATCGCGCATCGCAGCACGGCGGATAAGCTGCGCGAATACGGCGACGCAAGGCGCCCCGTGCCGACGATCACGTTCGACGACGAATACATTCTCGAACTCGGCACCAGTCGGCTTGAGCTTCGTTATCACGGAAATATCCATCAGCCCGGCAATATCTTCATCTACGAGCCGAATCAAAAAGTACTCATGCTCGTTGATGTCGTCTTTCCGGGGTGGGTACCGTTCAGACATCTGGCGGTCGCCAACGATGTTCATGAATATCTGCGCGCTCACGACACGCTGCTCTCCTACGATTTCGATGTGATTGTCTGCGGCCACCTCACGCGCTACGGCAACCGTGCCGACGTCGAAGCGCAACGCGAGTATGTGTACCAGTTGCGGGCGGCGTCCCATAAGGCGTTGGTATCCGTTCGTATCGAAGATATTGCGGCTCGAACGGGAACCGAAAACGTATGGGCCCTGATGGACGGGTACCTCGAGGAAGCCATCAAGGAAGCGACGAACGAGATGCTCTCGACTCCGACGTCAGACGGCCGCCTCTGGACTGAACGACTCGGAGGAGCGGATATATGGACGCCGCATCACGCGTTTTCGATGATTCAGGCTTTGCGCATCGAAAACCCGGATTGAGCGTTCCTGATGGCGCGACAACTTCGATATGGCGATGTGCTTGTCGATGTGAAAGGGCTTAGCGTTTCTTTAGAGGCCGCCTTCACAAACACGCGCGCCCCATATCAACGCGTCCGAAACGCGTCCGCGTTCTTGCTTTATCGACATGATTCGCACGGTTCGCGCAAGCGCGAACCAGCGCTCTTCTCCAGACCATGCTGAATTCCAAAGACCCTCGTGCAGCACGCCCGCTGCGCGGCACCCTGTTGCTGCTAGCGACCATCGCCGGCGTTACCGTCGCGAACATCTACTACAACCAGCCCTTGCTGGACACGTTCCGGCGATCGTTTCCCGAGCAGGCGTCGTGGGTCGGCGTCGTGCCGACAGTAACGCAGCTTGGCTTCGCAATCGGCATGCTGCTGTTGGCTCCTTTGGGCGACCGGTTCGACCGCCGAAAACTAATGCTCGGACAAATCGTCGCGATGTGCGTAGCGCTGATCGTAGCCGCCACGGCTCCGAATCTCAGCGTGCTGATCGCAACCAGCCTGGTCATCGGCATCATCGGCCACATCCCGCAGCAGGCGCTGCCATTCGCGGCCGAGCTTGCATCGCCCTCCGAGCGCGGTCAGGCAGTCGGGACCGTGATGAGCGGTCTGTTTCTCGGCATTCTCCTGGCACGCACAATGGCCGGCGTCGTCGCCGAATATTTCGGCTGGCGCAGCGTATTCGGAGCGTCGGTGATCGCGCTGTTGCTTCTCGCCGTGCTCATTCTGGCGCGTCTGCCAAAGAGTCACCCAAGCTCGACACTCCCCTACATAAGACTTCTGGGCTCGCTATGGCGTCTGCTTGTCGACTTGCGAGAACTACGGCAAGCCACCCTTACCGGTGCGGCGCTCTTTGCCAGCTTCAGCACATTCTGGTCGGTCCTTGCTTATCTGCTGGCCGGCGCGCCCTTTCATTACGGCCCGCAGGCGGCAGGCCTCTTCGGCCTGGTCGGAGCGGCAGGCGCCCTGATAGCGCCCGTTGCAGGAAGATGGGCTGATCGTCGGGGAACACATGTCGTCATCTCCGGTGCAGTGGGACTCGTGATGCTGTCGTACGTGATCCTCGCGTTCTCGGGTACGAGTGTGGCGGGCCTGATCATCGGCGTGATCGTGCTCGATGTGGGCGTGCAGGCAGGGCAGATCGCTAACCAGTCGCGCATCTATGGTCTGAACCCTGACGCTCGCAGTCGAATCAACACCATCTATATGACCGCTTATTTCCTCGGAGGCGCCCTCGGATCCGCGGCAGCGACGGTGGCATGGGCGCACTTTGGCTGGATGGGCGTGTGCATCGCCGGAATCGGCTTTGCGGCCATAGCGGGATGGAGCCACCGGCGAGGCAGCGTTGCTCTTTAGTCAGAGCCACGTTGGCGCGCTCCGGCATTCCCGCCTGAAGCTTGCCGATACCATCAGGTTTTTGCTCGTCGACATTTCAGCGGGCTTCACCGGGCGACGCGATCAACGCCGGAATTTCGGCAACGAGCGCGTCGATCGCCAGCCGGGTCTTCACAGGCAGATAACGGCTGGTCGGCCAGACCGCGTGGATTTCCTGTACCGGTCGGAAGCAATTTTCCATGACTGCAACGAGTTGCCCCGACCTCACGTAGCTGTTCAATAGCCAGCTCGGCAGCCATGCCAGACCAAGTCCGGAAATCGCGGCGTCCGCTACCGCCTGCAGATCGTCGAACGTGACCTGCGGTTCGACGTTCGCACGGCGGACCGTGCCGTCGACATCCAGAACGTCCCACGTTTGCAGCACACCTGCCTTCATCAACGCGACCACCGAATGCCCATCCAAATCGGCGACGCAGCTCGGCTGGCCGTGTCGCGCGATATAGTCCGGTGCGGCGCCTATGCTTCCATGCTGCACGCCGAGCTTACGGGCCGATAGTGTCGCGCTGTCGCCTAGCGAACCGATCCTTACCACGAGATCGAATCCTTCCTCGACGATGTCGACGAATCGGTCGGTGATCGAAATCTCGAACCTCAACCGTGGGTGACGCTGCGCGAGATTGCGAAGCACCGGTACAAGACATCGATGCCCAAAGACCTGCGGGACGCTTACACGCAAGCGCCCTTGTGGTTCGCGCCGCCCGGCATCCAGATCGGCCTCCGCCGCTTCCAGTTCGGCCAGCGCTCGCACGCAGCGGTCGTAATAGATCTGGCCGTCCTCAGTCAGACTCTGGCTGCGGGTCGTTCGATTGATCAGGCGAACGCCAAGCCGCTTCTCCAGACGCACGATCGCCTTGCCGATCGCCGAGCGCGTCACCTGCATCTGCTCCGCCGCGAGCGCGAAGCTTCCCGTCTCGACTACGCGCACAAACGTCGTCACTCCTTCGAGGGAGTCTTTCATCGTGTCCTCGTTATTGATTCCATAGCGGATGCAATCATGGGAATCGAACGCGTCAATGACAACCCGCATTCCCAATATAGTACTCACATCAGCACGGCGATTGTCGTTGCCCTTAACCGTCGTGAGTATTCGGAAAGCAAATCGTGGAATCAGCAGAACGAGAATCGTCGAAGTGCGTCCCCCGCCGCTTCGCCTTGAGCGAAAACAGTTTCGCATTGAGCGCCATCTGTCTCACGTCCCTGATGTTCGGTCTCGAGATCTCGAGCGTGCCCGTGACGCTGCCCGTCCTTCAGCGCATGTTCGATGGCAGCTTCGAGGACATGCAATGGATCGTGAATGCATACACGCTTGCCGTCACGTCCATCCTCATGGCTACGGGCGCCCTCGTCGACCGGTTTGGCCGCCGGATCGTTTTCCTTGTCAGCCTTGCGCTGTTCGGCGTCACGTCGTTGCTCTGTGGATTGGCTCAGGGCGTCCCCATGTTGATCGTCGGGCGAGCGCTGCAAGGTGCCAGCGGGGGGGCCATGCTGATCAGCCAGGTGGCGGTGCTTTCGCATCAATTCAAGGCCGGAAGCGAACGTGCCAGGGGCTTTAGCGCATGGGGCGTCTTTCTTGGCATCGGACTGGGTTTCGGGCCGACGATCGGCGGCATCCTCATCGATCGATTGGGCTGGGAATGGGTTTTCCTGATTCACGCGCTTCTCGCGCCGCCCACATTCCTGTTGCTATGGTTCGGGGTAGAGAAATCACGTCATTCCACCGCGAAAGCGCTGGATGGTCCCGGCATCATTACGCTTTCGCTCTGCGTATTCGCGCTGGTGTTCGCCATCACGCGAGGCCCCGAAAAGGGATTCACCAGCACTTACACACTTCTGATCCTCGCCGGCGCGGTGTTGGCCTTCGCCGCTTTCATCCGGGCAGAGCGAGTGAGCAAGCAGCCCATGTTTGATTTTTCGGTCTTCAGATCGCCGAGATTTTCCGGCGCGCTGATGGGCTCGATCGGCATGAACTTCAGCTTCTGGCCGTTCATGATCTACATTCCGATCTACTTCCAGGTCGGCCTCGGCTACGATCCGGCGATCGCCGGGTTGGCGCTTCTCGCCTATACCGTGCCCACGCTCATCTTTCCGCCGCTTGGAGAACGCATCGTCGCGCGCTTCGGACCGGCTGTCGCCATTCCGGCGGGCCTGTTCACTATCGGACTCGGCTTCTTCCTGATGAAGCTTGGCAGCATCGCAACGCATCCGAGTGCCTGGACGATGCTGCCCGGATGCGTATTCGCCGGAGCAGGCCTCGGCCTGACGAATACTCCTGTGACGAATACGACAACGGGCGCCGTATCGGCCGATCGTGCAGGCATGGCATCGGGTATCGATATGACTGCCCGGATGCTCACATTGGCGGTGAATATCGCGTTGATGGGCGCGATCCTGATGGCCGGCATTCTGGCGCAGCTAAGAGCACATCTTCCAGTAAGCGTCGACGCAACATTGCTGCACCAGCTCGCGGAAAAAATCGTCGCGGGTGATGTCGATGCCCCTCGCGGCGGCCTCGCGACCCTTCATGCGCTCGACCCGTCGGGAACGATCCTGCGCACCGCACTAACTCATGGATTCGGTTGGGCGATGATCTACGGGGGAATCGGCGTCTCGCTATTGGCAAGCCTCAGCGTTTTGATATTTCGTCGCGGAGCGAGTACGCCTTATGAAGCGCGCAGGCATGGCGATTCCTGAACACGTGCACGTTCGCGCCGTGAAAACCTTGAACCCATCGGCCCGGCTCAGCGCAGGCTGCTGAATAGTTGCGCCACCATTTCGCGCAACCAGCGATTGCCTGTTTCGTGGTGATACCTCGCATGCCAGTGCTGCCGCACGGCGAAGCCCTCCACGGGGATCGGGCACGAATGGATCGACAGGTCATTGACCTTTGCAAGCGTCTGGCCGATATGCCGTGGCAGCGTCGCGATCAGGTCCGTCGTCTGAATGATCGCGCCTAGCCCGAGAAAGCCCGGCAACTCCAGCACGATGTCCCGCTGGACCTGCGCCCGCACGAGCGCCTGCTCGAGCAACTGTGCGCCCGTTCCCGCCGCAATCGCGACATGCCCCTCCGTGCGGTATTGCTTCAAGCCGAGCTTCGCGCGCACGCGCGGGTGATGCCGATTTGTCAGGCATACCCAGTCCTGCGTGTACAACTGCTGCTGGTAAATGCCGCCGCTCAGCCACGGCACATGCCCTATCGCGAGATCGGCTTCACCTGATTCCAGCGCACGTTCGGTGTTCCCGTCTATCCGCGCGGCCTCAAGACGAACGCCCGGCGCCTGTGCACGAATGTGGGCCAGCATTCGCGGAAGCAGCGTGACGTGGCTCGCATCGGTCATGCAGATGCGAAACCGGCGCTTCGCGGTAGCGGGATCGAACGCGATTTCCCACGCAGCAAAACGCCTCAGCGATTCGAGAATCTCGCGGCACGGCCCGATCAGCGCGTCTGCCTGCGGCGTCGGCGCCATGCCGCCCGGCGTGCGGATGAACAAGGGATCCTGCAGGAATTCACGCAGACGCCCGAGCCAGATGCTGATCGTCGGCTGGCTTTGCCCCAGTTGCTCCGCCACACGCGTGACGCTGCGGACGTCGTATAGCAGGTCGAAAAGCTGCAGCAGCTTCAGGTCGGGTAATTCGGTCGGAATCATGTCCATTATTACGTGACGCAATGATCTCATTGTAGTCATTGCATTGCCATGATGAACAGCGCCTTCTATCGTTGCGTCAACATATTCGGAGACGGCAATGAAGATCGCAATTCTGGGAGCCGGCGCGCTCGGCTGCGCCATCGGTTCCATCCTGACCGAAGGCGGCCACGAGACATGGCTCATCGACCGCTCGCCGGCCCACGTCGACGCCATGCGCCGCGACGGCCTGCAAGTCGACGATGCCGACGGAGCCCGCCGCGTCGCGGTCCATGCGGCGACGCAGGCCGCTGAAGTCGGCGCGGTGGATCTGGTCATCGTGCTGGTCAAGTCGTTTCACACGGATTCGGCCATGCGCGGCGCGCTCGATCTGATCGGCCCCGAGACGCTCGTGCTGTCGTTGCAGAACGGCCTCGGCCACGAAGACGTGCTCGCCGACATCGTCGGGCGGGAACGCGTGCTGGCGGGCAAGACTTACGTCGGCGGCGTACTTCGGGCGCCAGGCCATATCCAGCGCGGTGTGAGCGGAAAGCTCACGTACCTCGGCGAACTCGATGGTCAGATCACGCGCCGAGTGAAAGTCATCGCCGAAGCCTTCAATGCGTCTGGGCTGGCGACCGGCGTCAGCGACAACATACTCGGCACGATGTGGGACAAGTTGCTGATCAATGTCGCGACCGGAGCGCTCACCGGCATCACGGGTCTCACGTACGGTCAACTCTACGAAGAGCCGCTTCTCAAGGCGACCGCGCTGGCCGCCGTTGCCGAAGCGATGGCCGTCGCGAAAGCGGAAGGCATCGAACTGTCCATGACCGACGCCGAGCAGGCCTGGAACCTGGCTGCCGAAGGACTGTCACCCGCGTTCAAGACCTCGATGCTGCAAAGCCTGGAAAAAGGTTCGGTCACGGAAATCGACTTCATCAACGGCGCGGTCGTGCGCCGCGGTGAACGGCTCGGCGTGCCGACACCTGTCAATTCGACCCTGGTTGCATGCATCAAGGGCATCGAGCGTGTCATGAAGGATCGAGTGCGCGAAGGAGCGACAGCATGACCGGCTCCAAAGCGTATCTGGAACACGTCGCGATCTGGGTGCAGGACATCCGCTGGCACATTCGGTTCTTCGAAGACGTGCTCGGCATGACCTTGCGCGAAGTGGACGGGACTCTTGAAGCGCCCCGTCAGTACTGGACGCTCGGCGGCTTGCAATTCATCCACGATCCGCGCTTCGAAGGTCCCGAAGGACGACTCGCGCATCTCGGCGTGATGTGCGAAGACCTGGAAGCGGCGCTCGCCGCCGCGCAGGCGTTCGGCGTCGCCGAAATGCCGCAGGGACGCAACTGGCTGCGACTGCCGGACGGTCTCGCAGTCGAGCTGATTCAGGCGAAACCCGCCGCATGCGTCGCGCAGGCGCTGGCGATCAACCCACGCGCGGAGGCGTGAACATGACGATCATCGAGAAGTACTGGGACGACGCCCGCGAAGGCGATGAATGCCTGAGCCCGACCTACACGGTCACGAAGGAACGCATCCTGGCGTACGCGGACCTCACGGGCGACCACACGCCCGTGCACGTCGACGAGGACTATGCCAACGCCAGCCATTTCGGTTCGATCGTCGCGCATGGTCTCTTCGGCTTGTCGATAGCGGACGGACTCAAGACGCAAAGCGAATACCGCTTCCTGCCGGGCATGTCGCTCGGCTGGACGTGGGACTTCCTGCTGCCGATCAAGGTCAACGACGTGCTGCATGTGAAGTTCCGCGTCGGCGCAATGCGCGCGAGCAAAAGTCGTCCGGACTGGGGCATCGTCGTGCTGCCGTCCGAACTGATCAACGAGGACGGCCAGGTCGTCCAGCGCGGCGAACATCGACTGATGGTGCCGCGCCGTCCGGGAGCGGTGTGATGCAGGCCCGTCCTCTCGAAGGCATGCGCGTCGTCGACTACAGCCACTTTCTTGCAGGCCCTTATGTCGGACGCTGTCTCGCGGCGCTCGGTGCCGAAGTCATCAAGGTCGAACGTCCGGGCAGCGGCGACGCAGGGCGCCAGCACGCCACCGTGCTCGACGACCAGCAAAGCGCCTACTTCCTGCAGCTCAACATGGGCAAGCGCGGCGTGAGCGTCAATATGAAGGATCCGCGCGGCAAGGAATTCATGCAGCGTCTGTGCGACTCGGCGGACGTGTTCATCGAAAATTACCGGCCGGGCGCACTCGACAAACTCGGCCTCGGCTACGAAGCGCTGTCGGCGCGCAATCCGCGCCTCGTCTATTGCTCGATCTCCGCGTATGGACACACCGGGCCGGATGCACATCGCGCGGGGTTCGGCCTGATCGCCGAAGCAAAGAGCGGCATCATGCAGATGATCGGCGAGCCCGGTTCGCCGCCGCCGCTGATGCGCATTTCGCTCGGCGACATGTACACAGGCATCCACGCGGTCGCCGCAATCAACGCCGCGCTGCTCGGTCGCGTGACGAGCGGCCGGGGCCAGCACATCGACATGGCGCTCTACGACACGGTCGTGTCGATGCACGAATACGCGGTGCAGTGCTACACGATGCAAGGCATTCTGCCCGAACAGACGGGCCACGACATGCCCACGTCGACGCTCTACGGCGTGTTCCGTGCAGCCGACGGCGATCTCGTCATCGCGGCGCAGGTGGACGATGCGTGGAAGCGCTTCGCCGGGCTCGTCGAAGCGCACGGCGGACCAGCAGGCTTCGGCGGCGACACGCGCTTTCACAGCCTCAACGGGCGCAACGCCAATCGCGTGGAAATACTGTCGGTCGTGAAGCCGTGGGTCGCGGCGCGGCCGGTCGCGCAAGTGCTCGAACTGTTGGACCGCGTCGATGTGCCTTGCGCCAAAGTGCAGCGCATCGACGAAGTGCTCGCCGATCCGCAGATCGTCGCGCGCGGCATGGTGGTCGAGCAGGAGCATCCGCGCTTCGGGACGCTACGCCTGCCGAACCTGCCGTTCCGCTTCTCCGACTGCGACACGACGATTCGCGACGTCGGCCCGGACCTCGGCCAGCACAACGCGGAAGTCGCGCAGTCGCTGGGATTCGGTGCTGCCGAGATCGACTCGATGCAGACCGAAGGCGTTCTCTATTCCCGATGAGTTCACGATGACTGACACATACGCGGTGATCGGCAATCCGATCGGACACACCAAATCTCCCCTGATTCATGGGCTTTTTGCAGAGGCCACGCAACAGGACATGGCTTATACGGCGATCGAGGGGCCGCCGGAACCCGAGCAGGCCTTCGCCGAAACCGTGCGCGCGTTCGCCGCGGCCGGCGGTAAAGGAATGAACATCACGGCGCCCTTCAAGCTCAAGGCCTTCGCCATGGCCGACGAACGCAGCGAGCGAGCAGAGCTTGCCGGCGCCGTCAACGCGATGAAGTTCGAGAACGGCAGGATCATCGCCGAGAATTTCGACGGCATCGGGCTCGTACGCGATATCGAGGTCAATCTCGGCCTGCCGATGGCCGGCAAGCGGGTTCTGATACTCGGCGCGGGCGGCGCCGTGCGGGGCGCGCTGCTGCCGTTTCTCGCTGCCCGGCCGGCAGAGATGATCCTCGTCAATCGCGACATCGACAAAGGCCGCGCGCTCGCCGCGCAAGTAAGCGCACGCGGTCCCATTTCCGCTTGCGCTTACGGCGATCTTGAAGCGATGGGACGCTTCGATCTGGTCGTCAACGCGACATCGGCGAGTCTCACGGGCGCTCTGCCGCCCGTGCCTCCGAGTGTCTTCAGCCCTGAAGGTGCAGCCTATGAACTTGCTTATGGAAAGCGCCTGACACCCTTTCTGCGCCTCGCGCGCAACGCGGGCGTGAGAGCTATCGCGGACGGCGTGGGCATGCTGGTGGAGCAGGCAGCGGAAGCCTTCGACTGGTGGCGCGGCGTGCGGCCCGCCACGCGCGCCGTGATCGATCGGCTCACGGTGCCACTGGACTAAACGCGCGAAGGAGCGGTCAATGAAAAACATCCTGATGCTTCACGGTATCAATCACAACATGTTCGGCAAGCGCGATCCGGTCCAGTACGGCACGATCACGCTGGCTGAAATCGACGCCCGTTTGCAGGCGCTCGGCGCCGAACTCGGCGTGCAGGTGGAATCGTTTCAGACGAACAGCGAAGGGGCGATGTGCGAGCGCATTCACCGTGCGTTCGAGGAGCGATGTGACGCCGTGCTGATCAACGCCGGCGCGTGGACCCATTACAGCTACGGCATCCGCGATGCGCTGGCAATTCTCACCTGCCCGGTCGTGGAGTTGCATATGTCGAACATCCACGCGCGAGAAGCGTTCCGGCATCACTCCGTGTTGGCCGAAGTGGTCGACGGTCAGATTTGCGGCTTTGGCGTCGAGAGCTATTTGCTGGCGTTGCGGGCGGCGGTCGCTCAGAACGCGCAGGAATAAAAAGTCGGCCTTCGTGCCCGGATGGCCGGGCACGACCGCGGCGATGAACCTTTCTTATCCCGCCCGGCGCATTCATCGAAACTGCGTTCAACCCTGAACGGTCGGCGCAAGTTGCGCGATATCGACGGGCTTGCTCGACGAGCGGATCACACGCATCACGATCCATGCGACGAGATAGGCCGAACCGCAGACCACGAACAGCACGTTGTAGCCTGCATCGATGTGGCCGAGCATTTTGAAATGGTCGAGCACTGCACCGACGACCAGCGGAAACAGTGTCGCGCCCAACGCGCCCGCCAAGCCGCCGATCCCGACTACCGAACCGACTGCTGCCTTCGGAAACATGTCGGATGCGGTGGTGAAGAGGTTCGCTGACCACGCCTGATGCGAGGCCGCGGCGAGGCTCAGAAGACCGACCATCGCCCACATGCTTTCGATGAATGGCGAGAACGCAATCGGCATCACGAGAAAGGCAAAGACCAGCATGGTAATTTGCCGCGCCTTCGTCACGGACCAGCCGCGCTGAATCAGCCTGGACGAGATGAAGCCGCCGCCGATGCTGCCGATCGACGTCGACACGTACACAATCACCAGCGGCAGGCCGAGATTCTTCAGATCGAGGTGGAAGCGCGAATTGAAGTACGACGGAAGCCAGAAGAGCATGAACCACCAGATCGGGTCGGTCAGCAGCTTGCCCGCGAAGAATGCCCACGTCGGACGCAGCTTGAGCAACGTGAACCAGCTCACCTTTTGCGTGGCGGGCGCGGGCGCCGAATCCTCGCTGATGTACGCGAGCTCCGCCTCGTTGATCTTCGCGTGTCTTGCCGGCACCTGATACATGAAGTACCAGAAGCCCAGCCAGATGAAGCCCGTCAATCCGGTGATGAAGAACGCGGCTTCCCAGCCATAGGTTGCGGCGAGCCATGGCACTGTCGCCGGCGCGGCCACCGCGCCGATACTGGTACCCGAGGTCAGAATGCCCACCGCAAGCGCCTGCTCCTTGCGCGGGAACCACTCCGACACGCTTTTCACCGCGCAAGGGAAGCTGCCCGATTCGGAGATGCCGAGGAGCGCCCGCATGACGCCGAAGCCCATCGTGCTGCGCACGAGCGCATGACCGCACGCGGCGAGGCTCCACACCAGCACGCACACGCCATAGCCGATCTTGACACCGAACTTGTCGACCATCTTGCCGGACAACACCATGCCGATGGCATAACAGGCCGTGAACACCATCACGATGTAGCCGTATTGCGTTTCCGTCCAGTTGAACGTGACGGCAAGCTCGGGCTTGAGCAGCCCGAGCACCTGACGGTCCAGATAATTGATCGTGGTTGCGAAGAAAAGCAGCGCGCAAATGCGCCACCGGATAGCTGTACGGTCCATGAACGGCTCCTGTCTCCTGAGATGCCTGATCCGCTGATGCGGCACATCACTGCCTGGCGGGTTGGGATTCAACGAAAAGATGCGTGGCGTTTCTCGCGGAATGCCGCGACGCCTTCGACTGCATCGGGTGACGCCTTGCACACCGATGCGGCGAGTTCATGAGCGTATTCGTGCTGGCCCGTTTCCATCATGCGAATGAGCCGCTTTCCGACGGACAGCGAAGTCCTCGATCGCTTGACGAGCATTTCGCAGACGGCGTCGACGCGGCTATGCAACTGTTCCGCTTCGACGGCCGCGTTGATCACGCCCCACGCAAAAGCGGTTTCGGCGGAGATCGGTTCACCGAGAAGAATCAGCTCACGGGTGCGCGTCGCGCCGACGAGTTCTGCAAGCCGCGAGCAGCCCATCCATCCGGGGATGGCGCCCACCGACGCTTCAGGAAAGCCGACCTTTGCCTGCGTGCTCGCATAACGGAAGTCGCATGTCAGCGCGAGTTCGAAGCCGCCGCCGAGCGCGCTCGCCGACAGCACGGCGATCGTCGGCTTGTCGAGTTCAGCGATTCGACGGAACACGCGGTTGCCTTCGCGAATGAAGCGCGTGCCCATCTTCTGCGGATCGATATCGCCCCACTCGTTGATGTCCGCACCGCTGCAAAAGAAGCGCGGACTCGCCGTTTCAATCTTCAGCACGCGGATTTCATCGTTGCGCTCGACGTCTGCCACCGCGCGTTCGATGTCGCCCAGCATCTGCAAGGTGAGCGCGTTATGGCGCGAGACGCGGTTCAGCGTAATGGTGGCGATGCTACCTTTCGCTTCGTAGAGAATGTCAGTGTCGGACATGAAGAACCCCTTCTTCCTTAGTGAGTCGCAGCGCTTTCGAGAAGGCGCTCATCGACGAGCGGCGTGAATTCCATGCGCGAGAGCACATCGCGCTGCATGTCGACGCCCTTCGCCACTTCGACGAGACGCACGCCGAGCGCGTCGAGCCTGAAGACTGCGCGCTCGGTGATGTAGAACACCTCTTTGCCGTCGAGCCGCGCCTGCACGCCGCTGAACGTCACGTGCCGCACCTTCTTCACGGCCTTCGGCACCGATCCCGGCGAGAGGATCTCGAGCACGTCGCCTGTGCGTTCCACGCGGAGGCCCTTGGCCTCGAATGCGCCGCAGAACACCAGCTTTTTCGCGCCCTGTGCGATGTCCATGAATCCGCCCGGACCGACGACCGTGGAACCGAGCTTCGACACGTTCACGTTGCCTTCTTCGTCGAATTCGCCCATGCCGAGGAAGGTCACGTCGATACCGCCGCCGCTATACCAGTCGAACTGATCGACGCTCGGAACGATGGCGTCCGCATTGCGCGCCGTGCCGAACATCGGGCCGTCGAGCATCGAACCCCGATGGATGCCC
Organism: Caballeronia peredens; assembly: GCA_001544595.2. Taxonomy (GTDB): domain Bacteria; phylum Pseudomonadota; class Gammaproteobacteria; order Burkholderiales; family Burkholderiaceae; genus Caballeronia; species Caballeronia peredens. The sequence goes on along the minus strand of FCOH02000001.1, from coordinate 462,397 downwards.
TGTTCGACGGAGCCCCAGTACTCGTCGCCGCGGCCCTGGGAAGCCAGAACGGCCGGGATCGCGCCCGGAAAGCCGAAGCCGAAATTCACGGATTGATTCGAGCCGAGTTCCTGCGCGGCGCGCTCGGCCACGATGAGGCGCATGCCGTCGGGCATCTCGACGTCGGGTGTCTCGCCGAGCTTTTCGCCGCTCAACGCGGCGTCGTATTCGCTGATGTGGCATTGGCGCTGAGCCGGCGTCTCGACCGTGAAGTCGACCATCACGCCGGGTACGCGGACCAGACGGGCCGGCACGTAGGAACGTGGCCGCGATCTGACTTGTGCGATCACCTTGCCGCCGCTGTTGTGCGCGGCCAGCGCGACGGCGTAAATGTCGAGATCGGCCGGTTCGTGGCGGGTCGAGAGATTGCCGTTGTCGTCGGCGGATGACGCCATGACGATCGAAAAGTCGATCTTCAGGGGCTTGTAGCGCAGGAATTCCCTGCCGTCGATTTCCATCAGTTCGACGAGATCTTCGGTGGTGGCGTCGTTCAGCTTGCCGCCGCCCAGACGCGGATCGACAAACGTTCTCAGCCCGACGCGCGTAATCACGCCCGGCCGGCCCGCGCCGATTTCGCGAAACAAGGTGGCGATCACGCCGCCCGGAAAGCTGTAGCCTTCGATCTCGCCGCTTTCGGCCAGCCTTTGCATCGCCGATGACCAGACCCAGTGCCCGCCGATCACGCGCCTGACCATCCCGGCGTGGGCGAATCGGCCGAGTCCGCTGCCCTGCCCGTCGCCCACGCCCAGCGCATGTACGACCGTCAGATTGCGCGGATGACCGGTTTCGAGAAACCGCGCTTCGATCGCCGCGAGGATAGCGTCCGGCTCGAGCAGTCCGCCTCCCGAGCCGGTGATGGCGATCGTCGCACCGTCAAAGATCGACGCCGCCACCTCTTCTGCATGTTTCCATTTGTTCACGAAGCCTCCTGTGCAAATCCTGAGATTCATTAATACCGAACCGTATCGTTACTTGTGACGCATGGTGTCACAGGAAAAAGCGACGTTCAAGAGAGAAAGCGCCGAAATGGGGTTTACGATGACGAGTGCGCGAAAAGCCGCTCGTACGCCACAATTGCGACGCGAAGCGGTTGTCCGTTACCGTTTAACTTTGGATGTGACCCACGAATATGCAGACCCCAGTCGAACCGGGCAGCGAAGTGCGCGCTGTCGAAAAGCCCGCACGCGCCAAGCGGCTGCGCGATCCGATTCAGACGCAAGGCAAGATCCTCGCTGCGGCCAAGGCAGAGTTTGCGAAGGTCGGCCTGGGCGGCGCGCGCATCGAGACAATCGCCGAGAAGGCCGGCGTCAACAAGCGGATGATCTACGAGTACTTCAAGGGCAAGGAGGAGTTGTTCCAGACCGTCCTCGAAGAAATGTGGACCGACATCCGCAACGAGGAAAGATCGCTCGGCCTCGACAATCTTCCGCCCGTCGAGGCCATCCGGGCCTACGTGACCTTCACCTGGAACTATTACCTGAAGAACCCGGAGTTCATGTCGCTTGTGAACAGCGAAAATCTGCATCGGGCCCGGCATGTCAAAAAGTCGAGACGGTTCAGCGAGTTGCATCGCGGCTTCGTGAACATGCTGCAGCAGATTCTCGACCGGGGTGTGGCATCCGGCGACTTCAAGGCGGGCGTCGATGCAAGCCAGTTGCACCTCACCATTGCTGCGCTCGGCTATTACTACCTGACCAATCGCTTCACCGGCGAAGTCATCTTCGGCTTCGATTTCGTCTCGAAGGAAGCACTCCAGAAACGTCTCGACTTCAACCTCGAGACCGTATTCAGCCTCCTGCGCCCGAACTGAGCGCGGCGCGCGCCTCTCTCCTTTAGCTTTATCGCGCAAGGGTTTTCCGCTTCGTAGGGGAAAACCCTTTTTTGACAGCGCCCCTCGACGAGTATTAAATAACGAACCGTATCGTTACTTACGGAAAGCCGGTTAATTCACACGACGGCATCTCGGAAACCTCATGCAGGAGATGAACATGGAGCAACGCCAGATCGCGCTGGTCACGGGCGCTCGCCGCGGCATTGGTCGGGCGATCGCGCTCGAGCTTGCCGATGCCGGGTTCGACGTCGCCATCACCGACGTCGAGACTTCGGAGGAATTCGCCGCCACGCGCGCCGACATCGAGAGCATCGGTGTGAAGTGCGTGGCGCTCAAATCCAACCTCGCGGACATCGCGCAGCACGACGCGCTGTTTCAGGCGGTCGAAGATGCGCTCGGCCCCGTCACCTGTCTGGTCAATAACGCCGGCGTGTCCGTCATGTCGCGCGGCGATCTGCTCGACGTCACGCCCGAAAGCTACGACCGCTGTCTGAGCGTCAACACGCGAGGCACCTTCTTTTTGATGCAGGCGTTCGGCCGGCGCGTCGCTCGTGTGCCGCAAGCGGGCGTCAATCGCTCGATCATCACGATCACCTCGTCCAACGCCGTCGCGGCGTCGCCGCAGCGCAGCGAGTACTGCGTGTCGAAGGCGGCGCTGTCGATGGCCACCACGCTGTTCAGTCTGCGGCTGGCTGAATCGGGCGTCAGCGTGTTCGAAGTGCAGCCGGGCCTGATCGAAACGGAAATGACGGCGCCATCGAAGACACGTTACGACGCGCTCATGGAGAACGGGCTCACCGCCATCAAACGATGGGGCACGCCGAATGAAGTCGCCCTCACCGTGCGCACGCTTGCAACGGGCGGCCTGCCGTTCAGCGTGGGTCAGGTGATCCGCGTCGATGGCGGTCTTCTTGTTTCCAAATACTGATTCCGAGATTCGATCCATGCATATCAAACTTCCCACCCTGGACGGCGCACTCGTCGATTACCGTCTGACCGGCACGCCGTTGCAGGTCGTCAAGCCTGCGGCACCGTTCAATCGCATCGCTTATTCGGCCGCGCACGTCGTGGCCGATCCGCTGCGCAGCGGCGAACTCGGGCAACCCTGCGCGATCGACTGGGACCGGACCATCGAATATCGCCGCTATCTCCTCGAACAAGGACTGGGAATTGCCGAGGCGATGGATACGGCGCAACGCGGCATGGGCCTGTCGTGGGAATCGGCGAAAGCGTTGATCGTCCGCACGCTGAATGAAACGCGCGACATTCCCGGCGCGTCGATCGCATCGGGCTGCGGCACGGACCACTTGCCAATCAACGACGCCCGCTCGTGCGACGACGTGATCAACGCCTACCTGACGCAAATCGAGAGCGTTCAGCGCGCAGGCGGCCGGATCATCCTGATGGCGAGCCGCGCCCTTGCGCGCGTGGCCAGGGATGCGAGCGACTACATCCGCGTTTATCGCGAAGTGCTGTCGGCTTGTGACAAGCCTGTGATTCTTCACTGGCTCGGCGACGCGTTCGATCCCGAACTGGCCGGATACTGGGGCTATGCCGACTTCGAAAGCGCGGCCCGGGTTTGCCTCGAAGTCATCGCCGCGAATGAAGCCAAGGTCGACGGCATCAAGATTTCCCTGCTTGATGACGCGAAGGAAATCTCCTTCCGGCGTCGTCTTCCTGAGTCCGTGAAGATGTACACCGGCGATGATTTCAACTATCCGGTGCTCATCGCCGGCGACGAGTTCGGCTACTCGCACGCGCTACTCGGTATCTTCGATGCGATCGCGCCTGCCGCGTCGCAGGCGCTGTCCGCGCTCGCCGAGAACGATCTGGCTCGCTACGACGAACTCCTTGCGCCGACCGTGCCGCTGTCGCGCCACATCTTTCGCGCGCCGACGCAGTTCTACAAGACCGGGGTCGTGTTTCTCGCCTATCTGAACGGATTCCAGCCGCACTTCTTCATGTTGGGCGGACATCATGGCATGAGGCCGCCCGCTTATCTTGCGGACGTTTTCCGGCTCGCCGATCAGGCGAACCTGCTCAAGGATCCCGAGCTGGCCGCGAGCCGCATGCGAGCGGTCATGAGCACGCTCGGATGCGCGGAATGAACATGGAACCTCTGCATCTCACCCGCTGTTCCATCAACACGGCGACGCTCGGACACCGCGAGCCCATCGACGTGACGATCGACCGGATCGCGAAGGCGGGCTTCGGCGGACTTGCGCCATGGCGCCATGAAATCGAAGCGACAGACGTGCGCAGAATCGCCAGGCAGATTCGCGCGCTGGAACTCAAAGTCACCGGGTACTGCCGCTCGACATATTTCCCCGCCTCGACGCAAGCGCAGCGTGTGGCCAACATTCAGTCGAACGTGCAAGCGCTGAACGACGCGGCGGAACTGGGCGCCGAATGTTTTGTGATGGTCGTGGGCGGCCTGCCCGAAGGCAGCCGCGACCTCTGCGCTGCGCGCTCGCAGGTGAAGGACGGCATCGGTGCATTGCTCGAACAGGCGCGCAAGGTCGGCGTTCCGCTGGCCATCGAGCCACTGCATCCGATGTATGCGGGCGAAAGATCGGTGGTCAACACGATCGATCAGGCTCACGCCATCGCGCGCGAGCTTGATCCGTATCACGATGGCTTCCTCGGTATCGCGCTCGACGTCTATCACTGCTGGTGGGATCCGCAACTGGAAGGCGCTATTGGTTCGGCCGGCAAAGACAAACGCATTCTCGCGTATCACGTATCCGACTGGCTCGTACCGACAACCGATTTGCTGCTCGATCGCGGCATGATGGGAGACGGCGTGATCGACCTGAAGGGCTTCCGGCAACGCGTCGAGAATGCGGGCTATGCCGGCATGGTCGAAGTTGAAATCTTCTCGCGCGACAACTGGTGGAAACGGCCACCCGATGAAGTTTTGCAGACGTGTGCCGCGCGACTGCAATCGGTTTGCTGAGACGCAGGCATCATCGAGACATAAACGCAACATGCGCGGGCAATCGCGGCGCATCATCGACGCGCGAGATCACCGTCTTCGCGCGCGTCGATCTCCTGATATTTGATCACCACATGTTCGAGGTTATAGAACATGCGTGTCTCGCCGAGCGTGGCGCCGAGCGGTGAGCGTCGCACTGCTGCGAGCACGCCAGGGTTCAGGCCCGCGATCCAGAGCGTCGTGCCGTTGGCCGCGAGTCGCTGCTCGGCATCGGCCATCATCTTGAGCGCCGTGTATTCGACATCGAATACGCGGCTCAGATCGAGCACGACGATCCTCGCGTTCGACTCACGCACCAGCGGACGAATCTTCTCCGCGACGCGTTGCGCATTGGCAAAGAAGATGCGCCCTTCGGGACGCAGCAGCAGCAGGCCGGAAAACGCTTCGTCATCGGGATGCCGCTTCGAATCGCGCCGGAACACGTTCGTGCCCGGTATGCGCTTGACTGCGTACACCGGCGGGTCCGACACCTGATGCGCAAGCGCGAAAAGCGACACAACAATCGCAACGACAATGCCTTCGAGCGTACCGAGCAACACGACGCCCGCACACGCCGACAACGCCCAGACGAACTCGGTGCGGCGCACCTTCAGGATGGCGCGAAACTCGGCGGGGCTGAAGAGCCCCACCGAATAGAACACGACGACGGCGGCGAGCGTCGCGTGCGGCATCGGCGACATCAGCGGCGCGAAGATCAACATGACCGCGAGCGCGAGGGCCGCCGTCACGAGGCCGGCGAGTTGCGTGCGCGCGCCCGCCTGCTGGTTGACGGCCGTCTGACTCGTTCCGCCGCCCGCCACCATCGCACCGAAAAACGCGCCGCCCGCATTGGCGAATCCGGTCGCGAGCAGTTCGCGGTTCGCGTTCGGCGCGGGTTCGTCGTTGCGCGCGAACGCGCGAGCCGCCGCGATGCTCTCCGTGAAACTCATCAGCGCAATGCCCAATGCGTCGGGCCACAGCCTCAATGCGATCTGCAGATCCGGCTTTGTCCATGACGGCAATCCCGCCGGCACCGCGCCGACGGTCTCGACACCGAACGCGCGCAGGTCGAAAACGGTCACCGCGATGATCGCCGCCGCGACGACCAGCAACGGCGCCGGCGCACGTGGCGCAAGGCGCCCGAGCATGAGGAGCGCGACGAGCGTGATCGATGCGAGCGCCAGCGTGCTGACGGACGTATGCGGCAGTCCCGCGAGAAAAGCGCCGACATTATGAAAGAACGATCCCTTCGGATAATGAAGGCCGAAGAGCTTCGGCAACTGGTCCATGACAATGACGACCGCCACGCCTGCCTTGAAACCGACCAGCACAGGCTCCGAGATGAAATTGGCGACGAAGCCGAGACGCAGGATCGCTGCCGCGACGAGCATCATCCCGACGAGCAGCGTCAACGTGGCGTTCGCAACGGCGAGCATGTTCGGATCGTCGTTTGCAACAATGAGGCCGAACGCGTTCGCGGAGAGAATCGCGAGCGTGGTCGTCGTGCTCACGCTCAAAGAGCGCGACGATCCGATCAAGGCGTAGATGAACATCGGCACGCACGCCGTGTACAGGCCGACCTGGACCGGCAGCCCGGCGATGGTCGCATAGGCGAGCGCCTTCGGAATGACGACTGCCGCGGCCGTCAGCCCGGCAACGATGTCCGCGCGCGCCCACTGCTTCTCGTAGCCGTGCAGCCATCCAGGAACGGGGGACAGTCGATGCCACATGGTCATGCCGTGCCCCGACGCATCGTCTAGAAACGCTCAGGCACGTATCTGAGCGGCCGCTCGCTTTCGCGATAACCTTCGGGCTTCTGCCGCTTCGGCAGCTTCACTTTCTCGCGCTGCACGGGTTCATAGGGAATGCTCGCCAGCAAGTGGCCGATCAGATTCAGGCGCGCGCGCCGCTTGTCGTCCGAGCGCACGACATACCACGGCGCGTGATCGGTGTCGGTCGCGTCGAACATGTCGTCGCGGGCGCGCGAATAGTCGTACCAGCGGCTGTACGAGCGCAGGTCCATCGGCGAGAGCTTCCAGATCTTGCGCTCGTCGTGGATGCGCTCTTCCAGACGTCGCGTCTGCTCCTCCTGTCCGACTTCGAGCCAGTACTTGAGCAGTACGATGCCCGAATCGATGATCGCCCGTTCGACCAGCGGCAAGCCCTTCAGGAATGTCGTGACTTGTTCGTCGGTGCAGAATCCCATCACCCGCTCGACGCCCGCGCGGTTGTACCAGCTCCGGTCGAACAGCGTGATTTCTCCCGCCGCCGGAAGGTGCGGCAAGTAGCGCTGCACGTACATCTGCGTCTTTTCGCGCTCGGTCGGCGCCGGCAGCGCGACCACGCGAAAGATGCGCGGACTCACGCGCTCGGTGATCGCCTTGATTACGCCGCCCTTGCCCGCGCCGTCGCGTCCCTCGAATACGATGCAGATCTTCGCGCCGGTATGCACCGTCCATTCCTGCAGTTTCACGAGTTCGACATGCAGGCGCGCGAGTTCCTTTTCGTACGCTTTTCTGCTCAGTCGCTCACCTACGTCGGCGCCTTCGCGCGCGCTCCGCGATTCTTTGACGGCCTTGTCGTTCTTCATCGCTGCGTCCTCGCGTTACCGTCAGTTTTCGTTGCGTCCGGGCATGACCTGCACCACCAGCGTGCGGTCCTTCCAGAACATGTTATGGATGCGCGGCTGGAACGTGCGCAGCACGTGCGCCTCGACCGTATCGAAGCTGACGACCGCCGCCGGGCGTTCGCCGGTGCCGGGGACGCGCTTGATCGAATCGAATGGAGGAAAGCCGTAGGTGCAGAGAAACTGACGGATTTCGTCGTCCGTCGTCGACTCTTCGACATTGCCTACCCAGAGATCAGCCATCGAGCGTTCCTCCACAGGTCGTGCGACGTTTCAAGAGCGCGACTTACGATTGCGGGCTAGGTCGGTCCGTCGCGCTTTCCCGACCTGCGCTGCGCCAGCGGATTCAGCGCGACGACGAATGTCAGGATGCCAAGCGCAAGGGCCAGCATCCCGTAACGGAATTCGGGCTTCACGTCATACAGGACGCCGTGAATCGTGAAGTACAACCCGCCGAGCCAGATGAACACACCGATCGACGCGACCACCATGCGAGGCTCGTTCAGTCTCATCGATGTCTCCCGGATGCCGCGCGCGCAATAACTTCAGTGTAGGAAATCCTGGGTGATCATGTGACGTTCCCGGTGCGGCGGACGACTGCGACATCGCGCCGTCGCGCATCAGGTGCTCGCGGCGGCGTTCGCAGGCTCCCATCAAAACTTGTTGCGCTGGCTCGGATCGAACTTCGGGTCCGGCTGCTTCTGCGTTTGCCTGAGGATGCCCTGAGGATCGAAATAGAAGTTGAAGATCATGTGATTGATATTGCTCTCGATGTACCGGTACGACCACACCTCGCGATCCATCCGCTTGAAGTACGCCGTCTCGAACGGCCGGCCGAAGGCGACCATCACATCATTGCGCGTCCACTTGTTCACTTCTGCACGATAGAACTCGTTTTCCTGAAGTACTTGCCGCGCATTCACGACCTTGCCGGAAGCGTCGAGATCGACGGCTGTCGTGGTCGATCCCATCGGCTGCGTGGGCCACATGAGACGCTTGCCGCCATTGGGCAGATCATAAGTTTCCTTGGGCGGCCCGAGCTTCGCGACGATCGCCTGCTGATCCATTCCGGGCTCGACGCGCTGTTCCGGCTGCGCACATCCGGCAAGCGCGAGCGCAACGGCACAGGCGCCAATGGTCGCAGCGAACTCGAAGCGAACGGTCATCTTTACCTCCCCGCAATGGCCTGCGTTCGTGCCGCCACGTCGCTGCGACGGCGCCGATCATCGTAGCGCGCGCAGCGTCGCCGGATCGGTCGCACGTCAGTGCCCGTGACGTACTTTCGTCCGGCAATAATGCACCTCCCACGCCATGTTTTGTTCAATATCTTTCATTGCCGACATTCGGATGAAGATCGCGCGGACAAAGCCGACGGCGGGATGCCGCTCAACGCGCATCCCGCCGTGACAGTCGAAAGCCGGAACGTTCAGGCGCGCCCGTGCATTCAGCCGAACGACGCGTGCGGATCGCCTGCCGCCAGCGCTTCCGCGCGATTGGCCGCCGGAGGATAGATCCACTTCGTGTTGATCATCTGCTTGCGCGCCTTGCCTTCCGCGTGAGTCAGTTTCATCTGTCGATCCCAGCCTTCCGAATAGATCGCGCCCCAGTCGCCGAGATCGATGCAGGTCGCGTAGAACGGCTGGCTGTACGGCAGCGTCGGCACGCCGACGAGATCCGCCGCGACGTTGTGACCGCCGAATTTGCCCATGAGGATTGCGTGCTGACAGGACATGAGCGCGTAATGGCCGTCGTCATCGGTCGCCACGTGTGCGACATCGCCCGCCACGAACACGTCCGGCGCTCCGGGCACGCGAAGATCCGCCGCCACTTCGACGCGGCCGAGCGGGTCGAGCCGCGATGCCAGTTGCGCGGTCAGCGTACTCGCGCGCAGACCGCCCGCCCAGATCACGGTCATGGCTTCGATGCGCCCGCCCGATTGCGTGCGGACGCCTTGTGCATCGACCGACACGACGCCCGAACCCAGCACGGCCTCGATACCCAGCGACTCGAACGCTTCGGCGATGAACGGGCGCGGGTTGGGCCCGAGGTCGGGACCGATCGTGTCCTGCGTACCGATCGCGACGACGCGAATCGCCGCGCCGGCGCCGAACTTCTCGCGCAGTCGCCGGGGCAGTTCGGTCGCCACTTCGATGCCGGTAAAGCCGCATCCGACCACCGCGACGGTATTCCGCGCGGGCGAATCCGGCAGTTTCGCCAGCATGTCGAGGTGCTGGTCGAGCGCCACCGCGTCCTCCATGCAGTCGACCGAGAACGCAAGCTCCGCCAGTCCCGGAACCGGCGGCCTGTTCAGCTTGCTGCCGCTCGTCACGAGCAGCCGGTCGTAGGCGAGCGTGTGCGTCTGGCCGTCGGGCGACACGACATTCACGGTCTTGTCCTCGACGGAAATGCCGTGGACCGTTCCTTCGAAGAAATTCACGCCGATGGCATCGAGCAGCGGAAGCAGCGGCGCGGCCATCTTTTGCGGCTCGCTTTCGTACATGCGCGGCCGGATCTGCAACTCGGGTTTCGGCGAGATCAGCGTGATTTCGACGTCACGCTTCGTCACACCGGCGCCATCGAGCACGCGCGCCGCGCCCAGGGCGCCCCACACACCGGCAAAGCCGGCGCCGATAATCAGGATTTTCTGCGACATGATCTTTATATCTCTCGTTGGTTTAAGAAAATGTTATTCATTCGGATTCCGAATCATTAACGTATCGATTCAATTCCGAAAAGCTTGCTTGCTCGCTCATAGTCGAAACGGATTGTAGGTTCAGACTCGGAAAGCCAATAGCATCGCGAATGCGTTCACGGTGTTGCCTTGACGACAACGATCGACGAAGCGCCGCGCGGCGCGCTTGCCGCGAGAATCATGTCCGGCGCGGTCGCGGGCATGCCGCGTCCGCGCCGGATCGGACGGAAGATGAGATCGCCGCGCCGCACGGCCGAGCCCGTCAGCTTGCATACGCCCGCGCCGCGCGCAATGCAGGCGCGCCATGCCTGATCCTCGCGCCGGCCGGCGGTGGCGTCGCTCCATGAAACGAGAATCGTCGATTGCGTCGACCACTCGATGCGGCTGATCGGCGATACGTCGGCCAGAATGTGTTGCGTGCGCCGATCGCGCATGCGTCCGGGCGGCGGCGCGGGCTCGCGTAAATGCCTGACGATCGCGCGCCAGGGATCGATGCTGTCCATGCTGGAAGTTCCATGAGAAACGCCCGACGTCCTCGAGTCACGAGCGACGCGCTTCGCGATCCATTGCGCGAAAGGACGGACGTAGATAAGCCCCGACGATCGTACGTGCGAGCCGCAGTCCACGGTAGTCGCGCGCGGCCGTTCGCCGTGTTGTCCTCGCGGCAACAATCGCTATCGGCAGGAACGCGCGACGGCCGTGTCGAGCGGCTATTGCGGCGGGCCGGTCAGCGGCGTGGTGGCCATCGCGCGCGTGAGGCCATGGACCGGACGACGCACGGCCACATCGAACGGATTGATCTGCGGGCCGAGCGTCTCCGCCTGACGCCTGAGCAGTTCGACGACCATCGGCAAGCGATCTTCGCCGAGGCGCGTCGACAGCGTACCGACACTCAATGCGCCGACCGCATGTCCCGCCCGATCGAGAATCGGCACCGCGACGCCCGCCATCCCATCGATCAGACCGCTGTTGCGGCCCGCATAGCCCTGCACGCGCACCCGTTCGATCTCGGTGCGCAAATAGACTTCGTCGAACACGCCATAGCTGTGCAGACGCGGCACGTTGTAGCGGATGATCTCTTCGCGCTCGGCTTCCGGCTGAAACGCGAGAATGGCGAGGCTGCCCTGCCCCACGCCCAACGCAACGCGTCCGCCTACGTCGCCGGTGAACGAGCGGATCGGAAACGGGCCCTCGCACATGTCGAGGCACACAGCATCGAAGCTGCTCTTCACGAGCAGGAAGATGGTGTCGCCGAGGCTCGCGCAGAGCCTGAGCAACGCGGGCCGGCACAGCGTGCGCATGCCGCTCGGATTGCCTGCCTGCGCGGCCAGCGAGAAGAACTCGACGCTCAGCCGATAGCGCTTGCTGCCCTCGTCCTGCTCGACGATGCCTTCTGCGATCAGCGCATGAAGAATGCGATGCACCGTGGCCTGCGTGAGCCCGACCGCCTTGGCCAGCGCGGTGACGCGGCTGCCCTCGGCCTGATCGTCGCCGAGCGCGCGAATCACGGCGAACGCGCGTTGCAGCATGCCGGCGCCGGGCGCATCCGCCGCTGCGGTTCCATTTTCTTTGTCCGATGCCTTCATTCTCGTCTCGATCATTCCATTGAGCGGAATCTCCGCGATGATGCGCGTACACGACACTATTCGACACGATGTCAGTGCGTCGCACAATGTGCGCAGAAATCAGGGATTACCCAAATCGCGCTCAACGAAATATCCGGCGTGCGATCCGAGCAAATATTCCGTTAAACGGAATCATGAAGCATATTCTAATCATTGAATGGAATTTGCAATTGACGCAAGGAAATATGGCTAGCTAGAGTCGGTGCATCGAAAACAGTCGGACGCAGCCGGCGCCTCGACGCGCCGAAGGGGCAGGCCATGTCGTTTCTCACTCTGACGGATCTGTCGAAATCGTTCGGCGATCTGCAAGCCGTCGCCGACGTCAATCTCTCCGTCGAGAAAGGCGAGTTCGTGTCGCTGCTCGGGCCGTCGGGTTGCGGCAAGACCACGACCTTGCAGATGATCGCCGGCTTCATCGAAACCACGCGCGGCCGCATCATGCTCGACGGCCGCGACATCACGCACATGCGGCCGAACCGGCGTGGCCTCGGCATCGTGTTTCAGAGCTACGCGCTGTTTCCGCACATGAGCGTCGAGCAGAACGTGAGCTTCGGCCTCGAGATGCGCGGCATCGACAAGCGCGAGCGCCGCGATCGCGTGCGCGAGGCGCTGTCGCTCGTGCGTCTGGACAAATTCGCGCAGCGTTTTCCGCGCGAGTTGTCGGGCGGTCAGCGGCAGCGCGTGGCGATCGCCCGCGCGATCGTGATCGCGCCGCCCGTGTTGCTGCTCGACGAGCCGATGTCGAATCTCGACGCGAAGCTGCGCGAGGAGATGCAGTTCGAGCTGCGAGGCATTCAGCGCAAGATCGGCACGACGACGATCATGGTCACGCACGATCAGTCCGAAGCGCTGTCGATCAGCGATCGCGTCGTCGTGATGGAAGCGGGCCGCATCACGCAGGTCGATACGCCCTATCGCGCGTACGAACGGCCCGAGACGAGCTTCGTGTCGCAGTTCATCGGCAAGGCCAACATGTTGCACGGCACGATCGTCGCGCGTGAGGGCGACGCCATTCGCATCGATCTCGGCCACGAGCTCGCGGAAACCGGCTCGACCTCGCAATTGCCCGAGCGCGAGCGCGCTATTGGCGTCGGCGATGCGGTCACCGTGTGCATCCGCCCGGAAAAGCTGAAGCTCGGCGCGGCGGGCAGCGGCCGTCTGCCGGGCCGCGTGACGAGCCGTTTTTTCCTCGGCAGCCAGTGGCTTTACCGGCTCGACAGCCGCGCGGGCGAGATGCTCGTCTGCTGCCAGAATCACGGCGACGAACCGCTCGAAGAAGGCGCGCAGGTGGGCATCGACTGGAACACGGAATCGATTCGCTTCATTCAGCAGGAGACCGCCCGTGGATAGCACGCTGCGCTCCGCCGAACCTGCCGTGAACGCGGATGCGAACAGCACGCGTCGCGCGCCCTGGCACGCCTATCTGCCTCTATGGATGATGAGCGCGCCCGCGCTGCTGCTCTTTTCCGTGCTGGTCATCGTGCCGCTCGCGATGACGCTCGCGCTGACGGTCTATCGCTTCGATCCGTCGGTCGGACCGGTTGCGGCTTTCGATCTGCACAACTACGCCGAAGTGCTCGGCTCGGAATACTTCCACACGATCTTTCTGCGCACCTTCGGCATCGCCGCGCTGGTGACGTTGTTGTGCGTCGTGATCGGCACGCCCGAGGCGTACATCCTTTCGCGCATGGGCGATCCGTGGCGCTCCGTCTTTCTGCTGGTGATCCTCGCGCCGCTGCTCGTGTCGGTGGTCGTGCGCGCGTTCGGCTGGAGCATGCTGCTCAACGTGAACGGGCTGGTGAACCAGCTGTTCGGCGTGTTCGGCATGGGTCCGTACAAGTTGCTTTATACGAACTTCGCGATCGTCATCGCGCTCGTGCACGTGATGCTGCCGTTCATGGTGATTCCGGTCTGGACCGCGCTGCAACGCCTCGATCCGCAGACGGAAAACGCCGCGCTCTCGCTGATGGCGTCGCCCGCCGTGACGTTGCGGCGCATCGTGTTGCCGCAACTGATGCCGGGCATTCTCTCGGGCAGCCTGATGGTGTTCGGCCTGTCCGCGAGCGCGTTCGCCATTCCCGGCCTGCTCGGCGGGCGGCGTCTGAAAGTGGCCGCCACGACCGTCTACGACCAGTTCCTGAGCTCGATGAACTGGCCGCTCGGCGCCACCATCGCGGTGCTGCTGCTCATCGCCAATCTGGTGGTGATGCTGACCTACTACCGCGTGCTCGAACGGCGCTACGCGCGCAGCATGGGCTAAGGGCCAAGGACTATCCATCATGCGCAAAAACGGTCCTCTCGCGCTGGCGTTCCATACGATCGTGATCCTGTTCGTACTGGCGCCGCTCGTCATCGTCGTACTCGTCGCGTTCACGCCCGAGGAGACACTGACGCTGCCCACGCGCGGCCTTTCGCTGCGCTGGTTCCGCGCGATTCTCGATTATCCCGACTTCATCTCGGCGTTCTTCAACAGCGTGAAGCTGGCGTTCGCATCGGCGACGCTGTCGCTCGTCATCGCGCTGCCGGCGGGACTTGCCATCGGCCGCGCGCGCTTTCCCGGACGCGGCTTCCTGAACGGCCTGCTGCTCTCGCCGCTCGTGATTCCCGGCCTCGTGCTCGGCATCGCGATGCTGCGCTTCTTCGCGATGATCGGCGCAACCGGCTCGTTCGCCTGGCTGGTGCTCGCGCACATGGTCGTCATCACGCCCTTTGTGATGCGGCTCGTGCTTGCCTCGGTGAGCGGCATGGACCGCAGCATCGAACATGCGGCGGCGTCGCTCGGCGCGAGTTCCTGGACGACCTTTCGTCGCGTCACCTGGCCGATGATTCTGCCCGGCATCACCGGCGGCTGGCTGCTCGCGTTCATCAACAGCTTCGACGAACTGACGATGTCGGTGTTCGTCACGTCGCCGCAGACGGTCACGCTGCCGGTGCGCATGTACATGTACGCGACCGAATCGATCGATCCGATGATGGCGTCCGTCTCCGCGCTGGTGATTTTCATCACCGCGGGCGCGATGCTGATTCTCGATCGCGTCTATGGGCTCAACCGCATTCTGATCGGCCAGCACTGAACTTTCATTCCATGAGCATCGTCACGCCTCATCACGCGCCGCAATTCGTTCGTCTCGTCGAGACGGACCGCGCGCGCATCTCCTTCTTTCTCGACGGCGTCGCGACAGAAGCGCTCGCGGGCGACACGCTTCTGACCGCCATCCTGATGCGGCAGCGTCACGTGCGTCAGAGCGAATTCAGCGGCAAGCCGCGCGCGGGCTTCTGCCTGATCGGCTCGTGTCAGGACTGCTGGGTGCGCGGCGAAGACGGCAAGCGCCTGCGCGCATGCTCGACGCGTATCGAAGCGGGCATGCGCATCGTCACGAACTTTGCGGTCACGGAGAACGCGCCATGAATGACGCGCATCGCGTGGTGATCGTCGGCGCGGGGCCCGCCGGCATTCGCGCGGCCGAGACGCTGGTGGCGGCGGGCATGCGTCCCGTCGTCATCGATGAAAATGCGCGCTGGGGCGGGCAGATCTATCGCCAGCCGCCCGCCGATGCGGGCTTTTCGCGCACGAAATCCGCGCTGTATGGCTTCGAGGCGAAGAAAGCCGAAGCCGTCCATGACGCGATGGCCAGGCTATTGCCGAAGATCGACTATCGCCCCGACACGCTCGCGTGGGCGTGCGAGCAGAACCGGCTCGACACGCTTCACGCCGGCCGCGAAGCGAGCGTGCCGTTCACGCATCTGATCATCGCGAGCGGCGCGACGGATCGCGTCGTGCCGCTGCCGGGCTGGACGCTCGCGGGCGTCTACACGCTCGGCGGCGCGCAGGTCGCGCTGAAATCGCAAGGGTGCGCAATCGGCTCGCGCGTCGTGCTGGCGGGCACGGGGCCGCTGCTCTATCTCGTCGCGTATCAGTATGTGAAAGCGGGCGCGCGCGTCGTCGCCGTGCTCGATACGAGTCCTTTCTCGCGGCAGGCCGCCGCGGCGCCGCGCATGCTGAACCAGCCTTCGACATTCGCCAAAGGGCTCTATTACGTCGGCTGGCTGCAGGCGCGCCGCGTGCGCATCGAGCGCGGCGTGACGCTGCTTTCGATCGATGGCGACGATGCCGTACACGGTATCCACTGGCGCACGCGCGGCGGCGAAACGCGCGCGCTCGATTGCGATGCCGTCGGCATGGGCTTCGGTCTGCGTCCGGAAACGCAACTCGCGGATCTCGCCGGTTGCCGCTTCCGCTTCGACGCGCTGAATCGCTGCTGGCTGCCCGAGCGCGACGCCGCCGGCCGCAGTTCGGTGAGCCACGTCTATCTCGCGGGCGACGGCGCGGGTATCGCGGGCGCGGACGCGGCCGAACTCGCCGGCCGCCGCGCCGCGCTCGCGCTGCTCGAAGACATCGGCGTGGCGGCTCGGGGAGACGCCAGACAGCTTGAACACGAACTCGCGCGCATTGCCGCCTTTCGCGCGGGCATCGAGCAGGCGTTCGCCCCGCCCGAGCATGGCGCGCGAGACTGGCCCGACGATCTCACCCTCTGCCGCTGCGAGGAAGTCAGCGCCGGCACGATGCGCGCGTGCATCCGCAGCGGGCTCGCCACCGAAGTCAATCGCCTGAAGGCGCTCACGCGGATCGGCATGGGACGCTGTCAGGGCCGCATGTGCGGTGAAGCGGCGATCGCGCTGCTCGCCGCCGAAACCGGCAAGCCGCTCGCCGAGGTCGGCCGTCTGCGCAGCCAGGCGCCGATCAAGCCGATCCCGATCACGCCGATGCTCTACGACGACGGCGTGCAGGTGCAGCCCGAGGAAGCCCACGATGAGTGACCCGCGCCATTACGATGTGGTGATCGCGGGCGGCGGCCTCGTCGGTTCGTCGACGGCGCTGTTCCTCGCGAAGCAAGGCAAGCGCGTCGCGCTCATCGAACGCCGTTTTTGCGGCGCGCAAGCGAGCGGCGTGAACTACGGCGGCGTGCGCACGCAGGGACGCACCGAGGAACAACTGCCGCTCGCGGTGCGCGCGCGCCGCGTTTTCGGCCATCTGCCGGAGCTGATCGGCAGCGACGGCGAATTCGTGGTGTCCGGACATCTGCGGCTCGCGCGCCGCGAAGCCGATCTCGACGTGCTCGATCAATGGTCCGCGATGGCGCGCGCATACGGCGTCGAATCGCAGGTGATGAGCGGCGCGGCGTTTCGCAAGCGCTATCCGTGGCTCGGGCCCGCGGCGATCGGCGGCTCGCTGTGTCCGGGCGACGGACACGCGAATCCCCGCCTCGTCTCGCCGGGCTTCGCGCTGGCGGCCCGGCGCGCGGGCGTCGACGTGCGCGAACAGACCGAACTCGCGGACATAGTCTTCGACGGCACGCGCTTTCAGATGCGCGCCGGCGACGAGCGCATCAGTAGCGACTGGCTCGTCAACAGCGCGGGCGCGTGGGCGAATCGAATCGCGGGCAGCTTCGGCGAAGAAGCGCCGATGAAGCCCATCTACCCGAACATGTGGGTGACCGAGCCGCTGCCGCTTTTCATCGGCCACAGTCTGGGCGTGGTCGGCGGCGGCATCTATGCGCGCCAGGTCGAGCGCGGCAACTGCGTGATCGGCGGCGGGCGCGGCCACGGCGACGGCGAGTACGCGCAGCCTTCCACGGCCACCACGCGCGCCGTCATGCGCGACGCCTGCGCGCTCCTGCCCGCCCTGCGCGATGTGCTGCTGATCCGCACGTGGAGCGGCGTGGAAGGCGAGACGCCCGACAACAATCCCGTTATCGGGCCGAGCCGCACGACGCCGCGTCTTCTGCATGCATTCGGTTTTTCGGGCGGCGGCTTCCTGCTCGCGCCCGGCGTCGGCGAAGTGCTCGCCGAACTCATCACGCAGGGCGAAACCAGCACGCCGATCGAGGCGTTTTCGATCGGACGCTTCAGTTTGATGCCGCTTTCCGCGACGCAATAACCACTCGTCAGCCACTCACTCGCCAGTCACTCGCCAGAACAAGGACAACCCACGATGAAACTGTCACGCACCCTCACCTCGCTCGCCGCGCTCGTCGCGTTCGGCGTCACGTCGTCCGCCTGGTCGCAGAGCAAGACGATCTATATCGGCATGAACGGCGGTCCGATGGAGAAGGCCTACACGAGCCAGGTCCTGCCCGACTTCGAGAAGGCCAACAACGTGAAGGTCGTCGTGGTGCCGGGCACGTCGTCGGATGTGCTCGCCAAGCTGCTGGCGAACCGCAACAGTCCGCAGATCCACGTCGCGTTCCTCGACGACGGCGTGATGGCCCGCGCCGTCAGCATGGGCGTGTGCCAGAAACTCGACGATGCGCCTGTGCTCAAGGAACTCTATCCGTTCGCGCGCCTGAAGGACGACATGGGTGCGGGCGTGCAACTCGGCATGACGGGCATCGGCTACAACACGAAACTCTTCAAGGAAAAGGGCTGGGCGCCGCCGACTTCGTGGATGGACTTCGCCGATCCGAAGTACAAGGGCAAGGTCGTGTTCCAGTCGGCGTCGAGCAGCACGTTCGGCCTGCACGGCTTTCTCGCGATCAACCGTCTCCTCGGCGGCAGCGAAAAGAACGTCGAGCCGGGCTTCAGCAAATGGGCGACGACGGTCGGCCCGAACGTCGTCGAATACATCCCGAATTCGGCGAAGCTCTCGGAGATGATCACGACGGGCGAAGCCGGCCTCTTCCCGCTCACGCCGACCGCCATCGGCGATCTGAAGGACAAGGGCTTGCCGGTTGCGTACGTGGCGCCCAAGGAAGGCGCGGTGTTGTTGCTCGTCGATCTGTGCGTCGTGAAGAACAATCCCGATCCGGCGCTCGCGCAGAAGCTCGCGCAGTTCCTGCTGTCCGCGCCCGCACAGACGAAGGCAGCCGAAGCCGGCAAGCAGATTCCCACCAACACGCAGGCGAAGATGACGCCGGAAATGGACAAGAATCTCGGCGACCTGAACGCGCTCGCGAAGAAAGTGACGGTCGTGGATTGGGACACGATCAACGCAAATCGCGCGCAGTGGGATCAGCGCTGGAATCAGCAGATCGAGAAGTAAGCGGCGCGCGCGTGCCTACGCGCGGCGGAGCGCTGCTCCGCGTTGCGTATCGTGCGCGGAGCAGTGCTCGCGCGCGATACGCAGACGAACTCACATGGTCCGGGCGATTGCGCTGCGTTCAGAGCAGACGCGGATCCTGCGACGCCGGAGCTTGCGACGAAGGCCAGGACAGCGGGATGTGAAAGTCCTTCAGGATCGCGGCAATGGGCCCGGACGTCGGCAGCCCGGGGAAAGAAGGTCCGCTGTCCGGATTTTTCAAATACGCGATGCCGCCGCGCAAGGTGGACATCGTTTCGCGATGAAGCGTGTCTGCGCGGGGCAGATCGGTGATCATCAAGGTAGTCATGGCTGGTCTCCTGGCAAAAGTAAGTGAGCGGCGAAGCGAAAATCGCCACTCGGTCTTTTGCATGCGCCGTGCCAACGAGCGTGAACGGCGTCGATTATCGGTTTGCGTCGAATTTATGTGCGGAAAAGTCGCGTAGTCCAAACGAATTCGGGAAGTCGCGTTCATCGCACCAAAGCCCGGCAGCGACAGTTTGCTTACTTGCTGTCGGCGTGCACCAGACATTTCACTGTTGCGATCGCGACGCTGAGCTTCAATCGCGAAGCGTCGAGCGACGCAGGAACGGATCGGGCCGGCAGTACAGAATGAGAAAAGACGCGAGCAGGCCGAGCCTCAAAAACGGCGGAATAACCACGATCAGAGCCGATATGAGGAATACCGTCAGCATGATCCAAGCACGAATCCACTGCCACTTTCGCGCGTGAGCGTCGTCGCCGTCGTTCTGCGGATGGGAGTAGCTTTCCCACATCAGGACCATGTAGGTGCCCTGCACGAGGAGAAACACCAGCGCGTAAAGCGTCAACGGGAAAGTCGCCATTTCGCTTTCGGCAAGCCAGGCCGTAGTAAATGGAATGAAAGAGATCGCAAACAGATTGGCGAAGTTGGCCAGAGCCAGCGTGCCAGTCAGATGCCGTGCATATCGGAGCACGGCGTGGTGATTCAGCCAGACCACGGCGATGAACGCGTAACTCACCGCATAACTGACGAGATCGGGCCATAAGCTCATCAACGCATTGAAGTCGTGCCCCGTCGGTGGTTTGAATGCCAGAACCATCACCGTGATGATGACCGCGAAAATCCCGTCGGACAGGGCATAAAAGCGCGCCAGCCGGTCTTCAGCTTGAGTCATGATGTCAGTGGCCTGTTGGGAGCCTTGTCATAATATTCGACATGCTTTGCGTCTGCGCGAATCCGGTCAAACGAAGACGAGCGCCGCAACCATGCGGCTCTTGAACCATTCATCACCCGCCATTCACGACGACCATTTATAAGGGCTTCGCCGATGCGCTACGCATTCGCAATCCTGATCAATGTGATCCTGCCGTGGGTGGCTTATCGGCTGACCCTTCCGCATTTCGGCATGGAAGGCGCGCTCCTGGCTTCGGCAGCGCCGCTGTGTCTCTGGCTCGGCATCGACTTTATCCGCTTCTCTCACTTCGATGCCTTGAGCGCGATCGTGCTTGCCGGCATTCTCATGTCGCTCCTTGTGCTTGCGCTGCAGCCTGCAACTTGGCTTCTGAAATCGCGCGAGCCGCTGATAAGCGGCGCTATCGGCTTCCTGTTTTTGCTTTCGCTCCTGTTGCGCCGCCCGCTCGTCTTCTATCTGGCGCGCTCGACGCTCTCTCGCGAGCGTCAAGGCCGCGAACTCGATTTCGACGTCATGTGGCAAAGCCGTCCGAAGCTCATGAAATCCGTCCGGCTGATGACCGCCGTCTGGGGAATCGGTCTCGTGATCGAGAACATCTTGCGGCTCGCCGTGATCGACCGGTTCAGCGTCGATGAAGCCGAGCGCGCTTCGACCTTCATCCGCTACGGCTTCTACGCCGGACTGACGATATGGACGATGCTCTATCGCCGCTTGTATCTCCGCAAACCGGATCAGGCCGTCTGATGTCGGCGCATTGAAATGCGGGCCGTCATGCCGCCGTAAGCGCCGCGGATAAACGCGTACGCGCAGATTGACGCGGCACGCCGATTGCTCAAATCCGGTCAAGCAGGCAATCACTGCCTGCGTCTATATTCCAAGTCGATGAAGGAGATATGGATCATGACTAAGGCAACCAGCACGTTGATCGCGGCCGTCGCCGCACTCACGCTGTCGACCGCTGCTCTGGCGCAGACCGCCGGAGGCGCGAACGGCGGCGGAACGTCCGGCAGCACGGCTAGTCCGTCGAATCAAATGAACGGCGCAACGGGTGGCTACGGCACCCCGGGCATGACCAATTCCGATAGCGGCATGGCGAAGTCGCCGAACTCGGGCTTGCCGAGCAGCAATGCGACGTCGCAAGCCCCCGCCCCGGCGACCAACAACACGTTGGCGACGCCGAGCGTGAAGTCGCCGGCGGCCGGCCAGTAACGCGCAATCGCGATGGTGAAAGGGCCGCTGTCTTGACGGACAGCGGCCCTTGTTTTTAGGAGGCTTTTCTCCCGGGCGGCCTGCGACAACATCGCCCGACCGCATCGTCGCGACTGGCGATAATTTTCAGCGATTGTAGAAAAGATCCATTCCGACCCCGCTGAGACGCCAGGAATTTCTGCGTCTCCAGCAGCGACGTGGCTCGCCGCGCGACACAGAAAATCGCGGCGTCCCGTCACTATAAATGCGAATCATTTGCAATTACTCGCGGAATGCCCGATGATTCCGTATCCGCTCTCGTCGATACCGTAGCTTCCGTTCGCTCACATCGACATAAGCGTATCGACGCGAACGTCATCGTGAGAACAAGACAATGAGTATTGGCATGCCGCAGTCGCGTGCAAACACCCTGCTGGACGACGTCCACGCACACTATCCCGATGCCTGCGACCAACTCGTGATCGACGCGGTTCGCGCATGGTTTCGCCCGAATTGCGACGCCGTGCGCAACCAGCAAACCTGGCGCGACGTTCTGAGCGAAAGCGGATCGACGCCCGACGGGCTTCACTGCTTCGACGTGTTGATGACGGAACTGGCGAGAACCGTCGCCCGCCCGCTCGATATCCGATGCCGCTGCTGTCACGGCTATGCTGGCGACGAAGCCTGCCTGCTCCAGACCATCGCGTGCTTTCAGTCGAACGATCAGACGGCGGCGAATGCATTGCTCGCCGACTGGATCGCGGCGCCGGCTGTCGAGCGGCTCGCCAACATCGCGCACTGGTTCGCGCTCGCGCTTCTCGATACGGGCGTGACCGTGCGCAAGCGCATGCGCCGCGTGAATTATCTTCACTGAACGCGGCGCATCGTTCGTCAGATCTTGAAGCTCTCCAGCGTCGCGGGGTGGAAAAGCTCCTCCGGCTGAAGCAACCGGCTCGATAAACCTTCTTCGTGATGCCGCCTGAGAAAGCGCGACAGCACATGCCGGTTCGCCTCGAAACCGTACGGCCAGAAATCGTTGCCCATCAGGCGGCGCGCGGCGCTCAACTGCTCTTCGACGAATGGCAAGGTCACCTTGGTCGCGGAGGTATCGCCGAGCTTCGCGAGCGCGACCGCCTTGCTCTTCTCGAACGCCTTCGCGACCGCGCCGGGCAACCATGGATGCCGCTCCGCGAGCGAACGCCGCACGCCCAGCAGATGCATGATCGGGAACAGCTTCGTGCGCGTGTACCAGTCGGCGGCGGCCTTCTGCGGATCGTCGTAGAGATACTTCACGTTCGGATGGCCATTGCTGAAGCACGACGGCGCGCGCGGACCGATCACGGCATCGATTTCGCCGGACGCGAGCAGCCGCGAAATCGTCGTGTTCGACGGCGCGTTTTCCAGACGAACGTCGCCGGGCAGATCGAGCCGGATCTTTTCCTCGCGGCCCGCTTCCTCATAGCCGCCGCGCACCCAGATCACATCGGATGCCTTGACGCCGTGATCCTCTTCGAGAAACAGACGCGCCCACACGTTGGCCGTCAGCTGATACTCCGGCACGCCGATGCGCTTGCCCTTGAGATCGGCCGGCGACTCGATGCCGCGATCGTTACGCACATAGATCGACGTATGGCGAAACGCGCGCGAAGGAAAAATCGGCACGCCGATATAAGCGCTCGTGCCGGCCGCCGTCTTCACGCTGTAGCTCGACAGCGAGAGTTCGCAGATGTCGTAGTCCGCGTGGCGGAACGCACGAAAGAATATCTCTTCCGGGTCTTGCAGCATGAACACGGGATCGACGCCGTCGATCTGCACTTCGCCGTCCACGAGCGGACGCATGCGGTCGTAGTTGCCGACCGCAATCGACAAGTTGAGTTTGGCCATCGTTCAATGTTCCCTGTTGTGTGAGTGTGCGCCGCCGATGAGCACGTCGCACTGTTGCGCGCTCGAGCGCAGCATTGCAAGGCAGATTTCGAGCGTGCCGCGCGCCCAGATGCCGTCGTGCAGCGGCGCGATATCGCCGTGCACGGCGGCGATCAGTTCGTCGATGACTTCGGCGCGCGGCACGCGCGGCGCGGCAAGTTCGATGCGTTCGCGCCGTTCGTCGCCATACACGACGATGGCATCGGGCAGCGGCCGTAAATCGCCTCGTTCGCACGAAACGATCAGTGGTCCGAAATGTTGATATAGGCGCGACTCGGACTGTCCGCGTGACGGCGGTGTATAGGCGTCGCCGCCATAAGTGCCTGCGGCCTTCAGCCGTGCTTCCGCTTCCTGTGATTCGACGCGCGCGAGCTTGCGGCGCGCGCTGCCGTATTCGTCGGCATGGCGTGTCTGCCCCATCTCGCCGATCCAGCCGGTCCACTCGTCCGAATCGAAATGCCCGTAGCCGTTATAGGCAAGCGTCGCGAACGCGCCGTTGTCAAACCAGAGCGTCGCGGTGTAGGCGCCTTCGGTCGGGCGCGCCGCGTCCCAGTTGCCGACCGCCGCGCGAATGCGCGTCGCGCGGCCGCCCGCGAGCAGGCGCACGATATCGACCTGATGCGCCGCCTGGCTGAACACCGCGCCGCCGCCCTCATCCGTCTTCAGTTCCTCCGGCCTGCGCGGACGGAACAGGTAGTCGGTGTAGTTGAGCGCCTGAATCATCTTCACATCGCCGTACTTGCCCGATGCGATCAGCTCGCGCGTGCGCAAATACGGTGTATCGAAGCTATGACAGTGACCGACGATCAGATGCACGTTCGCCTCGCGGCACGCGCCGATCATCGCGTCGCATTCGTCGAGCGACAGCGCCATCGGCTTTTCGACGAGCACGTGCTTGCCGTATCGCGCCGCGATACGCGTATGCGCCGCATGGAACTGATGCGGGCTCGCGATATAGATCGCCTCGACTCCGGGCATGCGCGCGAGCGCTTCGATATCGTCGAAAGCGGGCGCCGCGAAGTCGGCTTCGAATTGCGCACGCGCCGTCGCACGCGGATCGCATGCGCCGACGAGCCGCACGCGCGGGTCTGCCAGAAAGGTCGGCAGCATCAGCGAGAATGCGCGGCCCAATCCCGCCACGCCGAGTCTGAGCGTTTCCATCACGTCTGAACCTGATAGTTCGCCTCGACGCCTGCCGCCGCTTCGACTTCGACCCAGACCGGTTGCGCGGGGTATTGCTTCCAGTCGGTGTCCTTCGGGACCATCGCCTGAAACGAACACACGCTGCGCGGAATCGCGAGCTCGCCGGTGCCGATCGTCTGCTCGCCCGCCTGAAACGCCGTCAGCGCATCGAGCATGCGGCGACGGAACTCGACCACGGCGACATCGCTCGCGCCGAGGCGCTCTTCGGTACGATCGGCGATCGGCCCCATCGTCACCCACATCGCGATGTCCTGGTTCGGAAAGCCCTTGATGCCCGTGAAGTTGCCCGCCTTCATCGCCTCGCGGTCCTGCCAGAAGCGGTTTTCCGTGTTGCGCAGCGGCCGGTAATATTCATCGAGATCGATACCGACTTGCTGGCCGAGGAACTTGCGCCACGTTTCCGTTTCAGGCGTCTTGTCGGCATGGCCCCAGGCCATGAAATAGAACGCGGTGCTGGTGTCGTCGCACGGCACGTTGATGTTGGCGACGTTGTAGAGGTTGTTCGGCGGAATCAGCGCAGTGGCCGGCGCGACGAACACGGTCGAGCGCACGTAGTCCTGCGTAGCGGCGTTCTGGATCGGGCGGCGCAGCGCGGCATAACGAAAACCATAGCTTGTGCGATGCACCTGCATGCGCGGCGCCTTGTCGGTCGACGGACGCAGCCAGTTTTTCGAGGTCGCTTCCGCCCCGCCGACGCGCGCCGGCACGAAGTCCGACGAATGCAGGCTAGAACTATGGGCGGAGTCGATCGCGCCTTCGAGAATCTGCGCCCAGTTGCACGGAAGAATCGCCTTCGCGATGCTCACGCGCGTGTCTTCGGTCGGCGCCCAGGCCGGCGGCACGAACTCGGGAATCGCGTCCTGCGGGCCCATGTATGCCCACACGAAGCCGCCCCATTCCTTCGTTTCATAGGCCTTGTGTCGGGTCTTCTTCGTCATGTCGCTGCACGAAGGCTCCGAGACCATTTCGATCACGTTGCCCTTCACGTCCATCTTCCAGCCGTGATAGAGACAGCGCAGGCCGCAGTCCTCGTTGCGCCCGTAGACGAGCGACACGCGACGATGCGGGCAATATTCATCCATCACGCCGACGTTGCCGTCGGTATCGCGGAACACGACCAGATCTTCGCCGAACACGCGCGCCTTGACGGGCGCGCCGTCCGGCTCGCTGACTTCCTCGATGAGACACACGGGCGTCCAGTGACGCCGCATCAACTGACCCATCGGGGCATCGCCTTCGACACGGCACAGCAACATGTTTTCTTCATGCGTGAGCATTGACGCTTCTCCTGACCAACATATTCAACGGGGACTAAATCGATTCTTCAGAGATTCAGAGATCCAGCACGAGCTCGTCGCTCTTCGCGCGCGAGACGCAGATCATGATGTGGCCGGCCTTCTCGCGCTCGCCCAGCACCATGTCGCGATGGTCCGCTTCACCCGCGCACAAGGTCGTGCGGCACGATCCGCACGTGCCGCTCTCGCAGGAACTCGGCGCGCGAATGCCGTTGTCGCGCAGGATTTCGAGGATCGAGCGGTCCTTCGGAATCTCGAAGGAGCGGCCCGAGCGTTCGAGCTTCACGCTGAACGGCACGTTCTCGGCCGCGCGCGACTGATCCACGCCGAAGCTCTCGAAGTGCACGCTGCCCGGCGGCCAGTGGCCGGTCATGTCGCGCACGCCGTCCATCAGCGCGCGTGGGCCGCAGCAGTAGACATGCGTGCCGCTGCCGGGTTTTTCGAAGACAGGCCAGAAGTCGAACGCATTGGCGAGATCGCCGTGATCGTGATGGATCACCACATGCGGCTTCCATTCGGCGCCCGACAGTTCGTCGCGGAACGCGGTCGTCTCGGGGCTGCGCGCAAGGTAATACAGCTTGAAGCGCGGACCGCCGATGGCCTTGAGATGACGCATCATCGAGAGAATCGGCGTAATGCCGATGCCGCCCGCGACGAACACGAAATTGCGCGCGCGCTCGCTCAGTTCGAATTCGTTGCGCGGCGCCGAGACTTCGATGCGATCGCCCGCGTTCACATCGTCCGTCATGCTGACGGAGCCGCCGCGCCCCGCCGCGTCGCGCTTCACGGCGATCACGTAGCGGTCGGTTTCGTCCGGGTCGTTGCACAGCGAATAGTTGCGGTTCGCGCCGCTCGGCACGCGCAGCGTCAGATGCGCGCCGGCGCTGAAGGGCTCGAGCGCGCGGCCTTCGGGATCGCGCAGCTCGAAGCTCACGATGCCGTCCGCGACCAGTTCCTTCTTCGTCACGACGAGCGTCCTGAATGACAGTTCGTTGCTCGTTGCCTCGCTCATTTCCCTGCTCTCCTGCTCCGTTCGTCACGCGCATGACGTCTTCATGCCGACGTCACTCCATGCGTTTATATTAGATATCTAATCATTTTGAGGCAAGCGGGTTTTCCCTGAAACGCGTCGCCGCGGCATCAAATAAAAACGGCGCCCGAAGGCGCCGCCGATGCTGCGAGAACCGTTGTCACGCGCGCTTCTCCGCGTGCTCGCGCAAGGTGTTCGCGGGCACGCCGATCAGAACCGCGAGTCCGCCGAGCAGCACGATCGCGGCGATGGCCGCCAGCCCGATCGCGAGGCTGCCCGTCATCGTCTTGATCCAGCCGAGCGCGATGGGTCCGCAGAACGCGCCGACCTGACCCAGACAACTGATCGCGCCGATGCCGGCTGCTGCGGCTTCGTCGGTGAGATAGGCCGGCGGAATCGACCAGATGATCGCGGCCGCGCCGAAGTAGGAGATGGAGATCATGCCGAGGCAGACGATGGCCGCCGCCGTGCTGCCCGACACCATCGGCAACAGGAAGCCGCCCAGCGCGCCCACGGCCGTGCACGCGAAGAAGTGCCAGCGCCGCTCGAGCGTCACGTCGGAACTGCGCGCCACCGCGAACATGCCGAGCGCGCCGATGATGTACGGCAACGCCGACAGGAGTCCCACGTTCAGCACGTCCGCCACGCCCGCCTGCCGGATGATGGTCGGCGTCCAGTAGTTGAGGATCGTGCCGCACAGCGGCACCGTGCCCCAGCCCGCCGCGAGGATATAGACGCGCGGGTCCTTGAGCGCCGCCAGCAACTGCCCGCCCTTATGTTTCGCGGGCGCTTTCTCGGCGCGGTCGGCGGCGAGCGCATCGAGAATGATCTTCTTTTGCTCGGCATCGAGCCAGCGCGCGTCCTGCGGCCGGTCGACCAGATAGAAGAACGCGACGATGCCCATCACGAGCGCCGGCAGGCCTTCGAGAAAGAACAGCCATTGCCAGTTCTTGTAGCCGAGCACATCGACGAAATTGTGCAGAATCCAGCCCGACAGCGGCCCGCCGATGATTCCTGCCGCCGCGATCGCCAGCAGAAAACGCGACGTGATGCGCGCACGCCGCGCGCCCGGATACCAGTACGTCAGATACAGGATGATGCCCGGCCAGAAGCCCGCCTCGGCCGCGCCGAGCAGAATGCGCGCGATATAGAACTGCGCGGGCGTGGTCATGAAGGCCATCGCGGTCGAGATGCCGCCCCACAGGATCATGATGCGCGAGATCGTCAGCCGCGCGCCGACCTTCTTGAGCCACAACGTGCTCGGCACTTCGAGCGAAATGTAGCCGATGAAGAACAGGCTCACGCCGAGTCCGTAGGCGGCATCGGAGAGTCCGAGATCCTGCTTCAGATGCAGTTGCGCGAAGCTCACGTTCACGCGGTCGAGGTAATTCAGCACCCAGCAGACGAAGATGAACGACATCAGCCGCCAGGTGACCTTGTGATACGTCGATTCGATGCGAGCAGCCGTCGCATCCGTTTCCGACATGAATTCCGTGACTGTGGATTTGGCCACCAAACGTCTCCGTTGCGCTTCTCTGATGAGGACGAGAAACCGGCCCGCGCGACACCCGCCGCACGCTCCGGCCATTCGAGGTTTTTATTCGATATCTAACTATAATGGTAGGGAGAGGCCGGCGCGGGAACAAGTTCGGGTTTGCCCGAAGTAAGGTTCGCCGACCTTGCACGGCATGGCGGCGGACCCACCGGCTATCATGTCGATGAAACATGAATCGCTCTGGGAAAACATCGCCATGACACGTAAAGAGAAGCTGGAAGGCGCGCCGCGCGAGACCGCGGAAATGCTGCGCCATTGGCATGAATCCTTGCCGAACGACCGGCTCGCGCACCTCGTGAAAGACGCGACGCGTTCGATGGTGCGCGCCTTGCAGATGCGGCTCGCGGAACATTCAGTGTCGTTCGGGCACTGGACGTTTCTGCGCATCCTGTGGGAAACCGACGGTCTCACGCAGCGCGAACTCAGCGAGCAGGCGGGCGTCATGGCGCCGACGACGTTCGCGGCCGTCACCGCCATGGAAAAGCTCGGGCTCGTGGAGCGCCAGCAGCGGCCCGAGAACAAGAAGAACACGCATGTGTACCTCACCGCCGAAGGCCGCGCGCTCAAGCGCAAGCTCGTGCCGCTCGCGGAGGAAGTCAACGAGATCAGCGTGACGGGGTTGAGCGAGCGCGACATCAAGACCGCGCGTAAGGTGCTTCTCGCGATCATCGAGAATCTCGCCGACGACGAAGCCGGTTCCACGAATCCGATGCGGCGCGTGCCGTCGACGCGGGAACTCGGCAGGATCATCGCCGAGCGCGGCGAAACGCTCGAAGACGTCTGAGGCCGGGCAAACAAACGCGGGCGTGATCAGCACGGTTTCCCGCAATCCGTCACACTGGCGCACGAGGGCCGTGCGCCGGCTGCACACACGCAGCGGCGGCGGCATCGGGAAAACTTCGATACGCAGCGGACGGAATGGACAAACGAGCACTCATCATCGGCGCCACGGGCGTCGTCGGACGCAACCTCGCCGAGCATCTTCAAACGCACGACGGCTGGTCGATCGCGGGATTGTCACGCGGCCGGACACCCGCGCCGGCCGGCGTCGAATCGATGACGGCGGATCTCGCGTCGGCATCGTCGGTCACGCAGGCGTTGCAGGGCCAGCGATTCAGTCACGTGTTCTTCACCGCGTGGTCGCGCCAGGCGACGGAAGCCGAGAACATCCGCGTCAACGGCGCGATGGTCGCGAACGTGCTGGCGGCGCTCGGCCCGTCCGGCGCGCTCACGCACGCGGCGCTGGTGACGGGCCTGAAGCACTACCTCGGCCCGTTCGAGGCCTATGCGAAAGGCAGCGTCCCGATGACGCCGTTTCGCGAAGAGCAAGGCCGGCAACCCGTCGACAACTTCTACTACGAGCAGGAAGACCGCCTGTTCGACGCCGCCCGCGAGTACGGTTTCGGCTGGAGCGTGCACCGGCCGCACACGATCATCGGCTTTGCCGTGGGCAACGCGATGAACATGGGCGTCACGCTGGCCGTCTACGCGACGCTCTGCAAGGCGAGCGGCGAGCCGTTCCGGTTTCCCGGCTCGGCGGCGCAGTGGAACGGCCTCACGGACATGACGGATGCGCGTCTGCTCGCACGTCATCTCGAATGGGCGGCGACCTCGCCCGCAGCGCGCGATGAGGCGTTCAACGTCGTCAACGGCGACGTGTTCCGCTGGAAGTGGATGTGGGAGCGCATTGCGGGTTATTTCGACATCGAGCCTGCGCCATTCGACGGACAAACCCGGCCCCTGGAAAACCGCATGCAGCACGCGGGCGAGGCGTGGGCCAACATCGCGGCGCGTCACTCGCTGGCCGAGCACGACATCGGCAAGCTCGTTTCGTGGTGGCATACGGATGCCGACCTCGGCCGTCCGATGGAAGTGCTGACGGACATGTCGAAGAGCCGCAAGGCCGGCTTTCTCGATTATCAAAGCACGCCCGATTCCTTCTTCGATCTGTTCGACCGCCTGAAGCGCGAGCGGATCATTCCTGCCTGAGACTGGCTCCATAGCGGCATCGGGCCGCACTCGCGCTAGCCGAATACACGCGCCCAGGCGTTGCGGATGCGCCGGGCGCGGTCTTCGAACAGATACGATCCGGCGAGCGTCAGAAGGCCCGAAACCACGCCCGTCACGATATGTTCGATCGACGCGACGTCGTAATGGCTCGCGTGCGCGTACGAGTCGCCGACCATGGTCAGAAGGCCGACGATAGTCGCGTTGCCGAATCGATTCCTGAAGAGTTTTCTCGCCGGCGTGAAGGTGAGAAGCACGGCCAGTATTCCGGTGAGCAGACCGGTCTTGAATGCCGTGACCCAGTGCGCAAAACTCAGGAGATTGCTCCAGCTCCCCGGCATGCAGGTCATGCATGCGCTGGTCGGCTGCCAGAAACGTTGGATGAACAGCCTGACGCGGTGTTTCCACTCGTCCGACATGATCGACGCCACCGCAGAAAGTGATCTTCCAATAGTACACCGCCTTCGTACGGCCGCCGTCACGGGCAACGGTGGGCGAGACGCGCGAATCGGGCGATGGCAATATACGCTCACGCACGCCGCCCTGCCTTCACGCCACTCATGCCCCAGCGTCTTCCGCCCCTCAACGCTCTTCGTCTCTTCGAAGCCGCCGCGCGCCATCGCAGTTTCAAGCTCGCCGCGGCTGAACTGAACGTCACGCCGGGCGCGGTGAGCCACGGCATCGGCGCGCTGGAAGACATGCTCGGCGTCGAACTGTTCGTGCGCGAGCCGCGCGGCCTGTCGCTCAGCGCGGCCGGCGAGCAATATCTGCCGTATATCGCGGAGGCGTTCTCGCTCATCGCCATCGGCACGCAGACGCTGCCCGACAGGCGCAAGCGCCGCTCGATCGCCATTACCTGCGCGCCGACGCTCGCCGCGCGCTGGCTCGTCCCGCGTCTCGCCGATTTCCGCGCCCGTTGGCCGCACATCGACGTGAGCATCGACACGTCGCGCCGGCAAGCGGGCTTTCCCGTCGACGGTTTCGATTTCGGCCTGCGCCTGAGCCGCGGGCCGGTGGACGGCGCCGCGTGGCAACGGCTCTTCGGCGAGCGGCTCGTGCCCTTGTGCAGCCCGGCCTATCTCGCGAGTATCACCAGCAGCGGCGCCGCGCCCGATCTCACGCGCGCGACGCTGATCCACGTCGATACCGCGACCCAGGACTGGCAAGCGTGGATGGACGGCGCGGGCATCGACGGCCTCGATCTCCATGGCGGACTGCGCTTCGACACCGTGCAGCTTGCGTTCGAGGCCGCCGCGGCAGGACTCGGCGTCGTGATCGGGCGGCGGCCGCTCGTCGATCGCGAGTTGGCGGCAGGCGTGCTCGTCGAGGCGTGCGCGACGAGCGTCGAAACGCAGACCGCATACTGGCTGTGCGAAGCGCCGCAGGCGAGCGCCCGCGCCGATCTCGTCGCGTTTAAAAACTGGCTCGTCGCGCAGGCGGCGGAATTCGTCGCGAACGAGACGGCGCGCCGTCACGGTTGAACTGCGCTCAATCGTCCGCGAAAACTTTTCGTTTGTCAGCACGGACGTTCGCCTGCGACGATGCGCGCAAGGAGGAATGTCATTCATGTCGTCCCTGTCAGTCTCAACCAACAAGAACCGCGCGGCGACCTGGGCGCTCATCGGCGCGGCGGCGCTGATCCTGAGCGCGGCCATGGGCGTGCGTCAGACTTTCGGCCTGTTCATCGGACCGTTTTCATTCGACCGCGGCCTGCCCGTCACGCTGATCGCCTTCGCGATCGCACTGCACAACCTCGTCTGGGGCTTCGCGCAGCCGTTCGCGGGCGCGGCCGCCGACCGCTACGGCGCGGCGCCGGTGGTCGCGGCCGGCGCGGCGACCTTCGCGGCCGGACTCGCGCTCGCCGCCGCTGCGACCTCCGGCTGGATGCTCGTGCTCGGCCTCGGCTTGCTGGTGGGCATCGGCATCAGTTGCACGAGCTTCGGCGTCGTGCTCGCGACGGTCGGGCGCGTCGCGTCGCCACAAACGCGCAGTGTCGCGATGGGCCTCGCCAGCGCGGGCGGCTCGCTCGGACAAGTGCTGATGGTGCCGTTCGCGCAGGAACTGCGCGTGCATGCGGGCGTGGCGGCTTCGCTCTACGGGCTCGCCTTCGTCCTGCTGCTGGCCGCGCCGCTCGGCATCGTCCTCGATCGGGCGAGCCGCAGACGCACCGGCGCGCACGCGCAGGAAGCGCACGCAGAACACGCGCAACCGGCCTCGATGCCGCTGCGCGAGACGCTCGCCTACGCCACGCGCCATCGCGGCTACCGGCTGCTCACGCTCGGCTTCTTCACGTGCGGATTCCAGCTTGCGTTCATCGCGACGCATCTGCCCGGCTATCTGATGCTGTGCCACATGCCGGTCGGGCTCGGCGCCACTGCGCTCGCGCTGATCGGCTTGTTCAACATGATCGGCAGTTGGGGATGCGGCTGGCTCGGCGGACGCCTGCGGCAGCATCACGTGCTCGCGTGGCTCTATCTGATCCGCGGCGGCGCGATCGCGCTGTTCGTGCTGCTGCCGACGACGAGCGTCTCGGTCGTCGTGTTCGCCGCCGTGATGGGTCTGACGTGGCTCGGCACGGTGCCGCTCACGAACGGGCTGATCGCGAAAGTCTTCGGCACGCGCCATCTCGGCACGCTGTTCGGCGTCGTGTTCCTCAGTCACCAGTTGGGATCGTTTCTCGGCGCGTGGCTCGGCGGCTATGTGTTCGACACGACCGGTTCCTACTCGCTGATCTGGGGCGCCACGGCGGTCGCGGGCCTCGTGGCGGCGCTGCTGCATTTTCCGATCGACGACCGGCCGGTCACGGAAGAATCGCTCGTCACCGCGTGACGCCGGAACTGCGCCGCATCAGCCAGCCGCGCAGGTTCACTGCGTCCTGCACGTGCGCCTGTGCATTCGGCGCTGCGAGAATGACGAAGACCGTCTGACGCCCATGCACCGGCGCGACCACGATCAGGCAATGCCCTGCCTCGTTGGTGAAGCCCGTCTTCTGCAAACCTACGCGCCATGAAGCGCGGTACACGAGCGGATCGGTGTTGCGATACATCAGCGGCCCGTCGCCGCCGAGCACGAGCTTGTGATGCGATGTCGCGTAGTCGCGGATGGCCGGATATCGATACGCCGCGCGCGCGAGCCGCGTGAGATCGCGCGCCGTCGAAACGTTGTGCGGCGAGAGTCCGGTCGGATCGACGAAATGGCTGCGCTGCATGTGCAGACGCTTCGCGGTGCGGTTCATCGCGCGCACGAAACCCGCCCGGCCACCGGGATAATCGCGGCTCAATGCGAACGCCGCGCGATTCTCCGACGACATCAGCGCGATATGCAGCATCGTCCGCCGCAACAGCAGCGAACCCACGGGCAGACGCGAGCGCGACCATTTGAGACGATCGACATCGGCATCGGTGATGCGCGCCGGCCTGAGCAGCGAGCGCTTCGAGTCGAGCACGATCATCGCGGTGAGCAGCTTGGTCAGCGATGCGACCGGCATGCGCGCGTCGGCGTGTTTCGCGTAGAGCGTGCGGCCCGTCGCGAGATCGACGGCAATCGCCGCGCGCGCCTGCACGACCGGCTTGGCGATGACGCGCTTCGCATGCACGACGAGCGGGACGAGACTCGCGAACAGGAGGACGAAGAGGAGAAGATGGAATCGCAGCATGACGCGTTCAGCGACGCGTCATGCAAGCGTGAACAAACGATAGCGACGGCATGGCAAGGCGGCTGGCGAACGAGTCCGCTACCGTAGGACGTCAGACTTAAGCGAAACTTAAAACCTCAACGCGTGCGCGCCCAGTGCGCCAGCCCCGCGCACGCAATCAACAGGCTCCCGGTCACGAAGAACACCGAGTGCAGCCCGAGCATCACGCCGATCTGTCCGCCGATCACCGGGCCGATCACCTGTCCGCTGAACTGCGCCGACTGCAGATAGCCGAGCATCTGTCCGCTGCTGCTTTCATCGACGGCCGTGCGCGCGAGCTTCGAGATCGACGGCAGCAGGCCCGCGAGCGTCATGCCCATCAGCACGCGCAATCCGGCGAGCTGCCACCACTGATGCACGAACGCCTGCGGAATCATGGCGATACCCGTGAGCACGAGACATCCAACGATCACGTTCCAACTGCCGATGCGATCGGCCAGCGCGCCCAGACGCGCCGCCGTCAGCACGCTGCCGAGCGCGGAGCACGCCATCACGACGCCCGCGATGCGCGTCACGTGATCGCCCGTCACGCCGAGGCCGCCGATATACACCGTGATGATCGGCTCGATCGACATGTTCGCGAGCAGCACCATCATCGCGGTCACGAGCAGCGCGACGACGACCACATAATTCGTGCGATGCGCCTCCTTCGACGCCGCGTGCGATGCGCGCTTCTTCGCATCGCCCGGATGGAAGTCTTCCTTCACGAGCACGATGGTCAGCAACGCGGCCACCGCGATCATGCCCGCGCCCGCGAAGAACGTGCCGCGAATGCCGATCAGGCCCGGCAACACGCCGCCGATCAGCGGTCCGGCGAGATTGCCCGCGAGCGCGCCCGTCGACAGAATGCCGAGCGCCCAGCCGGCCCGTTCGCGCGGCGCCTGCGTGCCGATCATGACCGTCGATGCAGACGCGTAGCCGCCGATCAGTCCCGCGAACAGGCGCAGCGCTACCAGTTGCTGTACGGAATGCGCGACGCCGATCAGCGACATGACGATAGCCATGCCCACCGCGGCGCGCACGAGCATCGGCTTGCGGCCGTAGCGATCGGCGAGGCGTCCCCAGAGCGGCGCGGTCACGGCGGTGCCGAGAAACGTCGCGCTGAACGCGACGCCCGACCACTCGATGACCGACGCCTGCGATTCGACGCCGAGTTGACGCACATACAGCGGCAGAAACGGCAGCAGCATGCTCAGGCTGACGAGCGTCGTGAAAGAGCCGAACACGGCGACGGCGAGATTGCGCCGCCAGTACTGCTCGTTGCGTTCCGCGTAACCGAGCGGAATCGTGCGCTGAAGGATGTGGCTCATTTCGACCTCAATGCGGCGAGAAGATCGACGGCGAGCGCAATCGCGAGCGCCGCTGCGCCGATTGCAAACAGCAACGAGTAGTTGCCGCCGCTGTTCGAAAACAAGAAGGACAGACCATATGCCGCGAGCGCCTGCAACACGGCGAAGCTCGTGGTCGCGGTGCTCCACGCGCGCTTCTGCGCGGCCGGATGATGCGCCAGCAACTCGTTCACACGCCCCAGCACGAGCGGCACGATGCCCGGCGTAAATGCGCCGACCAGCACACTCGACACGATCAGCAACGCGGAATTCGACGTCACCGCCGGAATCGCGACCGCGACGAGCTGAAGCAGATACGCGACGCGCAGCGCGGGGCCGAAACCGGCGCGATCGGCGAGATGTCCGCTCAAAAGCGGTCCGGCGATCGCACCGAGCCCATACAGCACCCAATACTCGGCGCCCGCATCGACGCCCTTGCCCAGACCGCGCGCGACGAAATCGACGAGAAAGATCATGTGCGGGACGAGACCCGCCGCGTTCAGCGCGTATTCGGCGAACAACGCGCGCAACGCAGGCGGCGACGGCGCCTTCGCGTGCGCATGCGTGCCGGCATGCGCGGGAGCCGGCGCGTCGTGCGACGGCCAGCCGTTCCACGCGACCACGGTCAGCACGAGCGAGACGGCGGCGAGCCCGAGCCACGTCTGCATGAGCCCTTGCCGCAGCAACAGCGGCACGATCGTCCCCGACGCCGCGATGCCGAGCCCGATGCCCGTGAAAATCGCGCCGCTCGCGAATCCGCGACGCGACGGCGCGACGTGCGCGATGATCGTCGGCGCGGCGAGCACCATCAGCGCGCCGCCGGAAATGCCCGACAGGAAGCGCCACACGAAGAACCACAGGAACGAAACCGGAATCGCGCACGCGACGAACGCGAGGGTCGCGAGCAGCATCATCGTGCGCAAAATGGTCGCGGCGCGAAAATGCCGGGCGAGCACGCCGCCCGCGAGCGCGCCGGCCAGATAGCCGCCGAGATTGGCCGCGCCGAGATACGCCGCCGTCGACGCCGGAAACCAGTGCGCGCCGATGATCGCGGGCAACAGCGGCGTGTACGCAAAGCGCGCGAGCCCGATGCCGACCAGACTTGCGCTCGCCCCGGCGAGCACGCCGCGCCAGACCTGAAATGTCCCGCCCTCCGACGAATTCGACACTGCGTATCGCATGCTGCCTCCGCTACTGCTTGCGGGCACGGTCTACGCGCCCTTCCCATGAAGGCAGTCTATATTCGATCGATCGGCGAGGGAATGAACGTGAATCGGAAGATAATCTTCCGTTAGGCGGTTGAATCGAGGGTCAGTTGCTTGAACAGACGGCGCAGACGCGGCGTGGCGAAATCGACGAATGCGCGCACTTTCGGCACCGCGAGACGCCCGTGCGGCGTGAGCAGATGCACCGGCAGCGGCGCGTGCTCGCTGTCGGACAGAACGATCTGCAGCGATTTGTCCTTCACTTCCTTCGCGACGTGATAGGAAAAGACGCGCGTGAGCCCGTGCCCTTCGACTGCCGACGCGACCGCCGCCCGCACCGTGTTCACGATGACCCGCGGCGCGAACTGCACGACTTGCGGAATCGCCGCGCCGCCCGACGTCGGAAAGCTCCACGAATCGAGGCCGAAATGCGTCATCGAGATGATCTGGTGACGCGCGAGATCGGCGGGCTGTCTGATCGGCGGATGCTTAGCCAGATAGAGCGGCGACGCGGCCACGACGCGCCGCACGTCGCCGACGGGAATCGCGACCAGCGTCGAGTCCGACAGATGCGCGATGCGCAACGCGATGTCGATGCCTTCGTCGATCAGGCTCACGGGCCGGTCGAGCAATTGCAGGCGCACGGAGACGCCGGGAAAACGCGCGATGAAATCGTCGAGCATGGGCCGCAGCAGATCTTCGCCGGCGGCGACGGGCGCGGTGATCGTCAGAAGCCCGCGCGGCGCGGAGCGCTCGTGTGCGATCAGCAGATCGGCTTCCTCGAGATCGGTCAGGATGCGGCGGCACGCGGCGGCGTAGCGCTCGCCGGCCTCGGAAAGCTTGATCGTGCGCGTGGTGCGATGGAGCAGCGCCGTGCCGGTATGCGCTTCGAGAAACGCGATGGCCCGGCTCACGGCGGCGGGCGAGCGGCCGAGCCGCCGCCCCGCGCCCGCCAGACTGCCTTCGTCCAGCGTGGCGATGAACACTTTCATCGCGTCGATTCGGTCCATGTCGGCTCGGATAGTCGCTTGTTCGATGAACCGACAAGTCTACCGCGAGCGTCATCAGCGAATCGGGCGAGACGCGTCAGACCACCGCGATCGTCACGTCGATGTTGTTCTTCAGCGCCTTCGAGTACGGGCAGGTGTTGTGCGCCGCCTGCGCGATTTCCTCGGCCACCGCGCGCTCGATGCCCGGCAGGCTCACGTTCAGGCGGGCACGCAGCAGATACGCTTCGCCGCTCATGCCGAGATCCACTTCCGCATCCACGGCGGTTTCGGCGGGCAGGCGCACCTTGAGCTTTGCCGCCGCCTTGGTCATCGCGCCGATGAAACACGCGGACCAGCCGGCCGCGAGCATCTGCTCGGGGTTGGTTCCCGGGCCCGTCGATCCGGGCGGCGAGAGCTTGACGTCGAGACGGCCATCGGAGCTTTGCGCGAAGCCTTCGCGGCCGCCGACGACGCGGGTTTTGCCGGTGTACAGAACGGTGTCGATTTGCGTGGTCATGCTGAAATCCTCCTGGGATCGGGAAAGTGACAATGCTTAGTGATGAGCGAACAGACGCGCGACGTCGCCGCTTGCCGCGCCGCGCGCGCCCGACTGCGAGAACGAATCGCCCATGCCGCCGTACGC
Source organism: Caballeronia peredens (assembly GCA_001544595.2). Classification (GTDB taxonomy): domain Bacteria; phylum Pseudomonadota; class Gammaproteobacteria; order Burkholderiales; family Burkholderiaceae; genus Caballeronia; species Caballeronia peredens. The sequence continues at coordinate 424,300 of FCOH02000001.1, read as the reverse complement.
CTGCGCCTGAGCCTCGGCAACGCCGCTCTCGTTGGCGATGGTCTGCGCGCTCACGCCGCGCTGCGATGCCGGCGCGCCGGCGAGCGGGTCGTAATGCGGCGCGGGACCATAGCCGCTGCTGGCGAAGGCGGAACCGGCGGCGGCTGCGCTGACGGCGATGACTGCGGCGGTGACGATTTGCTTGATCATGATGGGTCTCTCTTCAGTGAATTCGATGAATGCCGGATTTCGGTTTGCAGGATGACGGGCCGCTCGGCCGATCAGCTGCCGTGGAACAGATTGTTGAGTGCGGCGATCTCGCCGTCGCGTTGCGCCTGCGCCAGTTCGCGTTTGACTTCGGCGCGGGTCTTGCCCATGTAGACGTGGCCGGCGGCGACCTGCTGGGTCTGCGCGTTCATCGGCTCGTTCGTCACGGCGGCGTGAGCGACACCGGTCATGGCGCCGGCGACGAGAGCGAAAGCTGCGATCGTGGACTTCATGGCGTTTCTCCTTCGATGGATGATTCGGTCGGTTGGATGCGTTGCTGCACGTGGCCGGGAGGATGTCCGTGTGGCGTTTTCATCGCCAGCCGTCGTTGGGTGTATTTGAAGGTCCGCAGGTATCCGGGATGTGTCGGCGAAGCGGCTTCTGTGCAATGTTTTGTATCGCGTACGCGGCAGATACATTGCGATACGAAAGCCCGCTTCACGGCTGCGCGAGCAGTTTCGCGATCGCGGCTTCGGTCTGCGCGTAATCGCCTTCGCCGACGTGCGTGTACGCCACGCGCCCCTGCTTGTCGATCAGATAGAACGCCGGCCAGTACTGGTTGTCGTACGCCGCCCACGTCGCGTAGCGGTTGTCCTGCGCGACCGGATACGTGATGCCGAAGCGTTCGATGGCGCGCTGCACGTTGCCGGTGTCGCGCTCGAACGGAAACTCGGGCGTATGCACGCCGACCACGACGAGCCCCTGATCCCTGTATTTGCGATGCCACGCTTTCACCGCCGGCAGCGTGTTGACGCAGTTGCCGCACGCGAAGGTCCAGAAATCGATCAGCACGACCTTGCCGCGCAGTTGCGCGAGCGTGAGCGGCGGGCTGTTGAGCCAGGTATCGATGCCGGCGAATTCCGGCGCGGTGCGGGCGCCGGCATCGGCGGGCGCGGCGGCCTGGGCGGGTGCAACGGGCGCGATGGCGGCGCAGGCGGCCAGTCCGGCGCACGCGGCCATGCCTTTGATTCGGGAGAGCATGACGAAGTCCTCTGAAATGCGGTCAAAATCGGAGCGCTTCGAAGGAGTCGAAGCGCCCCGGCGGGCCGACGTTCGCATCGGCATGACCGCATTGGACTGCGCGCGCGTATCCCGCTTGTGTCGCGGAAACGCGCGCTGCGCAATGTTATGTATCGCCCGGCATGCGGGATACACTGCGATACAAAACCCCCGCCGGGACGCGCTATAACACAGACATCGCACAATCAGCGGGAGCTTCGAATGAAACGCATGCTGGCGATGCTCGCCTTTCTCGTAGGCGGGATCGCAACCGAAATGGCCCATCCGGTTCAATGTCTCCTGATCAGTCCGAGCCGGATGCAACTCAAGCGTCAAAGACAACGGTCCATCGATGGAAACCACTGACCACGTATTGATCGTCGACGACGATCGCGGCATTCGCGAACTCCTCGCGACTTACCTCGAAAAGAACGGCATGCGCGTGTCGCTCGCGGCCAACGGCCGGCAGATGCGCGCGGTGCTCGACCAGGGCGCGCCCGATCTCGTCGTGCTCGACCTGATGCTGCCCGGCGAAGACGGCCTCGTGCTGTGCCGCGAGCTGCGTTCGGGCAAGTTCCGCGACGTGCCGGTGCTGATGCTCACCGCGCGCAACGAGGAAGCCGACCGCATTCTCGGCCTCGAAATGGGCGCCGACGACTATCTGCCGAAGCCTTTCGCCGTGCGCGAACTGCTCGCGCGCATCCGCTCGGTGCTGCGCCGCACGCGCATGCTGCCGCCCGGAATGGAAGTGACGGAAAGCGCGCAGATGCTCGGCTTCGGCGACTGGCGGCTCGACACGACCGCGCGCCATCTGCTCGACGCCGAAGGCACGATGGTTTCGCTCTCCGGCGCGGAGTACCGCCTGCTGCGCGTGTTCCTCGATCATCCGCAGCGCGTGCTCACGCGCGATCAACTGCTGAATCTGACACAGGGCCGCCAGGCGGACGCATTCGACCGCTCGATCGACCTGCTTGTCTCGCGCCTGCGCCAGCGTCTGCGCGACACGGCGCGCGAGCCGCGCTACATCAAGACGCTGCGCAGTGAGGGCTATGTGTTTTCCGCCGAAGTCAAACCGCTCGAGTCGTCTTCATGAGCACGCTTGCCACGTCTTCCCTGTTGCACTGGCCGCGCACGCTGTTCGCGCGGCTCGCGCTGATTCTCGTCGTCGGACTGGCGCTGGCGCAGACCTGTTCGTTCCTTCTGACCATGCGGGAACGCGACGAATCGATGACCAACGTGATGGTCGGGTACGTCGAGCGCGAGGTCGCGAGTTCGGTCGCGCTGCTCGATCACCTGCCGCCGGACGAACGCGCGCAATGGCTGCCGCTGCTCGCGCGACGCAGCTACGAATTCATCCTCGGGCCCGGCATCACCGACGCCAGCGGCACGCCGCCGGATGCGGCGCTGGCGGAGCGCTTCGCCCGCTCGATCGGCGACGGCATCGGCAAACGCTATCCGCTGACGGTCAACGGCGTGCCCGGCGACAAAGAGCGCTTCCAGGCGCATCTGCGCCTGTCGGATGGCTCGCCGCTCACCATCGACATGCGGCCGATGTCCGGCACGCCGCTCTCCGGCTGGCTGCCGCTGGTGCTGGTGCTGCAACTGGTCGTGCTAGGCGCGTGCTGCTGGCTCGCGGTGCGCGTCGCGACTGGTCCGCTCAAGCAGCTCGCCCGCGCCGCCGACACCCTCGGCCCCGATCTCAAGGGCAAACGTCTGCCGGAGTCCGGGCCGGAAGAAGTCGCGCACGCGGCGAAGGCGTTCAACGCGATGCAGGACCGCGTCGCGATGTACATGACCCAGCGCATGCAGATTCTCGCGGCGATCACGCACGACCTGCAGACGCCGATCACGCGCATGCGCCTGCGCGTCGACGTGATGGACGACGACTCGACCGGCGCCAAGCTCCAGCAGGACCTGAAGGAGATGGAATCGCTCGTGAAGGAAGGCGTGACGTACGCGCGCACCTTGCACGGCACGAACGAGGCGCCGCGGCGCATCGACGCGGACGCGCTGTTCGAAAGCATCGTCGACGATTATCTCGACGCCGGGCAGACGGTGACGCTGACAGGCAGCATCGGCGGCGCGCTGATGGCGCCTCCGCAGGCGCTGAAGCGCGTGCTGGGCAATCTCGTCGACAACGCGATCAAGTATTCCGGCGCGGCGGAAATCGAAGTCGCCTCGCGGAACGACGGGCGCGCCGTGATCTCCGTGCTCGACCGCGGGCCGGGCATTCCGGCGGAATCGCTCGAAGCCGTGTTCGAACCGTTCGTCCGGCTCGAAGGATCGCGCAACCGGCAGACGGGCGGCACGGGACTCGGCCTTGCCATCGCGCGGCAACTGACGCTCGCGATGGACGCGTCGCTCACCTTGCATCATCGCGAAGGCGGTGGGCTCGAAGCGCGGCTCGTGCTCGACAAGGCAGCTTAGCGCAGCGCAACATAAGACGTCCTACCACTTTCGGCCTAGGTGTTGGTACGGCTTGACGATGATCCGGCGACTCCGCTAACGTTTGCTCCGACGCGAGTGTCAGATTGCGCCCGTACCGATGCTGGAGTTGCCATGTCGCCTTGTCACGCCATAGTCATACGACATCGTTTCTTTAGTCGTCGATTTTCGGCGCTCTGACGCGCGATTCCCACTCGACTCATCCATGCGGACACAGGCCAGCGGCCGTGTCCGCGCGCCATTGCGGTCTGCCCACATTCACATGAAAGCCGGACGAACCGGACCAGGAGACGACACATGAAGCAACCGAAGATCCACGCGATGCCGCATTCGCCGACGCGCCGCTCATTCGTGAAATTCGCCGGGCTGTCGGCGAGCGCCCCGCTCTTCGGTGCGCTGGGCACGCTGGGAACGCTCGCCGGCTGCGGCGGACACGACGATTCTAATTCCGGCTCCGGTTCGACGCCGCCGCCCGCGCAAGACCCGATCTGGGGCCCATCCGGCGCGGCGACGCAAATCGTGACCGCGCTGCAAAGCGTCTCGAAGTCGATGTTCCCGGACCGCCAGTTCGCCGTCACGGATTACGGCGCGAAGCCGTGCGCGGTCGTCGCGGCAGCGAATCCGTACACCGATCCGACGAAATCGCCGCTCTCCACCGGCGCGAACCAGACGAACGCGCCCGGCTCGTTCGACTCGCGCCCGGCCTTCCTCGCTGCGATCGCGGCGTGCAACGCGGCGGGCGGCGGACATGTCGTCGTGCCGGCGGGAACGTGGTATTGCGCGGGTCCGATCGTGTTGCTGTCGAACGTCGATTTCCATCTGAGCGCGAACTGCACGATCTACTTCAGCCCGAATCCGGCCGACTACGCGAAGGACCGCCCGATCGATTGCGGCGCGAACGGCAAGCTCTTCTACAGCCGCTGGCAGGCGAATGATTGCCTCAACTACGGCCCGCCGGTCTACGCGCGCAACCAGAAGAACATCGCGCTGACGGGCGAAGGCGACACCTCCGTGCTGAACGGCCAGGCGATGACGCCCTTCGCCGGCAGCGGCAACACGGCCACCTGCTGGTGGACGTGGAAGGGCAACAACGGCGTCTACGGCTGCGTGAATTCGTCGACGCCGTCGCAGGCATCGAGCAACCCGAACAACGTCGATCTGAAGACGGCCGCGCCCGGCATCTCCGCCGATCTCTACGCCAAGCTCACCGATCCCGCCACGCCCTGGCAGCAGGATCAGAACTATCTGCCCGCGCTGTCGGAAGCGGGTGTGGCGATCGAGAAACGCATCTTCGGCATCGGCCACTATCTGCGGCCGTGCATGGTCGAATTCATCGGCTGCACGAACGTGCTGATGGAAACCTACCGCACCAACAACACGCCGTTCTGGCAGCATCATCCGACCGATTGCCAGAACGTCGTGATGCGCGGCGTGACGGTGGACAGCATCGGCCCGAACAACGACGGCTTCGATCCCGACGCCTGCGACATGGTTCTGTGCGAGAACGTGACGTTCAACACCGGCGACGACTGCATCGCGATCAAGTCGGGCAAGGATCTCGACACGCAATACGGCCCGGCGCAGAACCACGTCATCCAGAATTGCACGATGAACAGCGGCCACGGCGGCATCACGCTCGGCAGCGAAATGGGCGGCGGCGTGCAGAAAATCTACGCGCGCAACCTGCAGATGCTCAACCAATTCTGGGCGACGAACTCGCTGAACATCGCGATCCGCATCAAGACGAACATGAATCGCGGCGGCTTCGTGAAGGACTTCTACGTCGACAACGTGACGCTGCCGAACGGCGTGAGCCTGACGCCTTCGGGCTACGGCAGCAGCCTGATTGCGGGCAGCCCGATCAACGCGACGGTGCCGCTCGGCGTGGCGACGCCGAGCGCGGCGAATCCGTCGGCGGCGCAGGGCGGCATCGTCACGTTCGACTGCGATTATCAGCCGTCGAAGGACGCGATCCGCACGCGCCCGGCGCTCGTGCAGAACGTCAACATCTCGAATCTCAAGGCGAGCAACGTGACGCTGAACGGAGTGACGGGATCCTGCTTTCAGGCGATCGTCGCGCAGGGTCCGGTCGCGTTCGACTACAACGGTCCCGCGCCCATACCCACGATTCCCGCGATCACCGGCGTCACGATCACCAACTGCGATTTCGGCACGCCGGTCGCCGCCGGCCCCGCGACCGCGGCGACGCCCGGACCGATCTACGCGTACAACGTGCACGACATCGTGCTCAGCAACACGCAGATCGCCGGCGTGACGATGAACACCACGGTCAGCGATACGCGCTGATCATCGTCCGGTCAGGCGTCGCGCGACGAGCATCGGCAGTCGCAATACGAAACCGAGGAAGAGGCGCGTGTGCATCCACGTCAGCAGCGCGTTGTCGCGGCCATAGCGAAAGTGCGACACGCCGCCCTCTTCCGGCGTGAAGTAACGCACGGGCGCGTCGAGGTTGATCGGCCGCACGCCGCGCCAGCAGAGCCGCACGACTGCTTCCGGATCGAAGTCGAAGCGGCGCATCCAGGTCTGCGTGCGCATCAGCGCGGCGAGCGGCGCGATCGGGTAGACGCGAAAGCCGTACAGCGAATCGCCGATACCCATCCACAGCGTCTCGAGATTCGCCCAGCCGTTCGAGACGCGCCGCCCCTGCACGCGCAATTGCGGCGCGCTCGCGTCGAATTTGGGGCGGCCGAGGATCATCGCATCGGGCGCGGACATCGACGTTTCCATGAACGTGCGGATCAGCGCGGCGGGATGCTGGCCGTCCGAGTCCATCGTCAGTGCGTGCGTGAAACCGAGCTTCGCGGCTTCGTCGAGGCCCGCAAGAATCGCCGCGCCCTTGCCGCGATTCTCCGGCAGCACGATCACGCGCAGGCCCGCATCGGTTTCGGCCATTTTCACGAGTCGTTCGGCGCTGCCGTCCGTGCTTCCGTCGACCACGACCCACACCGGATTCCACTGCTCGCGCGCGCCGCGCACGGTTTCGTCGACTTTTTCGCCCGGGTTGAAGCTCGGAATGAGGACGAGATGCGTGGACGATGCGCGAGTCGAAGGCATTGAGAAAGGCGAAAAACGGAAGAGATGCGACGAATTTTAACGGCTGTGGACGACGGTGCCGGGAGGCGTCTTCGTCGCTCAATTCCGAGCAAATCGATTGGACGCTGTAGTCGGTGGCCGCGTCATGACGATTCGTTTGCAGCGTTGCGAACAGCGGGCAGTTGCTTCAAGAGTTCCGGCAGCGCGGTCTGTACCGTCGCCCACACCACATCGAGATTGATGTCGAAGTAGCCGTGCGCGATGCGGTTGCGCATGCCCCGCATGCCGCGCCAAGGCACTTGCGCGTGCGCCTGAACGAAGTCGGCGTAGCCGTCCATCACCTTCGTCGCCGCCTCACCGATGATGATGAGGCTCATGATGACGGCCTGCTGAGTGCGCTTGTCTTCCAGGAACGCGCCTTGGACATTCCATCCACGAAGGCGCACGCATCCGTCGCAGCCTGCTGCATGTGCTCGAGGTAATCGGGCAGACGGTTCTCGCTCATACCGGCTGCGCCTCCGCGAGCACCCTGGCCCGGAATTTCGGAGGCAGGTCGGCCGGGGTCAACAGATCGACGTGGATGCCGAGCAGCGATTCCAGTTCGTCTTGCAGCTCACCCAGATCGAACAGCGTGGCGCCGGGCAGCGCATCGACCAGCAGATCGAGATCGCTGCCGTCCTGGTCGGTGCCGCGAAGCACCGAGCCGAAGACCCGCGGATTCACCACGCGAAAACGGCTCGCCGCTTCACGGATGGCGCTTCGCTTGAGGGCAAGTGCGAGTGAGGGTCGCATGGGCAGCTTCCGTTATCGAAACTCGTTGGATCAGTATGGGATCGAGAATAGCATTCCAGGAACCATTGCCGAGAATTCCAACGCATTGCGACGACAAAGCGAACGGTATTCCTCGACCCAAGCCGACGCCTTCAATCACGCGCCCGATGCGTATCCAGTTCGCCGGCATAGAACCGCTGCAATTCACCGATAAACGCCTGCAACGCGGCGTGATCGCGTCCCGGCGGCGCGAAGCGTCGGCCGAGCGTCACGCGATAGGTAATCGGCAGCGCCGGTTTGCGGAAGATCTGCCAGCCTTTGCCGAGAAAGCCGGAATCCGTCTCGATGATGAGCGTCTGCACCGGCGCCTGCGCGCGCGCCGCGATCAGCGCGATGCCGCCCTTCAGCGGATTCACGGAGGCATTCTCCGTGCGCGTGCCTTCGGGAAAGAGCAGCAGCGGACTGCCGCGCTGCAATTCGGCGACGGCGGCGCGAATCAGCCCGACCGACGTATCGTTGACGATATAGCCCGCGAGCAGCGCGCCCGGCCCGAGGAACACGTTACCGGCGACATCGCCCTTCATGACGCAGCAGGTGTCTGGCACGCGCGAGGCGATCAGCAGCGCATCGAGCAGGCACGGATGATTCGGCGCGAGGATCATCGCGGGCTGGCCGGCGAGCGCATCGAGTCCGGAGAGATCGAAGCGGCACGCGCCGAGCGCGCGCAGCAGCGCGAAATACATGTGCCACACGCGCTGCACGACACCGCGGCCGACGCGCCGCCCGGCATCTACGGAAAGCATGCGCCGCAACAGCCACGCGAACGGAAACCACGCGAGGCACACGAGCGCGAGCACGACGAGCGAGAAATAGAACGCCACGCATTGCCACGCGGCTTCGAGCGCCCCGGCAGGCGAAAACTTCTCGCCCGCGCCGCCGATCTTGCGATGCGCGTCACTCATCGCTCGCCACCATTTTCGACGACTGCCCGAACACCCAGGCCACTGCCACGCCGCCCGACAGCACGCTTTTCTGGCGTACGAGCGGGCTGTCGGCGAAACGCGCGCCGGCGAGATTCGCATAGCGCACGAACGCGCCGACCCAGTAGCGGCTGAAGCGCCGCGACATCGACACGAGCGTCTGCGCGCCCGCATAACCGCCGCTCGCTTCGAACGCGGGGCGGCCGGGCGTCGCGTATTGCGGCGCGACCGTGTAGAAGTGGTCGCTGTATTTGCCGTCGGCGAACATCGGGCCGGCGAACATGCCGACGCGCAAACCCGAAACGCCCGCGACATCGACGAGATCGAGATTCAGGTTCGGCGTGAACTCCCACCCGATCGTCTTCGGCGACGATTCCAGCGTGATGCCGAGCCGCACCGGCATACGCAGGTCGAGCAGCATGTCGCGCGAAGCCGAGCGCCATAAGTGCACTTCCACCGAAGGACCGATTTCGATCGTCGGCTTGAGATCGGGCATGCCGGCGCGCGCGTTGTCGTCGCGGCTGCTGACCGGCAGCGAACCGAGCAGGCTGATGTTGAAGTTCACGCGATCGGTGTCGAGCAACTGGCCGCGCACGCCGTCGCGGTCGGCGCGAAAGAACTTGCCCCGATAGACGATGTACGGAAACGGAAAGACCCACGCGCGCGTCTGATCCGAGCCCGGATAGTGCGGAAACGCAGCGACGCCCATGCCGATACCCGCTTCCCACAGCGGCTTGGACGGCGGCGGCACTTCGTCCGCGCATGCCGCGCCGCCCGCTGCGAGCAGCATCAGCGGCGCGAGACACGACGAACGGAATACGGGCATCGTCATCAATTGGCCGACAGTTCCGCGCGTTCGGCTTCGCTCAGATTGCGCCGGCGCATGCGGTAGGCGCGCAGCGAGTTGCGCCAGTCGAGCGTCGCCGCGATGTAATACACGCCCTTGAACGCGCGCAGCGAATGCCAGATCGGCGTTTTGCCGAAGATGTCGCCCGCCAGCAGCGACAGCAGCGCTTCCTTCATGCGCAGCGGATTGCGCGGGCCCATGAAGAGATTGCGCATCGTCGGCGACGTCATGCGGTAGATGAACCACGAGAACTCGCGCGGTCCGTGCCGCACGTCGCGATCGAACTTCGCGAGCGCGGCGGCGGCGCGCGACGGATCGGCCAGCGCCGTGTCGATGGCGTCGGCGCCCATGAACGCGCTCTGCATCGCGAGCATCACGCCGGACGAAAACACCGGATCGATGAACGCGAACGCGTCGCCGAGCAGCAGGAAATTGCGCCCGTGCGTCATGTCGCCGGTATAGGAGTAGTTGCCGGTCGCGTGGACCTCGCTCATCAGTTCGGCGTCTTTCAGGCGCTCGGCGAGCGGTGCGCACAGCGCGATGGTCTCGCGAAAGAACGCTTCCACCGACGTGCCCTTCGGACGCCGCTTCAGATACGCGGGCCACACGACCGCGCCGACGCTCGTCGCGCCGTCCGCGAGCGGAATGAACCAGAACCAGCCGTGCTCGAACCAGAACACGGTGATGTTGCCCTCGTTCTCGCCCGCGTTGCGGCGCGCGTTGCGAAAGTGTCCGTACAGCGCCGACGAGTTGTGGCGCTCGTTGCGCCGCTTGGTCTTGAAATGATTCGCGAGCAGCGTGTCGCGCCCCGAAGCATCGACGACGAAGCGCGCCCGCACTTCCTCGATGCGGCCATCGTCGTGTTCGGCGCTGATCGTGGCGCCGGCGCCGTCCGGTGCGAACGCGACATCGCGCGCGCGGCAGCCTTCGCTGACCTCTGCGCCGTGCTTCGCGGCGTTGCGCAGCAGGATTTCGTCGAGTTCGGAGCGGCGCACCTGATACGCGCTCGGCATCGACTTGTCCCAGGCATCGGCGAACAGGAAGCGCTGCGTGCGGTTTTCGTGCTGCGGCGAGACGAATTCCGCCGCGAGCTTGACCATGCCGATCGCGCGCACTTCGCCGGCGACGCCGAGTTTGTCGAAAAGACGCAGGTTGGCCGGCAGCAGCGATTCGCCGATATGAAAGCGCGGATGCCGCGCCTTTTCCAGCAAGCGCACGCGGTAGCCGCGCTCGGCGAGCAGCGTGGCCGCGGTCGATCCGGCGGGACCGCCGCCGATCACCGCCACGTCCCAGATTTGCGCGTCTTCCTGCATGAATGTTCCTCCGGATGGCCTGCGCGGCGTGTTCAGGCGATTCCGCCATTGATGGACAAAACCTGTCCGGTGACATAGGCCGCCGCATCCGACACCAGATACGCGACCATGCCCGCGACTTCTTCCGCCGTTCCCGCACGCTGCGCCGGCACCAGTTGCTTGATGCGCTCGGGCGGAAAGGCCTGGCCCAGCGTCGGCGAATCGATGACGCCCGGCGCCACCGCGTTCACCGTGATGCCGCGCGAGGCCAGTTCCTGCGCGAGCGCGCGCGTCGCGCCGATCAGTCCGGCCTTGGCGGCCGCGTAATTGACCTGCCCGCGGTTGCCCATCAGTCCCGACACCGACGACATGTTGACGATGCGTCCCCGGCGCGTGCGGATCATCGGCATGAGCAGCGGCTGCGTGACGTTGAAAAAGCCGTCGAGCGTGACGTCGAGCACGCGCCGCCATTGCTGGCGCGTCATGCCGGCCATCGGCGCGTCGTCGTGGATGCCGGCGTTGTTCACGAGAATCTGCACCGGGCCCTCCTCCAGGATGCGCGCGAGCGCGGTTTCCGTGGCGTCGGGATCGGTCACGTCGAACGCGATTGCATGCGCCGTGCCGCCTGTCGCGCGAATGGCTTGCACGCAGCTTTCAGCGCGCTCGATGCCGCCGTTCGCGTGAACCCACACTTCGTGGCCCGCCGTGGCCAGCATCCGGCAGATCGCCTGTCCGATCGCGCCGCTGCCGCCCGTTACGAGCGCGCGCATGGCCTGGCTCCTGTCATCGCTTGCACTCCGCTGGTTGGTTTCCCGTGTTGCGCGGCCGCATCGGTCGCGCACGGGCGTGCGCGTCCAGTCTCGATGCGGCGGATTTCACTCGCGTGACGGCGGCGGCTGCGCATGTGAGGCCGCAACGCGCGCTATTTCGTGCGATGCGCGGCCACGTGCGCCGCGAGCGCGCCGAGCGACGCGAAGATCTTCTGATTGTCCGGATTGTCCGAGCGCAGCTCGAACCCGTATTTCTTCGAGATCAGCAGCGCGATCTCCAGGATGTCGATGGAATCGAGCCCGAATCCTTCTTCATACAACCGCGTATCGGCCGAGACGGCATTGGGATCGACGTCTTCGAGATTCAGTTCGGCGACGATCAGCTCGGCGAGCTCTCTTTCCAGTTCATTCATCGTGTGTCAGACCAGCGCAAAAACACGCGGCGAGGGCCGCTCGGAAGATGTGCGCCCCGCGTTCTCCGCACGCTGCCGGCAGCCTGTTATCGAGATAATTGCAGTGGCGAAATTCTAGACGAAGCCCCTTGGGACGCCTAGTAGGAAAGGTAACCGGCCGTACGCTGCTGCGCGGCCCGATTTTATTGAGAAAAATCAGCGATCTCGTGCCTGAGCCGGGCGGCATCGGGTGTAGGGTAAAATCGGCCGGTCTGACGAATGTAAGAGCCGCAAACAATCGGTTACAGACCGGGCTCGCACCCTCGCGAGAAAATGAACGTCAGGCGGGCGACTGCCGAATTTTTGTTCAACGACCGAGCGTTTCCTAAAACGCCGCAGCCGCAATCCATGTCCCGTACATTTTTCCTGAAGCGTTTCTCGCACGCGGCGGAGGTTCGCCGATGAGCGCCGCACGCCGGTTGCGCGCAGCGGGCGCCGTCGCGGCGATCGTCGCGTATCAGTGCGCCGCGCATCACGCCGCCTCCGCGCCGGGCGCGCACGGTCTCGGGCTCGCGCTCGTCATCGTGCCGCTCTTGCTGATCGCGCTGAATGCCGCCGCGCGCTCGAATGCGCGCGCCTGGCTGCTGCCGCTCTGGGCGCTGGCCTGCGCGGCCTTGTGGTTCGGGCGCGCGCCGCTCACCGCGCATTTCGGCTGGGGCCTCTGGCTGGAGCACGCGGGCTTCAATCTTGCGCTCGCGTGGATGTTCGGGCGCACGCTCGCCGCCGGCCGCGAGCCGCTCTGCACGCAATTCGCCGCGATGGTCCACGGCAAGCTCGAAGCGCGCGTCGTGCGCTATACGCGGCGCGTCACGTTCGCGTGGACGATGTTCTTCGTCGCCACCGCGCTCGTCTCGACGCTGCTGTTCTCGTGCGCGTCGATTGTCACGTGGTCCACGTTCGCCAACTATCTCGCGTTGCCGCTCGTCGGGCTGATGTTCGTCGTCGAGTACGCGTGCCGCCGTATCGCGCTGCCGGACATGGCGCAATCGAGCCCGCTCGACGCCGTCCGCGCCTACACCCGTTCCATGCAGATGCGCAGAAGCGGCGCGCAGTGAGTCCGTTCAAATAATCGACAGATGCCGACATTGCCGCTGGTTTTCCATTCGTCGCCGGATCAGACGCTCGCCTGGCGCGACGGCGCGCCCGTCAGCGTGCGCGAATTTCTGGCCGACGTGCAGCGGGTGGCCGGCGCACTGCCCGAAGGCGGGCATGTGTTCAACGTGTGCACGGACCGGTATCGGTTCACGGTGAGCCTGTGCGCGACGCTCGTCGCGGGCAAGACGAGCCTTTTGCCGTCGACGCACACGCCGGAAATGGTGCGCGCCCTCGCCTCCTTCGCGCCCGACGCATTCTGTCTGCACGACAGCGACGATTGCACCATCGATCTGCCGCGCTTCCGCTATCCGGAAGCCGCGGAGGCGCGTCCCGACGCGGTTGAAACCGCCGTGCCGCACATCGATGGTGCGCGCGTCGTGGCTTACGTGTTCACGTCCGGTTCGACGGGCGTGCCGGTGCCGCATCGAAAGACATGGGGTTTTCTCGTCAGGAACGTGCGCGCGGCGGCGGCGCGGCTCGGCCTGCTGGACCGGCAGGCGGCCACGCTCGTCGGCACGGTGCCGCCGCAGCACATGTACGGCTTCGAATCGACCGTGCTGCTTGCGTTGCTCGGCGGCCTCGCGTTCAGCAACCGCCAGCCGTTCTATCCCGTCGATATCCGCGCGGAACTCGCCGCCGTGCCGGAGCCGCGCGTGCTGGTGAGTTCGCCGATCCATCTGCGCGCGCTGTTCGCGAACGAAGAAGCGTTGCCGCGCGCATCGCTCGTGCTGTCGGCGACGGCGCCGCTGTCGGAAAAACTCGCCCTCGACGCGGAACAGCGTCTGCAAGCGCCGCTGATGGAAATCTACGGCAGCACGGAAACTGGTCAGATCGCGACGCGCCGCACCGCGCGCAGCGCCGCGTGGGAATTGTTCCCCGACATCACGCTCACGCCGCGCGCCGACGATTCCGGCGAACCGACGATGTGGGCGTCGGGCGGCCACGTCGAAATGCCGGTGCCGATGGGCGACGCGCTCGAACTCATCGACGCAACGCGCTTCCTGCTGCACGGACGCAAGGCGGACCTCATCAACATCGCGGGCAAGCGCACGTCACTGGCTTACCTGAATCATCAGTTGAACGCGGTGGCGGGCGTAGTCGACGGCGTGTTCTACATGCCCGACGAAACGCAGGCCGAGGCCGACGGCGAGCCGGTGCGCCGCCTGATGGCGCTCGTCGTCGCGCCGGCGCTGGCGACGGCCGACTTGCAACGGGCGCTGCGCGAGCGCATCGACGCGGCGTTCATGCCGCGCCCGTTGCTGTTCGTCGATACGCTGCCGCGCAATGCCACCGGCAAGCTGCCGCGCGACGTGCTGACGCGGCTGATCGAAGACGAGCGCAAGCGCCGCGCCGCGCTCACGTTCACCGTGCCGGCCGGACATCCCGCGCTGGCGGGGCATTTCCCGGGGCGCCCGATCGTGCCGGGCGTCGTCCTGCTCGATCACGCGCTCGAGGCCATCGGTTCCGTGCTCGGCCGCAGCTTCGACGCGTGCCGGATCGAATCGGCGAAATTCCTGAGCCCGGCCGAACCGGGCGAAGCGCTCGACATCGCGTTCGAAACGGCGGCGAGCGGCGCGATCCGCTTCACGATCCGTGCGGGCGTTCGCGCGGTGGCGAGCGGAGCGCTCGCGGCGCCGTCCGCATAATCGACATCGACCGCAACGGACACGCACCTATCGTGAACAAGACGCGCATGAACCGCGACGACTGGGCCGAGCGCCAGGAACGCAGCAACCTCGCGTTGCTGCGCTTCATGACGTGGGTGTCGCTGCGCTTCGGGCGGCGCGCCGGACGCGTGCTGTTGCGCATCATCACCGCCTATTTCGTGCTGTTCGCGCCCGCCGCGCGGCGTGCGTCGCGCAGCTATCTGAATCGCGCGCTCGGGCGGCACGCGGGCTGGCGCGACGGCTATCGCCATGTGTTCTCGTTTGCATCGACGATTCACGACCGCATCTATCTGCTCAACGAACGTTTCGATTTGTTCGATATCCGTACGCACGGCGTCGAGGAAGTCGAGACGGCGCTCGCGGACGGCGGCGGCGCGTTCCTGATGGGCGCGCATCTCGGCAGCTTCGAAGTCGTGCGGGCGATCGGGCGCGCGCAGCCGCATATCCGCATCGCGATCACGATGTACGAGGAAAACGCCCGCAAGATCAACGCGATTCTCGCCGCGGTGAATCCGGCCGCGCATCACGACGTCATCGGCCTCGGCAAGGTCGACGCCATGCTCAAGGTGCGCGAGCGGCTCGATGCCGGCAGTCTCGTCGGCATCCTCGCGGACCGCACGCTGCGCCAAGCCGGCGACGCGCTGCGCGAACACGACTTCCTCGGCACGCCCGCCGCGTTTCCGCTCGGGCCGCTGCACATGGCGGCGGTGCTGCGCCGCCCGGTCGTGTTCATGACGGGGCTGTATCTCGGCGGCAATCGCTACGACATTCACTTCGAGACGCTCGCCGATTTCTCGAAGATCGGACGCAGCGAGCGCGCCGCCGCCGTCGATGCCGCGCTCGATCGCTACGTCGCGTTGCTGGAGAAGTATTGCCGCGCGGCGCCTTACAACTGGTTCAACTATTTCGACTTCTGGCAGACGAACGCCGCGCGCGACATGCGCAACACGCACGCAACCGCCGCCACGAACGCGAGAAACGCGCGTCTGCGCGAAGTCACGAGGGATTCCTGAGCTTATGCGAGTTTTTTCCGCGGTGCTCGCCGCCGTCGTTCTCTGCACCGCTTCCACGCTGAGCCTGGCCGCCGACGCGCCCGCTTCCGGCTGGACGCTCGACCGCTTGATGAACACGCTCGGCGCGAAGAAGTCGGGCCGCGCGCACTTCACCGAGACGCGCTATCTGAAGATCGCGCAGGAGCCGCTGGAATCGTCGGGGGAACTCGTGTTCGTCGCGCCCGATCATCTGGAAAAACACACGGTCAGCCCGAAGCCGGAAAACCTCGTCGTCGATGGCGACATGCTCACCGTCGATCGCAACGGCCGCAAGATCACCATTCCGCTGCGCAACTATCCGGAACTGGGCGCGTTCATCGAGAGCATTCGCGCGACGCTCGCGGGCAACCGCTTCGCGCTGGAGAGCGCGTACAAGGTGTCGATCGACGGCCGCGGCGACAGCTGGACGCTCACGCTCGTGCCGATCGACTCGCGCATGCAGAAGAAAGTGAGCGAAATCACGCTCGCCGGCACGGGCGCGGCGCTCGCGCGCGTCGAGATCAAGGAGGCGGACGGCGACCGCTCGCTGATGCGTCTGCAAGACGCGTCGTCGCACTGACGGCGATGTCGCCACGCGAGCGCGGCCTCGGCGCGGCCAGACGTGCCATCCGGGCCTTGCGGGTGCTGCGCGAGCCCGCCGTGATCGTCTGGCTGTGCTTTCTGGCGGCGTGCGCGGGCGTGATCGCGCGCGCCAGCTTTTCCGCCGATCTCTCCGCGTTCCTGCCGCGCTCGCCGAGCGAACAGCAGCGTGTGCTCGTCGAGCAATTGCGCGACGGACTCGTGTCGCGGCTGATTCTCGTCGGCATCGAAGGCGGCGATGCGTCCGGACGTGCCGGCGTATCGCGCAGGCTCGCGGCGCAATTGCGCGGCGACAGGCGCTTCTCCGCGATCAACAACGGCGAGCCGGTCGGGCAGGCGCGCGACGAGCGCTTCGTCTATGAACATCGTTATCGGCTGAGTCCGGCGGTGACGCCTGAACGGTTCAGCGAAGCCGGCCTGAAATCCGCCCTAGCCGACAGCCTCGATCTGCTGTCCTCGTCCGCCGGCATGATGACCAAGGACCTGCTGCCGCACGATCCGACCGGCGAAGTCACCGCGCTCGTGAGCCAGCTCGACAGCGGCGCGCAGCCCGCGCTGCAGGACGGCGTGTGGGCGTCGCGCGACGGCAAACGCGCCGTGCTGCTCGCGCAGACCGAAGCGGCCGGCTCCGACACCGATGCGCAGGCGGCCACGCTCTCCGCGATCCGCGAGGCGTTCCGGCAGGCGGCGCCGGGCGCGTCGCCGTACCGTCTGCTGATGACGGGACCGGGCGTGTTCGCCGTCGAGACGCGCGACACGATCATGCGCGACGTGCGCTGGCTGTCCGCCGCGAGCATCGTGCTGATCGTCGTGCTGCTGCTCGCGGTGTACCGCTCGGTGCCGACCTTGCTGCTTGGGCTGATGCCGGTGCTGTCGGGCGTCGCGGCAGGCGTCGCGGCCGTGAGCCTCGCGTTCGGCACGGTGCACGGACTCACACTCGGCTTCGGCACGACACTGATCGGCGAAGCCGTCGACTATTCGATCTATCTCTTCGTGCAGTCGGCGGGCATGACGTTCGGCGAGCGCAAACAGTCGCTGAAAGACTGGGTCGCGGGCTTCTGGCCGACCATTCGCCTCGGCGTGCTGACGTCCATCTGCGGCTTCGCGTCCATGCTCTTTTCCGGCTTTCCGGGCCTCGTCCAGCTCGGGCTGTATTCGATCGTCGGTTTGTCGACGGCCGGCATCGTCACGCGTTTCGTGCTGCCGCATCTGTTGCCGCAGGGCTTCGCGATCCGCGACGTCTCGCGTCTCGGAAACGTGCTCGCGCGCTTTGCGGCGCGGGCCGCGCGTCTGCGCGTGGCGCTCGCGGTGCTGCTGGTCGCGGCGCTCGCCGTCTTGCTGATGCAGCGCCACGGGCTCTGGAGTCAGGAACTGTCCGCGCTGAGCCCGGTTCCGCAAGCGAGCCAGGATCTCGACGAACGCCTGCGCGCGGACGTCGGCGCGCCGGACGTGCGCTATCTCGTCGTGGTGTCGGCGGCGGATGAGCAGGCGGCGCTGGAACGCGCGGAGGCGGTCGCGCGGGAACTGCAGCCGCTGGTCGACGCGGGCGTGATCGCCGGCTACGAAAGCCCGGCGCGCTATCTGCCGAGCGATGCCGCGCAACGCGCGCGCATCGCGAGCCTGCCCGCCGCCGATGATCTGCGCGCCCGTCTCGCCGCCGCGCTGCGCGATCAGCCGATCCGCGTGAAGCCGGAAGTCTTCGCGCCCTTCATCTCCGATGTCGACGCGGCCCGCGCCCAGCCGCCGCTGCGCCGCGCCGACCTGCAAGGCACCTCGATGGCGCTCGCCGTCGATTCGCTCCTGACGCAGCGCGACGGCCGCTGGACCGCGATGCTGCCCTTGCGCGCGGCGGCGGGCCCGGACGTGCAGGCGCAGAAAATCCGCGCGGCGCTGGCGGCAGCGCACGTGCCGGACGCGCTGTTCGTCGACATGAAAGCCGAGGCCGACCGGCTCTACCAGAACTACGTGCACGAGGACATTCGCCTCTCGCTCGGCGGGTTCGCCGCGATCGTCGTGCTGCTCGTGCTCGCGTTGCGCTCGCCGGTGCGCGCGGCGCGTACGCTCGCGCCGCTGGTCGCGGCGGTGATCGTCGTGATCGCGGGGCTCGCGCTCGCGGGCAAGTCGCTCACGATCCTGCATCTGATCGGCATGCTGCTGATCGTCGCGGTCGGATCGAACTATGCGCTGTTCTTCAACTATCGCGCGCACGCCGAGGGCGACGCCAACGCGATTTCGCCGCAAACGCTGGTCTCGCTGCTGATCGCGAATCTGGCGATGGTGCTGGGCTTCGGGCTGCTCGCGCTTTCCAGCGTGCCGATGCTCAAGACTTTCGGGCTGACGGTCGGCCCCGGCGCGATTCTCGCGCTGCTGTTCTCGGCGATTCTCGCGCCGCGCCCGGGCCGTTCGCGATGAACGCGCGGTTTCCCGCACCCGGCGAGCCGCGCCGCTGGCGGCCGACGCCGCTGATCGGCGGCGCGGCGGCCGTGCATGCGAGCGCGCTCGCCGCGCTGGCCGTCTCGCCCGCGACGTGGCCGTGGGCGGCGGGCGGCGTGATCGCGTCGCATCTGGCGCTGACGGCGGCGGGCCTGTGGCCGCGCAGCGCGCTGCTCGGTCACAACTGGACGACGCTGCCGGAGCCGGCGGGCGGGCGCATCGCGATCACGATCGACGACGGTCCCGATTCCGACGTCACGCCGCGCGTGCTCGATCTGCTCGATGCGCATCGCGCCCGCGCGACGTTTTTTTGTATCGGCGAGCGGGCGCGGCGGCATCCGCGCATCGTCGAGGCGATCGTCGCGCGCGGACACGCGGTGGAAAATCATAGCCAGCGGCATCGGCATAATTTTTCGTTGCAGGGTCCGGGCGCATTGCAGCGCGAAATCGACGCTGCGCAGACGACGCTCGGCGAGATCGCCGGCACGCGGCCGCTCTTCTTCCGCGCGCCGGCCGGGCTGCGCAATCCGTTTCTCGAGCCCGTGCTGTGCGGCCTCGGCCTGCATCTCGCGAGCTGGACGCGGCGCGGCTTCGATACGCGCACCGGCGACGCGGCGCTCGTCGCACGCCGTCTGCTGGACGGAATCGCAGCGCGCGACATCCTGCTGGTCCACGACGGACACGCCGCCCGCGACGCACACGGCGCGCCCGTCGTGCTGGCCGCGCTCGACACCGTGCTGCGCGCAGCCGCCGAAAAAGGCCTGCAAACCGTGACCTTGCGGGAGGCGATCGTCTAGATGGTTCCGGCCGCGCTCATCGAAACCGCCTGCCGGCCTTACCGCGCCGCGGGCCGTTTCGCGTGGCATTTCGCGCAGGGCAAGTTTCGTCACGATCCGTTCTTCGCCCATCTTCTCGCGAACGGCCTGATTCCCGACGGCGCGCGCATCCTCGATCTCGGCAGCGGGCAAGGACTGCTCGCCGCGTGGCTGATCGGCGCGCACGCGTGGCATCGCGGGAATGCCGCCACGACGTGGCCCGCGCGCTGGCCCGCGCCGCCCGCGTTGCACTCAATCCACGGCATCGAAATGACGGCGCGCGACGTCGAGCGCGCGCGTATCGCGCTGAAGGCGCATGCGGCGCAGGTCAGCTTCGTCTGCGACGACATTCGGGTCGCGCCGTTTCCGCAGGCGGATGTCGTCGTCGCGTGCGATGTGCTGCATTACATCGACGCCGCCGCGCAGGAAGCCGTCCTGCGTCGCGTGCGCGCCTGCCTCGCGCCGGGCGGCGTGCTGCTCCTGCGCGTGAGCGACGCCGCCGCCGGCTGGCGCGCGGGCCTCGATCGGGCCGTCGATTTCGGCATGCAGGTCGCGCGCTCCGGCCGCACGAACGCCCTCACCTGCCGCAGCGAAGCGCAATGGCGCGCGTTGCTCGACGCGCTGCGTTTTCACGCGACGCTCGTGCCGATGGGCCACGGCGCGCACGACGCCAATCGTCTGCTGATCGCGCGGCTTGCTGGCTGAGGCCGGGCGCGTCCGGGCCGAAACACGTCGTTTGTTACAATTCATCGAATCTCGAACGCCATCGGATCTTGAGGATCGGCCCGCAGTGAACCCTCTTCTGTTTACGCATTTCACCGCCACGAGCTGCGCGGGCCGCGGTCTCGACGCGACGCTCGCCGCGCTCGCCGAAGGACGCGGCGGACTCGCGCCGTGCGACTTCGAAGGCGCCGCGCTGAGCACGTTCGCGGGCCGCGTCGCCGGCATCGAGGACGCGCCCGTGCGGGCGGATCTCGCCGAATTCGACTGTCGCAACAACCGCCTCGCGCAAATGGCGATGACGCAGGACGGCTTCGACCAGCGCGTGCGCGACGCGATCACGCGCCATGGCGCGGACCGCGTCGGCGTGTTCATGGGCACGAGCACGGCGGGCATTCTGGAGACGGAGCGCGCGTATCGGCAGCGCGATCCGGCGAACGGCGCGCTGCCCGCCGGTTTCAACTACGCGACAACCCACAATCCCTATTCGCTGGCCGCGTTCGTGCGCGCGTATTTCGGGCTGCGCGGCCCGGCGGTGTCGGTGTCGTCGGCGTGTTCGTCGGGGGCGAAAGTGTTCGGCTCCGCGCGGCGCATGCTGGAAACCGGCCTGATCGACGTGGCCGTGGTCGGCGGCGTCGATACGCTGTGCCTCACGACGCTCTACGGCTTCAATTCGCTCGAACTGCTCGCGCCGGGGCCGTGCAAGCCGTTCGATCGGCATCGCGACGGCATTTCGATCGGCGAGGCCGCGGCGTTCGGGCTGCTCGAACGCGAGACGGCCGGACACACGGCTGACGACGACGCGATCCGGCTGCTGGGCATCGGCGAATCGAGCGATGCGCATCACATGTCGTCGCCGCATCCGGACGGACTCGGCGCGCGCATGGCGATGGAACAGGCGCTCGCCAGCGCCGGACTCGATGCGCGCGACATCGGCTACGTGAATCTGCACGGCACGGCGACGCCCAGCAACGACGCGGCCGAAAGCCGCGCGCTCACGAGCGTCTTCGACCGCGTGCCGTGCAGTTCGACCAAAGGCGCGACGGGCCACACGCTCGGCGCCGCGGGCGCGCTCGAAGCGGTGGTCGCCGCGCTCGCGCTCAGACATCAGATGATTCCGGCGGGCGTCAACGCGACCGAGCCGGACCCCGCGCTCGGGCTCGATTACGTGATCGCGACGCGGCACGCGCCGCTGCGCGCGGTGTTGTCGAATTCGTTCGGTTTCGGCGGCACGAACTGCAGTCTCGTCTTCGGACGCGGCACGCGCGGCGCAAGGAGCGGCTTCGGCATGATTCCATTGCGCGCGTATATCGAAGGCATCGGCGTGATCGGGCCGGGGCTCGCCGACTGGCCGCGCGCCGCGGACGTGCTCGCGCAGCGCGCCGTCCGCGAAGCCGTGCCGACCGTGCTGCCGGCGCCTGCCGGACTGCCCTCCGCCGAGCGCCGCCGCACCGGGCCGGTGGTGCGCGCCGCGCTCGCCGCCGCGCACGAAGCGGTCGCCGCGAGCGGCCGCGATGCCGCCACGCTCGCGTCCGTGTTCGCGGCGTCGGGCGGCGACGGCGGCAATTTCCATGCGATCTGCGAGACGCTCGCGAGCGACGAGCCGCAACTCTCGCCGACGCGCTTCCACAACTCGGTTCACAACGCGCCCGCGGGCTACTGGAGCATCGCGACGCGCGCGATGGCTGCATCGAACGTGCTGTGCGCGTACGACGGCAGCTTCGCGGCGGGCTTGCTGGAAAGCCTCGCGCAAGTGAGCGTCGATGGCGTCGCGACGCTGCTCGTCGCCTACGACACGGAATATCCGGAGCCGTTGCGCCGCGTGCGCCCGATCGCCGATGCCTTCGGCGTCGCACTGGTGCTCGCGCCCGAAAAAAGCGCGCGCACGCTGGCGCGCATCGAGGCGCGTCTCACCGATGCCCCCGCGCTCAGCCTCGCCGATGCCGCTCTCGAAGCGCTGCGCCTGTCGAATCCCGCGGCGCGCGCGCTGCCTTTGCTCGAAGCGATCGCGTGCAAACGGGCGTCGGGCGTGGTGCTGGATTATCTCGACGGCACGCGGCTCGCCGTGGATGTCGAGCCGTCATGACCGCGACGTTGCCTCAGTTTCTCGACCGCGACTGGATCGCCGCGCGCATTCCGCATGGCGGCGCAATGTGTCTGCTCGATGCCGTCGTCGCGTGGGATGCGGAGCGCATCCGCTGCACGGCAACGAGCCATCTGGCCGCCGATAATCCGCTCCGCTCGAAAGAGCGGCTCGCATCGGTATGCGGAATCGAATACGCTGCGCAGGCGATGGCGACGCACGGCGCGCTCGTCGGCTCCGGTTCGGGCTCCGGCGGCTCCGGCGATCGGGCGCGTCCGCGCGTGGGCATGCTGACGAGCGTGCGCGGCGTGCAAACGTACATCGAACGGCTCGACACGCTCGACGCGCCGCTGGAAATCGAGGCCGAACGCATCGGCGGCGACGACAACACGGTGCTCTATCGCTTCGAGGTTCGCTGCACGGGCCGCCTGCTGCTGAGCGGACGCGCCGCCGTGATTCTCGACGCTGCTCAGGCTGCCGGCTTCGTCGCGCAATAAGCGGAAAAGATGCCGAGTTCGACGTCGCGGCGCACGTCGGCGAAACCCGCGCGGCGGATCGCCGCGAGCACGGTGTCGGGCGGCACGCAGGCTTCGATCGTGTCCCAGTAATAGCGCATCAATTCGACGCTCTCCTCTTTCTTTCCGACGATACGCGCGATCAGCGGCACCACGCCACGCATGTAGAACTTCAGCGCGGCGAGCCCGGCGCCATGCCCGGGACGCGTGATTTCGAGCACGCAGAGACGCCCGCCGGGCGCGAGCACGCGGAAGTATTCATCGAAGACTTTCGCGAGATCGCCGACATGGCGCAGCGCGAAGCCCATGCTCAGGAAATCGTAGGCGGCGGCGTCGCACGGCAGATTCTCCGCGCTGCCGATGCGCGTTTCCACGCCGGCCGGCAAATGCGCCTGCCCGACCATGCCCGGACTCGGATCGACGCCCGTGACGAGCGCCGGGTCGCCGGTGATCGCGACGGCTTCCTTCGTGACCAGACCCGTTCCCATGCCGACATCGAGCACACGCATGCCGCGCGCGAGGCCCGCCGAGCGCAGCGCGCGATTGCGATACCACGGGCCGGAGCCGAAGGCCATCGCGCGTTCGATCGCGTCGTAGTCGGACGCGGTGCGGTCGAAGATGCCGCGCAGCCAGACGCGCCGCTTCGTTTCGTCGGGATAGTAGGCAGTCAGCGGCTCGTGCGGGGCTTCGTGCTCGGCTTCGTGCGTGCGCCGGGGGGAAGTCATCGGGTCTCCTGGTCCGTTTGGCGGGCTGTGCGTGATCGTCGTTCGTTTTTTTATCACAGCGCCGGGCCGCACAGAACAATTCGGCCACGATGCCTTCCGCCTCGATGCAACGGCGTGGCATTTTGGATGCAAAGTGCGTAATGCAAAATTCCAAGCCGCGCCGGGCGGCAAGCGCATCACTCCGCCACGGAGATCGGCTGCGCGGTCTCGGCGACGCTTCCTGCGACGACGGCCATCGGCAGCGCAACCGGCAGCGAATCCGCGAGCGCCGGCGTCAGCGCCTTGCGGGCGCGCATCAACGAATTGCGGACACGCCGCTCCGGACGGCTCAGCATGCCGCCGCCGACGAGCGCGACGAACGATGCGATCAACGGGACGGAGAGCAGCATCGTCGCGAATTTGAAGAGGCCGAGCCGCAACGGGATGCGCGACGCCCACGCGGACCACGCGATCGCGAAGCCCAGATAGGCGAGGACCGCCGGCGCACCCGCGAGTCCGGGCATGCCGATGCGCTGCGCGAACGGCATCGGGAAGATCAGGACGAAGAGCGCGATGCTCGCGAGCGCGTGCATCAGGAGCGCGCGCCGCTGCTTCACGAGACCGGTGAGGGTCCAGAAGGCGAGCAGAAGCACGAACGGCGGACACGCGGCCACCACGGCCGCAAGCGCCAGATAGACAACGACGCCGCTCATCAGATTGCGCAGATAGCCTGCCGACGACGCGTAATAAACCATATATCCCGCCGCCAGCGCCGCCACGCAGGCGAGATACGCCGTCATGCCGCTCTGCCCGTTGGGCGAGACGGCGAGCCTCAGCAAAAGCAGGCTCGTAAAGCCGACGAGATAAACCAGAAACCGCAAGACCGAAAAACGCTGTTTCATACCGCACCCCTGTTCCCCGATGGTGCGATCGGTCCCCGACGCGCTCGCTCCACGACGCGTGATTCGCGCCGCAGCGAACGTTACGGGAACCGTTCTCGCCCATCTATCGCCCGCGTCCGATTTCGTGGGACGGATCGCGGGATCGAAAGTATCGCCGCGAATAGCCTGTCGGACTTTCGCGATCGACGTCTCTCTATATCGACGCAGGAAAGGGGAATCTTTAGCCCTTCGTTTGCGGGCTGAACGGATGCTTTAGACGGCGCGCTTCGGCGGCCGGGCCTGCTCCATTGCCGAGGCGCGCGCGAAATTGCCCGCGCCCAGATGATGCAGCGTATGCAGCGGCTGATTCGAGTCGTCGAGCGTCCAGTGGCCGTTCGAGAACACGCGCGCATCGGCGGCGGCCGCGACGACTTCGGCAAAACAAGTGTCGTAAGCGTCTTCCGTATGTTTTTCGTCGATAAGCCTGCACTCCAGCCACGCGGCGCAATTCGTCTCGATGAGCGGCAGCTTCAGCACCGGACCTTCCACCGTATCGATGCCGAAGGCGTCGAACTTGTCGACGTCGCGTCCGCTCGACGAACCGACCGCGTAGGTCAGATCCATCATCGCGTAGCCCGGCACGCAGATGCCGAACGTCCCGCTCGCGGCGGCCAGTTCGCGCGTGTACGTGCGCTTGTCGATCACGACGGCGATGCGCGGCGGCGTGAACTCGACGGGCATTGACCATGCTGCGGCCATGACGTTGCGGCGTCCGCCGTGCGCGCTCGTGACGAGCACCGTCGGACCATGATTGATGAGTCGGCTGGCGTGTTCCAGCTTGACGGGAAGGAAGTGGCTCATGAGGTTCCCAGTGAGAGCGAAGATTCGCATGATTCTAGGCGGCGCGCGGCGGCCGAGCATGAATCGTAACGGCGCGCAGGAAAGTGTGCCGGATCAGAACCGTGCAGGCGACGCCAAGTCTGCGGGAGGCAATCTTGGTTGCGGTCGTGAAAAAGGCCAAATAATGGGCGGCGGCGAGGCATAAGCAGGCCATGCATTCAGGCATGTGGACACGAACCCGGAGTGGACGTAGAGTTCACATTGATCAATATCGATATGCAATCAACATGGCCGACGTCATCGCAAAAAGTCCCGCCCGGCGGAGAACAAAAGACGCACACGCAGCGGTTCAGACGGACAACGCGGATTACGTCACCGCCGCTGAGGCAATGAAAATATTGAACGTGCGGCAACAGACCCTGTATGCCTATGTGAGCCGTGGGTTGATCCGAAGCATCGGACAAACGGGACACAAAGGGCGCCTCTATTGGCGCGACGATCTCAAGCGTCTAGAGTCGCGCTCGCTGGCACGGCACGGACATGGCGCGGTCGCGGCGTCGGCCATGAATTTCGGCGAGCCGATCATTCCCACCTCGGTGACGGAGATCACACCGGAAGGTCCGCGCTATCGCGGCAGACTCGCTACCGACCTGGCGCGCGCACGCATTCCTTTCGAGGCGGTCGCGCAGTTGCTGTGGACCGGCATGCTCAACAACAGCATCTTCGAACTCGAATGGCCCAAGCGGAAGCCGTGGCAGGAACTCAACGCACTCATCGAAGCATCGTGGCGCATGCAGCCCGGCAATCTGCTCGACATGTTCTCCATCATCACGCTGCATCTCGGCGGCGGGATGCAACCGGCCCTTCGCCGCGGCAAGAAGCCGGCAGGCGAGCCGGTCGACCTCGACATGGCGACTGCCGGAATCGATATCATCCAGACGCTGGTCGGATGCTGCGGACTGATGTCGCCCCGCAGCCACTTCAAGCCGATGGAGGCGGGCCAGTCCGTCGCGCAAGGCATTCTCGCCGCGCTGGCTGTCGAATCGACTGAAATCAACCGGGAGTCGATCGAAGCCTTGCTGATCCTGCTCGCCGATCACGAACTCTCGCCCGCCACTGTCGCCGCCCGCGTGTCCGCATCGACGGGATGCACGCTGCATCGCTGTGTCGTATCCGGCATTGCCGCGAGCACAGGCTCGCTGACTGGCCAGTTATACGATCGCGTCGAGGAATTCTTCGATAGCGGCAGCACGATGCAGGCGCTCATGCGCCGTGCCAATACCCTGCTCGAACGCGGCGTCGCAGTTCCCGGCTTCGGGCATCCGATCTATCCGAGAGGCGACCCGCGCGCCCGCTACATGCTGGATCTCGCGCGTCGCCGAACGGACAACAGCCGGCAGATGAATGCGATCTACCAGTTCGTGGATCAGATCGCGAAGGAGCATGGCCTGCTCCCGCGCCAGGAATTCGGAACCGTGGTGCTCACGCGCGCAATGGGTCTGCCGCGGCGCACGAGCGGTGCAATTTCCGCGCTTGCACGCGTGGCCGGCTGGCTCGCCCATGTGCAGGAACAACGCATGTACGGCACCGTGCTCCGTCCGCGGGCGCGGTTCGTCGGCTCACCTGTTTCGACAAGCAGTTGAGCCGGTCACGGCTTTTCTCTCAGAACAGATGTCGAATGCCGAAGGACACTTCAACCTGTGATTTCGTGCTCGACGGTTGCATGAAGAAGATTGCGGCGTTGCTGGCTGAGCCGACCGCGCGCTGATAGATCGCGAACGCGTACAGGTCTGTCCGCTTCGAGAGCAGATAGTCGACGCCCAGATCGACCTGATGCCACTTCGGCGACTGATTCAACTCTTCGTAGCGTCCGAACGTGAACATGTATCCGAGGCCGGTGTAGAAGTCCGGCGTGATGCGCCACGTACCGTTCAGCTCGGCGTTGTCGAGACGCAAATGGCTGCCGTCGAAATAGCGGTACTTGACGTGCGAATACACCAGATTGTCCTGTGTCGGCCCGATCGCGTACGACGCAGTTGCCGCGATGATCTGCTGTTCATCCACCAGCGCCGTTCGCGACCCGGATGCGCTGGTCTTGAACAGGCTGAACGGCGCGGGGTAATCGCTGCCGGCGGCGCCGTTGGGATTGTCGGTCGCGTTCGGGTGGTTCATCTGCAGATAGCCGACCGCAGGTTTCAAACTACCGTTGCGATACGCGGCAGTTGCGCTGTAGGCGCGGTTGTCGGCGAAGTCGCCGGCTGCGTTGCTCATCGCGTACATGGCGGCAAAGCTGAAGCCGCCCCAGGTCGGACTCGTGTACTTCACCGAGTTCTGAAAGCGAACGGTGCCGAACAGGTTGTCGTTGTCCGATACATGCGCGCCGTTGCCGCCGAAGAGTTTGGCTGCACCCGTGTCCGCCATGAAATCGTAATTGGTGTCGTACTGACGCCCCAGGGTCAGCTTGCCGTAGCGGTCGGTCGCAAGACCCACGAAAGCCTGTCGTCCGAACATGCGCCCGCCTTGTCCCAGCGCACCCGTGTTTCCGTCGAAGCCGTTCTCCAGCGTGAAGATGGCCGACATGCCTCCGCCGAGATCTTCACGCCCCCTGAAACCGAACCGGTTTCCCTGAATCAGCCCGCTTGCGGACTCGAACAAATGACTGCCCTTTACGTTGTTGACGTACGCGGGACCGGTGCCGATGAGGCCGTAGAGCGTGACGCTGCCGTCTGCGTGCGCCGCGCCAGCGCCGAGCGCCAGCACGCCTATTACAAGCGTGTTCTTCTTCATGGTGGTCTTGTTCGAGAAGTTGGAGACGAACGAAAGCCGCGTCGGGTGCGCCTCCAGCGAGGCGCACGACGCTCAGTCGGTGGTTACGTGGGGTTCTTAGACGGTGATGTCGTCGTGCCGCGTTTCACGCACGCGCAGAACCACGCACAGTGCGACGAAAGCGAGACAGAGATAGTAGAGGCCGATACCGGAGGGGTCTCCGTGGTTGCGCGCCGCGAGCGATGCCGCGATCATCGGCGCGATGCCTCCGCCGAGTACCGTGCCGAATGCCTTGCCCATCGAGAAGCCGGTGAAGCGCACCCGTGTGGGGAACAGTTCGCCATAGAAGCTGCCGAACATCGCGTACATCGGCGCGTGAATCACGCCGACTGCGGCCACGACCGCCAGCACGACTATCAATGGTGATCGCCCGTCGAGCATCGTGAAAAAGAAGTTCAGGTAGATGGCCGACGCCACGATGCCCAGCAAATACACGCCCTTGCGCCCGAGCCGGTCCGACAACGCGCCGTAGAGCGGCACGGACACGAGGGCGAATGCGTTCGCGCAGGCAATCGCGCCGATCGCGACCGACCCGGGCATATGGAGCGTCTTCGTCACGTACGAGATGGAGTAGACGCCCGTCAGATAGTAGAACGTGCTCTCCATGGTGCTGACCACGAGCACGACGAAGACCGGCCACTTGTAGCTGCGCAAGGTTTCCCATGCCGGGATGCGCGTCAATTCGTGCTGGCTCTGCTGCTTGCGGAACGCGACGGTTTCCTCGACGCGCAGACGGATATACAGACCGATCACCACGAGCACGGCGCTCACCAGGAACGGCACGCGCCAACCCCAGGCAAGCAAGGCTTCGTGCGGCAGCCTGGACACGACGAATACCGCGAGAGACGCCAGCAGTACGCCCAGCGGTCCTGCCGCCTGAAGCGCGGCCCCGAGCAGGCCCCGGCGATGCTGTTGCGCGCTTTCCAGCACCATGAGGCTGGCCGCTGCCGATTCGCCGCCCAGCGCGAAGCCCTGAACGAAGCGCAGCGCGACGAGCAGACAGGTCGCGGTCATTCCTATCTGAGCGACGCTCGGCAGCAGTCCGATTGCAGCGGTACCGATGCCCATCATCAGCAAGGTCACGAGCATCATAGACTTGCGTCCGATCTTGTCGCCGAAGTGGCCGAACACGAGCCCTCCGAGAGGTCGGCTCGCATAGCCGACGGCGAACGTCGCATAAACGGCGATGGTGCCGCTGAGCGCATTCAGCTTCGGAAAGAACAGTTCTTCGAATACGAGCGGCGCGATGAAGCCGTAGAGAAAGAAGTCGTACCACTCGACCATCGTGCCGAGAAAGCTGGCGAAGAATAGTCGCCTGGAGCCCGTTCCCGTTTCGCTCGCGTCGTGAGCAGAATCCGTGCTCGCGACTGCGCCTTGCCACTCCTGCGAGGTTTCAAAAGCTTTCACGCCTGTCTCCTTTGGCATGGACGGTCAACCGGACGACCGGTACCGCCACGCTCTGTTTTGCTCGATCGATGTAAATTGTCCGACGCGCGCTTACGTGCCGGCACTTCCGTTCTGTCCCACACCTGCCGACCTCTGGAGAAGGCTCTTGAGACTGAGGTCTTTGGAGGCGAGCGTGTGTCGGTCGACGCTCACGCCCTTCTGCCACATGCGTCGCAGGATCGGCATGTCGGCGGGAGCGTTGATGCAGACTGCTGCCTCGATTCGCGCGGGCTCGTCGATGGCGCATTGCCCTAACCAGATGAGCGTCGCTCGACCGTCGTCCTCCCTCAGGACCGGTGTGTCCGTCGCGTTCGGAAAACCGAGGATCTGTACATTCACGTCGCCCTGATCGGACCAGAACCAGGGCAACGAATGCGCTGCGGTCTGCTTGCCGAGAATGGCCCTCGCGCACGCGGCGCCTTGTTGCTCCGCGTTGTCCCATGATTCCAGACGTCTCGTCCCGACCGGTCCGAACGGATGCTCGAACGAGGCCACGTCGCCGCATGCAAAGACGTGAGGGTCGGTCGTGCGTCCTTCGACGTCGCATAGAACGCCGCCCGCGCAAGGCAGACCGGATGCGGCCGCGAGCTCATCGTTCGCCACCATTCCTACCCCCGCGACCACCAGATCGAACGCTTCCTGAGTGTCCGTCAGCGAAGCCGCGTAACGTCCGTCGGGCAACTTCGATAAGCGGTCGACGCCGGCACTCAGCCGCACGTCGACACCGAGCGAGCGCTGAATGCGAAGCAGATGCTCACCGACTATTGCCGGTACGGTCCGTTCACACAGACGCTGGCCCGCTTCGACCAGGATCACGTCGACGCCGAGCCTTCGTGCGCTGCACGCGGTTTCCAGTCCGATCCATCCGCCTCCGATCACCAGCAGTCGTTTGCCGCGTTTCAATCTGCGGCGGATGTGCAGCGCGTCGTCAGTCGTGCGCAGGTAGGTGATATCATCGCTCGCGTCGCCCGGCAGCTCCAGACGCCGGGCGCGGCCGCCGGTTGCGATCACGAGGCGGTCGAAGCGAAACTCCGTCCCGTCATCCACATGCACTGTGCGCAATGCACGGTCGATGCGGGTCACGTTGACTCCGGTGCGCAAATCGACCTCGGGCTGGCCCGATCGCGAAAGATCGAGCAGGGATGCAATCTCCGGCAAGGCCTCCGCGCTCAGCCACGTTTTCGACAAGGGCGGGCGCTCATACGGACCCACGCGCTCGGCCCCGAGCATCGTAATGTCGCCCCTGTGTCCTTCTGCACGCAACGTCCGCGCGACTGCCGCCGCAGCCTGTCCCGCTCCGACGATCACCACGCGCAAGGTCAGCGGATCGGTTGATTGGCTTGTCATGGAGCCGGCTCCTCATTGTTCGATCAGGAAACCGCGCTTAGCGGCGAGCGCCGCCGCCGTCCTCAGCGCGGAGGCCATGCTGCGGTGCTGCGCCACATTCTTTCCCGCGATGTCCATTGCGGTACCGTGCGGAACGGTCGCACGCACGTAGGGGACCCCCAGATAGAGCGTGCACGCGCCCTCGAAAGCTGCGGATTTGAGCGCGATCTGACCCTGGTCGTGATACATGCTGACGACCGCGTCATAGCGCCCATCGAGGCCATGGCGAAACACGGAGTCAGGGGAAACCGGGCCATGCACGTCAATCCCATGCGATATGGCACTTTCGACGGCAGGCCCGATGATCTGCGTCTCCTCTTCGAACATGGCGTGCGGATTGAGTCCCGCCACGCCGATGCGCGGCCTCTCGATGCCCCAGTCTTTCAGACGCGCGTCTACCAATGCTACGAGGTTCAGTATGGCGTCGTGCGTAACCGTTGCGGGAACGTCGCGCAGCGGGATGTGTTCGGTCAACGGAACGACGCGCAGTTTGCCGCTCATGCGAAACATGAAAGTATGGTCCGGCTGCAGATCGTCGATGCCCGCAACTTCGCCTGCGAGCTTGAGCGACGTCGAATCGATCGGCCCCATGATCCATCCCCCGATCAAGCCGTCATGCGCGATCCGGTCCGCAAGCGCCATCCAGCGAACGACAGCTCGACCCGCCGCGGCGGAAGGCTGGCCCGTTGCATACTCATGCGGAGCGAGGTCACGCGGATCCAGCACCACGACTCGGGGCGATGTGAAGGCCTTCGCGTCGAACGCCTGAATCACTTCGAGTTCGACGGACAGGGGCAGCCTTTTCGCGGCAACGCTGATCGACGCTATATCGCCGATCAGCAAGGGCCGGCATACAGCGCGCACCGATGCATCCGATGCCGCCTTGACCGCGACCTCCGGACCGATACCCGCGGGATCTCCGACCATCACCGCGATGATCGGCAGCGAAGAAGCCGGCATTGTCGTCTCGTTCATCACTGTGTCCATCCTCTGATCGCTATTCGGCGAGTCGCGCGAGCACGAAGCCCTCGCGCACCGCAGCCGCGTAGCTGCGAATTGGTTTGCTGCAGGGCGCGGCACGCACTTCGCCCGTGCGGATATCGAACTCGCCCTGATGCAAACCGCAGACGATCGAGAAGCCGTCGAGCATGCCGGTCGCCACGAGCGATGCCTCGCCGTGCGTACAGGTGTCGTCAGTGACGAAGGCAAGATCATCCACGCGCCACACTGCGAGAATCCTTTCGCCGACCTTCACCTGGAGGCCGTCGCCGTGAGTCACGTCTTCGAGCAGGCAAAGTTGCGTCCACTGCGCCGCATCGGTGGAAGTTTCGCTTTCCATAACTCGCGCATCCATATCGGCCTCAGATCAGGAACGTGAGGTTGTTCATCGGCGTGTCGTTGTTCAGCAGAAACACCTTCTTCTCGCGAATCAGCATCACGCCCTCTTCGAACGCCAGCACGTGGCGGCAACGGCCGAACAAGGTCTCCTGGCGATCGCTGCGTACCTCGCCAAGCGCGAAGTTCGAGTGAACGATCAGGCTTTCCTTGCTCGCGGCCTCGATGGTTACGTTCGACACGACTCGCAGCAATCTCGAACGCGGACTCTGTGCATGAGCATGACGGCCTTTGAGCCGATAAACGCGGTCGTCGAGTTGCCGACGGTTCTCGTAGATGAGCGAGATCGATCTGTTCGGTTCGAGGTCTTCGGTATTGCAAGGCACCCAATAGAGACCCTCGGGATGCCACAGCGCGAGCCAGTCATCGAAGCGATGCGCATCCATCAGCGCCGCTTCGTGATAAAGAAACTGCGACGCGTTCTCGATCGGCGAGCTACCCGTGTCCGACGACAGCCTTTGGGGATGAGCGGCATTATTCAAGTTCGGCTCCCTCGGTCATGAGTTCCAGCCAATAGCGCATCTGGCCGCGTTGCGGGACTTCATCGGAGATGTGTCCCGTGATGGTCCCGTCGGCATGGGCCTGCTCCCGTGTCATGCCTCGCGAGATGTCGATCCAGGGATTGACTTGCGCGTTCATGCCGCGCTGCGCCCGCTCGAAGATTTCGGCGTCGTCGGGGGAGCCCGCCCCCGCCGGTCCATAGAACGACTCGTGCTGGCGCAGGCGCATCGTGTTGATCGCGTCGCTCACTCCGTCGAACAGCACCGGGAACATCAGCACTTCCGTCCGCCCGGGCTCGAGCGGCACCATGATGCGGATCTGGTTGTTGATGATCTGCATGTTCGGAAACACGCCGATGTGCGGATCGCCGGCAATGGCGACGAGAAGCCTCGATTGTTCGGCGCCGTCGCGCGCAGTGAGCGCTGCGATGTACTCCGCGCCGCCCTGCACGCCCTTCAGGTACGTTTCATAGTCCGCGTAGTGCGCGACGCGATGTTCGCGCATGTCGAGCATTGCATGGCCGTGGCCGAGATCGCGCGTGTAGGTTTTCGCCTGGCCGTCGAACGGGTCGGCGCGATGCGTGGCGCCGATGCCGCTATCCGCCTGGCGCTGCCACATCGACACCACGGACGCGTGCACATAGTGCGGGTGATAGCCGTCCATGCCCACCATCTTCCAGTTGCCGTTGTAGACGGTCTTGTGGACGCCCGCCGACAGTGCGATGCGGCGCGTCGGTGAAGCATCGACGAGCAGGTCGATCATCTGCGCGGCCGGCCCGAGATACTCCGAAAGCGCTCCGACCTCCGGCGACAGCGACGCGAACACGAAGTCCCGATATGTCTCGACGCGCGGCGCACTGGTCAGCGAATACTCTTCCATGCGGAAGTCCTCGCCGTATCCGGCGGGGTCCGTCACATTGATGAGCTTGCCCGTGTTGTCGTAGGTCCAGCCGTGAAACCAGCAGCGAAAGAATTTCTCGCGTCCGGCTTCCTGTTCGCACACGGCCGCACCGCGATGCCTGCAGCGATTCATCAACACGCGTACGACATCGTCATGACCGCGCACCATGATGACCGGCTGGCGCCCGAGGCGTCGCACGCGGTAGTCGCCTTTGTGCGGCACTTCGCTCGCGTGACCCACATACAGCCACGAGCCATGAAAGATGCGCTCGATTTCGGCTTCGAAGATGTCGGGCGACGTATACACGGCCGAGTGCACTTTTCCGGGCTGCACCAGTTGACGCAGCGTCGCCGCATCGACCGATCGTGCGTTTCGCACGAAGCGCACCGGGCTGCCGGCACCGCCGCCCTCGAAATGAGTACATCCTTGTTCCATATTGCCTCCAGCTAAATTTCATCAACGGGCGTTAGTGGGTGCTCGCGTTCGCGGACACCTTCGGATTGGCAGCGGATTTCGACAACAGGTCGAGCGCCGCATCGACGATCATGTCCTCCTGACCACCCACCATCCTGCGGCGACCCAACTCGACGAGAATGTCGACGGTCTTGAGGCCATAGTGCTGCGCCGCGCGCTCGGCGTGCCGCAGGAAACTCGAATAGACGCCCGCGTAACCCAGCGCGAGGGTTTCGCGATCCACGCGTACCGGCCGCTCCTGCAAAGGCCGCACGGTGTCATCGGCGGCATCCATCAGGCGATACAGGTCGCAGTCATGCAGCCAGCCGAGCCGGTTCGCCGCCGCGATGAAGACTTCGAGCGGCGCATTGCCTGCCCCGGCGCCCATTCCCGCCAGACTGGCGTCGACCCGGTTACATCCTTCCTCGACGGCCACGATCGAATTGGCGACACCGAGACTCAGGTTGTGATGCGCGTGAATGCCGGTTTCCGTGTCGGCGCGAAGCACGTCCCTGAGCGCGCGAACGCGCTCGCGCGTGTCGTTCATCGTCAGGGCGCCACCTGAATCCACCACGTAGACGCAGGTCGCGCCGTAGGCTTCCATCAGACTTGCCTGCCCGGCGAGCTGCTGCGGCGACGCCATGTGGCTCATCATCAGGAAGCCGACCGTATCCATGCCGAGATGCCGCGCCGCTTCGATGTGCTGCCTCGATACATCCGCTTCCGTGCAATGCGTGGCGACTCGCACCACGCGCGCGCCGGCGTCGTAAGCTGCGCGCAAATCGTGCACGGTGCCGATTCCCGGAAGCAACAGCGTCGCGACGCGCGCATGCTGAACGACCTCCGCAACAGCGGCGATCCATTCCACGTCGGTGTGCGCGCCGAAGCCGTAGTTGAACGACGAGCCTCGCAGACCGTCGCCGTGAGCCACTTCGATCGAATCGACGCGAGCCTCGTCGAGGGCGCGCGCGATGCATCGCACCTGATCCAGGCTGTAACGGTGACGAATCGCATGCGCGCCATCGCGAAGCGTGACATCCGAGATATAGAGCTTCTGCTTCATTTGATCCCCGCGAAGGTGTCGTCGAGAGCACGCTGCCCGGCAACGGTCAGCCGCGCAGCGATGGCTTCCGCCGCGGCGAGCGCCGCCGATGTCATGATGTCGAGATTGCCCGCGTAAGCGGGGAGATAGTGAGCCGCGCCTTCGACCTCGAGAAAGACCGACGTCTTGAGGCCGCTGCGCAATCCGAGTCCCGGCACTTCGACCGGCTGGCTGGAAGGAATCCGCTCGAACTGCACGCGTTGCTTGAGCCGATAGCCGGGCACATAGGCCCGCACGGACTCGACCATTTCCACGATCGCGGTTTCGATGGCCGCTTCGTCGGCGTCTTCGGAAAGCGTGAAGACGGTATCGCGCATGAGCAACGGCGGCTCGGCGGGATTGAGAACGATGATCGCCTTGCCCCGTGCCGCTCCGCCCACGGTTTCGAGGGCGCGCGAAGTGGTCTCGGTGAACTCGTCGATATTCGCGCGCGTTCCCGGTCCAGCCGAACGGCTCGAAATCGAAGCCACGATCTCGGCGTAATGAACGCGCGCAACGCTCGAGACAGCCGCGACGACCGGTATGGTCGCCTGACCGCCACAGGTCACCATGTTGAGATTCTGTGCATCGCGATGCATGTCCAGGTTCACCACCGGAACGCAATACGGTCCGATGGCCGCCGGAGTCAGGTCGATCACGCGAATGCCGGGTTTCGCGGCGCGCAGCAATGCGTCGTTACGTACGTGCGCTGCCGCGGACGTGGCATCGAACACGACGTCGATGTGCTCGAATGCCGGCATCGACAACAAGCCGTCCACGCCGGTATCGCAAGTCTGCACGCCAAGCCGTCTTGCTCGGGCAAGCCCGTCGGAAGCGGCATCGATGCCGACCATGATCGCGGCCTCTACGTTGCGCCCGTGACGCAAGATCTTCACCAGCAGATCGGTGCCGATGTTTCCGGAACCGATGATCGCCGCCTTGAGCGGCTTGCTCGCCTCTTTAGAATCCATGTCGTCTCCTCAGGGTCTATCTCATTCGAACGCGACGTCGGCGTGACCCAGACCGTCGAACTCGACACGCATGCGGTCGCCGGCGCGAGCCGGAACCATCGCCGAAAGCGCACCGGACAAGATGATTTCGCCCGCACGCAGCGGCATGCCGAACTCGCCGAGCTGATTGGCCAGCCAGACAACCGCGTTGAGGGGATGACCCAGCGCGGCGGAACCCTGACCCGTGCCGATGGTTTCCCCATTGCGCGTGAAGCGCATCGTGACTGCGGCGAGATCGAGCGCGCGTGGATCAGCCCGTCCTTCGCCGATCACGAACGCACCGGAGGACGCATTGTCGGCAACCGTGTCCTGAATGCGGATCTTCCAGTCGCGGATGCGCGAATCGACGATCTCGAAGCAAGGCATGACCCACTCGGTCGCATTCAGCACGTCCTGTGCGGTCAGCCCGGGGCCGATCAGATCGCTCGCCAGCAGAAACGCGATCTCCCCTTCGGCGCGCGGGGCAATGAATTGCGACAACGGAATCGTCGCGCCATTGGCGTACTGCATACCTGATGTGAGCTGCCCGAAATCCGGCTGACGGACGTCGAGCATGTTCATCACCGCTTCGCTCGTGATGCCGATCTTCTTGCCGACGATGCGCTCGCCTCGCGCCGCGAGACGTGTGGCGATCATTCGACGCTGAATCTCGTAAGCATCGGCGATGGTCATGCCCGGCTCGCTCGTCGTGAGCGGCGCGATCGGATCACATCCATCGAGGGCGGCGAACAGCGCGTGAGCAACCGTGCCGATCTGCATCGACTCCATGTTTTCTCCTGGTGCTAGTGGGGCTTTTGATGCGATTGATTCGTTAAGGCTGGAAAGCTTCCAGTTCCGGATCGCCGGCGCTAAGGTATTCCCACATGCGCTCGATCACCCTTCCCGAGGTCGTCGCGCGCTGTTCCGCGTCCTCTGCGCTCATGGTGGAAGCCTCTTCGAGACGCATCGTGCGGACGTTAAATTCGACACGCGCCGCATCTTCGAGAAACCACGTGCAGGCAACCGCCTCTTCCAGCGTCGCGCCTACGACGACTGCGCCGTTGCCCCGCATGACGATCGCTCGTGCCTTGCCGAGCGTGTCGGCCACACCTTCGGCCTGCGGAGTGGAGCGAACCAGTTGCACGTCGTTCCAGAGCGGCGCGGCCGGTGCGAAATAGGCGCCTGGCCCATGACGCGGGACAGGCGTGATACCCGCTGTCGAAAGGCTCATCACGGAAGGTGGCATGCTGCGCACGACGGCGCCCACGTCATCCCGTCTTGCATAGATTTGCTGATGAATCCGCACTTCGCCCAGCACGCCATCGGGCAAGGCACCGCGAATCGGCACGACGACGCCGGCCTCTTTCTCGATGAGCCCCATCGGCATCGGCGCGCAGACGAGCAGGTAATCCCGGTCGAGCCGCAGGCTGCAATGCCCGTACGCGTGGACCAGACCCGCGCGGCCCAATGCGCGCGCCGCCATCCGGACGATGGCCTGCTGCGCGGAAGTCGCTTCGATCGAACTCATGAGCCGAACTCCAGCACTTCGGGTTTGGAACCCCACATGCAGAACGAACTCGGTTCGAAGGGGAACTGTCGCGGAAGATGCGTGAGGTGCTCTTCGTCGGTGAAAACGCGCACGCCGCTCGAATACTCATAGACCATGCCGTCCGGTCCCTCGAAGTAAAGAAACATCGCCCCCGAGGTCGGATGGCGGCCCGGGCCGAAGCGGATGCGGACGTTCTTCTCCTTGAGGATGTACCAGGCACGCATGATGTCGTCGATGCTCTCCACCTGATGATTGATATGCTGCACGCCGCCACGCGGCGACGGCAGAAGCGCGACTTTGTGGTGCACCGGGTCGATGCGCAGCAGCGCTGCATCGCCGATGCGGTCGCTCACGCGCGCGCCGAGCGTTTCGGTCCAGAATTTCTCGTCCCGCTTAGCGTCCGTGGTGCACAGGCCGATGTGACTGAAGCCTGTGATGCCCGCGTCACGTGAACCGTAGTAGCGATGTCCACGATGATGCGGCGCCACTACCAGATCGATCTGATTGCCGCTGGGGTCCGCGAAAGTAATGAAGTCGCGGACGCATCGTTGTTCGGCCTCATTCGCGCTGCCGTGCGTGAATTCGATGCGCGCCTCGTCGAGCACTTGCGCTGCACGATCGAGCGCTTCGGGTGTCGCGACCTCGAAGCCACTGACCTGTTGAGCCGGGTCGCCTTCCGAGAAGACGAGCGTGTGGTCCCGATTATCCGAGCGGAGATAGACATTCTTTTCACCGCGCCGGGCAACCTGCAGACCCAGTACCTCGGTCGCATAGCGCGTCGCGCTCTCGAGATCGCGCGTGCCGAGACGCACATATGCCACATCTTTCAAATCGATCACGATGCCTCCTTGGGCGTCGGCTTCCTCATGCCCGAGCCTTCATCCGCGCTCGGGCCCGATGGTTATATGCGGGGGTCAGGAATCTTTCGATTCGTTGAAGAGAAACTCGACGACGAGCTTGTTGAATCGCTCTGCCTGTTCGATTTGGGTCCAGTGCCCACAGCGTCCGAACACGTGCAGTTGTGAGTGATCGATAAGCTCGTGCAGCGCGAACGAGGTCGCGGGCGGAATGACCTGATCGTCGCGGCCGTGCACGATCAACGTTTCATGCGGCAGCGCCCGGATTGCCGCGATTGGCGTAGCCATCGCTTCGACCCAGCGCTGGCGCGGCGCCGGAAACATTTGTGCAAAGGCCTCGCTGCAGCCGGGACGAATGCTTGCCTGATATCTCATGCCGGCGAGCGCTGGAGTGAGGCGGGACTGATCGAACGCGAAATACTGCATGATGCGTTGCATGTTTTCGAGCGAAGGCGTGTATCCCCACACCGCGTCGAGACCTTCGGTGATCGGAAACGAGACTCCCACGCTTCCCATGAGCACCAGCCGCTTGACCCTATCCGGATGGCGAACGGCCATTGCAAGTGCCAGCGCGCCGCCAAACGAATTTCCGATCACGTTGGCCGACTCGATGTCGAGTGCATCGAGAAAGCCGAACACGTGATCGATCCATCGATCGAGACTGTAGCGTCCGTCGTCGAATCTGTCGGTGTAGCCGAAGCCGGCCATGTCGGGAGCCAGCACACGCCCGTGCCGGGAAAGAGCCGGGATGGTCGCTCTCCAGTTGGCCCACGCCGTGACGCCA
The DNA here is from genome assembly GCA_001544595.2 of Caballeronia peredens. Taxonomy (GTDB): domain Bacteria; phylum Pseudomonadota; class Gammaproteobacteria; order Burkholderiales; family Burkholderiaceae; genus Caballeronia; species Caballeronia peredens. Next base: position 384,893 of record FCOH02000001.1, on the reverse strand, counting down.
GGACCGGAACCGTGGATCAGCAGTACGGGTGCACCGCCGCCCACGTCGTGATAGTTGGTTCGGATTCCTCGAACGAGGATCGATTGTCCGATTTCAGGGTTGTTGCTCACTTCGTCGTCTCCACAAACTCAGGTTGTGTAGTTGTGTTTGAGACGACTATATGACTGCGCTTCGCATTGATCAATCTTGAATGTGTGATCAACATGAACCGTGGTCAGCGGAAAATCCTCATAGTGGGTATGGGGTTACGCGGCTGCTTCCTTGAACTCCGCCGTGTATGCCCGGTGCGGCACCTTGACCATTTCATGTGTCCTTCCCCTGGTTCGAGTTCATACGCGACCCGCTGCGGGTCGAAGTTCCAGGGGAAACTCAGACGAGTTATCCGACCGCTTACAACTAACTTGCCGATTACGAGCGAGAAAGAATTCCGCTTTGGAAAGAACCTCCTATCGAGGACTGTTCCTGGTTCCTTGCTTCTTTAACGACCCCGAAAGTGTGATCGCCTCGCGAAGAATCGAAAAACATTCACGCTACCTACACACTGTCGTGAGAACATTTTGGGTTTTTCAAAAAGCCGGGACATCGTATCGATGAGCATCGATTTTGCATTGCGCCTGTTGGCCGCGTTTGCTTGCGGCGTCGCGATCGGACTTGAGCGCCAGCTTCGTCAACGCACTGCTGGCTTGCGCACCATCACGCTCGTCGCAAGTGGCGCTTGTTTATTCGTCACCCTCGGCATGCTGACCGGCAACGGCGAAGCCAGCGTAACGCAGATCGCGGCGTACGTCGTGTCAGGAGTGGGCTTCCTCGGCGGTGGGGTCATCATGCGCGACAAGGGCTCCATACAAGGCATCAACACAGCGGCCACGTTATGGTGTTCCGCAGCCGTTGGCGTCTTGTGCGGCAGCGGACACTACGGACCTGCTTTCGCAGGAACAGGCGTGGTCCTCGTCACTAATACGCTACTGCGCGACTTGAGCCGCATTATCAATTCCACGCCAGTTTCCAGTGCAGATCTGGTGCGCGAATACGTTCTGACGGTCGTCGGACGGCAAGACGATGAAATTCATATTCGCACCCTGTTATCGAACGCAATGGAGTCGCAACCACTTTCGTTCCAGAGCCTGACCAGTGAGGACACCGATGACGAGCCAACACAAATCAAAGTTACGGCAACGATTCGCATGCATCCGAAAGACCAGGCAAAACTCGAGCGAATGGCCAGTCGGATGAGCATGGAGCGAGGCGTATCGAGCATCAGTTGGTCCGCGACCGAAGTGGAGCCCGCACCAGAATGAATGCCTTCTCGATAGATTCAATTCTAATAGGCCGTCGTGCGGGTTCTTGCTTAGCGCTAAGCGGTGGTCTCTGCTATTGAACGTCAAATACCCTGCGCGACTGGCGCATCTGAAACACTTGAGGAGATGACTCGTCGCACGGCTAGCGGAAAAAATGAAAGGATGTCGTTCATCTGATCGTCATTGCCTGTCATAAAAGCCTCATACGATGGCCAGACACACCGCGAGGTAACAATGGCCATCGACATTCGTGCATACCTTTCTCCCACGCTCGTCCTGCTCGCGCTGAACTGGGAGGAAGGCAAGACTCGGGCCGATTTCCTCGGCTTCGCCATTGAGCGCTCACCAGGTTTCTGGACAGCAGACGGCAAGAGCCGCGCAACCAAGAGCTGGTTGCCGAACAGATTGACATTCGACGGTCCTGTCGGTGCGGATCAACCCGATGCGCCATCGAACACTGCACCAATCCAGAAGTTCATGTGGTGGGACGCCCGGTTCGACGAGCCCGATCGCGAAACATCGTTCGGCTATACCGCCTGGCCTGTAGTGGGCAGCGCAAATGAACCGCAATTGCTGTATGCAGAAAAGGCCCATTTGAAGATCACGTTGCCGGCTCATGTTCAGGACGGAATCGGCACCTGGTTCAATCGCGCCGTCGTCAGTTCCCAGGCGTTCTCGCGCAAGGTCGCGGCCATGGGTCTGGACCCGAAAAAACCACCGCCTGATGATCAGGCGCTCGTATTGCGCCGCTGGCTTGCCAATGATCTCGATCAGACTTTCTCAGTGGCCTTTGACGGCGCGACGCGTGCCGTCAGCGCCATTTATCACCTGACCGACAGGTTATGGGCAATTCCTGCGTTTAAAGAATTCGCGAGCACGCACGCCGCGCATTCGACGGCCATCGTCTACGATTCGCATCCCGGCGACGCGCCCAAAGGTCAAGCGGCGCCGCCATCTCCGAATCAGGGCGCAGTCGATGAACTGGGCAAGTGGGTAGATTTTCATCCACGGAAGTCGACGAATATCATGCACGACAAGTTCATCGTCACCGATACGCCCGAGCACCGCGGCGAGCCGGCCCGGCTGCTCACGGGCTCGGCGAACTTTACGACCGAAGGTCTCACCGAACAAGCGAATCTGCTGCATTTGCTGGATTCTCCCGCTCTGGCGCAGCTTTATAACGCGCGGGCTGCTGCCATCTCGACGGATCCCAGCCTGGCAGCGACCAAGAAACTCCAGCAAGGCTGGAGCAATCCAATCAGGATTGGCGACGCGTTGGTGCGGGCTTCGTTTTCCCCCGAACCCGATGCCCAGCGCACACAGATCGACACAATCGTGAATGCAGTGGCTCACGCGAAGCACTCAGTGCTGTTCTGCCTGTTCTCGCCGACGGATAAACCGTTGCGCGACGCTTGTTTCGCGGCGGGAGACAAAGGCTTGATGATGTTCGGCCTCGTCAACGCGATATCACAGCGTGCGGCCGAAACGGGCGAACAGAAGAAAAAGCAAGGCGAGACGTTGAATGCGACTGAATTGACGAGCGTCGAGCTTTATCATCGCAGCCGGCACAACCGCGATGTCGTCGACGGCAAGTACTTTACCGATGCGACCGTACCTGAGGGATTCGACGTCGAAATGCAGCTTTTTCCCGGTGAAAAACGTCCGCCGTATCCACCGGTCATCATCCATCACAAGTTTGTGGTCATCGATCCGGAAGGAACGAATCCCGTCGTATATACGGGATCGGCGAACATGAGCAATAACTCGGAGCACAAGAACGACGAGAACCTGCTCGAGATCAAGGACCGGCGTATCGCCGCTATTTATCTCGCCGAATTCCTGCGGCTTTACGAGCACTATCGGGCTCGCGCGCTCGCTATCGAAACACGCGTGCAACACAAGAAAAAGGTCAGGCTGGCACTTCAACCAGACAGGCGTTGGGCCGACAAGTACTACATCGATGGCAGTCCGGAGTCGAAGGCGCGCGTTGCACTTTCAAGTTCGCCTGAACGTCATCCTCCCCTCTTACCCTCGACCGAACCGGCCTGACATCGCCACTACCGGTCCGCTGGTTGCGCACTTGCGCGCTACTTCAACAACCATGCGGATATGCGCAGCCCCGAGCAGTGAACGATCCTAATGAATTCGACGTGTTTGATACGAGAAGTCCGCGCTTAGTGGATTACATCAGGTGATGCCTGAAGCCGTCGCGTCTAATACGACTAACGAGAGTAACGAGCGACGCGCATTGGGCCGATAAGTCCTTTTAGAAAGTAGCCCAGAGTCGAAGGCACGCATTGCACCGGCGTGTGCCCCGTGAACGATGTCTGCAAGCAAGGCCGGGGGGACCGTGAAGATGAAGTTTTTGTGACACGCAAGCGGCCTCTTGCATTGCCATACTTCCCTGTGCACTAATGCTGCATTTGCATGATTCGTCTGATTATCGCTGCGCCGTAGCTACGCCATCTGCGCTAAAGCGGCATATCCACCGATGCACCGTCGAGAGTCCCCGCGCGCGGCGATGCCTGTAAAGAGTTTGCCCATGCTTGTCCCCGTGACCGAATCCCGGACGTCCGTCGAGAAAACGATCGGCCGTCTGATCGAATTGCAGTCCTTGTCCGCTGTGTTTCAACCGATTGTGAGGTTATCGGATGGCGTAGTGATCGGCCACGAGGGTCTCGTCAGGGGACCGGCAAGCGGCGGTGCACTGGAGTCGCCCGCATCCCTTTTCGAACGCGCGAGAAAAGAGAACCTGGTCATCGAGCTCGAACATGCCGCCGCTTACGCTTGCATGAAAGCGTACTTCTCCGGTGACTCGAAGCGCGATTCACGGCTCTTCATCAACTACAGCGCATCGGCCATCGTCGCGGCAGACCATCGGGGTGTTTCGTATGCCGGTGTCGACGCAAGCCGCATCGTCATCGAGTTGACGGAACGGAGCCATATCGCCGATCTCGCCGAGTTCGCCGTATCCGTCGATGCGTTGCGTGCAATCGGCTGTCAATTCGCGCTGGACGACTACGGCGTCGCCAATGCAACGATGGGTCTATGGGCGCAACTCTCTCCGCACTACGTCAAGATTGATCGCTATTTCATCGACGGAATCGCTCAGAACGCTGTCAAGTTTGAAGCCGTCAAGTCCATGGTTTCGTTCGCGAACGCGACGGGATCGCTGCTGATTGCCGAGGGCGTGGAGCATGTTGCCGATCTGAGAATCGTGCGTGACCTGGGCATTCCCTACGCTCAAGGATTTCTGCTAGGCAAGCCGGCAGCGACACCAATGACGCGTATCTATGAGGTCGCCTCGGATCTCCTCCAGTCTCAACAGATTGCGGTGTATCCGGCAAGGACTCACCGCCGCGCTGAAACAGCCGAGAGCGCGAATCAGATCGACAAGATGTGCATCGCAGCGCCAACGCTGGGCGTTCGGGCGTGCAATGACGATGCAGTCAACCTGTTCACTGCGTCGCCGTCGCTGCACGCGCTCGCAGTCGTCGATCAGCACGATGTGCCGGTTGCAGTGATCAACCGGCGCTTGCTCATGGATCAGTTCGCGCTCCCCTATCATCGCGAGTTATTCGGGAAGCGTGCGTGCATGCAGTTCGCGAATCGCAATCCGGTTTTGATCGACCGAACGGCCAGCATCGACGAGATCGCCATGCTGCTTACCGACGACGATCAACACGCGTTGTCGGACGGTTTCATCGTCGTCGATGGCACACGCTATGCAGGTCTGGTGACCGGCGCAAGCGCGGTGCGTGCGGTCACGGAACTGCGGCTCGCGGCGGCACGGCATGCGAACCCACTCACTTTTCTTCCCGGCAACTTACCGCTTGGCAAGCACATCGACCGGTTGATCGCCAACGGTAACGCGTTCGTAGCCTGCTATGCGGATCTGGATCACTTCAAGCCGTTCAACGATCGCTATGGATATTGGCAAGGCGACGCCATATTGAAAGCGACCGCCCAAGCGCTGGCATCGATCTGCGACCCCAATAGCGACTTTCTCGGACACATAGGCGGCGACGACTTCCTGGTCCTTTTTCAGAGCGCCGACTGGCACGAAAGAATCTGCCGCGCCGTGGCCGAATTCAACCGGTTAGCGCTGGACTACTATTCGGAAGAGGATCGTGCGGCGGGCGGCATAGTTGGCGAGGACCGTTTCGCGAGACAAGCGTTCTTCGGCTTCCTTCGCCTTTCTGTGGGAGCCGTTGTCGTTCCGGCGAATTCGCTGCGCGGAGTGGCGCAGTTGAGCAAGGTCGCAACGCTCGCGAAGCAAAAGGCCAAGCGGGATGCGATCGGCATCGTGACGCTCGAGTTCACTCAAGCCGGAGGCAATGGCTGAATCGATGAAAGCGCTTGCATCAAACGTCGCAGTCAAGACATGCGCATGCAGAAGGCACGCCAAGACGTAACCGAGTGCCTGAATATAGTAAGCGTAAGGGGCCGCATTCATGGCCATGACTTCTTCCGCACCTGTCACGTTGGCGTCACCGGAGCGCGTCACGCTTCTGTCACGAAGAGTATGAAGCGTTGCATCATGCTGATGTGCACGCTCATTCAACCGACGAACGATTGCCAGAATCACGCGGGACTGTTGGGCCTGTGACGCAATGCAATACACGGCATTCTCCGGGCGTTTCGCGGTCCGCAAGCATCTGACAAGGGGCTCTCGTATGCTAAGCCATTCGGCAGTAAGGCAAACGGCACCTTAAATCTGCGTCAGCCGGTCCGGGAATTCGTCCGCTTCCGTTGCGAATTACCGAGTCATCGCGCGCAGCACTCATCGAATATTCCTCTTTTCAGGCGATCGAACATGTTGATTGCATGTGTGGCCTATCAGGAAGGTCGTAAGCTCGGTGACATTCCCATCGAGCAGATCAGCGATTACGTGCAGAAGCCCGAATGCTTCGTCTGGGTCGCGCTCAAAGATCCCGACGCCGCCGAGCTCGACGCGATGAAAGAGGAATTCGGGCTTCATGAACTCGCCGTCGAAGACGTGCGAACGCATCATCAGTGGCCCAAGATCGAAGAGTACGACGACTCGTTATTCGCAGTCATGCATCCGGTCGAACTTCAACAGGACGGCAGCCTGCTGTTCGGCGAGGTCAATGTCTTCGTCGGAAAAAACTATGTGCTCTCAGTGCGGATGCGTACCCAACGCGGTTTTCAGAAAGTACGCGAACGATGTGAACATGAGCCGCCTCTTCTCAAACAGGGTTCTGCGTTCGTGCTGTACGCGTTGATGGACGATATCGTCGACAACTACTTCCTGGTACTGGAAAAGCTGACCAGCGAACTCGAAGAACTTGAAGATCGCATCTTCAAGCCGCAAGAGCACAATGAAGCGCGTGAAATCATCGAAGAGCTGTATCGCTTCAAGCGGCGGCTCGTGGTCCTCCGACATCACGTCGGTCCGTTGCTGGAAAGCGTAGGCAAACTCATGGGCGGCCGCGTTCCGAAAATCTGCGAAGGCATGTCGACTTACTTCAAGGATGTTTATTTTCACCTGGAGCGCATCACGAGCGGTATCGAGGGTCGTCGAGAGATGGTCATTACCGCGGTTCAGGTCAATCTGGGCATGATCGCGCTGGCGGAAAGCGAGATCACCAAGCGACTCGGCACATTTGCCGCCTTGTTCGCGGTTCCAACGATGATCGCGGGCATCTACGGCATGAACTTCGAGCATATGCCCGAACTGCATAGCCGCTATGGCTACCCGATCGTCATCGCAGCGATCCTTGCGATCGACGCGCTTCTGTTTCGCTGGTTCCGAAAAGCGAAATGGATATAGGTTGATCCCAACAAAATGATGACCGTCAGCGTCGCCCAGAACGGCGCCATCAGAATGCCTGCAATAAAGTCGGCAGGATGATGTAGCCCTCGCTGAACTCGGTAGCTCACCTGCCCGCGCGTCCGAGCGGAGCGTTTCCGGCGCTGTAAACCTACGTCGTGCGCCGACGAATCGCAAAAATTCGTCTTGACAGACACTCTTACGATATATATCTTTAGATATGTTTTACGACATATCTGGAGCAATCATATGAAATCCCGTTGCTTTCAACGTGCGCGCGAAGCCGGTTTTCGCGCATTCGGTTTCGATTTTCCCTTCGGCGCCCCTGAATGGGCGGAACGCTTCGCCTTCGAACGCTGGTGTATGAACGGCCGGCATCGTCATGGCGGCGGACGCTTCGGCGGCGGCCCGGGCGGAATGGGTGGGATGGGCGGCATGGGTGGATTCGGCGGCGAAGACGGCATGCCGCGCGGCCGCAAGTTCTCCTCCGACGACCTGCAACTGCTGCTCCTCGCGATGCTCGCGGAGGCGCCGCGTCACGGTTACGAACTCATCAAGGCGCTGGAGGATCGTTCGAACGGTTTCTATGCGCCGAGCCCGGGCATGGTTTATCCCGCGCTCACGTATCTGGAAGAACTCGGCTATACGACCGTCGAACTGGAAGGCAACCGCAAGCGGTATGCGCTTTCGGACGCCGGGCGCGATTATCTGGCGAGCAATCGTGAACGCGTCGACATCATGCTCGCGAAGCTCACGCATTTCGCCCGCAAGATGGACCTCGTGCGCCGCGCCTACATGGGCGACGACACCGACGACGCGTCCGGCGACAGCGGCTGGGTAGCCGAACTGATCGCGGCCCGGCGCGCGCTGAAGAAAGCGCTGCTGTTGCGGACCGATGCATCGCCCGACGAACAGCGCCGCATCGCCGAAATTCTCGCTCGCGCGACCGCTGAAATCGAACAGAACCCCGCGCCGAAGCAAGCGTGAGAAGGAGCCTTATACGATGACCGATTCCATCCTGCAAGACCGGCCCGAACTGGCAGTCACGCGCGTGCGCCATGCGCTCAAGTTTCGTCTGCTGCAAGTGAAGCGTGTGCAGGCGCTCAATCCGCACTTCGTGCGCGTCACGTTCACCGGCGACGATCTCGAAGACTTCGTCAGCGCATCGTTCGACGATCACGTGAAGCTTTTCTTTCCGCAACCCGGCGAGTCGATGCCCGCGATTCCGCAAGCCGGTCCCGATGGTCCTGTATTCGATCCGTCGAAGCCGCGTCCGATCGCGCGCGACTTCACCCCGCGCCGCCATGATCGCGCCGCGCGCGAACTGGATATCGAATTCGCGCTGCACGAAGCCGGACCCGCGACGGCCTGGGCCGCACAGGCCGCGCCGGGCCAGTATCTCGGCATCGGCGGGCCGCGCGGCTCGTTCGTGATTCCCACTCAATTCGACTGGCATCTGATGATCGGCGATGAAACCGCCCTGCCCGCCATCGCGCGTCGGCTGGAAGAACTACCGGAAGGCACGCGCGTGGCAACGCTGATCGAAGTGGCCGATCAATCGGCGCGCATCGAATTCGACACGCGCGCCGATCTCTATGCGCAATGGCGTTATCGCAACGAGAGCGAACATCCGGGCGGCGCGCTGCTGCTTGCCTTGCGCGAGACCTTCGTGCCCGAAGGCGAAGGCTATGTCTGGGCCGCAGGCGAAGCCACGCTCATGCGCGCGGTGCGCCAGTTGCTGTGCATCGAACGCGGCGTCGACAAGAGGCGCATTCGCGCGTCCGCATACTGGAAGCGCGGCGAACAAGGCGTGCACGAAACCATCGACGGTTAATCGGGCTCAAGCTTTGAATGCGCGGAGAATGTGAGGCGCATCAGGTTTTAGACGAAATGCCGCTGGCGAAGCGCTTTTCGATTTCCATTGCACGATCGAGTCCGACGAAGCGGTTGTATTCGTCGAAAGGCGTCAGACGATCTGCGATGGAATCGGTCGTGCCTTCGCGCATGAACACGGCCAGCATGTCCTTCACGGCCTTGTGCATTGCGAGCATCGGCTCGATGGGGCTCAACGTGTAATCGAAGCCCATTTCGTAGGCCTCTTTCATCGACACGTAAGGACTCTTTCCCGTGCGCGCCTGATTGAAGAGGATCGGCTTGCCGAGCGGCTTCAGACGGCGCGTGAGTTCGCGCATGTGTTCGAGGCTTTCGGGCGCATCGGCATAGAGGCCGTCCGCGCCCGCCTGCGCATAGGCTTCGAGCCGCGCAACGGCATCGTCGATGCCTGTCACTGCGATCGCATCGGTGCGCGCGACGATGAAGAAATCCGGATCGCGGCGCGCTTCGATCATCGCGCGCAACTTCAGCACCATCTCTTCTTTCGACACGAGCTGCTTGCCCGCATAGTGCCCGCATTTCTTCGGCAGCGCCTGATCTTCCAGATGCAACACCGATGCGCCCGCTTCTTCCCACAGACGCATCGTGCGTTGAACGTCGAGGATGCCACCGTAGCCCGTGTCGGCATCGGCGAAAATTGGCACGGACGTCACGCGGCAAATGCGGCGGATGTGCTCGAACATTTCCGTCTGCGACAACACGCCGACGTCGGGCTGGCCCGCCACGACACCCGACGCGACAAAGCCCGACACATAGATGGACTTCGCGCCCGCCTGCTCGGCCAGCATCGCGGTGATGGCGTCGTGCGCGCCCATGCAGACGAAAGGACCTTCCTTGAACAACTCGCGAAAGCGTGCGGAACGGGTCAAGATGAGTCTCCGAAAAGTCAGAGTAAGTCAGAGAAAATCGAGCGAAGTCAGCTCAAATAAGCCCAGCCGCGCGCCTTGCGGTCACCGGCGCGGAATTGTGCGATCTGCTCGTTCAAGCGGCGCGTCTGGTCGATCTCGTCGAGTCCTTCGAGCAAAGCTTCGCGTTGCGCCGAATCGAATTCGAACGCAATCGGATCGAGGCCGGGCGCGCGAATCTCCAAAGCACGAAGATCGACTTCGACATTCGCGCCGTCGTGAGACGCGTCGGCGATACGCGCGATGTCCTTCGCGGCGAGCCGCACCGGCAGAAGGCCATTTTGCAGACAGTTGTTGTAGAAGATATCGCCGAACGAAGGCGCGATCACACAGCGGATGCCCGCTTCTTCGAGCGCCCATACCGCCATCTCGCGCGAGCTGCCGCAACCAAAGTTCGTGCCGCCGAGCATCGTGCAGGCGTGACGAAACGCCGGTCGATTGAGCACGAAGTCCTCGCGCTCTCCGCTTGCCGGGCCATCGCCGAGATAGCGCAGTGTTTCGAGCAGATAAGGTCCGAGTTGTCCGCGCTTGAGTTGCGAGATGCGTTCGATACGAATGATGAGGTCGGTGTCGACGTTATCGCGCAAGAGCGGCGCGGCCGGCCCCGTGATCGTCGTGACGGCTTTCATTGCGATGCTCCCGTTTGCGGCGCGGCGATATGTCCTGCCAGCGCGCTCGCGGCAGCGACGGCAGGACTTGCCAGATGCGTGCGCGCGCCGGGCCCTTGTCTGCCGACGAAATTGCGATTCGACGTCGATACGCAGCGCTCGCCGCGCCCGACCACGTCGCCATTCGCGCCGACGCACATCGAGCAGCCCGGCTCGCGCCATTCGAAGCCCGCCGCGCGAAAGATGTCGTCGAGTCCTTCCTCATGCGCCTGTCGTGCAACCGTGAGCGAACCGGGCACGACCCATGCCTTCACGTTGCGCGCGACATGATGTCCGTCGACGACACGCGCCGCCATACGCAAGTCCTCGATGCGGCTGTTAGTGCATGAGCCGATGAACACGCGATCCACTGCGAGTTCGTCGAGATGTTGTCCCGCGCGCACGCCCATGTAATCGATCGCGCCCTGCGCCGCATTGCGACGCGATTCGTCCGTGATCACCGCGGGATCGGGTATGGCTTCGTCGAGCGCGATGACATGCTCGGGGCTCGTGCCCCATGTGACCTGCACGCGAATCGCCGATGCATCGATCACGACTTCGCGCTCGAAGCGCGCGCCTTCGTCCGTTGCGAGCGATCGCCAGTCCGCGACGGCGCGATCGAACTGCGCGCCTTGCGGTGCATACGGCTTGTCGCGCAGATAAGCGAAGGTGATCTCGTCCGGCGCCACGAGACCGAACTTCGCGCCAAGCTCGATGCTCAGATTGCACAACGTGAGCCGTCCTTCCATCGACAAGGCTTCGATCGCCTCGCCCGCATATTCCACTGCGTATCCCGTGCCGCCAGCCGCGCCGATCCTGCCGATCACATAAAGGATCATGTCCTTCGCGCTCACGCCTTCGCGCACGCGACCCTCGAAGCGCACACGCATCGTCATGGGCCGCTTCTGGCGGATGGTTTGCGTCGCCAGCACATGCACGACTTCTGTCGAGCCGATGCCGAACGCGAGCGCGCCCATCGCGCCATGCGTGCAGGTGTGACTGTCTGCGCAGACGATCGATGTGCCCGGCAGCGAGAGCCCGAGTTCCGGTCCGATCACATGCACGATGCCTTGCCGTCCGGCATCGCCGATGTCGAAGATGGGAATCGCGTGATGCGCCATTTGCGCGCGCATCGCCTCGACCATGTCCGTGCTCCAGTCCGCATCGCCCGCGCGGCGGCCGGGCAACGTCGAGATCACATGATCGAGCGTGGCAAACGTGAGCGCGGGGCTGTCGATGCCGAGGCCGCGCCGCTCCAGCACGCGCACCGCTTCGACGCCCGTCAGTTCATGCATCAGATGGCGGTCCACCTGAAGCAGATCCGCGCCGCCTGAAAGATGCGCGATGACGTGACTGTCCCACAGCTTGTCGAAGAGTGTTTTCATGATCAGTCGCTATGCGTGAGATGACGCTGCCATGCAAGGAACAATAGATTGACGAGCGTCGCGAAGACGAAGAGCATCAGCGCGAGCGCCATGATCGTGCTGGTTTCGTTGCGGTTCATCGCGATCATCAGCAATCTGCCGATGCCGCTCTGCGATGCGAACATCTCGCCGATCAGCGTACCGAGCAAGGTCAGCGAAAAACCGATGCGCAAGCCCGCGACGACTTCCGGCACGCATGCAGGCAGGAGCACAAAACGCGCGAAAGCGCCGGGACTCATGCGATACGTTCTGGCCGCGCGCGCATAAATGGGCGGCATGTTGCGCACGGCGTTCATCGTGAAGAGCGTGATCGGCACGATGCCGTGCATCACGCCGAAGACGATCTTCGCCCACAGGCCGAGGCCGCATGCGAGCAACACGACCGGATAAAGCGTGACCTTCGGAATCGAATAGAAGCCCATCATCAAAGGCTCCATCACGTCGCCGGCCATGCGCCGCGAGCCGAGCAGCAAGCCGAGGCAGACGCCCGCGATCGCCGAAATCGCAAACGCGGAAGCAAACGCGAGCGATGTGACGTAGAGGCTCTCAGGGAAGTCCACATCGCTCACGATATGCAATGCGCGCTGCACCGTGTGAACGGGCGTCGTGAGCACATCGGGACCAAGCATTTCGCTCAGGCCCTGCCACAACGCAACGAGCACGACGATCAACACCAGCGCGTCCGTCCAGCGCCGCGCGTGCCGCGGCCGCGTCGTATGCGTAATGACAACCGTACTCATGCTGCCTCCCTGCGGATGCGCCGGTACAGACGCCTTTCGGCCTGGCGCAGCAGGCCATTGATCGTCGTGACGAAGACCAGCATCAGGAGCATGAGGCCGTACATCGTCGGGTTATCGAATGCGTTGTAGGCGAACGCGATCTGATAGCCGAAGCCCGAGCCCGACAACACGAACTCGCCCGCCACCACCGCGATGAACGCATACACGACCGTCAGCTTGATGCCAGTGAAGACGAACGGCAGACTCGCCGGCAGCGTGATGAGACGAATTTCGTCGAGCGCACTCATGCGGCATACGCGTGCGGTGCGCAATAGCACGCGTGGTACGCGTTCGAGTCCGTTGAGCGTGTTCACCGCCATCGCGACGACGGCAAACAAAAAGCCGATGCCGACGAGCGGCCAGCGATTCAGACCGAAGATCACGATGAGAATCGGATACAGCACGAACACCGGCACTGCGTAATACGAGAGCAACAACGGGTCGAGCACGCGACGCAGGCGCGGCAGCCTGAACAGCAGCACGCCGCCGATGAAACCGAAGACTACGGCAAGTGTCACCGCCAGCAATGCGCTGCCGAGCGTCTGCGCGATATCCACGGTGAACTGGCCCGACGTGAGAATGTCCCATGCGCTCACGGCCATGCGAGACGGCGGAATGAACGACACCGGGTTGATCCACGCAAGACGCGTTGCGATTTCGAGCAGCACGAGCAGCGCGACGACGAGCCCGATGCGCCAGCGCGCCGCCTGATTCACGACTGGCTCCCCAGCGCCTTCAACGCTTCATCGCGCAGCAGGCCCCACACTTGCGCGGTGAGTTCGCCGAAGCGCGCGTCGAGCGCGATCTTGCTGTCGCGCAGTCGCGACCAGCCCGTTTCTATCGTCGCGATGAAGCGCCCCGGACACGCCGACATCACGCCGATGCGATCCGACAACAGCACGGCTTCGTCGATGGAGTGCGTGATCAGCATGACGGTCGCGCCGGTATCGCGCCACAGTTTGAGCGTTTCGTCGCCCATCAGAAGGCGCGTTTGCTGATCGAGCGCGCCGAAGGGTTCATCGAGCAGCATGAGGCGCGGACGCACGACCATCGCACGCGCGATGCACACGCGCTGGCGCATGCCGCCGGAGAGTTGCGCTGGATAAGCGCGTGCGAACGACTTCAGTCCCATGAACGAGAGCGCATGATCGACGCGTTCACGCACTTCGTTTTCGGGCACGCCCGCGCGACGCGCAGCGAACGCTGCGTTGTCGAACACGTTGAGCCAGGGAAAGCTCGCGTCTTCCTGGAAGACTACCGCGACGCCGTCGGGTACTTCGCGTCCCACTGGCTGACCTTCGAATTCGACAGTGCCGCCGCTTGCGGGATTCAAGCCGGCGAGCACATCGAGCAACGTGGATTTGCCGCATCCCGAAGGACCGACGACCGAGAAGAATTCGCCTGCGCGCAGTTCAAGACTCACCGGGCCGAGCGCATGAAACGGCGCTTTGCCCGCGGTGTCCGGATAGATGCGGGTGACGTCGGTCAGACGCGCCTGCACGCGCTCCGCGTCTTGCGACGCCGTATCGCGCGATACGACCGATATCTTCGTGCGACGTGACAACACACTCATCGCGGCCTCACTTCTTCGTTTGCAGATCGGCGGGCAACAGCGATTCGTCGACGATCTTCGACCAGTCGAACGGACCGTCAGGAATCGCCTTCACGAGAATCAGGCCCTTGAGCACTTCTTCCATGCTCTTGCGATCGAAGCTGCCTTCGCTCCAGTACTTCGGATCCGCATCGAGCACGTTGTTGATGGCCGATGCAGCCACGGCGGGCTCCATCTTGTACTGCTTCGCCAGGATCTGCGCGGACTCCTCGCGATGCGCGGCCATGTATTGCACGGCCTTGCGCCGCGCCTTGATGATGCCGCGTATCACTTCGGGATGTGCCTTCAAATAATCCGTGCGCACGATGCCGACCGTCTGCGTTTCGTTCGGCACGATATCCATCGAGCGGAACGCGATGCGCAACTGGTCTTTCTTCGCGCTATAGGAAGGTTCAGTCATGTAGGCCACATCGACCGCGCCCTGTTGCAGCGATGTCAGCATGCCGCTCGAACTGCCCACGGGCTTGCGCTGCACTTGTCCGGTGAGGCCCGCGCGATCGAGTGCAATCGTCACGACCGTATCGGTCGTCGATTTCGGGCTGCTATAGCCGATCGTCTTGCCTTTCATTTGCTGGATGTTGGTGATCGTGCCGTTCTTCAACTCGACCCATACAAGATCGGCCAGACTCTGCACGCCGCCATGCACGATCGTCAGATCGACGCCTTGCTTGACTGCTGAAATTGCCGCGGGCAGCGCCACTTCGCCATAAGGAATCTCGGACGCCATCGCATTGCGCACGGTGGTGCCGCCGCCCTCGGACGTGATGAAGCCCGTCACGTTCACGCCTTCGTCCTTGAAGTAGCCCTTTTCCATGGCGACAGCGAAGGGCACGCCATACATGCCGTCGCCCCAGTGAGTGACAGTGAGCGGCGCAGCCTGCACGCTTGCCGCGCTAAACGAAACCGCAAAGAAGGCACTGCGCGCGAATCTCCCGACCTTTCCAAGCGCAAACATGTAGGCGTCTCCATGCATGATCGGCGGTCTCGCAAGATGCCCGACGCGTGCGGCCGCACTTCGTTTTATGGACCTTCTCTGACATTGCTTCGCATGAGCGATGCACTCTGAATGCATCGCTTGCACGGTCGTATCGGATAACCGTGCAAGTTAATGTATGCATTAAATTCGCTAAAGTCCAGATTTCCGATGGGCGTATATACCCGCGTGTCGCGCGCCCGGCAGGCTTTATCAGGCTTGCTGAATGCCGTATTGCTGCAGCACGTTCGTCTGGTCGCGCCAGCCGCGCTCTCGGTGTGCACGGTAAAGACTGCTCGCCTTCGCTGCATCGCCGCAACGCATCGCGTCGATGATGGCGTAATGCTCCTCGATCGACTTCAAGGGCTGCGGATGCGGCTTGACCATTTGGGTGAAGCGCCGCACGCGATGCACCTGATCGCGGCAATTCATGACAATGCCGCGAAGCCGCGCATTGCCGCTCAAGGTGACGAGCATTTCATGAAAGACCTCGTCCGCTGCGGCCCAGGCGAGCATGTCGCCGCATTCGAATGCATCGGTCATGGCCTTGCAAGCATCGACGAGTGGAGTGAGATCGGTGTCCTTTCTGCCCGCAACGAGGCCCGCCGCCGTCGACTCAAGGCTGATCAGCACCTGATAGATGTGCTTGATGTCGGATAGCGAAGTAGGAACGATGCGAATGCCGTGACGGGGCACGATCTGCACCAGCCCTTCGCCTTGCAGGCGCAGCGCGGCCTCGCGAATCGGCGTGCGGCTGAAGCCGAGCATGAGGCCCAGTTCCTGTTCGAGCAGATACGACCCGGGAGTCAGCTCGCTTTCGATGATCCTGCGGCGGAGCTCGCGATAAGCCAGTTCGGTCGTGTTGCGTCTTGCGGGTCTGGCTTCGTCGACAGGCTTTTCGTTCGTCACGACCTTTACGCGCTTGTTTGCAGCGTGATTTTCTTCAGGTTCGCGCGCGGCGGTAATGCGGGATGCGGCCATGCTTGAACTCCCCAGGGAATCGCAGCTTTGCCGCCGATGGTACATCGCATCGGATCAATCCGGCTATGCATCAGTGCATACATTGAGCGATACGTCGAATTTCTTTTCATATAATGAAGACACTCCGTGCATCGACGGCAACGTTATCGGAACGCCCATCATGGCTCCAGCCCGGACCGCCGAAGCGATCATCAAGCCCCGCGAGAAATCGACCGATACGGTCTACCTGACGCTGCGCGAAAAAATTCTTAGCAATGAATTGCGGCCCGGAACGCAGATGCTCGAACAGGAGCTCGTTCAGCTATTCGGCGTGAGCCGCACGCCCGTGCGTGAAGCGCTCATTCGTCTGCAGAACGAGCGCCTCGTTTTGATCGTGCCGCGTCACGGCGTGCGAGTGCGCAATATTTCCATGGCGGACATCGAAGAAGCGTTTCAGGTGCAAACGAGTCTGGAAGCAACCGCTGCCATTGCCGTCGCGGCACGCAAGCCTGGCGTCAAAGAATTGAAGGTGCTTGAAAAGGCGTGCACCGAAATGGACCGCGCCTTCGCTAAGGAAGATCGCGATGCATGGGCTCAGGCGCACGAATCGTTTTATCTACGTCTCGTCGAGCTGAGCGAAAATCCGCGCCTCGTCCAGATCGTCGGGGAATGCTCCGATCAGGTGCGCCGCGTGCGCGAATCCACATTGCGGCTCATTCCATTCGACGAGTCGCAAACCCGCAGTCTCCGCGCGATCATCGACGCCCTGCGACAAGGCGATGCGCAAACCGCACAAACGCTTTGCCGCGAGAATCGCGCGTTCAATCTCAAGACGCAGATAGAAGCGTTAGAGCGCTTCAGGATTCTCGACGTCTGAGCGGTACTTTATGCGTGGTACGAATGCATGGGCGCATTTTGCGAGCCGCTCGCGTGTGCACTCATGGCGCTGCGTTCCGAAGCAATCAGCACTTCGCGATCCGTATGCCGGCATACGACGTTGCGCACGTGATTCAGACCGATGTCGAAGAACACACTCTTGCCCGCGCCGAGCACGACCAGATCGCAATCGAGACGATCGGCCTCTCCGGCAATCACCCGGCCGATGCTGCGGCCACTTCCGGGCAGCGTGCGAGTCCGCCACTGCGCTGTCATGTCCGCACTTTGCAGGATTTTCTCGCAGTTCCGGCGGATCGTAAGCGCAAATTGATTCACGATCTCGGGCGTGTCACAGAGGCTGTCCGCTTGCCAACCTGCCCACCATGGCGACGAGTCGATGACATGCAATACCGTAAGACGCGCGTTGCTGTCGCGCGCACGCTCGATGGCGGTCGACAAAGCGGCTTCGCTGAAGCTCGGACCCACGGCGACGAGAATATGTTGATACATGGCGTTACCCTCCGATCATTGTCTGGCGCCTCACCAAGGGCGCGTTTCGTCTCTAGCATGACGTCATGATCGGCTCAAAGAATTAGCGAATTCTGAGCGCCCGAGTCGCGAAGCGTTACGATGCGATAAATCAAACTGATACCTGTCGCACTCACGCGTTTTTGCACATGGACAATCGCGAACTGCTCAATCTCGCCTACTTGCGCGCCTTCCGGCTCGTCGCGCAGACAGGCAGTGCCACGCGCGCAGCGGCCGCGCTCTTTCGAGCGCAATCGGCCGTCACGCGTTCGCTGCAGGAACTCGAGTCGGCTGTCGGCGAGACCTTGCTGGAACGCCGCCCATCAGGAATGTTGCCGACGCCCGCAGGCCGCGCGGTGCTGTTGCGTTGCCAGCGCATCTTCGCCGAACTCGAAGAACTAGCGCAGTGGTGCGCAGCGCGCCAGTCGCGCCGCCGAACCGCGACGAGCAGCGCGCTTCCCGCCTTCTTGCTCAACACGCGGCGACTGCAATTGTTTTCCGCGCTTGCGCGTCACCGGCACATGCCCAGCGCGGCTCAAACGCTCGGGCTCAGCCAGCCCGCGGTGAGCAGCGCGATCCGCATCATGGAAACGAGCGCCGGAATGCAGTTGTTTTATCGCAGCCCGCGCGGACTGTTGCTCACGAGTGAAGGCGAAACTTTCGTGTTGCACGTGCGCCGCGCACTCAACGAACTCAGGCATATTCCCGACGATCTCGCGGCATTGCGCGGCACGATACAGGGCTATGTGACGGTGGGCGCACTGCCGCTCGGCCGAACATTGATCCTGCCGGGCGCAATCGCGCGCGTGGCGGCACAGTACCCGGGCGTGCGAATCGTGACCGACGAAAGCGCATACGAAACGCTTGTCGCGGGATTACGCGCGGGCGACATCGACTTCGTGCTCGGCGCGCTGCGCCAGAACGATGCATCGAGCGGGCTCATCAATGAACGTCTCATGTCGGAAGAAATCGTGGTGCTCGCGCGGCGTGGGCACCCGCTCGCCAATACCGACGGTCTGTCGCTCAAGGATCTGATTTCGGCGCAATGGGTTCTGCCGCGCAGTCACGCGCCCGCGCGCGGCATGTTCGAAGCGCAGTTCAAGCGGTGGAAGCTCAAGCCGCCGATGCCTACTGTCGAAACCGCCGACCTCGCGGTCATTCGCGGTCTATTGATGCATACCGATATGCTTGCCGCCGTATCCGCGCAACAGCTTCACTACGAGTGCGAGGCGGGACAACTCGTCGTACTCGACATCACCATGCAAAGCACGCGGCGTGAGATCGGTCTGACGCTGCGTGCGGGCGGCACGCCATCGCCTGCGGCCCGCGCGATGATCGATGCGATCCGTCTCACGGTCGATCAACTCGGTCACACGATGCGCCGTGAATCGTCCAGTGTCGTTAAGGTTGTTATTTGATATTTTCAACTTTTCATTTTACGGCCGCGTCTATGGCGCTTTCATTGCAATTTGCGTGGCGCCATCCGATTCATTTATCGCGCCAAAGCACAAGCATGAATTCACTGCGGTGTTGTAAGGTGTCATCATTGCATCGCTTACCCGGTCAAGGAGAATCGATGAACGAGCAGCAATGGATCGCAATGGATGAGTACTTGTGCGGGCGTACGCAAGCGCCGGACGAAGCGCTCGAGGCCGCCTTGAGGGAGAGCGCGCAAGCGGGCCTGCCTGCCATCAATGTCGCGCCGAATCAGGGCAAGCTGATTCAAATGCTCGCTCGCCTGCACGGCGCGCGACGCGTTCTGGAAATCGGCACGCTCGGCGGATACAGCACTATCTGGCTCGCGCGAGCCTTGCCTGCGAGCGGGACTTTATTGACGCTCGAAGCTGTCGAACGACATGCGGAAGTCGCGCGGAAAAATATCGAGCGCGCGGGATTGTCGAGCGTGGCCTCGGTGATCGTCGGCGACGCGGTCGATACGCTCGAATCATTCGTACGCGACGGTATTCCGCCGTTCGACTTCATCTTTCTCGACGCCGACAAGAAAAGCTATCCGACTTACCTGAGTCTGGCGCTGCGTCTGAGTCGTCCGGGCACCGTAATCGTCGCGGACAACGTGATCCGTGCCGGCCGCGTCGCAGAAATCAATAGCACCGATCCCGACGTGATCGGCGTACGTGCTTTTCTCGACTTGCTGGCGACGAATCCGCGCCTTACCTCAACGGCGATTCAGACCGTAGGCAGCAAGGGCTGGGACGGCTTTTCGCTCTCAATCGTCGCCGATTGAGGACGCGTTGACGTTGTCTGAAGAATAATTTTCAAGGTCAAGGGAATAAAACACCCGCTCTGTCTGTTAGCGCATAAAGAACACTCAATCCAATGCGCCGACATGGAAGACCCGATGACCGAACGAGACATACAGGCCTTCGCCGACGGAGTCCTCTCGTCCGCGCGCGCCGCCCGGATGGATCGGCATCTCGGCCTGCGCCAGATTGAGGCACAACGCCTGAAGCGGCAAGCGCACCCTGCATTCAAACAGGTCGCCGACTATCGATCGCCGGCATCGCTCGAAAGGCGCCGGATGCTGAGAAGCGGTCTGCGCAATATGCTGATCGTTGTGTGCGCGGCGCTGGCGGTCGTCGGCTGGTGCGCCGCCACGCATGTATCCGAGCACATGCTCGACGCATCCGCAGTCATGGCTTTGCTGGACGCTTCGAGCCGACATTCTTCGAATGTCCCGCCGCTCGTCTCGCACGATCCTTATTTCATGGAGCTGACTCCGGTCGGCTTGGAACTCCTGGCGACTAAGACCAAACGGGCGAGCCTTTTCGCCGATATCGACGAACTCGATTACCGAAACGCCGACGGCGACAGCGTGATCCTGCTCGCAGCAAGCGCGCCCTTCGCGAGCGAACAGCCGCATTGGCGAGCGCAGCGCGTAGGCGACATCCGCCTTCTCTCATGGGCAAAAGATGGCAAGCGATACGTGCTCGCCGGGCGCGCGGCTACGCACGGCCTCATGCGGGCAGCGGATGCGTTGACGACGACATCGCAAAGGACGGAATAAAATGCGCGTGTCCTTGTTCATGACATCAAGCGCACCGCGCCACTTACGACGGATCTGCCCATGGACATCCGCGACGAATTAATGGAGCACGTTCCCAGGCTACGCCGCTATGCGCGCGCGCTGCTGAACAATCGGGAACTCGCGGACGATCTCGTGCAGGACACGATCGAACGCGCCCTGTCACGCACCGGGATGTTCGAAGCGGGAACTGATCTGCGCGCATGGCTCTTTACCATCATGCATAACGTGTTCGTCAATCAGGTGCGCAAGGCTTCCGCGCGCGCGGAACATGTCCACTTCGACGATGATGTCACGCGTGATGGAGCGTTCGCCGTGTCGGGTAATCAAATCCACTCACTCGAAGTGCGCGACCTCGACTTTGCGTTGCAGCGTCTGCCAGCGGAGCAGCGTGAGGTGGTTCTTCTCGTCGGCCTCGAGGAGATGAGTTATGCGGAGGTAGCGATCGCGATCGACATTCCCGTGGGTACGGTGATGTCGCGTCTTTCTCGCGGACGCGAACGGCTGCGCGCGTTGATGGCGGGCACGCAGTCCGGTGCGAAATTGAAGGTGGTGCGATGAAAGACCAACAGACCGCGATCAGCGAAGAAGATATTCACGCTTATGTCGACGGCGTGCTCTCGGAAGAACGT
The DNA here is from genome assembly GCA_001544595.2 of Caballeronia peredens. Lineage (GTDB taxonomy): Bacteria > Pseudomonadota > Gammaproteobacteria > Burkholderiales > Burkholderiaceae > Caballeronia > Caballeronia peredens. The sequence continues at coordinate 363,529 of FCOH02000001.1, read as the reverse complement.
CGCGCGCAGGTCGAGCGGGCGATCGAACTCAATCCCGCATTGGCAGCACGAGTCAGCGACTATTTCTCGCTCAATAACATGTTTCATGAACGATACGATCGCGTGCTCAATGAGCCCGTGCCCACGCGTTTGCGCGCGGTACGCAAGCAACGCTGGCTCAGCGCCGCGAACTGGCCGCAAGTCGCCGGCATGGCGGCGGCGCTCGTGGCAGGCGTCGGCATCGGCTTCGGCATGAACATGGGCAAGGACGCCTTGTCATTGCAGGGAACGGTCATGTCGAATACGCGCATCGCGAGTGCAGACGGCGCCGAAGGTATGGCGCGCCAGGCCGCGATCGCGCATGTCGTGTACATGCCGGCGGTGGATCGCCCTGTCGATATCGGCAAGGATCGCGAGGAAGACTTCGTCCAGTATCTATCGAACAAGCTCGGCACCGACGTGCATCCGCCCATGCTCACGAAGAGCGGCTTCGAACTGATGGGCGGACGCATACTACCCGGCGACAATGGCCCGGTCGCGCAATTCATGTATCGCGACGCGAGAGGCGAACGCGTGACGCTATGCATCGCGCATCGCACGACGAGTACGAACACGACCGCGTTCAAGCTGTATCAAGACGGACCAGTGAATGTCTTTTACTGGATCGATGGCGATTTCGCTTACGCGGTGTCGGGCGGTATCGATCGCAATGTGATGCTCGAAGTCGCGCACGACGTTTATGCCCAACTGACGCCATCGACGCCAGGCTGATCGTTCACTCCGATGTCATGCGCTGCCTCGCGAGACCAAGCCATCGGCCGCGCACAGTGGCGTCGCGTAGCGCCGGCTCACGCGGCAGCTTTCTGCATTCGACATGCATGCCGCGTACGGGTGCCTCGGCCACGAACTTGTCGATTTCCTCGCGCACGTCGGGGTCGATGTAGTCAGCTCTCGAAGCATCGAGGATCACGGTGGCCCCATCAGGAATCGCGCGCAGATGATGCTTGAGCGTCACCTTGCCCAGAAACGACACGTCCTTGCGGAACGAAAGAAGATAGTGGTCGTCATGCTGTGCGATCGTGATCGAACGCCTGAGATTCGCGCGCACCGCCAGCGCGAGACTGCACCCGATGCCAAGCAGAATGCCGATGAGAAGATCGGTCAGCAACACACCCGCAATGGTCATGATGAATGGCGCGAAGCGTTCCATGCCCTGCTTCGCAACGGCCGCGAACAGCGAAGGCTTCGCGAGCTTGAGGCCCGTAAAGATCAGAATGGCCGCGAGACACGCGAGCGGAATCAGGTTGATGACGCTTGTCAGCGCGAACACGCTCACGAGCAGAAGCGCGCCATGCACGAACGAAGACCAGCGGCTTTGAGCGCCCGCATGCACGTTCGCCGAGCTGCGCACGATGACGGATGTGATCGGCAATGCGCCAATCGCGCCGGCCATCATATTGCCGATGCCTTGCGCTTTGAGTTCGCGATCGGGATGCGCCGCGCGCTTTTTCGGATCGAGTTGTTCCACCGCTTCGAGGCTCAGAAGTGTTTCGAGACTCGCTACGATCGCAAGCGTCAGGGCAAGCCGCCATACATCGGGATTAACCAACTGGGAGAAGTTCGGCAACGCGAGCGCATTCGTGAATGCAGCAAACGATTCGAGCGACGGCAATGCCACGCGATGTTGCGCGGGCGGCGCAAAGCCCGGCGCGAACACGTCGAGCAGCAGCGTCAGGCCGATGCCGAACGCGACCACCGCAAGCGGCGCCGGCACCGCGCGCACCAGCGTAAAGCGACGCATCGCGCGCGTCTCCCAGCCTGCCAGCATCGCAAGCGATACGACGGCTACCGCGCACGCCGCAAGCGATACGGGACCGAAGGATGTGCCCATCATGCCCGGCCCGTTCGACGTCGGTGCGCCTTCATTGGCGAAGCCCGCGGCAAGCGGAATCTGCTTGATGACGAGCAAAAGGCCGATGGCCGCAAGCATGCCTTTGATGACCGACGAAGGCACGTAGCCCGCGAAGCGCCCCGCCTTCAACATGCCGAAGCCAAACTGGATTGCCCCTGAAAGCAGCACGGCAAGCAGAAACGCGGAGAAACTGCCGAGACCGCTTATTCCGTCGACGACGATCACGATCAGGCCCGCCGCCGGGCCGCTCACGCTCAAGTGCGAGCCGCTCAGCAACGCGACGACAAGACCGCCGATGATCCCGGACAGTAGCCCGGCAAACGGCTCGACGCCCGAAGCATTGGCGATGCCCAGACATAAAGGCATCGCGACAAGAAACACGACTGTGCCCGCGAATAGATCGCGCGGCAGAGTGTTCATGCGGTTATCTGAATTCATGAATTATTCTCGGGACGAGTCTGAACCTGCGAGCGTCGCTTTGGCGACTTCGCATGCGTGACAATCGAGTTAAAAGAGGCGCTTTAGATCGCTTCGAGCGATGCGTGCGTCAGGCGCGCGTCACTATACGTTTCGCGCGAGTGGTCATAACCGGAGGCCAGCACTTTGATGTGGCCGTCATGAAGACCGAAGATCCAGCCATGTACGAGCGGAGGCTCGTCGCGATCGCGCACGATGGACGTTTGCCGCAATAAACGCACTTGCTCAAGCACATTTATTTCGGCAAGACGATTCGCGCGCGCATCGAGCTCCGCAATGGATTCCAGCTCCTCGCGATGCCGCTCGCCCAGTGCACAGAGCGGCGCAATCCGGCGATTCACGTGCGGCAGGTCCCGCGACAGGGGCAGCAGTGATGCGCGCACGCCGCCACATCCATAGTGGCCGCACACGATCACATGATCGACTTTCAGCACGCGCACCGCGTATTCCAGCACGCTCATCGTGTTGTCATCGGAAGGCGAAAAGAGATTGGCGATGTTGCGATGAACGAAGAGATCGCCGGGATTTGCATTCGTAACGGTTTCGGCAGGGACGCGGCTGTCCGAGCAGCCGATCCACAACACCTTGGGACTTTGCCCTTGCGCCAGACGCGGGAAGAATTGCGCATCGGCGTGCGCGGTTTCGCGCGCCCAGGAAATGTTTTCCAAGAGCATTCGTTTGGGCTTATTCATGCATATTTTCTCCGAAGCCTGACTTCTAAAAAGGGGGCGCATCTGCATCACAAAGCGCGCGTTCCTTACGAATTACTTTCGCAGAAAAAGTTCGGGCGCGTCCAGAGAAAAAAATCGACTTTTTAAATTCATTGCATGCACGCGAATGATGCATGCGATCGTTTTGTTTTGACCGCCGCTCCGGCGGCATGCATGTGGTCTGTTAATCTTTGCCCTCGTCTTTTGCGCGAAGCGCCATACGAAACAATCATGACCGACCAAGCAGCAAGCGTCGACGTGACGCGATTTGCCGAATTGAACGACGGGCCGGATGCTTTGCGCATCGAATATCGATGGCTCAATCCCGAGCGGATCGATGCCCCCATCGCAGTATTTCTGCACGAAGGACTGGGCTCGATCGAACTTTGGAAACGATGGCCGCAAATGCTGTGTGACCGGTTGCCATGCCGCGGCTTCGTATACTCGCGGCCGGGATATGGACGCTCGACGCCTCGTTCCCCGGATGAAAGATGGCCAGTGACATTTCTGCATCATCAGGCCCACGACGTGTTGCCCGCCTTGCTCGACGCCGTCGGCATCGACGCACGCGAACGCGCGCGCATGTGGCTCATCGGTCATAGCGATGGCGGTACGATTGCCTTGCTCTATGCGAGCATGTTTCCTGAAGCGCTGGCTGGCCTCGCGATCATGGCGCCGCACGTATTCGTCGAAACGGAGACAGTCGACGCCATCAGGGAGACGAGAATCGCCTATGAGAGCACGACGCTAAGAGACAAGCTGCGCTCCTATCACGACGACGTCGATTCGGCTTTCTATGGATGGAACGATGCATGGCTGAATCCCGCGTTTCTGCAATGGGATATCACGAGCGAGATCGCGACGATCCGCCGTCCCTTGCTCGCGATTCAGGGATACGACGACGAATACGCGTCGATGTTGCAGATCGACAGGATCAAGGCATCTGTTCCGCACACGCGACTCGTCAAGCTGTCGCAATGCGGACACTCACCGCATCGCGATGCGAGCGATGCGGTGAACGACAGCATCGCCGCATTCGTGACGATGCATCGCGATTAACGTTTTATGCGCAGATAAGCGCGGCTGATCGCCGGCCGCGTATGCACCCATAAGCGCGAAGCAAGCCACGATGCCGGACGATCGCGCACTTCGAGCCGTCTGATGGTTCGTTCGGCATCGGGGGATGCGTTTCGTTCGAGAGGATTGGCGCCGACATTCGTGCCCGCATGACACGTGTAGAAATGGCGAAAGCCCGCGGCTAAGGCGACCTCGCGATAGTCGTTGTCGTAATAGCCTTGCGGCCAGCAAAGATGGTCGGACGCTTCGCCCAGACGCGCTCGAAGGACCTTTCGTGCGGAGCCGAGATCGTCTTGCAAGCGCGCGCGCTTTTCGACAGACGACGCGGTGACCTGATCCCAGCGCATATGCGTATGCGTGTGACTGTGAAACTCGAATGTGCCGGCTTCGCGCATCGCATCGATTTCGGACCAGCGCAAAATCACATCGTCGGTGCGGCCGTTTTCGATTGCGATTTCTCCCGCGCGATGATCCAGCAAGCGAGGAAGCGCGGTCTTCGCATGCGAAGCATTCGGACGCACGCCGCCCTCTCCCGGCCAGCTACTGACTAGAAAGCACAATGCCGTGAAGCCGTGCTGTTTCAGCACGGGATGCGCATGCACCCAGTTGTCGAGATAGCCATCGTCGAAAGTAATGACGATCGATTTCGCCGGCATGTCCTCGCCGCGCAGGAAAGCGGCAAGCTGCGCCGAGCCGATCGTGCTATATCCGGCGCTTGCGAGATAGTCCATCTGTGCCGCGAAATGTTCGGGCTTCACGGTGATCATGCCGGGCGATGTGCTGACGTGGTGATACATCAGCACCGGTACAGCGCGTGCATTACGCGGATTCATCGGCGATGTCCTCGCTCTTGCAAGGCACGCCGGTAGAAGAGCACCGTTTCATACGCCATGTCGCCGACCGTGAAGCCGCGCTCCAGAATGCGCAGACTCTCGCTACGCAATCGCTGCCGCAATTCCGGTTCGTCGATCATGCGCGCGATTGCGGCGCGCAATGCAACCGGATCGCGCGGCTGCACGAGCAAACCGTTGACGTCATGCTCGATCAGTTCGGGCACGCCGTCGACATGCGTGCCGATCACCGGCAATCCCGCAGCCATCGCTTCGATGAACGCCTGTCCCAACGCTTCCTGATGCGTCGGCAATACAAAGAAATCGCAGCCGCGAAAGATGTTAGGCACGTCGGTGCGAAAGCCGAGCATGTGGATGCGTTTCGCGATGCCGGCACTCTCGACGATCGCTTTGATGCGTTCGAAGGCGGGACCGTCGCCGGCCATCACCACATGAAAATTCGGATGCGCTTCCAGAAGAGGACGGACCGCCGCGATCAGATCTTCATGACCTTTTTCGTCGCGCATGATCGCCACCATGCAGGCGATGAGCGCATCGTTGCCAAGACCTAGCTCCGCCCGCAACGTCGAATGCGCAACATGCTCGGGTTTGACGATGCCATCATGGATCGTTTGAACACGCTTCTCGGCCACGCCTGCCGAAATCAGATAGCGACGCACGTAATGACTCACCGCGATCACGCGGTGTGGAATCCATGTATAAGTCGCAAGCGAACTGATGGGCAACGCGAGATGTCGCGTCCGAACGATGAGAGGCGTACGCGCGAGACGCGCTGCGGTACCGGCGACGAGTGAATCATGGCCGCTATGGGTATTGAGCACGTCGAAAGCGCGATGGCGCAGCAGCGCCTTGATGCGCAGCATGGAATGCATGTCGCCGCCACTTCGCATGCGCGCGTGATGGACGGTAAATCCCTGCTCCGCGCAACGCAGCCCGATTCGCGCGTCGCGCGGACAGATCAGTTCGACGGTATGGCCGCATTCACGCATGGCAACCATCTCTTTCAACGTGCGAACCTCCTGCCCGCCCCAACCCTTCGATGACTCGCTATGCAAGATCTTCAACCCTGGTCTCCACAACCCCGGCGGTGGTGCGCCGGAAATATTCGGTAATAATTCGAATGTCTTTCTTCCCTTTCTGTTTCGTAATGAAAATTCAAGGGAATTGATCGGCCTCGAGCGAGGCCTTAGGGAATACGAACAACGGAGTTGCTAGCGCCGCGACAGCACATCTGTCGGCAGGACTCGATGTCTGCCGATCGGTAATCGTTCGCGGTTGCCTGGCGTGATTCGGCTGGGTGGCCGGGATGACCTCACGCGCTAACGGCCCAGACAAGTGTCCGGTTGACTGCATCCTGACAATTTCTTTTAGGGATTTTCGCTAAGAAAGCACCTTGTACGTGCTTGGTGTTTGTTAAGCGTGAGCTAAGGATTTGGATGGAAGAATTCCAAAGCGAGCCGCAAGTCGCATGCAATGCAAGGGCGCTTCATGGATGAATTTACAAAGGCGCTCAGGGATTTTTATAAAGCTTGCGATGCGCAAACGTTCTCGCCAACAATGTCATGCTGGACGAAGATTGGACAATGTTCATTGTCTCCTGAAACACTCTTCTCGCTGCCAGGCCAGCTCGCCTCCGGCATGGCGAGCGCAAAGAAAGCGAGCGCAATCGCCTCTAGCGTAGGAGGTCTTGTCGCATAGCCACAGCGCTGCACGACAAAGGCGCCCGCCACGTTACTCAACGGCGCTCCTGCGCCGACTGAGAGCGCCATCAATCCTTGCGCCAGGTTGAAACGTCGGATGCCCTGTATCAGATCCGACACGATGACCACAGCAACGACGCCGCAGATGGCCGCCGCGATGCCATTGAGAAACTGAAAGGCGATGACCGCATAGGGGCTCGTCGTATGCGCGAACAGCGCGCCGCGTATCGGCAGGATGACGACCGTCACGAGGAACATCTTATTGCGGCCGATACCGGCTTTTCGGCGCACGCCCGGTGAGCGCCGCCATCACGACGCCGATGCTGCCGGAATCTTGGTGCGGTTGTTCTTGAGGAAGACGGAGAGAAATGGCCCGAGACCGTCGCGCACGTCGGCCATAAGGAAGTCGAGGCCGCGCGGACGGCGCGCGAACTCCCTCTGCCTCTTGAATTGCATCGGCCGGATGATCGAGTGCCGCGCTTACTGAAGTCCCTGACGGCTAACGGGGCAACGAGGCGCTTAGCAAACTACCGGCCTGATACGCAGACCATGGCCGTGATAAAGAAAGCGATCGACAAGACTCAGCCCGCGTCCTGCAGCTTCGACGACGCCTCGTGCGCGCGCCTCAAGCGCTCACGACTGTTCGACAGATGCATGCGCATGGCCGCGCGCGCGGCCTCGGGATCGCGGCGCTCTATCGCGTCGAAAATATCTTCGTGCTCGCGATTCACGCGATCGAGATAACTGCCCGGATCGTTATGCGCGAGCGCGGCGGAATTGACGCGTGTGCGCGGGATGATCGTGTTACCGAGCTGACTCAGGATGCTGTGGAAATAGCGGTTACCTGTCGCCTTGGCGAGTTCCAGATGAAACGCAACGTCGGCGGCGACCGCGTTGCCTTCACCGGCTTCGATCAGCCGTTCGAATTCGTCGAGTGCGCGACGCATCTGCGCGAGGTTCTCGTCGGTCCGGCGCATGGCCGCGAGGCCGGCAGCCTCCGCCTCCAGACTGATGCGCAGTTCGAGAATCGCCATCACGTCGCGCACGGTGAGTTCGCCCGCGGCTTCGATCTGAAAACGATCCTGATCGCCGGCTTCGAGCACGAAGGTGCCGATCCCGTGCCGGGTCTGCACGAGGCGCGCGGCCTGCAAGCGTGAGATGGATTCGCGCACGACCGTACGGCTCACGCCGAGCTGCGCCATGATTTCCGATTCCGTCGGCAGTTTGTCACCGGGCTGCAGCGCGCCGCTGCGAATCCGCTCCGACAACTCGGCGACGACTTCCTCGGTGAGATTGCGCGAACGGCGCAACGCGCCGGACGAGAGTGCTTGGGACATTGAAAGGCCGATCGTGATTGTGCTCGATCGCCCATTATAGGGCGCGGTACAGCTTGTACGATGACTATCGATATCGCCGGTATTTTGCATCCATAAAACCGCAGACGATCTGTCTGTCACGCAGACGTCCGATTCCGCTATCTACGGAAAAACACTCGATATCAAGTGATTAGGGACAAAGCAAACCGTTGATAAACGGTTGCTTGCGGCGTAAAGTTCAAGTACCGCATGAAGTGATCAACGCAACCGTCGGGCGGCATTCGTCCGCGCGCCGGCCGCGTCCGTGCGCCTTGAGTTCGGGCGTTCACTCATCGTCAGGCTCGCGAATCCAGGTCCGCATCCGTTGGATTCGCCTTCTTCTCGCGCACTCGCGGGCCAGCGTTGCGGTTCACCGGTTCGTCGCACCGTGCGCGTCCATGTGTTTTATCGCGCGCCTTTTAGCGCCTATTTATCTTTCATAGACGACAACCGGTGAACACCCGTGTTCACATCAGCCGCGTTCACGGCGATACTCAAAACGCGGCATCGTGGGTAGAAGGCAAGGAGACGAGCAATGATGCGTGAGGTAACAGGAGCGTTTTTCGGCTCCCGCAAGCTGGATGAAGCACTCGAAGACCTGCGCGCGGAAGGCATCGCGGGCGACCGGGTCCGCGTGGCGAGCCTGAGCGGCTTCGCCGACTTCCGTTCTTCGCAAGTGGAAAGCGCGGCATTGCAGACGCAATGGACCGCGGCGGAATACGCGGGACACGGCGAGCATCTTGGCGTCGTCGACACGCACGAATATCCGTTCGGGCTCGATGTTTCCGGCGACGACATCTTGCCCGCATTCGGCGCCGACGGCGGCGATGCCGACGCCCTTTGCGGCATCACGCGCGTGATCGTGAGCATCCGCGACGAAGCGGAAATGCGCACCGTCTGCGATATCTTCTCCCGCCTCGGCACCGACGACTTCGACATCGAGAGCGCGCCGGCCTGACTTCGTCACGCGAAAATCGGGCCGTCATGCTCCCGGCTACTGAGTCGTTGCCGGCGCGGGTTTCGTCTTTTTCTTGTGCTTGAAGTGACGCGTGCTGCCGGGCGCGGACGTGTTGTCGCCGCCTGCGGTCGGCCCGGCCGTCGCCGCGCCGTGCGCATTGCCTCCACCCGAGCCGCCATTGCCGTTGCCGCCCGATTGCGCCCATGCCGCGCCCGAGACGCCTATCGTCACGGCTGCCGTCAGCGCGAGAAACGCACTCAATTTCGCTGTCTTCATTTGTCACCTCGTTGGATAAGCCGCGACATCCGCGCGCATGCATTCAAGATACATAACGCAAAATGCAATTTGGGACACGGCATGGCGCATGCTGGCAGTGCTTACTTAATTCGCTTCATTCGCCGTACTGACCTCACATCGGCTCTCACATGGACGTCCGCAAAACCAAGCCTCTAACGACACCGAAAGGCGAGGCCGCGTCTGCATCGAGAGCAGGTTTCGTGCGCGTCCGGGGCGCGCGCGAGCACAACCTGAAAAATGTCGACGTCGACGTCCCGCGCGACGCGCTCGTCGTCTTTACCGGCGTCTCCGGCTCGGGCAAATCCTCGCTTGCGTTCGGCACGCTGTACGCCGAGGCGCAACGCCGCTACTTCGAGTCGGTCGCGCCTTATGCGCGGCGGCTCATCGAACAGGTCGGCGTGCCGCAGGTCGATTCGATCGAAGGTCTGCCGCCCGCCGTCGCCCTGCAGCAGCAGCGCGGCGCCCCGAACGCGCGATCATCGGTCGGCAGCGTCACTACGCTGTCGAGCCTCGTGCGCATGCTGTACTCGCGCACGGGCAGCTATCCGCCGAAACAGCCGATGCTCTATGCGGAAGATTTTTCCCCCAATACGGTTCAGGGCGCTTGTCCTGTCTGTCACGGACTCGGCCGCGTCTACGAAGTCAGCGAAAAGAGCATGGTGCCGGACGACTCGCTAACGATCCGCGAGCGCGCCATCGCTGCGTGGCCGCCTGCATGGCATGGACAGAATCTGCGCGACATTCTCGTGACGCTCGGCTACGACGTCGACACGCCCTGGCGCGATCTGCCCAAGAAAGACCGCGAGTGGATTCTCTTCACCGAGGAACAGCCCACCGTGCCTGTCTATGCGGGACTCACGCCGAAGGAGACGCAAGCGGCGCTCAAGCGAGGCGCGGAGCCGAGCTATCAGGGCACCTTCACTGGCGCGCGCCGCTACATCCTGCACACCTTCGCGCATACGCAAAGCGCCCTCATGAAGAAGCGTGTATCGCGCTTCATGATTGGCAGCGATTGTCCCGCGTGTCATGGCAAGCGCCTCAAGAAAGAAGCGTTGTCGGTGACTTTCGCGGGCATGGACATCGCCGAATTTGCGCGGCTGCCCTTGAACCGGCTCACAAGTCTGCTGGAGCCGATTGCGCGCGGCGAATGGCCTGCGCACCGCGAAGCGCGCAGCCATGCGCTCACGAAGGACGCCCGGCGCGCGGCGACGGCGAAGCGCGTCGCCTCCGGTGGCTCGGCGCACAAGGCGGCGCCCGACGTACGCCGCACGCCGAATCTGTCCGATGAGAAGCGCGCGGCCGCCGAGCGCATCGCGGCCGAATTGCTCGAACGCCTCCGCACGCTGACCGACCTGGGCCTTGGCTATCTGTCGCTCGATCGCGCGACGCCCACGCTCTCCTCCGGCGAATTACAGCGGCTGCGGCTCGCCACGCAACTCGCGTCGCAGCTTTTCGGCGTCGTGTACGTGCTCGACGAACCTTCCGCCGGTCTGCATCCCGCCGACAGCGAAGCGCTCTTCGCCGCCCTGCAGCGCCTCAAGGCGGCGGGCAATTCGTTGTTCGTCATCGAGCACGATCTGAACACGATGCGTCGTGCCGACTGGATCGTCGATGTCGGTCCGGCTGCGGGCGAAGGAGGCGGTCATGTGCTGTACAGCGGACCGCCCGCGGGACTGGCATCGGTCGACAACTCGGAGACGCGCAAGCATTTGTTCGCAACGAACACCAAGGTCGAGCGCGTGGCGCGTGAACCGCGCGGATGGCTGCGGCTGGCGGGAATCACGCGCAACAATTTGCACGGCATCGATGCCGCGTTTCCGCTCGGCGTGTTCACGACGGTCACGGGCATATCGGGATCGGGAAAATCGAGTCTCGTGAGCCAGGCGCTGCCCGAGTTGATCGCGGAACGGCTCGGCCGAACACTGGACGATCCGGACGAAGGCGAACAGGACCCGCTTCTCGCAGCCGTCGTAGCGCCCGCGGACGGACGCATCGTCGAAGGCATGGAGACGATCCGCCGTCTCGTGCGCGTCGATCAAAAACCGATCGGCCGCACGCCGCGCTCGAACCTCGCGACCTACACCGGTCTCTTCGACCACGTGCGCAAGCTCTTCGCTGATACGCCCGCGGCGCGCAAGCGTCGCTATGGCGCGGGGCGCTTTTCGTTCAACGTCGCGCAAGGACGCTGCCCGACCTGCGAGGGCGAGGGCTTCGTGAGCGTCGAATTGCTATTCCTGCCGAGCGTCTATACGTCGTGTTCGACGTGCCACGGTTCGCGCTATAACCCGCAGACGCTCGAGATCGAATGGCGCGGCAAGAACATCGCGCAAGTGCTCGACATGAGCGTCGATGCCGCATGCGAGTTCTTCATCGACGAACCGCATGTGATGCGCGCGCTGGCCGTGCTGCGCGACATCGGCCTCGGCTATCTGCGCCTTGGCCAGCCCGCGACGGAACTCTCAGGCGGTGAAGCGCAGCGCATCAAGCTCGCGACGGAACTGCAACGCGCACATCGCGGCGACACGCTCTATATCCTCGACGAACCGACGACGGGCCTTCACCCCGCCGACGTGGATCGCCTGATGTCGCAGTTGCAGGGACTCGTCGACGCGGGAAACACGGTGATCGTCGTCGAGCACGACATGCGCGTGGCGGCGCATTCGGACTGGGTCATCGATATCGGGCCGGGCGCGGGCGACGACGGCGGCAGGATCGTCGCGGCGGGTGTGCCGGGCAGCGTCGCGACATTCACGAACAGTCGAACAGCGCCTTACCTGCGTGAAGTCCTCACAAACTCGCGTTAGTTCGGAATAATCGGTTTGATTTAAATCGTCGCGGCAGGTTAAAACAGTCAAGGCAGGTTATTTAGTACTACTTGCCTAATTAGTTGAAATCAAGCGAATCGACTGTTAAGAGGCAATTTATATGCGCGACATGTTAATTGATGCGATCAACAACCGAAGAGTTCTCTCGTTTAACTATGACGGTTTTCATCGAGTCGTGGAGCCACACACAGTGGGAAAATCAACCGCCGGAAAAGATGTTCTAAGTTGCTTTCAAACTGAAGGCGGGCATGTGAACCCAGACCACGAATGGGATTTATGTGAGTTTTCCAAAATCAAACAACTTAACCTGACAGGCAACACGTTTGTCGGCGAAAGACCCGGCTACCGAAGAGGAGACAAGCGCATGGTCCAAATTTACGCAGAACTTTAACGATCCAGACAGCGGAGGAATTCATTCCTCCGCTTAATCGCACTCGCCCACTCCGTTCGATCCCTAATACAAACCCACCCACCGCCACAAATAAAACCGCACGATCCCGACCAACTCGCGCAACGCGCTGTTCGAGTCGATCCAGCCTTCGGGATGCGGCACCCACCAGGACTTTGGATTGCGTATGAATGCAACTGCCGGCTGCGGATGCAGGTCGAACGCATCGAAGGCAAGCAGAGCGCGGCGCATGTGCAACGAAGACGTAATCAGCACCGAAGTGTCGTATTGCCGCGACCGTAGGATCTTTTCCGTATTGCGCGCGTTTTCGTATGTGTCGAGACTTTGGTTTTCGAGAATCAGATCCGAACGTCCGACGCCCGCGTCGAGCAGCAAGCCTCCATACAAATCCGCTTCGCTCTGCGCGTGACGCTGGGGATTTCCCCCAGTCACAAGGACAACGCATTCCTTTTCCGTCTCGACACAGCGCTTATAGAGCGACGCCGCGAGTTCGATGCGCGTGGCTGAATCGCCCATCGGAATTAAGTGCCGATGACGATCGTATTGAGTTCCACCGCCCAGCACGATGATCACCATGCGCGTGCCGAAGCGGGGGTCGTTCATCACGTCGTAGCCGAGGTTCGCCAGACGCACGAGCGGCCCCGCGAGCCAGCTTCCGAGCAGCCAGAACACCGCGCCGGCGACGAAGAAAATCGCAACGCGCCGCCGCTTCCACACGACGAACAGCGCAATGAACATGAACAGCAAGCAGACCAGTACCAATTACCTCACCCGAAGCCGTTAGTTTTCAAACACCTTGCAGTCTCGCATATTTCTTGCAGGGTCGATGTCGCGATATACGCAGGAGTTACTTGCATGACGGCGGCGCCAAGTCAGGCGTCAGTCTGAAGGATTTGCCCGGAGCGCGGCGTGCTTGATAACGCACAAAGCGCCACCTGCTTCATCGAAGCCCACCGTGCGCCATCGCACGGACGCATGGGCCTCGTAATTCGTTAAATACGATCAAACAACAACGACGACGACGGTGCATGCGAGGGCTCTCGTGAAATCGTCTTCATGAGACGCGAACAACACCGCCGCCACTTCGCCCCGGAGCGAAGACGACATTCGATAAGAACTCAACGTCGCCATCCGGAATTCACTGCGCCGCTGGCCGGGTACAAGGGAAAACACAGACAATGAAAACTGAATTGCGCCGCATCCTCGCCGAGTCTGCTCGGCTCGACGTGTCCATCGACACCCTCTCCGACAGCGACGATCTCTACGCCGCCGGCCTCTCCTCGCTCGCGACGGTTCACGTGATGCTTGCGATCGAAGACGAGTTCGGCATCGAGATCCCTGATCGCATGCTCACGCGCCGGCTGTTTTCGAGCGTCGATTCGCTCGCGGCTGCCGTCGACGAACTGCGCCGGTCGCAGGCGGCAGCATGAACGCCCCTGCGCAGGAACTTGAAGCGGCGCAGCTCGCGCAAAGCGCGAAAGCACGCAGCGAGAGCGAACTGATCGAAGCGGCCAGACGGGTCGGCGCGATCGCAGCCGAACACGCCGACGCAGTCGACCGCGAAGCGCGTTTCCCCGCTGAAGCCGTCGCCGCGATGCGCGCTGAACGACTCTTATCGGCGATGATTCCGACCGCTCATGGCGGCGACGGACTTCCGCTGACCGGCGTCGCCCGTTTGTGCGAAGTCATGGCGCAAGGCTGCGCATCGTCGGCGATGATCTACGCGATGCATCAGAGCCAGGTCGTATGCATCGTGGATCATGGCGCGCACGTGCAATGGCAGCGCGACTTCCTCGCACGCATGGTGAACGAGCAGTTGCTGCTCGCATCGGCGACGTCGGAAGAGAACATCGGCGGCAACATGCGAACGAGCGCATGCGCGGTCGATCTCGTCGACAACGCGTTCCACATCGAAAAGCTCGCACCCACGATTTCATACGGCACGTATGCCGATTGCATTCTCGTGACGGCACGCCGTCATCCGGATGCGCCGCCTTCGGATCAGGTGCTGATCGTCGCGCCGCGCGACACGCTCACGCTCGAACCGCGCGGCACGTGGGACACGCTCGGCATGCGCGGCACGTGCAGCGAAGGACACCGGCTCGTCGCGAGCGGCGTGGCCGAACAGATCCTGCCCACGCCGTTCTCAAGGATCGCCGACGAAAGCATGCTGCCCGTATCGCATACGTTGTGGTCATCGGTGTGGTGCGGCATTGCGAGCGATGCAGCGAATCGCGCACATCAGTTCTTTCGCAAACAGGCACGCGGCAATCCGCCCGTGTTGCCGCCCTCGGCGGCACGTCTCGTGCAAGTGCTCACGCTCATCAAGACGATGCAGGCGCGGCTGCGCGAATCGCTCGCCAATGTCGAAGCGGCCAGCGCCGAGCGCGCCGCCAAGAAGGCGAGCCAGCCCAATGACGACGATGTGCCGCTCGCGGCGTCGATCGGCGTCAATGCGGACCTGAACATGCTCAAGCTCGCGATCTCGCAATCGGCGGTGCATGTCGTGCAGGAGACGCTGATGATCTGCGGCATGGCGGGCTACAAGAACGACACGCCGTTCAGCGTGGGCCGTCATCTGCGTGACCTGCACTCGGCGCCGCTCATGATCAGCAACGACCGCATCGAATTGAACACGGCGCACCTGCTGCTCGCGCAGCGCGCCGCAACGGGAACCCTTTGACAAAATGAACATGCCGACAGAACAGGCCGCAATGATCTCGGCCGATGCACAAGCACAAACACAAGAGACTCGGGCACCGTACGACAAGTCTGATCTCACCTTGCGCGACCGGCTGATTGCGGCCGGCATTCTGCTCGACACGGGCGAAGAGGGTCTGTATGGCCGCAGCGAGGTGTTCGAAGATATCGTCGAGCGCCTGAATCAGGCCATCACGATGCTCGGCGCGGATCAGCATGCGGAAGTGCTGCGCTTTCCGCCCGCGATGCGCCGCCGCGACTTCGAGGACAGCGAGTATCTGAAGAGCTTTCCGAATCTCGCCGGCACGATTCACTCGTTTCAGGGCAACGATCGCGGACATCATCGTCTGCTCGAAGCGCTCGACAAGGTCGTGCATGTCGGTGAGGAAGAAGAGCGTTCCGACGAATGGATGGATCAGCAGAAGCCGACGCGTCTCGTGCTCACGCCCGCCGCGTGCTATCCGATCTATCCGCTCGTCGCGAAACGCGGCAAGCTCGCCGAACAGGGTTCGATCTTCGACGCGTTCTCGTATTGCTTCCGTCACGAGCCTTCCATCGATCCAGGCCGCATGCAGATGTTCCGCATGCGCGAATACATTCGCGTGGGCAGCCCCGAGCAAGTCATGGCTTTCCGCCAGAAGTGGATCGACCGCGGCTCGCTGCTCGTCAGCCTGCTCGAATTGCCGTTCGAGATCGATCTCGCAAACGATCCGTTCTTCGGGCGTGGCGGCAAGATCGTCGCCGACAGCCAGCGCGAACAGCAGCTCAAGTTCGAACTGCTCGTGCCGGTCGCGACGCCGGACCGACCGACCGCGTGTCTGTCGTTCAATTATCACCAGGACCATTTCGGCGAGCTCTGGCACATCCGTCAGGCCGACGATCAGGTCGCGCACACTGCGTGCGTAGGCTTCGGCATGGAGCGCACGACACTCGCCCTCTTCCGTCATCACGGTCTCGATGTCGAAGCCTGGCCCGCGCAAGTGCGTCAGTTGCTGTGGGGCGACAAGGCGGCACTCATCGAGCAAGGCCTCGCTAACCTGGGAAACAAGGCATGAATGCGCGATCGCCGTCCGGTGCCGTGGCGGACACGCCGACGCCCGCGGAAGACGAATCCCGTCGACACGCGCTGCATCGCGAAGAGCGCGTGTGGCTGGAGACGAACTGCTACGTCGATCTGTGGATCGAGTTGCTGCATCACTACGGCTGCGATCCGCATGCGGCGCTGAACTTTACGGTCACGCAGGCGTTCGAGGGCGATCAGTTCACGTTCCCCAAGTTCTCCCTCGACGATATCGCGAGACTCTACGGCCTGCAGGCGCAGGAGCTCGCGATCTACGACACGCTCGAAGCGCACGTGCGCGAGCAGACAGGCCGCGGACAGATGGTGGTCGTCGAAGTGGATTCGTTCTGGCTGCCCGACACGCGCGCGACCGCATACCGGCAGACGCACACGAAGACGACTATCGCCATCGATGTCATCGACCCGCAGGCGAAGCGCATCACGTACTTTCATAACGCGGGGTACTTCTCGCTGTCGGGCGAAGATTACGACGGAATCTTCCGGCTCACGCCCGGTCTCGCGAGCGATGTGCAGGCGTTGTTTCCGTACGTCGAATTCGTGAAGCGTGCCCGTGCGCCGCTCGAAGACGCTGCCCTCGTGCAGCGTTCGGTCGAACTGCTCGCGTTGCGGCTCGTGGATCGTCCGGCGACGAATCCGGTCGCACAATGGCGCGCGGCCTTTCCCGAGCACTTGCGCGCGCTGCTCGAACGCGACCCTGCGTACTATCACCTCTACACGTTCAACGTGATGCGCCAGTTGGGTTCGAACTTCGAGTTGCTGTCGAAGTATCTCGGATGGCTGAATCGGCACGGCGTGGAAGTCGCGAGCGAGATTCAGACGAGCGCACAGGCAATCGCGAGCGAAGCGATGGTCATGCAGTTCCGGCTCGCGCGCGCCCGCATGCGCTCACGTTCCGATTCGTGCGAGGACTGCCTCGACTCGATGCAGACGTCGTACGACAAGGTCATCGAGCCGCTCGCCGCGCGCTTTCTCTGAATGCCGGAGCCGCATCTTCGCGATGCGGTTTCGGCGCCGTTCCTTCCATCCGATCCACGAGGAATACTCATGCACGTTTCGCTCGCGCACGCGCCGCGCCGTCTTGCCGAAGGCTGGCAATGCGTGAGCACGCCCGCGGGTTCGTGCGCGACGCCCGCTTCGCTCGATACGTTCACGCAATGGATCGACGCACCTGTGCCGGGCACGATCGCATCGGCGTTGCGCGCGAGCGGCGTCGACGATGAAGCGCTCGCCCAGCCGTTCGCGCATGCGGATCACTGGTATCGCGTGAAGCTCGAAGGCATCGGCAAACGGCGCCTGCGCTTCAACGGACTCGCGACCATCGCCGAAGTATGGCTCGACGACCGCAAGCTGCTCGATTCGGATTCGATGTTCGTCGCGCACGATCTCGATGTCGATCTGAACGGCGAGCACACGCTGCATCTCTGTTTTCGTTCGATCGCCCCCGCGCTTGCGGCAAAACGTGGACGCGCCCGATGGCGTCCCAAACTTGCGCAGCCAGCGACGCTGCGCAACGTGCGCACGACGCTGCTCGGGCATATGTCCGGCTGGTGTCCCACGATTCAGCCGGTGGGACCATGGCGCGCGGTGGAACTGATCGGCGAGTCGCGTGAATGCATCGACAAGATCGACATGCGCTCGCATGTCGATGGCAGCGACGGCATTCTCGATGTCACGGTGCGCTTCTTTCATGCGCAGGAAAGCACGCCGGTCGCCATCGAATGCGGCGACGCAAAAGGCACGCTGCAATGGCAGGACAAGCATACGTTGACGGGCCGGCTCCGCGTCGCCGATGTACGCATGTGGCATCCGCATACGCATGGCGAGCCTTCGCTATACGCAGTCCGACTCGGCGATATCGCGCTCGGCGATATCGGCTTTCGCACCGTGGAAGTCGATCGCGGCCCGGACAACGCAGGCTTTCAACTCGTGGTGAACGGTCTGCCCGTATTTGCGCGAGGGGCATGCTGGACATCGGCGGATATCGTTTCGCTCGATGCGCCGCGCGAGAAGCTCGAACGCATCTTCGCGCTGATTCGCGACGCGGGCCTCAACATCATTCGCGTAAGCGGCATCACGCTATACGAATCCGACGCGTTCTACGAACTCGCGGATCGTTACGGCGTGCTCGTCTGGCAGGACTTCGCGTTCGCGAACTTCGATTATCCCGACGACGAAGCCTTTCGCAGCAGCGTGCAGCGCGAAGCCGAGCAGTTCCTCGCGCGCACGCGGCGCTTCGCCTCGCTCGCGGTGTTGTGCGGTGGAAGCGAAGTCCACCAGCAGGCGGCAATGCTCGGGCTTCCGTTCGACGCCTATCAGCAGCGCCTCTTCACGGAACTGTTGCCGGGCGCGATTGCGGCGGAGCGACCGGACGTCGCGTATGTCGTGAACTCGCCGAGCGCGGCGCCGGGCGATACCGTCTCGATGCCCTTCGGCACGCAGGGCGGCATTACGCATTACTACGGCGTGCCCGCGTATCAGCGATCGTTCGATGACGTGCGCCGCGCGCAAGTGCGCTTCGCCTCCGAATGCCTGGCCTTCGCCAACGTCCCCGACGATACCGCACTGCGCGCGCTGCCGAACGCGCGCGCACACGAACCGCGCTGGAAAGCGGGCGTGCCGCGCGATCCCGGCTCGGCATGGGACTTCGACGACGTGCGCGAATACTATCTGCAATCGCTCTACCGTCTCGACGTGCCGCGGCTGCGCTATGAAGATCCCGAGCGCTATCTCACGCTGTCGCGCGCCGTCGTCGCCGATGTGATCGCGGCCGTGTTCTCCGAATGGCGGCGCGCAGGTTCGACGTGCGCAGGCGGCATCGTATGGAACCTGCTCGATGTGCGCGCGGGCGCGGGCTGGGGCGTCATCGACGTGCTCGGCGCACCGAAGAGCGCGCTGCATGGACTCGCGCGCGTGCTTCAGCCGGTGCAGGCGCTGATCCTCGATGAAGGCTTGAATGGTCTCGACGTTCATCTCGTCAACGAAAGCGCGCGCGAGATCCGCGGGCGCGTCGAACTGGTTTGTCTGCGCGACGGTGCGGTGAAGGTCGCGGGCGGCTCGCGCGACGTCGTTCTGCCGCCGCGCAGCGTGCAACGCGTGTCGTCGAATGCGCTGCTGGGCGCGTTCTTCGATATCACGTATGCGTATCGCTTCGGCCCGCGCGCGCATGACGCGACGCACGTCGTCTTGCGCGATACCGACACCGGCGCCGTGCTTTCCGAAGCGTTTCACTTTCCCGATCCGTCGATCGGTGAGCGGCACGATATCGGACTGAATGTAACCGTCGAGAAGCAGAACGACGAATGGAGTCTCGTCGTTGAAACGGAGCAGCTCGCGCGCTGGGTGCATGTCGTCGATCCAAACTATTACGCTCGCATCGACTGGTTTCATCTCGCGCCTGGCAGCACCCGGCGCATTCCGCTCGTCGCGCGGCACACGAACGTGAGCGCCGCGCCCGAGGGCGACGTCTGTGCGATCAACGCATCGCGAAGCGCGTCGTATCGCGCGTCGTAGATCCGTTCAATGCCCGAACGCTTCCGTCTCGATGCGCCGGCCCGTCAGAAATGCATCGGCGACGAGACGCAGCGGGCGCACATCGACATCGCTCGAATGCGTCGCGATGAGTTCATGAAAGCGCTCGTATAACGCGGGATATTCACGTTCCGCGCCGACCTCGATCTCCTTGCCCGCAATCAAAAGACGCTTGCCGCCTTCGCGCATGGACAGCCGGCCTGCGTCCGTTTCTATGTCGATGTCCCATTCTTCGACCGGACCATGGCGCCAGTCGAACACCGCTCGCACGGGCGCGCCGTTGGTCGCCACGCAATCGAGTTCGGCTGCGATCGGCGTTGCCGTATCGCTCGGCATGGTCAGCGTGGCCGCACGCAGTGCGACTTCATGCGGCATGATTTGCGTGACGATCGACAGCGCGTTGATGCCCGGATCGAACACGCCGAGACCGCCCGGTTCCCAGATCCATTGCTGCCCCGGATGCCAGCGGCGCACGTCTTCCTTCCAGCGCACTTCCACCGAACGAATCGCGCCAGCTTCCTTCGATGCGAGCCATGCGCGTGCCGGTTCGACCGCGCTCGCCGCGCGCGAGTGCCACGACGCGAACAGCGTGACACCGCGTGCGCGCGCGATGTCATGGAGCGCTTCGACCTCGCTCACGCTCGCGCCCGGCGGCTTTTCGAGCATGACGTGCTTGCCGGCTTCGAGCGCCGCGAGCGCCTGCGCATAGCGCACTTGCGGCGGCGCGCAGAGCGAGATGGCATCGAGCGAGGGCTCGGCGGCGAGCAGCGCCTCGATGTCCGGATAACTGCGCACGCCGTCGACGCTCGCATTGCGGCTCGCGCACGCAACGAGCTCGAACCCTGGCTGCGCGGCGATGGCCGGCAGATGCTGATCGCGCGCGATCTTGCCGATGCCGACGATGCCGAGCTTATAAACCGCGTTCATGCGATGTCTCCTGATGCTTCCGGTTGAGGTCCGTGCGTCACCATATTAATGTGCCCAGCGCAGCACGAGCGGATCGAGACGCCGCGCGATGGCGATGAGTTCGTCGCGCGTCTCGCGCGCCATCGCCGGCAGCGGATGACGCGGCAACTCGCACGCGATCACGCCGCCCTCCTTCATCAGCGCCTTCGCCGCAAGCAGGCCCGCTTGCCGGTTCTCGTGATTGATGAGCGGAAGCCATCGCTGATACAGATCGAACGCGTCGTCGATGCGTCCTTCGCGATGCGCCTCGATGATCGGGCGAATGCCGTCGGGAAAGCCGCCGCCCGTCATCGAGCCGGTCGCGCCCGCGTTCATGTCCGCGAGCAAGGTGATCGCTTCTTCGCCATCC
Organism: Caballeronia peredens; assembly: GCA_001544595.2. Classification (GTDB taxonomy): domain Bacteria; phylum Pseudomonadota; class Gammaproteobacteria; order Burkholderiales; family Burkholderiaceae; genus Caballeronia; species Caballeronia peredens. The sequence continues at coordinate 342,355 of FCOH02000001.1, read as the reverse complement.
CATGGACCTTCGATCGCTTCGCCCCCGAGACGGATCAGTTCGCGCAGCTTGTTCGCCGCGCCCGGCGTCTCGATCTTGAAGTACGACACCTGTTCGATCTCGCGTGCCATGCGTGCGAGAAACGGCGCCGACAGCAACGTACCTGCCGCGGGCGCGTCCTGAATCATGATGGGAATGGTCAGCGCATCCGAAAGGCGCGCGTAGAAGTCATAGATGGCCGCTTCGGGCACGCGGAACGTCGCGCCGTGATACGGCGGCATCGCCATGACCATCGCGGCGCCCAGTTCCTGCGCACGACGACTGCGCTCGACGCAGACGCGGGTGCCGTAATGCGATGTCGTGACGATCACCGGTACGCGGCCCGCGACATGTTCGAGGATCGTGCGCGTGAGGATGTCGCGTTCGTCGTCGGTCAGCGAGAACTGCTCGGAGAAATTGGCGAGAATCGCGAGGCCATCCGAGCCTGCGTCGATCATGAAATCGACCGCGCGTTTCTGACTCTCGATATCGAGTTCGCCGGATTCGGTGAAGGTCGTCGGCACGACCGGGAAGATGCCGCGATAGCGGGGATTGACGCGACTGTTCATGCTGTCGTCCACGATGATATGAATGAAAGGCTCATGCAGTTCATGCTTATGGTCGAAGTCCCGGCGCGCACGCCGGGCTCCGTTTATCACAACGCTCTCAGGCTCCGGACAGCAAAATCAATGCGAATGTCTCGGCACGGCCGCGCCGCGCTTGCCGACGAGAAAGTCGAGGTCGCATCCTTCGTCGGCTTGTAGAACGTGATCGACATAAAGGCGCTGATAACCGCCTTCGCCATGCGCGCGCGGCGGTTCGTGATCGTTCATGCGGCGCGCGAGTTCTTCATCGCTGATGTCGAGATGCAGCGTGCCCGAGTCGCAGTCGAGCTCGATCCAGTCGCCGTCGCGCACGGCGGCAAGCGGCCCGCCCGCCGCCGCTTCCGGCGCGACATGCAACACGACCGTGCCGTAAGCGGTGCCGCTCATGCGTGCATCGGAGATGCGCACCATGTCTTTCACGCCCTGACGCAGCAGCTTCGGCGGCAAGCCCATGTTGCCCACTTCGGCCATGCCGGGATAGCCTTTCGGGCCGCAGTTCTTCAACACGAGCACGGAGTTCCGGTCGACATCGAGCGACTCGTCGACGATGCGTTCCTTGTAATGCTCCAGGTTCTCGAACACGACCGCGCGGCCACGATGCTTCAGCAACTCGGGTGTCGCGGCGGAAGGTTTCAGCACTGCGCCGCGCGGCGCGAGATTGCCGCGCAGCACGCGAATGCCGCCGTCTTCGATCAGCGGATTCGTGAGCTTGCGAATGACTTCGTCGTCGGTGATGGGCGCGGCCTTCACGTTCTCCCACAGCGACTTGCCATTCACCGTGAGCGCGTCGGGATGCGGAATGAGGTTCGCTTCGCCGAGACGCCGCAACACGGCAGGCAAGCCGCCCGCGTAATAGAACTCTTCCATGAGGAAGCGGCCTGACGGCATGAGATCGACAATGGTCGGCGTATCGCGGCCGATGCGCGTCCAGTCTTCCAGTTCGAGCGGCACGCCGATGCGACCTGCGATCGCCTTCAGGTGAATCACCGCGTTGGTCGAACCGCCGATCGCCGCGTTCGTGCGGATCGCGTTCTCGAATGCTTCGCGCGTGAGGATCTTCGAGAGCGTCAGGCCTTCGAGCGCCATGTCCACGATGCGCATGCCCGACATCTGCGCGAGCACATAACGACGTGAATCGACGGCGGGAATCGCCGCGTTGTGCGGCAAGGACGTGCCGAGCGCTTCAGCCATGCACGCCATCGTCGATGCCGTGCCCATCGTGTTGCACGTTCCCGCCGAGCGCGACATGCCCGCTTCGGCCGAGAGAAACTGATGCAGATCGATCTCGCCCGCCTTGAGCGATTCGTGCAGTTGCCACACCGCCGTGCCCGAGCCGATGTTCTTGCCGTCGAGCTTGCCGTTCAGCATCGGGCCGCCGGTCACGACGATCGCGGGCACGTCGCAACTCGCCGCGCCCATCAGAAGCGCGGGCGTGGTCTTGTCACAACCGGTGAGCAGCACGACCGCATCGATGGGATTGCCGCGAATCGCTTCTTCCACATCCATCGCGGCGAGATTGCGCGTGAGCATCGCGGTCGGACGCAGGTTCGATTCGCCATTCGAGAACACGGGGAACTCGACAGGAAAGCCGCCCGCTTCGTACACGCCGCGCTTCACGTGCTCCGCGATCTTGCGAAAGTGCGCGTTGCATGGCGTGAGTTCCGACCACGTATTGCAGATGCCGATAACCGGCCTGCCGTCGAACTCGTGATCCGGAATGCCCTGGTTCTTCATCCAGCTTCGATACATGAAGCCGTTTTTGTCGTTGGTGCCGAACCATTGCGCGGAACGCAGCTTGGGCTTGGATGAAGACATCGTCTCTTCCTGTCGTGTGCGGTATCCGCTGAGCTTACGCGGCTGCGTGATAATCTGCCAATGAAAAGATGGACGCAATCGATAACCGATTCAGCATTCGTATAAACCCTTAAATGCTGCTGACTTCAAGCCCTTCATCCATGCGCAGCCGCCTCAAGACGCGACAGCTTCTGCTCGTCGTCGCGCTTGCCGAGGAAGGCAATATTCATCGCGCGGCAGCCGCACTCAACATGACGCAGCCCGCCGCGTCGAAAACGCTGCGCGAACTCGAAGAAACGCTCGGCGTCACGCTGTTCAATCGCGAGCCGCGCGGCGTGCGTCCCACACTGTATGGCGACGCGATCATCCGCCATGCGCGCGCGGTGCTGGGCAGCCTCGATCAGGCTCAGGAAGAACTCGTCGCGCTCAAGTCGGGGCGCCTCGGACATGTCAGCATCGGCGCGATCACGTCGCCGGGCGTGCGTCTCTTGCCCGCAGCGGTCGCGGCAGTGAAGCGCCTGCACGCCGACATCCGCATTTCTGTCGAGATCGATACGAGTAATACGCTGCTCGAACGTCTCACGCAAGACAAGCTCGATATCGTGATCGGCCGGCTCTCGGCAGAGCACGACATGGTCCAGCTTCGATATGAACCGCTCGCAAGCGAACCGGCTCGCGCGGTCGTGCGTGCAGGACATCCTTTATTGAAGAAGCGGAAACTGACGTTGAACGATGCACAGAAGGCGGCGTGGCTCGTGCCGCCGACGGGCAGCGTGCTGCGGCATCGCTTCGAACTGATGTTTCAGCGCGCGAGCCTCGCGCCGCCGTCGAATGTCGTCGAAACGGCGGCCATTCTGTTCGTCACGCAATTGCTGGAGCAAAGCGACATGATCGCCGTGCTGGCGGAAGATGTCGCGCGCTATTACGAACGGCATGGCATCGTCGCGATGCTGCCGTTGCCGATGGATTGCCGGATGGACGACTTCGGCATCGTCACGCGGGCGGACCGGCTCTACACGCCCGCAGCCGAAGTGATGCTCGATGCGTTGCGCGCGGCGGCACGCAACGCATACGACGATCAGGCGGTCGCCGCGATCTCCACCGGCGCGCGATAACGCTCGATGAGGCGTTCGCGCTTCGTCGACACTGCCGCCATGTTGCGCTCTTTCACATGGCCGAAGCCACGGATTTCATCCGGAAGCTTCGCGAGTTGCAGCGCGATATCCAGACGGTCTTCGTCGAGTGTCGCGCAGAATTCATCGACGAGCGCGAGGTAATCCGCGATCAACCGGCGCTCCGTGCGGCGCTCGGCCGTTTTGCCGAACACATCGAACGATGTGCCGCGCAGGCGTTTCATCTTCGCGAGCAGACGGAACGCCGGCAGCATCCACGCGCCGAACCGCTGCTTCACGAGATGTCCGTGCTCGTCGCGCTTCGCGAAGAGCGGCGGCGCGAGATGGAACGCCAGTTTGTAGTCGCGGCCCGGCTCGCCTTCGAACTGCTCGCGCAGCTTGTCGAGGTAAGCGGGGTCGGCATAGAGCCGCGCAACTTCGTACTCGTCCTTGTAGGCCATGAGTTTCGCGAGATTCAGGGCGACGGCGCGCGTGAGCGGCAACTTCGCGTGGTCGTTCACCTGCTTTTCCTTCTCGCGGATGCGCTCGACCGCAGCACGATACACGTCCGCATAAGCCTTGTTCTGATAGGCGATGAGCAACGCCTCGCGCGTCGCGACGACCTGCTCGACCGACTCGGGCATCTTCATGACGATGGCCTGTTGCGCCGGCTTGATCAGATCGCCCACGCCGTGTTGCGCGACATATCGTCCCCAGTCGAACGCCAACAGGTTCTTCTCGACAGCCACGCCGTTCAGTTCGATCGCGCGCTTCAGGCTCGCCAGTTCGAGGGGCAGCCAGCCCTTCTGCCACGCAAAGCCCAGCAATAGCGGATTCGAATAGAGGGTGTCGCCGAGCAGTTTCAGCGCGAGCGCATTGGCATCGATGAATGCACATCCCGCGCCGATGCTCTCCGTTAGCGCCCGCTCCGTCTGCGCACCGGGGAAACTCCACTGCGCGTTGGTGACGAACTCGGCCGTCGGCGTGGCGCCGTTGTTGATCGCGGCCTGCGTGATGCCGTGTCGCGTGCGCGAGAGCACATCGTTCGATGCGGAAACGATCGCATCGCAACCGATCACGAGACGCGCTTCGCCGGTCGCGATACGCGTCGCATGCAGTGCCCGTGGCTCCGGCGCGATCTGCACGTGGCTCAGCACCGCGCCGCCTTTCTGCGCGAGACCGGCCATGTCGAGCACGGTCACGCCCTTGCGCTCGATATGTGCCGCCATGCCGATCAATCCGCCGATCGTCACGACACCCGTTCCGCCCACACCCGTCACGAGCACGCCATAAGGCTTCGTCAATGAGGGCAGCGTCGGCAGAGGCAGTGTGTCGAAATCGGGCTTCTGTCCCGCAGCGGCCTTCGGCTTGCGAACCTGCGCGCCTTCGGCGGTGACGAAGCTCGGGCAAAAACCCTTCACGCAGGAGAAGTCCTTGTTGCACGACGACTGATTGATCTTGCGCTTGGTGCCGAGCGGCGTATCGAGCGGCTCGACCGAAAGACAGTTCGATTGCACCGAGCAATCGCCACAGCCTTCGCATACCGCATCGTTGATGAACGCGCGGCGCGCCGGATCGGGATACGTGCCGCGCTTGCGGCGGCGGCGTTTTTCCGTCGCACAGGTCTGATCGTAGATGAGCACGGTCGTGCCTTGCGTATCGCGCAACTCGCGCTGGATGCGATCGAGTTCGTCGCGATGATGCACGCTCACGCCATTCGGCAACACGACATTCGCATCGTATTTCTGCGGTTCGTCCGTCACGATGACGATGCGCTTCGCCCCTTCCGCAAAGACCTGATGCGCGATTTGCGGCACCGTGAGCACACCGTCGACGGGTTGGCCGCCCGTCATCGCGACCGCGTCGTTATAAAGGATCTTGTAGGTGATGTTCGCATTCGCCGCGATCGCCGCGCGCACCGCCAGCAGGCCCGAGTGAAAATACGTGCCGTCGCCGAGATTGACGAATACGTGCTTGTCGCCCGAGAAATGCATTTGCCCGATCCACGCGACGCCCTCGCCGCCCATCTGGCTGAACGTCTCGGTCTTGCGGTCCATCCACATCGACATGTAATGGCAGCCGATGCCCGCGAGCGCGCGCGAGCCTTCCGGCACACGAGTCGACGTGTTATGCGGACAGCCCGAGCAGAACCACGGCTTGCGCTCGACATCGACGCGCGGCTTGATCGCCTCGCGCTCCTTCGCTTCGATCGTTTCGACGCGCGCGAGCATGCGTGAACGCACGTCGTCGGGAAGATCCGCGCGGGCGAGACGGCGCGCGATCGCCTTCGCGATCAGCGCTGGCGACAGTTCGTAATGCGCGGGCAGAAGCCAGTTGCCGCGCGGAACGGACCATTCGCCGCCTTCGTTGTCGCGTTCGTCGAACTTGCCGTAGATGCGCGGACGCACGTCCTCGCGCCAGTTATAAAGCTCTTCCTTGAGCGCATATTCGAGAATCTGCCGCTTCTCCTCGACGACGAGAATCTCTTCGAGACCCGTTGCGAACGCGCGTGCGTCTTGCGCATCGAGCGGCCAGACACAGCCCACTTTCAGCACGCGCAGGCCGATCTGCGTGCAGGTTTCATCGTCGAGGCCGAGATCGACGAGTGCCTGACGCACGTCGAGATAGGCCTTGCCCGCCGTGATGATGCCGAAGCGCGGCTTGTCCGAATCGATCACGACGCGGTTCAGCTTGTTCGCGCGCACGTAGGCCAGCGCCGCGTACCATTTCTCGTCGAGCAGACGCGCTTCCTGCGCGAGCGGCGAATCGGGCCAGCGAATGTTCAGGCCGCCCGCGGGCATCGCATAATCGGTGGGCGTGACGATCTCCACGCGGTCCGGATCGAGATCGATCGATGCAGTGGATTCGACGACATCGGTCACGCATTTCATCGCGACCCAGAGACCCGAGTAACGGCTCATCGCCCAACCGTGCAGGCCGTAGTCGAGATACTCCTGGACATTCGACGGATACAGCACCGGAATGCCCGCCGCAATGAACGCGTGATCCGACTGATGCGCGACCGACGACGACTTCGCCGCGTGATCGTCGCCCGCGAGAACGAGCACGCCGCCATGGGCATCGGTGCCGGCGGAATTCGCGTGCTTGAATACGTCGCCCGTGCGGTCCACGCCCGGTCCCTTGCCGTACCACATGCCGAAAACGCCGTCGCGCGTCGCGCCCGGCCAGAGATTGACCTGTTGCGTTCCCCAGATCGACGTGGCCGCGAGATCCTCGTTTACCCCCGGCTGGAACACGATGTCGTTGTCCTTCAGATGCTGCTTCGCCTTCCACAACGACTGATCGAGCGCGCCGAGCGGCGAACCGCGATAGCCCGAAACCAAGCCCGCCGTGTTCAGCCCGGCCTTGCGGTCGCGCGCCTTCTGCAGCATCGGCAGGCGCACCAGCGCCTGCGTGCCGCTGATATAGACGCGGCCTTTCTCCAGCGTGTATTTGTCGTCCAGCGAGATATTGGCGGCGGCTAGCGCTGCGCGATCGGGTGCGTTCATGAGGGGCTCGTCTCCGGATGCGGAAATGTGTTTTTTGCCCGAGTATAGAAAGGCAACTCGCTATCGTAAAATCACGAATAAACAACTCTGGTATCCGAAAATCAGATGGCCTTCGATCTCACACTCCGGCAGTTGCGCTATTTCGTGGCCGCCGCGCGGACCGGCCAGTTTTCCATGGCGGCGGCGAACGAACACGTCTCGCAATCGGCAATCACCAATGCGGTTCTGGCCCTCGAAGGCGCGCTCGGCACGAAGCTGTTCGAGCGCCTGCCGCAAGGCGTCGCGCTGACGCCCGACGGTCAGGATTTCCATAATCACGCGCGCCGGGTGCTCGAGGCCGCCCGGGACGCGATGCACGAGCCGCGCTTCCGCTCGCACGACATGCGCGGCGTCGCGCGCATCGCGGCGTCCTATACCGTGCTCGGGTATTTTTTGCCGGAACTGCTCGCGCGCTTCCGTGCGACGTATCCGTTCATCGACTTCGATCTGCGCGACATGGAGCGCCCGCAGATCGAAGATGCGGTGGCGAGCGGCGATGTCGATATCGGCATCGTGCTGCTGTCGAATGTGCAGCGCGCAAGCCGGTTCGGCAGCCAGGTGCTGATCCGCTCGCGACGGCAGCTATGGGTCGCACCGACGCATCCGCTTGCGCAGCAGCACACGGTGTCGCTGAAGGACATCGCCGCGCATCCGTACATCATGATCACCGTCGACGAAGGCGAACATTCGACGATGCGTTACTGGCACAAGAAGCGCATCGAACCCAACATTGCCTTTCGCACGAGTTCGATGGAAGCGCTGCGCGGACTCGTCGCGCATGGCTTCGGCGTGACGGTATTGTCGGACATGGTGTTTCGTCCGTGGTCGCTCGAAGGCAAGCGTATCGAGGCGCGGCCTGTGCATGACGTCATTCCGCACATGGAAGCCGGCATGATCTGGCGCAAGGGCGCCACTTTGAGCGCGCCGGCGACCGCCCTTCAGCAGTTCCTGATTCACGCCTGCGGCGGTTGATGCGCGCGCATTGTCGCGCGCCATTCGCCAAAGCGTCTCTTTTGCCGGTGTTTATCCGCCGGCAGGCCCTCGCCATACTCATGCCCGATGCGGCGACGTCCGCTGCGTGATCAAGCGAAGGTTTTTCATGAACATATCCCGGTTCTTCATCGACCGGCCGGTTTTCGCGGCCGTGCTGTCGGTGGTCATCCTGCTCGCGGGCGTGATTGCGCTCACGAAGCTGCCGACGGCGGAGTATCCCGAAGTCGTGCCGCCTTCGGTCGTCGTGCGCGCGCAATATCCCGGCGCGAATCCGAAGGTGATTGCGGAGACGGTGGCATCGCCCATCGAGGAGCAGATCAACGGCGTCGAGAACATGTTGTACATGCAGTCGCAGGCAAACAGCGACGGCAACATGACCACGACCGTCACTTTCAAGCTGGGCACCGATCCCGATCGCGCCCAGCAGCTCGTGCAGAACCGCGTGTCGCAGGCGCTGCCGCGTTTGCCCGAGGACGTGCAGCGTCTCGGCGTGACCACGGTGAAATCGTCGCCCACGCTCACGATGGGCGTGAATCTCGTGTCGCCGAACGATCGTTACGATCTCACGTACCTGCGCAACTACGCGCTCATCAACATCAAGGACCGCTTCGCGCAGGTGCCGGGCGTGGGTGAAGTGGTGTTGTGGGGCTCGGGCGATTACTCGATGCGCGTATGGCTCGACCCGACGAAAGTGGCGCGCCAGAATCTGACCGCCACTGATGTCGTGAAAGCCATGCGCGAGCAGAACGTGCAGGTCGCGGCGGGCATCGTCGGCGGCGCGCCCATGACGACGCACGTCCCGCTGCAATTGAGCGTGAATGCGCAGGGGCGTCTCAAGTCAGAAGAAGAGTTTCGCCGCATCATTCTGAAGACCTCGCCGGATGGCGCCGTCACGCATCTCGGCGATGTCGCACGAGTCGAACTGGGCGCAGCGGAATACGCGTTGCGCGCGGGCATGGACGGGAAGAAGGCGGTGCAGATCATCATCTTCCAGCAGCCCAACGCGAACTCGCTGCAAATCTCCGACGATATCCGCAAGCTCACCGCCGAATTGCAGAAGGACATGCCTGAAGGCGTGAAAGCCGAAATCGTCTACGACCCGACGCAGTTCGTGCGCGAGAGCATCGACGCGGTGGTGCATACGCTCTTTGAAGCGATCATTCTGGTCGTGCTGGTCGTGATCGTGTTTCTGCAGACATGGCGCGCCTCGCTCATTCCGTTGCTCGCCGTGCCGGTATCGATCGTGGGCACGTTCTCGCTGATGCTCGCGTTCGGCTTCACCATCAACGCGTTGTCGCTGTTCGGCATGGTGCTCGCGATCGGCATCGTCGTGGACGATGCGATCGTGGTCGTGGAGAACGTCGAGCGTAATATCGCTTCGGGATTGTCGCCGCTGGAAGCCTCGTATGCCGCTATGCGCGAAGTGAGCGGACCGATCATCGCGATTGCGCTGACGCTCGTTGCCGTGTTCGTCCCGCTCGGGTTCATGTCGGGACTCACGGGCCAGTTCTACAAGCAGTTCGCGATGACGATCGCCATCTCGACGGTGATCTCCGCGTTCAACTCGCTGACCCTTTCGCCCGCGCTGTCCGCGCTGTTGCTGAAAGATCATCACGCGCCGAAAGACTGGCTCACGCGCGCGATGGATCGCATTCTCGGGCCCTTTTTCAACGCCTTCAACAAGCTCTTCAATCGCGGCTCGGAAGGCTATGGCAACGGCGTGAGCGGCATCATCAACCGCAAGGCCGCGATGATGTCGGTCTATGCGGTGCTGCTCGGCGGCACCGTGCTGCTCGGCAAGATCGTGCCGGGCGGCTTCGTGCCCGCGCAGGACAAGGACTATTTCGTCAGCATCCTGCAGTTGCCCGCGGGCGCGTCGCTCGATCGCACCGAGAAGGTCGTGAACGAGATGGGGCAGATCGCGCGCAGGCAACCGGGCGTTATCCACACGCCCGAATTTCCGGGCCTGTCGGTGACGGGACTCATGAACTCGTCGAGCAGCGGTCGCGTGTTTTCGGTCGCAAAACCTTCGAAGGAACGCGGCAAGGGCGAAACAGGCGCGGATATCGTCGCCGGACTCAACGGGCAATTCGGCGCGATCAAGGATGCGGCCATCGCCACCTTCCCGCCGCCGCCGGTTCAGGGGCTCGGCACTATCGGCGGATTCAAGCTGCAGATCGAGGATCGCGGCGCGCTCGGCTACGAAGCGCTGAACAAGGCGACGCAGGCATTCATTGCGGCAGCCGCGAAAGCGCCCGAGCTCGGACCGTCGTTCTCGAGCTATCAGATCAACGTGCCGCAGTTGAACGTCGAGCTGGACCGTGAAAAGGCGAAGCAACTCGGCGTGTCCGTCACCGATGTATTCGATACGATGCAGATCTATCTCGGCTCGCTCTACGTGAACGACTTCAACAAGTTCGGTCGCGTCTATCAGGTGCGCGCCCAAGCCGATGCGCCGTTTCGCGCCGATGCGGACAGCATCCTGCAACTGAAAACGCGCAACGAGCGCGGGGAGATGGTGCCTCTGTCGTCGCTGGTGAAGGTCACGCCGACTTACGGCCCGGAGATGGTCGTGCGATACAACGGCTTTCTCGCTGCTGACATCAACGGCGGTCCGGCGCCCGGCTATTCATCGGGTCAGGCGATGGCGGCGGTCGAGCGCATCGCGAAGGAGACGCTTCCTCGCGGCATCAAGTTCGAATGGACCGACCTCACCTATCAGCAGACGCTGACCGGCAACGCCGCATTCTGGGTCTTTCCTATCAGCGTGCTGCTCGTTTTTCTGGTGCTCGCCGCGATGTACGAGAGTGTCACGCTGCCGCTCGCGATCCTGCTGATCGTGCCGATGAGCATTCTGTCCGCGCTCGCCGGCGTGTGGCTCACGCGCGGCGACAACAACATCTTCACGCAGATCGGACTGATGGTGCTCGTAGGATTGTCTGCGAAGAACGCGATCCTCATCGTCGAATTCGCGCGTGAGCTGGAGATGCAGGGACGATCGATCGTGCAGGCCGCAATCGAAGCATCGCGACTGCGTTTGCGCCCGATCCTGATGACGTCCATTGCGTTCATCATGGGCGTCGTGCCCCTCGTGATCTCGACGGGCGCGGGCTCGGAGATGCGCCGCGCAATGGGCATCGCAGTGTTTTCCGGCATGCTCGGCGTGACCTTCTTCGGCCTGATGCTCACACCCGTGTTCTATGTGATCCTGCGCAAGCTTTCCGGTGCGAAGCCCTTGCGCGACAAGCATGGCCGTCACCCGTACATTCACGGTCCGGACGATTCACCAGTGGCGCCCGCAGCGTCCGTCACGCAAGTTCAGGTCGCGGAGAAAGAGCGCGAGCCCGCGTTGCAGGATTGAAGCGCGCGTCACTCAGCCGTGCGTTGCAAGGTCTCGGCCAGATGATTGACGACCGCGCGCGTCTTCGCCGCCATCTTCTGGCCGAGCGAAATGATCGCGTGCACGGGCGGTCCGTCCACTTCGGCGTCGGGCAATACGTGCACGAGCCTGCCCGCACGCACATGCGGCAGCGCGACGCGATCGAAGATCTGCGCGATGCCGAAGCCCGCCACCGCCGCCTCGACGAGCGCCTGACCGTCCGCGAGCACCAGCACCGGTTGCGGCGCGAAGTCTTTCGTCGATGTGCCGTGACGCAAGGTCCAGGGACGTAGTCGTCCCGTCGGGCCACGAAAGATGACGGCGTCATGCGCGCTCAGCTGATCGATGTCGGCGGGCGTTCCTTTGCGTTCGAGATAGGCCGGCGACGCATAAAGACCGAGCCGCAGATCGCATAGCTTGCGCACGGTGAGTTCGCTGTCCTCGGGCAGCGCGCCGATGCGCACGACCACATCCCATCCTTCGCCGATCGGATCCGACATGCGATCGGTCAAGGCCATTTCCAGCGTCACCTTCGGATGCTTCGCGCGAAAGTCGATGAAGCTCGGCAAGAGCAGCCGGCCGAAACCCGCGGGCACATCGATCTTCACGCGACCGACCGGCTCGGCGCGGCGCGCAGCCAGTTGCTGCTCGGCTTCGCGCAAGCTGTCGAGTGCATCGCGCGCGGCCCGCAGATACGTCTCGCCGTCTTCGGTGAGCCGCACCGCGCGCGTCGTGCGCTGAAACAGGCGCGTGCCGAGCCGCGCTTCCAGCCGCTGCACCGCCTTGCCCACGTTCGACTTGCTGCTGCCCATTTCCTCCGCCGCGCGCGTGAAGCTGCCGGTCTGCGCGACCGCCACGAAGACCGCGATCTCGTTGATCGGTGCATCGGCGCGTTCGGCCATGGTTCGCTCCGTTCCGTTGGCAAGGGCGTGTTCGACGACGAAAAAGCGAACTGTAGCAGCTAACGGGCACGGTCCCAATTGTCGCCGGTCGAGCGACAGTCTGGCGACTGCGCTGTCGTTTATCGCTTCGTCGAAAGTCGCGATACTTCATTCCAACGCGACCTTTAAGCGCTCCGACACAACTTCATCGATACAAGGCCCATCATGAAACTCTATATCGCTCAAGCCACCTGTTCCCTCGCAGTACAAGCCGTCTTCAACGAGCTCGGCCTGGCGCCTCAGCTGGTGCATTTCGACGTCTTCGGCAAGACCACGTCCGATCAGTCCGACTTCGCCGACGTGAACGATCTCCTCTACGTCCCCGCGCTGACACTGGACGGCGAAACGGAACCGCTGACCGAGACGATCACGATCGCGTCGTATGTGGCCGATCAACATCCGGAGTCCGGGCTGATTCCGCAGCACGGCACGCTCGAGCGCGCGCGCATGGATCAGTTGCTGACGTTCATCGCGACGGAGATCGCGCAGAAGCATATTCCGCTGATGCGCAAGCTGATGACGCCCGAAGGCATCGCGTTCCACAGCAACAAGCTGCTCAAGGCCTACAGCAAGCTCGATGCGCGCCTCGCCGACGGACGCACGTATCTCACGGGTGAGCAATTCACGGTCGCCGATGCCTATGTGTGGGCCACGATGTGGCACGAGCGCTCGGGCGTCAATCTCGATCACCTGACGAATCTCAAGGCATATATCGAACGCGTCGAAGCGCGCGCGTCGGTGAAAAAGGCCTTGCGCGACGAAGCGGAACTCGTCGCGGCCCATAAGGAACGGCTGGCCGCGTAGGCCTGTTCGTCCGATGCCGACAATAATCGGCGATCTGTTTCTTGCTGCCCGACACATCGCTTCGGCACCACGCTGATGTGGCGGGCGAAAGTCGCGCATGCAAACTCACGCGGCCTTTACCGGCAAGGCGTCAGCTTGAACGAAGCGATCTTCTGCACGGCGTTGGCACGGCTCTCGCATATGTAGCTGCGAGCGCAACGATTGATGCTCATCCAACCAACCGAGTGACCAGGAGATTCATCATGCTGAAGATCGACAACCTCGCCGTTAGCAAAGACCTCGACCGCGCTGAAATGGAAGCCATCACCGGCGGCACGGGCATCTTCCCGGTCGGCGGCAACGCCTTCCAGAACGGCGGCATCAACGCCAACCTGCAAGCCGGCGGCGTGTCGTTCGCCAGCCCGCAAACCAACGTCGCGCCCGTCACGCAAGTGGACGCATCGACGCACACGGATGTCGACGTGACCAACGTCACGAAGTCGCTCGCTTCGGTCGGCAGCCTGCTGCAAGGCGTGAAGCTCTGAAGCCGGCGCTTCGAAGGGAGAAGAGACCGCGTGTTCGCTTCTCCTCTCTCTGAGCCTTGATCACGGGTGCGTCACGGCTCAGAGAGAGGTCCGCTATCCCTTGGCGGCCCTCTCGTCTCTGGTGGTGTTCGATGGATTGGCTCGCTCTTGCAGCGGGCCTTTTTTGTTTAACGCGCTATGGCAAGCGGATGAACGGGCTGTTCAGGAACGGCGAATCCTGGAAGCGATCAGGCAAGCGCTCCCTGAGGAATTGCTGAATCTGGCTGGACGTGCGGGACACCTTGATTTCCGTGACCATCGACAAGGTGGCGCCGGCCGGTAGCGTCACGCTCTGATTGCTCAGCGGATTGAACCCCGCAAACGACACGACAGGGAGCACCGTCACCTGCCCGAACGGCGGCGGCGTCTCCGTGATCGGCCCGTTGGTGATAAAGGCCACCGTGGTGCCGGCCACATCCAGCCCGCTATAGTCCGGCACTTCGAGACTCGCTTGCGTCGGCTTGAATCCAAGGCCGGTCAGCAATAGCGAAACGGGAGCGCCGCTCTTGTTCTGCACGTCGACCTTCTCCGAGATACGCGAATTGAGCGTGCCCGCGGTATCTCCATCCACCGTATAGACGATTCCGCCGACGACCGTGCCCGTGCCCGCGCTCGTCGCATAGCCGAGAACCGGTCCCTGTGCGTGGATCTGATTGGCGCTCACGTGTGCGTCCGAATGCATGTGCCCCAGATCGAGGAACGACGATGGCCCCGACGGATAAACCAGTATTCGCCGGCCGTCCACGGTCCATTCGAGCGTCCTGACGAGCTGCACCGGATCGCCCGGCGTGTTGAGGTTGTAGATCGGATCGTCGCGCGTGACCTTCAGCGTGGAGTTGTTGCTCGAGATGCTGACTGCGTCGGCCAGAGCGAGGCCGGGAATCGACAACAGTGCCGCTACATACGGTGTGACTCGCATTTCAACCTCCATCGGAAAATCGAAGGAAGGTTTTGAGCAGCCGCCAACGTCACGCGATCCTTTTGTCAGACGGCTTCTTCGTTGATGAAACGTTAGTACACCGATAGCAAATTGCAAGAAAACCTCTTTTACTTACGATCGTCCATGCAGTTTCTCTTTGCATTGAGTTCAATGAACTACGCCTGTTTGTCCAGCACCGACTACTTCCGCCGATTCGTTTTTCTCAAACCGACACATAGCAATGCGCAGAGCATGCACGAATCCGCTCGTTTCTTGTCATCGAATAAAAATACCTTCGTTTAATCAATGCCCTGCGCTAACCGAACGGTTCTTCTAGCGACACTTGGCACACCTCTCGCATATGTAGCTGCGAGCGCAACGATTGGTGCTCATCCAACCAACCAAGTGATTAGGAGATTCATCATGCTGAAGATCGACAACCTGGCCGTTAGCAAAGAACTCGACCGCGCTGAAATGGGCGCCATCGTCGGCGGCAACAGCATCTTCCAGAACAACGGCATCAACGCCAACCTGCAAGCCGGCGGCGTGTCGTTCGCTAGCCCGCAAACCAACATCGCGCCCGTCACGCAAGTGGATGCATCGACGTACACGGACGTCGACGTCAAGAACATCACGAAGCAACTCGCTTCGGTCGGCAGCGCGCTCGGCGGCGTGAAGCTCTAAGCAACGCTCATCCCACTCAATCACGGAATCAGGAGATACATCATGTTGAAGATCGACAACATCGCGAACAGCAAAGACCTCGACCGCGCCGAAATGGAAGCCATCACCGGCGGCACGAACATCTTCCCGGTCGGCAACGTGTTCCAGAACAACGGCATCAACGCCAACGCTCAAGTCGGCGGCGTGTCGTTCGCCAGCCCGCAAACCAACGTCGCACCCGTCACGCAAGTCGATGCATCGACGCACACCAACGTCGACCTGAAGAACATCACCGAGTCCCTCGGTTCCGTCGGCAGCGCGCTCGGCGGCGTGAAGCTGTAAGTCACTCTCATCCCACTCAATCAGGTAATCAGGAGATTCATCATGTTGAAGATCGACAACATCGCGAACAGCAAAGACCTCGACCGCGCTGAAATGGAAGCCATCACCGGCGGCACGAATATCTTCCCGGTCGGCGGCAACGTGTTCCAGAACAACGGCATCAACGCTAACGCTCAAGTCGGCGGCGTGTCGTTCGCCAGCCCGCAAACCAACGTCGCGCCTGTCACGCAAGTCGACGCTTCGCAGCACACGAATGTCGACCTGAAGAACATCACCGAGTCCCTCACTTCCGTCGGCAGCGCGCTCGGCGGCGTGAAGCTCTAAGCCACGCTCATCCACTCAATCAGTTAATCAGGAGATTCATCATGGTGAAGATCGACAACATCGCGAACAGCAAAGACCTCGACCAGGCTGAAATGGAAGGCATCGTCGGCGGCAACAGCATCTTCCAGAACAACGGCATCAACGCCAACTTGCAAGCCGGCGGTGTCTCGTTCGCCAGCCCGCAGACCAACGTCGCGCCGGTCACGCAAGTGGATGCATCGACGCACACCGATGTCGACGTGAAGAACATCACGAAGTCGCTCGACGCGGTCGGCAGCCTGCTCGGCGGCGTGAAGCTGTAACGCACTCCCCCTGAAGGGAGAAGGAACCAGGTCGACTGTCTCCTTCTCCCTCACTGATTTTCCGGCCAGCCGCCGACCCTTCACAAGCCGTACAGCCGTACCGTGTTGTCAAAGAAGAGACTCAGCCGATCCTCGACCGAACGAGTACGCACGATTTCCTTGAATCCGTCGAAGATGTCGGTAAGACGATCCACGACTCCATCGACCGGATAGTTGCTCGCAAACGAACAGCGCTTCGTCCCGAACAACTCGATGGCATCAAGAACCACGGGACCGTTGGACTCCACGCTCCAGCGCTGCCCCGGAATGCAAATCCCCGAAATCTTCAAATGAACGTTGGGCTCGCGCGCGACACACTCGAGCGCTTTCCGCCAGGCATTCAGGCCTTCTTTGGAACGATCCGAAGGCAGACCCGTATGGTTGATCACGATTTGCGTAGCAGGAAAATCGCGTGCCAGTTCGGCAGCCTCACGCATATGCCACCAGAAGACCTGCAATTCGAAAAGCAGTCCGTGGGCATGCAGCTTCGCGTATCCGTCACGCCACTTCCGATCGCGCATCGATCCGGGCGCAACGAAGTCATCCTTGTAATCAGTGCGCGAGACGGCAGTCGGCTTGTGCCTGATGCCTTTGACGAGAGGATGGCGGCCATAGACCGCGAGAACTTCATCCACATCTTCTCGATCGAGCCACGCCTGAGCGCTCATCGCGTGAGGAAAGCCCTGTTCGCGATGCAGCGTTTCGACCCAGCGCAACTCGCCCAGAGGATCGGCCGGATCCCATTCGCCTTCGATGAGCACCGTCTTCACGACCTTGTGATGGCCCGCCGCGCGGAAATAATCGCCGGGTAAGAACGTGCGCCGGATGTTGTCGTAATTGCCGTAGCGAAAATTCCTGACGGGCTTGTCGGCAAGCCAGGGATAGTAATTGCGCTCGATATCGAAGAAATGCTGATGAGCATCTGCGATAGGCAAGTCGTCGTCGGCGCCGCTGTCTAGAAACCGGCGACGAAGCGTTTCAGTATCGGAATTCATCTCGTGCTTTTCGAATGGATGTGCAGCCTAGACAATCACGCGATAGAACTGCAACGCGTTGCGATAGAACACTTTCTCGAGCGCCTCGCGGCCGAGCGGTTCGAGCATCCTCCGCATGCTGTCGACGAGAACGTCATAGCTCACTCTCAAACCGGCAACAGGGAAGTTGCTCGCGAACATACAGCGCTCGATCCCAAAGATCGAAACCGTATCGAGGACGATCTGCCGGTTGTCGTCGTAATTCCAGGGCGCATCCTTCAGGCCGAACTCCGATAGCTTTACGAAGACATTCGGCTGTCGTGCCAGTTGCTCCATGCCGCGTCGCCAACGCGCCAGACCTTCTTCGCTTCTGTCCCATGGAAATCCGGTATGGTTCAAGGCGATCTTCGTCCCCGGAAACATGCTCGCCACGTCGGCGGTTTCGGCCAGATGCCACGGCGGCACGCGCAAGTCCCACGAGAAGCCGAACTTGTCCAGCAGCGAAAAGCCCGCGAGCCACGCCGGATCCTGCATCGTTCCGCGCATGCCTCGAACCGCCTCTCCGGGCCGCGACGACGTGACCGGCTTCGAACGAATGCCGCGCACCAGCGGATACGCGGCATGTTGAGCAAGGATCTCTTCCGTGTCGGGCCGGTCGAACCATGCGTGCGCGACGACGGCGCCCGGAAAGCCGTATTTGTCATGCACATCGTGCAGCCAGCGCGTTTCGGCAACCTGTTCGTCGCGCGCCCGTTCCGCTTCCACGTGCACCGTGCCGATCACGGGCTGCGCACGAACCGTTGCAAGATAGTCTTCCGGGAGAAAATCACGGCAGATGCTGCGATAGTCGCCGAGGAAAAATGCCTCGTGATACTCGTCCTGCAGCCACGGATAACGCCCTGCCGAAAGATCCCACAAATGATGATGCGCATCGATGATCGGAATTTCGTCCGGCGCGATGTCTTTCAGCTTCCTCATGCGGATACGACGCCGGCGCGGCTCGCTTTTTCGCGGACGCGAGCCTTGAGTTTTTCGACATTGACGACGAAGCGCGAATGACTGCCTGCGCAGACCTGCTCGATATCGTCGAACACGGCGACGTCGAACCTGACCGCGCGGCCTTCGATATTCGCCACGCTTACTTCGATACGCACCGTCATCCCGAGCAGCGTCGCGCCGGTGTGCGCGATATTCACCGCGGTTCCGACCGAGTTCTCTTCTTCATCGACGAAACCGAGCAGATAGTCGAGACATGTCTGTTCGATATCGTCGATCAACTTGGGGGTTGCATAGATCCGCAGGTCCTCGCCGAGAAACGAGATGGTGCGGTCACGATCGATTTCGATCGTGCGCGAGCAGAGTGCGCCGACGCGCAGTGAATCCTTGATCATGTTTCAGTTCCCGGAAAGGAAGCCAGTGGACACCCACGGCACGGCAACGAGTACGAGCAACGCGACAGCAAGTGCGCCGAGGTACGGCCAGACGCGTTTCATCGCGCCGTCGGGATCGACCTTTGCGATCGCGCAGGCCGCATAGAAGCCCACGCCGAAGGGCGGTGCGAAGAGGCCGAGGCCCATCGCGAAGATCGCAACCATCGCGTAATGGACATCGTTGATGCCGAGCGAACGCGCCACCGGAAACAGCAGCGGCCCGAACAGCACGATCGCGGGAATGCCTTCAAGGAAGCTTCCGAGCAGCACGAACGCCGCCGCTGATATCAGCAGGAAGCCCATTGCGCCGCCCGGGGCCGCGGCCATCATCAGGACGAGCTGGCGGGAGAATCCGGACTGCGTGAGCGCCCACGCCATGGCAGTAGCACAGCCGATGATGATCAGAATCGCGCCCGACAGCGACGCCGTGCTCACAATGATCGGATAGAGTCGATTCCACTTGAACGAGCGATAAAAGATGAGCCCGACGACGAAGGTATAGGCGACGCCCACCGACGCCACTTCCGTTGCAGTAGCGATACCCTCGACGACCGCCGCACGAATCACGAACGGCAGCGCCAGCGCAGGAAGCGCGACCAGAAACGCCTTGCCGACTTCACGCGGCTGCGCGCGCGCGACTTCTTTCAGTTCGCGCTTGCGGTTCTTGATCCAGATCACCGCGATCATCGCGAGCGCGCCCACGACCGCCGGCAGGAAGCCGCCCGTGAACAATGCGGAAATAGACACGCCCGTGACCGAACCGATGGTGATCAGCACGAGACTCGGCGGAATCGTCTCCGACATCGCGCCCGATGCACTCAACATCGCGACCAGTTCGTTCTCGTCTTCTCCGCGCTTCTTCATCTCCGGAAACAGCGCGGGCGCGACGGCCGCCATATCCGCGGCCTTCGATCCCGAGATGCCGCTGACGAGATAGATCGCGCCGATCAGCACATACGACAGCCCGCCCTTGAAGTGCCCAATCAACGACGCGAGAAAGCGGATCATCGCCTGAGCCATGCCCATCGCTTCGATGAGCGCGCCGAGGAACACGAACAGTGGAATGGCGAGCAGGATCAGGCTCGACATGCCTTCGTCGATGCGGCCGATGACGACCAGCATCGGCGTGAGCGTCACCGTGCTCAGATAGGCGACAGTGGACAAGCCGAATGCCACCATGATGGGAACACCAATCACCACCATGAAGACCACGGCAACCACGAAGAAGATCACGAGGTTCCAGTTGCCGAGCGCGGTCATCGCGACCTTGAACGTCATGAGCGCGAGCGCGATGCCCCCGACCACGGCGGCCGAGATCACGAAATGCAGCGGCCGCGCCTGCTCCATGAGACGCGCGATGGAAATCGCGAGCATCAGCGATAGTCCGACAGCAAGCGCCGCGACCCGATATCCATTGGAGATTTCCAGCGCCGCGCTCGTGATGGCCCACTCTTCCGATACGTATTCCCACGCGGGCGATAGCAACGCCATGATGAACGCGATGACGACGACCGCACCGAACGTATCGACGAACGCGCGTCTCACGGGACGCAGATGCGCAATGAAGGTGGTGAGCCGCATGTGCTCGTTGCGGCGCAATGCGATGACCGTGCCGAGCATCGCCAGCCAGATGAAGAGCAGCGTCGCGAGTTCGTCGCCCCAGATCAGCGGATCGTGAAGCACATACCGATAGAACACGTTGGCGAACAGCAGCACGACTTCCGCCACGACCAGCCCGGCGGCGCATATTTCAGTCGACCATCGGATGCAGACATCGAGGATATGACCCGCCCTCGCCACCGGCCCCAGGGGCTTGCTCGCAACCGCCACCGGAATATTTCCCATAGAAATGTCAGTGCTCATGATCCGCTCTTCCTCAGGAAAGCTGCCCGGAATACTTCTCCAGAAGTGCCCATGCCGCGTCGCCGTATTTCTTTTTCCACTCGGCATAGAAGCCCTTTTGCTGCAAGTCGGAACGGAAGGCCTGCTGATCCACTTTGTTGAACGTGACGCCCTTGGCGGTCAACGTGGGTTCGAGACTTTGATTGAGGCGGATCACTTCTTCGCGCTGCTTCATCGCCGCTTCGTTGATGTTGCGCGCGACGACATCCTGCACGTCCTTGGGCAGCTTCGGCCAGGTCTTGCCGCTGGCGAGAAGCCAGAAGCCGTTCCAGATGTGGCCGGTCAACGAGCAATACTTCTGCACTTCATAGAAACGCGCCGACTGAACCACGACGAGCGGATTCTCCTGTCCCTCGACCACCTTGGTCTGCAACGCGGAATACGTTTCATTGATGCTGATTCCGGTGGGCGCGGCGCCCAGCGTCTTGAACATCGACGTCCAAAGCGGGCTCACCAGCACGCGAATCTTGAAGCCCTTCAGGTCCGCGGGCGTGTTGATGGGGCGCGTCGAACTCGTGATCTGGCGGAAGCCGTTATTCCAGACCTTGTCCATCGCGATCAGCCCGGTCTTCGCGGCTTCGGCGCGCACATGCTTGCCGAGATCGCCGTCCATTGCTGCCCAGACTGCGTCGTAGTTCTTGAAGGCGAACGGCACGCTCTCGATCGATGCAACCGGCACGAGCGTCGACAGAATCGCGCCCGGCAGCGGAATGAAATCGACGCCGCCCGCGCGAACCTGCGAGAGCATGTCGGTGTCGCCGCCCATTTGCGCATTCGCGAAGACCTGCAGATCGACGCGCCCGTTCGTCTCCTTCTTGATCGCCGCGGACGCTTCGCGCATGTGCGCGTTGAGCGGATGGCTGTCGGGCAGGCTGCTCGCGTATTTCAAAACGATCGGCGCTGCCTGCGCGAATGCGCGGCTCGGCACGCTCAGGCCGGTCGCCGTGGCGGCCATGGCAATGCCGGCCGTCGTCAGGAAATCCCGACGCGTGATGGTTCCACTCATGTTTGTCTCCTGAACTCTGTGATGCGCGATTCATCGCGTCTGCAACTCCGGTCACTGCTCCAGCGCTACGACTGCTCTTTCGTCGACTAGACGATCCACTTCGGCACTCGAATAGCCCGACTCCAGCAGAACCTCTCTCGTATGCTGACCGAGCAGCGGTGCGGGACGGCTCCCGGAGCGCTTCGCCTCGGAGAAGTGAATCGGCAGTCCCAGACCTCTGACTTTGCCGGCCAAAGGATGATCGGTTTCGACGACCATCTCACGCGCGATGGTCTGCGGGTGCGCGAGTGCCGCCGCGATATCGAGCACGGGACCGGCGGGCAGGCCGATGCCATCGAACTGCGCCATCCATTCGTCCGTGCTGCGCCGCACGAGCAATTCATTGAGGATCGCGACGAGCGCCTCGCGATGCTGCAGCCTCAGTGCGTTCGTCGCGAAGCGCGGATCGCTCGCGAGTTGCGGCGCGTCGAGTACTTCGAGCAGCCGTTCGTAATTGCTTTGATTGGCGGCGCCGATGTTGATCCACCCGTCGCTCGTCTTGAACACCTGATACGGCGCGCTCGTCGAATTGGCGGAGCCCATCTTCGGCAGAATGGTGCCGTCCGCGAGATAGCTCGCCGCGGGCCAGAACATCTGCTGAAGGCCTGCTTCGAACAGCGAGGTATCGACCATCTGGCCGCGCCCTGTTTGCAGCTTTTGCGCATAGGCGGCCGCGATGCCGAGCGCCGCGAGAATGCCCGAGTTGATATCGGCCACCGGTGAGCCCGCCTTGACGGGCTCGCGTCCTTCTTCGCCCGTCATGCTCATCATCCCGCTCATGCCTTGCGCGATGAGGTCGAAGCCGCCTTTTTCGCCGAACGGACCGGTACGGCCGAATCCGGAGATCGCGCAATAAATCAATCCCGGATTCAATTCCTTGAGGACGTCATAGCCGAGGCCGAATTTTTCCATCGTTCCGGCGCGGTAGTTTTCCGTCACGACATCCGCATCGGATAACAGTCGCTTCAATACTTCACGACCACTTTCACTCTTCAGATTGATGCCGATGCCGCGCTTGTTGCGATTGACGATCATGAACGAGGCCGACTCGCCGCTCGGCAAAATGGGCGAGAAGCGACGCGAATCGTCGCCGTCGGGGACCTTCTCGACCTTGACTACATCGGCGCCCATGTCGGCGAGCATCATGCCGCATACCGGCCCGGACATGATGTGCGCCAACTCCACCACTTTCATTCCACTCAGCGGACCCATTTCACTTTCCCTTGAAGACTGGCTTCTGTTTTGCATTGAATGCTTCGGCGCCGATGCGGAAATCTTCCGTGTCGAAGCAGTCGAACGCCGATTCGATTTCAGCCGCCGTGAGCGCGGGCGATTGCGTCAGCCTCGCGGCCGCGTGCTTGTGCCAGCGTGCGACGAGCGGCGCGCTGCGTGCAATGCGACGCGCCGTGGCGATGGACTCTTCCTCGACGGCGTCGTCCGCGACCACACGCGACACCAGCCCCTTCGCATACGCGTCATGCGCGTTGAAGATGCGGCCTTCGAGCACGATCTCCATCGCAACCGGGCGGCCCGCGAGACGAATCAGCGCGCCGAGTTCGGCGTATGACATCGTGAGTCCGAGTTGTCCGACGGGCGCGCCGAAGCGGCTGGATTCGCCGCAAATGCGGATATCGCAGAGCGACGCAATCTCGAGGCCGCCGCCGACACACACGCCATGAATCATCGCGATCACGGGATGACGACATTGCTCGATCGCCTGCATGGCGGCCGTGGTGACATCGGCATAGCTGCGCGCTTGCTCGCGGTTCGATCGCTGCGCGGCGAACTCGCTGATGTCCGCGCCGGCGGCGAAGGCCCTGGTTCCTGCGCCACGCAGAATGACGCAGCGAATCTCGTCGTCGGCCGACAGCGCCTCCATTGCCTTGCCGAGCTCACGCCACATCGACAGCGTGAGCGCATTCATCTTGTCGGGGTTATCGAGCGAGATGGTCGCGATATCGCCGTCCCGTTCGATGGTCAGCCTGTCTCCCATTTCTTCTTCCCTGGATTTGCGTCAGAACGACGCTTCGAGCATCGCCTGATAGTCGCTTTCGGAAGCAACCCGCGGATTGGTCTTGTGGCTATGGTCTTTCAGCGCACCCTTGATGATGTCGGGGAACATGTCGCGCGTTACGCCGACGCCCGACAGCGTCGTCGGAAGGCCGAGGCGATCGGTCATCTCCCTGATCGACGGTCCGACCTTGGCCGGATTTTCGAGGCCCATTGCCTGTGCGAGCCGCACGAGCTTGGTTTCCTCCTGAACGATCGGCGCCTCCTGATTGAACGCAATCACGGCAGGCAGAAAGATCGCGTTGAGCGTTCCGTGATGCAGGCGCGGATTGATGCCGCCGAGCGAATGACTGAGGCTGTGCACGCAACCCAGCCCTTTCTGAAAGGCCAGCGCGCCTTGCATCGACGCGCTCATCATGTTCATGCGCGCGACCTTGTCGTCGGGATGTGACGTGGCACGCTCGATATGACGCCACGCGCGCCACAGACCATCGAGCGCGATGCCGTCCGCAGCCGGATTGAACGCCGGCGCCATGAAGGTTTCGATGCAGTGCGCGATCGCGTCCATGCCCGTCGCGGCCGTCATCACGGGCGGCAGTTTCAGCGTGAGTTCGGGATCGCAGATCGCGGCCCTCGGCACCACGAAGGGCGATATCACGCCGACCTTTCTGCCGTCGTCGAGGATCAGAATCGCACCGCGGCCGACTTCGCTTCCCGTGCCCGCGGTCGTCGGAATCGCGATGACGGGCGCCGTCTTCGATGTGATGCGCGTCGCTCCGCCTTCGATCACGGCAAAGCTTTGCAGTGGGCCTTCATGCGTCGCGCATACCGCGACGCCTTTGGCAAGATCGATCGACGATCCTCCGCCCACCGCGACGATTCCGTCGCATCGCTCTTCGATGTAGACCGCGACCGCTTCGCGCACCGCCGCTTCGTTGGGATTCGGCGGCGTGCCGTCGTAGACGGGCACGTCATGTGTTGCGCTCAACGCCGAAAGCACCTTGTCGACGATGCCCGCCGCCTTGATGCCACGGTCCGTGACGATGAGCGGGCGCCTGATTCCGACCCGTTCGCATTCGCTCTTCAAGAGCCGCAATGCGCCGAACTCGAACTGTATCTGCGTGATGTAATTGATGAGGGCCATGGTTGATCGACAGTTATATTTGCGCGAAAACCCGTATAGTAAGAACCCTGACAGATGAGGGTTAACGTTACGCGCAGAGCTTTGCGCAACGCGGGTTTGATGCGGCAGTATAGGCAGCGGCCGAAACGGCCGGAATTGACAATAATGAATACGGGTATAACTATTTCTCAAGTCGTCGCATGACTCCTTCGCTCAACTCCATCATTTCCCGCCTGCATCTGAAGCAGTTGCGCCTGCTCATCGCGCTTGCCGATCATGGTTCGCTGCTGAGCGCGGCAAAGCAGGTATCGCTCACCCAGCCGGGCGCCAGCAAAGCCCTGCACGAGATCGAGACCACTTTCGGCACCGCACTATTCAACCGCACGAGCCGGGGGCTCGAACCGAACGACATCGGTCATTGCGTGATTCGCTATGCGCGCCTCATTCACACCGACGTCGCGCACTTGAGGGAAGAAATCGTCGGCATCATGCGCGGTCACGGCGGACGCGTATCCGTCGGCGTGATCATGGGCGCCGTGCCGCGCGTGATCGATGCGATCTCGTTGCTCGTCACGCGGCATCCCGAGATGTCGGTGGAAATCGTCGAAGACACGAGCGCTGCATTGCTCGGCCTCATCGACGCCGGAAGGCTCGATCTTGCCGTGTGCAGAACCACGATCAGTCAGACTCCGTTTCTCTACGACAGCGTCAACCTTCAGGAAGAGACGCTTGCCGTCATCGCCAATCTGAGTCATCCGTTCCAGCATGCGCGCAAGCTTCATCTGAAAGATCTCGCGGATGTCCGATGGGTTGTCTATCGCGCGAACATGCCCATGCGGATGCTGCTCGAACGGGAGTTTCGTGAAGCCGAGATTCGCTTTCCGCGGCATCTGGTGGAAACCACGTCGGCATTCGCGACGCTTTCGCTGTTGCAAAGCAATCCGTCTTTTGTCGCGCTCGTGTCGATCGATGTCGCCGAATTCTTTAGCCAGCATGGAATGACGGGCATTCTTCCGCTCAAGCTTTCTTCCAAGAGCGAACCCTATGAACTCGTGACGCGAAGAGGCGCGCCGGTCTCGGCGGGCGCGCGTCTGCTCATGGAAGAGTTGCTTGCGCGACTCGATCATCCGGAAGCCCTCGCTTAGAAAGAATCACGCAGTACGCCGGGTCATGACCTCGGGTTATAGCCCTAGTCGCAACTCTCAGTATCGGGTCGAGAACGTGTTGTCTACACTCCGCCGCAGCCGAATCGAGTCGGCAAGAACATCAACGGAGACAGCTTCATGGACGAGACTTATCTGCGCAGGCATTTCTTCAAGAACATTGCAGCCCTGTCGGCAGGAGCGCTGGCGACATCCATCCTGCCGAGCGGGGTTTCAGCGCAGACTCAGACGCCGGCCGAGTGCGAAGCCGGCGTGATCGCAGCGGGCGGCCCGGACGTGCAAAGGCGATACATCAAGACGCCCACGGGATACTTCATGGTTCTGCGCATGGGCGACAACGTCTTCGAGCACCTGACGAGCTTCGCGCTCGCCGAGAACATTCCCGCCGCCTCCGTGTCGGGCATCGGCTTCGGTCATCCTACTTTCGGCTTCTGGAACGCGAGCAAGAAGGACTTCGACGCGAAGACGTTTCGCAACGTGGAGATGGGCAGCCTGGGCGGCTCGGTGGCATGGAAGGAAGGCAAGCCGTCCATTCATATTCACGGCATGGCGGGCGACAGCAACTTCAACGCATACGGCGGCCATCTGCTGAATCTGGAAGTGGGCACCGGTTCGATGGAAATCACGCTGATCGTGCATCAGAAGCGGCTCGAGCGTTCGATCGATCCGTGCATCGGCGCCAACGTTCTGGGCATCGGCGGCTAACGCGCGAACTCGGTGGTCTTCACGGCCTCCGCCAGATAATCGACGAAAGAAGCGATCCGCGCGGAGATCGTCGTGTTGCGATAGTAGACGGCATTGATCGGCTGCCGCACTTCCTGCGTGTGACGCGCAAGAATCTGCACGAGCCTGCCCGCACGGCGATCGGACAGCGTCATGAAATCCGACAGACACACGATGCCCGCGCTCTCCAGCGCGAGATGCCTGAGCGTTTCGCCGCTCGACGACGCAATGGCCGGCGTGATTCGATAAGGCTCGCTGTCGGGCCCGGAAACCGGCCAGACATTGAGCGATTCCGGCTGCGTGAAGCCGAGCAGCGAGTGATTCGCCAACTCTTCCACACGTTTCGGATGGCCGTGCGCCTGAAGATATTCCGGCGTCGCAAGCACCCTGATCCGGCTGCTGCCGATCGGACGGCTATGCAGCGTCGAGTCCTTCAATCGGCCGATACGAATCGCGACGTCAGTGCGGCGCTCCAGAAGATCGATCACGCCCTCGTTGCTGTTCAGTTCCAGTTCGACATGCGGATAACGTTCCCTGTATCCCGCGACGAGCGGCACGATCACATGCAGCATGAACGGCGTCGCGGCATCGACTCGCAGCAGCCCCGACGGCCGCTCGCGGCGCGCGGCGATCTGTTCCTCGGCGCTTTCCACTGCGTCGATGATCTCGCGCGCATTCTGCAGAAAGCTCTTGCCCTCCTCAGTCAGTTCGAGACGCCGCGTGGTCCGGCGAAGCAAGGTGGTCTGCAGTTTTTCTTCGAGCCGTCCGAGCGTGCGGCTCGCACCGGAGACCGTCTGATTCAGCTGATCGGCGGCTGCCGTGATGGAGCCCGTATCGACCACCGTCGCAAAGGTCTGAAGCTCGTCGAGCGTGATTTTCATCGTTGATTTTTTATCAAGGGTCGTTCCTTTATAGACCGGCCTTCGCGCAAAAGTAAAGCGTCCCTTGACTTGCCCGCGACGACGTTTCCTATCCTTGATTAAAAATCAAGATTCTTTCGCCTTTCAGCCGGTTATTCGAATGAATCTAAGCGTGCAGAATGCAGACCATCGTAGTTGCACATGCAATCAAAACGGAGGACGCATTCCATGAACCCCATTCCCGCTTTCGGCCTTGGCACCTTTCGCCTCAAGGATCAGGTCGTCATGGATTCGGTACGCAACGGAATCGAACTCGGCTATCGCGCCATCGATACCGCGCAGATCTACGGCAACGAAGCCGAGGTCGGCGACGCAATCGCAGCCTCGGGCGCGGGCCGCTCGGACATCTTTCTGACGACGAAGATCTGGACCGACAATTACTCGCGAAGCAAGCTCGTGCCGAGCCTCAAGGAAAGCCTGAAGAAATTGCGTGTCGACGAAGTGGATCTCACGCTGATTCACTGGCCCGCTCCGGACAACGGCGTATCACTCGAAGAATTCATGAGCGCGCTCGCGGACGCGAAGGCTCAGGGTCTCACGAAGCACATCGGCATCTCGAACTTCAATATCGAACTGACGAAGCAGGCGATCGCGGTGGTCGGCCGGGAGAACATCGCGACCAACCAGATCGAGCTGAGCCCGTATCTTCAGAACCGCAAGCTAGTCGAATTCCTGCGCGAACAGGGCATCCACGTCACTTCGTATATGACGCTCGCTTACGGCAAGGTGCTCAAGGATGCGGTGATCGGCGAGATCGCCAAGCGGCATCACGCGACGCCCGCTCAGGTGGCGCTCGCCTGGGCGCTGCAATTGGGCTATGCGGTGATTCCGTCGTCGACGAAGCGCGAGAACCTCGCGAGCAATCTGCTCTCGCAGCAACTCAGGCTGACCGAGGAAGACATGGCTCAAATCGCCGCGCTGGAACGCAACGGGCGCGAAGTGAGTCCCGAAGGCCTCGCGCCCGTGTGGGACTGACGAAGTAAGGACGCGCGGCTCATGCGCGTCCTTGCTTCACATCGCCGTAAGCGACCTGCACCGACGGCACGAACCACGCGAGACACAAGCCGATGAACGCCGCCATCGCGGCCACGACGAGACCGACATGGATCGACGTGACGAGCGCGGCGCGCGCCATGTGCATCATTGCGTCGCCGGACTGACCGGCGCTCACGAGACGCTCGATCAGCGCCGACTGCTCGGCGCGGTCGATCAGCAGGTCCGGACTCGCGAACGACTTGAGCCACTGCGTCGCCTGATACGTGTCGAGCGAGCGATGCACGCTGTTCGCATAACGGTGTCCGAGCACGGCGCCTGTAATCGCCGTGCCCAGCATGCCGCCGAAAATGCGCAGCGATTGCAGCAGCGCCGTCACCGCGCCGATCTGTTCGCGCGCCACGATCTGCTGCGAGCAGATCGTGAGGTTCGTCGCGACGAGCCCGAGGCCCAGACCGCTCGCGCCCATGCACGCCATCCACACCGAATGCGGCTCGCGGCCATCGAGCGAAACGAGCGAAAGACATCCGATCACGCACAGCGCGAAACCGATATACATGAGGACGTTCGCGCGCCGGATGCGTGTCACGATGCGATTGTTCAGCATGCTGCCGACAGTCGTGCCAAGCAGCAGCGGCGTGATCAGCATGCCCGAATCGTGCGGCGACATGCCGTAGCCGCCCTGAAACAGCAGCGGTATGTAGAACGCCATCGAGAAGAGCGCAAAGCCGCCGAGCACCGAAATCGCGAACAGTGCGACGAGCTTGCGATCGATCAGCACGTCGACGGGCACGACCGGATAGCCCATGCGCTTTTCCCAGAAGTACAGCGTCGCGCCGAACACCAGCGTGATCAGCGCGAGCAGAATCGTGGTGCGGCTCATGCCTTCTCGCGGCAGCACTTCGATCAGCAGTTGCAGCGCGCCGAAGGTCACCGCCACGACGCATGCGCCGAGCCAGTCGAGCTGAATTCGTTCGTGTGTCTTCAGATGCCGGAGGTTCGGCACGAACAGCTGCACGAAAACCAGCGCGACGATGCCCACCGGCACATTGACGAAGAACACGAGCCGCCAGCTCTGCATCTGCGTGAGCATGCCGCCGAGCGTCGGGCCGACGACATTGGCGATGCCGAAGCTCGACGAAACCAGGACGAGCCAGCGCAGCCGCAGCCTGGGATCGGGAAAGAGATCGGCCACGGTTGCGAAGACCGTCCCGAGCAGAATGCCGCCGCCGATGCCTTGCACGCCGCGCGCGATCACGAGAAACAGCATGCTGCTCGCGAGTCCGCACAGCACGGAAGCCGACGTGAACAACACGATGGCCGCGAGAATGAAGCGCTTGCGGCCAAAGAGATCGCCGAGACGCCCGAAGATGGGAATCGTGATGACGGAGGCGAGCATGTATGACGTCGCGACCCAGGCGTACAGATCGAAGCCCTTCAGATCCGCGACGATGCGCGGCAACGCCGTGCCGACGATGGTCTGGTCGAGCGCGACCAGCATCGTGACAAAGGCGATGCCGAGCATGGCAAGCAGCGACTCGCGAAACGGCAACGCTTGCCGCTCCGGATCGTAGACGGCGGCGAACGGCTCCATCGCGAGTCTCACTTCATGCGCGCATTCACGCCATCACTGTCCGCCTTCCTGAATCGTCAGAACATTCTTCACCGACGTCACGCCGCTCACGCCCTTCGCGATGGATGTGGCCTTGCTGATCTGCGTTGCGTCGGCGCCCTGTCCCGCAAGCGTGATGGCGCCGTTCTTGGCAATCACGTTGATGCCGACCAGATCGATGCCGCCTTTCTGCAGCGCCTGCGTCACCTTCCTGCTGAGCGCCCGGTTGGCCTTGCGGGCCGCCGCCTTCGACGTTCCGCCGCTCGCCGAGGGCGTGGCGGACTGAGTGCTCGTGGCGGCTGCGTCGCTGGTCTGCGACCACGCGTTGAACGACGAGACAACCACTAATGCCGCGCCTGCCAGCTTGAGCGAATTGATCATTTTCATTGCATGCTCCCGTCTTTAGGCTTCGATGAATGCGCAATCGCGCGAAGGTGCGTCTCGAAACATTCTAGTCGTCGAGTCGATACATGAAAGGTGGACTTTTATCCGCCGAGGGAGCAAGGTTCGAATGCTCCGCGATTGATGTAAATGCCGAATTTCCCTCGAAGTGCCCGCGCCGCACGCACGCATCGGGAAACGAGGCTAACATCGTACTATTCGCGGACAGCACTGTGACCTGAAGACCGAAGACCGCCGGGACGGTCCGGACAACGCCGACCCGACTTGCATCGCCCGTTCCATCCGAAATTTGACATGTAATCATTTGACATGCAGACAATGGAGGCCTGGAGATGAAGAAGAGTTCCGCAGCCGTCTGGATCCTCGTCGCGATGGTCATAGGCATCGGGGTCGGCTATATGGTCTTCACCAGCTTCCCCGACAAAAAAGCCGCTGCGGAAATAGCGGGTTACATCTCCCTCGTGTCCGACATCTTCCTGCGCCTCATCAAGATGCTGATCGGCCCGCTCGTGTTTTCCACGCTGGTGGTCGGCATCGCGCATATGGGCGACGCGGCCTCGGTCGGGCGCGTGTTCGCCAAGGCGCTCGCCTGGTTCGTCACCGCGTCCGTCATTTCGCTGCTGCTGGGCCTGTTGATGTCCAATCTGCTCAGGCCCGGCGACAACCTCGGGCTGCCTCTGCCGGACATCGGCGCGTCGGCGAATCTCGCGACCTCGAAGTTCACGCTGAAGGACTTCGTCGGCCATATGGTGCCGCGCTCGTTCGCCGAATCGATGGCCAACAACGAGATCCTGCAGATCGTCGTGTTCTCGATGTTCTTCGGCGTCGCGCTCGCGGCGCTCGGCGAGAGAGGCAAGGTGCTGCTGGCCGCGATCGATCAGCTTTCGCACGTCATGCTCAAGATCACAGGCTACGTGATGAAGCTCGCGCCGCTGGCGGTGCTCGCCGCAATGGCCGCCACGGTCGCCGTCAACGGGCTGACCATTCTGCTCAAATTCGCGGTCTTCATGGCCGACTTCTATCTGAGCTTGTTTCTGCTGTGGGGATTGCTCACGCTCGCGGGCTACCTGTTCCTCGGCCGCCGCATCTTCAAGCTGCTCTTGCTCATCAAGGAAGCTTTCATGCTGTCCTTCGCGACCGCGAGTTCCGAGGCTGCCTATCCGAAGATACTCGACGCGCTCGATCGCTTCGGCGTCAAGCGCAAGATCTCGAGCTTCGTGATGCCGATGGGTTACTCGTTCAACCTCGACGGCTCCATGATGTACTGCACATTCGCCTCGCTGTTCATCGCGCAGGCTTACAACATTCATCTGTCGATCGGCACGCAGCTCACCATGCTTCTGATCCTGATGCTGACGTCCAAGGGCATGGCCGGCGTGCCGCGTGCATCGCTGGTCGTCATCGCGGCCACGCTCAACCAGTTCAACATTCCCGAGGCCGGCCTGTTGCTGATTCTCGGCGTCGACACTTTCCTCGACATGGGCCGTTCGGCGACTAACGCAGTGGGCAACTCGATCGCGAGCGCCGTGGTCGGCAAGTGGGAAGGCGAGTTGTTATCGGAAGCGGATGCGGCGGCGAACGAAGCGCGTATCGAGTCCGAACAGGACGCGACGCTCGCGCATCCGGCGCAAGTCTGACGGAGACCGAGCCATGAAGACGCAGCGCTTCTGGACGGCGCTGGCGCTGTCCGGCCTGCTGGCCGTCACCGCGGCGCGGGCGGCCGAGGACGTGCAGACACCGGCCCCGGCCATCGACAACTTCGCGCCCGCGACGCTGACCGGCACACTGGCCAAGGTGCGCGACACGGGCACGATCGCGATCGGTTACCGCGACGCTTCAGTGCCGTTCTCGTATCTCAGTGCGCGCAAGGAACCAATCGGCTATTCGATCGAGCTGTGCAAGTCGCTGGTCTCGGCAATCGGCGATGCCGTCCACAAGCGACTCGATATCCAGTGGGTGCTCGTGACATCGGAGAACCGGATCGACGCCGTGACGAGCGGACGCGTCGATCTGGAATGCGGTTCGACCACCAGCAATCTCGAGCGCCAGAAGCGCGTGGCTTTTTCTCCGATCATCTTCGTGGCCGGAACCAAGGTCATGGTCAGGAAAGGTTCACCGATCACGTCGTTTCGCGATCTGGCGGGAAAGAAAGTGGCGGTGACGGCGGGCACCACGAACGAAAAGGCGCTGCGCGAACTGGACAAGAAATTCAGTCTCGGGCTTCAGCTTCAGGTCGTGCCGGACCACGCGGAAGGCTTTGCACGCGTGGCCGACGGCCGCGCCGATGCTTTCGCCACCGACGACGTCCTGCTGTACGGCCTCATCGCCGAGAACACGGCGAAGGGCGGCGCGTATCAGGTCGTCGGCGATTATCTGTCGTATGACCCGTACGGCATCATGTTCCGCAAGAACGATCCGCAGCTCGCGCAAGTGGTGAAGGACGCGTTCCAGCAACTCGCCGCCGACGGTGAAATCGAGCGTCAATACAAGCGCTGGTTTCTGCGTCGTCTGCCGTCCGGCACGAGCCTCGACATGCCGATGAGCGCGCAACTCGAAAGCATCATCGAGACGATGGCGGGCGGCGAGGCGCAGTGAGCCGACGATGATCACCCCTCGCCGCTGCTACCCGAAGTCTCCGATCACTGCCGCCAGCACGCCGACGCCACGGCGGATTTCTTCGACCGTCAAACTCGCGTAGCCCAGAATCAAGCCGGCGGAACGCGGCGGCGCCGTGCGCCGTTGCGCGGCAAAGAGCGGTGAAACGGGATATACGCCCACGCCTTTTTCGTTCGCCGCCGCGACGAGCGCGGCTTCGTCGCGCGAACTCAGCGCCGGCAGCCACAGCACGACATGCAGGCCCGCCGCCGTGCCCGCCACCCGCGCACGATCGGGCAGCCACTGCGCGATGGCATCGAGCAAGGCCGTGCGACGCCGCTCGTATTCGCGTCGCACGCGCCGCACGTGACGCTCGTATGCGCCGCTCTCGATCAGCGATGCCAGCACGCGCTGCTCGAGCACGGGCGCGTGACGATCGCTCAGGCGCTTCGCCTGACGAAACACCGGCACGAGCGCGGCGGGCAGCACCATATAGCCAAGCCGAAGATGCGGCGACAGCGCCTTCGAAAACGTGCCGATATAAATCACGCGGCCACTGGAATCGATGGACTGAAGCGCATCGATCGGGCGCTGGCCGTAGCGGAATTCGCCGTCGTAATCGTCTTCGATGACCCAGGCATCGTGCCGTTGCGCCCATTCGAGCAGTTCGAGTCGTCGTCCGATCGGCAACACGCCGCCCAGCGGAAACTGATGCGACGGCGTCGCGTAGACGAGACGCGCTGCGCGGTCGGCGGGCAGGCTGCGCGTATCGAGACCGTGCTCATCGACGCTCAGCGGCACGAGCCGGCCGCCCGCGGCCTCGAAACTGTGGCGCGCGATCAGATAGCCGGGATCTTCGAAGGCGAATGCATCGCCGGGATCCAGCAGCAGGCGCGCGCACAGATCGATGGCCTGCTGCGTGCCGCTTACGACGAGAATCCGCTCCGCGTCGCAGACGAGACCGCGCGCCCGACGCAGATACGCCTGAAGCGCGCGACGCAGTGAAGCATCGCCCTCGGCCGCGACGTAATAGAGGCTGTCGTGCTGACGCAGCAGTTCCGCCTGATACGCGCGCCGCCAGATCAGCGCGGGGAAGTCGCGCGCGGCCACGGCGCCATACAAAAAATCGATGCGCCCCTTCGCGGCGACAGGCAGCGACGGCGCCGCGATCTCCGCCACGCGCCGGCCGAACGCCGAAAGCGAAGGCGCGCGCGCCGCCGACGCCGGACGCGCGCGCAATCCGGCCGGCGTAGCCGGAGGACTCGCGACCCGCGCGGCGCGTCCCGCAGCGGTCACGACGAAACCTTCGGCCGCGAGTTGCTCGTAGACCGCGGTCACGGTCGTGCGCGACACGGCGAGATCGGCGGCGAGCGCACGCGTCGACGGCAATCGCGCGCCCGTGGGAAGCGTGCCGTCGGCCATTTGGCCGCGCAGCATGTCGTAGATGCGGCGCGCCGTCCCGGTGCCCGCGCCCCGCGGCGGCTTGCTAAACTGGTCCATGAAAATTCGCAAAAACTGGATCTTCTCATTGTGCCTGTTTCGCGCGACAGTGTAGCTTTCCGCGCTCCGTCGCCATCGAGGATTCACGATGTATATTCCGCCCCACTTCGCCGAAAACCGTCCGGACGAACTGCAACGCATCATCAGCGCGCATCCGCTGGGCATACTCGTCACGCACGGCGAGGCTGGACTGGATGCGAATCACATCCCGTTCGAATTCGATCCGGAGGTGGGCGAGCACGGTCTGCTCACGGCACACGTCGCCCGCGCGAACGACGTGTGGCAGCGCTGTCCCACGGGCACGCCCGTCATGGTCATTTTTCGCGGCGCGCAGGCCTATATCTCGCCGAACTGGTATCCGAGCAAGCACGAGGCGCATCGGCAGGTGCCGACCTGGAACTACGAAGTGGTCCACGCGCACGGCACGCTCACGATTCGCGACGACGAACGCTTCCTGCGCGGCCTCGTCGCGCGCCTGACACGGAGGCACGAAGCGGCGGAGCCGCGGCCGTGGAAAATGGGCGATGCGCCGCCCGACTACATCGACGGAATGCTGCGCAACATCGTGGGGATCGAGATTGCGGTGACGTCGCTGGTCGGCAAGTCGAAGCTCAGTCAGAACAAGGAAGCCCGCGATCGCGAAGGCGCCGCCGACGAACTCGCGAAACGCCATCACGACGAACTGGCGCAATCGATGCACAAAGCCTCGCAGGCTTAGACGCGCGCATCTCGGGCTTCGTCATGTTGGCGCTCGGTGCCTGTCTCGCGCTCGCGCGGTGGGCGAGCGCCATCTGATGCGGCCGTGCTATGTCGCGGGCGTCGCGCACGCGGTCCGCGGCACGACGATCCGGTCCGCCGCGCCGCACAGAAACTTGATGAACTCGGCGGCCGGCATCGGATGGCTCAACAGATAGCCCTGCATCTGATCGCAGGCAAGCTCGCCGAGCGTGCGCATCTGCGATTCCGTCTCGACGCCTTCCGCGACCACCTCGACCTGCAACGCCCGCGCCAGCGTCACGACCGCGGAGAGCAACGCGCTGCCGCGTTTTCCGGCGGAATCGAGATCGCGCACGAACGAGCCGTCGATCTTGATCTGATCGAACCTGAAGCGCTGCAGATAGCCGAGACTCGAATAGCCCGTGCCGAAATCGTCGACGGCAACCGCGTAGCCGCGCGCCTGCAGCGCCTCGATCGTGCAGCTCGTCTTCTCGACGTTCTGCATCGCGGTGGTTTCGGTGATCTCGAACATGAGGCGGCACGGGTCGATGCCCGCCGCGCCGATCAGCGAATCGATGCGGCCGACGAGATCCGGCACGTTGAACTGGATCGGCGACAGATTCACCGAGACGGACGGCACCGGCAGCCCTTGCGCGTCCCATAACGCGATATTGCGGCACACTTCGCGCAATACCCAGTCGCCGATCTCGACGATCAGACCCGAACGTTCCGCAATAGGGATGAACTCGAGCGGCGGAATGTCGCCCAGTTCCGGATGACGCCAGCGGATCAGCGCCTCGACGCCCGTCACCGTCTGCGAAGCCACGCTGAACTTCGGCTGGAACGACATGCCGAGCTGGCCGTCGCTCAGCGCGCGGTGCAGATCGCGCTGCAGGATCAAGGACTTGAGCGCGGTGTGATTCATCTGCGACTCGAACACGCGGAACGTGTTGCGGCCGCTTTGCTTGGCGGCATACATCGCGGCGTCGGCGCTGTGCAGCAGTTCGTCGGCGTTCTGGCCGTCCTGCGGATAGAACGCCACGCCGATGCTCGCGCTCACGCGCAGCGGCAAACCGTTGATGACGATTTCCTGACTCAGCCGCCGCAGCACGCCATTGGCGACGGCCACGGCGGACGATGCATCCGTCACGTTCTCGACCACGATCACGAATTCGTCGCCGCCCAGCCGCGCGACCATGTCGCTATGGCGCAGATCCTGACGCAGGCGTTCAGCGCACACTTGCAGCAAATCGTCGCCGACGCTGTGCCCGAGCGAATCGTTGATGGACTTGAAGCCGTCGAGGTCGATGAACATCACTGCGAACTTCGCCTGCTTGCGCTCGCATTCGCTCACCGACTGCGCGATCCGCAGCGACAACTGCTGGCGGTTCGGTAGCCGGGTCAGCGCGTCGTGCGTGCCGAGGTAATGCAATTGCCGGTTTGCGCGGCGCAGCGAAATCGAGAGGCTGCTCGTGTGAAAGCCGATCAGCGCGAGCGTGCCGACCAGCACGATGAACGACATCGCGGTGACGGCGAGCGCGAGCCAGTTGGCGTCGAGCTTTGCATCGGCGAGGCACACGCTGCCCGCGGCGAAGTTGGCCGCGTCCATGCCGAGATAGTGCATGCCGGTGATCGCGATCGCCATGATGAACGCCGCGCCGAGCCGCTTGACGACGAGGTTCTCCACATCCGACGCGCGCAAGGTGAAGGCGAGCCAGAGCGCCGCCATCGACGCGACGACCGCCACGGCGACCGAAAGCACGAGTTTCCAGAGCGTGTAGTCGATGCCCGGCGACATCTGCATCGCCTGCATGCCGGTGAAGTGCATCGCCGCGACGCCGACGCCCATGATCGTTCCGGCGACGAGAAGCCGTTCGAGCGACAGCGCGCCCCGGCTCGCGGTGGCGAGCGCGATGAACGAGACGCCGATCGCGAGGAACAGCGACGCCGCGGTGATCGCGAGGTCGTAGCCCATCGCAATGGGCAGCGAGAACGCGAGCATGCCGATGAAGTGCATCGACCAGATGCCGACGCCCATCGAGATGGCGCCGCCGGCGAGCCACGCGGGCCGTCGCCGGGCGCTCGCGAGCGCGTTGAGGCCGCCGGACAGCTCCATGGCCGTGTAGGACGCAAGGAATGCGACCACCAGCGACAGGCAGACCAGCAGCGGGTTGTAGACACCAGTCATTGGCCCTCTCTCTCTTTCGTGTCAGTCTTTCGCGACTGCTTTTATTCCGCCTCGACCCGCTTCGGCGGGCGGTGCCACGTGGTGCGCGGCGCATGGTGCCCTCTGCTCTATCGGTTTGCCCGGACGAAACTTTAGGGATTTGGGGACGGACGAACGTTCGCGTGGTGCATCGCGCGCGATGTGCGGCGGGCCGATTCTCCGGCCCGTCATACATAGGTATCGGACGCCTCCATCCTTCGGCTGAGTCGGCAAGTCCTTCGCGCGATGGTGCAACTCGCGACGAGCCGGTAACTTAAGCACACCGGTTTCGCCCATCGATATATCCATCCGAATACATCGAGTGTCTCCTTCTCGCGCGACTCGTCGTTCGGTCTTTCATTCATGCACGGCGTTCAGACATGCTGAAAAAAACCCTTGCCACGACAGCCTTGGGCTTCGTGGGCACCGTCGCTCATGCGCAGAGCAGCGTGACGCTCTATGGCCTGATCGATACGGGCATCACTTATTCGAATCACGTCGCCACGTCGAACGGAAGCAGTTCGCTCGTAAAGTTCGCCGATGGTGTCGCGCAAGGCAGCCGCATCGGATTGCGCGGCACGGAAGCACTCGGCGACGGCCTGAGCGCCATCTTCACGCTCGAGCAGGGATTCAACTCCGGCGATGGCACGCTCGCGCAAGGCGGCGCGGAGTTCGGCCGCCAGGCCTGGGTTGGCCTGAACAAGAATGGCGTCGGCGCGCTGACGCTGGGTCGTCAATACTCGCTGTCCCGCGACTATCTCCACAACTACGCGATGGGCCATGAGAGTGTCGCCGGCAATTACGCGTACCACATCAACGATCTCGATCAGCTGACCTCCAGCCGCATCAACAATGCGATCAAGTTCAGCAGTGCGAGTTTCGGTGGCTTCACGTTCGGCGCACTGTATGGATTCTCCAATCAGGCGGGAGAGTTTGCGGGTTCGCCCACTACGTCATCGGGCACCACGACGAAACAAGGTTCGTCGCGAACGATGAGTTTCGGCGTCAACTACGATTCGGGCCCGTTCGGCATCGGCGCTGCCTACACGGATATTCGCTTCCCCGGCAGCGCGACACCGGCGTTCGCGTCGAGCATCGCCAACATCAATCTGGGCACGCTCAGCGATCTGAAGACCTTCGGCGTCGGCGCGAGTTACATCATCGGCGCGGGCAAGGTATGGGGCAACTGGACGCACACACAACTCACGCCGGTCGCGGCGCGTCATTCGATCCTGAACAACTATGAAATCGGCGGGCGCTACGGCTTTACGACGTCGCTCAGCGCCGGCCTCGGCTACACCTTCTCCGACCTGGCCGGCCAGTACGGCGGGAAATGGCATCAGTTCAACAGCTTCGTCGACTACGCGCTGTCCAAGCGCACGGACGTCTATGCGCTCGCCATCTATCAAAGGGCTTCCGGCAGCAACGACGTGAACGGTCAGATCGTGCCCGTTCAGGCGGAGATCGGCGCGAGTTCCAGTTTCATCGGCAATTCGGGAAGCGGCGCGAACTCGCAGATCGCGCTGCGCCTCGGCCTGCGTCACCGCTTCTGAAACGTCACGACGAATGGAGATGATGACCGTGTTCAAACTGATTGCATCGATGTCGCTCGTCGTGATTGCGCTGACGGCACGCACCGCCGAAGCAGACGCACCATTGCGCGTGACTTATGCGGGCTCGATGGGCGTCGTCATGGACCGCGGGCTCGGACCCGCGTTCGCGGCGATCGGTCACGTCGAATACGAAGGGCAAGGAGAAGGTTCGTACGGTATGGCGCGCCTGCTTGCATCGAAGAAGATCGTCGCCGATGTGTTCGTCTCGATCACGCCCGGCCCCATGAAGATTCTCGAAGATGCGGGATTGATCGATGAAGCAGTGCCTGTGGCCAGCACGAACGTGGTGATCGCGTTCAATCCGAGGAGTCCCTTCGCGAAGCAACTGGAACAAAGCCGCGTCGGCCAGGGCGCGCTCTGGTGGCAAGTGCTGGAGAGTCCCGGTTTGCGCTTCGGCCGCACTGATCCGACGATCGATCCGTCCGGCCAGAACATCATCTTCGCGCTCATGCTCGCGGAGAAATACTATAAGCAGCCGGGTCTCGCACACAAGATTCTCGGCGACGTCGAGAATCCACGCGAAGTCTTCGCGGACGGCGGGCTGCTCACCCGGCTCGAAGCCGGACAGATCGACGCATCGGCCGGCTACGAAAGCGCGACGATTTCCGCGAAGCTGCCGTACATCGCATTGCCCGACGAGATCAACCTCAGCAATCCGCAGTTCGCGCAGTCGTGGTATCAGACGGTGTCCTTCGATGTGCGCGATGCATCGGGCAAGACTGCGACGCTCAGGCCGCAACCGCTCGTGTTCTACGCCGCGGTGCTGAAGAACGCGCCGAACCCGATGCAGGCGCGAAACTTCGTGTCCTTCATGCAAAGCAGGCAGGGACAGGCGATTTTCCGGCAGAACGGCTACCGGGAGGCGAAAGGTGCGTCGCCTTTCAGGTAACACGCTGCGCCGTTTTTGGATTGCACCGGCGCTGGCGTTGCTCGTGCTGCCCTTCGTGTCGCTGATCGGTCAGACGCAGTGGTCGGCGCTGCAACCCGCTTATGGCGACTGGCACGCCGCGCGCGTATCGATCGTGCTGAGTGCCTGGGCCATGCTCATCATCGTGATGGCGGGTCTGCCGCTTGCGATATGGCTCGCAAGAACGCATTCATGGCTCAAGCGCGCGGCGGAACTGCTCGTGCTGTTTTCGCTGCTTACACCTTCGCTCGCGATGGGCATTCTGCTCGTATCCGCGTTCGGTCCTTACGGAACCATCGGCGAGATGCTGGCGCGCGGCCGAATGACGCTCGACAACAACGCGGGTTCGTTCATCATCGCGCAGGTCTATGGCGGGCTCGCGTACTTCGTGACGGCGGCGCGGACCGCCTTCGAAAACGTTCCGCGGGAACTCGAAGAAGCCGCGCATGATCTGGGCTGCTCTCCTTCGTGTACCTTCCGCTTCGTCACTCTGCCTCTCGCGGCCCGCGAGATCGCGACGGGCGGCATCGTCACATGGGTACGCATCGTCGGCGAATTCGGCATCGTCTCGGTGTTTTCATACTTTCCGCAAGGCATTCCGGTCAAGCTATACGTCAATTTGCAGAACGGCGGGCTTCAGTCCGTTTATGTGCTCGTGTGGATTCTGCTGTTGCTCACGCTGCCGCTGCCCGCACTGGTCCTGGCGCTGATCAGATCGGGCAAGGGTCGACTCACGAATGGTTGATCGCCCGCTGCATCTGCATATCCTGCTCGCCCTTCCTGCGCGCGAAATGAACGAGGCCGCTTGCGCGGCCCCGTGATTTGGCGCCTAGCCTTAATTCGAATCCGCGTACTTGAGCGTCCAGCTGAAGTTCCGTTGCGCTCCGCCGCCGAGCGTGAACGCATTGGTCTTGCACACGAAGTTCGAATGCAGTTGGCCGACGGGCGTCGTGGACAACGGATTCGTCGTGCCGTTCGCGACATCGAAGTTCGACAACGCGCATGCATCGAAGCCCGTTGTCGCGTAGCCGGTGGCAGGGCTATTGGCATACGTGACCGATACACCGTCGGCATTTGCGCTCGTGCTCGCGAAGTCCGCGAAGGAGGCGAAGTCCGTCTCCACAGCTAGGCTGCCGGCGAGCGTCGTCGAACTGAGCGTATCCGTGCGCGTAACCGTGCCGTGCGCGAACGTCAACACGGTATGCGTCTGCAGGTCGAGATCCGTCGTGTAGGCCGCGTTCTTCGTTGCCTGACGGAACTTCGTCGTGTCGAAGGAGACGATCACTTGCCCGTTGCTTTCCTGCACGCTGAGATTCTTGTAGTACGTCACCGGTATGTACGTCTTGCCGTTGTACGTGACCTGCGGAATCAGCAGCGCGTAGCCGAGGTCCGTCGTGCCGTAGACGAGTTGGTCGGAGAACGGCACCGGATAGTACGGCGAGAACGAGTTGTAATCCGGCGCCTGACTCAGATTGAGATTGATGACACGTGATCCGTCGCGAACGGTCAGCAAGGCCGCGCTGTACGGATGCGCGCTGTCGCTCGGAAGGTTGTAATACGTGAGCGTGTAATGCGGCAACGCATCGAGCCATGACTTGAAGTCGGCATCGGCCATGGGCGCCTGTCCGCCGAATCCGAGCTTGTTCCACCAGGCATTCACGTACATGTACTGATGCAGCAGACTGAAGTTCTCGCCCATCACGCGCGGCTTGCCGCGATACGCATCCGTGCCGCGTCCCTTCACCCACATGTTCACGGAAGGCGTCGGCAGGCTCGGGTCGTACCAGAACGTGTTGAAACGATACGCGGCCTTTTCGATGAACGTGTACGCCACCTGCATTTCCTTCTGCGTGAGCACGCCCGCATTGGCTGCCGCGGTGAGGATTTCCATGAAGGCCGAATCGCCATACGGGCCGATTGAACGGCCATAGTCGAAACCCTGACCGTTCGCGTTCAGCTGCGGAAGAATCAGATCGACCGATTTGCGCAGGTAGCCTTTCAATTCAGGCGTGAGATTGGCCTGATTGTCCATCTCGAGGCTACGCTCGACGGTCTCCGCGATCAGCAGCGTGCTATAGCGGTCGAAGCGCGCCTGATCGTAATACGTGGTGTGGGTATTCGACGCTTCATCGGAAAAGCCGCCCGACGAATCGTTTCTGATGTGCTTGGTCAACGTGTAGAGCAGCGCATCGCGCGCGCCCATCGTCGCGACGGACGGATCGGATGCTGCGAAGAAGCCCGGATTGCTCCAGCCAAGCTTTTGCCGCAGTCCTGCAATGCCATACGACACCGCGTAGTAATTCTGCGCCGTATTGAGCGAAGCCACGTCGATGGCGACGCCGCTTGCCGGACACGTATTCGCCTTGCCGCTGGCATCGGGCCCGAACATGTCGCAGAACGTCAGGCGGTTCTGCAGCGTGGTGAGCATGGCATCGCTGAAGACCTCGTTGAGCATGCCGCGCGCCTTGAGATTATTCAGCGCGACGAGATAGTAATACTCGCCCCACGACGTGTTCGCGTACGCGTAGTCACCGTTGGCGGATTGCGCCATCATCGCGGTCGTGATCTTCTGATACGTCGCGAGATAGTCCGCGTACTTCGGATCGCCCTTCGCTTTCATGTCGATGAGAATCCACGACAGCCCGAGCGCCAGTTTGCCCGGCAGGAATTTGTCGCCGGTATTGGTATCGAGGACATGAACGGGACTGCCATCGCCGAGATCCATCACGACTTGCGTGAAGTCCGGCGACTTGCGGATCAGGTCGAACAGTGCGCGCATCTGTCCCATCATCGTCACGGGAATATTGGCGCCGGCGGGCACGCTCGTGTCGGCGGCGCCGTAGACCATCGCCTGCAAGGAATTGGCGGCGACAGTCGATTGCGGCGGCGTCGTGTCCGTCGGTGGCGTGGCACTGTCGGAGGAATCATGGCCGCCGCACGCGCTCAATACGATTGCGGAAAGCGTGCTGAGCGCAAGCGTGAGCGCGGATTGCCGGGTCCGTTGCATTGTGTCTCCTGATGGATTTATTGATTTGAATGTGTCGTCCGGTCGCCATTTTTTGATTCGCATCACTAATCAATACATGGCAGCAAGCAGAATCACGCTCTCCATGTTCTTTCACCTGAAAGCCGGTTTAGATGCTTTTGCTAAAGGCTCTATGGAAAACGTTTTCCAAATTTATTCTTTCACCCGAGCCTATGTCAAACGTTTTCTTAGCCGATCTTCTAGGCATAAACCCGTAAGACGCGGCGTTAATCGCTCAAGACAAGTAGAACGTTTTC
Organism: Caballeronia peredens; assembly: GCA_001544595.2. Taxonomy (GTDB): domain Bacteria; phylum Pseudomonadota; class Gammaproteobacteria; order Burkholderiales; family Burkholderiaceae; genus Caballeronia; species Caballeronia peredens. The sequence goes on along the minus strand of FCOH02000001.1, from coordinate 298,892 downwards.
TCTTCGATACCGGCCTAAGCTTTCATGACGATTTCAAAGCAACGGCAGCTTCAATCTGATGTGTTCCGCAAAAGCCGCGATCAAAGGCGATGGATGCGCCCGCTCGAATTTCAGCGAAATGCCGACCTTCGGCAGCGCCGGAAGCCGAGGATCGGCGTCGAGCACGGAGAGATCCGGCGGAACGGCGGTGCGCGTGATGGCGGCGAACGCCTGCCCTGAACGCACCAGCGCAGTAAGACCCGCGAGACTGCTGCTCGCATACGCCACGCGATAAGCTCTGCCCGCGCGCCGCAACGCATCGCAGGCCGCGATGTGATCGAGCGTGTCGGGGTCGGAGAGCGCGAGCGGCAACGGATCGAAGTGCGCCGGATCCATTCCGGCGCAGCCGACCCACACGAGTTGCTCGTGTCGAATGATGTCGAGGTCCGAGCCGCTATCGGGCAATGAGACCAACGCGAGATCCAGCGCACGCTTGTCCAGTTGCTCGATCAGGCGTGGCGTAGGTCCGCACACCACCTCGACGAGCGCATGTGGATGCTGACTCGAAAACTGCCGCAACAACGAAGGCAAGAATACGGCGGCGTAATCGTCCGGACAGCCGAAGCGGATATTGCCCGACAACCCTTTGCCGCACATATCGGCCATCGCTTCGTCATGCAGGCGCAAGATGCGATGCGCATGAATCAGCAAACGCTCGCCCGGATTCGTCAGCACGACGCCGCGCCCGGTGCGCTGAAACAACGGCTGATCGACGATTTCCTCCAGCCGCTTCATTTGCTGGCTAAGCGCGGATTGAGTCCTGCCGATGCGCTCGGCGGCGCGGCTAAGCGAACGCACTTCGGCTATCGCCGCGAACGAGCGCAACAAATCGATCTCAAGCGAAAGACTCAAGATATTAGGCCCTCTTCTGGCTCGCATTAGAACTATTCGTTTCTATAAAACCAGAGGGCCGACTAGACTGCAAGTTCTTTCCTCATTCGCCGGGAGAAGCACCGTGTCCCTGAACAACGACGCAAGCTTTTGGCGCGATGCCAATGCGCATCTCATCCGTTATGGCGCGACCTTCCAGCCGATGATCATCGAACGCGCGCAAGGCAGCTTCGTCTATGACGCGGATGGCCGCGCGATCCTCGACTTCACTTCGGGACAAATGAGCGCCGTGCTGGGACACAGCCATCCGGAGATCGTGTCCGTCATCAACGAGTACGCCGGCAAGCTGGACCATTTATTCAGCGGAATGTTGTCGCGTCCGGTCGTCGATCTGGCGAAACGGCTGGCCGACATCACACCGGACGGCCTCGACCGCGCGCTCCTGCTCAGCACCGGCGCGGAATCGAACGAAGCGGCCATCCGCATGGCGAAGCTCGTCACCGGCGGCTATGAAGTGGTCGGCTTTGCGCAGTCGTGGCACGGCATGACGGGGCACGCGGCCTCCGCGACATACAGCGCCGGCCGCAAGGGCGTCGGGCCCGCGGCCGTGGGTTCGTTCGCGATTCCTGCGCCCTTTCCTTATCGACCGCAGTTCGAGCGCCACGGCAAATACGATTATCTCGCGGAGCTGGACTACGCGTTCGAACTCATCGATCGTCAATCGAGCGGCAATCTCGCAGCCTTCATTGCCGAGCCGATTCTGAGTTCGGGCGGCATCATCGAACTTCCGGAAGGCTATATGGCGGCGCTCAAACGTAAGTGCGAGGAGCGCGGCATGCTGCTGATCCTCGACGAGGCACAAACAGGAATCGGACGCACGGGCACGATGTTCGCGTGCCAGCGCGATGGCGTCACGCCCGACATTCTCACGCTATCGAAAACGCTGGGCGCGGGTTTACCGCTTGCGGCAGTCGTCACGTCGGCCGCGATCGAAGAACGCGCGCACGAACGCGGCTATCTGTTTTATACGACGCACGTGTCCGATCCGCTTCCTGCTGCGGTCGGTTTGCGCGTGCTGGATGTCGTCGAACGCGAGGGGCTCGTCGCGCGCGCGAACGTCATGAGCGAGCGGCTCAGGCGCGGGCTGCTCGACCTGATGGAGCGCTTCGACTGCATCGGCGATGTGCGCGGACGCGGTCTGCTGTTGGGCGTGGAGATCGTCAAGGATCGCCGCACGAAGGAACCGGCCGATGGCCTGGGCGCGAAGATCACGCGCGAGTGCATGAATCTGGGCCTCAGCATGAACATCGTGCAGTTGCCCGGCATGGGCGGCGTGTTCCGCATCGCGCCGCCGCTGACCGTCAGCGAAGACGAGATCGACCTCGGTCTCGATCTGCTCGGAAAGGCGATTCAGCGCTCGCTCTGAACGCGTGCCTGTAACTCCGCGAACGACGCGACGCGCCCGAGCAGCGCGCTCGCGGCGACCGTCGGCGGACTGGCGAGCCACACTTTCCCCGGGCCCGAGCGGCCCGGAAAGTTTCGATTGATCGCGCTGATGGTCACCTGCGCCGCGTCCGTCGAAGAACCCGGTCCGCAATTCGCGCACGCGCCGCACGCCGGCTGCAGCAGAATTGCGCCGACGCGTTCGAACGCATCGACATAACCGCGCGCGATGCAATAGTCGCGAACGTCCTGCGTGCCGAACTGGAGATACAGCCTGACATGTTCCGGCACGCGAAGCCCGCGCGCGGCCGCCCACGACAGCACTTCGTGATAGTGATCGAAGTCCTCGCGCTTGCCCGCCGTGCACGAGCCGCCATACGCGATATCGATGCGCGGCCTTTCACTCAGCGCATGCAGTGGGATTCCGTTGCCCGGATCGCCGGGCGCGGCGAGCATCGGCGAGAGTCGCGCGCAATCGATATCGATCACATCGGCGTAACGCGCGCCTTCATCGCTGTGCATCCACGTGTCGATCGTGAAATCGACGCCGCGACGCTCCTTCAGAAAGCGTACCGTCTCCTGGTCCGGCGCGACGATGCCGGTGAAGCCGCCGAGTTCGGCCGTCATGTTGGTGAGCGTCGTGCGCTCGTCGGTGGAAAGGTCCGCGATAGCCGTGCCCGCGAACTCGAACACCTTGCCGACGCCGGCGCCCGCGCGAATCCGTGCGTCCGCGAGCAGATGCAGCACGATATCCTTCGCGGTCACGCCTGCCGGAATCGGGCCATGCAGATCGATACGCAAGGATTGCGGCACCGTCATGCGCACCCCGCCCGTGACGAACGCGTTGGCCATATCTGTCGTGCCGACGCCGAAGGCCACGCAGCCCAGCGCACCGCTATGCGACGTATGCGAATCCGTGCCCACGACGACCTGGCCCGGCAACGCGTAACGCTCGGCCATCATCGCGTGCGAGATGCCTTCCGAGCCTTCGTCGGTCTCGCTGTGGGCTTCGTTCAGATAGCCGTGATTGCGCACGTCGTAATCGCGCGCAAAGGCCCGGTGTGCCTCCGACAACTCGCGCACGTTGGGCAGCAAACCGTTCTTCGCATGCAGTTCGCTGCGATGCGAATACGACAGATGATCCTCGAACGCGAGCATGCTTTGCGGTTCGCGCAGCGTCAACGGACGTCCGAACGCCGCGTGCAGCATATGCGCGGCCATGCCGGTGTAGTACTCGTGGATGAAGCGCCAGTCCGCGCGCACGAAGATGCCGCTGCCCGGTTCGAGCGAAGCGCTCGTCACATCGGTGGTCAGTGCATGACGCGCGAGTATCTTCTCGACGAGCGTGCGCGGCGTATCGTCATTCATGACATGGCCGACGCTCACGCGCTGCATGTGCGAGCGGCCGTATCGCAACAAGCCGCCGCTTTTGAGGATCGCCGCCGCAAGCGGATCGCGACCGGCGACGAGTTCGTCCACATCGATCGTCTCGCCGCGCCGTATGCGCTCGATCAAACCAAAATCCGTCGACGTGAAAAGGCCCAGATTATCGGCGTTCTGCCGGTAAATGCGCTCGAAGCTGCGCGCGATCACAAGCCGGATGCCCGCGTGATATTCCGCAAGCGGACTGTGTTCGCGCGATGAACCCTTGCCATAGCGATTCCCCGCGACCGTCACCTGAAAGCGGCCCGCGCGGACCGCATCGTGGCCGATCGGATTGCGGCCGCCCGCATGAAAACCGACATACGGACACTGACCGAGGCGTTCGTCGAAGCGCGTGAGCACGCTGATCGGCGTGATCTCGTCGGTGGAAACGTCGTCGCGCAAGTTTTCCGCCTGTTCCAGCGTGAGGTCTTCACCCGCAAGCTGACGCTCGACCTTCGCCGGGTCTGCGCAAAGAAACAGAATTCGCCCGCTCAAATCCAGTGTGGCCATCGCATTCTCCTGATTGCCAATCTAGACGCGAATGGGCGCGGCGGCGAAGTGTTCGTTCGGCAAAGGGGCCATCGCCGGACGCGATGTCCGTGTTAACCCTCGATATCCGTCAGCACATCGATGAGCGCCTGCACGGCCTTGAGCCGTGAAGACTTGCGCGGCGCATGCACGTGCAGGCGACGTTCGCTGCCCCAGGTCTCGCGCAACGGCACACGCGCGAAGTTATGCGATCCCGCGAACGCGGAAGCCGCGCTCGTCGGCACGATGCCGATGCCTAGTCCCGCGTCCACCATGCGGCACTGCGCGTCGAAACTGTTGACGGTCACGCTTACGTTGAGCGGCGCGCGCGCGGTGTCGGCGTATTCCTTGAGCGTCTGATCGAGCGATCCGCCCGCCTGCAACGCGACGAGCGGAAAGCGGATGACTTCGGCAAAGCTCAATGCGTGTGCCGCGGCGAGTTCGTGATCGGTCGGCAGGACGACCATCAGCGGGTCGTCCGCGAAGTGCCACGATTCGAGGCCCGCATGCGTCTTCGTACTTGCCGATATGCCGACGTCCGCGCGATCGTCGAGGCAGGCGCGGATGACTTCGTCGCTGATCTGCTCGGTCAACGCGATATCGACGAGCGGATAGCGCGCCTTGAACAGCGTCAGCCGCTCGGGAAGAAAGCCCACGATGGCCGACGCATTCGCATGCAGGCGCACGACGCCCGCGATCTGGCCGCTCAGCGAACGGATTTCGCGCGCCATGCTTTCAAGCTGGCCGTGAATGGAGCGCGCGCTCGAATACGCATGCTCGCCCGCCTCAGTGAGTTGCACGCCCGACGGCGAGCGGATCAGCAAGGCGACGCCGATTGCCGATTCCAGATCGGCGATGCGCCTGCTCAACGCAGACGGCGCGATGTGATTGCGGCTCGCCGCGCGCGCGATCGATCCTTCCTCGACGACCGAGATGAAAAGTTCAAGACTGTAGGGATCGATTCTCATCGTTTGGCATTTATCGTCCGCCGATCAGCGACGTGATGATCGCATACGCAGCCTTCACACGCTCTTCATTCGGGATGTTCCGGTTCGCCAGCATGACGATGCCCACACGCTCCTTCGGCACGAACGCGATATAGGTGCCGAAGCCGTTGGTCGAGCCCGTCTTGTTGATCCAGACATCGTCGCGCGGCGCTTGCGGCGGATCGATGGCGGTGACGGGCGTCGCGTTCATGATCATCGACTGCGCGTTTCCGTCGATGAGCGACTGCAACGCAACAGGATACGGATACTGCTCCCAGATCAGGTCCTGCGTCATCGGTCCCGCATGGAAATATCCGGTGTGAGTGGCATCGACCGCGCGCTGAAACGTCGGATCGATACGCACCATGTTCATGTTGATCTGCAAGTAGCGCGTCATGTCCGCCGCAGTCGATCGCACGCCATAAGCCTCGGAAGACAGCACGCCGCCCTTCATGCGAATGGGCGCGTCGTTCTTCGCGTAGCCTTGCGCGTAATCGCGTGCGCGGGCGGTTGGCACGTCCATGTAGCTGTGCTTCAGGCCGAGCGCCGGAAAGAGGCGCGTCTGCATCAACGCGTCGAAGTCCTGCCGCATGCTCTGCGCCGTGATGAGACCGAGCGTGCCGATGCCGGGATTCGCATAAGTGCGGATCGTTCCCGGCGGCTGCGCCGGACGCCAGGTCTTGAAATACTGCATCAGCTGAGCGTTGTCATGAACGTCGTCGGGCACTTGCAGCGGCAGGCCGCCGGGCGTGTGCGTGCCGAGATTCAGCAGCGTCACCTTGCCGAATTCGCTTCCGGCCAGCGACGGCAGATGTTTGCTCACCGGATCGTTCAACGAGAGATCGCCTTCGAGTTGCGCGTAGGACGCAAGCGTCGCGGTAAAGGTCTTGCTGACCGAGCCGAGTTCGAACAGCGTATCGCGCGTCACGGGCTGCTTCGTTTCCTTCGACGCCACGCCGTAGTCGAACACATACGGTTTGCCTTGCACGACGACGCCCACCGCCATGCCCGCGATGCCGTGCAGCGCCATCAGCGGCTTGATCGTGTCATCGACCGTTGCCTTGATCTTCGCGTCGTCGATATCGGCGGCATGGGCAGCGGCGGGCATCGCGCCAAAAGAAAATATGGCTGTCGCCAGAAAACTCAACGTACAAAACTTCATCGGTGTCGATCCTTCGCATGGTTACCGTGATTGGACTGAACCGAAATATCCGCTCTTTGCGGCGGCAGGACAATCGAGGATAATTTGCCGCAGGCAAAAGAAAATCTTATACGAACCATGCGCCCTTATCTTCCGCTGAACGCACTGCGCGCGTTCGAAGCCTCGGCGCGGCACTTGAGTTTCACGCGCGCCGCACAGGAACTGAACGTCACGCAGGCGGCCGTGAGCCAGCAGGTGCGCGCACTGGAGGAGCGGCTGGGCACGCCGCTTTTCAGGCGTCTGCCGCGCGGTCTCGGCGTCACCGACGAAGGGCGCGCGCTCCTGCCGGTCCTGAGCGATGCGTTCGGCCGCATCGAAGCCGTCCTCAAGCAATTCGAAGGCGGCCATTTTCATGAGGTTTTGACGGTGGGCGTCGTCGGCACGTTCGCGGTGGGCTGGCTGATGCCGCGGCTCAAGGCGTTCCGGGAAACGCATCCGTTCGTCGAATTGCGCCTGCTCACGCATAACAATCTCGTCGATCCCGCGTCGGAAGGACTCGACTTCGCGATCCGCTTCGGCGCGGGCGTCTGGCCCGCCACTCACAACGTGCTCCTGCTGGATGCGCCGCTCGCTGCGCTGTGCGCCCCCGACATCGCGCGTCGGCTCGACAAGCCCGCCGATCTCGCGAACGAAGTGCTGTTGCGCTCGTATCGCGCGGACGACTGGATCAACTGGTTCGACGCCGCCGGCCTCGACGCATGGACGATGAACGGCCCCGTGTTCGATTCGTCGCGCCTGATGGTGGAAGCCGCTGTGCAAGGCGCGGGCGTCGCGCTCGCGCCGCCGCGCATGTTCGTGCGCGAATTGCAGGCGGGACTGCTCGTGCGCCCGTTCGATATCGAAGTGAAGACCGGCAGCTACTGGCTGACGTGCCTCAAGTCGCGCCGCGTGTCGCCCGGCATGCGGCTCTTTCGCGACTGGATCATCGCGGAGGCGGCCGAAGCGCCGTGATCCTGCTTCAACGGCGCGCGCGACGTCTGCCGGCGGCGAGATCGTCTGCGAGCGGCACGGACGAGAACAACAACAGCAACGCCGCAAGCGGCACGGTCGTGACGAAACCGAAATGCGCGAAGCCCAGCGCGCCCGCAAAACCGCCGAGCATGAACATGCCGAACAGCGAAGCCAGCAGCACGAGACGCGCGTAATTGGCGCGCACGTAGGCCGCGTCGCCGCGCGCCACGCCGCGATTCCAATACAGACTCTTGCCGATCTCGATGCCGATATCGGTGACGAGCCCGGTCACGTGCGTCGTCCTGATTTCGGCTTTGGAAATCTTCGTGATCATCGCGTTTTGCAGGCCCATCACGAAGCACAGCAGCGCGACGGTCAGCGGCACGTCCCATACGCGATGATTTTCCAGATTCGCGCCGAGTATGCCGAACACGAGCAACAGCGCTGCTTCGAGCAGAAGCGGCGTCGCGAACACGCTGTGCGCGCGCCGTTGCCGTCCCCAGTTGATGAGCACCGCCGACGTCGCGGCCCCGCAGAGAAATGCACCGACCGCGCCGATTGCCGAGAAGACGAGCGCGGCCTGGCCGAGCACGAGGTTGTCGGCGACCGATGAAACCAGCCCCGACATGTGCGACGTATATTGTCCGACGGCGAGAAAGCCGCCCGCGTTCGCCGCGCCCGCGACGAACGCGAGTGCGCAGCCCAGGCGCCGGTTGGTGGTATCGGTGCGGCTGGGCGATGTCAGTCCCCGAAGATAGCTGATCGGCATGGCGGCGCGGGCGGGATGATCGAGCTGTCAAGATAGCACGACAAATCGCGTCGCCCTCCGCTGCGAGACGCTTTCTGAAAGGTTCGGAACGAACGAAACGACGATGACACGATGCGAACGACCGTTTCGCCTTCGCATCGAAAATCCTCACTCGATAGGATGCTAACGAATAAAGTTCTCGCTATAATCCCGCCGCATGACCACCCTCGACATTCTGCGCCGCTCCGTGAGCAGCACGCTCGTGCTGGCCGCGCGACGCTGGCGGCGCACGAGCCACGGCGTGCTCGCCTCTTACGGCGTGTCGGAAGCATGTGCCGTGCCCCTTCTCACGGCGAACCGGCTCGGCGAGGCGGTGCGTCAGGTGACACTCGCGGAACACGTCGGCATCGAGGGGCCGTCGCTCGTGCGCCTGCTCGACCAGCTCTGCGCGGCGGGTCTCGTGCGGCGCGACGAAGATCCCGAGGACAAGCGCGCCAAGACCATCACGCTCACCGACGAAGGCCGCGCCGTCACGGCGCGCATGGAAGAGCGCCTCGTCACGTTGCGTGCGCGGCTGTTGAAAGGGGTAAGCCGCGAAGATCTGGAAACGACGCTGCGCGTGCTCAATGCGTTCAGCGAGTCGTCCGATGCAAAGCTTCTGGCGACGCTCGCTGCGACCGAGCAACCCGCCAGGCCCGCGCGGTCCGCCGGAAAGCGCGGAGCCTAGCACCATGTCCTTCCCTTCCGCGCGCGAGTGGCTCTTTTCCGCCAAGACCTTCGCCGCTGCGATGATCGCGCTTTACATCGGCCTTGCGCTCGAATTGCCGCGTCCATACTGGGCGATGGCAACGGTCTATATCGTCTCGAATCCGTTCGTCGGCGCGACGCGCTCGAAGGCGCTCTATCGCGCGCTCGGCACGATGATCGGCGCGGCGGGCGCGGTCGTGATCGTGCCGCCGTTCGTCGAATCGCCGTTTCTGTTCAGCGTGATCGTCGCATTGTGGACCGGCACGCTGCTCTATCTTTCGATGTTCGACCGCAGCGCGCGCAGCTACGTCTTTCTGCTTGCGGGCTACACGTTGCCGCTGATCGCACTGCCCGCCGTCACGAATCCGACCACCATCTTCGATCTCGCGATCACGCGCGCCGAGGAAATTCTGCTTGGCATCGTGGTGGCGAGCGTCGTAGGAAGCACGGTGTTTCCGAGCCGTCTCGCGCCCACGCTCATCGAGCGAACGGATGCATGGTTCCGCGACGCCGCCTTCTATGCGAGCGAAACGCTGTCGGGGCATATCGCGGGCGCGACGATTTCGGCGGCGAGACAGCGTCTCGCCTCGACGGTCAACGGCCTCGAACTGCTGTTGAGCCAGTTGACCTACGATCACACGCGGCCCGACATCATCCGTCGGGCGCGCGCGTTGCAGGGCCGCATGCAGATTTTTCTGCCGCTCATTTCGTCGATGGCCGATCCGCTGATCGAACTGATCGACAAACACGGCGCGCATCCCGACGGGCTCGAGACCTTGCTGAAAGATGTCGCCGCGTGGGTCGGCTCGCCCACGCCGCGCGCGGAAAAAGATGTCGAAGACGAGCGCACGCCCGATGCGCTGCGCGAGCGCATCCAGGCCATGCGTCCGCCTGTCCAAGCGCTGGCGAGCGCGGACGGCGCGTTGCTGTCGAATGCGCTGTGGCGCCTCGGTCAGGTCATCGACGTGTGGCAGGACATTCGCGCCCTGCGCGCGGCAATCTCGAACGAAAAGAGCGATTGGCGCCCGCACTTTCGGCACTGGCGTCTGGGCGGCACGGCGCGCTACTTCGATCGCGGCATGATGCTGATCTCGACCGGCGTTGCGGTGAGCGCGATCATCGTCGCGTGCGGGCTATGGATCGAATCGGGATGGAACGACGGCGCCAGCGCCGTGGCGCTCGCCGCCGTTGCGTGCTGCTTCTTCGCCGCGCTCGACGAACCCGCGCCGCAAGTGTTCACGTTCTTCCTCGCGACCTGTTTGAGCGTGGTGCTCGCCGGACTCTATGTGTTCGCCGTGCTGCCTCAGGTGCACGACTTCGCGATGCTCGTGCTGATTTTCTCGGTGCCGTTCCTCATCATCGGCACGCTGATTCCGCGGCCGCGCTTCACGCTCGTCACGCTGCTCACGGCGGTAAACACCGCGACTTTCATCAGCATTCAGAGCGCGTATGAAGCCAACTTTTTCGTCTTCATCAACAGCAATACCGCGGGTGTCGCCGGCCTGCTCTTTGCGTTCATCTGGACGCGCCTCACGCGCCCGTTCGGTGCGGAGCTCGCCGCCGCTCGCCTCACGCGCTCGGCATGGGGAGACATCGTGCTGAGCGCGTCGTCGACGGAACCGATCGAAGATCAACGCAATCTCTATGCGCGCATGCTCGACCGTCTGATGCAACTGCTGCCGCGTCATGCGGCGACGGATTCGCATCGGCATCCGTCGATCGAGAGCTTCCGCGATTTTCGCGTCGCGCTGAACGCACTCGATCTGCGCCGCATTCATCGCAAGCTTCCCGCCGAGTTGCAGGCTTCCGTCGACGATGTGCTCGATGCGCTGCGCCGCTACTTCGAGCTGTGCATCGCGCGGCGCGCACGGCAGCCGGTGCCGCCCGAACTGATCCGCAGTATCGAGGCGACGAGCGCGCAGGTCACGTCGCGCGCCATCGCGCAATCGCAAGCCGCCGATGCCGTCAGCGAACGCTGGCTGCGCGACACGCTGCATGCGCTCGTCGGCATGCGCCTGTCGTTGCATCCGCCTGAAACGCAGGCACCCGTGCGCCAGGAGCCGGCATGATCTTCGTCACGCAACTTTCATCGGACCGCCAGCCATGATCGGCGAAATCGACATTCTCGGCGTGTTCGTGCCCGCCGTGCTCGTGCTGATGTTCATCGCCTATCTCGTGAATCTGGCGATCCGCACGGTGCTCGCGCGCGTCGGTTTCTATCGTTTCGTCTGGCATCGCTCCGTATTCGATCTCGGCATCTATGTGCTGGTGCTGGGTCTCGTCGTCATCGTTTCGCATCGGCTCATCTCGTGAAAAAAACCTGGTTCTCCCTCGGGCAGATTCTGCTTACGCTCATCGTCGTGGCGATTGCGGCCGTAGTGCTGTGGAAGCTCGTCGACTACTACATGTTCGCGCCGTGGACGCGCGACGGCCATGTGCGCGCCGACGTGATCCAGGTCGCGCCCGATGTGTCCGGCCTCATCACGGAAGTCAAGGTGGTCGACAATCAGCAGGTCCACAAAGGCGACGTGCTCTTCGTGATCGACCGCGCGCGCTATGCGCTCACGCTGCGCAACGCGCAGGCAACCGCGCAGCAGCGGCGCGCGACGCTCGATCAGGCGCGCCGTGAAGATGCGCGCAATCGCACGCTCGGCAATCTCGTCGCGCGCGAGGCGGTCGAGGAAACGCATTCGCGCGTCGAACAGGCCGCCGCCGCGCTCGCCGATGCCGAAGTCGCCATCGATACCGCGCGCCTCAATCTGCAGCGCACGGAAATCCTGAGTCCCGTCGACGGTTATCTGAACGACCGCGCGCCGCGTGTCGGCGAATACGTGTCGGCGGGACGCGCCGTGCTGTCGGTGGTCGACATGCATTCGTTCCGCGTCGATGGCTACTTCGAAGAAACGAAGCTGCATGGAATCGATATCGGTCAGCCGGTCGATATCAAAGTGATGGGCGAGCCCAACATCTTGCGCGGACACGTGCAGAGCATCGTCGCGGCAATCGAGGATCGCGATCGTCAGCAAAGCCCGAGCCTGTTGCCGAACGTGAACCCCGCGTTCAGCTGGGTGCGTCTCGCGCAGCGCATTCCGGTGCGCGTCACGCTCGACGAAATTCCCGCCGACTTTCGCATGATCGCGGGCCGCACGGCGACGGTATCGGTGCGCGGGCTCGGTCCGTCGATCGGCAAGCGCGCAGCATCCGAGACGTCTCCTGCGTCAGCGCCCGCGCCGACTTCGAGCGTGTCGGCGCCTGCACCGGCTTCGAGCGCGTCCGCGCCGGCGGGCGCTTCGCAATGAGCGGCGGCGAGATCATGAAAGCGCCACGCCTCGGACTGACACTCGCGGTGTCATCGGCACTTGCACTGTTCGGCTGCACGACGGTCGGCCCGAATTACACGTTGCCGGAGACCGCGACGATCAACGCGCCCTACGCGAACGGCGCCATCGACGGCGCGAATCTGGCGCCCGTCACGCAAGGCGCGGTGCCGTCGAAATGGTGGCGTCTCTATGACGATCCCGTGGTCGATCAACTCGTCACACAAGCGCTCGCGTCCAATGCCGATCTGCGTGTCGCGGCCGCGAATCTCGCCCGCTCGCGCGCGGAAGTCGAATTCGCGAATCAGCAAGGCGGCTTCTCCGGCAAGACTTCGGCGGCGTTTCAGCGTGCGCAGGAATCGGCGGAACAATATCTGCTGACGGAGAAAATTCCCGTCGTCAACGAAGGCGCGCTCGATCTTTCCATATCGTATGAAGTCGATCTGTTCGGCAAGCTCAAGCGCGGCGTCGAAGCCGCCAACGCCGACGACGAAGCCGTCGAGGCCGCGCAGGATCTCGCGCGTATCACGGTGGTCGCGGATGTCGTGCGCGCGTATGTCGAAGCGTGTTCGGCCGGAGAAGAGCTGGAGATCGCGCAGAAATCGCTGGCGCTGCAACGACAGCGTGTGAAGCTCACGCAGCGTCTGCGCGACGCGGGACGCGGCAATCAGTCGGAAGTCACACGCGGACAGACGCAGGCCGACACGCTCGCCGCCGACATCCCGCGCTTCATCGGACGCCGCCGCGTCGCGCAATCGCGCCTCGCGATGCTGCTCGCGCGCGCGCCCGCCAACTTGCCGCCGGCCGCGCTCAATTGCAAAAAGCTGCCGAAGCTGCGCGCGCCGATTCCCGTCGGCGACGGCGCCGCACTGCTCAAGCGCCGTCCCGACGTGCGTCAGGCCGAGCGGCAACTGGCGTCATCGACGGCGCGCATCGGCGTGGCGACGGCGGCGCTGTATCCATCGGTGATCCTGGGCGCGTCGGTGGGATCGGTCGGCGTCGCGGAAGATCTGTTCGGCGCGAACACGAACCGCTGGGCCTTCGGGCCGCTCATCAGCTGGACCTTTCCGATCAACGGCCAGCGCGCCCGCGTGCATCAGGCGGAAGCGGCGACGAACGGCGCGCTCGCTCATTTCGATGGCGTCGTGCTCAAGGCGCTGCAGGAAACGCAGAGCAGCCTCGCGACCTATGCGTCCGACACCACGCGCGCCGATGCATTGCGCACCGCGTACAAGTCGGCGATCGAATCGGCCGATGAAACCAACCGGCTGTATCGCGCGGGCCGCGAGTCTTTCCTCAACGATCTCGATGCCACGCGCACGCTCACCGGCGTCGCCGCGCAAGTCGCAGCGGCCGACGGGCAGGTCGCCGTCGATCAAGTGAATCTGTTCCGCGCGCTCGGCGGCGGCTGGGAAACGGACGAATCGATCGCGCAGAACGCGAAGGGAAAATAAGCGCTACGGAGGCCGATCGTGCGCGCGAGCGAATACCGCTTCAACACGACGTGGCGCATCGAAGCGCCGCTGCCGACGGTATGGGACGCCATTCACGACACGGCGTCCTGGCCGCAATGGTGGACTTGTGTCGAACGCGTGATCGAAGTGGAGACGGGCGCGAGCGATGGCGTCGGCGCGTTGCATCGCTATACATGGAAGGGCCGCTTGCCTTATCGCGTGCGCTTCGATATGCGCGTGACGCGCGTCGAACGTTTCGTGTTGCTGGAAGGCATCGCGAGCGGCGATGTCGAAGGCTCGGGACGCTGGCAGTTTTCATCGCACGATGACATCACCACCGTGCGCTACCAATGGCGCGTGCGCACCGGACGCGGCTGGATGAATCTGCTTGCGCCGATTGCGCGTCCGCTCTTCAAATGGAACCACGACTACGTGATGCAGCAAGGCGGTGAGGCGCTGGCGAAGCGGCTGAATGCGCGGCTCGTCGGCATCGAGCATTCGTCCTGAAGCGCAACGTCACGCCCATCCTTCGAGCCGCAGCGTCGAGCGCACGAGCCGCTCTTCCTCGCGCTCGATGTCGGCGAGACTCTCCCGCACGCTCTTGATGTGCTGTCCCGCCGCGCGCCGCGCCTGCTCGGGCAGTCTGCCGGTCACCGCGTTATAGAGTCGCGCGTGCTGCCGGTCGATCACGCGCTTCTGCGGCTCGCGATGATAGAGATTGTTCACCGACGCGAACACCGAACTCAACATCAGATCGTTCAACATGCCGAGCGTATGCACGAGCACCGGATTGTGCGACGCCTCGCAGATCGCCAGATGGAACGCATGATCGAGCCGCGCATGCGTCGATGCGTCGGTATCTCGCGGATCGGCGGCGACGAGTTCTTCATAGCGCCGCCGGATCATGATGTGATCGGCCGCCGTGGCGCGCAGCGCGGCGAGGCGCGCGGCTTCCGCTTCGAGCATCTCGCGCACTTCCAGCAGGTCGTACAGCGTGCGGGGCTGCGATCCGAGCAGATGCATCATCGGCGTCTGCGCGGGTTCCGCCGTCAATCTCGCGACGAATGATCCCTTGCCCTGCGCGGTTTCGATCAGCCCCCTTGCGCGCAAAACCTTCAGGCCTTCGCGCAGCGCGGTGCGCGACACGCCGAGCTTTTCCGTCAGTCGCCGCTCCGACGGAAGCGTCTGCCCGACCTTGAGCACGCCGTCGACGATGAGTTCCTCGATCCGCTCGACGACTACATCCGCCAGTTTTCGCTTGCTTTCGTCCGTGTCTTTCATTGTCGTTCGTACTGGTATTACGACTCGATTATCGTAGCACGGAGGAACCGGATCGGTCCGGTCTTCGAGCATTCGCATGCGACATCCACCGCGTTTCATCCGATCCGGCGCATTGAAGAAACTGGTATTACCAGTGGGAAAATCATCGACATGAGCGGCCTCACCCGGAAGAATCGCAAAAAAGTACACGTGGGCACGAACCCGCGCCCCACCCGGAGACACCGCATGACCTACGCCTACGACGAAAGGCTCGACGGCCCGCTACGCGATCACGACAAAGCCGCAATCGTGCGCGATCTGCACACGCTGCTTCCCGATCTTCAGCTTCTGCACGCCAAAGAGGACCTGCGCCCGTTCGAATGCGACGGACTCTCCGCATACCGCATTACGCCGATGCTCGTCGCCCTGCCGGGAACCATCGAGGATGTGCAGGCGCTGCTGCAATACGCCCATGCGCACGGCGTGCCCGTGGTTGCGCGCGGCGCGGGCACTGGTCTTTCGGGCGGCGCGCTGCCGCTGGAAAAAGGCATCCTCCTCGTGATGTCGCGCTTCAACCGCATCCTCCATGTCGATCCCGATGCGTGTATCGCGCGCGTTCAACCCGGCGTGCGCAATCTCGCGATCTCGCAGGCCGCCGCGCCGCACGGCCTTTACTACGCGCCCGATCCCTCTTCACAGATCGCATGCTCGATCGGCGGCAACGTGGCCGAGAATGCGGGCGGCGTGCATTGCCTCAAATACGGGCTCACGGTGCACAACATTCTTCGCGTGGAGATCGTCACGATCGACGGCGAGCGCCTTACGCTCGGTGCCGAGGCGCTCGACGCGCCCGGCTTCGATCTGCTCGCGCTCATCACCGGTTCGGAAGGCATGCTGGGCGTCGTGGTCGAAGTGACCGTCAAGCTGTTGACCAAAGCGCGAAGCGCGAAAGTGCTGCTCGCCAGTTTCGACGACATAGAAAAGGCCGGCGATGCCGTCGCGCAGATCATCGCGGCGGGCGTGATTCCAGGCGGCCTCGAAATGATGGACAACCTCGCTATCCGCGCCGCCGAGGACTTCATTCACGCAGGCTATCCGGTCGATGCCGAAGCGCTGCTTCTGTGCGAACTCGACGGTGCGGAATCCGACGTCGAAGAAGACTGCGCGCGCGTCGATTCACTGTTGCGCGCAGCGGGCGCCACCGATATTCGTCTTGCCGCCAACGAAGCCGAACGGCAACGCTTCTGGGCCGGACGCAAGAACGCGTTTCCCGCCGTGGGCCGCATCTCGCCCGACTACTACTGCATGGACGGCACGATTCCGCGCCGCGAACTCGCGCGCGTGTTGCGCGGCATCGCGGACTTGTCGGCGCAATACGGCCTGCGCGTCGCCAACGTGTTCCATGCGGGCGACGGCAACATGCATCCGCTGATTCTCTTCGATGCCAACGCCCCCGGAGAAATGGACCGCGCCGAAGCGATCGGCGCGCGCATCCTCGAATTGTGCGTCGAAGTGGGCGGCAGCATCACGGGCGAACACGGTGTCGGGCGCGAGAAGATCAATCAGATGTGCGCGCAATTCAACAGCGACGAACTTGTCTTCTTTCACGCCGTGAAGGCCGCATTCGATCCGTCGGGGCTGCTCAATCCCGGCAAGAACGTGCCGACGCTGCATCGTTGTGCGGAATTCGGCGCCATGCACGTGCATCACGGCGCGCTGCCTCATCCCGAACTGGAGCGCTTCTGATGCGACGCGACCTCGTTTCCATCGACGACAGCGCGCGCCTCGTCGATCAGGTGCAAAGCGCGATTGCACGCAAGCAACCCTTGCGCATTCGCGGCGGTGACAGCAAGGCGTATCTCGGCAGGCAGGTCGATGGCGAAGAGATCGACACGCGTTCGCATCGCGGCATCGTGAGCTATGACCCGAGCGAACTCGTGATCACCGCACGCGCCGGAACGCCGCTCGCCGAGTTGAACGCGATACTCGACGAAGCCGGTCAGATGCTGCCGTGCGAGCCGCCGGCTCATGGCGAAGCGGCGACGATAGGCGGCGTGGTCGCGACCGGCCTGTCGGGCCCGCGACGTCCGTGGGCGGGCTCGGTGCGCGATTTCGTGCTGGGCTGCCGCATCGTCACCGGTGAAGGAAAGCATCTGCGCTTCGGTGGCCAGGTCATGAAGAATGTCGCGGGCTACGACGTATCGCGCCTGATGAGCGGCAGTTTCGGCTGCCTCGGCCTCATCACCGAAGTCTCGATAAAAGTGCTGCCGAAACCGCGCGAAACGAAAAGCCTGGTGCTCGAACTGGACGCAAGTGAAGCGATGCGCGAGCTTGCCTCATGGCGTCGTGCTGCGTTGCCCGTGAGCGGCGCATGTCATCTCGACGGCCTGCTTCATGTGCGGCTGGAAGGTGGACCCGGCTCCGTGCACGCAGCGGTGGATCGCATCGGGGGAGCGCCTCTCGACGAGCACTTCTGGACATCGCTTCGTGAGCGCCATCTCCCCTTCTTCGACGACGAACGCCCGCTCTGGCGTCTGTCCCTGCCGAACGCGACACCTCTCATCGACTTGCCCGGCGCAATCATGCTCGACTGGGGCGGCGCGCAACGCTGGCTCAAGAGCGATGCGAGCGCGGATGTCATTCGCGGCTTAGCGGGCGCGGCGGGCGGTCATGCGACGTGCTTCACGCCGAATGCGGGCATCGCCCCGTTTCATCCGCTTCCCGCGCCGCTCATGCGCTATCACAGGCAACTGAAGCAACGTCTCGATCCGCACGGCGTGTTCAACCCCGGCCGCATGTACGCGGATTACTGACCTCATCGACACGCACACGTCATGCAAACGAATCTCAGCGACGAAGCCAGAACACTCCCGCGCGCCAAGGAAGCCGAAGACATCTTGCGCTCGTGCGTGCATTGCGGTTTCTGCAATGCCACTTGCCCGACATATCAACTGCTGGGCAATGAACTCGATGGCCCGCGCGGACGCATCTATCTCATCAAGCAGATGCTCGAAGGCGAGCCCGTCACCGAGAAAACGCAGTTGCATCTCGACCGCTGTCTGACATGCCGCAATTGCGAAACCACGTGCCCTTCGGGCGTGACGTATCACGCGCTGCTCGACATCGGCCGCGCGGAACTGGAACGCCGTGTGCAGCGTCCCGCGGGCGAACGCATGCTGCGTCATGGTCTGCGTCATGTCATCCCGCGCCCCGCTGTGTTCGACGCATTGCTCAAAGCAGGCCGTCTCGCGCGTCCCATTCTGCCGGCCGCGCTGAAGCGCAAGATACCCGCCGCGACGGTGGCAGCCAAGCCACGTCCGCCTGCGCGCCATGCACGCCGTATGTTGATGCTCGAAGGCTGTGTGCAGCCGTCGTTGTCGCCGAACACGAATGCGGCAGCCGCGCGCGTGCTCGATCGACTCGGCATCAGCGTGATCGATGCGCCTCGTGCCGGATGCTGCGGCGCGACCGACTATCATCTCAACGCGCAGGAAGCAGGACTAATGCGTGCGCGCCGCAACATCGACGCATGGTGGCCCGCCATCGAAGCGGGCGCTGAAGCGATCGTGCAGACCGCGAGCGGTTGCGGCGCGTTCGTCAAGGAATACGGTCATCTGCTGCGCGACGATCCGCGCTATGCGGATAAGGCCGCGCGCGTGAGCGAACTGACGCGTGATCTCGTCGAAGTAATCGGCCGTGAACCGCTCGACGAACTCCGGTCCCCTGACCGCCGCCGCATTGCGTTTCATTGCCCTTGCACGCTGCAACATGCACAAAAGCTCGGTGGCGCGGTTGAAGCCATCCTCGCGCGGCTCGGTTACGACCTTACCGTCGTGCCCGATGCACATCTGTGCTGCGGCTCCGCCGGCACCTACTCCATCACGCAGCCGGAGCTCTCGCAACAACTTCGCGACCGCAAACTGGATGCGCTCGAAAGCGGTGCGCCCGAGTTGATCGTCACGGCGAATATCGGCTGTCAGACGCATCTCGCGGGCGCGGGACGCACGGGCGTGCAGCACTATATCGAACTCGTGGAAGACGCGCTGACATGAGCCGATCGCGCAGCATGCGGCTTATGGCGTTCGCGAACGAAACGGCGCGTCGCGATCCAGAATCACGTTGCGCATGAAATGGAGACGCGCGAGCATACGCCGCACTTGCAGAGTTTCATGCGTCGAAGCGTGAAGCGTATTTATCAGCGTCACGGCTTTGTTCGTCTGCACGTCGATTGCGCGAATGCAATTCTCGAGCGTCGTGTTCGAAGGCGCATCGAAGAGTGCCATCAAGCGCATCAGCGTTTCGTCCGTCATCGCGCGCCAGCCGGAATCCACTGCGCGTAGCGCCTGCGCATCGCGGGTCTCGATGCGAAGTTCGATCGACGCATGGCCCAGTTCGATCACGGCGAGAATCCAGGCAAGTGCATCGACATATTGCGGCGTCGGACGCGGTAGCAACGCCCGCGATTGCGCGACAATGTCATGCGCGCCCGACTGGAAAATCTCGTGAAGGTCATCGAGCGGCCCGGTGCAGGCAAGAACGACTTGCGCCCTGAGGTCGCGTATCAGCGACGACACGCGCCACGGCATTTCAGCCGGAAACACAATCGCACATGCGGCCGCGCAAGCGAGCATCGCGAGCGTCAGCGCGATGCCGTTGTTCAACAGCGGTTCGGGCGCATATCGAATCACGCGATCCGGTCCGCCGAGTATGCAAAAGAAAATGCAGAAGCTCAGGCCGAGTCCCGTGAACTTCGTCCGCGTGGCGAGAAACGCGCCGAGCCCGAGCATAGGCGCAAGCACGAAGCACAGCAACGGAAATCCTTCGATCGATGGATACAGGTAGCGAAGCGCGAAGCAGCCCGCCAAAGTGGCAAGCGCCGCGCCCGAAGCCATTTGCAACGCGAACCGGATCGGTGTCGGCGAGTTGGATCCCAACGCCGACACCGCCGCCGCGCCGATGATCGCGTAACCGCCGCTCGGCCAGTCGCTCGACAGCCAGAGCGCGCCGATAGTCCCGAGCACGACGCATGTCATCAGGAATGTGACGGAAATGACGTTCGTGTTCGTCACGGACACGCGCTTCGGATCGGTTTCTTCGAGAACATGCTTCGCGAACACGAGCGATACGTACACGCGTGCATAGTTCGAATACTCGGATACGAAGCCGAACAGCAGTTGCGTCGCGGTATCGAAATCGAGCAGTTGGTCGGCGCTTGCCGTGTGCTCCAGGTCGCGTCGATCGATGTCGATCTTCTCTGCGAGCCGCAAGCGAAAATTCGACATGATCGATGCCTTGCGTTCGATATAGGCGTCGTCGATAAAACCGATATCGCGCGTGACGGTCAGCACCTGCGCCAGTTCCTCGCAATACGACACAACGCGATCGATCGCGCCGCAGGGACGAGACGCGTGCGCAGTCGCCACGAAACGATGCAGCGCATGCAGTCTCGTACACAACCCCATGAACGTGTTGTTGAGCCTTGCAAGACGCCGCGATCGCGAACGCACTTCCGGATCTTCGAACGAAGCGAAGGCACGCGTCGCTTCGAAGCCGACCACGCTGTCGATGAATTCGCCGTACTTCAAGCGAAAGCCCGGGCTGCCGATCTCACCTTGCAATACCTTCGCTGCGAAATTACAGAACGACACGAAGCGTTCGCGGCGGATATGCTTCAAGCGCGTCGAGGACCATTGCGGAAGCACGATCGCACTCACTACACCCGAGCAGACTATTCCAAGCAGCACCGCCGCCGATCGATTCAGCGCGCCGATATACAGCGCGTTCGGTTCGAGCACGGTCGGAATCCCGATCAGCGCCGCGGTATAGCCCGCGAGCACGAACGCATACCAGCGGAAGTTTCGATAGCGCAAGGCCGCTGCCGTGCAAAGCGAAACCCATAGCGTCATGGCGCCGATATACAGGCCCGGTTGCTGCGGAAAGAGCGCGCCCAGCAGCACCGCGACGGCCGTGCCGATCACCGTGCCGACCATTCGATAGAAACTCTTCGACAACACCATCCCGCTCTGCGGCTGCATCAAGACGAAGACGGTCGCCATTGCCGTGCGCGGCGTGGGAATCTCCAGCTTCATCGCAATGCCCATTGCGAGAAACGCCGCCGTCAAGGTCTTCGCCAGATGCAGCCAGACGAGCCCGTCGGTTGCCGCCCAGTGCGCCAGATGCATGCGCAGGATCCGGCTCCACGCCTGGCCCGCGAACGAATGACTCGTGTCCATCGATGTTTTCGCTTTCACAGTGCACGCTGCATGCGAGCCAGGAGCTCATTGGCGCGCAGCATGAAACGATCGGGCGCTCGTCCGCCATCGACGACGATCGTGCATGTCGTGCCCGCCGTGAGCTGGACGTCATCGGGAACGCTGTCGATATCGATACGCACCGGCACGCGCTGCGCCAGGCGAACCCAGTTGAATACGGGATCGACGTTCGCGGTCAGGTCCACGCTCTCCGGATTGTCGCGGTCGTAGATTCCGCGCGCGACGCTCTCGACATGACCTCGCAACAGACTTCCGCTCATCAGACGAATGGAAACGTCGCGGCCGATTTTCACTTGCGGCAGCTTGGTTTCCTCGAAATAGCCGTACACCCAGAATGAATGGCGATCGACGACCGCAAGCTTCGGCGTCGAGATCGTGGCGTAATCGCCTTGCCAGGTTTGCAGATTCGTGACGTAGCCGTCCACCGGAGAAAGCACGCGCGTGCGCGACAGATTGAGCTTCGCGGCATCGAGCGTGGCGATGGCCTGATCGTAAGCGGCGAGCGCCGCATCGGCCTGAAAGTTCGAGTTTTGCCGGGCTTCCGCGGAAACTACGGCATCGTCGAGATCAGCGCGGCGCTTCGCATCGTCGCGTCGCAAAGCGAGGTCGGCACGGCGCGCGGCGACTTTTGCTTCCGCTTCCTGAACCGCGATCTGATAATGCGAGGGATCGATCTGCATCAAAAGATCGCCCTTTCTGACGTACTGATTGTCGCGCACCGGAACGCCGATGATCATGCCCGACACATCCGGAGCCACGGTGATGACATCCGCGTGCACGCGTCCGTCGCGAGTCCACGGCGCGTACATGTAATGATCCCACAAGGTCTTGCCGATGAATGCGGCCATCAGAAAGAGCGCCATCGTGGCAAAGACGCCCCAGACTCGCTTAACCTTCATCACGTCCTCTCGTCGACGTCACATAAAAAACACGCTGCGCGGCCATGCGCGCAGCGTGCTGTCCCGCAGCCTCAGAGCCCGAGCTCGCTCAAGCCCGGATGATTGTCCGGCCTTCGGCCGAGCGGCCAATGGAACTTGCGCTCGCTTTCCTTGATCGGCAGATCGTTGATGCTCGCGTGACGATGGATCATCAGGCCGTCGAGACCGAACTCCCAGTTCTCGTTGCCATACGACCTGAACCAGTTGCCCGCATCGTCGCGCCATTCGTAGGCGAAGCGAACCGCAATGCGATTGCCGCCGAACGCCCACAACTCCTTGATGAGCCGATACTCGAACTCGTGGCTCCACTTTCTTTCCAGAAAGACGCGCACGTCCTCGCGACCACTCACGAACTCGGCTCTGTTGCGCCATTGCGTATCGATCGAATAGACATGCGACACCTTGTCCGCATCGCGGGAATTCCAGCCGTCTTCGGCTTGCCTGACTTTGAGGATGGCAGTCTCCCGCGTAAATGGCGGAAACGGCGGACGGGATTCAGCATTGCTGGTCATGACGAATCCCCTTACTTCTGAATGAATGCGAGCAGGTGCTGGTTGATCGTATCGGCGTGCGTCGTGCACATGCCATGCGGTGCGCCGGGAATGATCGTGAGCGAGCCGTCGGGCACGATCTTCGAGGAGAGCTTGCCGGAATCGTCGATCGGCACGATCTGATCGGCGTCGCCTTGCAGAACCAGAGTCGGAACTGTCATCTTGCGAAGATCTTCGGTGAAGTCCGTTTCGGAGAACGCCTTGATGCAGTCATACGCGCTCTTGATCGAGCACTGCATGCCTGCCAGCCAGAACCAGTCGATCGTGCCTTGCGAGGGCTTCGCGCCTTCGCGATTGAATCCGAAGAACGGCGTCGCAAGGTCCTTGAAAAACTGCGAGCGATTTTCGATGACGCCTTTGCGAATGTCGTCGAATACGGAAATGGGCAGGCCGCCCGGATTCGCTTCGGTCTTGAGCATCAGCGGCGGAACCGCCGAGATCAGCACCGCCTTGCGCACGCGTTCCGTGCCGTGACGGCCGATATAACGTGCAACTTCTCCGCCACCCGTCGAATGCCCGACGAACACCGCATCTTTCACGTCGAGATGATCGATGAGTTCGGCGAGATCATCGGCGTAACGGCTCATGTCGTTGCCACTCCACGGCTGGCTCGAGCGTCCGTGGCCGCGCCGGTCATGCGCGATCACGCGATAGCCACGTTCCGCGAGATACATCATTTGCGAGTCCCACGCGTCCGCGTTGAGCGGCCATCCGTGAGAGAAGACGACGGCAGGGCCCGAACCCCAGTCCTTGTAGAAGAGTTCGGTTCCGTCTTTCAGTGTGAATGTGGCCATTGCAAATACTCCTTCGAGATGCTGGATCGGCCATCGCCGTGGATGTCGCTTGCGTGCTGCACGGCATGGCGTTTAACGCAACGGCTGCGTTGCGTATGGAAGGAGTATTCATGTGGACAGCACGCACCCATTGTCAGCGCAACCGATGTTTTCGCGTATGCACGACGACGTCTTTCGTGCTTTGCGCGCCGTGCGCGAACGCGTTTCTGCGTGCCTTCTTTAAACACTTCGCCGGCTGCAGGCCTTAGAGTTCGATGCACGCACGTCCTCAATCTCCTCATCGTCATGAAGATCGACTACAACGACTCGGTGCATGAACCCGGCGGCTCCAGCGCGAATGTCGACAGCGCAGACCATGCGGCGCCGTCAGATCACTTGCGTTTTCAATTGCCCTATCTGCATCTGACGAGCGCTTTCGGCAACGACTGGTTTGCGCTCAAGGCCGAGGAGTTCGCGCGCTTTTTCGGCACGCCCACGTTTCTCCTCTCGCAAACGTTGATCGTGGTCATCTGGATCGGGCTGAACGTCGCGCGCGTGATTCACTTCGATCCTTATCCGTTCGTGTTGCTGAATCTCGCGTTCAGTCTGCAATCGGCGTATGCCGCGCCGATGATTCTGCTCGCGCAGACTCGTCAGGCCGATCGCGACAAGGCGTTCTCCGACGCCGACGCCCGGCACAGAGAAGCGCTCGCGCTGGCGGCCACTCGGCGCGACAAGGCGCTTGCGCATCAGGCGGAACAGATTCAAGCGCTGTTGCAGCAGAACACAGAGTTGACGGCTCTGACGCGCGAACTGGCTGAGCAGATCGCAGCATTGACGCAAGGCGTGCATGAGAAATTGATGCGAGAAAAGCACGTCAAAGCATTTGGTCAGACTTGAGCGACGTGGATTGATCGTTCAGCTCGCGCACGATCATTCGTATTTTCGCGATGCGAAATGGAGGTCCGGTTCTCGAAAACGTTCGCTGCATGGCAGCATGGAGCCGGTTGCACATCGAAGGATTGCCTTTCTCATCATGAGAAGGCAACTTTAGTTGCTTGTTTTATCTGGCTTTTTCTAATGTGACGTTAAACACATAGCGGCATTTCCAGTGGGCGGTTCCCCGGTAGGCTCTTATACAAGAGGTGCACGTTCGCCGACGCTTTCCAATCACGCTGGAGATATGCCATGCAGCACGTCTATATCGAACCGATGCCTAAGGGACGCTGGGGCCCGATCGATGGATACACCCTCGAATTTCATGACGGCACGAGAATCACTCAGCAGATTTATCGCTCGGAAAGGCTCGCAGTCAACGAGATAAAACTGCGCGGCTATGCGCCGTTGCTCGCCACGGTGCGCATCACGGATAAGAGTGTCGAGGCGCACTGGCAGGCCGCCGCGTAATTTGATTTACTTATTCGATTTATAAGAACGAAAAGCGTGCTCGACGCTCGAGCACGCTTTTCGTCTGAGGCCCTTATCAAGCTCAAGCCGGATCGGCTTCCGCAATGGCCGCGTTTGCGCGATTGTCCTGGGGCGTGCGACGCACCTTGATCAGGCAAACGGCCAGCATGGCGATCACGCCAGGAATGGCAATGGCGATGAAGTTCTGCTGAAGCGGCAGCGCCTTGCTCACGAGAAAGCCGATGACGATCGGCGCCAGAATCGCCCCGCTTCGCCCGACGCCCGACGCCCATCCAATGCCCGTCGATCGCACTGCAGTCGGATAGAACTGTCCGGCGAAAGCATACGTGACGATCTGAGTGCCGATCGTCGACGCTCCCGCGAGACCCACCAGAAAGAACAGCACGCCAACCGGCACCTTCACACCGAGCAAACTGATAGACACGGCGGCAAGCGCGTACATCACGATCAGGACGTGCTTGATATCGAAGCGGTCCGCAAGCCATCCACCGCCGATGGCGCCGATCATCGCGCCGAAGTTGAGCACGAGAACGAAGGTCAATGCCGAGCCGAGACTATGTCCTGCGCCTGCCATGAGCTTGGTCAGCCACGAGCTCAATGCGTAGACCATGAAAAGGCACATGAAGAACGCGATCCACAACATCACCGTGCTCAAACCGCGGCCTTCCGCGAAAAGCCGTTTGATCGGCGAGCCCGACGTCGCGCCCTTCTCGAAGAGCGAGAACCTGTCGCCTTGCTGCGGGACGTAAGCAGCGTCGATGCGTGGAAGAATCTTCGTGAGCGTGTCCGAGCGTCCCGTTCGAACCAGAAAGGCGAGCGAATCGGGCATCAGCTTCAGGATGACCGGGGCGAGCAATGCGGGCAGCCCCGCCGCGAGAAAGACCGATTGCCAGCCGTAGCTTTCGATCATCGCCTTTCCGACCAGCGCCGCCAGCATGCCGCCAACGGAATATCCGCTGAACATCAACGTGACCATGGTGCTGCGGATTTTGCGCGGAGAATACTCGGTCATCTGCGCGACGACGTTCGGCATGACACCGCCGATTCCCAGCCCTGCGAGAAAGCGCGCGATGCCGAACATCAGCGGATCGCTCGTCAGGCCCGCTGCAGCCGTGAAGACGCTAAAGAGCAAAAGGCAGATCACGATGGCGCGTACGCGGCCGATCTTGTCGGCGATCGTGCCGAGAAAGACTGCTCCGAGCATCATGCCGAGCAACGCAGAACTCACCATGAATCCGGCGCTCGTCGGCTGAACGCCCATGTCGCGCATGATCGACGGAAGCGCAATGCCGACGACCGCGAGATCGTATCCGTCGAAGATGATGATCAGCGCGCACCAGAAAAGAAGCAAAAGGTGGAACTTCCCGAATTTGGCTTCATCGCATAATTTCTGAACGTCTATCTGGCGCATGGTGTCTCCTTTAGATTAAGTATCGAATTTTTTCCGCATGCTTAATTTTTGTAGTTATCCTTAACTTTATATTTTTTATGCGCTACGAACATCCTATCGATTCTTAGCGTATCGACGACGGATGACGAGCCAGCGCCGTGACCTTCATCGTCATGTAGGGAAACAGCGGCAGGCAAGAGAGGATTGTGTGCAATTCGTCGTGCGAATCGACATCGAACACGCTGTAGTTCGCGTATTCGCCGACGACGCGATGCAACTGCTGCCATTTGCCTTGACGTTGCAAATCCTGCGAATAAGCCTTTTCGCGTGCCTTGATTTCTTCGGCCTGCGCCGCGGGCATGTCATGCGGCAGGTGAACATCCATTCTGACGAGATAGAGCATTTTTTCCTCAATGAGTGCGTGCGCAGACGCCGGTCAGCGTTTGGCGATTACGAATGAACGAAGCAGAATCGATCGAGATGAATCAGCGATTCTTGTCGCGGCGATAAAACGCGAGCTTCTCTTCGTCGATGGCGAGACCCAGTCCCGGACCCTGAGGGAGATGCAGATCGAAGTCGCGGTATTGCGGACGGGCTGTGACGATGTCGTCTTTCAGCAGAAGCGGTCCGAACAGTTCCGTGCCCCACGCGAGTTGCGGCAGTGCGCTGAAGCCATGCGCGGAGGCGATCGAACCGATGCTTCCCTCGAGCATCGTGCCGCCGTAAAGGGCCACGCCCGCCGCGTCGGCCACGGCCGCGGTGCGCATCATTCCGTAGATGCCGCCGGACTTTGCGATCTTCAACGCGAAGACATCGGCGCAGGCGCCGCGCACCAGTTCCAGCGCATCCTCGGGACCCGTGACCGCTTCGTCGGCCATGATCGGCACGACGAACCGCGCCGACAGTCGCGCGAGGGCGCCACGCTGCTCTCGGGGCGTCGGTTGTTCGATGAGGTCGATGCCGCCCGCTTCGAGCGCAGCGATACCCATCGCCGCATCCGCTTCGCTCCACGCTTGATTGACATCGACCGTGACCTTCGCGCGATCGCCCAGCGCGGCCTTGATCGCCGAGACGTGCGCCACGTCGTCGCGCACGCTGCGGCGTCCGATCTTGAGCTTGAAGGTATTGTGGCGACGCTCGGCAAGCAGCATTTCGGCCTCTTCGATGTCGCGCTTCGTATCGCCGCTTGCCAGCGTCCACAGCACCGGAAGCGTGCTGCGCGCGGCGCCGCCGAGCAATGTCGACATCGATACACCGAGGCGCTTGCCCTGAGCATCGAGCAAAGCCGTTTCGATCGCGCTCTTGGCGAAGCGATTGCCCCTGGCAATCTTGTTGAGCTTCGCCATCGCAGCGTTGATGTTGGTCGCATCCAGCCCGATGAGCGCCGGCGCGAGATAGGTATCGATCGTCAGCTTGATGCCTTCAGGGCTTTCTTCGCCGTACGAGAGTCCGCCGATCGTCGTGGCTTCGCCAAGCCCTTCGATGTCGTCGCTCGAACGAAGACGAACGATCACCAGCGTTTGCTGCTGCATGGTCGCCATCGCCAGTTGATGGGCGCGGATGGTCGGCAGGTCCACGAGGATCGCTTCGACAGAGGTGATTTTGGCGTTCATACCGGAGTGACGGAAGTGGAAAGGTTGCCGAAGTATTGCGCGCACAACCGGCCCATGTCCAAGACCATCGACGTCTAGTGCCATACCCCCGAGGTATGAGACGCTCAGCTTCCGCGCTCAGGCGGCGGTACGTAAGGTATTTTCGCCTCGTCATAGAGGCGATAGATGAGAGCAAGCATCTCGACGATATCGCGCGACTCATCCAGCATCCGCGTACTCATGATGATGGGAGACACGAGGGTCGGATCGTCCAGTTCCTTGTAGCTCACGTCGTCGCGCTTAAGGCCATATACGCTGCTTGGCACGATTGAAATGCCTTCGCCCGCTGCGACCAGGCCTAAAGCAATTTGCAGTTCTCTCACTTCGTAGATCCGGCGGGGCTTGAGGCCGCGATCCTGAAAGGCCGCAAGCACCTGATCCGCATAGCTTGGACGAGGCGTCTTAGGGTAAATAATGAGCGTCTCGTTGACGAGATCCCGCAAGGCCATGACGGGCCTGGAGAGCGAAAGCGGATGATCCAGCGGAAACGCCGCGATCATCTTTTCTTCTCTGAGAACCACGCGGCGGATATTGGCGTCTTCGAGCCGGATGCGCCCGAAGCCGACATCGATTCGTCCGTCTTTTAGCGCCCTGATCTGATCGGTGGTCGACATCTCGTGAAGACTGAGTTCGACCGTAGGGTTTTCATCGCGAAAGCGCCGGATGATCTTGGGCAAAAGCCCGTACAGCGTAGACCCGACGAAACCCACCGACAGACTGCGTTCGATATTGCCGACACGTCGCGTCATCGACTCGAGTTCGGCTGTTTGCGCGAGCAGTTGAACCGCGTGCGAATAAAAGAACTTGCCGGTCTCGGTCAGCTTGAGCGGACGTGAATTGCGTTCGAACAATTGCACCGCAAGCGTTTCTTCGAGTTGCTGGATCTGACGGCTTAGCGGCGGCTGTGCAATGTGCAACCGCTGAGCGGCCCGCGTGAAGTTCCGCTCCTCCGCCACAGCCACGAAATACCGCAGGTGCCGCAGTTCCATCTCAATACCTCGTAGATATAGCCCAATACTAAATCAGTGTTGGACGGAGGCTTCGGGCGTCAATTATTCTGCATTCACGCTTTGTTTCGGTGCCCGATTATACCTTCCAGGCATTGCTTGATCGCACCGAAACAAGGGTTAACCCCCACCAGAACAGACAGAGATTAAGGAGCAGACAAATGACCTACGGTCAGTTCGATGTCTTCGCAAACGCTCCTTGCCGCTTCTTTTCCTGAACATTCCAAGGAGACAAAGATCATGAACGTTAAAGTGTTCGATTCGAAAGAAGTACAGGATTTGCTCAAGGCCGCGACCAATATCGGAAGCAATGAGGGCGATGCTCGCGCCAAGCAAATTACGCATAGGCTGCTTGGCGATTTGTTCAAGGCCATCGACGACCTCGACATGACGCCCGATGAAATCTGGGCAGGCGTCAATTACTTCAACAAGCTCGGCAAGGACGGTGAAGTTGCCTTGCTTGCCGCGGGTCTCGGCCTGGAAAAGTTTCTCGACATTCGCATGGATGCCGCAGACCGTGAAGCCGATATTCATGGCGGCACGCCGCGCACCATCGAAGGCCCGCTCTACGTCGCCGGTGCGCCCGTGCGCGATCGCGTGTCGAAGATCGACGTCAATGCCGATGCCGACGCCGGTCCTCTCGTGATTCGCGGCACCGTGACCGGCCCGGATGGCAAGCCCGTCGCGGGCGCCGTGGTCGAATGCTGGCACGCGAATTCCAAGGGCTTTTATTCGCACTTCGATCCGACCGGCGCGCAAAGCGACTTCAATCTGCGCGGCGCAATCAGGACCGATGCCGACGGCACGTACGAATTCCGCACGCTCATGCCGGTCGGCTACGGCTGCCCGCCGCACGGCGCGACTCAGCAACTGTTGAACGTGCTTGCGCGTCATGGCAATCGCCCGGCTCACGTGCACTTCTTCGTTTCGAGCGACAAGCATCGCAAGCTGACGACGCAGATCAATATCGAGGGCGATCCGTTGATCTGGGATGACTTCGCCTACGCAACGCGCGAAGATCTGATTCCGCCCGTGTCCGAAAAGACCGGCGGTACTGCACTCGGCCTCAAGAACGACGCGTACAAGGAGATCGAATTCAACATCGCGCTCACGTCGCTGGTTCAAGGCACGGATAACCAGCTCGTCAATCGCTTGCGCGTAGCAGCCACCGCCTGATTCCACGAGGCGCGGCGATTAAACACGGTCGCCGCTCGAATCTCCGCACGAAATTCTTCGAAACCGATGCAAGAGCTCCATGACACGGCGTTCGCATAGGGAGAGTACACATGTCCGCCATCTTCGACAAAACCAGACAGCTCGATGAACTGCTGCACACCGCCGTTCAGGACGACAAGGAAAGCGGTGTATATCGCTGCCGCCGCGACATTTTCACCAACGCCGATTTGTTCGATCTGGAGATGAAGCACATCTTCGAGAGCAACTGGGTGTACCTGGCGCATGAAAGTCAGATCCCGAACAACAACGACTATTACACGACATGGATCGGACGTCAGCCCGTGGTCGTCACGCGCGACAAGACCGGCGAACTGCACGCTGTCATCAATGCCTGCGCGCACAAAGGCGCAATGTTGTGCCGCCGCAAGCATGGCAATAAAGGCAGCTTCACCTGCCCGTTCCATGGCTGGACTTTCTCCAACACCGGCAAGCTGCTCAAGGTGAAGGATGAAAAGACCACCGAATATCCAGTGCAATTCAACAAGCAAGGCTCGCATGACCTCAGAAAGGTTCCGCGGTTCCAGAGCTATCGCGGCTTTCTGTTCGGCAGTCTCAATGCCGATTCCATGCCGCTGGAAGACTATCTCGGCGAGACCAAGGTGATCATCGACCAGATCGTCGATCAGGCACCCGACGGTTTGGAAGTCGTGCGCGGCAACTCCTCCTACATCTACGACGGCAACTGGAAGATGCAGATGGAGAACGGCTGCGACGGCTATCACGTCAGCACGGTTCACTGGAACTACGCGGCGACGATGGGCCGCCGCAAGGTCGACGGCACCAAGGCCGTCGATGCGAACAGCTGGAGCAAGTCGGTGGCCGGCGTATATGGGTTCGAGCATGGACACATCCTGCTGTGGACCAAGACGATGAACCCGGAAGTGCGGCCGGTCTATGAACATCGCGAAGAGATCAAGGCGCGCGTCGGCGACGTGCAGGCGGATTTCATCGTGAATCAGACGCGCAACCTTTGCCTGTATCCGAACGTCTTCCTGATGGATCAGTTCAGCACGCAGATTCGGGTGGTGCGGCCGATCGCTGTCGACAAGACCGAAGTCACCATCTTCTGCTTTGCCCCGAAGGGCGAGAGCCCAACCGATCGCGCCACGCGCATCCGTCAGTATGAGGATTTCTTCAATGTCACTGGCATGGGCACCGCGGACGATCTCGAAGAGTTCCGCGCGTGTCAATCGGGTTATGCCGGCATCACTGCGATGTGGAACGACCTCTCGCGGGGCGCGCCGCTGTGGATTGAAGGCGCGGATGAGAATGCGAAGAACATGGGCCTCAAGCCGCTCATTTCAGGCGAGCGCAGCGAGGACGAAGGGCTGTTCGTGTGTCAGCACGAGTACTGGGTAGATGTGATGCGCGATGCGTTGAAGAAGGAACATGCGGAGGCACTGGCATGAGCTTCGACTACCAGAAAATCTGCGCGACGTTGTATCGCGAAGCGCGCCTGCTCGATGATCGTCAGTGGGACGAGTGGCTTGCCTGCTACACGGAAGATGTCACGTACTGGATGCCGGCATGGGACGACGACGACCAACTCACCAGCGACCACGAAAGCCAGATCTCGCTGATGTACTACCCGGATCGTGGCGGCCTGGAAGATCGTGTGTTCCGCATCAAGACGGAGCGCAGCAGCGCGTCGATGCCCGAGCCGCGTACGAGCCACAACGTCACGAACGTGGAAGTGCTGGCCGAGCGCGACAACGAGGTGGACGTACGCTACAACTTCAACACGCTCAATCACCGCTACAAGCTGAACGACCATTTCTTCGGAACGATGTTCGTCACCTTGCGCCGGGTCGATGATCTCTTGCTGATCGCATACAAGAAGATCGTGCTGAAGAATGACTACATCCGTCAGGTGCTGGACGTCTATCACGTCTGAGATCGCGTGGCGGCAAGAGACAGGAAGTGAAGGAGGCAACATGTCCAGTTTTAACATTGCACTGAATTTCGAAGACGGCGTAACGCGCTTTGTCGAATGCAAGGCCGGCGAGAAGGTACTCGACGCCGCGTTTCGCGCCAAGATCAATCTGCCGATGGATTGCTCCGACGGCGTGTGCGGCACCTGCAAATGCCGCGCCGAAAGCGGCCGTTACGACCTCGGCGACGACTACATCGAAGATGCATTGAGCGACGACGAAAAGGAAACCGGACTCGTCCTCACCTGTCAGATGGTGCCGCAAAGCGATTGCGTGATTGCCGTGCCGGCATCGTCGACGGCGTGCAAGACCGAACAAAGCAAGTTCGCCGCGACCGTCACCAAGGTCGAACAGCATAACGATGCGGCTGTCGTGCTCGAACTCGATGTCGATGCTCACGCGCCCGTGTTTCTGGCGGGTCAGTACGTGAACATCGATGTGCCGGAGAGCGGCCGGCATCGCTCGTATTCGTTCTCGTCCGCACCGGGCGAATCGAAGATCAGTTTTCTGATCAAGAAGATTCCCGGCGGCCTGATGAGCACGTGGCTCGAAGCCGCGAAACCCGGCAACAAGGTGGAGTTGACCGGACCGCTCGGCAGCTTCTATCTGCGCGCGGTGGAACGGCCCGTTTTGTTCCTCGCGGGCGGCACGGGACTCGCGCCCTTTCTCTCGATGCTGGAAGTGCTGGCGCGCACCAACCCGCAGCAACAAATCCATCTGATTTATGGCGTGACGCGCGATCTCGACCTCGTTCTGGTCGAAGCGATCGAGACATATAAGGCGAAGCTCCCGAACTTCACTTACGCGACCGTCGTGGCCGATGCCGAATCGGGCCATCCCCGTAAAGGCTGGGTGACGCAGCATATGCCGCCTGAAGCGCTGAACGATGGAGACGTCGACGTGTATCTGTGCGGCCCGCCGCCGATGGTCGATGCAGTGCGCAAGTACTTCGACGACAACGGCGTCAAACCCAACAGCTTCCACTACGAGAAGTTCACTCCCAACGCCGCACCGGTGACTGCATGAATACGCATCGATTTGCTGGCAAGGTCATGATCGTGACCGGCGCGGCGCAGGGCATCGGGCGTAGCGTGGCGCTGCGCGCGGCGGAAGAAGGCGCGCGCGTGTTGTTCGTGGATCGCGCGGATTTTGTCTCTGAAGTCGCAGCCGAGGCCGCAAACGCAGACACCGCGGGCTTCGTCGCCGATCTAGAGACCTACGAAGGCGCCAGAGCGACGATGGATTTCGCAGCGCAACGATTCGGCGGCATCGACATACTGATCAACGGTGTGGGTGGTGCGATCCGCATGCGTCCATTTGCCGAGTTCGAGCCCGCGCAAATCGATGCGGAAATTCGCCGCTCGCTGATGCCCACGCTCTATGCGTGTCACGCAGTATTGCGGCACCTGCTCGCGCGCGGCGGCGGAACGATCGTCAATGTTTCCTCGAACGCCACGCGAGGCATTCGCCGTGTGCCTTACTCGGCCGCGAAGGGCGGCGTCAATGCGATTACGCAATCGCTCGCGATGGAATACGCCGAGCACAACATCCGCGTCGTCGCTACGGCACCGGGCGGGACGACAGCGCCCGCGCGGCGAGTCCCGCGCAACGCATCCGGCGACAGCGAGCAGGAGAAAGCGTGGATGAGTGAAGCGGTGAAGCAGGTCACCGAATCCACTTTTCTCAAGCGCTATGGCAGCATCGACGAACAGGTCGCGCCGATTCTCTTTCTCGCATCGGACGAGGCGGGCTATATCACCGGCACGGTGTTGCCGGTCGCGGGTGGCGATACGGGCTGATCCGTTGATTGCATGACGTCCGAAGACACGCACGGTGCCCGACGAACACACTGATCCGTGCACATGTCTACATCGAGAGGACTCGCACACATCTTCTCGATCGTCACGCGATCAGGTTTGCCTTGCTCCGTGAGCGGCACGCGTTCGAACACGGCAACGCGCAAAGCATTCGCGACGCACGCGCCGAAACACGCACTCAACACACGCGTGCATCGCTCGACGTCGATCATTCGGCCATGCCAGGGCTCGACGGCCACCGTCCATGCGCGGCCATCCGACGCGCCAATCGCTGCAAAGGCCACTGCATAGCGCACATCGGGAAGACTGCAGAGGACGTCCTCGATCTGCGTCGGGCCGATGATCAGTCCGTCGATCTGAGCCACGTCCGCGGCGCGGCCGAGTATGTGCAGATAGCCTTCCGCGTCGATATAACCGATATCGCCCATCAGGCACCATCCGTCGACGAATTTCTTTGCCTGCTCGTCGGGCTGATTGCGATACCCCGCCGCTACCGCAGCCGATTTCACTTCGATGCTTCCGGCCTCTCCGTCGTGCGCCAGCGAACCATCGCTGCAACGCACGCGCACGTCCACGCCCGCGCGAACCCGGCCTGCGCTCGACAGAAGATCCGCCCTCGCGCTCGCCTCGCTCGCAGGCAGCACGCTCACGAGTCCCGCTTCACTCGCGCCGTACATGTGCGTGAGCACCGGCCCCAGCCGTTTCATCGCGCGTCCACGCAGCACCGCGGGCGCCGATCCGCCGACGTGCGCGATGCTGCGCAACGATGACAAATCGCGCCGTGCGACATCCGGATGATCCATGGTTTCGAAGAGCTGCGGCTCGACGAGAAGCATGTCGGTGATGCGCTCGGCTTCGATCGTCTCAAGGGTGCTGGCGGCATCGTATCGGTCTGCCAGCACCACCGTACCGCCACCGGCCAGCGTCATGTCGACGAGCACTTGCGACAGATAAGCCAGCGCGCCGTTCACGAGCTGCCGCCGCTTCGTATCGCTCGCGGCCTTCACCATGCCGGAATACGCCGCAAACGAGCGGCAACTGGCTTTCGGCAAGCCCGTCGTGCCGCCCGAGCACACGACTACCGCCAGATCATCGGCATGCGCACGGCCCGGCATCGGCGCATCCGATTGCGTGCGAGCGCGTTCGTCGAGCCGTACATCTTCCGGGCCTGCGCCGATATATGCGATGCGCGCGTCCGTCGTATCGGGCATCAGGCCAGCCGTTTCGGCAAAGGCGATCAGATGCGTCGGCTGAAGCCGCGCGAGCAACGCGTCCCTGCGGCTTGCTTCGACAATCGCAGGCAGGAACATCGTCGCGGCACCGAGCAGGTTGGATGCATAGCGCACGGCGAGCGCATCGGGGCAATTCGGCGCGAACATCGCGACGAACGAGCCACGTCCCACATCGAGCGCCTCGAGCGCGCGGGCATATCGATAGATCGATCCGCGCAGCGCTGCGCCCGTTACATCCTGGCCGCGATAACGCAAGACGGCGCTGTCTGCATGCATCGCCAATTGATCGAGAAGTGCCTCGACGTACGATGTAAATTGCATGTTGTTCATGGCGGCTCTCGTCTGATGAGTGATGACCAGGTTGCTGCGATCCCATACTATCGATCATGCGCGCCGAGAGTGAGCCGAGAATGAGCATGTGTCGAACGCGCCGTCACGC
Source organism: Caballeronia peredens (assembly GCA_001544595.2). Lineage (GTDB taxonomy): Bacteria > Pseudomonadota > Gammaproteobacteria > Burkholderiales > Burkholderiaceae > Caballeronia > Caballeronia peredens. Next base: position 263,296 of record FCOH02000001.1, on the reverse strand, counting down.
GATATGCAGCCCGCCGATGCAGAAGAACTCGAATGCGAAGAGCCGCATCGCGATTTGAGTGCCTGTCTGATACCGCTCTGTGATGCGTTCATCCGGGTCTCGTCACCGAGATCGAGCGGCGCGTCTCGCTCATGCGTGCGCAGCGCTCGAACGCGGGCAATCGATTCAGTGATGCTCGAAGAGCGAAATCTTCTTCGCCTTGATCATCGATCTGACTTTGGACACGAAGGATGCTTTCGGGTCGATCTTGCACTCTTCGAGCACGGCCGCGCCCACGGGCTGCATCGTATCGACGGTGACGGTGTCCGTTTCCTTGACGCCGAGCTTGTCGACGCCCGCGACCCAGTAGACCAGCGCCGGGCGATATGCTTCATCGACGGCCGCATAGTCCGAGCAGGTCATCTTCATGGGGCTGACTTTCTTTTCCTGCGCGCTGGCCGCCTGCGAAACGGCGATGCAGATCAAAACGGCGGCGACTTTGGCGATGTGCTTCATGGATAACTCCTTGGGTTGATGACGACTTGGTGATGTGTCATCTTCGTCCCGCTGAATTAGCCGTGAATTACGAATCGCGCTGTTGCGGGTGGCTCAGCGCTTCGAGCGGATCTTCGCGCGCGTCCAGTCCGCGTCGCGCGCCAGCGCAACGAAAGCCGCGAGATAGTCGATTGCGCGGTCCGCCTCGCGAACACCGAGGCAGATCTTCTTCGCGATGCCCTTCTTCCCAAGCTTGAGCGGCGTAAGCGGCATGCGCTCCGCATACTCTTCCGCGAGCCAGCGCGGCAACGCGGCCACGCCGCGCCCGCTCGCGACCATCTGCATCATGATGTCAGTGGTTTCGATCACCTTCTGGCGGCGCGGCACGACATTCGCCGGCGTCAGGAAACGCGTGTAGATGTCCAGCCGATCGGTTTCGACCGGATACGTGATGAGCACTTCGGACGCGAGCTGCTCGGGAACGACATAGGCGGCAGATGCCAGCGCATGCTCTTCGGCCACGACGAGCACTTGCTCGTAATCGAACACCGGCTCGAATCGCAGCCCCGGCTTCTTGATCGGGTCAGGCGTGACGAGCACGTCGATGTCATAGCCGAACAGCGCGCCGATGCCGCCGAACTGGAAGCGCTGCTTCACATCGACATCGACGTCCGGCCAGCTCGCGAGATACGGCGACACGACCTTCATCAGCCACTGATAGCACGGGTGGCATTCCATGCCGATGCGCAATGTGCCCCGCTCGCCCTGCGCATATTGCTTCATGCGCGCTTCCGCCTGCTCGAATTGCGGCAGCATCCGGTTCGCGAGACTCAGCAGATAGTTGCCTGCCTGCGTGAGCCGCATGCTGCGCCCTTCGCGCGTCCAGACCGGCGTGCCGAGTTGCTGCTCCAGTTTTCTGACCGCATGACTCAGCGCGGACTGCGTGAGATTCAACACGTCGGCCGCAGCGGTCATCGATCCCTGCTTCTCGACTTCCCGCACAACCATCAGATGACTGCGCTCGAGCATGACGCTCTCCATGAACAAAGTTAATCGAAGTATGAAAATATTCCATTTTTATTCATACGTCGAAAATTCTATCATCGTCACCGGTTTATCTCTTACGGACGACAACGCACGATGGCTACCACACACAACCTGGGCTTTCCGCGCATCGGCGCCAGACGCGAACTGAAATTCGCGCTCGAAAAGTACTGGAAAAGCGAATCGTCGCGCGACGAACTGGAGTCGCTCGGTGCGGCGCTGCGCGCGCGGCACTGGAAGGAGCAAGCGAATCTGGACTACGTGCCAGCCGGCGATTTCTCGTTCTACGATCAGGTGCTGGACATGAGCTTCACGCTCGGCAATCTGCCTGAGCGCGTTCGCGACTTCCATGGCGACGCACTGGACAACTATTTCCGCGTCGCGCGCGGCCGTTCGGCGCCACGCGAGGAAGAACACGCCGCGTGCTGCGGCGGTGTGGCCGCGGGCGAAATGACCAAATGGTTCGACACGAACTATCACTACATCGTGCCCGAGTTCGATGCGGACACGCAGTTCAGGCTCGACACCTCGCGCCTCATCGAGCAACTCGGCGAAGCACGCGCGCAGGGCCTGAACGCCAAGCCCGTCATCATCGGACCGATGACGTATCTGTGGCTCGGCAAAGCCAAGGACGACAGCGACAAGCTCGCGCTCCTGCCGCGCATTCTGCCGGTGTACGCGGCCTTGCTCGATCACTTCGCCGCGCTCGGCGTGGACTGGGTGCAGATCGACGAACCCGCGCTCGTGACCGAACTCGATGCAGCATGGCGCGACGCATTCGTCACCGCCTACGATGCGCTGTCGGCGCGGCGTGTGCGCGTGCTGGTCGCGACTTACTTCGGGCAGTTGCAGGAAAACCTCTCGCTCGCGTGCAAGCTGCCCGTCGATGGACTGCACATCGATGCGGTCAACGCGCGTGACGAGATCGATCAGGCCATCGCGCAATTGCCCGATACCGCGGTGCTGTCGGTAGGCGCCATCAACGGCCGCAACATCTGGAAGAGCGATCTCGCTGCGACGCTCGAATGGCTCGAACCGTTGCATCGACGGCTCGGCGATCGTCTGTGGATCGCGCCGTCGTGCTCGCTGCTGCATGTTCCGGTCGATCTGAACAGCGAGGCCACACTCGACGCCGATATCAGGTCGTGGCTCGCGTTCGCGGTACAAAAGCTCGATGAGATCGGCGTGCTGGCCCGCGCGTTGAACCACGGCCGCGCTGCCGTCGCCGAAGCGCTCGCCGCGAATGCCGCCGCCATCGAAAGCCGCCGCACTTCGAAGCGCGTGCATGACCCGGCAGTGAAGGCGTCCGTCGCGAAGATCGATGCATCACTCGGCAGGCGTCAAAGCGCGTACGAGCAGCGCGCGCAAAAGCAGGCGGCGATGCTCGCATTGCCCGCATTTCCGACGACAACCATCGGCTCTTTCCCGCAAACGCCTGAAATCCGCCATGCGCGCAGCCAGTTCAAGAGCGGCGCGCTCGATGCAACGGGTTATCGTCATGCGATGAAACAGGAAATCACGCGCGCGGTAAGGGAACAGGAAACGCTCGGCCTCGACGTGCTCGTGCATGGCGAAGCCGAACGCAACGACATGGTCGAATACTTCGGCGAACAACTCGATGGCTATGCGTTCAGCCAGTTCGGCTGGGTTCAGTCGTATGGCTCGCGCTGTGTGAAGCCGCCGATTCTCTTCGGCGATATCAGTCGCCCGAAGGCGATGACCGTCGAATGGATCGAATATGCGGCGTCGCAGACGAGCAAGCCGATGAAAGGCATGCTGACCGGCCCGGTCACGATCCTCAACTGGTCGTTCGTGCGCGACGATCAACCGCGCTCCGTGTCGTGTCAGCAGCTTGCACTTGCGATCCGCGATGAAGTGCTCGATCTGGAAAAAGCCGGCGTGCGCATCATTCAGATCGATGAAGCCGCCTTGCGCGAAGGCCTCCCGCTGCGGCGCTCGCAGTGGCAAGACTATCTGCGCTGGGCGGTGGAAGCGTTCCGCATCACGGCCAACGGCGTGAAGGACGAGACGCAGATCCACACGCACATGTGCTATTCGGAATTCAACGACATCATCGCGTCGATCGCGGATATGGATGCCGACGTGATCACGATCGAAACCTCGCGCTCCGACATGGAACTGCTCGACGCCTTCGATGATTTCGCTTATCCGAACCAGATCGGGCCGGGCGTGTACGACATCCATTCGCCGAACATCCCGAGCCGCGATCACATCGTCGATCTGATGAAGAAAGCGGCGCTCCGCATTCCCGCGGAACGCCTGTGGGTGAATCCGGATTGCGGCCTGAAAACGCGTCAGTGGGAAGAAGTCATTCCGGCGCTGCAGAACATGGTGGCGGCCGCGCACGCGTTGCGACAATCCGTGTAAGCGCCGCGCTCATGTTGTCTCTCGCTGCTACCTTCGGGTGGCAGTTTGCTTTTGTGTCACGCGCAGGGGTTTACGAGAACATCGCCGATCGCGATGCCCCCGTTGCCGAACCAGCACTTCTTGCGCATCGCCGCCGGCGTCTAGATTCGCATGCACGGCCTTCGAATACACATACAGGAGACAACCATGGCCATTTCCGAGAGCGCGTCGCTACGCGCGACGGGCCCTGCATCGCGGATCGAAGCCGAGATCGTCGCCCAAACGCTGACCGACGGCGGCGCAATCTCGGCGCGCCTCGACCGGCTTCCCGCAACGCGCGCAATCTGGAAGCTGATTCTGTTGCTGAGCCTCGGCTTCTTCTTCGAACTCTACGATCTGCTCTTTACCGGATATATCGCGCCGGGGCTCGTCAAGAGCGGCATCCTCACGCAGACAACGACGGGTCTCTTCGGCACATCCGGCGTCGCGAGCTTCATCGCCGCGCTGTTCTGCGGGCTCTTTCTCGGCACGGCCGCGTGCGGCTTTCTCGCCGATCGCTTCGGCCGCCGCGCCATCTTCACGTGGTCGATGCTCTGGTACGTCGCCGCCAACACGGTGATGGCGTTTCAGGACACGGCTGGCGGACTCAATTTCTGGCGCTTCGTGTCAGGGTTGGGCATCGGCGTGGAGCTGGTAACCATCGGCACGTATATGTCGGAGCTTGCACCCAAACATCTGCGCGGCCGGGCCTTCGCGGTGTGTCAGGCAGTCGGGTTTTCAGCCGTGCCGGTGGTGGCGTTCTGTTCGTATCTGCTCGTGCCGCGCGCGCCCTTCGGACTGGACGGCTGGCGCTGGGTCGCCTTGCTCGGCGGCGTGAGCGCGCTGTTCGTCTGGTATTTCCGGCGCAACTTGCCGGAGAGTCCGCGCTGGCTCGCGAGCAAGGGGCGCATCGACGAAGCGAACGATGTGCTCACGCGTCTCGAAGCGACCGTCGCGCGTCAGCACGGCAAGCCTTTGCCCGAACCCGGACCGCCCGATCCGGTCCCGCGCAAGGCCGGTTTCGCCGACATGTGGAAGCCGCCGTATCGCAAGCGCACGGTGATGCTGATCATCTTCCATATCTTCCAGACAGTCGGCTTCTACGGCTTCGCGAACTGGGTGCCGACGCTGCTCGTCAAGCAGGGCATCACGGTGACGTCGAGTCTGCTGTATACGACCGTGATCGGACTCGCGGCGCCGCTCGGGCCTTTGCTCGGCTACTGGATCGCCGATCGCTTCGAACGCAAGCACGTGATCGTGGGCATGGCGGCGCTCAATATCGTGAGCGGATTGCTGTTCAGCCAGGCCTCGTCGGCGACGATCATCGTCGTGCTCGGCGTGTTGCTGACGCTCGCGGGCAACATCATTTCGTTCACGTATCACGCGTATCAGCAGGAACTCTATCCGACCGCCATTCGCGCGCGTGCGGTGGGCTTCGTCTATTCGTGGAGCCGGCTCTCGGCCGTGTTCAGTTCGTTCATCATCGCGTTCACGCTGAAGGAGTTCGGCGTCACAGGCGTCTTCGTGTTCATTGCGGGCGCGATGACGCTCGTGATTCTCGCGATCGGCCTGATGGGGCCGAGAACGCTCGGCAAGTCGCTGGAAAGCATCTCGCACTGAAGCAACGGCGCGCGTCCGGTCAACCTTCCACCAGTTGCCGCACGCGCGCGGCGAGTGTTTCCAGCGCGAACGGCTTGGTCAGTACCTGCATGCCGGGTTCGAGACGGCCGTTGCCGATGACCGAGTTTTCCGCGTAGCCGGTGATGAAAAGCACCTTCAGTTGCGGCCGCGTCTGCCTGCCCGCGTCCGCCATCTGGCGGCCGTTCATGCCGCCGGGAAGGCCCACATCGCTGATCAGAAGATCGATCCTGACATTCGATTGCAACAGCTTGAGTCCGGTCACGCTGTCCGCGGCTTCGATGACCGTATAGCCGCCTTCTTCCAGCACTTCGGTGATGAGCATGCGCACGCTCGGTTCGTCGTCGACGACCAGCACGGTTTCGCCCGCCTCGGTGCCCGAGATGGCCGAAGCGTTCTGATCGAGCGCTTCGCCGTCGACATCGCCATAGAAACGCGGCAAGTAGATGCACACCGTCGTGCCCTGCCCGACTTCCGAATAGATCCGCACCTGGCCGCCGGATTGTTTGGCGAAGCCGTAGATCATCGACAGGCCGAGACCGGTGCCCATGCCGATAGGCTTGGTGGTGAAGAACGGATCGAACGCCTTCGCGATGATGTCGGGCGTCATGCCGGTTCCCGTATCCGTCACGCACAGCGACAGAAACTGTCCTTCCGGCATGTCGTGGCTTTTCGCCGCGCTGCGGTCGATCCACTTGTTGGCGGTCTCGATCGTGATGCGGCCGCCGTCGGGCATCGCATCTCTTGCATTGATGCACAGGTTGAGCAGCGCATTTTCGAGTTGACCGGAATCGACCAGTGCCGGCCACAGACCGGTCGCGCCGACCGCCTCGACCCGGATGCCGGGCCCGACCGTGCGCTGGATCAGATCGGTCATGCCGTTCACCAGCGCGTTGACATCCGTGGGACGCGCGTCGAGCGTCTGCCGCCGCGAAAAGGCCAGGAGCCGATGCGTCAGCGCCGCCGCACGACGCACGGCGCCCTGCGCGGCGACGACATATTTATCGACGTCCGCGACCCGTCCCTGACTCAGCCGTATGCTCAACAATTGCAGCGAACCCGACACGCCCGCCAGCAGGTTATTGAAGTCATGTGCGAGGCCGCCGGTGAGCTGGCCCACGGCTTCCATCTTCTGCGATTGCAGAAGCTGCTCTTCGGCCCGCATCAGTTCGGCGGTGCGTTCGGCGACGCGCTGTTCGAGCGTTTCGTTCAGCGCCCGCAACGACGACGCCGCGCGATCGCGTTCCTCCTCGACGGCGCGGCGCTTCTCCACGTCGAGCACGACGCCGGGAAAGGTCAGCGGCCGGCCATTCGCATCGTGATTCACGCGTCCGTTGGCTTCGATCCAGTAGTAATGTCCGTCCGCGCGCCGCACGCGATACTGATGCGCGTAATGTCCGCCGCGCGCGACGGCCTGTTCGATCGCGGCGATGAGATCTCTGCGGTCGTCGGGATGCACGTTCGCGATCACCTGAGCGAGGCTCAGACCGTCGTGTCCTTGTGCGGGATCGAGGCCGAACGCCTTCGCGAAGGCTTCGTCGACGGTGAAGCGATCGTTGGGCAAATCCCAAAACCATGTGCCGATGATCGCGCCGGCCGCCAGCGCCAGTTGCACGCGCAAAATGTTCTGCCGCGCGAGCGCCTCGCTGGCGCGCAGCGCTTCCTCGCCTTTCTTGCGCGCTGAGATATCGCGGAACAGCACCGACACCTGCCGCAGGCTTTGCGGTTCGACGCGCGCCGCCGACACTTCGATATGACGTCCCGCGGTCAGGAAATAGCGCTCGAAACGCGTCGGCACGCCCGTGCGCAGGACGGTGCCGTAAAGCTCGATCCAGCGGTCCGCGTCGGTCGGATCGACTTCGCGCAAGGTCTTGCCGACGATATCGCCAATGCCCGTATGACGCTCGTATCCCGGATTGGCTTCGACGTGCACATAGTCGCTGAGCGGCCCGTGCGGCCCGTCGAAGAATTCGATGATGCAGAAGCCGTCGTCGATGGCGTTGAACAGTGCGCCATAGCGCGCCCGCTCGGCATCGGCGGATTTCATCGCGCGGCGCAGTTCGAGCGCCGCCATCGTCTGACGCGCGAGCACGCGTAACGCCTGGATCTGCACGTCGTCGAGATTGCGCGGCTCGTAATCGAGCACGCACAGCGTGCCGATTGCCACGCCTTCTTCGGTCTTCAAGAGCGCGCCGGCATAAAAGCGCAGATGCGGCTCGCCCGTGACGAGCGGATTGCCGGCGAAACGCGGGTCTGCGCTCGCATCGGCGACGTGAAGGAATTCCTCTTCGAGCAACGCCTTCGCGCAAAACGAGCTTTCGAGCGGCGTTTCGCGCACGCCGAGCCCGACTTCCGCCTTGAAAAACTGACGCCCGGCGCCGATGAAATTGACTACCGCAATCGGCACGCGGCACAGCGCCGCCGCCAGACCGGCGATTTCGTCGAAGGCTTGTTCACGGGGCGTGTCCAGAACCTCATATCGCGACAGCGCGGCAATGCGAAGACTTCCGGAGTCGAGAGCGTTGTTCATTCGGTGATGTGTAATCGGTGCGACGGCGTTAGAGCAACAAATGTTCCCGTCGATGCGTTGCCCAAAATCACGCCGGATCGCCCGCGGCGGCGCGCTCGATCGCCGAAATGTCGATCTTTTTCATCGACATCATCGCGTCCATTGCGCGCCGGGCGGCATCGCGGTCGGACCCGTTGAATATGTCGAGCAAACGTTTGGGCGTGATCTGCCACGAGAAGCCCCAGCGGTCCTTGCACCATCCGCATGGCGCCTCGCGTCCGCCGTTGCCGACGACGGCGTTCCAGTACCGGTCGGTCTCTTCCTGGCTGTCAGTCTGGACCATGAAGCTGATCGCTTCATTCGGCTTGTAATGGGGACCGCCGTTCAGCCCGATGAAGCGCTGGCCGAGCACGGTGAACTCGACCGTCAGTTCCGGGCCTTGTCCGACACCCGGTTTGGCGGATGCATGGCCCGCTCCGACATGGCTGTCGGGGAAAGTGGCGGCGTAGAATTCCGCCGCTTCACGCGCTTTGCCTTCGTCGAACCACAGGCATGTGACAAGTTCGGTCATCGCACTCTCCCTGAAGAAAAAACGATGCTGCCGACAATATCACGCATGCCGTGCCAATTCCGCTCGACGCTTCAGCGCCCGGCTGCTCCGGCACGATCCGCGGGAAACAGGCGCTGGCTCAGAAAATCGACGAAGACGCGCACCTTCGGCGGCGTCATGCGTCCCGACGGCCAGAGCGCGCGAAACGGAATCGAGTCGGCCGTGAACTCGCGCAGGACGGCCACGAGCGAGCCGTCGGCGAGTTGCCTGCGCACGGTGTAATCGGGCACGTTGGCGAGACCCAGCCCTTCTTCTGCAAGCGCGATGAGCGGCTCGACCGCGCTCGCGATTGCCGTCGACGGAAGTTCGACCTCGAAGGCCGCGCCATCGCGCATGAAGAACCATCGCCGCAAGCGCCCCGTCTTCGAGAAACGATGCTGCAGGCACGCATGGCCCGCCAACTCTTCCGGCGCGGCCGGCACGCCGCGTTGCGCGAGATACGCAGGCGAGCCGACGATCAGATGCGTGTAATGGCCGAGCATGCGCATCGTGAGTTGCGAATCGATGGCGTCGCCGGTGCGCAGCACGACGTCGAACCGGTCCTCGATGACATCGACGATACGGTCGCTGAAGTCGATGTCGAGCTGCACCTCGGGAAATTCGCGCATGAACGCGGAGAGCACCGGCATCAGCAGCGTGCCGACCAGCGGAATGCTGACGCGCAGGCGGCCGGCCGGTCTGGCGCGCGAGATCGCCAGTTCGGACTCGGCTTCCTCGATCTCGCCGAGTATGCGTTGCGAGCGCGCGAGAAACAGCTCGCCTTCGGGCGTGAGACGCACACTGCGCGTGCTGCGATGAAACAGCCGCACTTCGAGCCGCGCTTCCAGGCGCGCTATCGCCTTGCCGATCGCCGATGCCGAGAGCCCGAGCTGCCGCCCCGCTTCCGCGAAGCTCAGCGTTTCCGCCGCGCGCGTGAAGATGACCATCCCGCTCATGTGATCCAGCGCGCCGCCCGTGCGGCCGGTTCCGGCACCCGGCGTGCGCGTGGCGAATTCGGTCGTGGCGGGTGGTGATCGGGTCATCGCGAAAGTCCGGTTATGCGGCCGCGTTAGTCTCGACGAATCGACGCGACGCGTACGACGCCTGCGCGCGATCGATGAAATCGTGCATCCGCACTGCATCGGCGAAAGTCGGCGCTGTATGCGTGCCGTGCGCTACATCGTGTGCGAATGCCCAGTACAGCTCGGCCAGTTCCAGCACCGCAGACGGCAGATTCGAATCCGGCAACCGATGATAGCGCTGCGGCACCGGAAGACGTACAAGCGGCTGCTTGTCGCCGTGCGCGCCGTGGATTTCATAGTCGTCGCCGACATCGCCGAACGCCGACGCATTCGTGATCCGCAGATCGCCTTCGGTCCCGGTGAAATCGATCTGCACGCCCGAGCCGTTGCGCTTGCCGCCCTCGATATGCACCGACACCACGGCGTTGCCGTCCAGCATGCCCGCCAGCACGAACTGATCGGGCGTCGATGTCGGTATCGACACGCCGGTCTCCCTGATCGTCACCGATGGAAACTGGTTCGGTGCGAGCGCCGCGACCGACACGGGCCATCCGGTTCCGGCGAACAGCATGTCGAGAAAATGGCCGCCGTAGATCGCCACGACCGACGAAAAGTTGTCGGGCGGCACGGTCCATTCGAGCGCGCGCGGGCGCACGGACTGGAAGTAATTCATGCTCACGTGCATGCGCACGGAGCGCAATGCGCCCACATAACCTTGCGCGAGCAGATCGCGCACATAACGGTTGTGCGGCGCGAGACGGCGCTGCAGGCCCACGACGTGACGTACGCCGCGCGCGTCGGCGAGTTGCAGCAGTTCCTGCGATTCGCCGAGCGTGGTCGTCAACGGCCATTCGCAGTAGACGTTCTTGCCCGCGTCGAGTGCGCGCTTCACGGTGCGCGCATGTTGAGGCGCCGTGTTCAGCACGACGACGAGATCGATGTCCGGACTTTCGACGATTTCATCGACCGATCCGGCGACCCGCGCGATGCGATAGTCCCGTGCCGCGGCTTCGGCGGCTTCGCGCCGCCGGCTGAAGACGGCTTGCAGCGTGTATTGCGGCAGCAGATCGAGCACGCGCAGATGCCCGTGCCGCGCCCAGTTGCCGACGCCGATCACACCCACGCGCAACGGCGCGACTTGTGAAGCTTCCATGTTGATTCTCCGTAGATCGCTTTGAAGTGGCTCGCATTATCAGAACGACTTTCGGCGGAATAAATGCGGCAGACGCGACATGACTGTTTTCCACGACTGAACAATCGGCGCATTTCCGCTGTGGGCGGCTCTCGCGCGATTGCGGACGCGCACGTCCGGGGTGATCGCACCGGCAGGCGGTTTTTCTCGCGGCCGGCTGTGACTACATTTGCGTCAAGCGGCGCCGGTCAGCGGCGTCAGGCAAACATTACCCAGTATCGTGGAGATCGAAATGTCCAGGCTCTTTTCGCAAATCAAGATTGGTTCGTATGACTTCGCGCACCGCGTCGTCCTTGCCCCGCTCACCCGCATGCGTGCCGAAAGCGGTGCGCGTCCCGGCCCGCTGATGGCCGAATACTATGCGCAGCGCACCTCGCCCGGCGCGCTCCTGATCGGCGAAGCCACCATCGCCGCGCCGGACGGCAACGGCTATCTCGGCGCGCCGGGGCTGTACGACGACAGCCAGATCGAAGGCTGGAAGGCCGTCACCGACGCGGTGCATGCAAAGGGCGGCAAGATCTTTCTTCAGCTTTATCACGCGGGCCGTCAGTCGAACGCGCAATTGCAGCCCGAGGGCGGACGTCCGGTGGGACCGTCGGAAGTGCTGCATGGCGGCGTCGCGTACACCGAAGCGGGCTGGGTGCCGAATACGCCGAATCGCGCGCTGGAAACGGCGGAGCTGCCGGGCATCGTCGAGCGCTTTCGCACGGCCGCCGAGCGCGGCGTGAAGGCGGGCTTCGATGGCGTCGAACTGCATGCCGCGAACGGCTATCTCTTCGATCAGTTCCTTCAGGACGGCAGCAACCGGCGCACCGACGAATACGGCGGCCCGATCGCCAACCGCGCGCGCCTGCTGCTCGACGCCACGCGCGCCGTCATCTCGGTGTGGGGCGCGGACAAGGTCGCGGTCCGCCTCGGTCCGAGCGGTTCGTGGGGCAATATGTCCGACAGCGATCCGCAAGCGCTCTTCGCCTACGTCGCGACGGAACTGGACGCGCTCGGCATCGCGTATCTGCATCTGATCGAGCCGCGCATCGCGGGCAATGTCGAAGATGAGACGCGCGCGCAGGAGCCGGTCGCGGCGAAACTGCTGCGCACGCGTTTCCATGGGCCGATCATCGTCGCCGGCGGTTTCGACGGCGACAGCGCCGAAGCCATCCTTCAGTCGGGCGACGCCGATCTGGTCGCGTTCGGGCGGCATTTCATCGCGAATCCGGATCTGCCGGAGCGGCTGCGCAAGCATCTGCCGCTCAATCCGTACGACCGCGCGACGTTCTTCGGCGGCACCGACATCGGCTATACCGATTACCCGTTCCACACTGAAGAGCGGATCGCGGCCTGATTTCCGGCGCCGCCGCCGTCCTCCACCTTCCCTGATCGAGAGCCGCTGCCGAAGCGCGCGATTTACGTCGCGCGCGGCAGGCGGCTTCGTGTCCGCCGGAGTTTCCCATGAGCACCCATCAGCCCGCGCCGTTCTCCGGCGCGCCCGCATCGTCATCCAACGACGGCCGACGCCGCTGGCTCGCGGTGCTGTCCATCGCGCTGGGCTCGTTCGCCTTCGTGACGACCGAATACATGCCCGTCGGCGTGCTGCCCAGGATCGCCGCCGATCTCGGCGTCACGCCCGGCACAGCCGGTCTGATGACGACGACGCCCGGCGTCATCGCCGCGCTGTGTGCGCCGTTGCTGCTGCTGGCGGCCGGCCGCATGAACCGGCGCACGATTCTGCTGTTGCTGTCGATTGCGCTCGTGCTGTCGAACGCGGTCTCCGCCGTTGCGACGAACTTCGCGACGATGCTCGTCGGCCGCGCGCTGCTCGGCATCAGTCTCGGCGGCTTTTGGACCGTCGCGCTTGGCGTGTCCGGGCAGATCGTCGCCGAAGAAGACAGCGCGCGGGCCAGCGCGATCATCTTCATGGGCATCACGCTCGCGACCGTCGTCGGCGTGCCGCTTGGTACGTTCATCGCCGAACTGTCGTCGTGGCGCGTGTCGTTCATCGCGACGGCCGCGCTCGCAGGCGCCGCGCTCCTGTTGCAGGCGGCGCTGCTGCCCGCGTTGCCGCCGCGCTCCGTTCCGGGCATCGGCGTCTTCGTGCAGATGCTCGCGCGCGGCACGGTGCAGCGCAGCCTGCTGCTCGTCGCGTTGCTGTTCGGCGCGCACTTCTGCGCCTACACGTACATCGCGCCGTTCCTCGAAAGCGACGCGGCGCTCGGCGGGACGTGGGTCACGGCGCTGCTGCTCGGCTTCGGCGTGGTCGGCTTCGTCTCGAACTTCGCGGCATCGGCATTCGTGACCTCTCATCCGCGGCTGTCGCTGTTCGCGATGACTTCGCTCGTCATGGCATCGCTGCTTGCGCTGCCCGTGTTCGCGCACATGCCGGGCGCGGTCGTGGCGGGCGTGCTCGCGTGGGGCATCGCGTATGGCGCGATTCCGCTTTGCCTGAGCGTGTGGATGCAGATGACTTCGCCGGAGCGGCCGGAAGCGGCGTCGGCGCTGTTCGTCAGCGCGGTCCAGACCGCGATCGCGCTGGGATCGCTCGCGGGCGGCATGGCCGTCGATCGCGCCGGAACCGGCGGCGCAATGCATCTCGGCGTGCTGCTGTCGGCGCTGGGTCTGGCGGTGCTCGCGTCGTTCGCCGGGCCGCGACATGCGCCCGTAGCGTGAGCCGCGGTACGCGTCGCGTGAGTTTCAATTAAGCATGCGTATGCCTGATTGAACACGCGAATGAGCCGGCATTGCAAATGCTTCTGATTCGCCGGAATCCACGGGAAAGTCTCTGTTTCGTCGTCCGGACCGATTCAGGTATGCTCGGCATGACCCCATGCAGGCAACTCCGGCTCCGACGAAATGACCGCCTTCGACGCCGTCCCGCCACCCGATCTGTACATCACGGCCGAACTGCATCGCAGGGTGCCGAAGGTCGTCGATCACCTCGGCGAAAAGCTCGCGCTGCAGGACGTCGTGGGCCAGATGCTCGATCATCCCGAGCAGGTGCTGCCGAGATTCGTCGAACGCGCGATGCAGATGACCGGCGCGGCATCCGCCGGAATCAGCGCCTTCGAACCGCAGGAAGGCACTCCCGGCATTTTTCGCTGGCGCGATCTGCGCGGCGAACTGGCGTGTTTCGAAGGCGCGACCACGCCGCGCAATTACAGCCCGTGCGGCGTCTGCCTCGATCGCTTCGAGCCCACGCTGACGCGGCATCCGGAGCGACATTATTCGTGGATCGCCGAAGCCGGCGTCGTCTGTCCCGAGGTGCTGCTCGTGCCGCTCTACGTCGCTCACGGTCAGCCGCTCGGCACGTTGTGGATCGTCGCGGAAAAGGAACGCCTCTTCGACAGCGGACACGCGCGCATCATGCAAGAGCTGGCGTCGTTTGTCGGCATTGCGCTCGCCGTGCTGCAGAATCAGCAGCGCTTGCAGGAAGCGCTCGCTCAGCAAGAGATGCTGACGCGCGAGATGAATCATCGGGTCAACAATGTCTTCTCCGTCGTCGACGCCATGATTCACGTCGGCAAGCGGTCGGCGTCGTCGACGCCCGAATTCGCTCAGACGCTTTCCGGGCGCCTGCACGCGCTGGCCGCGGCGCACGCGCTCGTCCTGCATCGTGCCGACAATGCGGCAGGCGCGGCCCAGCCGTGCGCCGCCACCCTGCGCGAACTGACGGACGCCATCTTCAGGCCCTATGCAGCGACGGCTGAAAAGCGCGTCATCGTGACCGGAGAAGACGTGGAACTCGGCGACCGCGCGACGACGAGTCTCGCGCTCGTCTTCCACGAACTCGCGACGAACGCCGTGAAGTACGGCGCCTTGTCCGCCGATGCGGGTCAGGTGTCGGTGGAGTGGGAACGGCGCGATGAAAATCTCGTCATCCGCTGGCACGAGCGCGGCGGACCGGCGATCACGGATACGCCGCGACAACACGGCTTCGGCAGCACGCTGTTGCGCAACACGATTGCACGGCACTTCGGCGGCACGCTCGCGCAGGAATGGCGCGAACAAGGCCTGCAACTCGAATTCGCGCTGCCCTTGAACAAGCTCGCGATCTGAGCCCGCGCACGCAAAACATCATTTGTCGATCGATTGCAAAAGCCTGGCGAGATTCTGCGGCTCGACGTGGATCATGCCGCCTCGCGGGCTGTCGATATCGGAGATGAGCGCCAGCGAAAGCGCGACCGTCGCGGGCAGGATCGTGAGCAACAGTCCCTTGCGCAGGCTTCCCTTTGCGCCATAACCCTGCACCGCGCACGCCATGATCGCGATGACGATCATCAGGAACCACGCCCCGAGCGGAATGTGATTGATCCGCGCCGCCTCGGCGTAGTCCTGCGAGTTGAGCGCATCGTTCATCCCGGCGACGACGAGCGCGCCGATCGGCGTCGGCTTGTCGCGTGCGACCTCCGTCGCCAGTTGCCAGAGTTCCGTCTCAACGCTCGACGTGTCGCGCCCGATGCGCTGGAGTTCCTCCGGAGCACGCGTCCGGTAATCCGCGAGTCTCAGCTTCGTGTAGCGGATCAGCGCCGACTTGATCTTCACGGCCTGCGCGGCGTCGGCCAGATCCGCGCGGACGTATTCCGTGCCGATAGCGTTGGCTTCGCCCTCTTCCAGGTTCTTGCGCTGATCGTAGCGATTGACCGCCATCGAGAGACTGAAGCCGACGAGCAACGCCAGCAACGTCAGCGTCGATGTCTGAACGATGTTGAAGTCCTCTCGATCGCCTTCCGGCAGCACCGCGACGCGCCGCAGCACGAATGCGCCGAACGCCACCGCGCCGATGAACAGCGCGAGAAGCACGATAAACAGCACGGCAGGATGAGCGATGAACGCGACCATTCGAAGTTCCCCCGAGGCGAGTCGTGCGTGTTCACGGCCAGTCGAAGCCGATACAAAGACGCGGCTCAGCGCACGTCGTCGACCGTGGTTTCGGCGAGCACGAGCATGCTCGTCAGGCTTGCACGCGCCGCGTCGGGCGCGTCGACGTGAAACACCGAATCGCTCAAGGCGGTGTCCATGGTCAGACGCCCGTCGAGCCACGCGCGCAAGGCTGCCTCCGAACCCACGATGATATTGCTGCGCCGCGCCGCGTCCGTGCTCGTGACATCCGGCATTTCCGGAACGATGTCGGGATCGAAGCCGTCGGTGGTGGCGTGAAAGAATCCCCACGTGTCGGACTCGATCAGGAACACATAGAAGTCGGGCAGCGCGAGCAGCCGCTCTGCGTCGAGCGTTGCTTCGATGCGTGCCTGCAGCAGATTCATCGCCTCGATCGCGGACATGCGCGCGCGCGCCGCGCCAAGCGGACCCTGCATCTCTTCGATCGGTTCGATACGTCCGTCTTCGATACCTCGACGCGTGGCGACGGCCACCGTGAGCGCCGCCGGATGACCGACGCCGAATTCGATCCTGAAGTTGCAGATGGCGCACATGACCACCTCTCAAGGCGTGACGATGTTGAAGTAGAACTCGAACGAGTCGAGCCAGGTGAGGAACTCGCCGAGCTTCTGACTGTTGCCGTCGACCCTGGCCGTTCCCGACATGACGAGCTTCTGCATATTGGTCGTGCCGAGCATGATGTTGTTGAGATCCTCGCGCGTCATCGTGATCGATGCGTCGGCCGCATTCGATGTCCGGCCCTTCGAGTAATGAATCGCGCTGTTCTCCACGCCGAGCACGACCTGCTCCTTGGTATCGGTGAGCGTGAGATTGAACGTCACCGTCTTGCCGGCCGCACGCTCGGCGTCGAGCCGGATGCCGAGGAAATCGAGGAACATGTCGAGCGGCATCGCGCGGATCGTGTCCGGACTCTGCGGCTGCGGCGCAGGCACTTTCTGAATGCCGTTGCGCAACTCCATCGCGCCCGTCAGATAGAAATTGCGCCACGGCGCCGACTCGGACTGATAGCCGAGCTGTTCATAGGCATCGGCGAGCAGTTGTTTCGCCGCGACGTTTTGCGGCTCCGCGAACACGACGTGGTTCATGACCTCCGCGACCCACCGGTAATCGCCCTTGTCGTATGACGCATGCGCCTTGCGGATCACGGCCGCCGCGCCGCCCATGTATTCGACGTAGCGTTTGCCGCTCTCGGTCGGCGGCAGCCGGTGCAGGTTGGCCGGCACGCCGTCGAAGAAACCGAGCCGCAGGTTGTATTGCGCGACCGCGTCGTGATAGACCGTGCCGTAATAGCTGCGGCAATGCCAGTGCTTCGCGAGGCTGTCCGGCAGGCGAATGACTTCGCCGATCTCGAGCGGCGTCTGTCCCATGTTCGCGAGCCGCAGCGTCTGATCGTGCAGATAGCGGTACATGTCGCGTTGCGCGCCGAGAAACGGCACGATGCGCTCGTTGCCCCACGTCGGCCAGTAGTGCGAGGCGAAGAGCACTTCGGCATTGCCGCCGAACATGTCGATGGCGGACTGAAGATATTTCGACCAGAGCAGCCCGTCGCGGACTTTCGCGCCGCGCAGCGTATACAGATTATGAAGCGTGTGGGTCGCATCCTCGGCCGCGCAGAAAGCCTTGTACTTCGGCAGGTAGAACATGAATTCGGACGGCGCCTCCGACTCGGGCGCCATCAGGATTTCCAGATCGACGCCGTCGAGCGTCATCTTCTGGCCCGTCTTTTCCGCGAAGATCGTCGGAAAGGCCAGCGTGATCGTGCCGACGGACGTCGTCTTGCCGAGGCCGCCGTCGACGATGCCGGTCGGACTGCGCGGCAACAGCGAGCCATACATGTAACTCGCCCTACGCCCCATCGCGTTGCCCGCGATCACGTTCTCGCCGACGGCCGCCTCGGTGAATCCGACAGGCGCCACGATCTTCACTTTGCCGGATTGCAGATCCTGGTCGCTCGCGAGCCCGCGCACGCCGCCGTAATGATCGACGTGGCTGTGCGTATAAATGACGTGCGTGATCGGTTTGTCGCCCAGATGCGGAATGACGAGTCGCTTCCACACGGTCGAGGCCACTTCGGTCGTGATGAACGGATCGACCACGATATATCCCTGATCGCCCCGGATAATGCTCATCACCGAAAGGTCATAGCCGCGCACCTGCCAGATGCCGTCCACGACCAGAAAGAGACCGTGATTCATATTGAGCTTGGCATTGCGCCAAAGGCTCGGATTGACGGTCGGCGGCGCGTTGTTCTCCGGACCGCCGCTCACGAACGCGAACTGCTGCAGGTTCCACGCGGGTATGTCGCCCTGCCCCTTGATGACGACGGGCTCCGGCAGGGTGGCGATCAGTCCGCGGCGCGCGTCCTCGAAATCCTGTGTATCCGCGAACGAGAGGAAATTCGCGTATTGCTGATTGATGTCGAGCGTCGCGCGTGTCGCCGGTTTCGGGGCCGCGCCTGTCGGCGCCGCCGGAACGCCCGTCTGGGCAAGCGCGTCGCCGACGACGCCCGAGAGCCCGGTCGCGGCGCCCGCCACCGCAACGTTGCGCAGGAACGCCCTGCGCGATTCTCCTTCCGGATGAATTGGCTTGGACACGGCTCTCTCCATGCGACGCGACAAGGCGCGAATTGACGAACATTTGTGCGGCCGGCGATTTTTATGTATCGATAATGGAAAGGCAGCCGTCCGGCAGTCGATTAAATTAATCGACCACTTATTTCGATAGATTCGTTTCGCTCGTCGCATCGAAACGCGGATCGTTGCGGGCGCAGCGTCTGAAGCCAAACCGACAACAAGGAGGACGCGATGAAAGGAGGACCGTTCAGCGAGGCGGGGAGAAGGCGGCGTCGCGCGTTTCTGACCAAGGCGCACGTCGGCCTGGCGACGATCGGCACGCTCGCCTCCGTCGTCGGCATCGGCGTGGCGATCAACGGCGGCCTCGAATTCAACCGGACGAAGGTGTTCGTCGGCGTCGGAATCATCGCCGTGTCGACAGTTCTCTATATTTCGATGCTGTTCGTCCGGGACGACGAATCGACCTAGGGAAATCGCGGCGGATTATCGGCCGCTGCACGCGACGCTGTCGCGGACGGCCTGCGAACGCGCGGCGAACTGCGCGACTTCGAGCCGGTTGCCGCCGAGCGACTTCGCGCTGTACAACGCTCGGTCCGCGGCCGCCAGCAGGTCCGTCAACGTGGACGCCTCCGCGCCGGACTGCGCCATGCCGATGCTCACCGTCGCGCGAATCTCGGCGCCTTCCGCGCTGTGCGTGATCGTTTGGGCGAAGCGCCCGGCGACGGCCTCGCCCACCGCTCTCGCGCGCACGCGATCGTGATCGCGCAGCACCACGGCAAATTCCTCGCCGCCGATGCGTGCGAACACGGCGTCTTGCGCCAGCACGGATCGCGCGACGCGCGCGAATGATTTGAGGACTTCGTCGCCCGCGTCGTGTCCGTATCGGTCGTTGATCGTCTTGAAGTTGTCGAGATCGAGCGCGAGCACGGACACCGGCCGCGATGCGTCGCCACGCTGGATGGCGCGCGCGCCCTCTTCGAAGAACCAGCGGCGATTGCCGAGACCCGTCAGGTAATCCGTGCGCGATTCCATCAGCAGTTCGCCGTGCGCTTCGTCGCGCACGAGCCTGAGCAGCGTCATCGGCAGAATCACCGAGTACAGGACGCCCTCGTACATCGTCAGCTTCGCGATGGCGGAGAGCCCGGTCTGTCCGAGCCATGTCGCGGCCCACGGCAGCACGCACGCCCGCGCGGCGTAGAACACGGCGTGCGTGCCGGACACGATTGCCGCGATATCGCGCGACTGAACGCGCTTCGCCCCGTTGCCGCGCACCAGTTCGCGCGCCGCCAGGCCGCACGCGACGGAAATTGGAATCGCGCTCCAGTAGTTCCACATGCTCGTTTCCCAGCGCACGCCCGCGATGCTCCACGCGACCGCCACGCCCGCCAGCATCCACGCCGACACTGCGCGATACTGCCGCCCGTTCGAAACGGCGACTCCGTGAAGAATCAGCAGATAGCCGGAAACCATGATGAGATTGCTGAGCGCCGAGCCGGTCGCGCCGGGCAGTTCGTGGCGCACGGAGACCGCCGCGCAGCCGGCCGCGAGCGTGGCGTACGCCGCCGCCAGTGTCCCTAATTCTTTCTTGCGCGCAACGTGGGTCCGACGCTCCCAGAGCGTCATGCCGCAACTGGCGAGAAGCGTGCCAATTGCTAGCAGATAGATGGTGATGAGATCGACATGCATGCTCTCGCTTGCCTGATATTTTCTGAAGACTTTGCGGTACGACTGGTTAACGGCAGGCACGCGGAAGACTTGAGCCGCGTCAGCGCAGTTCGGCGCGCAGATCGCGCACGCCGCGGCCGAGACGCTGGCGCAGCAGCGAGCGCAAGGTCGCGCCATCGACATAGCCGACCTCGGCCGCGATGGCATCGATGTCGAGTCCGCTGCCATGCAGAAGCGATTGCGCGCGTTCGACGCGCAGATCCTGAAAGTATGCGAGCGGCGATTTGCCGAGCACTTCCTGACACCGGCGCTGCAGGGAACGCGTGCTTGTCGCGAGCGCGTCTGCGGCGTCCTGCAGCGAAAAACCCTCCTTTAGACGATCGCGCGCCCAACGCTCGAAACGCTGGATCAGCGGATCGGCCTGCGCCAGATGATTCGGAATGATGTACGGCGCCTGCAACGTGCGGATATCGGCGAGCAGATAACGCGAAACCAGCGCGGCGAGTTCCGGGCTCGCCTTGCGAATCAGCCACAGCGCGAGATCGAGATGACCCAGCGCCGCGCCCGCGGTCACGCCGATGTCGGTGGGCACGAGCATGCGGGATTCGTCGAGCGATACGTGCGGATAGCGCTGCCGGAACAGCGGCGCGAGCGCCCACGTGGTGGTGGCTTCGCGATGATCGAGCAGGCCCGCTTCCGCGAGCAGAAAAGTGCCGATGCACGAAGCGGCGATCATCACGCCTTCCGCTTGCCATCGCCGCAATTGCGCGATGGCCTTTCTCACATCCGCCCGCGCGAGTGCGGGAACGAGCTGGTCCGGCGTGGTCGCGCCGAGCGCCGGGACGATCACCCAGTCGGGTTTCGACTCGGGCGTAATAGCCTGTACGGGAATCGCGAAGCCCTGCCCCGAGCGCACCCGGCGGCGCACGCCGAGCGTCGATACGTCGAAGCGCGGCGTGCCGCCCATCATGCGTGCCGAGAGCCGGTTCGCGGCCGAAAATGCGTCGAGTGTGACGGCGAGCCCGGTATCGAAGAGTCCGTCGAGAGCGAGTACGGCAATGCGCATTGGCGTAAATGACCCTAAAGTTGTCACTTACGACGATACAGCTTTTGCCGCCGCGCCGCTACATTGATCTCCGTTGCGCTTCGCAATGAACCCTCTCAAGGAGATCAACATGAAAGTCATCGCTATTGCATCGGTCAGCAAGCCGCTCACGCCGGAAGAGCGGCAGCGGATCATGCCGAACGAGGTGCCGGCCACGCTCAAGCTCTATCTCGACGGCAAAATCGAGCAGTTCTGGTACCGGCAGGACGGGCCGGGCGTGGTCTTTCTGATGAACGTCGAATCGCTCGAACAGGCGAGGACGACAGTCGAAGGATTGCCGCTCGCGGCAGGCGGCTTCGCGAAGTACGAGCTGATTCCGGTCGGCCCGCTCGCGCCGCTCGGACTGTTGATTCAGAACCGGTAAGCGCCGAGCGCGCCGTCGGAATTTTCGGCGGCGCGCTCAGCGTGCAGGCCGCAGACAGAAGCCGGTCAGCGCGTCGGCGACCGCGCGAAAGAACGCGGGATCGAGCGCGTGCCCCATCGTGTCGATGATGCGCAACTCCGCGTCGCGAAGCATCGCTGCCGCCCAGTGCGCGTGCGCGGCGGGAAAGATCGGGTCGTCGCTGCCGTGCACGATCAGCACGGGCAACGCGATCGCGGACAGGTCGGCGGCGGTCAGCGTGGCCGTGGCTTTCTGCGCGCGCGCGTGATTGCTGTTGTTCGCCAGCGCCGGCGTGAGCCCGTCCGGACGCAGCGCGAGACGCTCCGCAAACGCGCGGCCGAGCATTTGCCACGCGGGTTCATCGAACGGCGAACGCGGTCCTTTGGCCAGACGGAAGTTGTCGACGAACCTTTGCGCGATTTCGTCGACGTCGCGCGGCGGTGTCGAATTGAGCGCGATCACGCGCGCGACGTAGTCCGCCGCGGGGCGCGCAAGCTCGCCTTCCTTCGGCGGTGCGTTCGCGAACGCGTCGTTCTTCGGGCGCACGTCCGCCGACGACATCAGAATCGAAACACTCGCCACGCGCGCCGGCTGCTGCAACGCCATGCGATAAGCGATGACGCCGCCTTGCGAAAGCCCGGCCACGTGCGCCCGGGCGACGCCTGCATCGTCGAGCAACGCGAAGGCATCGCGCGCGAGATCGTCCAGCGTGTACGGCGCGCGATCGAAATCGACAAAGCTCGACCAGCCCGTGTCGCGCTGATCGAAGCGGATGACCCGCAGTCCCGCCGACGCCAGCATCTCGCAAAAGGCATCCGGCCAGACGAGGCCGGGCGCGCTGTTGCCCATCACGAGAAGAATGGCGGGATCGTCGTCGCGGCCGAAGACTTCGTAGGCGATGTCGATGCCGTTCGCGTGCATCGTTCGGGATTGCGGCATGACGTTCCTCTCCCGTCCGGTTCAGGTTTGAGCGCTCAAAAGATCCGCCAGATCGATGCCGTTCTTGGCTTCGTCCAGCAGCTCGTCCGGAACCGGCCCCTGACGATCGAGATCGACGAGCGCCTGATTCAGATCCACATAAGGCCGCATGCGCGTTTCATACGCAGCAAACGCGGCCGCGAAATCGTGCGCATGCGTCAATGCATGAGCCAGCACGAACGCGCCGACGAGTCCGAGACTCGTGCCCTGCCCCGAAAAAGGCGACGCGCAATATCCGGCATCGCCCGCGAGCACCACACGCCCCACCGACCACGACGGAATGCGGATCTGCGCGAGCTCGTTGTAGTAGAACTGTTCCGTCGTCTTCATCGCGTCGATGAACTGCGGGAAATCGCCCTTCAGATGCGCGCAATGTTCCGCGACGACCTGCTTCTGTGCATCGATATCGCCGCGCGAAAGCGGCGGCTCCGGCGCCTCGAATCCGACGCCGATGCGCAATTCGCGCTGGTCGAGACTCGGGTAGATCACATAGCCGAAGCTCTCCACGCGATGTCCGATCTGCCAGTCCTTCAGGCCGATCGAATTCGGCGTCGAGAACAGCGCGAGCACCACGCCCAAAGGGAAAACGATCTCGGTTTCGGCATCGAAACACAATTTGCGCACGTTGGAATAGATGCCGTCGGCGCCTGCCACGAGGTCGAACCGGCGCGCGAGTCCGCTCGCGAATTCGACGTTCACGCCATCGTCTCGGTCATTCATCGCATGAATGCTGTCGTCGTAAATGAACTCGACGCGCTCGCTCAACGCGCGCATCAGCAACGCGCAGAGATCGTCGCGAAATATTTCGATGTCTTCGCTGTCCAGACGCCCCGCGCTATACGTGCGCTCGTCCGTGCGATGGATCTCGTGGCCGTCGGCGTCGAGCATGGACATACCTTTCAACTGCGTGCGCAACGCGTGCACGTCGTCGAGCAGTCCCATTGCCCGCACGACATCCAGCGCCACGCCGCGGATATCGACGGCCTGCCCGCCGCGCCTGAATTCGGCGGAACGCTCGACGAGCGTAACCGTCCAGCCGGCGCGATCCAGCCAGAACGCCAGCGCGAGGCCGGTGACGCCCGCACCCGAAATCAATACGTTGCCTTTCATGAAGGAACCTCGTTACCGTCCGATGGATGAGGGAAACCCGCGCCGCGTGCCGCCGCACATAATTCCAGGAAAAAGATATTGCTGGCGAACGCTGCGTTTGTCAAAGTATTTTTCCATTGGAAAGATTGACTTGCTGATGGAAAATGGACACACTATGTTTCCATTGTAAAAACGCACACGCGACCGGCATTCATGAGCGACACGAACACGCGCCGTCCGGCAACCACGCCGCGCGCCAAAAAGACTTCGGCCAAGCCGTCCGTCGACGAACAACTCAGGCCGTATCACCATGGTTCGCTGCCGCAGGCGTTGCTCGCGGCGGCCGAAGTGGTGCTCAAGCGCGAAGGAATCGGCGGCCTGACGTTGCGGGCAATCGCGCGCGAAGCCGGCGTTTCGCATACCGCGCCTCAACACCATTTCGGCGATACGGCGGGCGTCCTGAGCGAACTCGCGGCGAGCGGATTCATGCGGCTGTCGGCGTCCATCGCCAGTCACGCAGAGGATGTCCAGGGAACGGCCGAGCGGCGCCGCGCGATCGCACGCGGCTATATCGCATTTGCGAAAAAGAATCCGGACCTCATGCGCCTGATGTCGAGGGGCGAGATGTTCGATCCGAACCGTCCGTCGCTGATCGAGGCCCGCAAGGCGGCCGGCCTCGCGCTCGCGGGCGTTTTCAGCGACGAAACCCTCGCGGCGCCGACGGGCAAGGACACCTTCGCCCCGATGGACGCGACGCGCGCCGTCGCGTTGACCGCAGCGTGGGCTTTCGTGCACGGACTCGCGCTGCTGTTGATCGACGGCCGTCTCAATGGGTTGGCCGCATCGGCACAAGGCATCCGCAACGCCGACGAACTCGTCGCGGCCGCGCTCGATCACGTGCAGATCACGCCGGGCAAGGTGAAGTAGCGCGCCCGGCCCGCTGCGCGACGAGAAAATGACTTCGCGTGATTCTCAAAGCGGTTGCCGCAGCGATCTCTCGATGCGAATGCCATGCCGCTTCATCTTCGCGTAGAGCGCGGGCTTGGACACTTGCAGCAGCTTCGCGCAGTTCGTCACGTTGAATTTGCACGCTTCGAGCGCGGCTTCGATGGCCACGCGTTCCGCTTCCTTCAGCGACACCGGCTCGCGCTGCGACGTAGCCGCTGCGCCGCCCGGCTGCGACACGGACGCGCCGCCGAGCAGCGATGCGACATCCGCAATGCGCTCGCCTTCGTTGAAGTTGACGATCTTCTCGACGAGATTCTCCATCTCGCGCACGTTGCCCGGCCAGTCGTGCGCCTCGAGTTGCAGCAGCGCCTGGCTGGCGATTTCGGGCGTCGGCTTGTGCATGCGCGTGCAGTAACGCGCGAGGAAGAATTCCGCCATCGCGCGAATATCCTCGCGCCGTTCGCGCAACGGCGGAATCGTGATTTCGATCACATTGCAGCGGTAATACAAGTCTTCGCGGAAGGTCTTCGCGAGCACCATCGACGCGAGATTGCGGTTGCTCGCGCAGATGATGCGCACATCGACGGGAATGCCGCGCGTGTCGCCAATACGCGTGACTTCGCGCTCCTGCAGCACGCGCAGCAGCTTCGCCTGCACGTCGATCGGCAGTTCGGAAATCTCATCGAGAAACACGGTGCCGCCGTCGGCGGATTCGAACTTGCCGGGCCGGCCGTCGCGCGCCGCGCCCGTGAAGCTGCCGGGCGCATGGCCGAAGAGTTCGCTTTCGATCAGCGCATGCGGCAGCGCCGCGCAATTGATCGCGATGAACGGCTGCGCGGCCCGCGCGCCCGCGTTGTGAATGGCCTGCGCGAACACTTCCTTGCCGACGCCGCTCTCGCCCGAGAGCAGCACGTTCGACGCTCCGCGCGCCGCCTTCTTTGCGGCGTCGAGCGCGCGTTTCAGGCCCGCGCTGGTGCCGATCACACTGTCGAACGTGAAGCGCGCATGATTGCCCGCATAGCGCCCGGCCATCTTACGCACGCGCCGCATCTCGCGAAACGTGTTGACGACGGACACCACTTCACCGCAGCGGTTCTTGATGGGAATGGCGGTGTCGAGCAGATGCAGATGCCGCGCCGGCGAATCGATGATGAGTTCGCGATCGACATACCCCACGGCCGTGCGAAAGATCGGCCCGACGATCGGCTCGAAATCGATCACTTCGTTGAGCGTCTTGCCGATGCTCGCCTTCGGATCGATGCCGAGAATGCGTCCCGCCACCGAGTTGACGTGCCGCAGCACGTGCCCCTGCCCGATCACCATCAGGCCGTCGCCGATGTGATCGATGATCGCGCGCTGCTCCTCGACGAGCGTGTCGTATGCGGCGAGATCGAAGGCGCTGTGCAGCAGCACGTCGAGCGTCGCGCCTAGCAACGCGACCCACGACGCGGGCGCCGCATCGGCCGATGCGCCGGACGCAGCGGGCGCACACAGCGCGACGAGAAAGACGCGCCGCCCGTGCGCATCGACGCGCAGCGCGTACGCCTGAGCGATCGATGCGGCCGCGCCGTGCGGCGGCAGCATCACGCAGCGCCCGTCGGCGGCGACGGTAGCCGCTTCCGCGAGCGCGGCGAGCCGTTCGGACGGACACTGCGCGAAGAATGCGTCGAGCCGGGCATCGGCGACATGCGCGGCGCCTTCCAGCACGTGACCGCCGCGATCGAGCGTGAAAATGCACGCGCCCGCTTCGCGCGCGGCGAGACGGCGCGCATTGCGCCAGCGATCGGAGGCAAGCGCGCTCTCCAGCGTGGCGATGTCGGGATCGAGCGCGACGGTGGCCATGTCTTCCTGCGGACGGTCGGGCAACGGCTTCGACTATATCAGGACAAAATCCCGCGGCCCGCCGGTCACCGGCATGACGCCGCGCCGCTCAGTCCTTCTGCGCGATGGCGGTCAGCGCGCCGCCGTTCAGCCGGTACACGGTGACGGGCGCATCGATCCAGTCGCCGTTGGCGTCGAATCTCACGAGGCCGAGAATGCTGCTGAACGACTGATCGCGTAGCGTCTTCACGAACACCTCGGGTTTCGCGGAGCCGGCTTTCTGCATCGCATCGGCGACGACCAGCGTGGCCGCATAGAACGCGGGCGCGTAAGTATCGACATCGGCGCTGAAGGTGCTCTTGAACTTCGCGCGGAACGTCTTGCCGTCGGGCAGCGTGTCGAGCGGCGCCCCGCCCTGCGCGCAGAACATGCGCTTGTCCGCGACGCCCGCCGAGAGCTTGTCGAACTCGGGCGAGCAGATGCCGTCGCCGCCGACGAGCGTCGCGGCGACGCCGAGTTCGCTCATCTGCCGCGCGAGCGTCGCGGCCTGCGCGTAGTAGCCGCCGTAGAACACGACCTGCGGATTGCGCGATTTGATCTGCGTGAGGATGGCCTTGAAGTCGGTCGCCTTGTCGGTGCTGTATTCACGCGCGACGATCTGCAGTCCTTCTTTCTGCGCGGTCTTGATGAACACGTCGGCGACGCCCGTGCCGTACGCGGTCCGGTCGTCGATCACGGCGGCCCGCTGCGCGCCCAGCACTTTCGCCGAATAGACGGCCATGCGGCCGCCCATCACGTTGTCGTTGGTGGCGAGGCGGAACACATACGGATAGCCGAGATGCGTGAGATCCGGATTCGACGATGCGCCCGTCATCATCACCACGTGCGCGTCGTTGTAGATGCGCGCCGCCGGAATGCTGACGCCCGAGTTGTAATGGCCGATCACCGCGGCCACGCCGTCATCGACGAGCTTCTGCGCGACGTTGACGCCGACCTTCGGATCGCCCTGATCGTCCATCGAGATCAGTTCGAAGCGCACGGGCTTGCCGCCGATCGCGAAGCCTTTCGCGTTCAGCTCCTCGATGGCGAGGCGCACGCCGCGCTCGTCGTCCTTGCCGCTTTGCGCGGCGCTGCCCGTGAGCGGCCCCGCCACGCCGATCTTCACCACTTCCTGCGCGTTCGCCACGCTGCACAGCACCGCCGCGCATGCGATGAACGTCATCGCCGTCTTCATCGGTTTCATCTCGTTTCCCCAGTCGCTGTGAATGACAGACTTATCAAAACGTCCCGTACCGGCGACAACGTGTCGAACTCGAAATCCGGGCGCGGCTGCCACGTCCCGAGCGTGTCCGCGCCGCGATTGATCCACGCGACCGCCATGCCGAGCGGCTTCGCGCCGTCGATGTCGGCCCAGCTTGCGAGCGAGCAATGCAGCACGTCGTGCGCGGGCAGCGCGAGCCGGTCGAGCGCGAGCGCAAAGATCGCCTGCGACGGCTTGTACGCCTGCGCCATCTCGGCCGTCGTGACGTGCTCGAAATAGCGCGTCAACTGCGTGCGGCGCCACAGGTCGCTGTCCATGTTGGTGACCGGCATCAGCGGATAACGCGCCGCCGCCCAGTCGAGAAACGGCACGGCATCGGCATGCGCGGGCGACGCTTCGACGAGATGCGTGAGGAACACGTCGGTGAGCGCGTCGAGCGCATGGCCGCGGCGCGCGCCGGGCCAACGCGCGTCGAGACAGGCCGCGAGCGCCTGCTGCGCGACATCGCGATAACGCGTGTACGCCTGCCCGCGATAGAGCCGCACGTTGCGGATGTCCCAGTCCAGATAGACGTCGAACGCGGAATCGTCCGTTTCGACCGACAGGCGCCGCAGCACTTCCGCCATGCCGAGCGTGCCGCCGCGATCCACGTCGACGAGCGTGCCGAAATAGTCGAACGTCAGGGCTTTCGGGTTCATCGCGTTTGCTCCTTGCGCGTGGCGAAGGCCTTCACGCGTTCGGCGGCATCCGGGTCCGCGAAGGCGTCGATGGTTGCGGCGAATTCGAGATCGAGGCTGCGTGAGAGCGTGTCCGAAAGGTCCATCGTGACGAGCCGCTTCAGGCGCGCGATCGACGTGTGAGACCTCTCCGCGATGCGCGCGGCGAGCGTCAGCGCCGTGTCGAGCATCGCCTCGCGCGGCACGACGCGATTGACGAGCCCCATCGACAGCAGCGACTGCGCGCTCTGCCGATCGCCCAGCAGCCAGAGCTCCATCGCGCGCTGATGGCCGATCGCCTGCGGCAGCAGATGCGTGACGCCGCCCGTCACGAACTGGCCCCACTCCATCTCCGGAAAGAACGCGACGAGATCGTCGGATGCCACGACGATGTCGCAATTGAGCATCCACTCGAAGCCGCCGCCGACGGCGAAGCCATGCACCGCGCCGACGACCGGCTTCGCGCCGAACATCAGATCGCGCGTGATGCGCTGAATGCGTTCGATGTGGCTGCGGATGCTCGCGTCGCTCGCGCTCTGCTCGCCGAATTCCTTCAGGTCGTCGCCGGCGCAGAACGCGCGGCCCGCGCCGGTCAGCACGATCACGCGGCAGGCGGGATCGTCGTTCGCGCGTTGCAGCGCGTTGTGCAGATCGTCGAGCAGCGCGCCGCTGATCGCGTTCATCCGCTCGGTGCGATCGAGCGTCACGATCGCGACCGGTCCTTCCATGCTTGTCCTGACGTAGCTCATGCGGGCTCCTTGTCGATCCAGCGCGTCTTGCCTTCGGTGCGAGGAAAGTGCTCGAACGGGACCATCGTCACGGCCGCGCTCGCGCCGATGCGCTCGCGCACCGCCGCCTCGATACGCTGCGCCGCGTCGGGCCAGCGCTCGGCGGGCAGACCGTTCGCGGCCTCGACCGTCATCGCGATGCGGTCATACGGCCCCGGTCCTTTCAGCACGATGCGGAACATGCCCGACGCCCAGTGCGGCAGCGATTCCACCGCGAGCCGCACCGCGCCCGGAAACACGTTGACGCCGCGCACATTGAACATGTCGTCGGTGCGTCCCGTCACGCGGAAACGCCACGCGCTGCGGCCGTCCGGACCGGGATCGGCGCCGGTCACCGTGACGACGTCGCGGGTGCGATAGCGCACGAGCGGCTGGCACTGCTTGCGCAGATGTGTGCAGACGAGCTCGCCCGTCGCGCCGGCTTCGATCGGCAGCCGCGCGAGCGTTTCCGGATCGACGATCTCGGCGAAGACCACGTCGGCTGCGTGATAGAGCAGATCGTGGGTCCAGCCGGTTTGTCCGCCCAGAATGCTCAGCACTTCCGACAAGCCGAAGTTCGCGTTGCGCACCGCGAAACCCCACTTCTCTTCCATCGCGGCGCGCAGCTCGGGGTTGTCGAGTCCCGCTTCGCCGCCGAACAGCCCGAGCTTCAGGCCGAGATCGCGCGGCGCGGGGCCGCCGGTCTCGCGCAACACCTGTTCGATGAGCGCGGGATACGACGGCGTGCACGAAATCGCGTTGATGCCGAGGCTCAGAATCGAATCGATCAGAAGCCGCGTGCTGCCGACGCCGAACGGCACGACCGTCGCGCCCGTGGCTTCGAGAATGGTGTGATCGGTGAAGCCGCCCGTCCACATGCAGTAGTTCAGGCAATGCACGACGCGGTCGTCGGGGCGCAGTCCCGCGGCCCACATCGAACGAGCGCCGACGCGGGCGATGTCCTGCGCGTCGCGCGCGCTGTTGGCGAGAATCAGCGGCCGGCCGGTCGTGCCCGAGGTGCGATGCAGCCGCGCGATGCCGCTCTCCGCACACGCGACGTAAGCGCCGTACGGCGACGCGCCTTCCTGACTCACGCGCAGTTCGTCCTTTTCGGTGAAGGGCAGCTCCTGCAAGCTGTCGAGCGTGATGTCGTCGCGCCCGATCCAGCGCGCGAGCTTCGTCCGGTAGAACGCGGAGTTCGCCCGCAGATAAGGCCATTGCGCCGCCCACAGCGCGTCCTGATGACGCCGCACGCCGGCGGGCGAAAGCGTTTCGAACGCTTCGTCGAAGAAGACGCCGTGCGTCGCGGATTGTGCAGCCACGTCCATGTCGTTCCTTGTGTCGTTTGCGTGGTTATTCGGCGCGGCGGCGTTTCGCGGCGCGCGCTTCGATTGCGGCTCGTTCGACGATGGCCCGCGCGTGGCTCGCCGTGCCGACCGGCCCGCCCGCATCGGCTGCGACGACGTCGAACCAGTACAGCGCTCCTTCGATGCCGCGGAAGGTCGCGGTCGCCGAAACGTCCGCGCCGAGCGGCGTCGGCGCGAGATGGTTGAGATGCGTCGTCACGCCGACGGAAAGCTGCGCCGCGCCGACGGCGTCGCGCATCGCGTCAGCGCATGCGCGTTCGATCAGCGCGAGCAGCGCGGGCGTGGAGAGCACGTCGGGATAGCGCTCGCCCGCCGCCTGCGCGTGAGCGGACGCGAGATCGGCGGAAGTGACGGTGCGCGTGAGCGTGGCGGCTCGGCCTGGTTCGATCATGTGCGGCTCCGGGTTGTGTGGAGCGCACTAACGCAAGGGCTGGGCCATATGCGTCAAAGCCCCGTGTGACAAGGCTTTGCACGATTTTCGATGTAGCCGGTCCGACTCACCGTAAAGATTCTTGCCGTTGCGATTCGAAACGGTCGTCGGGTTGATTTACGTTTGGGCCAGCTTGTCGCCCTCACGCCGACACGTCGCGACCATCCGTTTTCGTGCGGCCAACACATGATCGCGGAAAGGCGGCGCGCGCGTCGCGGCCGATATGTTCTTCTTATCGATATTTCTATTTGTTTTCAACAGGTTGACTCGATCCAGGAAGCGTTGGACGCACGCCTGGCACGCCTCTCGCAAAGGTAGCTGCGAGCGCAACGAATCGATGCTCATCCAACCCGCCGAATCACCAGGAGATTCACCATGTTGAAGATCGAAAATCTGGCCGTCAGCAAGGAACTCGACCGCGCTGAAATGGCCGCCGTCACCGGCGGTTTCAACATCTTCCAGAACAACGGCATCAACGCGAACTACCAAAGCGGCTTCTCTTTCGCCAGCCCGCAAACCAACGTGGCTCCGGTGATTCAGGTGGATGCGTCGCAACACACGGATGTCGATCTGACCAACGTCACGAAGTCGATCGCCTCCGTGGGCAGCCTGCTGCAAGGCGTGAAGTTCTGACGTCGCGGCCGGAAGGGAGAAGGAACCGGGGTGTTCCTTCTCCCTTTCGCGTCGTGTGAATCAGCGCGGCGCCGACACCACTTCCAGCGCCACGAGATTGGAGACATAGCGGCCCGCTTTGCCGTCGCCGGGAATCACGAGGCGCGCGAAGCCGGTCGTCGTCAATGCCGCGCCGTTCATCGCATAAGCGACGATATCGGGTTGATTGCCGAAATCCGGCGAAAGCTCGGCCAGCGAAAGCACGACGCGATAACCGTCGCTGCCCGTCGCGATGAGGTAAAAGCCCAGCAGATCGTTCTTCACCGATGAACTGGTGTGAATTCCCGCTGCATTGACGAGATCCCAGAGACTCACGCCCGTGTACGTGGTCGTGCCGACCGTGCGCGTGACCGCGGGCAGCGCCTGCAGCGCGGCGAGGTCGTAGGTTGTCGGCTTCGTCACCGCGCCCAGCAACTGGAAAGTCGTCGTGGTGCCGCCGCCGCTCGCCTTGATCGTCGACGTCGCCGTTCCCACCTGCAGCTTCACGAGGTTCGAAACGTAGCGGCCGCCCTTGACGTCGCCCGGCGCGGTGACGCGCAGCGGACCGTCAGTTGCCGTCAGCGCGGCGCTCGTGCCATTGATCGTTTCGGCATAGGCCACCTGATTGCCGCGGTTGCCGAAGTCCGGGCTCAGCTCGCCCATCGCGAACAAGGAGCGGTAGTTGTCGCTGCCGGTCGCGATCACATATTTGCCCAGCACATCGTTCTTCACGGCCGCATTGGTCGTAATGCCAACCTGATTGAGCAATGTCCAGAGGCTCGCGCCGGTGTAGATGTGCGTCTGCTGGCCGGTGCCGCTGCCGAACGACACGGTCTGCGTGTTCGCGGGCAAGGCCTGAATTTGCGCAAGCGTGAAACTGGTCGACGCGGTGACGTCGCCGGAAACCGACAGGACGCTTTGAGGCGCCGGAGGCGGCGGATTGTCGTCGTCGCCGCCTCCGCACGAGGCCGCCACGAACGGAAGCAACACCAGCAGCAACAGCGGCGACGTCAGACGCCTCAGGTCAAGGGGAAATCTCATCGGTCAACTCCCTCCGGTATGGAGCGACAGGTGTGCGCATAGTGTCGCTCGTTATATTTTGGAATATACAGCGGCGACTACATTTGCAGAGTTGCGTTCAAAAGGCAATGCGTAGTAGCGCGCACGGCCATTCGACAGAGGGAATGTCTTATCGCGTGGAGAATCACCCGGACGCCGGCGGCCGGCGTTCCTGCGCGGCGTCATACGGCCGGAACACGTCGAGAACCCAGTCCACGAAAGCCCGCATGCGCGCGCTGTCGTGTCTGGACTTCGGAAACACGATGCTCAGCGGATGCAGCGGACGCGTCCATTGCGGCAGCAACGCCACGAGGCCGCCGCTTTCGAGCCACGGCGCGGCCATGAAGGCGAACGTCTGACCGACGCCCAGACCGCTCACCAGCGCGGTCAGATGCGCGGTGCTTTCGTTGACCGACACGCCGCGTCCGCCGCGTGGATCGATGCGCATGGCCTCGTCGCCGTGTTCGAACATCAATTCGAAGATGCGGCCGGTGCGCGACGAGAAATAGGCGATGACGTCGTGCGCCGCGAGCAGTTCACCCGGATGCGTGGGTATGCCGCGCGCTTCCACATAGTCCGACGATGCATACGTGCCCCAGGCAAGGCTCGCGAGCCGTCTGGCAATGAGCGATGTGTCCGTGAGTTCTCCACCGCGAATCACGCAATCGACACCGTCGCCGATCAAATCCACCTCGCGGTCGCTTACACCTAGTTCGAGTTGAATCTCCGGATAGCGTCGTCGAAACGAAGGCAGATGCGGCAACAGAATCAGATTGGCAAGCGACGACCCGACATCGACGCGCAAGCGGCCGCGAGGACCACCGCGCGCATCGGCGAAAAGGGTGTCCATTTCCTCGACATCGGCGAGCACCTTGATCGCGTGCGCGTAGTAGGTCTGCCCTTCCGCCGTCACGGTCACCTTGCGCGTGGAGCGCTGAAAAAGCCGGGTTCCCAGATGCGATTCGAGATCCTGAATCAGCTTTGTGACTGTGGGCTTGGGCATGTTCAACATGTCTGCCGCCCGGCCGAATCCGCCGGATTCCGCGATACGAACGAACACGCGCAACGCGAGAAGCTGATCCATATACGCTCCGCACAGATAACGAAGCGGTCATCTTAGCGATTATTCATGCCTATAAAAAATGATTTATAAAATGAGCCATTTATTCGCTAAAGAGAAACGCTTATCTTTGCCTCATCGATACTTTCATTCAACCGGAGGTCAGCATGAACAAGCGTCTCGAAGGGAAAATTGCGTTGGTCACGGGCGGCACGAGCGGCATCGGACTGGCGTCGGCACTTGAACTCGCTCGCGAGGGCGCGAAGGTCTATATAACCGGAAGACGTCAGACGGAACTGGATGCGGCCGTGCGCGAAATCGGCCACGGCGCGCAAGGCATTCGAGGTGATGTCACTCGCGACGAAGATCTCGACGCACTGATGGCCCGCATTCGCGCGGACGAAGGCCGTCTCGACATTCTGTTCGCCAACGCGGGCGGCGGCAGCATGTTGCCGCTCGGCGAAATCACCGCGCAGCATTTCGACGATACGTTTGCGCGCAACGTTCGCGCCGTCGTCTTCACCGTGCAGAAGGCGTTGCCGCTGATGCAGCGCGGCGGCTCGATCGTTCTTACCGGCTCGATCGCGGGCTCGAAGGGAACGCCCGCTTTCAGCATCTACAGCGCATCGAAGGCGGCGGTCCGGGCGCTCGCGCGAAGCTGGGTGCTCGATCTCAAGGAACGCGGCATCCGCGTGAATGTCGTGAGTCCGGGATCGACGCATACCGTGGGCCTCGCGGAACTCGGCGGCGCATCGAAGGAAGCGCAGGACGGACTGCTTGCGTATCTCACGTCGCTCGTGCCGATCGGCCGGCTCGCGGCGCCCGGCGAAATCGCGAAGGTCGTCACGTTCCTCGCTTCCGATGATTCGAGCTTCATCAACGGCGCCGAGATCTTCGCGGACGGCGGCCAGGCGCAGATCTGATACGCGCGGTGATCGTCAAGATGGGCGTAACGGGCAGCGATTGCCGCTAACGTTTATGATCGATCGCTCGATTCCGATCCTTCGAGCGTGAAATCATGAGCGATATTCCTTACCGCAGCGCACTCATCATCGGCGCCGGTTCCGGCATCAGCGCCTCTCTCACCCGACGCCTGCGCGCGGCGAACATGCCGGTGGTGATCGCGGCGCGCCGTGTCGACAAGCTCGCGTCGCTCATCGATGAAACCGGCGCGATCGCGCTGCCCGTCGACGCATCCGAAGCCGGCCAGATCGATGCGCTGTTCGCGGAGACCGAAGCGCGCATCGGCGCACCGGAGATCGTGATCTACAACGCGAGCGGGCGCGTGCGCGGACCGATCGCGGAACTCGATCCCGCGGAGGTCGAACGCGCGGTCGCGGTGTCCGCGCTGGGCGCTTTCTACGCGGTGCAGCAAGCCGCGAAGCGCATGGTGCCGGCCGGCCACGGCGCGATCCTGCTGACGGGCGCGACTGCCGGCGTCAAAGGCTACGCACTCTCGGCGCCGTTCGCGATGGGCAAGTTCGCGCTACGCGGCCTTGCGCAGAGCGCCGCGCGCGAACTATCGCCCAAAGGCATTCACGTCGCGCATTTCGTGATCGACGGCGCAGTGCGCGCGGATCGCAGCGATGCATCGGGAACGCCCGACAGCACGCTCGATCCCGATGCCATCGCGCAGTCCTACATCGACGTATTGCGTCAGCATCGCAGTGCTTGGAGCTGGGAATTGGAGCTCAGGCCCTGGGTCGAAAAGTTTTAAGGCTTCTCTGCGCGACCTGTCTGTCACGCACAGACAGATCGCTCTGATCTGTTTTCTGCGCGCAGACATTTTCTTTAGAAAAGAAGCGCGATAATTTGCTTTAAATTCGCTCAAAGAACATAAATTCGTTCGCATTTTCAGCGCCTTAGATTAACCGAATAGATCTTCTAGCGACACTTGGCACACCTCTCGCATATGTAGCTGCGAGCGCAACGATTGGTGCTCATCCAGCCAACCAAGTGATTAGGAGATTCATCATGCTGAAGATCGACAACCTGGCCGTTAGCAAAGACCTCGACCGCGCTGAAATGGGCGCCATCGTCGGCGGCAACAGCATCTTCCAGAACAACGGCATCAACGCCAACCTGCAAGCCGGCGGCGTCTCGTTCGCCAGCCCGCAAACCAACATCGCGCCCGTCACGCAAGTGGATGCATCGACGCACACCGATGTCGACGTGACCAACGTCACGAAGTCGCTCGCTTCGGTCGGCAGCCTGCTCCAGGGCGTGAAGCTCTAAGAGCCCGCGCTCTGAAGAGAGAAGGGACGAGAAGTCATCGTCTCCTCTCTCGGACCCTTGGCACCCCGATCCGCCGAGGTTCAGAGAGAGGACCGCACGTTCACCGGCGGCCTTCCTTCATACCTTCGTATATCCGCATCACCCGAACCATTGAGCACGCAACGCGTACGTGCAATGGTTGCCTCGGCATCCCTCGCTTATCTTGAACCCGCCTGGATTCAAGCCTGGGAGCGCCCCTTTGAACACCCTGGATTTACCGCCTCTCGCGCGCGCCGAACTGCGTCCACTCGATCGACGCGGCCGCGCGCTTAAAGACCTTCGGCTGTCGGTCATCGATCAATGCAATTTCCGCTGCTCGTATTGCATGCCGAAGGAAATCTTCACGAAAGACTATCCGTTCATGTCGTCCGATGAATGGCTCTCCTTCGATCAGATGTTCACGATGTGCCGCGCGTTCACGCAACTCGGCGTCGAGAAAATTCGCCTGACAGGCGGCGAGCCGCTGTTGCGCAAAGGGCTCGAAGCGTTGATTGCACGTCTCGCGACGCTCGATACCGATCTCGCGCTCACGACCAACGGTTCGCTGCTCGCCGCGCGCGCGCATGCGTTGAAGCAGGCGGGACTGAGACGCGTCACCGTCAGTCTCGATGCCATCGACGACGATCTCTTCGCGCGCATGAACGGCGTCGGCTTTCCTGTCGCGCGCGTGCTGGAAGGTATCGACGCGGCCATCGATGCAGGTCTGGCGCCGCTCAAGATCAACGTCGTGGTCGAGAAGGGCGTGAACGAGTCGCAGATACTGCCGCTCGCGCGTCACTTTCATCGCAGGCCGGTCGATCTGCGCTTCATCGAATACATGGATGTCGGCGGCGCGCATGGATGGAGTCAGGACAAGATCGTTCACTCCGATCGCATTCTGGCCCTTCTGCAAAGGCACTTTTCACTCGAAGCGGACAGCGGCGCCGATATCGGTTCGACCTCCGTGAACTATCGCTTCACGGACGGTCTCGCGCGCGTGGGCTTCGTATCGAGCATGTCGCATCCCTTTTGTTCGACGTGTTCGCGCGCACGCGTCTCCGCCGACGGACAACTCTTCTCCTGCCTCTTCGCGACGCAATCGTTCGATCTCAAGCCGTGGCTCGATGCATCGATCACATCGGATGAATTGATCGACGTCGTCCGCGCGCAGTGGACACAACGCGACGACCGCTATTCGGAACTCCGCGGCACGAAGCCGCCGCAGGACACGCGCAAGCGCTATCCGACCGTGCGCATGTCGCTCGTCGGCGGATAAGCGCGTGGCGCTTGCGCGCATCGTCCGTGCGGATCGCAAACAGGCGGGCTATTACGCAAGACCGACGAAATCCGAACGACGATCATCACGATCAACCCACTCCACGAACTGCATTGTTTGCGAGGCGAACGAAATGAGCGAAAAGAAAGTAATACGCATCTATAGCGAGCCGGCCGGCGGCTGGGGCGCATTGAAGGCCACCGGCGAGGCATTGACGATTCAGGGCATTCCGGTATCCGGCGCGCAGACGCTCCTGCACATGAACCAGCCGCAAGGCTTCGATTGCCCCGGCTGCGCATGGCCCGATCCGAAGCACACGTCGTCGTTCGAGTTCTGCGAGAACGGCGCGAAAGCGGTCGCGTGGGAAGCCACGGCAATGCGCTGCACGCCCGAGTTCTTCGCGAAGCACAGTGTCTCCGAACTCGCTGCATGGAACGATTACGACCTGGAAATGGCGGGCCGTCTCACGCATCCGATGGTTTATGACGCGGCATCCGACCGCTATGTGTCGATCGAGTGGGACGATGCCTTCGCGCTCGTCGGCCGCCATCTGAATGCGCTCGAACATCCAGACCAGGCCGATTTTTATACATCGGGGCGCGCATCGAACGAAGCGGCGTTTCTGTATCAGCTTTTCGTGCGCGAGTTCGGCACCAACAACTTCCCCGATTGCTCGAACATGTGCCATGAAGCGACGAGCGTGGGCTTGCCGCAGTCCATCGGTGTGGGCAAGGGCACGGTGCTGCTGGAAGACTTCGAACACGCGGATGCAATCTTCATCTTCGGTCAGAATCCCGGCACCAACAGCCCGCGCATGATGAGCGATTTGCACTCGGCGGCGCGGCGCGGCGCGAAAATCGTGTCGTTCAATCCGTTTCGCGAGCGCGCGCTCGAACGCTTCGCGTCACCGCAGAATCCCGTCGAAATGGCGACGCTCGGCTTCACGAACATCAGCTCGTTTCTGTATCAGGTGCGCGTGGGCGGCGATGTCGCCGTGCTCAAGGGCATGATGAAGGCGATCGTCGAAGCCGACGATGCCGCGATCGCCGCCGACCAGCCGCGCGTGCTCGACGTCGAGTTCATCGAAGGCCATACGCACGGCATCGATGCGCTGCTCGCCGATCTGCGCGCGACGCGCTGGGACGCGATCGAGCAAACGTCCGGCCTCACGCGCGACGAGATCGGCAACGCCGCGAACATCTATATGCGGGCGAAGAACGCGATTCTCGTGTACGGCATGGGCATCACGCAGCATCATCGCGGCACGGAGAACGTGCAGCAGATCGCGAATCTCGCGCTGTTGCGCGGCAATGTCGGACGGCCGGGTGCGGGCATCTGTCCGGTGCGCGGGCACTCGAACGTGCAGGGCAATCGTACGGTCGGCATCACGGAGAAGCCGAACGCGCAACTGATCGCGGGCATCGAGCGCGCGTTCGGGTTCACGCCGCCGTCAAAGCACGGCAACGATGTCGTCGCCACGCTCGATTCGATGACGCGCGGCGAAGCGAAAGTATTCATGGCGCTCGGCGGCAATTTCGCGGCCGCGATTCCGGACTGGGCGCGCCTGCAGAACGACATCCGCGAACTCGAACTGACGGTTCATATCGCGACCAAGCTCAACCGCAGTCATCTCGTGCACGGCAAGGACGCGCTGATTTTGCCGTGCCTCGGGCGCACCGAGATCGACATTCAGGCGGACGGACCGCAGTCGATCACCGTCGAGGATTCGATGTCGATGGTGCACGCCTCCGCCGGCCGCAACGAGCCCGCGTCGCCGTTTCTGATGAGCGAACCGGCCATCGTCGCCGGCATTGCGCGTGCGACGCTCGGCGAGAAATCGCGCGTGCCGTGGGAGCATCTCGTCGCGAGTTATGACCGCATTCGCGATGCGATCGAAATCGTGTTCCCGATTT
The DNA here is from genome assembly GCA_001544595.2 of Caballeronia peredens. Lineage (GTDB taxonomy): Bacteria > Pseudomonadota > Gammaproteobacteria > Burkholderiales > Burkholderiaceae > Caballeronia > Caballeronia peredens. Next base: position 224,215 of record FCOH02000001.1, on the reverse strand, counting down.
TTCAGGCATACAACGCACGCATTCGCGTGCCGGGCGGCTTTCATCTGACATCGCCGGCGCGCGAGCGCGTGTGGGATACGAAGACCGGCCGCGCGAATTTTCTCGTGTTCGACGGACTCGACGAAAACCCCGTGCAGGACGATCCCGACGCGCTCGCGCTCACCACGATGCGCAGCCACGATCAATACAACACGACGCTCTACTCGCATTCGGACCGCTATCGCGGCGTGTTCGGCCAGCGCGACGTCGTGTTCATTAACGCGCGCGAACTGAAGAAGCGCAACCTGCGCGCGGGCGATCGCGTCGATCTCTTCGCCATTGCCGACGACGGCATCGAGCGCGTGATCCGCAACTTCAAGATCGTCGAATACTCGCTCCCCGACGGCTGCTGCGGCGCGTATTACCCGGAGGTGAATCCGCTCGTGCCGCTGCACGCGTTCGATCCGCAAAGCCGCACGCCCGCCTACAAGTCGGTGCCGGTGAAGGTCGTGCCGAGCGATGCCGGCGACGTATCCGCCTTGCGCGCCACCGCTGTTCAACACGGACACGAACATCATGCTTGATCATGTACTCGACCTGTCGCGCGCACAGTTTGCGATGACCGCGATCTTCCATATTCTCTGGCCGATTCTCACGATCAGCTTGTCCGCGTTTCTCGTGCTCGTCGAAGTACTGTGGATCCGCACCGGCGATCTCGCGTACTACCGGCATGCACGCTTCTGGAGCAAGCTCCTCGTGCTGAACTTCGCGGTCGGCGTGGTGAGCGGCATTCCGATGGAGTTTCAGTTCGGCACCAACTGGGCCGGTTTCTCGCAGTTCAGCGGCCAGTTCATCGGCAACATTCTCGGCTTCGAAGGCGCGATGGCCTTCATGCTGGAAGCGGGCTTCATCGGTGTGATGCTGCTCGGCTGGGGACGCGTGTCGCGCGGCGTGCATCTGTTCGCGACGTCGATGGTCGCGCTCGGCTCCAGCATCTCGGCGTTCTGGATCATGGTCGCCAACTCGTGGATGCAGACGCCCGCGGGCTATTCGATCGTCGACGGCAAGATCGTCGTGACGGATTTTCTCGCCGCCATCTTCAATCCGGACATGGTGTGGGGCGTGTCGCACATGTGGGTCGCGGCCATCGAAACCGGCATGTTCGTGATTGCCGGCATCTCCGCATGGAATCTCTTTCGCCATCGTCATCCCGAGTTCTTCGTGCGTTCGTTTCGTCTCGCGCTGACGGTGCTCGTCTTCATCGCGCCGCTGCAGATCTGGCTCGGCGATTCGAGCGGCGTCAGCGTGTTCGAAACACAGCCGGCGAAAGGCGCCGCCATCGAAGGACACTGGACGACCAACGCGCCGGGCACGGGCGCATCGTGGTCGCTGCTCGCGTGGCCGGACCAGAATGCGCAACGCAACGACTGGTCGCTCGAAGTGCCCGGCATGCTGAGCGTGCTCGGCACGCACACGCTGCACGGGCAGGTGAAAGGCCTCAAGGACTTCAAGCGCGAAGATCAGCCGCCCGCGATTCCGCTGCTCTATTACGCGTTTCGCGTGATGGCGGGCATCGGCTTCGCGTTCATGCTGCTCGCGTTCTGGACCGCGTATGCGCTGCGCAAGACACGCGGCAGTATCGAAGCGCTGCTCGCGCAACGCAAGCTCTTGCTCGCATGGGTGTTCGCCATTCCGCTGCCTTATGTGGCCGTCGAAGCGGGCTGGATCGTTCGTGAAGTCGGACGCCAGCCGTGGGTCGTGTACGGCCTGCAACGCACGCGCGATGCGGTTTCGACAATCCCGGCTTCAGCTGTCTCGCTCAGCATCGCGATGTTCCTCGCCTTTTACGTGGTGTTGCTGATCACGTTCTTCGTGCTCGCGCGGCGCTGGCTGCGCGCCGGTCCCGACGTCGACATCATGCCGCCCGCCGCGCTTCCCGGACGAACGGCGCAAGCGAAAGCGCCCACCGTCACCGGTTACTGAACTCTGGAGCCTGAAAATGGATAGTGCCGTTCAATCGATGCTCGCCGACACCTGGTTCGGCCTGATTGGCCTGATGCTCGTCTTCTATGTCGTCACTGACGGCTTCGATCTCGGCGTCGGCATTCTCACGCTGTTTCGCCGCAAGACGGCGGATCGCGATGTCATGGTCGAAACGATCGGCCACGTGTGGGATGCGAACGAAACCTGGCTCGTCGTGCTCGGCGGCGCGCTCTTCGGCGCGTTCCCCACCGCTTATGCGCTCTTGATGGAGCATCTCTATCTGCCCGTGATGGCGCTGATCGCGGGACTGATCATGCGCGGTGCGGCGATCGAGTTTCGTCACAGCGTGGATCACGGTCCGCTCTGGGACAAGGTCTTCGGCATCGGCAGTCTCGTCGCCGCGCTGTCGCAGGGCGTGGTGCTCGGCAAGGTGATCACGGGACTCGCGCCCGGCCGTGCCGCCATCGCGTTCATTGTCGTTGCGGCGATCGGCGTCGTGGCCGGCTATTGTCTGCTCGGCGCGACGTATCTCGTCAAGAAGACGTCGGGCGCGGTTGAACAATGGGCGCGCCGCATTTCGCTTTTGAGCGCGATGTGCACGGTCTCCGCCGCCGCGCTGCTCACGCTCGCGACATGGTTCTCCAGCGACATCGGCCACGTGCGCTGGTCGCATCCGGCTGTCATGCATGTGCTGATCGCGCTCGGAATCGGCTCGGCGGCGGCATTCGCGTTCATCATGGCGTCGCTGTATCTCGGCAGCTCGCGCGGGCCGTTTCGCGCATCCGTCGCGCTCTTCGTGTTGTCCTTCGCGGGACTCGCGATCAGCCTGTACCCCGATTTCATTCCCGGCAAGCTGGGCATTCTGCAGGCCGCATCCGATGCGCCGACGCTCGCGTTCATGCTGATCGGCATCGGCCTCGTGTTCCCGGTGATGATCGGCTACAACCTGTATCAGTACCATATCTTTCGCGGGAAGCTCGCGGGCAGCGCGCATGCGGGCGAGTGAAGCGAGCGCGTACGCACATTGAATCGACCCTCTGCACGAGGGTCTTTCCTTGCACGCGCTCACTCGTCGACCCCCGTCCGAATGCATATCGATAGCGCTCGATATTATTTGCGGCACACGCGCCGCGCCTCTAGCATCACGCTTCTCTCAACCAGCATGCGTGTGCATCATGAAGATCAAGTCTCCATTCAAAGCCGCCCTGTTCTCGGTACTGCTCGCGTGCGGCATCGTGGGCGCGCAGCCATCGTTCGCAGCGAATCAGACCGTGCGGGTCGGCATCATGTCCGGCGAAGACGAGGATGTATGGCGCGCCGTGGCCGCCAACGCCGCGAAGCACGGGCTGACCGTCAAGATCACGACCTTCTCCGATTACACGCAGCCGAACGAAGCACTCGCGCAACACGACCTCGATGCCAATTCGTTTCAGCACAAGCCCTATCTCGATGCGCAGATCCAGGCGCGTCACTACGACATCGTGCCGGTCGGATTCACCTATGTGCAGCCGATCGGCCTCTACTCGCGCAAGGTCAAGTCCGTCGATGCGCTGCCGCAGAACGCGACCATCGGCGTCCCGAACGACCCGAGCAACGAAGGGCGCGCGCTTCTGCTGCTGCAGGCCAACGGCGTGATCAAGTTGCGTGACAACGTCGGCAATCTGCCGACTGCGCGCGATATCGCCAGCAACCCGAAGCACGTGCAGATCAAGGAACTGGATGCGGGCATCGTCGGCCGCGCGATCGGCGACCTCGATGCCGCCGTGGTCAACACCGACTGGGCCATCAAGGCAGGGATCAAGATTCCGCAGGAGCGCATCGCACAGGAAAAGGTGCCGAACAATCCGTATCGCAACTTCATCGCGGTCAATTCAAAGGATGCGAACGCGCCGTGGGTAAAAGCGCTGGTGGAAAGCTATCAGCAGGCGAATGTCGCGTCGTCGATTCTGTCGGTGTATCACGGCGCAACGCTGCCCGCGTGGGAAGGCGCGCCGCAGCACTGAGCAAATCGATGTGATGCCATCACGAGCCGCCTTCGGGCGGCTTTTTTGCTTCGACGAAGGCCTCCGCGAAAACTTCAGAGATGACGCTGAAAAACAAAGCGCTTTCCGCCTCATTTGCTACGCACAATTGATTCGTAGGCACGGCACGCGAAATGCCTATAGTCGAAGGCTTCACCACACTCTTTCGCACGCTCCATGAAACCTTCGATTCAGCGCCGCACCCTGATCGCCGGCGTCGCCGCCCTTTTCCTCGCCGCTTTCGTCGCGCCGCTTCACGCACAGGCCGAAACGCGGGAAGTCGTCATCGGCTATCAGGACATGGTGGTGCCGTGGCGCTATGCGCAGGCGAGCGGCGCGGTCGAAAAGGCCACCGGCTACAAGATCACGTATCGCAAGCTCGGCAGCGGCGCGGACGTAATCCGCGCGCTCGCTTCGGGCTCGATACAGGTCGGCGAAGCCGGTTCGAGTCCGATCGCGGCGGGACTCTCGCAAGGCGTCGATCTGTCGCTCTTCTGGATTCTCGACAACATCAACGATGCCGAAGCGCTCGTCGTGCGCAACGGCTCGGGTGTGACGAAACTCGCCGACCTCAAGGGCAAGACACTCGGCGTGCCCTATGTATCGACGTCGCATTTTCATGCGCTCGTCGCGTTGCAGCAGGCGGGCATCGATCCGTCGTCGGTGAAGATCGTCAATCTGCGTCCGCCTGAAGTGGCCGCCGCATGGGAGCGCGGCAATATCGATGCGACCTACATCTGGGACCCGGTGCTCGCGCGCGTCAAGCAGAACGGCAAGGTGCTCGTCACATCCGGCGAAGTCGCGAAGGAAAGCGGCAAGGCGACTTTCGACGGCTTCGTCGCGTCGCGCAAGTTCGCGCAGGACAATGCCGCGTTCATGACCGGCCTCGTCAAGGTGCTCGCCGATACCGATGCGCAATACCGCGATCACAAGGCCGACTGGACCGCAGGCTCGAAGCAGGTGCAGGCCGTCGCGCACGAATCGGGCGCGGCCGCCGCGGACGTGCCCGCGAGCCTCGCGCTCTATGCGTTCCCGAGCGCACAGGAACAGGCATCGCCGACGTGGCTCGGCGGTGGCCAGCAATCGGGCGCCGCGAAGTCGCTGACGGCGACCGCGCAGTTCCTGAAGCAGCAAGGCACGATTCAGAACGTGCTCGCCGACTATTCGACGGGCGTCGATCCGCGCTTCGCGCAACAGGCCGCGAAATGACGTCGCTTTCCATCCGCAACCTCGGCGTGACTTATGAGGGCGCGAGTGCGCCTGCGCTGCAAGGCGTCGACTTGCAGATCGGCAGCGGCGAATTCGTCATCGCGCTGGGCGCATCGGGATGCGGCAAGACCACGCTGCTCAACTGCCTCGCCGGCTTTCTCGATCCGACCGAAGGCGAAGCCTCGCTCAACGGCGCGCCGATCGTCGGACCGGGCGCCGAGCGCGGCGTGGTATTTCAGAAATACGCGTTGATGCCGTGGCTCGACGTGCTCGACAACGTCGCGCTCGGCTTGCGCTTTCGCGGCGTGAAACGCGACGCGCGCCGCGAGATCGCGCGCCGCACGCTTGCGCTCGTCGGCCTGGCGCAGCACGAGCATGCGAAAGTCCATGCATTGTCCGGCGGCATGCAGCAGCGCGTGGGCATCGCGCGTGCGCTCGCGAGCGATCCCGAAGTGCTGCTGATGGACGAACCGATGGGCGCGCTCGATGCCCTCACGCGCGAGACCGTGCAGGAACTGGTCCTCGACGTCTGGGCGCGCACGCAGAAGACCGTGTTCTTCATCACGCACAGTGTGGAAGAGGCGCTCTTTCTCGCGACGCGCCTCGTGCTGATGACGCCCGGTCCGGGCCGTATCGAGGAAGTGCACGAGCTGCCCTTCTCGCGCGAATACATCCGCGACCGCGATGCGCGGGCCGTGAAGTCGTCGGCGGCTTTTATCGAATGGCGCGAACGATTGACGCGCCGTCTGCATCGCACCGAGACCGAGGACGCATGACGCAGCCCGCTCAGGACGCCCGGCTCGCCCGTCCGGCGGCGGCACTTCGGACCGCACGACGGCACATCCGCCCGACGCGAGGCGCGCGAGGCGCCCGTTATCGCGGCATGCCGGGCGCTGGCCCGACCGCCGTGCCGAGCGCGCTATGTGTGGTGGTCATCGCGACGCTCTGGTGGGCCGCCACGCATTTCCACTGGCTGCCGCCGCTCTTTCTTCCTTCGCCCGAAGCGGTGTGGCGCGCATTCATCGACGCGCTGCACGGACGCCTTCAGGGCGGTCTGCCGCTCGCGGAACATCTGCTGTGGAGCACGATTCGCGTCTTCGGCGCGTTCGCGCTCGCGGTCGTCACGGCGGTGCCGGTCGGCATCCTGATGGGCGTGAGCCGCATCGCGCGCGGCGTGCTCGATCCGCCGCTCGAGTTTTATCGACCGCTGCCGCCGCTCGCGTATCTGCCGCTCGTCGTGATCTGGTTCGGCATCGACGAGACCGCGAAGATCGTCGTCATCTGGCTCGCCTGCTTCGCGCCGATCGCCATGGCGGCGCGCGCCGGCGTGAAAAGCGCGACCGCCGAGCAGATCAACGCGGCGTGGTCGCTCGGCGCGAACTTCCGTCAGGTGGTATGGCACGTCGTTCTGCCCGCGGCGCTGCCCGAGATTCTGACGGGCCTGCGTATCGCCGTGGGTTTCGGCTGGACCACGCTCATCGCGGCGGAAATGGTCGCCGCAACCGCCGGACTCGGGCAGATGGTGCTCAATGCGTCGAGCTTTCTGCGCACCGACGTCGTGGTGATGGGTATCGTGCTGATCGGCGTAATCGCATGGGTGTTCGATTTCGGCATGCGCGCGCTGGAGCGGCGGCTCGTGCCTTGGAAGGGACGATGATCCGCACGTATGCCACGCGTCTGCGAACCGGTGATTTGTGCAAGAGATGAAAGGCGATGCTATGTTCCGCCAACGATGTCAGCGAAGCCTCGCGCATCATCACTCTCAAGCGATCAAACATGCTGATGGAAGACCCCACGCTCGCGCGCGACACGCGTGCGCCCGACGACGAGACCACCACACTGCGACAGTGGCTCGCAGTCGCCGCCGTGACGATCGGCGCCTTTGCCTTCGTCACGACCGAATTCCTGCCCGTGGGCCTGTTGCCGCACGTCGCGAAGGAGCTGAACATATTGCCCGGCGTCGCGGGGCTGATGGTGACGACGCCCGGCATCGTCGCCGCTATCGCCGCGCCCGCGTTGATGCTCGGCGCGGGACGCATGGACCGGCGCCATGTGTTTCTGTGGCTCACGGCGATCCTGCTGGTATCGAATCTGCTGTCCGCGATCGCCCCGAATCTCGGCGTCATGCTGATCGGCCGCGCATTGCTGGGCGCCGCGCTCGGCGGCTTCTGGACGCTCGCGACGTCGGCATCGGGCCGCCTCGTCGCGCCGCGCGACAGCGCACGCGCCATGGCCGCGATTCTTACGGGTGTCACCTGCGCCACCGTGATCGGCGTGCCGCTCGGCACGTTGATCGCGAGCGTCGCGTCGTGGCGCGTGTCGTTTCTCGCGACGGGCGGGCTCGTCGCCGTCGCGCTGATCGCGCAATGGCTGCTCGTGCCCTCGCTGCCGTCGGCGGCCGCGTTGCGCTTCGCGGATCTCACCGCGCTCATGCGGCGCACGCATGCGCGCAAGAGCCTGCTGATGGTCGCGCTCATCTTCGGCGCGCATTTCTCCTCGTACACGTACGTGACGCCGTTTCTTCTCAACGATGCGCACCTCGACATGTCGATGGTGACGTGGCTATTGCTCGGCTTCGGCATCATCGGCTTCTTTGCGAACTTCGCGGTGTCGTCGGTGGTGGCGCGCAAGCTGAAGACCTCGCTCGTCGCAATGACCTCGCTGCTGATGTTCTCGCTGTTGCTGCTGCCCGTGCTGCGGCATCTCGAGTTCGGCGTCGCTGCAGTCGTGCTGGCATGGGGCGTGGCTTTCGGCGCGTTGCCGCTGTGCTTCAGCGTATGGATGCAGCGCGCGACGCCCGAGCATCCCGAAGCGGGCTCGGCGCTGTTCGTCGGCATCATTCAGGTGGCGATCGCAGCGGGCTCGTTCGTCGGCGGCGCGGTGGTCGATCATGCGGGCATTCCGGCCGACTTCATGGTCGGCGCGGCGCTGGCTCTGCTCGGCCTCGCGACGCTCGCGGGCATCGACGGCGAAGTGCAGCGCTCCGATGCGCGCGGCGTGGCGTGCGAAGCCGCGCCGGACTGATCGAAGCACGTCGACGGGCCGCATCACGCAATCGGCGTGACCCACTGGCTGCGCCACGCAGGCGCCTCGAAGGGATCCGCGAAATACTGCGTTTCGTGGATCACCTTGCCGCCGCGAAACTCCATGATGCTCACCACGCACGACGGCCGCCCCGTGTAGGCGATCGTGTATTCCGTGATCCAGAGATCACCTTCGCCCTGAATGCGCCTGACATCGAAGCCCGAAGGCTTGTCCGGATGATGGCCACGCAATGCCTGCAAATTGCGCCGTCCGAGGATTCGCTCACCCGACTGGGGATAGTCGCAGATAGCATCGTCATCGTAGATGGCGTGTTCCGCATCGAGATCGCCCACTGCCGATGCGTGCCAATGCGCATCCAGCACGCGACGAATTTCTTCCTTCGACATCGATTGCCTCCGCATACCGTTCACGGTTCACGCTGCGACATCATCTGCGCTGAGGAATGAAGCCCGGACTGCCCGTCTTGACGACTTCGTTATAGCGCTGTCTCGTTTGAATATGATCGATGGCGTCGAAGGCATCGGCGGGAAGTGCGCTGATCTCGAAGTTCTCGCGCGCACGGGCCGCCGATTTGGGCGTAGTCAATAGCGCGCCGCCACGCTGCGCCGCCCATGCAAGCAGCACTTGCGCGGGTGTCTTGCCGATCCGCCCCGCAATTTCCACGACGACAGGATCTTCGAGCGGACCCGGCCTGATGCCGTGACCCAGCGGCGCAAAGGCCAGAAAAACGATGCCCTTTTCCTTGCAGAACGCCAGCAGTTCCGTTTCCGGCAGATACGGATGCGCTTCGACCTGCACCGCCGCCGGCTTGATCCGCGCTGCTTCGTAGAGTGGCCGCAACTCGTTCAGACCGATATCCGACAAGCCGATCGCGCGACATCTGCCATCGCCGACGAGATCTTCCATGGCCTTCCACGTGTCGAGCAAGGTCACGCTTTCATCGTAGATGACATTGCCCTTTTCGTCGCGCGGATCCTGCTCTTCGCCCGGCTGAAACGCGAAGGGCGTATGAATGAGGTACAGATCGAGATAGTCGATTCCGAGGCGTTCGAGACTCGCATCGAAAGCAGGCTTGACGCGTTCCGGCCGATGATTGGTGTTCCACAACTTGGTGGTCATGAAAACGTCTTCGCGCGCGATTCCGTCTGCAAGCCCGCCTCGCAACGCTTCTCCGACTTCACGCTCGTTCTGATAGCGCTCGGCACAATCGAAATGACGAAAGCCGGTTTTCAGCGCATCGCGGGTCGCGCTGATGGTCGTGGCGGGATCGGCTATCAGCGTGCCGAATCCGAGCACAGGCATGCGGCCGCCACCACGATCGAGCGTGATGGTGCGGGTCCGAAAATCCAGAGACTCATTCATGACGACACCTCCGCAGCATCTCGTGGCGAGCGACGGCGACCGGCGCGCTGGCGTGCCATCGCAGCGTCGCGTCTCGCATGCTATCCGTTAACGAAGCGACTGAAAGCTCGCGCGAACTTCCTGTGTAAAGGCTTGCGGCTGTTCCCAGGCGGCGAAGTGACCGCCTTTGGGCAGGCGATTGTAGTGAATCAGCTTGGGATACGCCTTCTCCGTCCAGCTTTGCGGCGCGGCGTAGATTTCATCGGGAAAGACACTGACGGCGACCGGAAGCGTCACGTGCTTGGGCGCGAAGAAATTGAGCTTGTTCTCCCAATACAGTCTTGCCGACGACACGCCCGTATTCGTCAGCCAGTACAGCGTGACGTTGTCGAGCACGTCATCGCGCGTCAGTCCTTCGGATTGTCCCGCGAAGACGCGCGCGATCATCGCCTGGCTGGCGGCGTCGTGATCGAGCATCCACGCGGCGGCGCCGATGGGCGAGTCCTCGATGCCGTAGAGCGTCTGCGGACGATTCGCCATTTCGAGCGCATAGCCGAGACCGTGCTTGTAAAAAGTGTCGAGCTGTTCGAACGCGTGCTGTTCATCGGGCGAAAGACCTGCCGGCGCGGGCTGACCGTACTTGAGCGCCTTGTCGATGTCATCCGGCACCGTCGCCGGCATGTTGGTGTGAATGCCGAGCAGTCCGGGCGGCGTGAGCAGCGCCATCTGCTCGGTGACGGCGTTGCCCCAGTCGCCGCCTTGCGCCACGTATCGCGTATATCCGAGGCGCTGCATCAGCGCCACCCACGCGCGTGCAGTGCGGCCCGGATCCCAGCCGGTCGTCGTCGGCTTGCCCGAGAATCCGTAGCCCGGCAACGACGGATCACCACGTCGAACGCATCTGCGGCGCTGCCGCCGTGCGCGGTCGGATTGGTCAGCGGATCGATGATCTTCATTTGCTCGATGATCGAGCCCGGCCATCCATGCGTGATGATGATCGGCATCGCGTTCGCCTGTTTCGAGCGCACATGTATGAAGTGGATATCGAGCCCGTCGATTTCCGTGACGAACTGCGGTAACGCGTTCAGTCTGGTCTCGACCTTGCGCCAGTCATAGGTCGTCGTCCAGTAACGCGCGAGGCTTTGCATCGTGACGAGTTGCACGCCTTGCGATGCATCGGTGACGGTTTCGCGTTCGGGCCATCTCGTCGCCTTGACGCGCCGTTTCAGGTCGGCAAGCTGCGCTTCGGGCACATGGATGCGCAGTGCACGGATGGCGGTCTTGTCACCGCCCTTCGGCTGCGCGATATCGGTGATGGACGTATCGGCGAAAGCGAAGCGGCTCAATGAACCCGCAGCAACGGTAGCCGCGGCCATGCCGATAAAGCGGCGGCGCGATGCGGTCTCGGGAAGGATCTCGTTCGACATACACACTCCTGCTTGGCGCGTGGGACCGGCTGCAACGATAAGGGCATTCTATGCCGCGGCAACGGCTACACGGCCGTCGCGCCACGAATTGCGTTCACGATCTGACGGGTGAATCGACTGTCGCCCGCTTCGACATCTCCCGACAGACGCGCGGTCACTTCCTGCAGAATCCAGCGGTTGCCGTCCGGATCGCTGAAACTCGCGTAAGAGGCATAACTTTTTCGCTGCGGATTAAGGCCGCTGATCTGGTCCTTTCCATCCGCATGATGAAACACGCCGCCTTCGTTGTGAAACGGCGCGCAGACCTCGATGCCGCGACGAAGCATTTCCGCGCGCGCTGCTTCGATATCGGCGACGACGAGGTAATGACCCTGCGCCGAGCCGGGCGCGGCCGTGGTCACGTTCTCGCCGAACATCACCGAGCATCCCGAACCCGGAGGCGTGAACTGGATCACGCGGTAGCCTTCCTCGGCCTGATAGTCGAGATCGAGACGCCAGCCCAGATCGCCGTAGAAGCGTTTGGCGCGATCGACATCCGAAACCGGAATCACGACGATCTCGAGCTTCATGTCGAGCGCGCCCGCGCCAGTGGGTTCGGCTGGATGTTCGCGCTGCACCGCATGCTTGCTCATCATATTTCCCTCAAGGCCTTGACGACGAGTCGCTTCTTCTTAATTCCCCGCCTCTCCGACCGTGAGCCGGTTATCCACGCTGCTCACGCCCGCAACCTTGCGCGTGGCGCCCGCCGCGGTGTCGATCTGCGACGGATCGGGCACGGAACCTTCCAGCGTCACGCTGCCTCCGCGCGCGGGCACATTGATGTGCGAGGAATCGAGCCCTTTGACGTGCGTGAGCGACTGACGCACCGAATGACTGAGCGCACGGTTGTTCGCCCGCTCCTGTTTCTTGCTGACGGCATCGGTGCTGGCCGACGACGAATCGGCGGCCGATGCGATCGACATGGTCGCCAGCGATGTGGCCATGAGTGTCATCGCGGCTGTGATGGCGAGAATCAACGCTCGAATCTGCATGCCCTGTCTCCTGATGATGTGAAGCGACGACGATCTGCGCTACGTTGCGTGACCACTTTCATTAGAGAAGTTCGCGCGCGACGCTTCAATCATCCGCAGGTATGCTCGCCCATACCATCGGTATATTTTTACGAACAGAATGGCTCGAAGGCAAGCGAATCGCCTTTCGTTGCGGCACTCATGACGCATCCGCGGGCGGCGCCAGCGGCAACGTGAAGAAGAAACGCGCGCCGCCGTGGAGCGACGCGTCATCCGCGGCAATCTGCCCGCCGTGCGCTTCGATGATCGAACGGCAGATCGCGAGCCCCATGCCCATGCCGTTCTCTTTCGTCGTGAAGAAGCTCTGAAACACGCGCTTCGAGAATTGCGGATCGATGCCCGGTCCGCCGTCCTCCACCGAACAGGAAACCGAAGACGCGTCAGGCATGGTCGTGCGGATCGTGATCTCGCCCCGCGCGTTGGCCGTCGGCTCCATCGCCTGCATCGCATTGACGAGCAGGTTCACGATGACCTGCTGCAACTGCACGCGATCCGCCAGCACGAGCGGCCCGCCGGGCGCACTTCGGCGCACGATGGTCACGCCATGCGCGTGCACTTCGTGCTGCAGAAACACGAGTGCTTCGTCGATGAGCGCGTCGAGCGGCGCCACGACGCGCTTTGCATCGCGGCGCACCGCCATCGCGCGGATGCGGTCGACGATATCGACGGCGCGTTGCGCATCGATGGCGATACGTTGTCCGATCAGCCGCGCTTCGCCGACGTCCGGCACCGGGCGATCGAGCCAGCGCGCGCCGAGCGCGCTGTTCATCGTGATCGCCGCGAGCGGCTGCTTCAGTTCGTGCGCGATCGACGCGCTCAATTCTCCGAGCATCGAAATGCGCGCGGCATGTGCGAAATCCGCCTGAAGTCGCTGCAACATTTCCTGCGCGCGAATGCGTTCCGTGAGATCCACGAGACTGATCAGCGCAATGCCCAGTTCTTCTGTCGCGCCCGGCCGCGCGACCGTCAGCAACACATCGATGACGCGGCCATCGAGCGTCGGCAGCCTCGTGGTTTCCTGGAACAATGCTGCGCCGCTATAGCGGCTCTCCAGCGCCCGCCTGAACGTGCCGGGGCTATCACGCCAGACCCACGGCAGCGGACCGAGCAGCACGCTCCTGTCGTGCGCGCCGAACATTTGCGCGGCATGATGATTCACTTCCTCGACGACGAGCAGCTCCATCGTGCGCTCGAGCCATCCCGGATGATTGTCGATGTAGTCGGAGAGATCTTCGACGCCTTGCGCGCGCAGTTCCGACAGCAACGTGATCAGCGGCTGCGCATCGATTTGCCAGAGACCGACGGGCATGTCGAAGAACAGACTGCGATAGCGATGCTCGCTGCGCACGAGCGCGGCATGCGCCTGTTTGCGCGTGGTGATGTCCTTGAGCGCGCCGAGCACGCGCATGCCCGCGTCCACGTCCGCGATCACGTGGCCGACCAGTTGCAGGTGCCTGACCGAGCCGTCCGGCATCATCAGCCGATGCTCCACGTCGAAAGGCTGCCGGTCATGGGTCGCGCGATCGAGCATGAGGCGCACGAACGTCACGTCGTCGGGATGCACGCGCGCGAGCATCAGATCGAGCGTCGGCACGGTCGCGGGATCGTAATCGAAGATGCGAAAGCTCTCCCTCGACCAGAACAGCTCGCCGCGCGCCACGTGCCAGTCGAAGCTGCCCGTGCTGCTCAACTGCTGCGCGTCCGCGAGCAGCGCTTCCGCATGCTGCAGGTCGGCATAGAGGCGCGCGGTTTCGAGCGACATCGCCGCCTGCGACGCCAGCAAGCGGAGCACCGCCGTGCGGGCCGGCGTGAATACGTTCGAGGCCAGATTGTTTTCGAGGTACAGCACGCCGATCATCCGCGTCTGCTTCACGAGCGGCAGACAAAGAATCGAGCGGCAATCGTGGCGGCGTATGTACTCGTCCGACGAGTACGGATTCACCGACGACGCATCGTCGAGCAACAGGCTGTCTCCCGTGCGCATCACATAACGCAGCACCGATTCGGGCAGATCCGCTTCTTCCGCGCGCTGCTTCGTCAGACGCACTTCGACGACATCGGCGCGGCTCGTCGCTTCGGCTTCCACGCGCAGTTCCTTGCGTCGTTTGAGAATCAGCACGCAGCGGTTCGCACCGGCATGTTCGAGCGAAAGCATCATCAACGTGTGGATCAGCTCTTTCAGATCGACGCCGCTGAAGATGGCGCGCGACACGTTGACGACGGTCGCGAGATCGAGTTGTTCGTTGGACGTCGCGATCGTGCTGTCGAACTTCGACGTCTCGTGACGCAATTGCGCATGGCTACGTACCATCTGACTCACCTTGCCCTTTGCGCCCCAGCGGTCATAGCATGAGCGCGCATTGAGGAGATAGGTGTCCGCGATCGTTTCGAGGCCGCGCTCCGCATGAAAGCGCGCGGCCAGTTCATGCGCGAGCGCCTGGTTCTGGATGAACCCGTGCTCGCGCGCCGATCGCACCGCCTCCTCGTAGAAGTGCATGGCTTCCGGGTCGCGGCCTTCCACGCGTGCCAGTTCCGCTGAAACCAGTGCGTGCCGATGACGGAAGTTCTCAGGACAATGCTTCGTCCAAAGCGCAAATTTCTCGCAAGTCGATTGAATCATGTGGCGCCACTCGCGTTGTTGCTCCACACCCGCGGACGCATGAAGCGCGGCGAGCGTCAGCGCATGAAAAAAATGGAAGGTGGCCTCGATGGGCAACGCCATGGCTGCATCGAGTATCGAGCGCGCCTCGTGGGCGGCTTCGAGCGCATCGGTATAGCGCGCGTCGAGATACGCGAGCATCAGGCGCATGATGTGATGGAACGCGATCCCGCAGCCGAAGTTGGCCTGCGCGACGACCGCGAAAGAGGCTTGCGCATCGAAGACGTGAGCGCCCGTTTGCGACGTGCCGCCGGCGTGACCTTGCAGCGTCGCGATGAAATGCTGTTCGAGGCGGATGGTTTCATAGACCGCGTCGTTGCGGCTTTGCCGCGCGAACGATGCGTATCGTTCCGACATGCTCAGCACGTCGGCGAGCGGCGTGCCCTTTTCTATCGTCTGCCAGACTGTTGTGAAGGCGAGATATCCCGCGAAGGCCAGATCGCCCACATCCAGGCACGCGGCGCTCGCCCGTTCGAGGATCGGCAGATCGGTCATGATGTGACGCCGCCAGAAGTTGATGTGATTGCCGTGCAGATGCAGCAGCTTGCCCTGAAAGCGCCGGTTACCGAACTTCTCGTTGAGCTTGAGCGACATCTCCGAGTACTGCACGGCCGAGGCGATATCGCCGAAGCTCGACACCAGCATCAGCGAGAAATTGCCGTAGGCGAAGCTCGACTTGTCGGTGTTGCCCGCGCGTAGCGAGAGATTCACCGCCTTCAGCGTGATGAGCGGATAAAACGCGGGGCGCGCGACGAACGCGCACGGCATCGATTCCACCAGCAAATCGACGACGGCCCAGATCGCCGGATCGGCGGCCACCGGCGCGTCGACCAGCGTGCCGATGGCGCGGCCCGCGAGATTGAGCACCGTGTCGCTCAGCTCGGCTGCGACTTCGGCGCTCACTGCGGCTTCGTCGAGCGGCAGCAGTACGCCGAAATCGCGCAACGCGAGGCGCGCGACCTCGAAGCTTTCGTCGAAACGGCCGGCGACCTGATACAGCTCCATGCGCAACCCGAACACCTTCGCGCGATCGAGCGTCGAGCGAGCGCGTTGCAGCAGCATGTCGAACAACGCATCGGCCTGCGCGAAATCGCCCGCCAGATACTCGCACTCGGAGAACGCCAGATAAAGCTCGAAGGTGCGCTCGTAGTGGCGCGTCCACGCGTCATGCGCGAGCAGCGCGACGCCGTGGGCCAGATAGGTCCGCGCGGATGCGAACGCGGTCGAACTCATCGCGCGCTGTCCTGCCGCATGGTTCAGTGCCACGGTGCGCTCGCGTTCGGCTTCGTCCGTCATGAGCGACGTGGCGCGGTTCAGGTGATTGACTATCTCGAAGAGGAACTCATCGAGCCTGTCCGCCGATGTCGTCGATGCCAGCGCGCGGCCGATACGCAAGTGCGCCGCCGCGCGCTCGTCGGCGGGAATCAGCGCATAGGCCGCTTCCTGCACGCGATCATGCGCGAACACGTAAGCATCGTCGACACGATGTACGAGACCGGCGCTCACGGCGCCCCACAGCTTCCTGTCGATCGATGCTTCGGATTCGCCGTCGATCAGTGCAAGCGCTTCGATCTTCGCGACATTGCCGAGAATCGCAAGCTGGCCGAGCGCATCGCGCGTGGCTTCGGGCAAACGATTGAGCTTCATCGCCATCAGTTCGGCGACGTTCTCGGTCAGTCCCTTGCCATGAATGCGCGGCAGGTCCCATGTCCAGATGGCGGCGTGATGATCGAACGCGAGCAGCGCCTCGTCGGCGAGCGCCGTGAGGAACTGGATCACGAAAAACGGATTGCCGCCGGTCTTCTCATGCACGAGTTGCGCGAGCGGCCCGGCCGTTGCAATGGAGCAGCGCAGCGAATCGGCGACGAATTCCGCCACGCTGCCGGGCGCAAGCGGCGTGAGATCGATGCGCTCCGTCCTCACGCCCATGTCGTCGATGCCATCCAGCATGCGCGCGAGACGATGTCCTCCGTCGACTTCGTTATCGCGGTAGGCGCCGACCAGCAGAAGATGCTTCACGTCCGCCTGCGTGGCGAGATGTTCGAGCAGGTCGAGCGTGGCGGCATCGAGCCATTGCAGATCGTCGATGAAAAGTGCGAGCGGATGCTCACGCCGCGCGAACACACTCAGGAAGCGGCAAAACACGATGCGAAAGCGGTTGTTCGCGTCCTGCGGCGGCAACGCCGGAACCGCCGGCTGCTCTCCGATGATCAACGCGAGCTCCGGAATCAGGTTGATCATCAACTGGCCGTTGGGCGCGAGCGCATCCGTCAGATCGCGCCGCCAGTGCTCGACCTCCGCATCGGTCTTGTTGAGGAGATCGCGCACGAGCGATTGAAACGCCTGCGCGAGCGGCACATACGGAATGTCGCGCTTGTATTGATCGAACTTGCCTGACGCGAACAGCCCGCGCGTCGGCACCAGCACCTTGTGCAGTTCGTTGACCACCGATGATTTGCCGATGCCCGCATAGCCCGAAATGAGCACGAGTTCGGTGTCGCCCTGGGTTGCGACGCGATTGAACGCCGCAATGAGCTTGCCGGTCTGCGCATCGCGTCCGTAGAGCTTTTCGGGTATCCGCAAGCGGTCGGACGCGTCGCGCGTACCGAGCGCGAACGGCGCGATTTCATGACGCGCTTCCCACGCCGACAGACACGTGAGCAGATCCGCGCGCACGCCCGCGGCGGTCTGATAGCGCTGTTCCGGCGTCTTCGCGAGAAGCCGTTCGACGATCTGCCCGACCGCCGCCGGTATGCCTTGCACGCGCGCGCCGGGCGGAACCGGCATCCGCGCGATATGGCAATGAATCCATTCGATCGCGTCCGATGCGCTGAACGGCGGCGCGCCGGTGAGCATCTCGTAGAGCGTCACGCCGAATGAATAGAGGTCGCTGCGCGCGTCGATCGAACGGTTCATGCGGCCGGTCTGCTCGGGCGCCATGTAGGCGAGCGTTCCCGCGATGATTTCCGGCGGCGCGGGCGGCTGATGCTCGTGCGGCAGCAGCGACGCGATGCCGAAGCCGGTGAGGCGCACGTTGTTGTCAGCATCGACGAGCACGTTGGCGGGCTTGATGTCCTTGTGCACGATGCCGCATGCGTGCGCCTCGCCGATCGCCTGCGCGAGATTCGCCGCGATGCGCAAGCAGCGTGTGAGTTCGAGCGGACGCCCGAGCATGCCGATCAGCGGATCGCCCCCGCCGTCGTCGAGGATCAGTACCGGCGGCACGCGGCCCAGATCGAGCGCGAGCGGTTGCGCCGCCCGTTCAGGATCGAGCAGCGAGGCGAGGCCGTACTCGTGTTCGAGACGCATGATGCTCTGCGATGCGGGCTGCGTGGCGATCAGCGCAAGCACCGAGACGGGCGAGCCGGGCCGCTGCGCACGGCACAGCGACAACTCGCCGTCGTCGTGCAGCGGCTCGAGCGAAAAGCCGGTGAGATCCATGAAGATGCTCCTTGTCTCGCTGCTCTCTTCCGAGGAAAGCGAAACGTCGGACCGCACGAATCGCTCTCCGAATCGAAAAGTAGCCTAGCACGCGAGGAGCGCGATGTACCTCCGATGGATCAGTTCATGTACGCGCCTAGCGCCAGAGCGTACCCGTGTAATAGCCGAGTCGCGCCTCGACATCGTGATTCGTCTGCAGGCCGAGTTCCATCAATTGGGCGATCTTCTCTTGCGCAGCGGGACGGCCGACGGATGCGATGAAGGCATCCCATTCGGGCGCGACGGCCGAATCCGGCGGCAACGTTTGCGTGTTCACCTGCTGCTTGATCGCCGCGAGCGATTGCTTGTCGAAGGAACCGATGCGCGTGGCGAGTGCATCGACGAAGCCGTCGAGTTCGGCGTCGGGGAAGGTGCGGTTCACATAGCCGTAGCGTTCGGCCAGCGGGCCATCGATATCGTTTCCGCTGACGAGCACTTCCATCGCGCGGCCCCGGCCGATCAGCCGCGATAGCCGCGTCATCGGTCCGCCGCCGGGAACGAGCGCCGCGCCGATCTCCCATTGCGACAGCAGCGTCCCTTCGTCGCTTGCGAAGCGCATGTCGCTCGCGAGCGCGAGTTCACTGCCGACGCCGGTTGCGCGGCCGCGAATCTTCGCGATCGAAATGACCGATGTCCTGCCGATACGCACCAGCATGTCGGGCAATGGCGGCAAGCCCGTCGGGCCCGGCGGCATGCTCGTGGTCGCTTCCAGCGGCGGGACGAAATCGTAGTGCGTGAGAAAGAAGCCGGGCACCGCGCTTTCGAAGACGACCACCTTGACCTGCGGGTCGGTTTCGAGCGCGGTCACGACCGCATCGAGTTGCGGCATCGTGTCCGGTCCGAAGATGTTGAAGGGCGGATTGTCGATGATGATCCGCCAGTAAGAAGGATTGCGAGGTTCGATTCTGATCTGCGCGTGCGCGCTGTCCTGAGCCATCTCGATCTCCAGTGGAAGCAATGTCGGACTATCCGTGCAGTACCTTGAGCAAGTCCTGCGCGGCCGATTTCGACGAAGCGGGGTTTTGCCCCGTGATCAGGCGCCCGTCGATGATCGACAGCACCTGCCAGTCATCCACCTTCTCGAACAGACCGCCGAGCCGCTTGAGTTCGTCTTCGACGAGAAACGGCACGACCTTCGTGAGCTGCACCGCCTCTTCTTCCGAATTGGTAAAACCGGATACACGCTTTCCCTTGACGAGCGGCTCGCCGTCCACCTTCACATGACGCAGCACGCCCGGCGCATGACAGACGAAGGCGACCGGTTTGCCCAGGTTGTAGAAGCGCTCGATAAGCGCGATAGAGACCGGATCTTCCGCGAGGTCCCACATGGGTCCATGACCGCCCGGATAGAACACGGCGTCATAGTCTTCGGCCTTCATGTCGGCGAGCACGGACGTCGTCGCGAGCACACGTTGTGCTGCGGGATCGGCTTTGAAACGTTCGGTCAGTACAGTCTTGCCTTCGGGTGTATCGCTCTTGGGATCGACAGGCGGCTGGCCGCCCTTCGGCGAGCACACCGTGATATCGACGCCCGCATCCAGAAACGTGAAGTACGGCGCTGCGAATTCCTCTAGCCAGAAACCGGTCTTCCTGCCCGTATTGCCGAGCTGGTCATGCGAAGTCATCACCATCAATATCTTCATGGTCCGCACCCATATCAAAAGGTTTCTTTCATTCAGCCACGCGATGTCGTGGTGAAAGCACTATAGGCGGTGAAGCCCCGTGCATGCCGACGCGCGCATACCAAGGTATAGGGTTCTATACAACGGAGCTATCGACTCGAACGGGGCCCGTGCGGTTTCATTTCGTCACTATGTGCTTAGTGATTCGAAAGGACGTTGCAAACATCTTGAGTCATGGACGCATGTTAGACGTCGTGGCGATTTTTCCTGCTAAGGGCAGATCTTTCGACACAGTCAGTAACTGACGAGTCGACAACCGGAAAGTTCTGCCTGTGAATTTCTGCTAAAGTTGGCACTTCCAAAAAAGAGAAAAAAGTTCCATCAGCGGTCGAACCGATTCAACGGCGAACGACCTGTCGACGCGCTTTCAACATCGCTTCGAAAGTCTTCCGTCCGTCTCTTCCGCGTCACCGCCCTGAACCGATCCCGGTCATGTTTTTGGATCGCGCGGCTCTTTTGCGCTTCTCCAAGTCCGTCTAAACGTCTGATCTGTCCACTGCACGCCCTTGTGCGCGAAGCATTCGACTGATCATTGATCATGCGTTACCAACCTGGTTGGAGGAATCATGGTCCCCGGATTGCATTCGACGCCGAACAGGACGAAGACCGAAAACACGACGCCCGTGGTGTATGTCATCGACGATGACGAATCGATCCGCTTTACGCTCGAAAGTCTCGCGCGGTCCGTCGGACTGCGGGTCGAGACGTTCGATTCACCGGCTGCATTCCTCGCGTTTCCCAAGCACGATGCGCCGAGCTGTCTGATCCTCGACGTCAGGCTGCGCGGCGAAAGCGGCCTCACGTTTCAGACCGAAGCGGCCCGCAGCGGTCTGCGCATGCCGATTCTTTTCATCACCGCGTATGGCGACATCGAAATGACGGTCAAGGCGATGAAGGCGGGCGCGCTCGACTTCTTCGAGAAGCCGTTTCGCGAGCAGGACATGCTCGATGCCATCGCGCATGCGCTCAAGCGCGACGCCCGACGCCGCGCGTCGGAAGCCGCGCTTGCGGGCGTCTTCGCGGCGTTCGAGTCGCTGACGGTGCGCGAGAAGGAAGTGATGAAGCATGTTGTCGCGGGCCTGCTCAACAAGCAGATCGCCTACGAAATGAATTTGAGCGAGATCACCGTGAAGATCTATCGCGGCCAGGTCATGAAGAAGATGGCCTCGCGCAGTCTGCCCGATCTCGTGAGAAAGGCCGAAGCGCTCGGCATCGAATCGACGTCCGTCGCGCCCTTGAAATTCGCGCCGCTGTCACACGACACAGCCGACGACGAGGCGGCCCCGTCGCCCGTCGTACTCAACGTGATGCCTTCTTCGAGCACTCGCCGGCCGTCCTGAGTTGTCGATCGGGCGCGAAGGTCATGCCGGCACTTCGCTCTCGAGGACCGACGCGAGAATCATCGAGTGGCCATTGCACACGGATGACCGGCTGCTCGGCCGATAGACGAAATCACCGGGCGCAATTCGCTTGCCGCTCATTGCACAGACACCCGCCGCCCGCGCGCGCGACGTTCTCCATGTCTGATGCCCGTAACAACCGCACGTGGCGTCACGCCAGTAGATCGTCGCGGTCGTCGAAGTCGGCCGCTCGACGACATCGACCAGGGGCGCGCGATTGAATGCTCCGGCAACGAGCGCGGCGCGTTCGCGCGGAAGCTGTCGCAATGCGCCTGCGATATGCGCATCCGCTCGTCCGTTCAACATGACGATGATCTGCGACCACGGGTCCGGAAACTTGAGAGTGCGATGCATGATAAGGCTCCCTGATCACAGATGTGCGGCTTGCTGAATGGCGTCCGCGAAGGCTCGGGGCGCTTCCTGAGGCAAGTTGTGACCGACCCCGCCGCCGATGGTCCGGTGCAGGTACTTGCCGCTGAACTTCTTCGCATAGGCCGCAGGCTCGGGATGCGGTGCGCCGTTGGCGTCGCCTTCGAGCGTGATGGTCGGCACGGCAATCGTGGGCGCGGCGGCGAGACGCTGTTCGAGCGCATCGTATTGCGCCTCGCCCTGCGCGAGACCGAGACGCCAGCGATAGTTGTGGATCACGATGGCCACGTGATCCGGATTGCGGAACGATGCCGCGGAACGCTCATACGTCGCATCGTCGAAATGCCATTTGGGCGATGCGAGTTGCCAGATCAGCTTGTTGAACGCGTCCAGGTTTGCCGCATAGCCGAGCGCGCCGCGTTCCGTCGCGAAGTAGTACTGGTACCACCATTGCAGTTCGGCTTGCGGCGGCAGCGGCTTCTTGTTCGCCGCCTGACTGCCGATCAGATAGCCGCTGACCGACACGAGCGCTTTCACGCGTTCAGGCCATAACGCTGCGATGATGTCCGCCGTGCGCGCGCCCCAGTCATAGCCGCCGAGCACGGCCTGATCGATCTTGAGCGCGTCCATCAGCGCAAGTATGTCGATCGCGGTTACGATCTGTTGCCCGTTGCGCGGCGTGTCCGCCGAAAGAAATCGTGTGGACCCGTAGCCGCGCAAATGCGGCACGATCACGCGATAACCCGCGGCGACGAGCAACGGCGCCACTTCGGCATAACTGTGAATGTCGTAAGGCCAGCCATGCAGCAATATGGCAACCGGGCCGTCGCTCGGGCCGCTCTGCGTATAGCCCACGCTGAGCACGCCCGCGTCGATCTGGCGAATCGGTCCGAGGCTCGCGCCGCCATCCATCTGTGCATAGGCGCTGCCGATCGCGCCCGCCTCCGCGAGCGCCATCATCGCGATGGTCGCACCGACGATGCGGCGGCGTTGCAGGTCGACCGAATCGTCCATGGCCCGTTCTCCCGGTTCGATGCTGCGGCAAGCGCCAGGTCCGGCACTTCGTGTATCACCGCTCGCGTCTATGGGAAAGTTTATGAAGCCGGAAGGCGCAGCGCATTCGTACCATCGTATGCGCGCGATATCGAATGATTTGCCCGACCTACCTAAAGGTATGCTTGCGCGGCGCTCATCCCGTCGAACCGGATGAGCGCCCGCGCTTCAAAGACTGCTCTGCATTTGCGCGACGAACGCGCGTATGACCGGCTCGTTTCGCGACATGAGCACGAACGGACCGACGCGCGTCGATACCAGCAGCCCGGCCTCGACCAGCAATGCAAGATGCGCCGACACGGTCGATTGTGATAACCCGCTTCGCGTCTGGATCGCATTCGACGGCACGCCGTGGCCGAATGCGCTTTGCTCATGCGCAAAGGCCTCGTCGGGCATTTTCAGCCACGCGAGAATGTCGCGCCGCAGCGGACTGGCTAGCGCCTTGTGGATGAGATTTGCGTCCATGGTGTTGCTCGTCAAACGTCAGAACATATCCGTGGCAGGTCGATTCGCTGCGACCGACACATCGGCGTCGCGCTCCGAACGTGACGGTATGAAGGGCCCCGTGATCATGTTCGAATAGCTTTGTCCGGGGCCGACCATCGGAAACACGTCGGCGTCGCGATCGATCATCACCTCGAGAAATGCGGGGCCGTCGAATTCGACGAACGCCCTGAGCTTCTCTTCGAGCTCGCCCTTCGTCTCGACGCGGCAGGCAAACTCGAAGCCATCGGCCTGTGCCGCGAGCACGAAATCCTTCCGATGCAGCGCCTTGTCGCTCACGACCAGGCGCCCGTCGTAAAAGAGACGCTGCCACTGGCGAATCATGCCGTCGCCGCCATTATTGAGCAGCAGCACCTTGACCGGCACGTCATAGGTAGTCGCCGTTTCGAGTTCGCCGATATTCATGCGGATGCTGCCGTCGCCGTCGATATCGATCACGAGTGCGTCCGGCCGCGCGAGTTGCGCACCGATCGCCGCCGGCAGGCCGAATCCCATCGTGCCCATGCTGCCCGACGTGAGCAGGCTGCGAGGCTCGACGAAATCGAAGAACTGCGCGGCCCACATCTGATGCTGGCCTACGCCCGTGCTGACGATCGCGCGCCCGCCGGTGATCTCGCTGAGTTTTTCGATGACCCACTGCGGCTGGATAGCCGGATTGTTCCGGTCATAGTTCATGCCGTATGTGCGCTTGAGTTCCGCCGCATGCTCGGTCCAGCCGGTCGCCGGTGACGCGTCGGGACCGAGCGCCATCAGCGAACGCAAAGCTTCCTTCGCATCGCCGATGTGACTCCAGTGCACGCGTTTGACCTTGTTGATCTCCGCTTCGTCGATATCGATATGCGCCACATATCGCGCGTTCGGCGCGAACGTTTCGGGGCGGCCGCCCGCGACGCGGTCATCGAAGCGCGCGCCGACGGCAATCAGGAAATCGCAATCTTCGACCGCATAATTCGCGCATGCGGCGCCGTGCATGCCGAGCATTCCGAGCGACAGTTCATGTCGGGGAGAGAGGGCGCCGAGACCCATCAGCGTCGATACGACCGGAATCCGGTAACGCTCGC
The DNA here is from genome assembly GCA_001544595.2 of Caballeronia peredens. Taxonomy (GTDB): domain Bacteria; phylum Pseudomonadota; class Gammaproteobacteria; order Burkholderiales; family Burkholderiaceae; genus Caballeronia; species Caballeronia peredens. The sequence goes on along the minus strand of FCOH02000001.1, from coordinate 199,932 downwards.
TGAAGCGCCGCAACTCCGCCGCTGCACCCGATGTAATCACGCCGCCGCCCACATACAGAAGCGGCCGTTTGCTTTGCGCAAGAAGATCGAAGAATTCGGCACACTTGCGCTCTTCGAGACGCGCGCCCTTCGCAACCAGACGAAGCCGATCCGAATAGCCGCGAAACTGCAGCGTGCCGTGTCCGCGATACGAGCCCTTCCAGTTCTGGATATCTTTGGGCACATCCACGACGACCGGGCCCGGGCGGCCCGTGCGCGCGATCTCGAATGCGCTGCGCAGCGTCTGTTCGAGCTTGTCCGGATCGGTCACGAGAAAGACCTGCTTGGCGCACGCGGACATGATGTTGAAAACGGGCGCTTCCTGAAACGCATCGCTGCCGATGGCCGCGCGCGGCACCTGACCGCATATCAGCACGACGGGCACGGAATCGCCGTTGCAGTCGGCGATGGGCGTCACCGCGTTCGTCGCGCCCGGCCCCGACGTCACCATGAATACGCCGACCTTGCCGCTCGCGCGCGCGTAGCCCGCGGCCATGAAGCCGGCGGATTGTTCATTGGCCGGCACGACGAGCCTGATCTGCTTCTCGGGATGCTCCGCGTGCATTTCGTTGAAGCGGAACACGGCGTCGTAGGTCGGGAGGATGGCGCCGCCGCTGTATCCGAACAAGGTATCGACGCCCTGTTCGGCCAGCACGCGCAGAATGATGTCGGCGCCGGATATCGGTTCATCGACGGGACTCGCTTCCGGAAGAAGCGGCAAGAGGACTTTCGGGTTTCGGCTCATACGTGACTCGCAAGGAAACCGGCGCCGAGCATATCGACGCCCTGATCAAGAAACGATTTCCCTTCCAACTCGAGAACAGCATATGTTCGGCACCAGTCGACAGACGAATATCCCGCCGAGGTCATCGCACGGGGCTACGTCCGATCAGCATCTCGTCGATGCGCTTCCGGAAGAATTGTGAGGGGGCTCGATCATTCTGCCGATGATCCACGCCGCACGGGCAACGATCCTGTTCGCTCACTGGCCAAAACCGGTCGGTTATGGGCCATGACGTCAGGATCGCGCCGGCGGCATGCATGCATCGTTACATTGCAAACGCGCTCGCGACGGTTTGCGCGTGTCGTGCCGCGTGCGCCGCCTGATAACCCGGCGCGGTCGATGCGGACGCGGCGCTTCCCGCATAAGTCAGTTCCGCGTGCGAGGACAGAAGCTCGCGCAATTGCGGTTCGATGAAACTCCACGCACCCTGATTGCGCGGCTCCTCCTGACACCAGACCACATGCTTGAGCGCGGGATAACGCGCAAACTCCGCGGCCAGTTGCTGCGACGGAAACGGATACAACTGCTCGACGCGGATGACCGGCGCGTCGTCGATGCCGTGCTTGCGCCGGTAGTCGAGCAGATCGAAATACACCTTGCCTGACGTCACGATCACACGCTCGATGCGCGCATCACGCGATGTATCGGCATTCGCGTCGGGCAGCACTTCACGAAACGCGCCATGCGCCAGTTCATCGAACGAGCTGACTGCCTCGGGATGACGCAACAGCGACTTGGGCGTCATCACGATCAGCGGCCTGCGGTCGAAGGCGAGCATCTGCATCCTCAATAGATGGAACAATTGCGCCGGCGATGTCGGCTGCGTCACGCGCATGTTGTCCTGAGCGCTCAATTGCAGATACCGCTCCAGCCGCGCCGATGCGTGTTCGGGACCTTGCCCTTCCTGCCCGTGTGGCAGGAACATCGTCAACGCGCTGCGTTGTCCCCACTTCGCCGCGCCCGCAGCGATGAACTGGTCGATGACGACTTGCGCGCCATTCGCGAAATCGCCGAACTGCGCTTCCCATATCACGAGCGCATCGCGATGCACTGTCGAGTAGCCATATTCGAACGCGAGCACGGCCGCTTCGGAAAGAATCGAGTTCGTCACGGTGAATCGGCCTTGCACGTCGCCCGCATGTTCGAGCGGAATGAACACGCCTTGCGCGCGGTTCGTCCGCCTCTGGTTATGCAGCACCGCATGACGATGGTTGAACGTGCCTCGTGCGCTGTCCTGTCCGCTCAACCGCACGTCGAGACCTTGATTCAAAAGTGAAGCGAATGCAAGATGCTCGCCCATGCCCCAGTCGAGCGGCCTCTTTCCTTCCGCCATATCGCGGCGACCGTTCATCATCTTCTTCACGAGCGGATGAAGCTCGTAGTCATCCGGCACGCTCGCTATGCGCTGTGCCAGGGCGCGCAATTGCTCTGTCGACGGTGCGTCATAGCGCTGCGCCGTCGATTCGATATCGGATTGCTGCGGCGGCGACGCCTCGGCGTCGTGTGCATCATCGAGACGCGTACGGCTTGCCTCGATGTGCGCTTCGACTTCATTCTCCGTGAGCGCGCCTTCGCGAAGCAACTTTTGCGCATAGAGCGTGCGCACGCCGGGATGCGCCGCGATCGCGCGATACATCAAAGGCTGCGTGATCGCGGGCGTATCCTGTTCCTGATGCCCGTGCTTGCGGAAGCAGACGAGATCGATGACGACGCTGCGGCGGAACTCCGTGCGATAGTCGAGCGCGAGACGCACGGCCATGGCCACCGCTTCGGGATCGTCGGCGTTGACGTGCAGCACCGGCGCCTCGATCATCTTGACGATATCCGTCGCATAGAACGACGAGCGCGTATCGCGCGGGTCCGAAGTGGTGAAGCCAATCTGGTTGTTGACGAGAACATGCACGGTTCCCCCCGTGCCATGCCCGCGCGTGTAGGAAAGGCTCAGTGTCTCCATCACGACACCCTGACCCGACATCGCCGCGTCGCCATGAATTTCGACCGGCAGCACGCTTTCCCTGTCCCCCGATGCCGACGTATCCGCTTTCGCGCGCGCCATGCCCTGCACGACCGGATTCACGATCTCGAGATGCGACGGATTGAACGCGAGCACGACCTCGACCGGTCCATCGTCGGTTTGCGTGATGCTGCTGAAACCCTTGTGATATTTGACATCGCCTTCGGGCAACGTGTCCGCGTGCTTGCCGTCGAATTCATCGAAGAGCGCATGCAGGGGTTTGCCTGCGATGTTCACCAGCACGTTCAGACGCCCGCGATGCGCCATGCCCATCACGACCGAGCGCAACTTCTTCGAAGCGCCATAGCGCACGAGTTCGTCGAGCAACACGATCAGCGATTCGCCGCCTTCGAGCGAGAATCGCTTCTGTCCGACATAGCGTGTGTGCAGATATTTTTCGAGCCCTTCGGCCGCTATCAGACGATCAAGAAAGCGGCTCTTCTCCGCACGCGTGAACAACGGCTTCGCTCTCGCGGATTCGAGCCTCATCTGCCACCAGCGCCGCTCGTTGGCGTCGCTGAGATGCATGAACTCCGCGCCCAGCGTGCCGGTATAGGTCTGTTCGAGTGCCGCGACGATCTCCTGAAGCGTCGCGTCTTCATCGAAGAAATAGGTGTCGGCGGTGCTGAACCTCGTGGACATGTCCGCCACCGTCAAACCATAGTAGGCGGGCGTGAGTTCGGCGAGCGGACGCGGCGGCGTCCAGAGCAGCGGATCGAGCCTCGCATTGCGCGTGCCGACCGTTCTGAATGCCGCGATGAGCGTTTGCACGGCCACCTGTTTTCTTGCGAGCGCCAGGCCGCCGTCGCGCAATGCTTGATGCTCAAACGGTCTCTTCGCAAGTTCGATGAAGCTGCTGACCACCGGCGCATGCGGCTCGTCATCGCGATCACTCCCGTCGATGGCGGGCGTTTCGCTCAGCGCGTCGAAATAGTCGCGCCACTCGCTCGTGACGGACTCGGGGTTACTCAGATACTGCTCGTACTGCTCCTCGACATAAGGAGCGTTTCCTCCGAACAGGAAGGATGTTTGATGTTCCCGGACTAGCATGATGATTTGCCTCACTCGGCAGCGATATTGACTCAAGTCTAGGCAGTCGATGCGACGCAAGCCCACGTATATCGGACACTCTCGGGCCAATCCATGCGGGTTTTGGGCCATGCGCGTTTGTTACATGAACGCAAAAGTCATTTACCGGTCGCGGCGTCGTTAGCGGACGCACGTTGCTATAGACTGGGACATCGCTTGAAGTTGACGCTCGTACTTGATGAAGGTCACGGCATGAAAGTCGCCATGGTTGTGTTCGACGGTGTGCAGGCACTCGACGTTGCAGGTCCGCTCGACGTATTCGCGGAAGCCAACACGCATCTCCCCTTGCATCAACGATATGAAGTCGCGCTGGTCGGTTACGAAGCGGGCGTCGTGACGTGCTCGAACGGCATGCAACTGCATGTGCCGTTCGGCTTCGTCGATTCGAGTGACCAGTTCGATCTCTTGCTCGTCGCCGGTGGACCGCAATTGCCCGACTCGCAACCGCCTGCCGAATTCCTCGCGTGGCTGCAGAAACAGGCGCATGGCGCGGCCCGCTTCGGCTCCGTCTGCAACGGCGCATTCCTGCTCGGCCACGCGGGCCTGCTCGACGGCAAACAGGCGACTACGCATTGGGCGGACGCCGCGCGCCTGGCGCGTGAATTCCCTGAAGCGGACGTGCAGCCCGATCGCATCTTCACGCGCGATGGACGCCTCTTCACTTCCGCGGGCGTGACGGCAGGCATCGACCTGTGTCTCTCGCTTGTCGCCGAAGACTGGGGGCATGAACTGGCCGTGCATGTAGCCAAGCGGCTCGTCGTCTATATCCAGCGTGAGGGCGGGCAGTCTCAGTACAGCCCTTATATCGGCGCGGGCAAAGACGAAGCGCCGATCATCGGCAAGGTGCATCAATACGTGACGGAGCATATTGCCGATGCACTTTCCATCGAACAACTGGCAAGCGCCGTATCCGTGAGCCGACGCACGTTCTCTCGCGTGTTCGCGAAGTATGCGAAGGTGACGCCGTCGGCGTTCGTCGAGCAGGTTCGCGTCGATACGGCGAGAAAGCTGCTCGAAGATAGCGATGCGCCACTCAAGACTATCGCGTTCAAGTGCGGCTTTCATAGTGCAACGCACATGCGCACCACTTTCTCGCGCCGTCTGAATGTCACGCCCAAGCAGTATCGTCAGCGGTTTCGCGTGGCGCCGAGTCCTCACACCTTGATTGATTTCGACATCGATGAATGTATCGAGCAGGAAGAACTTGCCGAAATCGACTAACGACCTGCCGGCCGCGCAATCCCTGCCGGATATTCTCGGGCCGCATCTGTCGGTGATCTTCTGCGGGATCAATCCCGGCATGATGGCGGCATCGACGGGCCACCACTTCGCGGGGCGAAACAACCGCTTCTGGCGAGTGATTCATCTGTCCGGGTTCACACCGGTCCAGCTTTGCCCCGAAGAAGATCAAACCTTCCTTCGATACGGATGCGGACTCACGACCGCGGTATCGCGCCCGACTGCACGCGCGGATCAGTTGACGCCGCTGGAAATCAAAGCGGCAGCGTCGGCATTCGAACAAAAGATCGAACGCCATGCGCCCCAATTCATTGCCTTTCTGGGCAAGATGGCGCTGTCCGCAATCACCGGCAGGAGGAACATCGAGTGGGGTCCGCAAACAGAGCGTTTCGGCGGCGCCCGTGCGTGGGTCTTGCCCAACCCGAGCGGTCTGAATCGATCATTCGGCCTCGATGCGCTCGTGACCGCCTATCGCGAGCTTCGAATCACGGCTGCATTGCCTGAAGAGAGCTGATCTTTCAATTACGCGATGCCTTGTTCTTACGGCTCCCGGTGACGCGATCCGCGCCCTGCAAATGCGCGTTCTCACGCAAGGTCTCCGTGACGAACTCCAGGAAAGCGCGCACCTTGCCGCTCACGCGCCGGCGCTCCACATGAAGCACATTCACCGGGACGGGCTCGGGCTCGAACGCAGTGAGGATAGCGTGAAGCCTGCGGCCCAGCACTTCGGGCGCCGCCTGATAAGAGAGCAACTGCGTGATGCCGACTCCGTCGATTGCCGCTGAAACGGCAGCGGGCGCCAGATCGACGATCATGCGCGGCTGAAGCCGCACCGGCAGTCTCGCGCCCTGTTCCCTGAATACCCATTCGAGCGGATGCGTCGCGCCCGTGAAGGACACGCAATCGTGACGCGTCAACTCTCGCGGATGAACGGGTTCGCCGCGCGCTTCGAGATAACCCGGCGACGCGTAGGTCCGACGCTGCACGAAACCGAGTGGCACGGCAAAGGTCGTCGAGTCTCCGAGATGACCGATGCGAATGGCGATATCGACGCCCTCTTCGAGCAGTCGCGTCGTCCGGTCGGCGTACACGGCGTTGATCCTAACGTCCGGATAGCGCAGCGCGAATGCGTTCACGAGCGGCGCCACGAATCGCTGGCCAAACAGAACCGGCGCTGAGATGGTCAGCGTTCCGACCGGATTGACGTGATACGACGCGATATTCGTTTCAGCATCTGTGATGGCGTCGAGCACTCTGCGGCAGGATTCGAGGTAAGCGACGCCCGCATCCGTGGGCCGCACGGAGCGCGTGGTGCGCGCGAGCAGTTGAGCACCGACGCGTGCTTCGAGCGAATTGAGCGCGCGCGATACCGCCGCAGTCGACAATCCCAGCTTCTCCGATGCGCCCGTCAAACTTCCGCGATCGACGATGGCCACATAGACTTCCATCTCGCGCAATCTGTCCATTCCAATTCCCAAACCTTAGTCGATCCGCGTGCAACGCCGCAAGCCGCGAGTTTAGGCGGAACGTTTGCGAATTGGATGGTCCGTGTCTTCGAATGGCCCAAGGCAAAGACAAATTGGCCCGCAGCGAACACGCCGGCGCGCAGCATGAAAACTTCTCCTTGCGATTCTCTACATCGTCCGTGCGACGCGTCTGAATGCGCTTGGCCGACGCGCCGCATTCATTGGCCCGATTCCCGTGCTGCCCGAGCTTCAACTAAGGCGTCTTGTCCCCGACAATGAATTGAAGGCGCGCGTGGCGCATCGTGGTGAACAAGCGCTAAACCACAACACGCGATTTTTCAATATCACATCGTATAGCGCACTAAACCAAAGAGTCTCCCAATGTTCTCTGCAATGCTCGAAGTCAATCCCATTCCCGATCAATTCGATGCCTATCTCGGCATGGCAAAGATGCTGCGGCCCGAGCTCGAACAGATCGACGGGTTCATCGACAACACCCGCTACGCAAGCCTGACCCGCGAAGGATGGCTGCTCTCGCTGTCGAGCTGGCGCGACGAGAAATCGCTGGTGCGCTGGCGTACCACGACGAAGCATCACAAGATTCAGCAAGCAGCACGGGACAGGGTATTTGCCGATTACCGCTTGCGCATCGGGCAGATCGTCGCCGACACGCGCGTACCGGAAGGACACGTCTTGTCGGAACAGCGTCTCGATGCCACTGAAACCGGCATGGGGCGGGCCGTGACGCTCTTCGAAGCGAAACGCGCGCCGGACTGGGTGAAAGCGGCGGGTGCGCGGGGCGTCGCGCAATCGCTCGGCCTCGAAACAGATGCACACGGCCTTGTCGCGTGGGACGCATTCGATGCGCTGATGGCGCCGGGAGACGTCATCGTCGTGGCGACATGGCCCGATCAGGCAGCCGCAGAAGCCTTCGAACGGAATGCAGCCCTTCCGGACGACGTGCGCCTGCGCCACATTCGCGTGATCCGTGAATATGGCATGTTCGACCGGCGCGAAGCACCGCAATACTTCGAGGAAGTGCAGCGCAGCGCGTAATGACATCGTGACCGTAGTTCGCTTGCCGCTCGTCCGTAGCGGCAAGCGTGCCAACTGCAAGTTCAATTGGGCGCGACTATACTCCAAAGCATTCCAGAATAACGATGCCTTCCTGGACAAACGGAAGCACGAAAGTCCTTTACGGCTTAGCTGCGCCCTTAGGGCGTCGCCTGGCAAATTTCGCGCACGAAATGGCCTGAAAAGCGGTTCGTTTCAGCTACATCAAGTGTCACTCGCTTCTAGAATTCCCTAAGCCGTTAAGTGGTTGCGACGCGGCAATCGGTCGAGTGCAAAGATTAAATTTAAAGCTGGTCTCGATTCCTTGAAGCGCGCGCGGCCTGGCTTGGTAACGGCCCCATGCGATGCCTGATTGAACACGAGCAGCCAGCGAACCCCAATGACAACCGCCAACTCCACGACCACCGATCAGCAAGCTGCGACGGTCGAACCGACGCCGACGCCGACGCCGGCGTCCGCTGCCCCGCAGAAAGCGGCGCCTTCACCGGCGCCGCCACAGGCCGGACTTTCGCTCGGCCTTGCAATGGGTCTGATCGGGATGCTGCTTGCCTCGTTGCTTGCCATCCTGAACGAACAGGTCACCGCGCTGGCCATGGCGGACATTCAGGGCGCGCTGTCGATCGGGCATGACGACGGCACCTGGCTCACAACCTTGTTCGAGGCGGCCAACGTCGCGACCATGGTGTTCGCGCCCTGGTTCGGCATTACCTTCACGCTCAAGCGATTCACGATCGGCGCCGTGATCGCCACGATGTTCTTCGGCATCCTGTGCCCGTTCGCGCCGAATCTTCCGACGCTTTATACGTTGCGTGTGCTGCAAGGCATCGCGGGCGGCTGCCTTCCGCCGATGCTGATCATCGTCGCATTGCGCTATCTCCCGCCAAAGGTCAAGTTGTACGGCCTCGCCGGCTACGCCATGACGGCAACCTTCGGCCCGGCGCTCGGCACGCCGCTCGCGGCGCTCTGGACCGAGTACGTCAGCTGGAAAATGGCGTTCTGGCAGATCGTGCCGCTCGGTCTGCTGAGTTGCATCATGATTCAGCAAGGCCTTCCTTCCGATGCGCTCAAACTCGAACGCTTTCGTTCCTTCGACTGGACCGGCTTTCTCACTGGATGTCCCGCGGTCGCGATGCTCGTGATCGGCCTTCTGCAAGGCGATCGTCTCGACTGGCTGAATTCGGAACTGATCCGCGTGATGTTCATCGGCGGTTCTGTGCTGCTCGTGGCGTTTCTCGTCAACGAATGGTTTCATCCGCTTCCGTTCTTCAAGCTTCAGTTGCTCGAGCGCAGAAACTTCGCGCACGGACTGACGACGCTCGTCGGCGCAGTGATTCTGCTGGTCGGCGTCGCGGCCATACCGGGCCAGTATCTCGCGAGAATTCACACGTATCGCGCGCTGCAGACCACACCGTTGTCGCTGCTCGTCGCGATCCCGCTGTTGATCACGCTTCCCCTGACGGCCGCCGTGCTGAATCTCAAGCGCGTCGATTTCCGCTGGATTCTCGCGACCGGACTGTGCCTCATGATCGCGACTTGCGTCATGGGAAGCTACATCACGTCCGAATGGGTCCGCGAAAATTTCTACTGGCTTCAGTCATTGCAGATCGCCGCGCAACCGATGGTCATTCTCGGCATCCTGATGGGCGTCACGACAGGTTTGCCTCCCACCGAAGGCCCCTTCGCCTCAGCCATGTTCAACTCGATCAAGACATTCGCCGCCGCCATCGCGACGGCGCTTATCGAAGGAATCGGCACCGCGCGCGAACGCTTCCATTCGAACATGCTCGTCGACCAACTGGGCAATCGTGCGCTCGTGACGAATCAGAGCATCGACTCGGGCCATGGCATCGGTGAACTCGCGCATCGGGTGCACGAGCAGGCGCTGGTGCTGATGTCCGCGGACTTATACCGCGTGATGGCGTGTGTCGCCGTCGCTCTTCTTCTCCTTGTTCCGGTGCTTCCTGTGCGCATTTATCCGCCGTGGACCGTTACGCCGCCCCCTTCCCATTAAGGGACGATATCCATGTCAACCGTCATCCGTTCCAATCTCAAGCTCATTCGCATTGCGGCGTTGGTCCTCGTACTCGCCAGCGTGGTGTGGGGGTGCATGAGACTTCTCTCCGATTCATCGACACAGACCACCAACGATGCCTACGTACAGGCCGATTTCACGCTCGTCGCGCCGCGCATCGCCGGTCAGATTTCCGACGTGCTGGTCGACGACAATCAATCGGTCAAGGCGGGACAGCTGCTCGTGCGCATCGACGACCGCGACTATCGCGCTGCATTGATGAGTGCACAGGCCGACGTGACCGCCGCGCGCGCTTCCGTCGCCAATTTCGATGCCGAGATCGCGCGCCAGCCTTCGCTCGTCGACCAGGCGCGCGCGACGCTGCGCTCCGACGATGCCGGGATCGAGTTCGCACGCGCGAATGCGTCGCGCTATCAGAACCTGTCGGAGACGGGCGCGGGCACCACGCAGGAACATCAACGCGCATCGAGCACGCTTGCACAGCAGCTCGCGCAACAGGCGCACGATCGCGCCGCATTGAAGACGACCGAGCAGAACCTCGATGTGCTGCGCACCCAGCGCGACCGCTCCGCAGGTGCGCTGGCGCGCGCAGAAGCGGCGCTGGAACAGGCCAGGCTCAATCTGTCGTACACGGAGATTCATGCGCCCGTCGACGGCAAGGTCGGGCGGCGTTCCGCGCGCGTCGGCGCATTCGTGACGCCCGGCGCGCCGGTGCTCGCCATCGTTCCGCTCTCGAACGCGTACGTCGTCGCCAACTTTCAGGAGAACCAGATCACCAACATGCGGCCGGGCGAAAGCGTGCGCATCAAGGTCGACAGCTTTCCGGGTGTCGTGATCAAAGGCCGCGTCGACAGTCTCGCGCCCGCGACTGGCGTGAGCTTCGCGCCCATCGCGCCCGACAACGCGACCGGCAACTTCACGAAGGTCGTGCAGCGCGTGCCGGTCAAGATCACCATCGATCCCGGTCAGGAGGCTGCATCCGCGTTGAGCGTGGGGCTTTCCGTCGAAGCGGAAGTAGCCGTCGGGCGCCATGGCGAAAAGCTTGCGCAAGGAGCCGATGCGAAATGAACGCGAGCGAAACCTCCCTGAGTGCACTGGCGCTCGCGATACTGGCGAGCTTCGCAATGACGGGCTGCATGCTCGGACCGGACTTCGAGCATCCCAAGACAGCCACGCCGGATGTCTTCGAGCAGACCCGTACCGCGGAGGCAGCGAGCAAAGCCGTGCAGGCCGAGTTCAATCCCGAGTGGTGGACCTTGTTCAATGACCCCGTGCTGAACGCGCTGGAGCAGCGACTCGCGAGCGCGAACCTCGATGTCGCCGCGGCTTCGGCACGCCTGCGCCAGAGCCGTGCCACGCAACGCGTGGCCGGTGCCGCGGAACTGCCGACACTGGATGCCGCCGCATCGTATAACCGCGAGCGCGGCAGCGAGAACGGCATTCTGTCGCTGCTCGGCGTCACGCCGTCGCAGAGCCAGCCGCAGTCGGCGGCGGGCAACGCGCCGCTCGGCGTCACGGCGATTCCGGGCTCGAAGGGATCGCCTGCCTATAACCTGTATCAGTTCGGTTTCGATGCATCGTGGGAACTCGACATCTGGGGCCGCGCACGACGCGGCGTCGAGGCCGCGAGCGCGCTGACCGAAGCCTCCTACGAAGATCGCAACGCCGTTCTGTTGTCGGCACGGGCCGAACTGGCGCGCGATTACATCGAGTTGCGGGATACGCAATCGCTGCTCGACATCGCGAGACAAAACCTCGAGATCGGCCGCGATGCGCTCCGGCTCACGCAAATACGCGTGCGCGAAGGCGTCACGACAGATCTCGACGTCGCCAATGCCGCCGCGCAAGTGGAGACGATCGAGAGCCTGATTCCGACGCTCGAATCGCGTCGCAGCACCACGATCAACGCGATCGGCGTGTTGCTCGGCGAACAGCCCGGCGCGCTGCAGGCAATGCTCTCCGAAGCGGCCGACGTGCCGAAGTTGCCGCCGCACGTGCCCATCGGGTTTCCGTCGGAACTCGTACAGCGGCGCCCGGACATCAAGAAGGCCGAGGCGCAACTGCACGCCGCGACTGCTTCCATCGGCATGGCTAAGGCCGATTTCTATCCGCGCATTTCGCTCAACGGCAGCGCCGGGTTCCAGAGCCTCCAGCTCTCCAATCTCGCCGACTGGGCTTCGGGGCAGTTCGTCGTCGGACCGTCGATCACCTTGCCGATCTTCGAGGGTGGACGTCTCAAGGGCACCTTGCAGCTGCGCGAAGCACAACAGGAAGAGGCCGCGATCGTCTACAAGCACACCGTGCTCGATGCATGGCGCGAAGTCGACGACGCACTCGTCGTCTACGACGCCGAACAGCATCGGCGTGACCGCCTCGTCGCAGTGGTGGCCTTCAATCAGCGGGCGCTCGGCATTGCGCGGCAACGATACAAAGCAGGCGCGCTCGATTATCTCGACGTGCTCAACGTGCAGAAGCAATTGCTCGAAGCGCAGAGCAATCTCGAACAAAGCAAGGCGACGGCCGCCGCGAATCTCATCTCGCTGTGCAAGGCGCTCGGCGGCGGTTGGGAAACGACCTTCGACGGGAATATCGCCGGCCGCTGAAGATCGCGCGTCACGCGGGCGTCAACTGATCCAGCACCGATGCAAGAATCATCGCGCCCGCGTTGGAGGGAACGGGCCGCGGATTCGGTCCATAGACGGCATCGCCCGGACTGATCGCGCTGCCGCTCATCGCGCAGACGCCCGCGGTGCGCGCGCGCATCGCCCGCCAAACCTGATCGCCGTAGCAGCAGCGTGTCGAGTCGCGCCATTCGATCGTGGCCGTCGTGGTCGAAGGACGCTCGATCAGCTTGACCGCGACACGGCCATCGCCTGCGTGTGAGAACGGGCGTCGTGTAGAAGGCATGTCGATGCCCGGGCCTTCATGCAAGGCCGTCAACTGGAAAATCGTTTGTGCCCAGGGATCGAGGGCGATAGCGGCTTCTGCCATGTTTCAGCTCCTTGTCGAAGGATTGCTTGCGATGCGTGCGCTCAGGCTGCGTCGAGCGCCGTCGTCTGCCAGTACTTCGGCGTTGCGCCGACGAGGCGCTTGAAAACCGTCGTGAAATGCGCCTGCGAGCGGAAACCGCACGAGAACGCGACATCGAGAATGCTGTGCTTCGATGTGCGCAACAGGTCCTGCGCGCGTTCGATGCGCTTCTGCAGCAGATACTCATGCGGACGCATGCCGGTCGCGCGGCGGAACTGCGCGGCGAAGTGCATGCGTGTGAGACCGGTGCTCGCCGCGATATCCGCGAGACTGATGTTCTCCGCCAGATGAGACTCGACGAATTCCGACACGCGATTGATGCGCCATTGCGGCAGCGCCGAAGGCTCACGTCCGCGCGCAGCCGGCATTGAAAAATGACGCGCGACGAGCCGCGACACGATCGCGAGACTCACGCTGTCGATGAAGACGCGCCCGAGCGCCGTGCCTTCTGTCTTGCAGACGGCGAGCGCCTGACCGAGACGTTCGAGCGCGGGATCGCGAATGAGCCTGGGATCGCCGAGCACGATATCGCCCGCATGCGGACGCTGAAACAGATCTTCATGACATTCGGCCAGTACTCGCTGCGGCACGAAAAGATGCAGCACGTCCATCGCCGATTCGAACCTCGCGGAAACGCGCGTACCGGGCGCGGTCACCTGCACGACGCCCGCGGGCAAGCGGCCATGGATAAGCTTGCGGCCGGCATGATGAAAGATCAGCGACGCGCATTTCAGATTCAGGCTGATGCAGTGAAACGTGCCGCTGCCGTCGTTCGTCGCTTCGAGCGGCGCTTCGCCGTGATGCATCCAGCGCGACACGGCGATCGGTGCCGCATGCATGTCCGATGCGCCTTGCCGCAGGACCGGTCCGGGGTTGCGCCATCGGTCTTCGAGTTCGATCAGGGGCACGCGCGGCGGCGTCTCGGAATGCGACAGCAGGCTGAGGTTCATGTTTGTTCCGTCCGAAGCTAGGGTCTTGCGGCCGGCCGGAAAGCCGGCACCGCGATGACTCAAAGTTAATCAACCGGAAACGAACCGCCTAGCCGTACATAGGGTTGACTACCCCGCCCAATGGTTGCGTCAACCTATATCAAGGTTTAATTCGCGTGTTCCGCCACGCCCCGCGAGCACGGCGGCGTGCGATTCGACAAAAACGCCTCGATCCGGCGTGCAACACTGCCTCCGACTTCCCGCCGATGCGTGCGCAGGCCGTTGCACACGCGCCCTCCTCTCAAGCTGACAGGCACCATGTGGATCGTAAAACTGGCCCTTCGCCGGCCCTACACGTTCATCGTGCTCGCTGTGCTGCTCTTCATACTCGGGCCGCTCGCGATCTTGCGCACGCCAACGGATATTTTTCCGAACATCGATATTCCGGTGGTCAGCATCGTCTGGTCGTATAACGGCTTCTCGGCCGAAGACATGGCTCATCGCATCACGTCGAACTACGAGCGCGCGCTGACGACCGATGTGGACGACATCGAGCACATCGAGTCGCAATCGCTCAACGGCGTGTCCGTGGTGAAGATCTTTTTTCATCCGGGCGCGGATATCAATCGCGCGATCGCGCAGGCAGCGTCGAATTCCGCGTCGATTCTTCGTGTGCTGCCGCCGGGCACGCTGCCGCCGAACATCATCACGTACAACGCGTCGACAGTGCCCGTGCTGCAACTGGGGCTCTCCAGCAACACGCTGCCCGAACAGACGCTCTACGATCTCGGCAACAGTTTCATCCGCACGCAGCTCGCCACGGTTCAGGGCGCGGCCGTTCCCCTGCCCTATGGCGGCAAGATTCGTCAGATCATGGTCGAACTGGATCCGGCCAAGCTTCAGGCGAAAGGACTCGCGCCCGTCGATGTCGTCAACGCCGTCAATGCGCAAAATCTCATCCTGCCGGGCGGCACGGCCAAGATCGGCGCGCGCGAATACAACGTCGAGATGAACGGCAGCACGCAGACCGTCGCCGCACTGAACGATCTGCCGATCAAGACCGTGAACGGCGGCGTCATCTACGTGCGCGATGTCGCGCATGTGATCGACGGCTTCGCGCCGCAAACCAACATCGTGCGTTCGGACGGCAAGCGCGCCGCGTTGCTGCAAGTCGAGAAGACGGGCAGCGCGTCGACGCTCACGATCATCGCGCAGGTCAAGGCGATGCTGCCGAAGATCGCCGCAGGTCTCCCGAAGGCGCTCAAGATCACGCCGCTTTCCGATCAGTCGGTGTTCGTGAAGTCGGCGATTTCCGGCGTCGTGCGCGAGGCGCTGATCGCGGCCTGCCTCACCGCCGTGATGATCCTGCTCTTTCTCGGCAGCTGGCGCGCGACGCTGATCATCGCGGTATCGATTCCGCTTGCCGTGCTCACCTCGCTGATCGCACTCAGCGTGCTCGGGCAGACGCTCAACATCATGACGCTGGGCGGCCTCGCGCTCGCGGTCGGCATTCTCGTCGATGATGCGACCGTCGCCATCGAAAACATCACGCATCATCTGGAGAAAGGCGAAGCGCTGCACGATGCGATCCTGAATGGCTCCGGCGAAATCGCCGTGCCGACCTTCGTCTCGACGCTCTCCATCTGCATCGTCTTCATCCCGATGTTTCTGCTCTCGGGCGTCGCGCGCTATCTGTTCGTGCCGTTAGCCGAGGCCGTGATCTTCGCGATGTGCGCGTCGTACTTCTTCTCGCGCACGCTCATTCCAACGCTCGCGATGGTTCTGATGCGCGCGCCCTCGCGAACGCACACGGCCATGCACGGCGTGGCCGGCGCATTGACGGGCTTCCAGTCGGCCTTCGAGCAGCGCTTCGAGGCGCTGCGCGCGCGTTATCGCAACGTGCTGCAAGCGGCCATCGAAAAGCGGCGCCGCTTCGTGCCGATCTGGCTTGCGCTCTGTCTCGCCTCGCTCGTGCTCGTGCCGTTCGAGGGACGCGACTTCTTTCCTTCCATCGATACGGGCGAGATACGACTGCATTTGCGCGCCCCAACCGGAACGCGCATTGAAGAAACCGCGCGCATCACGGATGAAGTCGAAGCGAAGATCCGCACCGTGATTCCCGCGAACGAACAGGCCGCCGTGCTCGACAACATCGGCGTGCCGGTGAGCGGCATCAATCTGACTTACGATTCGTCGGACCCGGTCGGCCCCGAGGACGCCGATATCCTGATCACGCTCGCGCCGAAGCACAAGCCCACCGCTCACTATGTCGCGCGCCTGCGCAATGTGCTGAATGCCGCGTTTCCCGGCGTGAGCTTCGCGTTCCTGCCTGCGGACATCGTCAGTCAGATTCTCAACTTCGGCTTGCCCGCGCCGATCGACGTGCAGATCGTCGGCAACAAGCTCGCTGAAAACCGTGCAGTCGCGAATCGTCTGCTCGATGAAATGCGCGGCGTGCGCGGCCTCGTCGATGCACGCATTCAGCAGCCCGGCGATGAACCGACGATCAACGTGAACGTCGATCGCACGAAGGCGATGCAAGCCGGCCTCACGCAACGCGACGTCGCGCAGAATCTGCTGATCGCGTTGTCCGGCAGTTCGCAGACGACGCCGAACTTCTGGCTCGATCCGAAGAACGGCGTGAGCTATCCGCTGATGGCCGAAGTGCCGCAGTACGACATCCACTCGCTGCAAACGCTCGACAACATTCCGCTCACGACGAAGGACGCAGCCGCCAATCGGCAGACTCCGCAGAATCAGTTGGGCACGCTCGGCACCACGTCGCGCAGCGTGCAGCAGGCCGTCGTGTCGCATTACAACGTGCAGCCCGTACTCGATATTTTCGCGTCCACGCAGTATCGCGATCTCGGCGGCGTCGCGTCCGACGTGACCAGGCTCGTCGATGCCGAACGCGCGCACTTGCCGCCCGGCTCGTCGATCGTGATGCGCGGGCAGGTGCAATCGATGAACGAGTCGTTCACGGGCCTGGGCTTCGGACTCGTCTTCGCGATCGCGCTCGTCTATCTGCTGATGGTCGTGAACTTTCAGTCGTGGATCGATCCGCTCATCATTATCAGCGGCCTGCCCGGTTCGATGGCGGGCGTCGCGTGGATGCTCTTCGTCACGCAGACGACGCTCTCCGTGCCCGCGCTCACGGGCGCGATCCTGTGCATCGGCATCGCCACGGCGAACAGCATTCTCGTCATCAACAGCGCGCGCGATGCGCTGCAACGCGGCACCGCGCCGCTCGCCGCCGCACTCGATGCGGGCTTCGACCGTTTCCGTCCCGTGCTGATGACGGCGCTCGCGATGCTCATCGGCATGTTGCCGATGGCGCTCGGCTTAGGCGATGGCGGCAAACAGAACGCACCGCTCGGACGCGCGGTGATCGGCGGGCTTGCCATCGGCACGTTGTCCACGCTCGTGTTCGTGCCGGTCGTGTTCGGCATGGTGCATGGCTGGCTCGCGAAGCGTCGCGGCAAGGAACCGCTGCGTCTCGAATCTGCTTCTAGCGTCGAATAAGGAACTTCGAATGGAATCGCCAGTTCGTTCTTCAAACGGCAAGCGCATGCCCAGGCTTGTCATCGCAATCGGCTGTCTGGCCGCTGTGCTGCTTGCCGTCGGCATCGTGCCGCGCCTGCATGCACGCACCGCGCAGACCCGTCAGGTAGATGAACAGCGCGAGCCCGTTGTCGCGACGATCTCGCCCACGCGCGCGCCCGCGACGCAGGAACTGCTTCTGCCAGCCTCCGTGATGCCGTGGGCCGATGCATCGATCTACGCGCGCACGAGCGGTTATGTGCAGCAGTGGTATGCGGATATCGGCGCGCACGTGCATGCGGGACAAGTGCTCGCCCGCATCGAGACACCCGAACTCGACGCACATCTGCAACAGGCCCGCGCGGACGCCGCGATGGCGCAAGCGGACTATCGCTTCGCGAACAGCACGGCCGCGCGCTGGCAAACCATGCTGCAAACGCAATCCGTCTCGCCTCAGGATGCCGATGCCAAGACCAGCGACAGCGACGCGAAGCGCGCGGCCTTGCAGGCGAAGCAGGCGGACGTCACGCGTCTTCAGCAGATGGCGTCGTATCAGAAGGTCACCGCGCCGTTCGACGGCGTGATCACCGTGCGCAACGTGGACGTCGGTTCGCTGGTGACGGCGGGCGGCGCGCCGGGACTGGCGGAAATGCCGGGAGAGCTGATGCATATCGAGCAGACGGATCGTCTGCGCGTGTTCGTCGATGTGCCGCAGGACGAGGCTTCGGGCGTCGTGCCCGGCACACCCGTGTGGCTCACGACGCAGCAATATCCTGGCCGGCGCTTTGCCGCGACCGTCGCACGCAGCGCGGATGCGATCGATCCGGTGAGCCGGACCTTGCGCGTCGAAGCGGACATCGACAATCAGGATGGCGCGTTGATGCCGGGCGCCTACGCCGAGCTTCATCTGTCACTTGCGAGCGCTACGCCCGAACTGCAGTTGCCGGCCAGCGCGCTGCTGTTCCGGCCCGATGGCGTGACCGTCGCCGTACTCGGCAGCGACGGCCGCGCAAAGCTGAAGAAGGTCACCATCGGCCGCGACTTCGGCATCTATGTCGAGATATCGACGGGACTGAACGCGAACGATCGCGTGATCGACAACCCGAGCGATTCGATCCGCGACGGCGAAGCGCTCCGCACTCACAGCCAGGCGTAAATGGACTTCTATCATGCTCGACACTTCGGCTGCGCCCGTTCGCGCAATGCTTGCCGCATGCCTCGCGTGCGCCCTCGCCGCATGCACGACACTGCCGCGCTACAGCGCGCCCGCGATCGACGTTCCCGCGCACTATGCGGCCGCGCAGCCGTCCGCGGGCTGGACCGTCGCCGCACCCGCGGATGATGCGCCGCGCGGCGCATGGTGGACCGTGTTCGGCGACCACGACCTCGACCAACTCGAAGCGCGCATCGACGTATCGAATCAATCGGTGAAAAAAGCCGTCGCGCAGTTGCAGGCGGCGCGTGCGCTCGTCGATTATCAGCGCTCGGGCTATGCGCCCACCGTGCGCGCGGGCGTCGCACAGGAACGCTTTCGCACTTCGCAGAATCTGCAGCATCGCTCGCTGGCGGGCAAGGCGGAGCCCGATTATTCGACGGGTCTCGCCGCGAGCTGGGAACCGGATCTGTTCGGCCGCGTGAAAGACGCCACGCTGCAGGCAAGCGACGACGCGCAGGCAACCCAGGCCGATCTCGAAGCGGTGCGCCTGTCGGTGACGAGCGAGCTTGCCGCCGATTACTTCGATCTGCGCTCGCTCGATCGTCAGAAGAAGCTGCTCGACGACACCGTGAACGCCTACGCGTCGGCACTGCGCATCCTTCAGCAGCGACTCACCGATGGCGCGATCGACGCTTCCGCCGTCGCGCAGGCGCAAACGCAACTGGAAACCGCGCGCACGCAGGACAGCGATATCGATGTGCAACGCACGCATCTTCAGGATGCGATCGCGACGCTCTGCGGCGTGCCGGCCTCCTCGTTCACGCTCGCGCCCGACGCCGCACTGCCGACGCTGCCTGACATTCCCGCCGGCGTGCCGTCCGAGCTGCTCGAACGTCGCCCGGATATCGCAGCGGCGGAACGGCGGGTCGCGGCCGCCAATGCGCGCGTCGGCGTGGCGCACGCGGCGTTCTATCCGGATCTCACGCTTTCCGCATCGGCGGGCCTCGAAAGCACCTTCTTCGCACCGTGGCTCACGGCATCGAGTCTGTTCTGGTCGCTCGGCGCGCAACTGACCGGCACGATCTTCGATGGCGGACGCCGCGACGCCGCGCTCGCGAACGCAAAGGCGCAATACGAAGGCGCGGTCGCCGATTATCGGCAAACGGTACTCACCTCGTTTCAGGAAGTCGAAGACAACATGAGCGCGCTCGATACGCTCGCGCAGGAGGCGCAAAGCCAGCAGCGCGCGACGGCCGCCGCGGAACTCTCGCTCAAGCTCGCGACGAATCGCTATCAGGCGGGTGCGGCGGACTATCTCGAGGTCGCGAGTGCGCAGACCATCGCACTCGAAAACGAACGCAACGGCGAGACGATCGACGCGCGACGCCTCGACGCAAGCGTTCATCTGCTCAAGGCGCTCGGCGGCGGATGGGACCGCGCGGCGCTCGGCGGCGCGGGCATCGCGAAGAGATAACACCTTGGTATGAGCGCATCAGACGGCGGCATCACCCGTCTCATGCGCGCGTGGGATCTGCCGCATATGGACGGGCGCTTTATCGGTCAATGCTGCACGCGAACGTTTAGTGGCCGCAACCTAGGTTGAAGCTCGAACGCTCCTTCGTAGGTGTAGTCGCCGGGCGATCGAGCCGATACATTGTCATCAAGGTCGCGACACGAAGAGAAGCCAGCAAACGTCGCTCGATGCGACGGCTCACGGCCCGGTACAGGAGTTAAACCATTTTATTTTGTTTCGGATTACCAATCATTAATTCAAGGAGTCGATCATGAAAAAGTATCTCGTTTGCCTCACCCTCGCTGCCACCACGCTTGCCGCTCCGGCGTTCGCATTCGCTCAGTCGAACGGGCCCGTCACGCGCGCCGAAGTGCGTGCCGATCTCGTCGCCGTCGAAAAGGCCGGCTATAACCCGGCGCTCGCGAGCGATCCGTACTACCCGTCGGACATCCAGGCCGCCGAAGCAAAGGTCGCCGCGCAACAGGACGCCGGCGCCGCGCAAGCCTACGGCGGTGCGCAGGTCGGCACGAGCGCTTCGGGCGGCTCGAAGCATGTCGCTGCGAAGAATACGTGCGTCGGGCCAGTCGACTTCTGCCAGCCGTATTTCGGCAGCTGATCCACCCATCCGGATCACTGATCTCTCAATGCCCCAAGCGGAGTTTTTCATGAAGCGTATCTTGCAAGCAGCCTCGGTTCTGGCGTTGTCCGCCGGTGTTTTCGCATCGACGAACGCGCTGGCTCAGGATGCCGCGCCGGCCAAGACGCCGGCCGCGCACGCGCCGGTCAGGAACATCGTCCTCGTGCATGGCGCGTGGGTCGACGGCTCGGGATGGAAACCGGTGTACGACATCCTGACCCGGGACGGCTATCACGTCACGCTGGTTCAGGAACCCCTGACTTCCTTCGAAGCGGATGTCACCGCGACCAAACGCGTACTCGATCTGCAGGACGGCCCGACGATTCTCGTCGGCCATAGCTACGGCGGCTCGGTCATCACCGAGGCGGGCGTCGATCCGCACGTCGCGGGACTCGTCTATGTCGCGGCGCACGCGCCGAACGTGGGCGAAGACGAAGGCGCGCTCGGCAAGAAGACGCCCAGCTTCCTCGCGAAGCAGACCGGCGCCGTGGAAAAGACCGCGGACGGCTACACGTATCTGAACCCGGCCGTGTTCCCGAAAGACTTCGCAGCGGATCTGCCGCTCAAGCAGGCGCAGTTCGAGTCGCATTCGCAGATCCTCACCGCGGCGCAAGTCTTCACGACGCCGTTGACCGCGGCGGCCTGGGCGACGAAGCCGAGCTGGGGCATCGTCGCGGGCGATGACAAGATCATCAATCCGGATCTGGAACGCTGGTACTACGAGCGCGCGCATAGCCACATGACGGTGATTCCCGGCGCGAGCCATTCCGTCTACGAATCGCGGCCGAAACAAGTGGCGGCGGTCATCGAAGACGCAGCGAAGCATGCAGTGCAATAAGTAGCAAACTGAAAGTCGGCGCGGCGCTCGTGGAAGAAGCACGAGCGCCGCGCGCATTCGTCTGCGTTTTCGATTCACGAATGGCGTTTCGTTCTTGCCGCTTCACCCGTCGATGCCGTATAAATTGTCTGGCCGTGCCTGTCGCGTGCGACGGCGCCCCATCAGGCATGAATGATCGGACAGCGAGGAAACGATGGTTCGTCTCGTGATGATTCTTCTCGGCGTCGATTACCTGCGCACGCGCTGGCGCACGCTGCTGACGCTCGGCCTCTTCAGCATCGTGCTCGGCGGCGTCATCTTCACAGACGCGCTCGACGGTTCCCTGTACTTCCCCATCATGCCCTTTGCGCTCCTGATGCTGCTCGAAGGGCTCGCCACGCTCGCGGTCGCATGGACCGGCATGGGCGGGCAACGCACCCTGCGCTATGTGAAGGGCACGACGTTCTGCCTTTCCGCGCTGCTCGTGTTGATCGGCGGCGAGCACGGCAACTTCGTGTTGTCGCTCATCTTCGGCACGCTCTTTCTCGTCGACGGCACGCTGCAGATCATCTCGGCACGCGTCGTTCGCTTCCGCAAATGGCGGCTCGCGACAGCGGGCGGCGTGCTCGAGATCGCCATCGCGATCTTCTTTTATCAGCCCTATCCGGACCATTACGCGGGCACCGTTGCGTATTGCGTCGCGTTCGGGCTCTTCTTCGGCGGCTGGAACATGATTCTGCTCGCGGCGCGCGTGCGTCGCATGGCGGCGAATCCCGCTGTCGAAGACGATGCGGCGTCCGCCGCGCTGAACGCGGGCGCCGCTTCCGCTTCCGTTTCGGGCACCGTGTACGACGGCCCGCCCGGCCCCGACGAAGCAGCGCTGACCGTGCATGTATGGACGCCCGTCGGAAGCGCGAAGGCGCAGGCGAAGCGGCAGTTGATCGTCGATCGCTATATCGCCGCCATCGACAGGAACGGAACCATTTCGACGGGTCATGCGGCGCTGGAGTCGCCCGAAGGCGTGTATATCAGCCTGTATCCGGCGGTCGAGATCGACCGTTCGCCCAACGAGTTCTCACGCACGCTGCGGGCAACGCGCGAGAACGATGTCCCCGGCCTCTTCCAGCCCGACTATGCGACCGAATCGAAGGCATGGTGTCCATCGACGCAGCAGGTGCGTATCCGCAACTACGATCCCGGACGGCTTGCGCGCTTCTGGAACGAGTATCGTCGCGACGAAACTTATAACCTCACGTATCGCAACTGTTCGAGCACCGTGGCGCGCGCACTGGAAGCCGCGATAGAAGGCGCGTCCGCGCGCGTGTGGGGCAAGGGCGGCGGATGGCGGCCGCTCGTGCGCATCATGACGACGCCCGAACTGTGGGTCGCAGCGCAGGTGCGCAAACGCGCCGCCACGATGGCGTGGACGCCGGGCCTCACGCTCGACTATGCACGCGCGCTCAGCATGCTCGCGGATCCGCGTCCGTCGGGCTGGGTGAAGATGGCGCGCATTGCGCTGGCGACGATGTATCGCTCGCGGCAGCGCTGGCGCGCCGAGGAACATGCGGCCGCGCACGCCCGCGAAACGGCTTCGGCCACGATGGATTGACGGCTGCGTCCACTCTCACTGTTCGCGCACTTTTTCGACGGCTTTGCGCGAGCGTCCCGCGCGCGACGACGATTTGCGCGAAGGCTTCGCAGGCCTCGCTTCCGCAACCGCGACTTCCGCCGGTACGCCTGCATCCGGTTCCGGTTGCAGTTCCGGTTGCGGTTGCGCTTCCTGCGCGACATCGACGGGTTTCTTCTGCTTTGCCACCGTCTTGCGTGCGCGACGCGGCGCCGGCGCCTTTTTCTTCTTCGGTTCGGCTGGCGCTTCGTGCGCCTCGCGTTCCGCGACGACCTGCGGTTCCTGCACGGGCTTGTGGTTGCCGTCCGCGGCGACGTCGCTTTCTTTCGATGCGCCTGCCGTCTCGGCTTGCCGGATATCGACGGCGCTCGCCTGCACGGAACGATAGACGAACGAGCCGGATTTATCGTCGCGACCGACTTCGAGAAGCCCGCGCGATTGCGCTTCATCGAGCAGATTGCCGAATGCCTTGAAGCCGTATTGTGCTTCGCTGAAGCCGGGCTTGCGGCGCTTGATCGCGCTCTTGAGCACCGACGCCCAGATCTTGCCGCTCTCGCCGCGCTCCGACGCGAGCGCCTCGAATGTTTCGACCGCGAACGCGATGGCCTGAGACCTGCGCGCTTCCATTTCCTGCTTCGGATGGCGCTCTTCGTCCGAGGCGCGTCGTGCTTCGCGCGTTTCGCGAACGATCGCGCGTTGCTGTTCGCGCACGAGATCGTCGTAGAAGATGAACTCGTCGCAGTTGGCGACGAGCAGATCCGATGTCGATTGCTTGACGCCGATACCGATCACTTTCTTCGCGTTCTCGCGCAGCTTCGACACGAGCGGCGAGAAATCGGAGTCTCCGCTGATGATGACGAACGTATCGACATGCGATTTCGTGTAGCAGAGATCGAGCGCATCGACGACGAGACGGATATCGGCCGAATTCTTGCCCGACTGTCGCACATGCGGTATTTCGATCAGTTCGAAACTGGCTTCGTGCATCGAGGCCTTGAAACCTTTATAACGGTCCCAGTCGCAATACGCTTTCTTGACGACGATGCTTCCCTTCAGCAACAGGCGTTCGAGCACGGGTCTGATATCGAATTTCTCGTACTTCGCATCGCGAACGCCCAGCGCGACGTTCTCGAAATCGCAGAACAACGCCATGCTGACGCTCTCCTGAAGTCCAGCCATAGGGTTCTCCGGCTCATGTGGCTCATGTTGAATACGCACATGATAGCTTGCCGGACCGCGCGGCTCCGGGCGGCGTCAAATCCAGAGATCGTTGGGCGCGGTGCGCTCACTCTGCGCGTCGCCGGTATTCACGACGCCGCGCGGCTCGATCAGCAGTATCTTCACTTCGCCCGCCGCATACGGCTTGTGCTCCACGCCTCTGGGCACGACGCCGAGTTCGCCCGCGCGCAGATGCATGGCGCCATCGCGGAAATCGATGCGCAGTTCGCCTTCGAGCACGATGAACGTTTCATCGGTGTCCGCGTGACTGTGCCAGATGAAATCGCCTTCGACGCGCGCGACCTTGAACTGGTAATCGTTCATTTCGGCGATCACGCGCTGCTGCCAGAAGCCGTCGATCAGACGCGCTTTCTCCAGCGGATCGATCGCGATGCGCTTGCCGCGAGAAGAAGGAATGGACGACATGATGTGCTCCGTAACGGTGACATTGAACGAAGCCCAGCCTAACGCCCGCTCGTTGCGCGCGTCTTGAACGATCGTGCAGGCGATCAGCGCAAGGCGGCGCCGTCCGCGAGCGCACGCCAGCGCGCGGGCGGCATGCCGTAGGCGTGCGTGAATTGCCGTGTCATATGACTCTGGTCCGCGAATCCCGCGTGCGCGGCGACGTCGGCGAGCGGCGTGCCGGTGAGCATCAGACGCCGTGCGAGATCGAGGCGGCGCATCGTGAGATAGCGATACGGGCTCGTGCCGTAGAACTTGCGGAAGTCGCGCGACAACGCGAAGCGATCGCGCCCCGTCACGCGTTCCAGTTCATCGAGTGTGATGACGCGCGCGCAATTCGCGTGCAGGAAATCGTGCGCGCGCACGGCGCTCGTGTAGTCGCCGCTTTCGGAAACGCTTCTGGCTCCCGACGCCTGCGCGAGCGCCAGCGCGAGCTCGGTCAACGCGTCGTGTTGTTCGAGCGGCTCGAGCGGCGGCAGCGCGCCTTCGGTCCGTTGCAGCAGCGCTTGCGTCGCGCGCGATACGCGTGGATCCGTTGTCACGCCGCCTTCGATGAACGGCAGCGGGCGACCGCCGAGAATCGCCTGAATCAGCGCCGGATCGACATAGAGCATGCGATAGCGAAAACCTTCGCCGGTGCCCGCCTGACCATCGTGCGGCTCGTCGGGATGCAGGACCATCGTGTGTCCGGCCACGCTGTGACGCAGGCCGCGCCGGTAGTTGAAGCTCTGCACGCCTGCGAGCGTGCGGCCGATCGCATAGGTGTCGTGGCGATGCATGCCGTAGGCCTTGCCGCCGAACCATGCCTCGATCCGTTCGATGCCTTCGGTCGGCGCCGCGCGTCGCAACCAGTCGGAGGCGGTGGTCTTGTTGCGGTCGTTCATGTCGAGGTTCGTACCCGTGCTGATGTGTTACGCAGGAAGCCGTTCCGTCGGTATTCTGGGCCTCGACGAGGCGTCTTTGATCGTTCTGCGAGAAACTGCTTGCCGTGGCCGAAGTGTTGACCGTCAGACCTAACGCTGCAGGAGCCTTTTCTGCCCGAACCCTTAGACGCGATCTCAGCCCACTAGATTCGTCGCTCACTCAGTGCGATTGGAAACCGTTTGGCTCACGGTTCGGACTGTTGCGGCATTTGGTGCCAAGGTAAAGAACCGCTGCCGCTATTCTGCCCTGTGCGTCGCATCTGCTTCAATATGATATCTCGCAAGGAGAAGCAAATCATTTGATCGAGTGGTCAATTCGGTGATGTGATAACGCCGTCGTTCGAAAACGAATGATGTCTTTCGTTGATGTCAGACGAATTTAACGCTACGGGATATCGTCCCGACTGCAAGTCGGAAAGCTCAAAAGATCGACATCCTGCATCCGCCGCGATGCGCAGCCACGAAATCGAAACCCGCGAAATTCACATGTAGCGATGCGAAGATCGCCCAAACCGTCACATCAACGATTCTGCCGCCTACGATAACGAGGGGAATCCAAATTTGCCTTGACATAGTTGCATCGTCAGATATTTAAAGGCAAGACGTGCGGCGATAACTATCGCGAGCACAACAGCTTTCAAATTTAACTGAAATGCTCAATAAATCCTAAAGTGTGCACCCCAGCGTATTCTCCTCATTACATCTCAGATGCGTCGTTATTCTATTAAGATAATTTAGCACCTCGCCGGCACAATATAGTCGCGCTTGTTCTTCGCCGTCTTTTGAAACAACTACGCCATAAGATTCAGGCTCACTCGCCGTGGCATCATAATAATGAAATATGGTGTATTCGTACGGATGAATTGTAAAATAAATATGCTCGTAATCTGCGTTGTATCGAAAATAGTGGTTATATAAAAAGCCGTCCCTCTGATTCGGTTTTGCAGAATACGTCAATTCTATCTTTCTCGACGTGCCGAACCGATACGAAATTCGATCTCCTGCTCTTTCAGCCAAACATAACGACATCCTCTTTTTAGTCGCCATAGCGCAAGAGAACACCACTACCTCTGAATCCTCGCACAATGTGTGCGAGTTAGTCACTGCTCCACAGAATGAGTGGGAAACAAGCAGAAACATCGCGAAATATCGCAAAATTGCTTTATCAGCCATTTTATTCGAGATCTCCTTATTGTTTGCAAAGGCCATGTCAAATTATTTCTGCGTAGATTCGTTATCTAAGGTCGCAAATTAATGTTGATTGTTATGAACTATTGCGAACAATAAAACGGAATTCAGTCAAGGTCGACAGCCGTCATACACGGTACTCATTCGCTTCCTTCACGCCAATTTCTCGCGTCACACACGCCGACTTTTCGTGAACAGTCTCAATCGCTGAGGCACATGTCTGGTCCCTTGCGAGTATTTTTTCTTCCGGCTTCTGAATCCGCTCAAACTCGCTCTGATGTAGCGATCTGTATCGGGCGAGTAATATCTAAAATAAATCCACGCTGGGAGCCCATAAAATTTTAAGCGCTTCCAGTCGGGTGCAGGTGCCAAACGATTGGTTTACCCCAAACTCTCTTGATGTACTAGATTCGCCCCATCATTGCAACTTCCGAATTCCCTCCAGCTCTGCTGCGAGCCGTAGCGTCCTATGTTCACTCACAAAGACAGTGCATCTCACTTCCTCACACCACAGCCCAATTTTTGCTGATCGCCGGGATTCGCATAGGATGCCGAGAATTCCCGTGATCACAAGGTAGCATCTGCTTAGAGACGTATTTGTTTTGCGGAAGACAAACTTGCACTATTCAAGGGCAAAAATTGATGGCTTCGCAGTTAATCCAACGCTCTATTTGCGATCCATTTTTTACAGAATACAGAATTCTCCAGAATTTTAAATCATCCGAAATGCTGATCAGCTTTACAAAATCCCCTTTTACCAAATAGCTTTTGGCGGTCGTTTCTGCGGGTGCTGGATATAAATACGCTTTATCGACCACCACCTGCCGTTCACCTTGATACATGTTGGATTGTTTCCTCTTGAGTGTCACAGAGTAAGGTCCATAAAAAAAATCACCGATCGGATTCTTTATGACTTTCCAAGTCAAAATGTTGTCGTAGCGATTTAGATATGCGAGACCGGCCTTGGCACCGAGAAAAGAGTTAAACTGAACATTCGCGTGTCGCCCATCTTTTTCGACATCTCCATGAATATTTTTAACTCCACTAAGGTCGCAATCAATCCGATTCCCGTTTTGGGTGATAAAGCAGTAAGAACCGGTTACAGTACCGTTGCTCCCCTCGCTGAGATTTAGCTGGAAATTTGAATATGGCTTGTTCGACCCTGCCACATGTTCGATGTACTCCCATTCTCCGGAAAGAGATCCATTTCCAGCCACACAGGGCACTGGAAACATGTTCGCCACTACTACCAAGAAGATCGCACGCTTAAGCATACTTATACCTACACCTGCAAGCAGTCGTCCACCCTATTGAACCAACCCTTGAGGAATACGACTTGGGTTGGCCTTGATTGTGAGATTTGTGTAGTATTGTCGCCTGATTGGCCAAAATCGTGCTACAGCACTAACATCATCGAAAAGAGAAACAGCATTTTAAAACAAACCAGATGGACTCAATAGAATTCTAAGCGCACACCCAGCGGATTTTCCTCGTCTATCAGAAATGCGTTATTATTCCGTTGAATTTGTCAAACGCCTCTCGTGCATAATTAAATTTTCCCGTTTCCTCACCACCTTGAAAATAATGACGCTATAAAATTCAGGAGTCTCAACATGAGAGTCTTGCGCAGGCGGAGGATATTTACCCCCACAATCTCGTAATTAAAAATCAATAGCGATAAAACTGTTGACGCGCAATGCAGATATTTTTGTCTTCGTGAGTCCTCCGAATTGTGAGCGCACAGGTATCTCTGACATACATCTGCCAATCGCGTTCCTCATCCCTAGACGAATCTGCAACGAGCTTGATGATGAATCGATTTCGATCACCTTGCTCGTAATATTTAGAGACAACGTCTATTGCGCGGTAAAAGCCATCGGCTCCTATTCCCGTATCAGTGTAAGTGATCTCACTCGTGCGCGTTCTTGTCATCTGTTCGAGACATGCCCAGCGATCGATTCCTGCTTCTTGCCCAGGGAACGTACTCTCATAGGCCTCTTGGCAGGTGCGCTCTTTGTATTTCACCCACTCCCTCTGCGCCGTCACGAAAAGCGTCCTATCTTCCTCGTTCAGCTTAGATGCGAGCTCTCGATATTGCCTATTTAATAATTGATCCGCCATTTTGAAATTCGATTCTGCGCAGCTTTCGAGTTCTCTCGTAATATTGCTGCTACAAATTGCAGCAGCCGAAGCCAAATTTGAGAAGCAACAGAAAATAAAAATAGATGCGATGGCTTTATTTAGCATGAGATCCTCCAAAAATTTTAACAAATTCCTTCTTCGAACAAGGCTGCTTCTTCATCTCGTCGTTCCAACAGGCCGCCCTGTCCTGTTCACTCCCAAAGTGATTTCATTGACCGTAATTGTCCTGGTACGTCAATTAAATTCTTTGAGGCAATGTCGTCACGGATCGCTCGCATATGCTTTCGCGTTTTCTGACGCGGTCTATGTTCCATTCCCGAGCCCCGATTCATGACTAGGCTTAGCAGGGCCCCTTGGCAGTGCGGATGAAGTTTTGTAACTCCCGGAAAGGCATCGACAGTGTATTGAGCAAATCGACGCTTCGTAACAAGTGCCAACTTTAGTGCCAGATCTTTGGTAATTTTTATGTCACCTAAAGACGATACTATGTGCCTCGCAGTGTCTCCGTGACGTCCCGATGTCTGCTGGAACCTTGAAATTTCTGTCAGTGTAAAAATCCCAGTCAAATCAATCGCAATTTGCGCAACTGATTTTTGCCCTAAATCGTACCCATACCCGATCGTAACTCCGCTCGATTGCGGGCACGCTCAGATCCCCATCGGCGGGCGCCACGAGCTTGACGCCCTGACGGATCATCATCATCGAGCGCTGCGTGCTCGGCAACATCTTGGCACGCTCACGGCTGCGTTCGACAAACGCTCTGAATGTATCTCCCGCGAAAACTTCGACGTGCAGAATCGGCCGACTCGGCTTGGGCGGCAGAATCTGTGCGTCACTGTAATTCTGGTATTCGCCCAGGTAACCGATGACATCGCCCGCCTTGACGGCGAACGGCTCGTTCAGCAACACGACGCTATCGAGCGGATTCGGGTCGATCCGCGCATCGAATTCATCAAGCCGAACCCAACCCGTCGGTATTCTGGGCCTCGACGAGGCGTCTTTGATACTCTGCGAATAACGCTTGCCGTGGTCGACGTAATGATCAAGAGACCTAACGCTGCAATTGAGAGCTCTTGCACGAAGACTTGGCACGATTTCATCCTGCTGGATTCAGCATTCACTCAGTACAATTGGAAAAGGTCCGGCTCGCAGGTAGTACTTTTTCTGCATCTGGCGCAAGGGTAAAAAACCGCTCTCGGCATTCTGCCTCGTGCGTCCCATCTGATTCGATGTGATATCTCGCAACCAAAAGAAAACTATTTGGTCGAGTGATCAGTTCGGTGATGTAATAACGCCCGTCATTCGTAACAGCACGATGACTTTCGTCAATATCGAACAGATTCAACGCCGGTGAGTCTTGCCCAGTCGTCAAGTCTGAAAGTGTAAAATATCGACAATTGGCGCCACAGCTATGCGCAGCCGCAAAATAGCGCCCCGCGAAATTCACATGTGGCGCCTCGACGAGCTTGCCTAAGTCATCACGCCAGCCATCCGCGCCCTTACGATAATAAAGGGGAATCCTTAATTTTCCTTGAAACAAAGATACTGCGAATTCGCTGAAGGCAGGACGAGTTTCTTCCTTTGCATAACCTACGCCACAAGCGAATACCATGGACGCAAGCATAATATTAACAAGAATTTTATTTTGTTTCATCTTTCACATCAGCAAATCGTTAAGACCACCAATCGGCACCGCCAAATCACTTCGACCCGCCAGCTCTTCATTGAGGTATTTTGTGAACTCTCTAGTTACGACGTCTATCGACACGCCGCCTTGTCCATAGCTGTTCCCGGGAAGGCTCGCCCATTCGAGATTGCAATGATGATCAAATACAGCAGCCTTAGGATCTCCATCCTAATCGCTTCCAGAGCATTTCTCACAAATCTTATTAATATGACGCAGTATCGATCCTGAACGGCTGGAGAAAAGTCTGTGATATTGTATTTTTTCCTACGTGCTACATTCGCCGGGTCGTCCCAGTTATAACCCATCACTTGATAAGCACCAGATGCAGAGGACGTAATGTCCTTTCCTCTGACGGTTCGAGTGATCTTAAGGCGCGGATGGTCGCTAAAATCCTTACCATAGTCTTTGATGAAAGATTGCCCACCAAACAACCTTTCATAACCCGCTGGAGTGATCGTACCCTCACCAACTCGGATCATTCTCAAGAAGGCACGGACGCGCGCTTCTTCAAGGGTAAGTGCACCAGGGGGCGCGCCGACGAAATTCCCCACAACCCCCACCGGATGCAAATGCCAAACAATCGGCTCAATCGGAAATCCCTTGATCGACTTGACCTGTGCCCACCATTGCAGTTTCTGAATTCGCTCCAACTCCCCCTGCCAGATGTAGCGACCCGTACCCATGCATGAGGACAGCGCATCCCACTTGCTCATACTGCCGCCCCATTCGCTTTCATAGCGCACGGCGATATGTGAAAGCGCACTCGCAAGCCATCTCTGTCCTAGCGACTTGCATAATTCATTGCCTGTGACTTTCCCGTTACCGTCGCCCTTGTGGGTCGTCCGCCTTCTCAAGCCGGCCGACTCCTATGTCCGCGAAGCCGTTCGATTTCGCGGCAGCTATTTTGACAAATTACTGTAATTTGCTTCAGCCCTCTTGACAGCCTCGGCGCCTTCAATGTTCTGAATCGGAAAATTTCGCAACACCCTCACAAAAGGCCCGAGCTCTCTCTCTGCTGCCGGTATGTTCCCTAATTGAACGAGATGCATGGCGTTTTGGTCAATCAAGCCTAGAAAATAAACGAAAATCGAAACAAATCTTGGATCTCTCATGCTAATTTTTTTATATGGTCCAGAAAAATCGACTCCATCAGCGCATATACCATCAATTTCAGCTCCTCCAACTCTTATTTCGTTCGGATAAATGTAGACACCAATTCCCTTACCCGCAATATCTTCGACACTTGTGTCAGTTATATCATTTTTTACCGGCTCGAAAACACCTTCAAAATAGTTTGATTTGCTAGCGGCATGTAATACTGATTTGGCGAAGCAATCAGCCGCGGTACTGCTACCCTTTGCAATTGAACCCCCGACAATATGCAGTATCATCCCATTAGAATTCGCTACCAGTATGGCATCGCCGCGAACGCCATGATAGACGGTAACTGTTTCCTGAGCAGATGCAGTGAACGCATGCAACATCAGGATTAACGCCAGAATTTTAATAATCCCTTTCATTTTCCAGCTCCTCGTTTGCCCTTTGCTGTTCTGATTTAAATCTATTTTTTACACCTTCCTGCTGTTCGAGCGATGCATGAATAAATCGAACTAGATGACCCTCCTTATTTTCCTTTCCACGTTCGGCGTAGATAGCGTTGATGAGCAGCTGGTCATAATCGCGCGTCTCCACTGCATCTACACCCAGATTAGTTATTGCAGTGCTGATCACATCCGTCGTGGGTCCGTTCTGAACCGCCACAGACCAGACTACATCGTTGATTGCGTGCGAATGGTACCTAAGATCAATCCCAGTCCTGTTCTTAACACTTTCAATCTGAACATTGAAATGCGTGTCTTTGATGAATTGATGCTCGACCTCTGTGAATCGATCATTGTTTTTGGCCACCAATTCCTTCCACTTTTGAGTGAAGGCGGATGATCCTGGTACTAGGCCAGAAAACTCTGAACCCCAAGGAAATTTCTCCGACTCGATGAATTTTTTTACCGTTCCGCCCAAGACAAAAGAACCATCTCGCTGTCGAGTTTGACTTGTCATTTGATACGAGCCATACGAAACTCCGCCGGGATCTCCTCTGCCTCCGGAAACGGTATTCGATCCTCGACCTCCAGTCTCATAGCGACTAGAAAGTTTGCCGAGATCGACATCCCTTCGTCGTCGAGAGGAGCAGTCGCCGACGAAATTCCCCACCACCCCAACCGGATGCAAATGCCAAACGATCGGCTCAATCGGAAATCCCTTGATCGACTTGACCTGCGACCACCATTGCAGTTTCTGAATTCGCTCCAACTCGCCCTGCCAGATGTAGCGACCCGTACCCATGCATGAGGACAGCGCATCCCACTTGCTCGTACTGCCGCCCCATTCGCTTTCATAGCGCACGGCGATATGCGAAAGCGCACTCGCAAGCCATCTCTGTCCCAGCGCCTTGCGCAATTCGTTGCCCGTGACTTTCCCGTTACCGTCGCCCTGAGAGTCGACCGCCTTCTCAAGCCGGCCAATCAGCGTGCCTGCGTTGACCGAAGCCGCAGCAGCGCTAAACTCTTCCGCCTCCCCATCAAGCAATTGCCCCGTCACAAACAGAAAGCGCTTGAACATGTTCACAGGCGGGATGCTCGAACTGTCGACCAGTTCGAAGCCTGGCCACGACCACGGGCTCTGCCATTCCGTGCCGGGATGACCTTTCTCACATAGCCAACCCCACACGCCACGGCCCGAACTATCGCCAACCGAGACATTCCACCAGCGTGCGCTGGTGTCGTCTTGCGCCATGCCGTCCAGTTGCTCCAGAGCCGCCCGCGGAATGACCTGCTCGAACGCCGCCTCCGGTGCACGTGCGTTAGCGAGCTGCAGCGGGAATTTCGACCATCCCTTAACGGGCATGTCGGCCGTTTTGCCGCTCGCCTCGCGCTCCACCCATATCTCGGGACCCGCAGGCGTTCCGGTTGATTTGCGATGCCCTTTCTTGTCCGGCACCGTCGGCATGCGCATCGGCTGAACCTTGGCCCACTTGCCTTTACCGGGATCGCCCTGGGAAAGTTTCAGCAGTTGACCCGCGGGCACGCTCAGATCCCCATCGGCAGGCGCCACGAGCTTGACGCCCTGACGGATCATCATCATCGAGCGCTGCGTGCTCGGCAACATCTTGGCACGCTCACGGCTGCGTTCGACAAACGCTCTGAATGTGTCTCCCGCGAAAACTTCGACATGCAGAATCGGCCGACTTGGCTTGGGCGGCAGAATCTGTGCGTCACTGTAATTCTGGTATTCGCCCAGGTAACCGATGACATCGCCCGCCTTGACGGCGAACGGCTCGTTCAGCAACACGACGCTATCGAGCGGGTTCGGGTCGATCCGCGCATCGAATTCATCAAGCCGAACCCAACCGCTTGCAGCGCGTGGATCAGGCTGATCGCCGACTTTCACTGATACGGGCGAGCCCTTTACGAGTTTCGCGATTTGCACCCAACCGGTTGTCGCTTCGCCCGTAGCGGTGATTTCACTTCCTCGCGGCAACAAGCCGATCACTTCGCCGTTGGCGCGATCCCGGATCTGCGTGCCCTGTGCAGGCTTCTGACTATTCAACTCCGCAGGGTCGACGGCCGGTGCGCTCACTCGCAGACGTGCCGCCGAATAGCGCGCGAGCGCCTGGTCCGTGATTGGCTCCATCTCCATGATGTTGCCCAAGCCGTCCGACGGCACGCTGTCGGCGGCTCTCCGGATCGTTTGATCTTCCTGGCGCGAAAGTTGATCGAAACGATAGGCGATGCCGGACGGTGCAGGCGCACGCTGCGTGGCACAGGCCTTCTCGCCCACCACAAAGCGCCGGTCACCTTTCCAATATGACATACGACGAACCGATGACGCCGTTCGAGACAGCGTGGTGCCCTCCGCAGACCCATCCGACTCCGCGCTCTGATAGCTCGCCCAGTCAAGCTGGTGCATGTACAGGCTATAGAACTCGAGAACATCTTCGGCTGGAGGTGTGTTCGACGGAGTGGAAGCCGCGGGCGCGCTTGCAGGAGCGGGCGCGCTTGCAGGACTCGTCCCTGATCCGGTCGTGGAGACGCCATCAGGCTTCGCCGGTGCTTTGGACTGATTCGGCTCAGGCGGAAGAATAAGCTTGTGTCTAAGCAGGACAAACCCGGTCGAGTACAGCGCCATGCGCCGATCGCTGTACTTCAATTCGGGGTAAGTCGTATCAAGTCGATACGCGATAACCTCGCCATCGGCGATTGCGCGCACGCCGTCACCTTGTTTAAGAGCACTGTCCGTAGCGGCGTCGAAATGAATCCCGCCATGCCACAATCCGTTCGTACCGAGCGGATAGAACCCGCTCTGAGAACGACCCAACGCCGACAGAAACGTCTGAGGGTCGCTCGCATTACCCTTGACCGGAGCAAACGGAAAGCTCCAGTTCAGCGGCTTTGCACGCGGCGGTTCCGCCGGTACCGGCGCCGAGGGCGTAGAGGCAGAATTCTTTTTGTCTTTGTTTGAGTCTGTCATTACTTAAACTCGCGTCGGTCAGTCAGAGAAGCGGCCGGCACGGCCTTCGGACAATGCGCCAGATCCGTGAGGCATGGCGAAGTTGGAATTCAGCGACGCGGCGCCCTGCTTCTGGATCGTGATCACTTTGAAGAACAAATCCCCGGGTCCGCCCAGCGTTATGTTGCCGTCCTTCAATTGCACAAAAGCGCCGCCACATTCAAGGACAAGCTCCTTGGCTGCCGCGACCGTCACCTTGCCATTGACGCTAGTGATCGCCATGTCCTTGTCGGCAATCAGTGCCATCGCATCGGTCTGCGCTTGTATGTCTACCGGCCCCTTGGCAGCGAAGAGCTTCAATCCAAGTTTTTGCGCGAAAATCGATACCAAGTCACCCGCCGCGATCGTGAAGCGCTTCATCACGCTAAAGTCGGCGTTCTTGCCCGCCACCGCTGAGATAGTTTCTTTAGCGGCTACATGCACCCCGCGACCCGCCACAATCCCGATGGAGGCCGGCGCGCTCGCGAGCAGCCCGGCATTCTTGAGCCCATCGAGTTCTTTGTTGACGGCGAGTTGCGCGTCCGTATCCGCAGGCTCAGCCTTGGCCGCGCGTGTCGAATCAGCGAGCGCCTTGGCCAGTTCCAGCGCGCTTTCAAGTTGCGCGATCGTCTGCTGCATGTCGAGTTGCTTGCCCGATGCCGCGGGCTGATCGTAGGCCGTAACATACAGCCCCTTGCCAGCACGGATCGCGCCGTATCCAGACGTCCTTAGTTCAAACCCTTCTCCGCGCTTTTCCAGATTGGAATTGACGAGGTGTCCAAGATTGAGTTGCGACTTGCCCGAGTGCTCGGTGCTGAGCTTGATGCCCTCCTCGCCCTCCCAGTCTTCCATCCTGAGCTTGTTGTTGCTCTGCGTCCGGATGACATTTCTCGACAGCCACCGTCGATCGTTCGTAATGTGATCGACCGCCTGACTGTTGTGATGGAAGCCTAAAATTTCAGGCTTGTCCGGATCTCCGTCTCGAAACCCGATCACCACCTCCGTGCCATCAAGGCCGGGGAAATGGAAGCCCGTCTGCAACGCTCCCGCGAACGGCTTGGCCAGACGCATCGGCACGCTCTCGCCGCCCTTCGGCCATTCATCGAAATCAACGTCGAAGCGAACCGTGTAATAACCGGCGGCCGTTAAATACGCATATTTGTATCTATCAGGGGACGTCACTCGGCCACTGAGTGTGCCCGCGATCTTCGGCCACTTCGATTCGTCGATCTTTAAGCGGAAACGCCGATCTGCAGGGATCGCCTTGAACGTGTTGCCGTAGGCCTGGTCTCGCGCTCCGCGGTGCGTAACCTCGATGGCGACCAGCCCGTCTTCCGCATCCGGCAGATCAGTATCCGTGCGGAACACGCGCCCACACCGAAGCTCCTGCACATTGCTTTGGCCTTCGAATACGACCTGCCAGCAGATCGCTTCCTCATGATAGAGTTGCGCCTTGCGCTGGGCTTCCGCCTGGTCGAGATGCGCGGTTCCGTAAACATAAGGTGTGCCATACGTCGTCGGATCCTGCGGAGCAATGCTCTCCTCGGCCTTGAAGCGCTCCCAGGCCTTATCGGGGTTGTAATCGGCGACGAGGACCGATTGCGGCACGACCTGCGCGTGATATTCGAGTTCGGACACCGACTCGATGCCGGCCTCCAGACCCGCATTCTCCCGATAGGGCACCACGCGCGCGGGATCATAAACGTAATGATCCACATCATCCGCGAACACTATCCGGTCACCGTATTCTGTCTCTTCGATATAGAGATAGAGGCCAGCCTTAGCCATCAACATCTGCAGATACGCCAAATCGTCCTGGGCGTACTGAAACCGGAACAGCGTCTGCGGATATTGGCCGCGTAAACGGAAGATGTACTGGTGAGGCTTGAGCCCATGACGCACCAGGATGGCTTCCAGAATCTGCGGAACCGTCTGGTGTTGATATATTTTTGTGCTACGGATTCCCTGAAGTCGAGCCAGGTGAGACTTCAAGATAACTTGATAACTCACGAAGTCGTGCGTCGTCTTCAGCTTGGAAAACGACGCGATGAAGCCTGAAAACTTTCGTTCCACGCCGTCATCCGACATAAAAGAAAAGCTCGCGTCGCGACTCAGATAGTCGCGACGCGGAATTGCGCGCGGGTGCGACACCTGGATCGTGATGGCGATTGGCTCGCCCATCTTCTCGATCGCTTCATAGGACGATACGGACAAAAGCGATGCGCTCTCGGTGCCCGGCACCTCCAGACGATGAGCCTGACGGCCGGTGACGGCAATCGTCCGGCTCACGGCGTGTTCCA
Organism: Caballeronia peredens; assembly: GCA_001544595.2. GTDB lineage: Bacteria > Pseudomonadota > Gammaproteobacteria > Burkholderiales > Burkholderiaceae > Caballeronia > Caballeronia peredens. The sequence continues at coordinate 162,481 of FCOH02000001.1, read as the reverse complement.
TCCGGTCCAATACGCTGGACATGATTCTCCGCTCCTTTCTATGCACTGCTATCGAAATCTGCGTCAATGGCAGATGGTGATCAGCGTTCGCGCACGTGCGCTCAGTCGGCGCAGAGGTTATCTGATTTTCCCCACGGACGATAGATTGAATCGTCCTAAAGGACGGACATGCTTGCAATTCGTCATGCAGTCAGCGTGAAGAAATTCATCGGTTAGCTAAGCTATAAATCTTCGTTTCCATTGAATTTTCCCTACGCAGTCCTCTCTGCCCCACCCGGCACCAAATCGACTTACCTTAGCGATGAAGACGCATCAAGCCGTCGCGTGATCGCGCGACATGCCCGCGCGGGGCGCTGACTTTGAGCGCGACTATCACCGATGAGATTGCTCCAACAGGTCGAGAGACAATCAGGCTGTCGCCGTTGGCGTCCGTATCGCTGATTGAATTTGCGTCGCCCTCGCATCAACTAAAGCGCAGCAGCGATATCGCTGCGCATGACCACGCACGATCCGTCAGATTCATCTCAAGTCTCGAGCAGCACGGCTGAGCGCAACGCGTTTGTCGAGCGGTACGCGCTCACTATGGCGTCCGCCAATGTAAAGAATGCACATGAAAGGTGACGGTAATAGCTGGGCAGTCGTAGACTTGTCATCACGACGCGTCGGTCAATCAGTTCATTGTTTCCAACGAACACAAGGACGTTTCAATGATAAAGAAAACTCTCGGCCTGCTTCTGGCGGCTTCTGCATTCCTTTCTTTCGCGCCTGCTGCAATGGCGGACGGCGACGGGTGCTTGAATTACATAACATGCGACAGCACCGGCTGCCACGACCCTTACCAGATATGTCCCAGTGACGACCAGATCATTCACGCCACTTAAGGCGCGATTCGAAGCGACAAAGCGACTAGGCCCGACGCGCGTCTGAGTCAATTGCACTGACTCGCGATGCGCCTTGTTCGCCATCATCTGCACCGTGCGCAAACGCCGATTCAGTTCGCGCACGGCCCGCTGACGTTGTGCCGGGTCTTCGGAATCGTCGACTTCCTTGCACTGCCTGAGAGCATCTTTATTCGGTTGATCGCTGCGCCTTAGATCGCAAACCTGCGCGGAACGATTTACTGGCCTGGCCCAAACGCACCGTCATCGTGCACGGAAGTTCTGCCTCAAGCATCGCTTCATCGAGCCGTTAAGCAAAATAGCAGCCCCTGAAGCAAGGAACCGGGCGATGAAACGATTTGTTCTATTGATGACCTCTCTCGCGGCGCTGAGCCTCGCGCCGCACGCGGCCGCCGCGCCGACGCAACTCGCGGCCACGACTTCGTGGATCGGCAACACCTTCGGCTTCGGCGACGGCAAATGGATGCAGCAAGACATCCAGGCGCTCGACGTCGCCGCCGACGGCACCGTCTACACCAACTCGCCGTGGGACGAGAGCGGCGCCGAGATCGCCGCCTATCGCAATGGCGACCGCATCGCCGTGGCGGGCGCGACGCACGGCTGGGGCGCGGCGGGCGGCGACGCCGTCACGTCGAACAGCAGCTATCTTTACGCCGCGATGTCGATCGGCAATCAGAACGGCGGCCTCGTCGGCGCGGACTATCCCCCGAACGGTTATACCTGGTTCGGCATCACACGGCGCGCAATCGGCAATATCGCGCAAGGCGCGCCGTTCGCGGGCGGCGTGGGCAACAGCGCGAACGCGTCGAAGAACAGCTTCCTGATCGTCGATACCGTGCCCACCGGCACCGACGCAGGCATTCGCGGACTCGCGGCCAACGAGAGCGAACTCTTCGTCGCCGATCAATATTCGAACCGCATCATCGTGTTCGATGCCGGCACGATGCGCCGCAAGCGCGCTTTCGATGTCGCGTCGTCGGGACGTATCGGACGCATCGCGCTCGATACGGACGGCTCGCTGTGGGTCATCGCGGGCGCGTCGATCGCGCACTATTCGGCAGCAGGCGCGATGCTCGGCGGCGCGCCGGTGCTGCCGCCCGGCACCGTGCCCGCGGATCTCACGATCGCGCCGTCGGGCGACCTCTATATCGCCGATATCGGACCGGCTCAGCAAATTCTGCCGTACAGGAAAACCGCTGGCGGCATGCTGCAGGCCGCGGCGCCGGTCGGCACGCTGAACGGCGTCAATCACGCGCCCGCGGGAAAGATCGAGGCGGGCCGCTTCAACTTCGTCACCGGCATCGGCTTCGATGCCGCGGGCAATCTGTACGTCGGCCAGAACGGCGAAGGACCGCGCGCGCTGAACTCGGCTTCCGTCGGCTCGGGCGCGGTGCTGCAGGCGTTCAAGGGCACGTCGCGATCGCTGTCGTGGGAACTCGACGGACTCGTGTTCGTCGACGGCGCCGCCTTCGATCCGGGCGCACCGAACACCATCTACACCGGCTCGAAAATCTTCACGATGGACTGGACGAAGCCGCCCGGCAAGCAATGGACCTACGCAGCCTACACGGTCGATCGCATCGGCTATCCGGACGATCCCGAGCTGCATATCGGGCGCGACGTGCGCGGCGAACCGATGGTGCGGCGCCTCAACGGCAACCGGCCCTATCTGTACACGCTCGATCCGTACTCGCACGAGCTTTACGTGCATCGCTTCGATACGGCGCACGGCAGTATCGCGATTCCATCGGTCATGTTCGCGGAAAGCTTCATTTCCGGCGGTTTTCCGGCGTATCAGCCGGCGTGGGGCGAATGGATGTGGCGCGACATCGACGGCGACGGCCGCCTCGACGACCGCGAATTCACCGGCAATCCGGCGACGGGCAGCGCGGTCGGCAACAGCTTCATCTGGGTCGATTCGGCGGGCGGCGTCTGGTTCGGCACGCCGACGAGCGGCATTCGCCAGATGTCGGTGCAAAGTTTCGACGCGCCCGGCAATCCCGTCTATTCGTACGGCGCGGCGAAGACCTACGCGATGCCCGCGCCGTTCACGCGCATCGGACGAGTGCTGTACGTCGCCGAAACGGACACGATGTACGTCTCCGGCTTCACACAAGCCGTGCCTTACGATGCCACGCGCTGGAAGGAAGCCGGCCCGTATCTCGCGCGCTACGACAACTGGAGCACGGGCGCGCCGTCCATGACGTACGGCATCGCGTTGCCGTGGAACACCGCGAGCAGTCCGCCCGTGACGACGGTCGGCATTGCGACGGCGGGCGACTATCTGTTCGTCGCGGAGCTCTATACGCAGAAAATCGACGTGTACGACGCGCGCACCGGCACGCCGGTCGGCTACATGACGCCGGGCGCAAATGTAGGCGGCACGAGCGGTTATGTCGATGTGGAACTGGGCATCAGCGCGACGCGTCGCGCGAACGGCGAGTATGTCGTCCTCGTGGAAGACGACGCCCGCGCGAAGATTCTGATGTATCAGTGGACGCCGTGAAGCGCGCCGCTACGCCTTCGAATGGCGCGCGGCGAGCGTGGCGAGATCGCGGCGGACCCAGTCGGCATCGGCGGCGAATTTTTCGTCCGACATGCCCGGCTGGCGAAACAGCGTGAGCGCCACTTCCGCGCCCGCGCCGTTCTGAAAGACCCGCAGCGGCACATACACTTCATCGCCGTTCGAAAGGTACACGCGATGATCCATGACGCCGAACGCATTGTGACCGGTGAAGCGGATCGTCACTTCGCCCTCCGGCCCGCGGGCGCGCCAGTGATCGCCGCAATCTTCCAGCGTGGACTGCGCGAGCCCCGACGCCCAGGTCGGAAACACTTCGGGACGCCAGATCGCGTCGTAAAGCTCGCGCCAGTCACGTTGGATCGATACGGCGATGGTCCGCGTCTCCATGGCGGCGTCCGTCAGCCTTCGATCTTCGACATGACCGCGGTCGCCTGATCGTAGCGATAGCCCTTCTGCGCGAGTTGTTGCGACATCTTGTCTCCGATCAGTTTCTGCTGCGCCTCGCGCAAGACCAGTTCGTGATCGGGCTTCAGGCGCTCCAGTTCGACCGCGAGCCGGCGCATGAGCGCCACTTCGCCAGTGCTGCGGGCATCGATGAAAAGAATCTTTTCGCTTGCCACGTCCAGGCGCTGGCGCAAGTCTTTCGCGTAGGTGACCCATTGCTCGGCGTTGGCGCGCAGGTCGTCGTAGGACTTCGAGTGCGCCTTGGCCTGCGCCGAAATCTGACGCTGCAACGAAGCGATCTCCGACTCGTCGCTCTGCTCTCTTTCGACGAGACGTTTCGCCAGGTCCGTCGCGTTCTTCTCCGCCGATTCGGCGCGTTCGCGCATCCCGGCGACGTCGCCCGACACGCGCGCCAGCTCGGCGCTCTCGGCGGTCCGCTCTTCGGTCAGGCGGCCGAGTTGCGTCCGCGCTTCCTCCAGTTCACCGTTCATGCGATGGATCTGTTCGCGCTGCGTCGATGCTTCGTCGCCGCGCGTCGCCGATGTTTCGCGTTCCGACGCCAGCGCCGTGCGCGCTTCGTTCAGTTCCGCTTCCAGCGCGGCGATACGGGCGAGGCTCTCGCTCGCTCGCGTCTCGGCGGACTGCGCACGCGCATTCGCTTCTTCCGCATTCGCCTGCGACGTCTGAGTCAGCGCGGCGTGCTCGCCGCGCGCCGCATCGCGTTCCTGTTCGATGCGCGCCATCTCTTCGTCCTTGCCGGAGAAGAGCGTCTGCAAGTCCGCATGTTCCCGGCGAACCTGATCGCGTTCCTGCGCGATGCGCGCAATCTCTTCTTCCTTGCCGGCGACGAGCGTCTGCGCGTTCGCATGGTCCTGCCGAACCTGATCGCGTTCCTGCGTGATGCGCGCAATCTCTTCGTCCTTGCCGGCGACGAGCGCCTGCGTGCTCGCATGGTCCTGCCGAACCTGATCGCGTTCCTGCGCGATGCGCGCAATCTCTTCGTCCTTGCCGGCGACGAGCGTCTGCGTGCTCGCATGATCCTGCCGAACCTGATCGCGTTCCTGCGCGATGCGCGCGATCTCGTCGTCCTTGCCCGCGAGCATCGTATTCAGCGTTTCGTTCGTCCGTCGCTGCTCTTCGAGCGACTCCTTGACGGCCTGCAATTGCGACTGTTCCATCGATGCGCGCGCCTCGACGGCCTGCAGGCGCGCCGTGGCTTCGGCGAATTCTTCACGCGCGCGCGCGACCGATTCCTCCGATGCGCGCAGTTTGCCCGCCAGATCGTCCAGTTCCTGGCGATGCTTTGCCGCATCCGCGCCGGTCTTTTCGACTTCGGCGAGCGCTTCGTCGCGCTCGGACAGCGCCGTCGCGAGGCGCTGGCTCGTCACAGAAAGACGCTGACCGGAGACGCGTTCGGTTTCATCTCGTGAAACCGTCCAGAGCCGGCGCGCGACGTTCACGAGCGTTTCGGCGAGGTCGTCGGGCAAGCCGGTCGGCGCCTGCTCCTGAATGTCCGGCTGTTGCGCGTCGCGCCAGCGCTGCAAGCCGGCCCCGATGGCGACGATCGACGCGCCGCGCGCCTCCGCCCAGACGGTTACGGGGGAGACCTTGCGGCCTTCGGCGCTCAGTCGTTCGGCGATCGAAGCGATCTGCTCGTCGGTGATGGTGTCTACGTCGTTGGGCATATGCGCCTCGAAAATCAGTGGCGTCGCACGCAAAAAAACTGCGATACGTTGTTACATTTGGTGGAATCCGCGTTGGGCGGAAATGGATGATACCGATTTTCCGCGAACATCTTTCACAGCGCGTCACAAGCCGTGTGTGAAGGGGATTGTCCAGCGAGAGTGTATCGCCTGCGCCACGGCCGATTCGAGCGCAAATGCTGCGCCAAAAACGCATCGGGCCCGAACGGACGATGCCGTTCGGGCCCGATGATTCTGCTTGCAACGCACTTACGGCCGGGCGTACACGGAACCGAGCCCGATGACGCCGCTATCCGTCGAGCGCGCGCCCGAAACCGAGCTGCCGTTCGCCGACGCGCCGTAGGCCGTCACGCCTTTTTGCGCGTCCAGGCGCGCCTGCGCGGCCTCGATGTTGCGCGGATACTGCGTCTGGTCGCTCGACGGATCGTAGCCGGCCTGTTCCAGTTCGATGAGTTGCGCGCGCACTTCCGCACGCGTGACCGGCTGATTCGACTGCGCGAACGACAAGGCCGGAAGCGCGACAGCCACGGCGACGATGAGCGATTGGATGCCTTTCATGATTTCAACCTCCAGAGAATGTGATGGACGTGTGCCCTGGTGATCCGCGTTGCGTTTCGAATCGTTCGGGCCTGGAGGTATTAAAACCGCGCGACGTATCTGGCTTGTTTCGCGCAACGGCGGTTATGAGTCGTCTTGTGTCGTCCGTCGATGCAGATACATTGCGATACAAACTGGCCGCCGGCGGCGGGGCGCGGTCTACAATCGGCGTGGCCGAATCGCGGCGCGAAACAATCTGAACTCACCACGGAGAAGAGTCATGCAGACCCCGCGTCCATCGCTGAACGCCCTGCGCGCGTTCGAGGCCGTGGCGCGCCTGCGCAGCATGACGCTGGCCGCGCAGGAACTGTGCGTCACGCACGGCGCGATCAGCCGGCAGGTGAAGGCGCTCGAAGACACGCTCGGCATCACGCTGCTCGTGCGCGCGGCGCAGTCGTCGGATCCGACGCCCGAAGGCAAGCGCCTCGCCGAAGGGCTCACGACCGCGTTCAGCCTCATCGACGCCAGCATCGAGCAACTGAAGCCCGAGCCGCTCACGCTGTCGTGCTCGGCGAGCATCATGATGAACTGGCTCATTCCGCGCATCGCGGGGTTCCATCGGCGCTATCCGCAGACCGAGCTCAAGTTCAACATGAACTACGACCAGATCGACTTCGTGCGCGACAAGATCAGCGTCGCGATTCGGGCCAGCACCATCGCGCCGCCGAAAGACGCCATCACGCGCAGGCTGATCGACGAATGGATCGGTCCCGTATGCTCGCCGGAATATGCGCAGTCGATCGGCCTCGCCGCGCCGGAGCATCTCGCGCGCGCGAAGCTGCTCAGCACGCGCACGCGCCCCGAAGCGTGGTCCGACTGGTTCGACGCGACGCACATCGCGCCCGTGTCCGGCGCGGGCATCGATGTCTATGAGCACTTCTATCTGCTGATTCAGGCCGCCGCATGCGGTCTGGGCGTCGCGCTCGCGCCGCAGATGCTCGTCATGAACGACCTCGTTTCCGGCAAGCTGATCGCGCCGTTCGGCTTCGCGCCGGGGCCGCGTCAACTGGTGCTGTGGGTCGCGCCGCATCTGCGCGCGCACGCCGATGTCGCGCAACTCGAACAATGGCTGAGCGAAGAAATGAACGAAAGCCTGAAGGAGATGACGGCGTTCCTGCGCGCGCCCGACGGCGAAACGCTCAGGAGTGGATGAGCTTGCCGTAGAGCGCGTTGGCGCGCGAGAGATGCGCGCGCATGGCTTCGGCGGCGGCATCGCCGTCGCGCGTGGCGATCGCTTCGACGATACGTTCGTGTTCCGCGAGCGTCAGCGCTTCGGCGCCCGGCGCGCGCACCATCGGCCGATAGTATTCGGATGCCCAGCCGAATATCGATTCGACGATCGACGGATAGATCGGATTGCCCGTGATCTGCGCGATCTCGCGATGAAACGCCATGTCGCAGGCGAGGAATTCGTCGCGATCGGCGATTGCCGCGCGCTGCGCTTCGACGCGGCGCGCGAGCCGCGCGATATCGTCCGGCGAGGCTTTTTCGGCCGCCATGCGCGCCGTGCCCGTTTCGAGAAAGAGCCGCGCCGCTTTCAGATGTTCGAGCATGTCGGGCTGCGTGCGCAGCAGATGCATCGTGCCGACGGCAATTTGCGCGATGAGACTCTGCGCCGTCGGCACGACCACGCGCGCGCGCTCGCCATGCGCGATCTCGACGATGCCCGAACGCTCCAGCGTCTGCAGCGCCTCGCGGATCGCGGGACGGCCCACGCCATACGCTTCCATCAGTTCGCGCTCGGACGGCAACTGCGCGCCGGGCGCGATTTCGCCGGAGCGGATGCGCGCCATCAGGCGATCCAGCACCTCCTGGTACAGCTTGCGCCGCTGAATGGTTTCGGCCATCGGAATTGCGTTTCCTCGATGATTCTTCGCAGCGACATTATCACGTAGCCGCCGCTCAACCGCCCGCCCGCACCGCGCCGAAGAACGACACGCCGCCGATCTGCCCGCCCTTCAGCACGATTTCGAGACCGTCGCGCGCGGGATTGTCGGACCATGCGCGGCACAGCGGCGCGCCCGGCGCCATGCCCGCCGCGACGCTCAGCGCCGAGATGCCGAGCTTGCTCGCCACTTCGCCGGAACTGTCGCCGCCCGCGACGACCACGCGCCGCAACGACGTGCGATCGAGCAGCCGGCGCATCACGTCGGCGAGCGTTTCGCCGATGCGGCGCGCGGCGTCGGCGCGCGAGAGCGTCGCGTCGGCGGCGATGGCGTCGAAATCGAGCACCGACGGATCGTCGGGGCCTTCGGCGCTGAATACGAGCGGGCTTTGGCCACGGCTCGCCGCTTGCGCCGCGATACCGACCACGCGTTCAATTTCGGCTTCGCGCGCGTGCGCGTCGAGTGCGCGGCGCAGATCGAGCCGTTCGACGCAAAAGCCGTGGTTGCGCGCCCAGCGGATCTGCGCGGCCGTGACCGGCGAACAGCTTCCGCTGACGGCGGCGATCACATCGACGGCGGATGCCGCGGGCAAGCCCGGCGTCTGCGGGACGAGCCCACATGCGCGCCAGTGCGCCGCGAGCGCATATTGCAGGCCCGACGACGACGCCGTGAACACGCCTTCGCCGCGTGCGTCCCAGACGAGCTTGCCCGCTGCGGCGAGCGTTTCCTCGTCGAGCACGTCGATCATGACGACGGGAATATCGTCGTTGAGCAGCGCGCGCAAATGGGCCTTGACCTCGGGCGAACGCAGCCGCACGAAATCGACGAGTTCGATGCGCCGCGCCGTCTGCCGGCGCAGATGCACGCGCAGGTCCGCTTCGTTCATCGGCGTGACGGGATGGCGCGACATCGTCGGATGACGGTCGAGCCGGAAGCCCTCGCCGTCCACCGCCGCGAACAGATTGCCGAACGCCTGATAGCGCTTCAGACGCGGCGCACCGACGATCATCGGCGACCACTTGCCGCGCATCTGCGTCACGCCGATGTCGATCGCGCGGCCGATGGAGCCCGTCTGCGGCGACGAATCGAACGTCGAGCACACCTTGTATTGCAGGACCGGCGCGCCCAGTGCCGCGAGACTCGCGAAGGCGCGCGGCAGTTCGTCGTCCATCCATTGCGGCGTGCGCCCGCGCGACGATCCCGCGAGTCCCACGCAACGCACGTCCGGAAAGCGCGCGAGCAGTTCGGGCGTGGGCGTCTGCAGGCACAGGAGCGTCGGCACGCCGGCGGCGCTCAGCGCCTCCATGGCATCGGTGGAACCGGTGAAGTCGTCGCCGTAGTAGGCGAGCAGCAGGCCGTCGGGCCATGCGGCTTCGTTCGCGGCTGTCATTTCCAGAACTCCAGCGCGGCCTTCAACGCAGGATTGCGTTCGGCCTGACGCGCGATCGGCACGCCTTCGATCGCCGCGACCCATGCCTCGCGCAGCGCCTCGACGCCCGCCGCCACGCCGCCCGGATGGCCGAAGATGCCGCCACCCGCCGTGTGAATCAGGTCCGCGCAGCCGATCGCCGCGTAGGTGTCCGCCGCCTGCAGGCCCGTCTGGCCGGAGCTGAAGACGGGCATCGCGGTCATCGGCGCGGACTCCATGACCGGCGACAGCACCGCGCGCGCCGCCGCGATCACGCTGTCGTCCGGCTCGCTGAACTTGTTGCGCAAGCCGTTTACATGCAGATGATCCGCGCCCGCAAGGCGCCACAGCATCTGCCACGGCGCGTAGTCCCAGCCGAGCGCTTCGGCGCGCGTCAGATAGCCCCAGCCCGCGCGATGCGCATGAATCGGCAACTGGCTGTGCCGGCGCAGTTCGCGCATCCCGACGAGGCCGATCGAGTTGAGCACCGCCATCACGCACGTTCCGCCCTGTTCGAGCACGAGATCGTGGCGGCGCTTCATTTCGTCGAGATCGCCGGTGATGTTGAACGCGACCATCACCTTCTTGCCGGTGCGCTCGGCGTGATCGTTCACGACGCGCATCACGGCGCGCACGCGTTCGTCGAACGGACAATGCGAGCCGTCGGCCTGCAACTCGTCGTCCTTGATGAAGTCGATGCCGCCCGCCACCAGCGCCTTCACCTGTTCCGCCGTCTCCTGCGGCGAGAGCCCCACGCTCGGCTTGATGATCGTGCCGATGAGCGGCCCGTGCGTCACGCCCGTCAGCCTGCGCGTGCCCTCGATGCCGAACGCCGGTCCCGGATACGCCTTCGCAAACGAAGCCGGCAGACGCAAGCCCGTGAGCCGCAAGCCCGACACCTGCCGCAACTCGAACAGATTGCCCGCGATCGTCGACATCAGATTCGGCAGCGACGGCCCGAAGTTCTCGATCGGCCACGACAGTTCGAGCGCGCACTGCGTATAGCATTTCGACGCCGCGCCGCCTTTGAGACTCGGCGTTTCGCTCGTGCCGAGCACGTCGAGCCGCTCGACGCGCGCGCCCGAACGCGCCTTCAGCTCCGGCGTCTCGTTGGGCAGCGCGATGAAGGTGCCGCTCGACTGCTCGCCCGCGATGGTCTCGGCGGCGATGTGCGGGTCGACGCCCGTTTCGAGCCAGTAAGTAGCGTGGATGCGTTCGGTCACAGTCAGTTCCTCGATGGCGGTTCAATCATTCACATGCCGGTGCAACGCGCTGCATCAGGTGATCCGGCGAATGCTCTCTGCGATTTCCTCGCGATCGAACACGTTCTTCCAGTCGTCGCGCATGAGCCGCGGCTTGCCGAACTCGATCGCCTTGTTGCACGCATCGGAGAACGCGCCGGGAATTTCGTTGAAGATCACCGCGCCGAGAATGTTCATGTGGCCGAGCAGGAAGTCGCGCGCCGCCTGTTCGGGCACGCCGCGCTTGATCGTCTCGTCCATCGCCTCGCGCATCACGTAGAGCAGCGTCGCGCAGATCGTTTCGGAAAGGCCCGGCTCCAGAATCGCCATCTGGTCGACGGTCAGTCGATACGAGCGCAGGATCGGCGCGTAGATCACCTTCGCGACGGCCTCGCCGAGATCGAACGCCTCCTCCGGCCCCTGCATCAGCGCGCTGACGATCGACTGCTTCGCGTGCGCGCCGCCGAAGTGGTCGTGCAGCGATTTCTCGTCGAGGTCGTAATTGAAGATGATCGGATGGCACGGATGCGCGACGAAGTACGTCAGGTCCTTGCGGTCCGGAAGATGGCCCGCGAACGGCGCGGCGGCATCGAGCGTCATGACCATGGTGCCGGCCGGCAGCTTCGGCGCGATGGCGTGCGACAGCTTGCCGATGAGCGTATCGGGCACCGCGAGGATCACGACCTGCGCGCCGTCGAGCGCGGCGTCCTCGGACACGCACTCGATGCCCAGTTCGTCCTTCAGGCGCTTCTGCCCGGCCGCGCCCGGCTCGACGTGCGCCACGCGATAGTTCGATTTCAGCAGGTTGCTGGACAGGCGCACGCCCATCTTTCCGCCTGCGCCGAACAATGCAATCTTTTCGTTCATGTCGATATCTCCTGTGTGGGGTTGATGCTCAATGTGCGTTGGCTGCGACGGCGTCGGGCGCGCGTTCCTGGCTGGTCCGTCCGATCGCCAGGGCGAGTGCGGCGGACATCAGCATCATGGCGCCGACGATCAGCATCGGCAGTTGATACGAGCCGGTCATGTCCTTCGCCATGCCGGTGATGTACGGCGCGGCGAAACCCGCCAGATTGCCGACGGTGTTGATCAGCGCGATGCCCGCGGCGGCCGCCGCACCCGACAGAAAGCGCGCGGGCAGCGCCCAGAAGTTGGGCAGCGCGGAGAAGATCGCGCAGGCCAGCACGGTAATCACGGCGATGGTCGCGGCGGGCGAACCCATCTGCATCGCGAGCGGCACGCTCACGGCGCCGATCAGCGCCGGCACTGCGATATGCCACGAGCGCACGCCGCGCCGGGTCGCGTCACGGCTCCAGAGGAACAGTGCGACGGCGGCCGGCAGATACGGAATCGCGGTGATCAGGCCTTTCTGGAACACGTTGAAGTGCGTGCCGAAGCGCGCCTCGAAGCCGCCGATGATCGTCGGCAGGAAGAACGCGAGCGCATACAGACCGTAAATCAGGCCGAAGTACATCAGCGCGAACAGCCAGACGCGGCCGCTCGTCAGCGCGGCGAGCGGATTGCCGTGGCCTTTCGTCGCCGATGCGCCCTTCGCGCGGTCTTCTTCGTCGAGACGCGCGACGAGCCAGTCGCGTTCGGCGGGCGTGAGCCATTTGGCGTCGGCGGGCCGGTCGGTCAGATAGAACCACGCGATCACGCCGACGAGAATCGCCGGAATCGCGACGCCGAAGAACATGATGCGCCAGCCGGCGAGGTCGAACAGCCCGTTCGCCTGGATCAGCAGCGCGGCGAGCGGCGCGCCGATGACGATCGTGAGCGGCTGCGCGAGATAGAACAGCGCGAGGATGTGGCTGCGATGCTTCGCGGGCACCCACATGCTGAGGAACAGAATGGCGCCGGGAAAGAAGCCCGCCTCCGCGACTCCCAGCATAAAGCGCAGCGTATAGAGCCCGTTGATGCTGCTCACCCACGTGAACAGCAGCGCGACGACGCCCCACGTCACCATGATGCGCGCGAGCCAGCGGCGCGCGCCGAACTTGTGCAGCGCGAGATTGCTCGGAATCTCGAGCACGATATAGCCGACGAAAAACACGCCCGCCGCGAGTCCGAATTGCGCGGCGGTGAGACCGAGATCCTTGGTCATCCCGTTCGGGCCGGCGAAGGAAATCGCGGTCCGGTCGAGGAAATTGATGAAGAACATCAGCGCGACGAACGGCACGAGCCGCCACGACACTTTTCTGATCGCCGATCGCTCGACGACGGACTGCGTTTCTGCAACGTTCATGTCTCCTCCAGACGTAGCGCACGGGTGTGGTCAACTGGTGTGATGAGTAGACCATCGTCGGGGAGACGTAAATATAGGTGGAAACGCTGCAAGCGCTCGATTTTTTCTCACATCATCGTGCGGATAATTCACCGCGAACGGCGTTATTTCGGCATTTAAGGCGGACTAAAACTCACATGCCAGCGTAGAAAACGCCGGCATCAAAATGAGAAATGCCGCGCTCGGGCGCGGCATTCGGTGGCATTACAGTCAGGTTGGAGGCGTCAGGCGGCGAGACGCGCGGAACGCGGCGTTCCCCTTCCCCGGCTCACCGCCGCCAGCGCCGCGAGACTGATCACCGCCGTGAACATCATGTAAAAGCTCGGCGCGGCCTTGCTTCCGGTCGCGCTCAGCAGCCAGATGATGATCGCCGGGGTGAATCCGCCGAATACCGTCACGCCGATGTTGTAGCCGATCGACATACCCGTCGCGCGCGTCGCCACCGGAAAAATCTCCGACATCAGCGCCGGCAGCGCGCCGAAATAGATCGCCTTGAGCAGCGCGAGCCACGCGACGAGTGCGAACAACGCCGGCACCGACACATGCGACACGACATACGCGAACGCCGGATAACCCGTCACGAACAGCAGCAGCGCCGCCGTCGACATTTGCTTCACGCGGCCGATCCTGTCGGAGAGATGGCCCGCGAACGGCGTGACGACGGTCAGCATCAGGCCGCCGACCGTGCTTGCGGCGAATCCCGTCGATGCATCGAGATGCAGTTCGCGGATCGCGAAGGTCGGCACGTATTGCAGCAGATAGTTGACCGCCGTCGATACCGTCAGCGCACCGATCGACACGAGCAGCAAGGCCTTCTGGTGCGTGAAGACATCGCGGACCGGGGTCGCGGTGTGCTGCGCTTCGGTGTAATCGGCGGCGTCTTCGAGATAGCGGCGCAGAAACAGACCCGCCGGGCCGATCAGCAAGCCGAAGAAAAACGGAATGCGCCAGCCCCACGCCGCGAGTTCCGCCGCGGGCATCAGCTTGGCGAGCGCGAAGCCGAAAATCGACGCCATCAGCGTTGCGAGCCCTTGCGTCGCGAATTGCCAGCTCGCGAGCAGGCCGCGCCGGTCGGGCGCATGCTCGATCAGCATCGCCGTCGACGGGCCGAACTCGCCGCCCGCCGAAAAGCCCTGAATCAGCCGCGCGATGAACACGCCGGCCGGCGCGAACAGTCCTATCGACGCATACGGCGGAATCAGCGCGATGATCGCCGTGCCGACCATCATCAGCGCGACGGACATCATCAGCGCCGCCTTGCGCCCGCGCCGGTCGGCGTAGGCGCCGAGCACCATGCCGCCGATCGGGCGCACCAGATAGGACGCGCCGAACGAGCCGAACGTGAGCAGCATCGACGCCGTCTCGTTCGCGGCGGGGAAGAAGTTCTTCGCGATATACACGGCGAAGAACGCGTAGATCGCGATATCGAACCATTCGAGCGCATTGCCGACCGAAGTCGCGAGCACGATCTGCGTCAGGCTCAGGGGCTTTTTCTTCATGATGTCCGCGTGTGAGTGAAGTGGCTGGTCAGCGGGCGCCGCGCGCAGCGACGATCGCCGCGCCGGTCTCGCCGAGATCCCACCAGAGCCCGGCCATCACGCCGAGCGATTCGCGCATGACCGGCGCCAGAACGTGTTCGTTCGGCGCGTGCTGATTGCAGGCGGGATAGGAATGCGGCACCCAGAGCGTCGGCAGCCCGAGCGTCTTCGCGAAGACATCGTTGGGCACGGTGCCGCCCAGATTCGGCAACAGCGCGGGCTTCTTGCCGGTGGTCGTGCGCATCGAATCGAGCGCCCAGTGCACCCACGGATCGTCGAGATCGAGGCGCGTCGCGGGCGTGCCGCGCGCCGACTTGACCGTCACCTCCGTGAAGCCGTGCTCCGCGAAATGGCGTTCGAGATGCGTCTGCAGATGTTCCCAGTCCGTGCCGACGACGAAGCGCAACTGGCACACCGCCTTCGCGACCGGCGGAATCGCGTTGACGGGCGCATCGGCGTTGCCGGATTTCATCGCGAGCACTTCGAGCGCATTCCAGCCGATCACGCGTTCGGTCGGCGTCAGGCCCGGCTCGCCCCAGGCCGGATCGATATCGGGCGAACTTTCGTCGCGGCCGAGTTCGATGTCCGCGAGCGCCTCGCGCACCGCGTCGGAGATCGGCGGCGGCCGCAGTCCATCGACCGCGATGCGTCCGTCGCGATCGATGAGACTCGCGATCGCATGCGCCAGCACGACGGCCGGATTGCGCAGCACGCCGCCCCAGTTGCCCGAGTGATGGCCGCCCTCGCGCAGATTCACGGTGAGTTCGAAGGGCACGCCGCCGCGCGAGCCGAGAAAGAGCGTCGGACGTTCGGCCGACACGCGCGGCCCGTCCGAGGCGATGAACACATCGGCCGCGAGCGCGTCCTTGTGCGCGGCGCAGATTTCGTCGAGTCCCGGCGAGCCGATCTCCTCGCCGGTCTCGAAGATCACCTTCACGTTGTAGCCGAGCCTGCCTTCGCGCGCCTGCAAGGTCGCGGCGAGTGCGGCGAAGTTGACCGAGTGCTGCCCCTTGTTGTCGGCGGTGCCGCGTCCGTACCAGCGCTCCTCATCGACGACGATCTCCCACGGTTTCAGGCCCGTGCGCCACTGCTCGTCGTAACCGCGCACGACGTCGCCGTGGCCGTACGTCAGCACCGTCGGCAGATCGGCGGATTCGTGGCGCTCGGCGATCAGAAACGGCGGGCCGCCCGCGACCGGATTCGCCACGACGCGCGCCGTGAAGCCGAGACGCGCGAGCGTGTCGCTGACTTCGTCGGTGAGATAGGCGTGCAGCGCGGGATTGTCGCCATTCTGGCTCTCGGTGCGGAACGCGACGCGGCGCTGCAAATCGGCGAAAAAAGCGCCCGAATCGAATGCCTTGCACGCGATGTCGATGGCGGTTGCGCGAGTGTTCTGAGGTTCTTTCACGACGTCTCCGGAAAACGTGAATCACTGCAATTCCGGCTCAGTCTAGGAACGCCAAAAATTCGCGACAATTTCAATATTTGCGGCTACCCTTGCCGAAAAGGCAACGCTCAGGAAAGCATCGTGCTGCATGGAATCGCACTCAAATACTTCGTGGAGGTCGCGCGTTCGGGTTCGCTCGCGGCGGCATCGGAACAGCTTCATGTGGCGGTGTCGGCCATCAGCCGGCAGATCGCGAAGCTGGAGGAGCAGGCGGGCGCGCCGCTGTTCGAACGCATGCCGCGCGGCATGATCCTGACCGAAGCGGGCGAACTGCTCGTGCAGCACGCGCGGCGCGCGCTGATGGACGGCGACGCCGTGCTCGACGAAATTTCGGAGATGCATGCGCTCAAGCACGGCAATGTGCGCATCGGCTGCACGGAAGGCTTTACGCGCTGCTTTTTACCCAGCGTGATGGCGGCGCACTATCGCGAGCATGCGCGCACGCGTTTCATGATGCGTTCAGGCACGCCCGCACAGGTCGAGCATTGGGTGACGAGCGGCGAAGTCGATATCGGCCTCGCGTTTTCGACCTCGACCTCCACGGCGCTCAGTGTCGAATACAGCGTGAAGGCGCCGGTTTGCGCGCTGCTGCCGCCGACGCATCCGCTCGCGGGCAAAACGAGCGTGACGCTCGACGACATCCTTCGCTATCCGACCGCCGTGCTCGACCGCGGCACCACCGTGCGCCAGTTGATCGACTGGTGCTGCTCGGCGCGCGGCGTGCATCTGGAGCCGGTCCTGACGAGCAACAATTCGAGCGCGATGCATCACTTCGCCGCGCTCACGGGCGCGATCACGCTCGGCAGCGCCGTCGCGCTCGAAGGCGATCCCGGCCCGCCGACGCTCGTCGCCACGCCCATCGACGAACCTCTGCTGAACGAGCGCCTGCTGCAAGTCACGGTGATGCGCGAACGGCGGCTGCCGCCCGCCGTCGATCAGTTTCTCAAGACGCTGACGAACGCGCTGCGCGCAAGCCTCGGAACACCGGCCGCGCCAGCAAGGAAGAAGAAACGCTAGGAATTATTGCGTGGCGACCCACCAGGTCGTGCCGGCGGCGTCGCGGAAGCCGCCGCGGAAGTCGTCGTCGGCGCGTTTGCGGACGGGCGGCTGCACGGCTTGCGCGCCGTGTTGCAGCGCGCGGTCGTAGACGGCCTGCGCATCGCGCACATAGACGTGGATATGCGGCGCCGACGACGACGCACCGCTCGCGCCGCCGCCGATCATCACGATGCTGTCGTCGATGCGCACTTCCGCATGCATCAGCGAGCCGTCAGGACGGTCGAAACGCCGCACCAGCGCGCCGTCGAAAACGCGTTCGAGAAAGCGGATGATGCCTTCCGCGTCCTCGCAAATGAGATATGGGCTGACAGACGGATAGTTCGCGGGCTTCCATTCGCTCATGACGTCCTCGAATCGTGATGACGGGAACGGCTAGCGTAAAGGAAACCCGCGAACGTGTGTCGCCGAAAGATCAGACGCCTTCCGCGACGTCGACATCGTCGAGGTTCTTCGCCACGGCCTTCGGACTTTCGGCGACGGCCTTCGGCGCAGCTTCGTAGCGATGCACGTCGTGCGTGACGAAGCCGAGATCGTGGCTCGGAATCTCGAACCATTCCGGATGTCCGCACGAACGGCGAATGTCTTCGAGCCCGCTCGCCCAGTGCTCGTCCATGGTGTCGTTGCTGAACTCGAAGTCCTTGTAATGGCCTTCGAAGAACTTGTTCTTGTAGATCAGATGCACGACATTCACCGCGCCGCCGTCCGCCGTTTTCTGCGCCTCGCGCAACAGCGGATGCGTGCGCCGCGTCTTTTCCGGAATGTGTTCGAGCAACTCCTTGATGAGCCGCGCATGCTTCTGATTGTGCGAAACGAATTCGGTGATCGCGCGCGTTCTGCTCGAATACTGAATGTCCTTCGTGCGTTCGTTGACGTCGAGAAAGTCGCCCGGCAGCGTGCCGCTCGCGCTCCACAGATCGACCTGAAACACGAGCGTGTCCTTGTGCTGACTCTCGCGGAAAATCTCGGTCAGCGGCGTATTCGATACGAGCCCGCCGTCCCAATAGAATTCGCCGTCGATTTCCACGGCCGGAAAGCCCGGCGGCAACGCGCCCGACGCCATGAAATGCTCGGGCGCGAGACGCATCTTCGTGTTGTCGAAATAGACGAGATTGCCGGTGCGCACGTTGACCGCGCCGACCGACACGCGCATGCCGCCGTCGTTGATGCGGTCGAAGTCGGCGAAGCGCAGAAGCGTCGCGCGCAACGCGGAGGTGTCGTAGTAGCTCACTTCGCTCGGGCGCTTGCTCTTCGTGCTCGGCACGAGACTGGGCACCTCGACGCGCGGCGAGAAAAAGCCCTTCTGCCCTTCGGTCAGTGCGCGCGCCGCCGCCCACATGCTCGAAAACTTGCGGCCGATATTGGCAAAGCCGAACGCCGCGGGCAGAAACGCGCCGACGTGCCCGACCAGATCGGCCGGCTGGCAGATCGTGTTCCAGAAACCGCGCAGCGCGGCGACGCGGTTCTCGGGCGCGTTGCCCGCGATGATCGCGGTATTCAGCGCGCCGATCGAAATGCCCGATGTCCACGTAGGCTCGACGCCGGCTTCGGCCAGACCTTCGAACACGCCGGCCTGATAAGAGCCCAGCGCGCCGCCGCCTTGCAGCACGAGGCAAATGTCATCGTAGCCGGGCAACGCGAGACGGTTCGGCTGCGTGAGTGTGTTGCGTTGACTGCGGCGCATGGGTTCTCCTTATTGCATGAACCAGCCGTGGCTCACCACGACCGACTGACCGGTGAGCGCGTTCGACTCGAAGCCCGCGAGAAACGCCACCGTGTTCGCGACATCGGCGACAGTCGTAAACTCGCCGTCGACCGTTTCCTTCAGCATGACGTTCTTCACGACGTCGGCTTCGGAAATGCCGAGCGCTTTCGCCTGCTCCGGAATCTGCTTCTCGACGAGCGGCGTACGCACGAAACCGGGGCACACCACGTTTGCGCGCACGCCGCGCGGGCCGCCTTCCTTCGCGACGACGCGCGCGAGCCCGAGCAGGCCGTGCTTCGCCGTCACATACGCCGACTTCAGCTTCGACGCTTCATGCGAGTGCACCGAGCCCATATAGATGATCGAGCCGCCCTTGCCTGATGCGTACATGTGCTTGATCGCGGCTTTCGTCGTGAGGAACGCGCCGTCGAGATGGATGGCGAGCATCTTCTTCCAATCGGAATACGCGTATTCCTCGATCGGCGCGACGATCTGAATGCCCGCGTTCGACACGAGCACGTCGATGCCGCCGAGCTTCGCGACCGTCTCTTCGATACCGGCGTTCACCGCGTCTTCGTTCGTCACGTCCATGGCGACGGCGATCGCTTTCGCGCCCGTCGCGACGATGCTGTCCGCCACCGTCTGCGCATTCGCGAGATTCAGGTCGGCGATGACGACCGCCGCGCCGTCGGCCGCGAGCTTGCGCGCCGTCTGTTCACCGATGCCGCTTGCTGCGCCCGTCACGAGCGCGACTTTCCCTTGCAGTGCCATATGCTTGTTCCCTTGAATGAATGTGATCGAAGTTATTGATTGACCGCGAGCCTGACGTTGTCGGCGGGCGCGAGATAGTCGTAGGCGACTTCGCCGATATCGAGCGTGAGATTCGCGATGACATGCCGCGCGCCGATCACGCGGCGTACCGGCAGATTCGCGACCGGCGCGAGCGCGTGCGCGTGGAGTTCGAGCGCGGCCGGGCCTTCCCATGCACCCGTCACGGTCACGTCGCGCAGGAAGAAGCGCACGAGTTCGCAGACGCGCGCGGTGCCGTCGACGTGCGGCAGTACCTTGAGCAGATAGTTGGGCGTATCGGCGAGCTTCTTGCGCTCCGTTTCGAGATCGAGCGGACGATACTTGTAGCCCATCGTGCCGGTCGCGACGCGTTGCGTTCCGTAGTCGAGCGTGCCGAGCAGCGTGTCCTTGCCGTCGACCGAAAGACGCGGCGAAGCCAGCTTCTTCGGAAAGCCCCAGATCTCGCGGCCGCCCGCGATCGGGCCTTCGTCGTCGAGATACATGGCATGCGTGTAGCTGCCCTTGTTGCCGTCCGGGTCGATCACCGAGATCACCTGGCCGCTTTCGGTGTAGTCGCCGAAGCCCGAGGAATCCGGCATGCGAATGAACTCGTAATGCACGACGCCGCTGTCCACTTCGAGCGGCTCCGGAACCACGGCGCGCAATGCGTCGAGATCAGTCTCGTAAGAGATGATGAAGTACTCGCGATTGAGAAAGCGGAACGGCGGCCGCGGATAAGCGGGGTTGTGCACAGGCATGGCAAAGGCATTCTTGCGGATGTCGTCTTCTTTCATTTTCCGGCCCTGTGTTGAGAACAGGCTCGATAGTAGATGCAGTCGATGACATTTGTCGCGGATGGCAGGCAGCCTCACGCACTCGATCGAAGCAGTGCGAAAACACAAAACCCCGCAGGTTCAAGATCTTATGTCCGCCCACTGATGAATTGCATTTTTTTGTGCAATATACTGTTGCCCTAGCGGACCGCAGTGAGAGGAAATGCGCGGCGGTCACGCGCGGCTGCGACCGGAAGCACTCGGTCGGGAGCCGGTACCCGCAGGTTGCAGCAGAGCTTTCAGTCTTCTTATATTTGTCGGGACGCGAAGCGGCGAGTCATGCGTTGCTTTGCCCCCGTCAGGCCATCTCCTCAAAGCGAGTCTCCGATGAAAACGTCCTTGAAGAAGTCTCTTGTGCTTTTGGTGCTGGCTGCTTTCGCCGCTCCGACCCTGTCGTTCGCGGCCGCGGACTATCCGGACAACAAGGCGCGCCCCGCGTATCACAAGAAGGGGCAAAAGCATAAGCACAGCAAGAAAACCACGACGACACCGCCCGCCTCGCAAACGCAGTAAGCCGTTTCGTACCGTTTAGTTCGTACCGGGCACGCGCGTTCGCTTTCGGACGCGCGTGCTTTTTTATTTTTGGCGAGCCGCGTCCCGATCAAGGCGTGAGCGCATCGCATCGAGACGCGCGGCGTCGATATGTCCGCGCAGGGACATCGCTTCGAGCGCCTGCAGCGCCGGCGCCGCGCCGCATATCGATGCCGCTTTGGCGTCGGCGTCGAGTTCCAGCGCGGCGGAACGTTTCGCCCCGTGTGCCCGGCGCATCTTCCAGCAGGCAAAGTAGGCGAGCACGAATCCGATGCCCGGCAAGCTCACGCGCAAGAGTTCGTCGTCGGACAAGGTGGCGAACAGTACGCACGGAATCGACATGAGCGCCGCCATCGCGAGCGCGGTCCAGGCGAAGTCGAGAAGCATCGTCCGGCGCTGCGTCGCGTGGCCGACCTCATGCGCCACGACGATGCACAGCAGCGCCTCCGGTAACGCGAGCGTGCCGCGATCGATCTCGATGCAGTTGAACAGCGCTTCATAGCACGGCCCGGCCGCCGACTTCACGAAGCGCACGCGCGGCGGCGCGACACGCAGCGCGGCGGAATCGGCGGCGACGAGCGATCGGACATGGCCTTCTTCAGCGAGAAACGGGTTCATGGGCGAGTGCTCGTCGATGATCGTCCCGGGGTCGTCCCGGGGTCGTCCCGGAATCGGTCGTTACGCGGGATTGTCGGTCCACGCGCCGCGCGCTTCCCAGGCATCGATCTCGGCAGTAAGCCGCGCGAGTTTGCCGCGCACGAGTTCGAGTCCCGGACCGCCGAGCACGAGATGTCCGGGCGGATTGGCCGACGTGACCGCCTCGATGATCACCTGCGCCGCGCGCGCCGGATCACCCGGCTGCTTGCCGCTGCGTTCCGCGATCGCCGCGCGGCGGCTGCCCGACGTCTTCGCGTAGGCTTCGATCGGCTGGCGCGTCTGCCTGAGCGAGCGCCCCGCCCAGTCGGTACGGAACGGCCCCGGTTCAACGGCCGTCACCTTGATGCCGAGTTCTTCCGTCTCGCGCGCGAGCGCTTCTCCGAGTCCTTCGAGCGCGAACTTCGTCGCCGCGTAATAGCCGCTGCCCGGATTGCCGACGAGCCCGCCCACCGACGTGATATTGACGATGTGCCCCGAGCGGCGCTCGCGCATGCGCGGCAGTACGGCGCGGATCATCGCGGCCGCGCCGAAGAAGTTCGCTTCGAACATCGCGCGCACTTCGTCTTCTTCGCCCTCTTCCACCGCCGAGAGATAGCCGAAGCCCGCATTGTTGACGAGCACGTCGATCTGACCGAAGGCGGCGTAGGCGCGCTCGACCGATGACTTGATTTCAGCGGCGCGGGTCACATCGAGCTGCACCGCGACGGCGCGGTCCGGCGCACGCGCGACGAGATCGGCGACGCTTTCGGGATTGCGCGCGGCGACGACTGCGCGCCAGCCCCGATCGATGACCGCGAGCGCCAGTTCACGGCCGAAGCCGGTCGAGCAGCCGGTGATGAACCAGACGGGCGTGTCGTTCGATGATGCGGACATTGCGTTTCTCCATGGAAAACGCGCGGCGTACCGATCATTCTGATCGAAGCGCGCGAAAAATGTTCGTGATCGGGATGGGCCTGTCAGCGGCTCGACCGCTATGTTGAAGCAAACGCAGAAAACGTGCAGCGCGCCGGACGCCGCGCGCACTAACGCAGCGCGGGCATGCGGATCGCACGGTGATGACGGGGCTCGAGCAGCGCCGCCTGCTCGATGCGCGCGGCCACTTCCTTCCAGCCTGCGAGTTCCTGATCCAGCAAGGCCAGCGTCAGAAGGACGCGACTGCGTACGGATGCCGAACGCGTGATCATCGCGCATGCGCGCAACGGGGAAAGCGCGGCCTCGCGCTCCGCGATTTGTCTCGCGATTCTTGTCTGCAGCGGGCTCGGCGATTCGTACATGTCTTTTCCGTGAAACAGGGAGGGTCGCCGCATCTTCAGCAAACCACGCGCCTGCGTGGCCTCGCCGCAATGCAGCACGCCGATGTCCAAGCCGGACAGTTCACGCATTGCTCTATATCATTGATTTTTAGGCATAAAAGACCGTCACACGAGCGCCACGTCGCTTTCGTGACAAACAATGTCGACTCGATGTTAGCGATATTTCCCCACTCCGCCCTATCGTGTAGTCCATAGCAGCGCCAAACATAAACATGGCTCACAAGAGCTCAGGAGACATAGTGGAAACCCTTGCCTTCATCTGGGACAACCTGGCTAGCATCGCCAGGATGACCGGCGAGCACATCGAGATCGTCGGCGTCGGCGTCGGGCTTGCGATCGTCACCGGCGTGCCGCTCGGCATCGCGATCACGGTCAACGAACGCCTCGCGAAGATCGTGCTGTATGTGGCCGCGATCATCATGACCATTCCGTCGGTCGCGCTCTTCGGCCTGATGATTCCCGTTCTCTCCGTGATCGGCCAGGGCATCGGCTTTCTGCCGACCGTCATCTCGCTCTTCCTCTATTCGCAGTTGCCGATCGTGCGCAACACCTACACGGCGATCACCAACATCGATCCGGCCTTGCGCGAAGCCGCGCGCGGCATGGGCATGACAACGGGCGAGCGCCTGCGCAAGGTCGAGATTCCCATCGCGCTGCCGATCATCATGGCCGGCGTGCGCATGGCGGTCGTGATCAACGTGGGCATCGCGGCGATCGCGGCATATATCGGCGCAGGCGGCCTCGGCAAGCTCATCAGCCGCGGCATTTCGCAATCGGATCCACGCCAGCTGATTGCGGGCGCGATCCTCGTGAGCGTGCTCGCCATCGCGGCGGACATCGGGCTCTCCTGGGTGCAACGCTTCCTCACACCGAAGGGCCTTCGCCCGCCTTCCCGCGCGGCCAGTCTCGCACTGCGCCTTACCGCCAAGACGGGCTTTCGCAAACAAACCGGACACGCGCAATAAATCATGATCAAGCTCACCAACCTTACCAAGCGATATGACGGCGCGGCGAGCGCGGTCGTCGACGGCATCAACATGGAAGTCGGCGCGGGCGAAATCTGCGTGCTGCTCGGGCCGTCGGGATGCGGCAAGACCACGACGCTCAAGATGATCAATCGGCTCGTGCGTCCGACCTCCGGCAAGATCTATCTCGAAGGGCGCGATACCGACGAATTCGAAGTGGTCGAACTGCGCCGCCGCATCGGTTATGTGATCCAGCAGATCGGGCTCTTTCCGAACATGACGGTCGAGGAGAACATCAGCGTGGTGCCGACGCTGCTCGGCTGGGACAAGGCCAAAACGCGACGCCGCGCGGCGGAGTTGCTGGAGATCGTCGCGCTCGATCCGGCCACTTATCTCACGCGCTATCCGAAGGATCTGTCGGGCGGCCAGGCGCAGCGCGTCGGCGTGGCGCGCGCGCTCGCCACCGACCCGCCCGTCATGTTGATGGACGAGCCCTTCGGCGCCATCGATCCGATCAACCGCGAACTGATTCAGGACGAGTTTCTGCGCATCCAGAAGCAGGTCAAGAAGACGATCATGTTCGTGAGCCACGACATCGACGAAGCCGTGAAGATGGCCGACAAGATCGCGATCTTCCGTAACGGTCATCTCGAACAGTTCGATTCGCCCGACAACATTCTCGCGCGGCCCGCGACGCCGTTCATCGCCGGCTTCGTCGGCACGGACCGCGCGTTGAAGCGCCTGCGTCTGCTGCGTGCCCGCGATGCGCTCTCCGCCAGCGATTGCCTCGTGCGCGTCGGCGACGACAGCACGCGCGCCCGGGCCATGATGGAAAAGCACGGCGTCGCGCAGATCGTGCTCGTCGATGCCGCCGACAAGCCGCACGGCTATCTCACGATCGAGCGTCTGCTGAAACTCGAAGGGCCGGTCACGGCGGCGCACGCGCTGCCGGTCCAGGCGCTCGCGAGCCAGAAGGACGATCTGCGCACCGTCGTCTCGACTATGTTCGCGAGCGGCGCATCGTGGATGCCGACCGTTGATGACGACGGCCGCTTCGTCGGCTACGTGAGTCAGGAACGCATCGTCGACATGTTGAAGCTGCCCGCGGGAGAGCACGCATGAAACGCGTCCTGTCAGTTGCTTTGCTTGCCGCTTCGAGCACGCAGGCGCACGCCGATAGCCTGTGGTCCACGATCAGCCAGTATCGCGGCGACATCGTGTATCAAGGGCTGCACATGATGATGATGGTTGCCGTGGCGGGCGTGCTCGCGATCATCGTCGCGGTGCCGGCGGGCGTCTATCTGAGCCGCCCTTCGCAGAAGCGCGGCGCGGCCGTCGTGATGCAGTCGCTCAACGCCGGGCAAGCCGTGCCGAAACTTGCGCTGCTCGCGCTCGCGATGAGCGTGATGGGCATCGGCGCGGTGCCCGCGATCTTCGGCCTCTGGGTCGCGACGCTGCTGCCGATTGCATTGAACACGTACGAAGGCCTGCGCGCCGTGCCGCCCTCGCTGATCGAAGCCGCGACGGGCATGGGCATGACGCCGTGGCAGATTCTCTGGCGAGTCGAGTTGCCCAACGCACTCTACGTGATCTTCGCGGGCGTGCGCACTGCGCTCGCGATTACTGTCGGCACCGCGCCGCTCGCGTTCCTGATCGGCGGCGGCGGGCTCGGTGAACTGATCTTCACCGGCATCGACCTGAACGACTTCGGCATGCTGCTCGCGGGCGCCGTTCCCACCGCGTTGCTGGCGATTTTCACCGATGCGTTCGTCGGGCAAATGCAGCGCTTGCTCGTCTCGCGCGGCGTGAATCCGCAGGCCTGATTCATTCATCAACATTCTCAACCACGAGAGAGACCATGAAAAAGTTATTCGCGGTATCGTTCGGAATCCTTATTTCAATGTTTGCAAGTATGTCGGCGAGTGCCGCTTCGGTTGTCGTCGGCGGCAAGAACTTCACCGAACAGCAACTGATGGCCGAGATGACCACGCGCTATCTCGAAGCCAAAGGCTTTACCGTGACGAAGAAGGACGGCATGGGCAGCGCCGTGCTGCGCCAGGCGCAGGAGAACGGGCAAGTGGACGTGTACTGGGAATATACCGGCACGTCGCTCATCACCTACAACAAGGTCAACGACCGTCTCTCGCCCGAGGACACCTACAAGAAGGTCAAGGAACTGGACGCAGCCAAGGGACTCGTGTGGCTCAATCCGTCGAAGGCGAACAACACTTATGCGTTCGCGATGAATCAGGACGAAGCGAAGAAGCTCGGCATCGTCACGATGAGCGATCTCGCGAAGGCGATCAAGGACGGAAAGGAACTGACCTTCGCGTGCAACTCGGAGTTCTATGCGCGTCCCGATGGCCTGCGCCCGCTGCAGAAGCAATACGGCTTCGAGTTCAGCCAGGGCGACGTGAAGCGCATGGATACGGGACTCACCTATCAGGCGCTGAAGGATCGTCAGGTGAATGTCGCGCTGGTGTTCGCCACCGATGGCCGCGTGCCCGCCTTCAACTTCGTCTTGCTGAAGGACGACAAGGGCTACTTCCCGTCGTATGCGTTGACACCGGTGATCCGCAAGGCGACGCTCGACGCGAACCCGACGCTCGGACCGTTGCTCAACGCGCTGTCGGCGAAGCTCGACGCCTCCACGATGGCGCGCCTGAATGCAAGCGTCGATGTGCAGAAGAAGTCGTTCTCCGATGTCGCCAATCAGTTTCTCAAAGAGTCCGGGCTGATCTGACCCGCGCCCTGCACAACACAGGAACGACCTCATGACCACGATCAAAGTGGCCGCCGCGCAGACCGACACGGCATATGGCGACATGCGCGCGAATCTCGCGCGGCATCTCGACCATATCGGCGATGCGAAGAAGCGCGGCGTGCGTCTGCTCGTCTTTCCCGAGCTCTCGTTGCATGGCCACAGCGGCGGCAAGGACGCGCTGCGCCTCGCAATGACACGCGACGACGCCGCCATCCGGCAGATCGCCGAAGCCAGCGCGGGCATGCATGTGACGTTCGGCTTCATCGAGGAAGCGCCGGGCGGGCAGTTCTACAACAGCCAGGCAACAGTTGCGAACGGCAAGCTCGTGCATGTGCATCGCAAGACGATGCTCGCCACTTACGGCAAGCTGCGCGACGGTCTCTACTTCGCCGCGGGCCCGCAACCCGAAAGCTATGCAATCGACGACGAATGGCGCGTCGCGACGCCCATCTGCAACGACCTGTGGAATCCGGCGGTCGTGCACGGCCTCATGTGCGACGGCGTCACGCTGCTCGCCGCGCCGATCAGCTCCGCGCGCGAAGCCGTGGGTGAAGGCTTCGACAACCCTTCGGGCTGGGACATCAACCTGCGCTTCTATGCGCTCACGTACGGCGTGCCGATTGTCATGGCGAACCGCGTCGGCACCGAGGGCATGATGACCTTCTGGGGCGGCTCGCGCGTTCTCGATCCCTTTGGCAAGACCATCGCACAGGCCGAGGGCGAAGAGGAATGTCTCGTCGTCGGCGAACTCGATTACGAAGCGATTCGCCGCGCGCGCTTCCTGCTGCCGACCGTGCGCGATGCGCGCATCTACGCGCAGCGCACCTGAACGAACATAAACCACAACCATGCGCGATTTTCTTTTGAACGATGCGGACCGCGCCTTCCGTGCCGACGTCCGCGACTTCCTGCAACGCGAGCTCGCACCGCGTGCCGCCGACATCGAAGACCGGCAGGACTGGGACGCGGTGAAACACGTTGTGCGTGCCCTGGGCGCTGCGGGTTATCTGAAGCTGATGTTCCCCGAACTTTATCGAGGCAAGCTCGAACACCCCGGCCTCACGCACGCGACGATCCTCTCCGAAGAAGCGTCGTACTTCAACTATGCGTTCGAGACGACCATCGCGACGGCGCTTTCCTGCGCGTATCCGCTGCATCGTCATGCGAGCGAGCGGCTGCGCGACGCCTATCTCGCGCCGATTCTCGAAGGCACGGCCATCGGCGCGATCTGCGTGACCGAGCCGAATGTCGGCAGCGACTCGGCGGGCATGGAGACGCGCATCGACTTCGACGCGGCGCGCAACGAGTGGGTCATCAACGGCTTCAAGCGCTATATCTCGAATGCTTCCGTCGCCGATGTCTACATCGTCTACGGCCTCACGGACGAAGGCATGACCGCGGTCGCGGTACCGAAGAGCGCGAAGGGAATCAGTTTCCCGCGCAACTATACGTTCATGGGTCGGCGCGGCTGTATCGTCGGCGAAGTGAAATTCGATGACTGCCGCGTGCCCGCCGATCATCTGCTGGGCGAGCGCGGCGGCGGCTTTCGCATCATGCGCGGCATGTTCAATTTCGAGCGCGCGATTCTCGGCGGCTCGGGACTCGGCGTCGCGCGCAGTGCATTCGATATCGCGACGGCTCACGCGCAGACGCGCAAGTCCTTCGGCCAGCCGCTCGGCTGCAAGCAGCTCATCTGGGACAAGATCGCGCAGATGAGCTGGCGCATCGATGCATCGGAGCTCATTACCTATCGCGCGACGAAGATGTACGACGCGGGCGCCGACGGCAAGGCATTGATGAAGGAAGCCGCGATGGCCAAGCTCGTCGCGACCGAAACCGCGAACTATTGCGCCAACGAAACCGTGCAGATTCTGGGCGGCGACGGCATCACCAAGGAGTATGGCCGCGCGGAGCAGCTCTATCGCGATGCGCGCGCGCTCACCATCGTCGGCGGTACGTCAGAAGTCGCCAAGTATCTGATCGCGGGCCGCGATCTTCCCGACATCCGGATCACTCTCTAGAGAGCAACACCACGCATCATGCTCACGATCACGTCGCTTTTCGAAAACACGGTCGCCAAGTATCCGGACCGTCCCGCGCTCACCTGCGGCGCCGTTTCACTCACCTATGCGCAATGGAACGCGCGCGTGCGCCGTCTCGCGCAGGCGCTCTTCGAACTCGGCGTGCGGCAGATGGATCGCGTCGCCATTCTGCAGAAGACTTCCGACGCCACGCCAACCGCCTACATGGCGTGCCAGTTGCTCGGCGCAATTGCGGTGCCGATGAACTTTCGCCTGTCCGCCAACGAAGCCGCGTTCATTCTTCGCGATGCAGGCGCGCGCGCGCTGATCTACGACGCGTCGATGCTCCCGGTCGTCGCGAAGATCGAGCAGGCGCTGCCGGATCTGCGCACGTATGTGTGCGTGAACGAACACGCCGACATGCCGCTGCATCATCATTCGCTCGAGACATTGATCGCAAACGTCGGCCAGCTCGATGCGCCGCTGCCGCGCCTCGGACCCGACGATATCTCCGCGCTCGTCTACACGTCGGGCACGACGGGCCGCCCGAAAGGCGCGATCCACACGCACGGCAACGACGTTTCCATCGCGATGAACTGCGTGATGGAATACAGCCTCACGAGCACGGATGCGGCGCTGCATATCGCGCCGCTCTATCACGTCGGCGGCATGCAGGCGTACTTCGTGCCGCATCTGATGGTGGGCGCGCACAACGTGATCCTGCCGCGCTATGAACCGCTCGCGACCTTGCAGGCCATCGCGCATTACGGCATCACGACGCTGTTCGCCGTGCCGACGCAGATTCAGGACATGCTGTTCCATCCCGACTTCGCGTCGATCGATACGCGCAGCCTGCGCATGATCACCACCGGCGGCGCGGCGATTCCCGCGAGAACGATGCAACGTGTGATCGACGAGTTCTGTCCGAATATCTTCAACGGCTACGGCATGACGGAAGCGAGCCTCACGCTGCTGCTGCATCCGCGCGATGCGCTCACGTATCTCGGCTCGTGCGGCAAGCCCACACTCATCAGCACATGCCGCGTGATCCGCAATGATCCCGAGCGCGTCGTCCCGCCGGGCGAAACCGTCGCGCCCGGCGAAGTCGGTCAGCTGATCGTGAAGGGTCCGCAACTCGCGTCCGGCTACTGGAACAATCCGGTCGAAACCGACAAGAAGTTCAAGTCCGGCTGGCTCTATACCGGCGACCTCTTCAATGTCGACGAAGCCGGCTATTTCCACTTTCAGGGCCGCGCCGACGACATGATCGTGTCGGGCGGCGAGAACATCTATCCGCGCGAAATCGAGGAAGTGCTGTATCACTGCCCCGGCGTGCAGGAAGCCGCGGTGATCGGCGTGCCCGACGAAAAGTGGGGGCAGGCGGTGACGGCTTTCATCGTGCGCAGCGTAGCGACGCTGACCGAAGACGATGTCGTCGCGTTCTGCAAATCCGGCGACGATCTCGCGCCCTACAAGCGTCCCAAGAAAATTTTCTTCGTCGAGAAACTGCCGTTGAACCCGAGCGGCAAAGTGCTGCGTCACGAACTCGCCGGACCCGTTTATCAAAGCATGCTTGCAGGAGTCTCGCAATGAGCGACCCCGTACTCTATGAACAGGACGGCCACATCGTCACGATGACGCTGAACCGCCCCGAAACGCGCAATGCGATCACCGAAATGGAAGTGGTCGATGCGATCATCGCGTGTCTCGAACGTGCGCAAGGCGACATGTCCGTGCGCGCGATCGTGCTGACGGGCGCCGGTCCGGCGTTTTCGTCGGGCGGCAACATCAAGCATATGCGCGATGAAGTCGGCACGTTTGCCGGCAACGCGGCGCAGATTCGCGAGAACTATCGGCGCGGCATCCAGCGCATTCCGCGCGCCTTCCATGAACTCGACGTGCCGTGCATCGCGGCCGTCAACGGTCCTGCGCACGGCGCCGGCTGCGATCTCGCATTGATGTGCGATATCCGCATCGCAGGCGAAAGCGCGTTGTTCGCGGAGAGCTTCGCGAAGGTCGGCATCATTCCCGGCGATGGCGGCGCGTGGCTCCTGCCGCGCGCGGTCGGACTGTCGCGCGCGAACGAAATGATCTTTACCGGCCGCGCGATCGATGCGAAGCGCGCCGAAGAATGGGGACTCGTATCGCGCGTCGTGCCCGATGCGCAACTGATGGACACCGCGCTCACGCTCGCGCGCGAAATCGCGGCGAACGCGCCCGACATTCTGCGCATGTCGAAGCGCCTCGTGCGCGAGGGACAACGCATGGATCTGCCGAGCCTGCTCGAATTGTCGGCGGCGTTTCAGGGCATCGCGCACCGCACGTCGGATCATCGCGAGGCGCTCGCGGCCACCTTCGAACGGCGCGCGCCGAACTACACCGGAGCGTGATGCATGGGCACATCCGCCATTGCGTTCATTCATGAACTGTCGTTCGATGTGCTGCCGCAAAAGGTCATCGATCAGGCGAAGCTTTGCGTGCTCGATCTGCTCGGCGTCGCATGGGCGGGCCGGACGACGGCGTTGTCGCGCATCGCGCACGATCATGCCGCGGAGTTCTTCGCCGCCGGCACGCTGCGCTCGCGCATGCTCTTCGATGACCGCGTCGCCAGTCCGGTCGGCGCGGGTCTCGCGGGCGCGATGACCATCGACAGTTGCGATGGTCACGACGGGCACGCGCAAACCAAAGGGCATGTCGGCGTGACCGTGCTACCAGCGCTCCTCGCACTCGCCGACGCGCTGCCCGGCATGAGCGGGCGCGAATTCCTCGCGTGCGTCGTGCTCGGTTATGAACTCGGCACGCGCGCGGGCATTGCGCTGCACGCAAGCGCCTGCGATTATCATACGTCGGGCGCATGGAATGCCCTGGCCGCGGCGGCACTCGCCGCGCGCGTGCTGCCGCTCGACATGCGGCAGACGCGCGAGGCGCTCGGCATCGCGGAATACCACGGGCCGCGCAGCCAGATGATGCGCTGCATCGACCACCCGACGATGGTGAAGGACGGCTCCGGCTGGGGCTGCATGGCGGGTCTGTCCGCGGCCTTTCTGGCGCAGCGCGGCTTCACGGGCGCGCCTGCGGTGACCATCGAACAGGAAGCAACCCGCAATCTCTGGAGCGATCTCGGCGAACGCTGGCGCATCATGGAGCAATACTTCAAACCGCAACCGGTCTGCCGCTGGGCGCATCCCGCCATCGATGCGGCGCTCGCGCTCAAGTCGCAACATGGCTTCACGAGCGAGCAGATCCGCGCGGTGAACGTGCGCACGTTCCATCACGCAACACGGCTTGCCCACGCCGCACCCGCAACAACCGAGGAAGCGCAATACAGCCTGCTGTTTCCGGTGGCGGTCGCACTGAAGCATGGCGTCGTACGTTTCGACGCATTGCACGGCGACGCGCTCCATGACGAAGAAGTGCTGCGCCTGAGTCATCTCATTCGCACCGAGGACCATGCCGGGTACACATCGCGCTTTCCGGACGAGCGCATCGCGGAGATGAGCATCGAATTGTCCGACGGACGGCGCTTCGATTCCGGTCCGACGCAGGCACTCGGCGATCCCGCTCTGCCGCTCGATGCGAACGCGATCCGCGCCAAGTTCCGCGGCTTCGTCGGGGCGGCGAGCGAACTGGAGCGCGCCGTCGATGCGCTCGACGCTAAGGACACATCCATCGCGCCCCTGCTCGATCTCGTCCTTTCGAAGCGCGTCTGACGAATGAACGCGAACGACATCCCGCCGACAACACGTGCCGCAAAAACGGCGCGCGTGCCGGCGCCTGTCGATGCGCCCGAAGCGCTTAAACCGCAGCGCATGGGCTTCTTTCTCGTTCCGCACTTTTCGATGATGGCGCTCAGCTCCGTGACCGAGCCGCTGCGCGCGGCCAATCGCGTGAGCGGCAAGGAGCTTTATAGCTGGCATCTGATCAGCGCGGACGGCGAGCCGGTTTCGTCGAGTTCGGGCTTCGCGCTGCTGCCCGACTTCGCGATCACGTCATCGCCGGAACTGAGTCATGTGTTCGTCGTCGCGAGCATCGGCGTGTCGAACTATCGCAATGCGCAGGTCTTCGAGTTTCTGCGCCGCTATGCCGCGAAGGGATCGACGCTCGGCGGAATCAGTCTGGGCACCATGATCCTCGCGCGCGCGGGTCTGCTGGACAAGCGCCGCTGCACGATTCACTGGGAAGCGCTCAAGGAACTCGCCGACGAATTCCCGTCGCTCGACGTGAGCCGCGATCTCTATTGCATCGAAGGCGACCGCATGACATGCAGCGGCGGCACGGCGGCCATCGACATGATGCTCGATCTGATCGCGCGTCAGCACGGACATCAGCTTGCGGCAGAGGTCGCGGATCAGTTCATCCATACGCGCATGCGCACCGCGCAGGAAAGCCAGAAGATGGCGATTCAATGGCGCTATGGCGTGGAAGACAGGCGCATTGTGCATGCGGTCACGCTGATGGAGCAGAACATCGAGCGCCCCATTCCGATGAAGACGATCGCCTCGCTCGCGGGCATTTCGCCGCGCACGTTCGAGCGTATGTGGATCAAGCATTTTCAGGTGCGGCCGTCGCAGTTCTATCTCGAACTGAGGCTCAAGGCCGCGCAGAAACTGATTCGCGAGTCGTCGCTCTCGCTGCTCGACATCGCGATGAATTGCGGCTTCGCGAGCGCATCGCATCTCGGGCGCTGCTACAAGCAGTTCTTTTCGAAAACGCCCGGACAGGAGCGCGCCGCCGGCGACGCCCCGCGTTGATGCCGCAATGCGCTATCCGGCATCGCCCGCGCTGATCGCGGACTGCATGCTCTTCAGTAGCTTCGTCAGATAGCGAAGCAATCCGACCGTGTCGCCGAATTCGATGAAACCCGGCCTGACGCCATCGCTGAACAGCAACGTGCCGTCGAGCGTCTGGTCGACGATCAGCCCGCCGTAGGCAGCGTGCGGCATGTATTCGTCGGCGGCGATGCGGAAGACGTTGCCGTTGACTGCGGCATCGCGCAGACGCATGAGGAACTGCACTTCGGGCGCACGCGAAGCCGACAGCCGATGAATATCGAAGTACTCGGCGACCGCCAGAAGCGCATTCGTGCAAGGCACGATCATCGCGAATGCAATGCGCTTTTCGGGCGTATCGAACGACGGCCAGGAGAACGCCGCATCCGGCGTCTGAGGTTTGGTCGGCGTGCCGTCCTCGCTATGCGCATGCGCCTCCGGATGCGCGCGTTTTCGCGCCAGTAACGATTGCGCTTTCGTGAGGTCGGGCGGCGCCGCGCCGCGCTCGATCCAGTCGGACAGAAGGCTCGCGTACGCGGCGAGCATCGTCACCTGAGCTTCGATGAACGCGACGCCGATTCTGCAGGCGTCGGGCGTTTTGCTGTCGGACATATGCTCTCCTTTGCGAACAGAAGGTTCGTCCTCATTGCGCAACAAGCGCGCCAGTCTGGAGTCGTCTGGCACGCAAGACCGTTAGTTGCTTTTAAATCGAGCAGAACGAATGTTGGCTCGATGACAATACTGTGGACGAAAGACTACAGATCACGTTACAGATATTTACCAATTCCTGACATAGCGCTATATTCGCCACGCTATAGCGTGAGTCGTCGACTGAAGGCGTCGGGGCAACGCTACTTGCCTATTTCATCGGCGGGACGTCTTCCCGCCTCGTTTGACGAAGCGCCCTGAACATCACGAAGCTCTCGACCTTTGCGCGGTTTTCGCGCGAAGCCGGGACGACTGCGCTCGCGCTTTCGAGCGCCCGTGACCGGACAACATCAAGGAAAAGAAGAATGAAGAAGCACATCGTAGCGGCGGCGGTACTCGGCACATTCGGCATTGCAGCGCACGCGCAAAGCAGCGTCACGCTGTACGGCATCATCGATGCCGGTATCACGTATGCCAACAAGGTCGCGACGGCGACCGGCCACGACAGCGTCGTGAAGTACGGCGACGGCGTGGCGCAAGGCAGCCGCTGGGGTCTGCGTGGCACGGAAGATCTGGGCGGCGGTCTCAAGGCGATCTTCGTGCTGGAAAGCGGCTTCAACAGCGGTGACGGCACGCTCGGCCAGGGCGGCGCGGAATTCGGCCGTCAGGCGTATGTCGGTCTCGCGAACAACCAGTACGGCTCGCTGACCCTCGGTCGTCAATACTCGTTCTCGACCGATTATCTCGGCGGCAACTACACGATGGGCAGCCAGACGCCCGCCGGCAACTACGCGTATCACATCAACGATCTCGACCAGTTGACCTCGAGCCGCATCAACAATTCGGTCAAGTTCAGCAGCGCCAATTTCTACGGCGTGACCTTCGGCGCGATGTACGGCTTCTCGAACTCGACCAATTTCGCGGGCTCGCCCACGACGACGGTCGGCGGCACGACGACGCAAGGTTCGTCGAGCGCCTACAGCTTCGGCCTGAACTATGCGCAAGGGCCGTTCTCCGTCGGCGCGGCTTACACCAACATCCGCTTCCCGAACGGCGCGACGCCGGCGTTCAGCGTGAGCATCGCGAACGTCAACACGGGCGGCCTGCGCGATCTCGAAACCTACGGCGTCGGCGCGCGTTATACGATCGCCGCGGCCGTCATCTGGGCGAACTGGACGCACACGAAGTTCGAGCCGATCGCGGGCGCGGATTCGAAGCTGAACAACTATGAAATCGGCGGCAAGTACGCGTTCACGCCGGCATTGAGCGCGGGCCTCGGCTACACGTTCTCGAAGCTCGACGACAACTTCGAAGGCAAGTGGCATCAGATCAACAGCGTCGTGGACTACGCGCTCTCGAAGCGCACCGACGTCTACGTGATCGCCGCGTACCAGAAGGCTTCGGGCAGCAATACCGTGGCCGGCCGCGACGTGCCGGTGCAGGCGGAGATCGGCTCGGCGTCGTCGTTCATCGGCAATGCCGGTGCGAACACGCAGTTCGTGACGCGCGTCGGCCTGCGTCACCGGTTCTGATCGAAGTTTGGTCGGAGAAGAGCGCGATGCCCGGTCGGCATCGCGCTTTTTATTTGTGTGACGCTTCGCGCTCGTAGCGCGCGAGGAACATGTCGGCAGCGGCTTCCGCGACTTTCTTCTGCTCATTCTTCGACAGCGGCGCCTGGCCCATCGTCACTTGCGGCCAGAAGGCAAAGCCCTTCACGATGCCATGCAGTTGCTGCCCGGCGAAAACCGGGTCGGCGACCGAAAGACGCCCGTCCGCGGCGGCTTTCCTGATCCACACCGTGAGATCTTCTTCGCGCTGGCCGATGCGCGCCACCATGTCGCGCGCGCGCTCGGGCGAATGAATGCCCGCGGCGATCGCCACGCGCGCCAGCGACAGAAAAGCCTCGTCGTTCATGAGCCGCAACTTGCGCGCGAGCAACGCGAGCAATTGCGCGCGCAACGGCTCGTGCGCGCTGTACGCGGACGTATCGCTGGTTTCGCTGGCATCCCAGAGACGATGCAGGATAGCCGCGAACAGCGCCTCCTTGCTCGGGAAGTGGTTATAGACCGTGCGCTTGGAAACGCCCGCGCTCGTGGCGATGCGGTCCATGCTGGTTGCGTCGTAGCCCGCCGCGATGAACTCCTCCACCGCTGCGTTCA
Source organism: Caballeronia peredens (assembly GCA_001544595.2). GTDB lineage: Bacteria > Pseudomonadota > Gammaproteobacteria > Burkholderiales > Burkholderiaceae > Caballeronia > Caballeronia peredens. The sequence continues at coordinate 126,300 of FCOH02000001.1, read as the reverse complement.
CGATGGCGGCGCGCTTGCGGTCGGTCAGCCGCTGGGGAATGTCGTTCGAATCCATCCCCATATTTTACACCGTACAGTTTACTTTTTTCTCAAATTTAAACTACACTGTGCAGTCTACTTTCTGCCCGGATTCGCGAACCATGACTTCGTTTGCCGACCGCATCAGCCGCTCCCTGGGTCTCGCCGCCGCGAAGCGCGGACGCACGCTGTCGAGCGCATCGCCGCAGCATGACGGCGCGCATTTCCGCAACGTGAAGCCGCGCCCCGTCGAGGGCCTTGGCAAGGCCTTGCGAATCGTCTGGAACATATTGTTCAACAAGCCGCGCAACACGATGCCCACGCAGGCGCCCGTCGTCGACACGCTCACGCGCGCGCAGCTCGACGCCGCGCCCGATCGCAGCATGTATCGGCTCGGCCATTCGACGCTGCTTTTCAAGCTGCGCGGCGAATACTGGCTGACCGATCCGGTCTTCGCCGAGCGCGCGTCGCCGTTCAAGCGGCTCGGGCCAAAGCGCTTTCATGCGCCGCCCATCGCGCTCGAAGATTTGCCGCCCTTGCGCGGCGTGATTCTCTCGCACGATCATTACGACCATCTCGATCACGATACCGTGCTCGCACTCGCCGCGACAACGCAGGTCTTTCTGACGCCGCTCGGCGTCGGCGACCGTCTGATCGAATGGGGCATCGATACCGCGAAGGTGCGTCAGCTGGACTGGTGGCAAAGCGCGCAGATCGACGGCCTGTCGTTCACCGCAACGCCTGCGCAGCATTTCTCCGGCCGCAGCCTCTTCGACGGCAACAGTACGTTGTGGGCATCGTGGGTCATCGTCGATGACGACGTGCGCGTGTTCTTCAGCGGCGACACCGGTTACTTCGACGGCTTCAGGACGATCGGCGAACGTCTCGGACCGTTCGATGTCACGTTCGTCGAAACCGGCGCCTACGACCCGCAATGGCCTTACGTCCACATGCAACCCGAGGAAACGGTGCAGGCTCACATCGATTTGCGCGGCCGCTGGCTCGTGCCGATTCACAACGGCACGTTCGATCTCGCGATGCATCCGTGGCAGGAGCCGTTCGAGCGCGTGACGGGACTTGCGCTCGCGCGCGGCGTGGTCGTTGCGACGCCGCGCATGGGCGAACGGCTCGACCTGGAAACGCCGCATCGGGGCGAGCGCTGGTGGCGCGAAGTCGCCGACGCGCCGAAGGCGTCCACATGGCGTCTGTGTGCGTCGCGGGCGGAAGGCGCAAAGTGACGGCCGTTACGCGCCATCGAACAACTTGGACAAACCATCCAGGCCGGACAGTTCCCAGTCCGGCCTTTGCCCCATTTCGTCGAACGTATTGCCGGCGCGGTTGATCCACGCGGTCGGAAAGCCGAAGTAACGTGCGCCGGTTGCGTCCCACGCATTCGACGAAACGAAGAGTATTGCCGCGCGCGACAGGCCGAACGCCGACTCCGCGAGCTCGTAAGCGCGATCGTGCGGCTTGTAGATGCGCACCGGATCGACGCTCAGCAAATGATCGAATGAATCGCGCAACCCCGCGTGACCGACGACCGATGCGATCGAATGCGGCGAGCCGTTCGACAGCACCGCGAGCTTAAGCCCGCGCGCGGCGAGGCGCGACAGCGTATCCGGCACTTCCGGAAACGGCCGCAATTTCAGGTACGCATCGCACAGCGCCGCCTTCGTCTCTTCGTTCAGATCGAGCTTCAGATGGCGGCATGTATAGCGCAATCCATCTTCCGTCGCCTGCTCGAAAGTCACGTAGCGGTTCATCAGACTGCGCAGCCACGTGTATTCGAGTTGCTTCTGCCGCCAGAGCGTGCTGATCTCGCGCCCGCGCCCCGGAAAGCGCTGTTCGCATCGATCGATGACCGAATGCACGTCGAACAACGTGCCGTAGAGATCGAACGCAATCGCCTTGATGTGATTCATGCTGTCTCCTCGTGAACGACGTAACCGGACAGGACGACTTCAGCCGCCCTTTCCTTCTCTCAGCCGCGCGCGATGTGCGGCAACCTTCGCGCGATTGCCGCAGATCGCCATGCTGCACCAGCGCCGCGCGTGCCCGCGCGTGTGATCGGCGAACAATAACGTGCACTTCGGGCCTTCGCACGCTTTGACGTAGGTGAAGTCTTCTTCGCAGACGAGTTTCGCCAGCGTCTCGACGATCGGCATCAACAGCGATTCGGCCGTCGAATAGCGCCGCTGCATGGCGAACGCAAGGCCGCTCGCCGACTCTGCATCCGCGACGATCGAACCATAGCGCTCGTCGCGCCGCAGCACGCTGTTCAGCGGCGCAAGCTCGCTCAAGTCTTTGGCCGTCAGCGGCCGTCCCTTGCTCTTCTGCACGAACGCCCTGAACCATTCGCGCAAACCGCGCGCCTTCGCCGCGACCTCGTCGAGTTCCGCGGGCGTCATGTGCGAACGCATGTGCGCAAGAACCTCGACGGGTACGAGCGCCGCTTGTTCGAGCCATGACAGCAGCCCTTCGCCGTCGCCGATCCAGTCGACGGGTTCGTCGACTGGCGTCGCGATCGAGTTCAGGAAGTCGATGCCGAGCGCGTCGGCGAGAAACATCGCAGGGACAGGGCGATAGTCCATTTTTTCGTGTCAGGCATGTTCCAGGAATGAACGAATAGTAACCGCTAAAAAAGCTCTTGACAAGTTACTTGCGCCGTTTGTAACCTTCTCACAGTGATTTGAACGGTTACACGACCTTCATCCTTTCCTGCGGAGAAATGCCCATGTCCACCATTGCGCATCGCCATATCGACGTCGACGGCTTCGACGTCTTCTATCGTGAAGCCGGTCCGAACGACGCGCCCAGGCTGCTCCTGCTGCACGGCTTTCCGAGTTCGAGCCACATGTTCCGCGACCTGATTCCGCTGCTCGCCGACCGGTTTCATGTCGTCGCGCCGGACCTTCCGGGTTTCGGCCTCTCGGATATGCCGAGCCGCGACACATTTGCCTATACGTTCGAGAACATCGCCAACGTGATCGACCGCTTCACGGAAGTGATCGGCTTCGATCGCTACGCGGTCTACGTGTTCGATTACGGCGCGCCGACGGGCTTTCGTCTCGCGCTCAGGCATCCGGAGCGGATCACGGCTATCGTTTCGCAAAACGGCAACGCGTATGAAGAGGGATTGAGCGACGGCTGGAATCCGATTCGCGCGTACTGGCAGGAGCCGTCGCAAGCGAATCGCGATGCGCTGCGCGCGCTGCTCACGAAGGAAACGACGAAGTGGCAATACACGCACGGCGTGGCGGATGCATCGGCCGTTTCCCCCGACGGCTATTCGCTCGACGACTACTACATGAGCCGCCCGGGCGCACATGAAGTGCAGCTCGATCTGTTCGGCGACTATCGCAGCAACGTCGCGCTCTATCCCGCATTTCAGGCTTATTTCCGCGAGCATCAACCGAAATTCCTCGCCGTGTGGGGCAAGAACGATCCGTTCTTCCTGCCGCCGGGCGCGGAAGCCTTCAGGCGCGACATCCCGCATGCGGACGTGCGCTTCTTCGATACGGGCCACTTCGCGCTCGAAACGCACGCGACGCAGATCGCGGCGGCCATCGGCGAATTTCTCGCCCGATAAAACGCGCACACGTCACTGCGCTCATCCACCAAAGGAGAAACATCATGCGTGCAATCGTTCTGGAAAAGTTCGGCGGTCTCGACAGCCTCGTTTATGCGGATATCCCCGAGCCGGAACCGCTCGAAGGACATGTCGTTATCGAGATCAAAGCGTTCGGCATCAATCACGCCGAGATGCATATGCGGCGCGGCGAATGGGCCGAAGCGGCGAAGGTGAGCGGCATCGAATGCGTGGGCATCGTGAAGTCGTGTCCGGGCGGCGAGTTTCCCGTCGGCGCAAAAGTGGCCGCGCTGATGGGCGGACTCGGCCGCACGATCAACGGCAGCTATGCGCAATTCACGCGTGCGCCGGTTTCGAATGTCGCGCTGATCGAATCGGATCTCACGTGGGCCGAGCTCGCCGCGATTCCCGAAACCTATGCGACCGCGTGGACGTGCCTCTTTCGCAACCTCGAAATCGAGGCAGGCCAAACGGTCGTGATTCGCGGCGCGACTTCATCGTTCGGACAGGCGGCCGTGAATCTCGCGGTGAACGCGGGCGCAAAGGTGATCGCGACGTCGCGTAACGAAGCCCGCTTCGCGAAGCTCGAAGCGATGGGCGTCGTGCGCGTCGAGCTTGAAGGTCCGGAACTGAGCAAGCGGATTGCGGAGACGAAACAGATCGACGCCGTGCTCGATCTCGTCGGCAACAGCACGATTCTGGATTCGCTTGCAATGCTGCGTCGCGGCGGCCGCGCCTGTCTCGCGGGCTGGCTCGGCGGTCTCGCACCGATTGCCGATTTCAATCCGCTGCTGCAAATGTCGAGCGGCGTGTATCTGAGTTTCTTCGGCAGCTTCGTCTTCGGCACGCCGGGCTTCCCGCTGTCGGATGTGCCGTTGCAATCCATTGCGGCGGACGTCGCCGCGGGCCGTTTCGACGCAAAGCCGTCGCGCGTGTTGTCCTTCGACGAGATTCACGAAGCCCATCGCGTGATGGAAGCCAACGAAGCGAACGGCAAGATGGTCGTCGTTCACTGAACCGGGAGAGAAGACATGTCCACCAACGTCGCCATCGTCACGGGCGCGAGTCAGGGAATCGGCCGCTCGACTGCAATCAGGCTCGCCAAGGATTTCGAATCGATCGTGCTTGTCGCGCGCAATCGCGCCAATCTCGAGGAGACGGCGGACGCCGTCGAGAAAGCCGGCGCGCGGACGCTTGCAATCGACATCGATCTTGCGCAACCCGAAGCCGCGCAGATGGTCGTCGACGAGACGCTCGCGAACTTCGGGCGTATCGATGCGCTGCTCAACATCGCGGGCGCGGTGCCGCAAATCGATCTGTTCGACATGACCGATGAACAATGGGACGCCGGCCTCGCTTTGAAGCTTCACGGCGCGCGGCGGCTGACCGTCGCGGCGTGGCCTTCACTGAAAGCGTCTGCGGGATCGGTCGTGCTGATGTCGGGCAACTCGGCGCTGTTTCCGAAGGCGCCATACGCGGCGGTCGGAACGATCAACGCGGCGATCGTCGCATTGGCGAAGGCGTTTTCCGATCGCGGCATCGCGGACGGCGTGCAGGTCAACAGCGTGCTGCCGGGTCCGGTGATGACGGGCCGCCGGCGCTCCTATCTGGAACACTGGGCGCCGCTGCACGACATGACCGTTGAAGAAGCGACAGCGCGCTTTCCCGCCGAAGCCGGGATCGCGCGATACGGCACGCCGGAAGAGATTGCCGAGTTGATGGCGTTCCTCGTCTCGCCCGCGGCAAAATGGATGACCGGCAGCACGTTGCGAATGGACGGCGGCGAAGTCAAATCGGTGTAAGGCCGAGGCCGGGCGCGTGCCCGGCCCTTCGCGTTACTGCGACATCGCGCCTGAAGCGGGATGATCCATCTTCATCGAATCCTGCTTCTTCATCTTGTTGGACTTGCTCATCGAGTCGTGCGACATCGCGCCCTTGCTCATGCCGTCTTTGCTCATGCTGTCCTTGCTCATGGCATCGTGAGACATGGCGTCGTTGCTCATCGCGCCGCTTGCCTGCGCGAATGCGGCGGACGCGCCGAGGGTCATCATCGTGGCGAGCACTGCGGTCATCAGTCGTTTCATTGCGCTTCTCCTTCGGGGTTGAAAAAACAGGAATGCGGCACGGCGATCAGGAACCGCCGAACCAGTTGTAACCCTGGTCGACCCAATAGCCGCCCGGATACGTATTGGTGACGAACATCTCGACGATATGCTTCGGGTTCTTGTAGCCGAGCTTGGTAGGCATGCGCAGCTTCATCGGATAACCGTACTTCGCGGGCAGGCGCTCGCCGTCGTACTCGAACGTGAGAAGCGTCTGCGGATGCAGTGCCGTCGGCATGTCGATGCTTTCGTAGTAGTCGTCCGCGCAGCGAAAGCCGACGTACTTCGCCGTCGTGTCAGCGCCCACGCGATGCAGGAAATCGGCGAACGGCGTGCCGCCCCAGCGCCCGATGGCACTCCATCCTTCCACGCAGATATGGCGCGTGATCTGCTCCGCGTGCGGCAGTGCGTACAACTCGGGCAATGTCCACACGCGCTGTCCCGTGACGAGTCCGCCGACCTTCAGGCGATAGTCGCCGCCGTCGACATGCGGCACGTCATCGATGCCGTAGTACGCGTTGAACGGGAACGGCCGCGTCAACTGCTGCTCCGTGTAGGTCGGGGCGAGACGTTTCGGATCGAACAGCAGCGCCTGCGCGCGATCGTTCAGTCGCGACACCGCAGTCAGGAACTTGTTGACCGATTCGTCATCGGTGATCGAGCAGCCGGTCAGGAGCGACAAGCCGCCCAGGGTCAGCATGCGTTTGCCGAAGAGGCGTCGCGAAGGATTGTCGAGTTCGCGGCGCGCATCCGCGAGTATCGATGCGCGGTCAAGGCGGATAATCTTCTTGTCGTCGGATTTCATGGCGTGTCCTCGTTCGCTCAGCGGCCGCGCAGCATCGTCAGGAAAGAGCGCGGCACGAGCGCGACCATCGCGACATGCACGACCACGAACGCCGCCATCACGGCCATCGCACAGAAATGGACGATGCGTGCGTTGTCGTAACCGCCCATCAATTCGCGCAGCAACGGAAACTGCACCGATTTCCATATCGCGAGACCCGACAGCACGAGCACGAACAGATCGATCACGACGACGAGATACGCCAGCTTCTGCACCGCGTTGTAGTGGTCGAGATGCGCGTGAGACAGCTTCCCAGTGAGCGCGGCGATCAGATCGTGCAGCACGGCGCGCGGCGACAACGGGAAAAACTTCCTGCGAAACCGTCCGCTCGCGAGATTGAGCGCGAGATACGCGATGCCGTTGAATACCAGCAGCCACATTGCGGCGAAATGCCATTGCAGCGCGCCGCCGAGCCAGCCGCCGAGCGTGATGGACGGCGGAATGACGAAGCCCGGAAAGACCGGCGAGGCGTCATAGATACGCCAGCCCGAAAACATCATGATCAGCGCGGCGAACGCGTTGAGCCAGTGCGTGACGCGCAGCCACAGCGGATGAACCGGCGGCGCGCGGCGCGCAGTTTCCCGCGTGGAGGTAAGTGTCGTTTGCATGTCGATCACCGTGATGAAACGTCTGATACGAGTGAATTCGTCGTGAGTCAGCGATCGGTTACAGCACCGCGAAAATTTTCACGCGCGCTGTAACCGTCCGAGACGAACGAACGAATTAAAGGGAGAGACAAGAAGGCAGACTGCAAGGAGATTCATCATGCGAATCCGCGCGGCATTCAACACGCTTTCGCGCTGACAGAAATGGAACGCGACGGCTCGCTCCCGGTGCCTGCGTTTGCTATTGCAGCGCACCACCGCTTCGGCTATTCTGAAACGACCGATCTAAAACCCGGTCTTCCCGGACTTGCCTATACAGGAACCATCTTGCAAGAAGCGGAAAACCGCCTGAGAGCGCTCTTTGTCGCGGGTCTGGGCGGCGATCAGAATGCGTATCGCGATTTCCTGCAAGCGCTCACGCGGTATCTGCGAGGCTATTTGCGCAGGCGCATTCCGCAACATCACGCCGACGTCGAAGATCTCGTTCAGGAGATTCTGCTCGCCGTGCATAATGCGCGTCACACCTACCGCACGGACGAACCGCTGACCGCCTGGCTACACGCTATCGCCCGCTACAAGCTGATGGACTTCTTCCGCTCGCGCGCGCGCCGCGAATCCCTGAACGATCCGCTCGACGATCACGCCGAGTTTCTGGCCGTCGTCGACGACGAGCCCGCGCAGGCGCGTCACGACATCGGCAAATTGCTCGATGATCTTCCCGACAAGCAACGCCTGCCGATCGTGCACGTGAAGCTGGAAGGTCTGTCCGTCACGGAAACCGCGCGCATGACGGGGCTTTCCGAGTCCGCTGTGAAAGTCGGCGTGCATCGCGGACTCAAGGCGCTCGCCGCGCGTATCCGGGGGTTGCGATGAAGACCGACGACCTCATCGGCCTGCTTTCGAATCAGGTGACGCGCGTCGATCGCGGCGCCGTCGCGCGGCGGTTCGCGACCGCCCTGCCGCTGGGCGCGCTCGGCTCCGTAATCCTCATGGCTATCGTGTTCGGCGTGCGGCCGGATCTCGCCAGCATCGCGCGCACGCCGATGTTCTGGGCGAAAGTCGCGTACCCGTTCGTCGTCGCGGTCGGCGCGTTGATCGCCGTCTCGCGCCTCGGGCGGCCGGGCGTACGCGCGGGTTACGCGTGGGCGCTCGTTGGCTTGCCTTTTGTCGCGGTGTGGCTCGCAGGCTGGCTCGTCGTCGAAGGCGCGGCGCCGGGCGAGCGCTTGCCGATCGTGCTCGGCCAGTCATGGCGCACGTGCCCGTTCAATATTCTGCTTTTGTCATTGCCGACCTTGCCCGCCGTCTTCTGGGCGATGAAAAGCCTCGCACCGACGCGCCTGCGACTCGCGGGCGCATTCGCCGGCCTGCTCGCGAGCGCGATCGCCACGGTCGCCTATTGCCTGCATTGCCCGGAGATGAGTCCGGCGTTCTGGAGCGTGTGGTATGCCATCGGCATGATGCTGCCCGTGGGTATCGGCGCGTGCTTCGGACCGAGATTGCTGCGCTGGTGATCAGGCGCCGCGGCGCGTGCGACTCGCCCGTGGCGTCGAATTCGCGCCGATGATCGCGAGCACGGGCCGCACCGCGCCTTCGAGCAGCTCGCGCTGCGGACTGACGCGCGCGAGCACACGCAAGCCCATCAGCGACGCGAGCAGCGCCTTCGCCATGTCGCCGGTATTCAGGTTTGCCGGAATCGTACCGTCGCACTGCCCGGCCGCGACACAGCGCTCGAAGAAGCCTTCGATGTCCTTCAGCACGCGGCTCAGCACGCGATGAAACTGCCGGTCGTGCGGCGCCAGCTCCATCGCCGAATTGACGATGAGACAGCCCTTGCGATGCGGATCACTCATCGCAAGCTGAATGATTTCCTCGAAGAACGCGGCGATCGCATCGCGCGGCGGCATGACGTGCTCGAAGCGCCGCACGCGATCCCGAAAGCCCCGATCGACATAACGCTCGAACGCGCGCTCGTACAGCGCGCGCTTGTCGCCGAACGCGTTGTACAGACTCGCGGACGTGATGCCCATTGCCGTGGCGAGATCGCGCACGGAGGTCGCTTCGTAACCGTGCGACCAGAATTGCGCCATGGCCGCGTCGAGCGCGGCTTCCTCGTCGAACTCACGCGGACGCGCCATGCATGGACTCCTTGTTCACGCCGTCTTCGGATAGTTCGACGGAAACAGCGCGCGCTTGGTTTCGTCGTCGTTGACCGTCTTGAACGCATGCTTCTTGTTCACGGCGCGCGCACGTTCGACCGCCGGCCGAGCGTCGATCTGCGCGAACCAGCGTTTTACTTCCGGAAAGGCGCCGAGCGGATCTTCGCTGTTCCTGAACACGCGCGGCGCACGATCGAGCCAGCCCCACGCCGACATGTCCGCGATCGTGTAGCTTTCGCCGACAATGTAGTCGCGCCCTTTCAGTTGGTCGTCCAGCGCCTGATAGTGCCGCTCCGCCTCGCGGCGATAACGGTTCACGGCATAGTCGAGCCCTTCGGGCGCCGCGTACTGGAAGTGCACCGCCTGCCCCGAAAACGGCCCGAGACCGCTCGCGACGAACATGAGCCACGAAAGCAGTTGTGGACGATCCTCGGGCGCGCCGAGAAACTGGCCCGTCTTTTCCGCGAGATAGAGCAGGATGGCCGTGGAATCGAACACGACGGCGCGCTTGCCGCCCGGTCCTTCCGTATCGACGATGGCGGGCACCTTGCCGTTCGGGTTGATCGCACGAAACTCGGGCAAATGCTGCTCGCCCTTGCTGGTATCGACCGGCTTCAGTTCGTAAGGCAATCCCGATTCCTCGAGAAAGAGCGCGATTTTCGCGGGATTGGGCGTCGGGTGGAAGTAGAACTGGATCATGCGAATCGACTCCATGTCGTGACCGATTCCGCATTCTAGATCGATCGATCTAAAATGCGCAATCGCGGCGTCGCGCAGTGGCCTTGTACACTCGTCTTACGATCTTCCACGAGCCAACGAACATGCGTATCGCGCCCCTTCCTCCGTTGCAATGTCTTGTCGCGTTCGAGGCGGCGGTGCGGCATGCCAGCTTCACGAAGGCCGCCGCCGAACTTCATCTCACGCAAAGTGCGATCAGCCGGCAGATCCAGCAGCTCGAAGAATTTCTCGGCCGCTCGCTGTTCGTGCGGGAACATCGCTCGCTGCGGCTCACGATCGCGGGCGAACGGTACGCGAGCCAGGTGCAGTCGATGCTTTCGCATTGCGCCGAAGCCACGCACGACGTGATGAAGCATCACGGCGACATGGCGCTCACGCTCGCGTGCTCGTCGGGCGTCGCAGTGCTCTGGCTCACTCCGCTGCTGCCGCACTTCCGCGCCGCGCATCCGAACGTGACGCTGCGTCTCATCGTGCGTGACGGACTCGCGTCGATGTCACCAGCGGAGTTCGATGTCGGCGTCTATTACGTGCGCCAGCAGATTGCCGCGAACCTGAGCGCCCGCCGCCTCTATGACGAAGAAGTTTTCCCCGTCTGCTCGCCCGCTTATCTCGCGGGCCGCACGCCCGGTCTCGCCGATCTCGCGCATGAAACCCTGCTCGTCATGGAAGACGGGCAGCGCCAGTGGATGTCGTGGTCCGAGCTGTTTCGCCAGAACGGCCTCGATATGCCCAAGTCGGTGCGCACGATCACCATCAATCACTACCCGCAACTCGTGCAGATGGCGATACTCGGCGAGGGCATCGCGCTCGGCTGGAAACACATGATCGATCCGTGCATCGAACAGGGGTTGCTCATGCGCGTGACGCATGAGTCGGCGAGCCACGGCGGCGGGTACTACGTGCTGTGGCCGAACGACCGCGCGCAATCCCAGGCGGCGCGTCTTTTCACGCGCTGGCTGATCGAACAGGCCGGCGCACAGCCGAAGGCCGCGTGACGTTTCGCATGCGCGCAGCGCATGCAAGCATGCGAATCTTTCGTTTCAGAAACAAATCCTCCCGTATTTAGCATGTGCTCATGCAAGTGGAGACTCATTTCTGAAGGAGGATCGCCCGATGCAAGGAACACTGTCGTCACGCGCCACATCGCCCACCCCCTCGCTGGGAACGCAGCGGCGGCGCGCAATCGTCGCCACGGTGCTCGGCAACGGGCTCGAATGGTTCGACTTCACCGTCTATAGCTTTTTCGCGGTCACCATCGCCAAGCTGTTCTTTCCCACGGGCAACGAACTGACCTCGGTGCTGCTCACCGTCGCGACGTTCGGCGTCGGTTTCTTCATGCGGCCCGTGGGCGGCATCGTGCTCGGGGTCTATGCCGACAAGGTCGGACGCAAGGCGGCGCTCTCGCTCACCATTCTGCTGATGGCGTTCGGTACCGCACTCATCGGCCTCGCGCCGACCTACGAGCAAGCGGGCATCGTGGCGCCGCTCGTCATCGTGGTGGCGCGGCTGTTGCAGGGTTTCTCCGCGGGCGGCGAAATGGGCGGCGCGACGGCCTTCCTCACCGAATATGCGCCGCCGGAGAAGCGCGCCTTCTATTCGAGCTGGATCCAGTCGAGCATCGGCTTCGCGGTTCTGCTGGGCGCCGCGACCGGCGCATTCGTGACGACTTCCCTCGATACCGCCGCGCTCAATAGCTGGGGCTGGCGCGTGCCGTTCCTGCTCGGGATCATCGTCGGGCCGGTCGGGTACTTCATCCGCAGTCATATCGACGAAACACCCGCATTCGCCGCAGTCAGCGACGAAGCGAAGGCCAAGTCGCCGCTCGCCGAAGTCCTGTCGAACTTTCCGCGCGAAACCTTCGCGAGCTTCTCGATGGTCATTCTGTGGACGGTCTGCACCTACGTGCTGCTCTTCTACATGCCGACGTATTCCGTGCGCACGCTGCATCTGCCGCAATCGACGGGTCTGGTCGCGGGCATGGTCGGCGGTTTCATGATCATGTGCTTCTCGCCTGTCGTCGGCACGCTCGCCGACAAACACGGCCGCCGTCCGTTTCTCTCGGGTGCGGCGATCGCGATTCTCGTGCTTGCATGGCCGATGTTCGCGTGGATCAACGCAGCGCCCGGACTCGCTTCGCTGCTCGTGTTCCAGGCGGTATTCGGCGTGCTGATCGCCGCGTACACGGGCCCGATTCTCGCCGCATTCGCAGAACTCTTTCCGACGAAAGTGCTGTCCACCGGCCTCTCCGTCGCTTACAACTTCGCGGTGACGATCTTCGGCGGCTTCGCGCCCTTCCTGATCACCTGGCTCATCGCGCGTACCGGCAGCAACATGGCGCCCGCCATCTACGTGATGATCGCCGCGGCGATCAGCTTCGCGGGCACGCGCTTCATCAAGGACGCGCAGCCCAACGTCTGAGACACACGAGGTAATTGCAATGACAACTATCGTAATTCAGGGCGGCAACGTGCTCGATCTCGAGCGCGGCGAATTGCTCGAACATCATCATGTCGTGATCGAGGACGATCGCATCGTCGAAGTGACGAATCGTCCGGTCGATCGTCCCAACGCGCGCGTGATCGATGCGAAGGGCAAGACGGTGATGCCCGGCTTCATCGACTGCCACGTTCACGTGCTCGCATCGAATGCGAATCTGGGCGCGAATGCCGCGCAGCCGAATATTCTCGCGGCCATCCGCGCGCTGCCGATTCTCGAAGCGATGCTCGCGCGCGGCTTCACGAGCGTGCGCGATGCGGGCGGCGCCGACTGGGCGCTGATGCAGGCCGTCGAAACGGGGCTCGTGCCGGGGCCGCGCATTTTTCCTTCGGGCAAGGCGCTCTCGCAGACGGGCGGCCACGGCGATTTCCGTCCTCGCAACGACGTGCTCGAACCCTGTTCGTGCTGCTTCCGCGCGGGTGCGATCGCTCGTGTGGTCGATGGCGTCGATGCCGTGCGTCTCGCCGTGCGCGAGGAAATCCAGAAGGGCGCGACGCAGATCAAGATCATGGCGTCGGGCGGCGTGGCATCGCCGACCGATCCCATCAACAACACGCAATATTCGGAAGAAGAGATCCGCGCGATCGTCGCTGAAGCCGAAGCGGCCAATACCTACGTGATGGCGCATGCCTACACGGGCCGTGCGATCGCGCGTGCGGTGCGTTGCGGCGTGCGCACGATCGAGCACGGCAATCTCGTCGATGAAGCCGCCGCCGACGTGATGCGTGAGCACGGCGCGTTCGTGGTGCCGACGCTCGTCACCTACGACGCGCTCGCCAAGCATGGCGCGCAATACGGCATGCCCGCGGAATCGGTGGCGAAGGTCGCGTCGGTGCAGCGGGCCGGCCGGGAATCGCTCGAAATCTATGCGCGCGCCGGCGTGCCGATGGGATTCGGCTCCGACCTGCTCGGCGAAATGCACGAGTTCCAGTCGGGCGAGTTCCGGATCCGCGCGGACGTACTCGGCAATCTCGAAGCGTTGCGCTCGGCGACGAGCATCGCCGCCGAGATCGTCGGGATGAAAGGCAAGCTCGGCACGATAACCGCGGGCGCGACGGCGGACGTGCTCGTCGTCGACGGCAATCCGCTCAGGGATATCGAGGCGGTGTCCGGCAACGGCGAGCGCATCGAGGTCGTGCTGCAGGCGGGAAAGATCGTGAAGGGCCGCTAAGCGGTCGCGTGTGCCCGCAGTTGCGCGATCAGCGACGCGGGCAACTCGACGCCTTCACGCTCCGAATGCGCGGCCACATCGTGGCGTCGATATCCGGGCAAGCGCACGCCGTCGTCGACGAGCATCAGTTCGATGAGCGTCTCGATGCGTTCGAGATATGCATCGTTACCAGCGAGCGCGCCCGGATCGATGATCCAGAACAGATGACCGATGCGCGAACGCTTGCCTTCGGCCGTCAGGAACGAACCGGCTTCCGCGCCGAATTGCGCGCCGGCCAGCGCCGCCGCGAGCAATTCGACCATCAACGCCAGCATCGCGCCCTTCGCGCCGCCGAAAGGCAGCATCATGCCGCTGAGCGCGGCGTGCGCGTCGGTGGTCGGCTCGCCGTCGGCGGTCGTCGCCCAGCCTTCGGGAATCGGCTTGCCGTCGCGCGCGGCGACCATGATCTTGCCGCGGGCCACCTGTGAGAGCGACAGGTCGATCATGAGCGCCTGGCCGTTCGCGCGCGGAAACACGGCTGCGATCGGGTTCGTGCCGAACAAGGGCCGCGAGCCGCCCCACGCGGGCATGGAGCCGGGCGCATTGCTGAATGCGAGTCCGACCAGCCCCGCTGCGCCGACGGCTTCGAGATGATGCGCGCCCGCGCCGAAGTGATGACTGCGCGTGACGCTCGCCGCCGCGGTGCCGAACGTGCGCGCGCGTTCGATGCCTGTAGTGATGGCGAGTTCGCATGCGGCGAACGCGAGGCCGTCGGCGGCATCGACGAGAAATGCCGCGCCCTTGTCGCGCACGACATGCGGCACCGCGGCCGGATCGACGCGTCCGTTACGCAATTGCGCGAGATACATCGGCAGACGCGCGACGCCGTGCGACGCGAGCCCGCGCATGTCGGCATAAACGAGCGCGCGGGCGGTCGCCTCGGCGCTCGCTTCGGTGGAACCCGCCGCGAGCAACGCGGCTCGAGCAAGCGCGTGCAGCGCCCCGGGCGTCAGCGTTTCCTGATTCAAACTGCTCATTTGTGCATGTCCTGCATGGCTTGATGCGGCGCGGGCTCGATCATCAGGCGCACTTCTTCTGCGCGTGCGCCGCGTGGATCGGCGAGCACCGCGCGCGCCGTCTCCACGTCGAACACACCTTCCCAGCGCGCGACCACGAGCGTCGCGACTGCATTGCCCATCATGTTGACGATCGCGCGAATCTCGTAGAGCACGGTCGATACCGATGATGAGCGTGATGCCCGCAACCGGAATGATGTTGTGAGACGACAGTGTAGCCGTTAGCGCGACGAGCGCCGCCTACTCGTTCAATCAGAAGGCGGTAGAGTATCGGCTGTCGCACGTCAACACCGAGGAATACCAGTACGTCGAAAGCGTGTTGACGACCAAGGAATGATCGTCGTGCATCTCTTCTCGTGAGGACGTACATGAAACTCGCATTCAAGGCCGTACTGCTCGTGGCGATGGCACATCCCCTGTATTGCGCGGCTCAATCGAACGGATGCGATGCCAAGCGCAGTTCGATCGAGAAGGAAATCACCTATGCGCGCGCGCACGGCAACGCGAATCGTGTCGATGGTCTCGAGACCGCGCTTGCGCGCCTGAACGCCAACTGCACGGAAGCATCGCTGAAAAATGCTAGCCAGCGCAAAGTGGCGGCGGCGCAGAAGAAGCTCGACGAACGTCAGCACGATCTGCAAAAAGCGAAGGAAGACGGCAAGAGCGCGAAGAAGATCGCCGAGCGCCAGCGCAAGGTCGACGAAGCTCACGCCGAGCTGGAGCGTGCACAAAGCGAGGCAAACGAGTAAGGTTGCGGCTTCCTGCTCACTCGACATCTCCGCACGATGCAGCCGACCGACCTCAACTTCTTCACCTTACTCAGCGAAAGCTATGCACGGTTGCTGGGGACGCCGCTGGTTCCCGGCGACGCGAACACACCCGCCGAAGCTGCGCGCTGGCTTTACGAAGACGCGCCCTTCGGCATCCTCGCGCACGACACGCAACCCGATCCCGTATTCGTATACGGCAATCTGCGCGCGCAGCGCCTCTTCGGTTATACGTGGAATGAACTGACTTCACTGCCGTCGCGCCTTTCGGCGGAAGCGCCCGAGCGCAGCGAGCGCCAGGCGTTCCTCGAAGAGGTGACGCGCGAAGGTTACGTCACCGGATATCGCGGCGTGCGCGTCAGGAAATCGGGCGAGCGTTTCTGGATCGAACGCGCGACCGTGTGGCAATTGTTCGATCGCGACGGCGTCTATCGCGGACAAGCAGCGATGATTCCGCACGTCAGCGATATCGCCTGAATCAGCGCGTCACGAGTTTGCGAATCACTTCGCGAAGCGGCGTCGTGCCTTTGACGATGTCTTCGCTACGGCCTTCGAAATCGATCCAGCCCTCGTTGAAGCCGTCGAGCATCTGAATGCGCGGCATCGGGTCGTTCATGCCCTGACTCTGAAACAGCGCGCCCCACGTTTCGCGCGGCACGGCCTGCGCGCGCACCGGCCTGCCGAGCACTTCTGCAAAGGCGTCGGCGATGTCCTCGGGACTCGTGCGCTGCGGCCCTTCCAGTTCGACCGTGCGCATGCCGTGCCATTCTTCCTGCAACAGCTTCGCGGCGAGCCGGCCGATGTCGTCTGTGGCGACCATCGGAATCGCACGATCGAGCGGCTGCAAGAACGAATGGACGATGCCTTCGTCACGCGCGGGCGCGACGTCCCATGCGCAATTCTCCATGAACCAGCCCGGGCGCAGAAACGTCACGGGGATCGCCTGCTTGCGAAGCGCCTGTTCGAGCAACGTGCGCTGCGTCAGAAGATTGGTTTGCGCAGCTTGCGCGCCGATGGTCGACAGACACACGATCTTGCGCGGCTTCGCGCGCGCGAGTGCCGCGACGACTGCATCGATCACTTCGCGCGCTTCGGGAAAGCCCGGCGCAGGATCGAATTCCGATGGAGGAAGAATGAACACGCCCTCGGCGCCTTCGAACGCGCGGGCGAGCGCGTCGGCGTCCGTCATGTCGGCGAGCGCGATTTCGCAGTTGCGCGCCGCCCATGCCGCGCCCTTCTTTTCATCGCGCACGACAGCGCGCACCGATTTGCCTTCGTGCAGGAGCGCATTGCCGAGCGCGCCGCCCACTTGCCCTGTGATTCCTGTGATGACGTACATGTTTCGACTCCTTATGCATGTCGATGGATGGATGCGATGGAGTGCATCTTAGGGCGGCGCTTTCGTTGAGGAAATAGCGTGCCTGTCATAACATTGATGACTCGAAATCAGGAATCGTGCTCATGGGATTCGATGGACGTGTGCTCGCCAATGTCAGCGTGCTGGCGGCGGTGGTCGAAAGCGGCAGCTTCGCGCGCGCGGCCGTGCTGCTCGGCATCACGCCTTCGGGCGTGAGCCGCGCGGTCGGCCGGCTGGAGTCGAGCGTCGGCGTGCGCCTGCTCGAACGAACCACGCGCTCCGTCAAGCTGACCGACGAAGGCCGGCGCTTCTATGAACAGATCAATCCATTGCTCGCGGGTATCGGCGATGCCATCACTTCCGCGGGGGATGCATCGAATGTCGTGAAGGGCCGCCTGCGCGTGAATGTCGATTCGTTCTTCTCGCGCCTGATGCTCGCGCCGCAACTCGAGCGCTTTCTAACGCGCTATCCGGAAGTGACGCTCGATCTCGTCACGCGCGATCAGCTCGGCGATCTCGTGTCCGAGGGCTATGACATTGCGGTGCGCTTCGGCGAACCGCCGTCGTCGTCGCTTGTCGCGCGAAAGCTGCTGTCGACGAACACGGTGACGGTCGCGTCGCCTTCGTATATCGCGAAACACGGCGAGCCCGCGACGCCCGCCGACCTCGCGCAGCATGCGTGCATCCAGATGCGCAGTCCGATGACGGGCGAGCCGCTCGACTGGACTTATACGCGCAAGGGCACGCAATATCACGCGCGTCCAGCCGGGCGCCTGTTCGTCACCGATGTCGCGACCATGTTCGGTGCATGCTTGTCGGGCGCGGGTATCGCGCGCTTCAAGAAGAGCGGCGTGCAGGATTCGATCGCGGACGGCACGCTGATCGAATTGCTGCCCGATTACGCCGGCGACAGCTTTTCGCTTTACGCGCTGTACCCGTCGCGGCATCTGCCTGCGGCGAAAGTGCGCGCATTCATCGACTTCATCGTGGAGTCCTTGGGCGGCGATTCATAGCGCAATAGGTTCATCCTATGTCGGGCACATGAAACTGATATTTCCCATCCGCCGCGTGTTTCCCTAAAGTCTTCGGTACCAGACACAATTCGCTGGCCGAGCAGCCAGCCACGGAGACAACACAATGGACGACCCGTTCGCATCATTCAGAGAGCGCACGGAAAGCGCGGCCGATTTCGTCGCGCCGACATCCGTCGCAGCGCTCGCCGCGACGCTCGACCATGACATCGCGCCCGGCGACGGCGACGCGCTTCCTCACTTGTGGCACTGGATTTTCTTCAGACCGGTCGTCCGGCAGTCGCTGATTGCGGAGGACGGGCATCCGAAGAAAGGCGGCTTTCTGCCCGACCTCGGCTTGCCTCGCCGCATGTGGGCGGGCGGACGTCTGCGTTTCCCGGCGCCGGTGATCGTCGGCCGCGACATCACGCGTGAATCGCGCATTCTCGACGTGAAGGAGAAGCACGGACGCACAGGCAAGCTGGGCTTCGTCACCGTCGGGCATCGCATTTGCTCAGGCGATGTCACCGCAATCGAGGAAGAACACGACATCGTGTATCGCGAGCCCGTTGCGCCGGGCGCGCCCGCGTCTGCACCCGCCGCCGCGCCGCGTGACGCGCTTTGGCAGCGTGACATTCTCCCCGATGAAACGCTCCTTTTGCGCTATTCCGCGCTGACCTTCAACGCGCATCGCATCCATTACGACAAGCCTTACGTGACACAGGTCGAAGGCTATCCGGGGCTCGTCGTGCATGGGCCGTTGATCGCCACGCTGCTGATGGATCTGTTGCGCCGCCAGTTGCCCGATGCCGTCGTCATCGACTTTTCGTTCAAGGCGCAGCGACCGTGTTTCGCCGGCAATATGCTGCATCTGTGCGGACAGCCATCGGCGGACGGCAAGACCGTCGAACTCTGGTCCAAGGACCACGAAGGCTGGCTCGGCATGACCGCACGCGCCACGCTCGCCTGAGAACACGAACCCGTCCCTTCGCACATCATGATCGAAACCACACCCGACGCTTATCAGGACATTCGCGAAGCCGTGCGCGATCTGTGCGGCCAGTTCTCCAACGAATACTTCCGCAAGATCGACGAAGCGCGCGGTTATCCCGAAGCATTCGTCGATGCCCTCACGAAAGCGGGATGGCTCGCCGCACTGATTCCGCAGGAATACGGCGGCTCCGGGCTGGGTCTTACCGAGGCGTCCGTCATCATGGAAGAGATCAATCGTTCGGGCGGCAACTCGGGTGCGTGCCATGGGCAGATGTACAACATGGGAACTGTGTTGCGGCACGGATCGGCGGAGCAGAAGAAGCGCTATCTGCCGAAGATCGCGTCGGGCGAACTGCGCCTGCAATCGATGGGCGTGACCGAGCCGACCACCGGCACCGATACGACGAAGATCAAGACGACCGCCGAAAGGAAAGGCGACCGCTATGTGATCAACGGCCAGAAAGTGTGGATCTCGCGCGTTCAGCATTCCGACCTCATGATCCTGCTCGCGCGCACCACGCCGCTTGCGGACGTGAAGAAGAAGAGCGAGGGCATGTCGATCTTCATCGTGGATCTGCGCGAGGCGATCGGCCACGGGCTCGAAGTCCGGCCGATCCTCAACATGGTGAATCACGAGACCAACGAACTCTTCTTCGACAATCTGGAGATTCCCGCCGAAAACCTCATCGGCGAAGAAGGAATGGGGTTCAAGTACATTCTCGATGGTCTGAACGCCGAGCGCACGCTGATCGCGGCGGAATGTATCGGCGACGGCTACTGGTTCATCGACCGCGTTTCGCAATACGTGAAGGATCGCGTCGTGTTCGGGCGTCCCATCGGCCAGAATCAGGGCGTGCAATTTCCTATCGCGCGGGCCTATGTCAATATCGAAGCGGCCAATCTGATGCGCTTCAAGGCCTGCGCGCTTTTCGACGCGCACCAACATTGCGGCGCGCAGGCGAACATGGCGAAGCTGCTCGCCGCCGACGCCTCGTGGGAAGCGGCCAATGCGTGCCTGCAATTTCACGGCGGCTTCGGCTTCGCCGCGGAATACGATATCGAGCGCAAGTTCCGCGAGACGCGTCTCTATCAGGTCGCGCCCATTTCGACGAATCTGATTCTCGCGTATGTCGCGGAGCATATCCTCGATTTGCCGCGCTCGTTCTGAAGGAGGCCGGTCATGCGTCCGCTGAAGGGTATCAAGGTCGTCACGTTCGAGCATGCAATCGCAGCGCCCTTCTGCACGCGGCAACTCGCCGATCTCGGCGCGCGCGTGATCAAGATCGAACGCCCGGGAACAGGTGATTTCGCTCGCAACTATGACGAGCGCGTGTCAGGGCTGGCGTCGCATTTCGTCTGGACGAATCGTTCGAAGGAAAGCCTCACGCTCGACGTGAAGCATCCGCACGCGCTCGATCTGGTGCACACGCTGCTCGAAGACGCCGATGTCTTCGTGCAGAATCTCGCGCCCGGCGCGACGCAACGGCTAGGTCTCGACTACGACACGCTGAAGGATCGCTATCCGCGTCTGATCGTGTGCGATATCTCGGGTTACGGCTCCGACGGCCCGCTGCGCGACAAGAAAGCCTATGACCTGCTGATTCAGAGCGAATCAGGCTTTCTGAGCGTTACCGGCTCCGAAGGCGAACCGGCGAAGGCCGGCTGTTCGATCGCCGATATCGCAGCCGGCATGTACGCGTATAGCAACATACTCGCGGCGCTGATCGAACGCGGCACGACGGGGCGCGGCAAACGCATCGACGTTTCCATGCTCGAAAGCATGGTCGAGTGGATGAGCTTTCCGCTTTACTACGCAATCGACGGACAAACGCCGCCGCGCGCCGCGGGCGCTTCTCACGCGACCATCTTCCCATATGGCCCGTTTCAGGCCGGCGACGGCAAGACCGTCATGCTGGGCCTGCAAAACGAACGCGAATGGAAGAAGTTCTGCGAGAGTGTGATCGGTCAACCCGCACTGCAGGACGATGAACGCTTCTGCACGAATACCCGCCGCACGCAGCATCGCGAAGCACTGACGCGCATCATTCTCGAAGCCTTCGAACCGCTCACCGCGACTCAGGTGATCGAACGGCTCGAAGCGGCCGGCATCGCCAATGCGCGCATGAACGACATGCACGATGTCTGGCAACACGAGCAACTCGAAGCACGGCATCGCTGGACGCGCGTCGATACGCCCGCGGGTTCGATTCCCGCGCTCCTTCCGCCGGGCCTGAGCGCGTCCGATGAACCTCGCATGGACGCCGTGCCCGCGCTCGGCCAGCATACCGAAGCCATTCTGCGCGAACTGGGCCTCGATGCCGGCGCCATCGAACGTTTGCGCGACGAGGGCGCAATCTAGAGACGTCCGACGCTCAGACGCGCGCACGTTCGCGCATCGTCACGCCTTGCCAGCTCGCACGTTCGACTTGCTCGGCGATGAGTTGAATCAACGTCTCGCGAACCGCGACCGTCGCCGAATTCAACGGCGCGCCGTTGGGCCAGCAAATGCTCGCCGGCCGCCTGATGACCGGATCGACGATCTTGCGCATCTTCGGCAAACGCGCTTCGTTCCACTGCGCCAGCGCCGACGACGGCAGAATCGTGCATGCCCTGCCTGAATGCGCGATCAGCAGCAACGACGGCAGCGAGTCGATATCCGCGACGATATTCAGTTCCACATTTTCGCCCGCGAACGTGCGCTCGATCAGCAACCGCAATCCGTTCGATACGCCCGGCGCGACCAGCTTCACACCCGCAAGCTTCGCCAGCGGACAGGTCGACGAGCGTGGGGAAATATCGCCGCCCGGCTCGCCGAGCAGGTAGAGCGTTTCATCGAGCACGGGCAATGCGGAAATGCCCGGCGTGTCGGATTCGCGAAACAGAATCGCGATGTCGAGCCGGCCGTTCACGAGCAGTTCGTTCAGATAGCCGCTCAGGCTTTCGAAGAATTGCAGCCGGATGCCCGGATACCGATCCTGGATGCGCTCGAACAGCGGCACGGCGAGAACCGAGGCCATCGTCGTCGGCAGGCCGACCGCAACCGTGCCGGACTCTGCGCCCGCGCCTTTCGTGACTTCCTGTTTGAGTTGCTCCATCTGGCGCAGCACGAGACGAGCATGACGATAAAGCGCATCGCCTTCGGCGGTCGGCGTCACGCCATGATTGCTGCGCAGAAGAAGCGTCACGCCGAGTTCTTCTTCGAGCCGCGCCATTTGCTGACTGAGCGATGGCTGCGCGACATAGAGTTTCTCGGCGGCTTTGCCGAGACTGCCATAGTCGACGATGCTGACGAAGTAGCGAAGCTGACGGACGTCCATATGCGAATGCGAGTATCGATGACGGGCGCGCTTCGATGTGCCGGCGCCGGTCGCCTATTCTATTACTCGCGGCTCGCCACGCTTTCGAGTATGGTCTGCGCGCGCAGCACGACGGGCCGGTCGACCATCTTTCCGTCTACGGCAATCGCGGCGCCGTTCGCCTTACCGAAGGCATCGAGCACGCGGTTTGCCCAGACGAGTTCGGCGTCGCTCGGTGCGTAACATGCGTTGACCGTCGCGACCTGCTTCGGATGAATGCAGAGCTTGCCCGCAAAGCCGCGCTGCTTGCCGTCGAGCGTTTCGTCTCGCAACGCACGATCATCGTCGATGGCGGGCGTCACGCCGTCGATGGGCGGACGAATGCCCGCTACTTTCGAGATCATCGCGAGCGTCGCGCGGAACGGATCGAGGGCGTTGCCAGTCGTCGCCATGTTCATATCGGCGCAGAAATCGAGCGTGCCGAACATCAGCTGATGCACAAACGGCGCCCGGGCGATTTCGAGCGCGTTGAACATGCCCTTCGCGCTTTCGATCAGCGGAAACACCGGCAATCGGTTCTTCGTGAGCGAGACCAGCGCGATGACGTCCGCCGCACTTTCGGCTTTCGGCAACACGATGCCCGCCACGCCGCCCAGCTTGCCGAGTTCCGCGTCGCGCTCGAACCACGGCGTATCGCACGCATTCACGCGAAGCAGAACGGGCCGCTCAGGTGCAAGCCACGCGGCCACTGTGCGGCGTGCGTCGTCCTTTTCTTCCGGCGCGACGGCATCTTCCAGATCGACGATAACCGCATCCGCACCTCTGTCGAGCGCCTTCGCGAAGCGCTCGGGACGATTGCCGGGGACGAACAGCAACGAGCGATATCGGGCGGTTTTCGGCATGGCGGGCTCTCGGGTCACGTGAAAACGAGCCGTCGGGATGAGGCTTCGCGTAGCCGCTATTTAAAGGCCTGCCCGGGCAGCCCACAAATATCGGATGCCTTTGCCCGTCATAGGCCAGGCCTATGGCTGTCAGCCTTGCGACCGCTTCAATCGCATCGACACGGAGAAGCGCTCGGCCGGATGCACCGTGACCGACACTTCGAACGTCACGCCGCTCGCATCCAGATAACGCCGCACGATTTCCAGCGCGGCCGTGCCCGCTTCCACGCGAAGACGCTTCGCCATTTCCGCCGACACGCTGATCGCGCGCACGTCTTGCTGAATCTCGTCGATGCAACGCCCATAGCGCGCCTCGATCAGCGAACTGACGAGCGTATCCGGATGCGCCTTCGCCGCCTCCGCAACCTCCTCGTATTGCGGCTCGATATACACATCGGTCCAGCCGATGGGCGGACTGTCCTTGTCGCCATCGATACGCAAGCTGGAAATGCGCAGCCACGGCGCGCCTGGGGCGCATCGCAGCGTTTTCGCGAGCTTCGCGGACGCAACGATCTGCTGCGTCGATTGCACGAGGCGCAGATGCTCGGTGCCGAACTGCACGAGATCGTCGACGGATTCGAGCGACGGACGAAAGTCATTGCGCGGCTGCGTGGCCTCCACGCGCGTGCCCGCGTTCTTGCGCCGCGACACGAGCCCCAGTTGCTGCAATTCGTGCAGTGCAGCGCGCACCGTGTGGCGGCTGGTCTGATAGTGATCGCGCAATTCCAGTTCGGTCGGCAGATAAGAGCCGACAGGAAAGCGCCCCGACGCGATGCCCTCGGTCAGTTCGCGCGCGATATCGGCAAAGTGCGGTCTGTTCATTGCTGCCATTCGAGTGGTTTTCGGTGATTGGGGTAAATCATAGCTTGCCCGATATGTTCGAACATATTAACGTGCATATGTCCGGACATATTGATTGCTCCGCTTCCCTGAATTCAGCTTCCGAAAGAGGTCTCGTATGACGAATCACGTTTCTTCCATGGCCAGCACGGTGTTCGATTCCGTGCTCTTCCGCGACGCGTTCGGCACCGCGGACATGCGTGCGCTGTTCTCGGACCACGCGCTGGTGCAGCGCTACATCGATGTCGAAGTGGCGCTCGCGAAGGCCGAAGCGCGTGCCGGCGTCATTTCCGCCGAGGCTGCGGAAGTGATCGCGCGCGAAGCGAGCATCGAACGCATCGATTTCGATCGCATGCGTGAGGAAACGGACATCGTCGGCTATCCGATCCTGCCGCTCGTGCATCAGATGGTCGACATGTGCGGCGACGCCGGCCGCTTCGTGCATTGGGGCGCGACCACGCAGGACATCATGGATACGGCCGTCGCGCTGCAAGTGCGCGATGCGCTCGATGTTGTCGACACCGATATCCGCGAACTGCGCGCAATCCTGAGCCGTCTCGCGAAGAAGCATCGCGATACGCCGATGGCGGGACGCACGCATTTGCAGCAAGCCTTGCCGGTGACGTTCGGCTACAAGGTCGCGATCTGGCTCGCGATGTTCGACCGTCATCAGGAACGCGTGGCGCAGATGCGCAAGCGCGTGGCCGTCGTCGAATTCGGGGGCGCGGCGGGTACGCTTGCGTCGCTCGGCGACAAGGGTTTCGAAGTGCAGAAGGCGCTCGCGGAGGAACTCGGGCTCGGCGTACCCGTGACGACATGGCACGTCGCGCGCGACGGCTTCGCGGAAGCGGTGAACCTTCTTGCGCTGGTCACGGGTTCGCTCGGCAAGATCGCGCTCGACATCATGATCATGGCCTCCACCGAGTTCGCGGAAGTCTACGAGCCCTTCGTGAAAGGACGTGGCGCGAGCAGCACGATGCCGCAGAAGCGCAATCCAATTTCGAGCGAACTCATGCTCGCTGCTGCCAAAGCCGTGCGCCAGCACGCGGGATTGATGATCGACGCGATGATTCAGGACTTCGAGCGCGCCACCGGCCCGTGGCATGCCGAATGGATCGCAATTCCCGAGAGCTTCATTCTCACAGCGGGCGCGCTGCATCAGGCGAAGTTCGCGCTGGGCGGCCTGATCGTCGATGAAGCGCGCATGAAGCACAACCTCGGCATCACGAAGGGCCTGATCGTCGCGGAAGCCGTGATGATGAGCATGGCGCCCTACACCGGACGCCAGCAGGCGCACGACATCGTGTACGACGCATGCCGCACGGTCAACGAAGCAGGCGGCACGCTCGCCGAGGCGCTCGCCGCCCTGCCCGATGTGACAAAACACTTCGACCGTGCCGCGATCGACCGCATGACCGATCCCGCCAACTACCTCGGCCTCGCGCCGCAGATGGTGGATCGCGCGCTTGCGCTGTCGAGCGAAATTTGATTATCGAAGTCATGGAGGAGCACGCGATGAAAAACGAAAGCGCATCACGCGACGAGGCACATGCCGCATCCCCGAAGAAGTTACCGTGGTATCGCAAGCTCGGCATGCAGGTATTGCTGGCGCTCGTGATCGGAATTGCAATCGGGCTGATCTTTCCCCGGTTCGGTGCCCAGCTGAAGGTGCTCGGCGACATCTTTCTCGCGCTCATCAAGGCCGGCGTCGCGCCGCTCGTGTTTCTCACGATCGTGCATGGCATCGCCTCGGCCGGCGACGTGAAGAGCGCGGGACGAGTAGGCTGGCGTTCGATCGTCTACTTCGAAGTGGTCTCGACCATCGCACTCGCCGTCGGCCTGCTCGCGGGCAATCTGCTGCAAACAGGCAAGGCGATGACATCGGTCACGGTCGGCTCGGTGCCTGTGACCGCAGCGAAGGCTGCGCCGCAAGGCTTCACCGAGTTCGTCATGCATGTGGTGCCGGACAACTTCATCGGCGCCTTCGCGAAGGGTGAACTGCTGCAGGTAGTCGTGCTTGCGGTGATGGTCGGCATCGGCATTCTCGCAATACCGGAGCGCCGCCGCGTACGCATCAACGAAGGACTCGACCTCATTTCCGAAGTCCTGTTCTCGTTCGTCAATCTCGTGATGAAAGTCGCGCCGCTGGGCACGCTCGGTGCAGTCGCGTATTCGGTGGGCAGCAACGGCACGGCCGTGCTGATCGCTCTCGCGCAACTCGTGTTCAGCTTCTATGCAGTGGTCGTGTTGTTCATCGTCGTCGTGATGGGCGTCATCGCGAAGCTCGCGGGTTTCAGCCTGTGGCGTTTTCTGCGCTACATCAAGGACGAGATTTTCATCGTGCTCGGCACGGCTTCGTCGGAAAGTGCGCTGCCGCGTTTGCTCGTCAAGCTCGAACGGCTCGGCTGCGCGAAGCAAACGGTCGGCCTCGTGCTGCCCACCGGCTATGCGTTCAATCTCGACGGCACGTCCATCTTCATGTCAATGGGCGTGATGTTCATCGCGCACGCGTACGGCGTGCCGATCACGCTGGATCATCAGATCGGCATTCTGTTGCTGATGCTGCTCACGTCGAAGGGCGCGGCAACCGTGTCGGGCGGATCGTTTGTCGTATTCGCGGCGACGGTGACGTCGACGGGCATTCTTCCCGTCGAAGGGCTCGCACTGATCTTCGGCGTGTATCGCTTCATGTCGATGGCGATCGCGACCTGCAACACCATCGGCAACAGTCTTGCGACCGTGGTGATCGCGAAGTGGTCGCGCACGTTCGATGTCGCCGCAAGCGAGCGGCATCTCTATCCTGAGCGCTATCCGGAAACCGCGCTCGAAGACGAGCAGTTCGCTGCCGGCAATGTCCTTCCGGAAGAGACCGAGGCGGCGAAGTTGCATCCGGGCGGACTGCCCCTCGGCAGCGCGGGCACGCGATAACCTTTGCAGCGCGGCACTCGCCGCGCTTTTTTTTATCCGCGAGCAACGCGTCAGTCGCTCGTACGCTTCCCCGAAATGCCGCTTATTATCGGAGCACTGCGATCGGAAATTCGCGCACTGAACGTACGAGTCGATCATTCGCACCGGAGGTTTCATGCCGCCGCTACGCGCAATCCATCTGCTGCAAACGAAAGAAGGCGCTCGCCTGCATGGCGCGGAACGTGACCAATGGCGTCGCTGGGGCCCGTATCTCAGCGAACGTCAATGGGGCACGGTCCGCGAGGACTACAGCGAATACGGCACCGCGTGGGACTACTTTCCGCACGATCATGCGCGCAGCCGCATGTATCGATGGGGCGAGGACGGCATCGCCGGCTTCGGCAACGATCCGCTCGACTGGTGCATCTCGCTCGCGCTGTGGAACGGGCGCGATCCGATCATCAAGGAACGGCTCTTCGGCCTCACCAACGAGCAGGGCAATCACGGCGAGGATGTGAAAGAACTGTACTTCTACGTCGACGGCACGCCGACGCATTCGTACATGAAGATGCTCTACAAGTATCCTCACGACGCATATCCGTATCAGGATCTCATCGACGAAAACAAGCGGCGTGGCGCGGATCAGCCCGAATATGAAGTGCTCGATACCGGCGTGTTCGATGACGACCGTTACTTCGATGTCTGGGTCGAATACGCGAAGCACACGCCCGACGACATCGCGATGCGCGTCACGATAGAGAATCGCGCCGACGAAGCCGCGACGCTGCACGTGCTGCCGCAGTTCTGGGCGCGCAATCGATGGACATGGTCGAGCAAATGGGGCAAGCCGTCGCTTGCGCTGGAGACGCATGCGGACGAAGGCGAGCGCGTCATTGCGCACAATCCGTCGTATGGCACGCTGATCGTGAGCGCGTCGGCGCAGGTGCCGTTCGAATGGCTCTTCTGCGAGAACGAAACGAACGTTCGGCGCATTTTCGGCATCGAAGGCGAAGGTCCGTTCAAGGATGGCTTCAACGACTATCTCGTCGATGGCGACGAAACGGCGATCCGCCGCGATCGTGGCACGCGCGCCGCGGCGCACGCGTGCCTGCAACTCGGGCCGCACGAACGCTCCGTGATGTATCTGCACTGGCGTCCCGCTTCAGGCACACACGGCACGCACGATGCCCACGTCGACTTGCCGCAACGCTTCGCGCGCAGCGAGGCGGAAGCCGACGAATTCTACGCAACGCTCCAGCACGACATCGACGACGCCGATGCGCGCCTCGTGCAACGTCAGGCGCTCGCCGGCATGTTGTGGACCAAGCAGTATTACCAGTTCGACGTCACCCGCTGGCACGACGGCGACCCGGGCCTGCCCACGCCGCCGAAAGACCGCAGGCAAGGCCGCAATGCGGACTGGCGCCACATGTGCAACGGCGATGTCGTGTCGATGCCGGACAAGTGGGAGTACCCGTGGTACGCGTCATGGGACCTCGCGTTTCATGCGGTCGCGTTCGCCATGATCGATCCGGACTTCGCGAAGAAGCAGTTGCTGCTGCTCGTGAAGGAGCGCTACATGCATCCGAACGGGCAATTGCCCGCGTATGAATGGGCTTTCGGCGATGCCAATCCACCCGTTCATGCGTGGGCGACGTGGCGCGTGTACGAACTCGATCGCGAGATGACGGGCATCGGCGACCACGCGTTCCTCGAGGTGATGTTCCACAAGCTGCTGCTCAACTTCGCGTGGTGGGTCAACCGCAAGGATGCCGACGACCGCAACATCTTTCAGGGCGGCTTTCTCGGGCTCGACAACATCGGCATATTCGATCGCTCGCAGCCGCTGCCGACGGGCGGCCGCATCGATCAGGCCGACGGTACCGCATGGATGGCGTCCTACGCGCTCGATCTCATGCAGATAGGCCTCGAACTGGCGATGAAGAACGACGCGTATGTGGAGATCGCGGTGAAGTTCTTCGAGCACTTCCTGTATATCTCCGAAGCCGTGAGTTGCGGCGAAGTCTGCAGCACCGGCCTGTGGGACGGCAGCGACGAGTTCTTCTATGACGTCCTGCATCTTCCAGACGGCGCGCGCGTGCCCATGCGCATTCGTTCCATCGTCGGACTGATACCGCTCTTCGCCGTGCATGTGCTCGAAGAAAGCGTATATGGCGATCTTCCCGGCCTGCGCGAACGCCTCGTGTGGTTTCTCGATCACCGGCCGAATCTGGCCAAGCTGGTCTCTCGCTGGACCGAGCCGGGCAAGGGCAACACGACGCTGCTGTCGTTGTTGCGCGGGCATCGCATGAAGGCGCTGTTGCAGCGTGCGCTCGACCCGAACGAGTTTCTCTCCGACCATGGCATACGCGCGCTGTCCCGCGTGCATTGCGAGGCGCCCTACGTGTTCGATCACGACGGCATGCGCGTCTGCGTTCGTTATCTGCCGGCCGAATCGGATTCGCGCGTATTCGGCGGCAATTCGAACTGGCGCGGTCCGATCTGGATGCCGGTCAATTATCTGCTGATCGAATCGTTATACGAATTCCATCGCTACTATGGCGATGGTTTTCGCATCGAATATCCGACGCATTCAGGCAACACGTCTTCATTGAGCGATATCGCCGACGATCTGTCGCGCCGCGTCTCCACGCTGTTTCTCAAGGGCGCCGACGGCAAGCGGCCCGTGATGGCCGCTTATCCGATGTTGCAGGCCGATCCGCGCTCGCAGGATCTCGTGCTCTTTCACGAGTATTTTCACGGCGACGACGGACGCGGCGTGGGTGCATCGCATCAGACGGGATGGAGCGGACTCGTCGCGCTGCTGCTTCAGCCGCGCCTGATGAAGCTGTCGCACGTCGGACCCGAAGCACCCGTGATGGCGGTGCGATTGCATGAGGACGCGACGATGGCGCGTTAGGGTTCGAGATTGCCGAAGCACACATACTTGGCTTCGAGATATTCCTCGACGCCCGACGACGCGCCTTCGCGCCCCATCCCCGATTCCTTGATGCCGCCGAACGGCGCGACTTCGTTGAACACGAGACTGTCGTTCACGCCGACGACGCCGCATTCCAGCGCTTCCATCACCCTGAACGCGCGGCTGATATCCGCCGTGTAGAAGTACGCCGCCAGCCCGGTGCGCGTATCGTTCGCCAGCGTGATGACGTCGTCTTCGTCCTTGAACTGAAGCACGCTCGCAATAGGTCCGAGGATTTCATCGCCGCATACGCTCATGGCCGGTTGCACGCCGGTGAGCACCGTCGGCCTGAAGAACGGCGAACCGGGACTCACGCGCGCGCCGCCCGCGGCGACCGTCGCACCCGCGCGAACGGCATCGCCGATGAGACTTTCGATGCGCGTCACCGCGTCCTCGCTGATGAGTGGACCGATCTGCGCGCCCTCGTCCATGCCGTCGCTCACCTTCAGCAACGCGACCTTCGAAACCAGCTTCGCGACGAACGCCTCGTGGATGTCCTCGTGCACGAAGAAGCGGTTCGCACACATGGCCGCCTGGCCCGAATGCCTGAAGCGCGCATCGAGCGCGCCTTTGACAGCGAGGTCGATGTCGGCATCGCCGAACACGATGAACGGGCAATTCGCGCCGAGTTCGAGCGACATCTTCTTGACCGTGGACGAGCACAGCGTCATCAGGCGCTTGCCTTCTTCGATGGAGCCGGTGAACGACACCTTTCTCACGTCCCCGTTCGCGAGCATCGTGCTTCTGATCGGCTCGCCTTCGCCCGTCAGCACCGACAGCACGCCGCGCGGCAAGCCCGCATTTTCGCCGAGCGCGCAAAGCGCGAGCGCGGAAAACGGCGTGCGTGGATCGGGATGATGAATGACCGTGCAGCCCGCAGCGAGCGCCGCGCCGACCCGCCGCGCGACCATCGAAGCGGGAAAGGTCCACGAGGTGATCGCGCCGCACACGCCGACCGGCTGATGCAGCACGCGAATGCGCTGGTTGCGTCGCGGCGCGGGAATGTTGTCGCCGTAAATTCTGCGCGCTTCCTCGGCGAACCAGTCGAGATAATTCGCGGCTTGCGTGATCTCGGCGCGCGCTTCGTGCAGCGGCTTGCCTTGCTCGCAGCAAAGAATGATGGCGAGATCGTCGCGATGAAGTTCCACGAGCCGTCCCCATTCGCGCAACACCGATGCGCGCTCGCGGCTGCTCCAGTTGCGCCAGTCCTGCAAGGCGGCGCTCGCGCACTCGATGGCTTCCGTCACCTGCTGCGCCGTGACTTGCGGAACAGAACCGATGATTTCCCGCGTCGACGGATTGGTGACAGCCACGCGCGGCAGCGAAGTTTCATCGACCCATACACCGGCGATGTACGCCGATTGCTCGAACAGACTCGGACACTGCAGTTCCATGGCTCGCTCCAATGCGTTTGGCGCTTCGTGCAACCCCATGAGAAAAGGGCTGCATCGAGCTTAACGCATTTTCGTTTGCCGTTTGATTACGCGCGGATATGCCGGGTATATTCGGAGCGCAGCGGCGGCGACGCGCAAGGACGCATCGCCGCCGCTTCATTGCTGCTTCATCGCCGCTTCAGGCTCAATGACTCGCGCCCTCCACTGCGCCGATGCCCGTTTCCGAACGCACGGTCTGCGCCTCGAAGCCCGCCTGATCGATGCGCGCACGGGCGGACCGGTCCGTCACCGAGAAGAGCCAAATGCCCGCGAAGCCGATCGCCATCGAAAACAGCGCGGGCGATGCGTACGGGAACGGCGCACTTGCGTAATGGAACACGTCGACCCACACGGCCTTCGACAGCACCGTCAGCAGCACGGCGGAAATCAGGCCGAGGAAGCCGCCGACCGCCGCGCCGCGCGTCGTGCAGCCGCGCCACAACACCGACATGAAGAGCACCGGGAAGTTGGCCGATGCGGCTACCGCGAACGCGAGCGACACCATGAACGCGATGTTCTGCTTCTCGAACACGATGCCGAGTACGACGGCGATGAAGCCGAGCACGATCGTCGTGATACGTGACACCTTCAGTTCGCTCTTGCTCGATGCCTTGCCTTTCTTGAACACGGTCGCATACAGATCATGCGACACCGCCGATGCGCCCGCGAGCGTGAGACCCGCGACCACCGCGAGGATGGTTGCGAATGCAACGGCCGAGATGAAGCCGAGGAACACGTTGCCGCCGACCGCGCTCGCCAGATGCACCGCCGCCATGTTGGTCCCGCCGAGCAGCTTGCCGCCCGCGTCCTTGAACATCGGGTTGGTGCTCACCATCACGATCGCGCCGAAGCCGATGATGAACGTGAGAATGTAGAAGTAGCCGATCCACGTCGTCGCCCAGAACACCGACTTGCGCGCTTCCTTCGCGTTGGGCACGGTGAAGAAGCGCATCAGGATGTGCGGCAGGCCGGCCGTGCCGAACATCAGCGCGATGCCGAAGGAAATCGCCGAGATCGGGTCTTTGATGAAGTTGCCCGGGCCCATGATCGAGTCCTTCTTCTCGTGCACGTCGACGGCCTTCGCGAACAGCGCCTCGGGGCTGAAGTTGAACTGCCACAGCACCATGAACGCCATGAACGAAGCACCCGCGAGCAGCAGGCACGCCTTGATGATCTGCACCCAGGTGGTCGCGGTCATGCCGCCGAAGAGCACATAGACCATCATCAGCGCACCGACGATCACCACCGCGATCCAGTATTCGAGGCCGAACAGCAGCTTGATGAGCTGACCCGCGCCGACCATCTGCGCGATCAGATAGAACGCCACGACGACCAGCGTGCCCGACGCGGCGAATGCGCGAATCGGCGTCTGCTTGAAGCGGTACGCGGCGACGTCGGCGAAGGTGAAGCGGCCGAGATTGCGCAGGCGCTCCGCCATCAGAAACGTGATGATCGGCCAGCCGACGAGGAAGCCGATCGAATAGATCAGTCCGTCATAGCCGTTGCTGTAGACGGCCGCCGATATGCCGAGAAACGAGGCCGCCGACATGAAGTCGCCCGCGATCGCGAGACCGTTCTGAAAGCCGGTGATTCCGCCGCCCGCCGTGTAGAAATCGGCGGCCGAGCGCGTCTTCTTCGCCGCCCATTTGGTGATGAACAGCGTCGCGATCACGAACGCGATGAACATGCAGATTGCGGTCCAGTTGGTCGCCTGCTTGACGGCCTGGCCGAGATCGCCGCCCGCGGCGAAGGAACTGGCGGAAGCGGCGAAAAGCGTGCTTGCCGCGAGGAATCGTTGCGGCTTCATGCGGCCTCCTGCTTGATCTTGTCGGTGAGTTCGTCGTAGGTGCTGTTGGCGTGACGCACATACAGACCCGTGATGACGACGGTGAATACGATCACGAACAGCCCGATCGGCATGCCCCAGGTCATCACGCCGGCGCCCATCTTCGCGGAGAGAAAGTCCTTGTTGAACGCGATGAGCAGCACGTAGCCGTAATACACGATCAGCACGAGCGCCGTCAGCGTCCAGCCGAGCTTCGAGCGTTTTCGCACCAGTTCGCCGTAGGCGGCGCTCGACTTGATCTTCTCTACGACCTTGAGGTCCATTTCCGTCTCCTGCATGGATGTCTTTCTCAGCCTGCAAATGCGCCCGCGCTCGCGCAGAGGCGCGAACGGTCAGCGATGCGTATGAATAGGGAAATCCCCGGGCGGGGATGTCGCGTGGTGCTGCCGCGCATGCATTTCAGGCGAGTTCTGCTTTCGATGCGCTGGAGACTAAGGTAAAAGCATCCGCTTACCCGTTTCTTACGGGAGGCGCTTTCTTTTGGCGGGGTTTACGCGGAGCATTGCGCTTCGTCATTCACTCGGGAGCCGATCGGTCGTTCGTTCGGGCAAGGTCGCAGCGCTTTCGTCTTTAAGGGCGACGCCCGTCAGTTTGCGCAGACGCGCCTCGTTCAGCAGATAGGCGAGCTTGAACGCAGCAGCGTCGTAAGCAAGTCCTTCAGGGCGCACGTTCGATATGCAATTGCGCTCGGCGTCGCTGCGTCCGCGAACCGGATCGAAGGTGACATAGACGCCGAGGCTCGCGGGCGAACTGAGCCCCGGCCGTTCGCCGATCAGCACGGCCACCATGCGCGCCTTCAAGATTGCGCCGATGCAGTCGCCGAGCGCGACGCGCGCCTGTGTCGCGATGACCACGGGACCGATACGCCATCCTTCGAGCCGCGCCATCGTTCTTTCGACGAGCGGTATCGCATGCATCGAAGCGGCGCTGGACGACAATCCGTCAGCGATGACGAACACGAGATCCGCGCCCGTCGCGTGCGATTCGAGACATGTCGCACTTTCGTCGCTCAGGCGCCGGCCGAGATCGGGACGGCGCAGATAAACATCGCGCGAGGGCGCCGCACTTTCGACCGTGGCGGTGTCGAATCCCTTCGATAGCAACGCGCTTCGTAACGCCTCGACATCGAGCGGCCGATGCACCGCATCGCGCGCCTGCGCATGCGCGAGATTGAACGCGAGCAGCGGCGCGGTCGGCAGACTGCTGCCCGCGCGGCCCAATGCAATGCGGGCATCGGTGAAACGCCGCAACGCGTCCCATGGATTGACGCTGACGCTCATCATGCCTTCATCCAGTCGGTCAGCGCGGGCCAATGCGCGCGCTCCTGCAGCATGCCGCGCCCGTTCGTGATCTGGATCGCGCGCAGCCACGCTTCGAACTCCGGTGCGCGTTTCAGTCCGAGCACTTCGCGCACATAGAGCGCGTCATGAAACGACGTGCTCTGGTAATTCAGCATCACATCGTCGGCGCCGGGCACGCCCATGATGAAGTTCACGTTTGCCGCACCGAGCAACGTGAGCAGATTGTCCATGTCGTCCTGATCGGCTTGCGCGTGATTCGTATAGCAGACATCGCAACCCATCGGCACGCCGAGCAGCTTCGCGCAGAAGTGGTCTTCGAGACCCGCGCGAATGATCTGCTTGCCATCGTAGAGATACTCCGGGCCGATGAAACCCACGACCGTATTCACGAGGAATGGCTCGAACTTGCGCGCCACCGCATACGCGCGCGTTTCGCAGGTTTGCTGATCCACGCCATGATGTGCATTCGCCGACAACGCGCTGCCCTGCCCTGTCTCGAAGTACATGAGATTCTCGCCGACAGTGCCGCGCTTCAGCGACAAGCCCGCTTCATACGCCTCCTGCAGCAACGCAAGTGAGATCCCGAACGATGCATTCGCCTTCTGCGTGCCCGCGATCGACTGGAACACCAGATCGACGGGCGCGCCCTGCTCGATCGCCGCGAGCGTGTTGGTCACGTGTGTCAGCACGCAAGTCTGCGTGGGCACGTCGTAGCGTTCGCGGAACGCATCCATCATCGCGAGCAGCTTGCCGATGGCCTGCGGCGAGTCCGATGCGGGATTGATGCCGATCATCGCGTCGCCGCAGCCGTACATGAGGCCATCGATCATCGATGCAGCGATGCCCTGCACGTCGTCAGTCGGATGATTCGGCTGCAGGCGCACCGACATGTGCCCGGGCAAGCCCACCGTGTTCCGGAAACGCGTGACCACCGGCCGCTTCTTCGCGGCGAGAATGAGATCCTGATTGCGCATCAGCTTCGAGACGGCCGCGACCATCTCCGGCGTCAGTCCCGGCGATACGGCCACGAGCGCGGCCGTATCGGTCGAATCGGCCAGCAGCCATTCGCGAAACTCGCCGACCGTGAGATGCGACACAGCCGCGAACGCGTCCTTCGAATGTTCGTCGATGATGAGGCGCGTGACCTCGTCGTCTTCATACGGGATCAGCGCGTCTTCGAGGAATGCACTCAGCGGCACCGCAGACAACGCCAGCTTCGCCGCCGCGCGTTCTTCTTCCGTCGCCGCGGCGACGCCCGCGAGTTCATCGCCGGAACGCGGCGGGCTCGCCTTCGCCAGTAACGTCTTGAGATCGTCGAAGCGATACGTGCGCACGCCTACGGTTTCGCTGAAGCTCATACACTGCTTCCGCCGACCGTCTTCAGGCTCTTCCATTGCCCTTGCTCGACCTGAAACAGCGTGTAGGGCGGCTTGATCAGATCGCCATAAGGATCGAACGAAATCTTGCCGGTGACGCCCGTCACGTTGACCTTCGCGAGCGCCTCGACGATCTTGCCGCGATCGAGCGAGTTCGCGTCGTGGATAGCCTTGATCATCGCGAGCGCGGCATCGTAGGCAAACGGTGCGTATAACTCGACATCCTGATTGAAGCGCGCCTTGTAGCGCTTGCCGAACTCCTGCGCGGACGGCAGCTTGTCGAGCGCGGGGCCCGGTTCGAGATCCTGCGTGCCGTTGCCCGACGCACCCGCGATCTGCAGGAACGCATCGCTCTTCAGCGCGCCCGCGCCGAACAGTTGCGTCGTCATGCCGAGCGAGCGCATCTGCTTGACGAGCATCGCGCCTTGTTCGTCGAGTCCGCCGAAGAAGATCAGATCGACATTCTGGCTCTTCATCGTCGTGAGAATCGCGCGGAAATCGACGGCCTTGTCGTTCGTGTATTCACGCGCGATCACCTTGCCGTTCGCCTCCTTCACGCCCTTCTCGAAGGAGTCGGCAAGTCCTTGCCCGAACGCCGTGCGATCATCGATGATGCCGATGCGCTTCGGCTTCATCTGCTCGACGACGAAACGCCCCGCCACCACGCCGCCGACGCCGTCGTGACCCATCGTGCGGAACACGTTCTTGAAGCCCTGCTTCGTGAGTTGCGGATTGGTCGAGCCGGGCGTGATCATCGCGACATTCGCCTGGTGATACACGGTAGATGCCGGAATGCTGCACCCCGAGTTGTAATGCCCGATCACGCCGACGATGCCGCTGTCCACCGCCTTCTGCGCGACCTGAATCGCGACGCGCGGGTCGGCCTGATCGTCATACACTTCGAGTTCGAATTTCACCGGCTTGCCGCCGACGGTCGGATGTTTCGCGTTCTCTTCATCGACGGCGAGTTGCGCGCCGTACTGCAAGTCCTTTCCCACACGCGCGACCGGTCCCGTCAATGGCCCGACGAAGGCGATCTTCACGACTTCGGGATCGGCGGCCCGCGACATCGGCACATAGGCGGCCAGCACGCAGGCGGCAAGGCTCGAAAGCATCAAGCGGCGGTTCATGTTCATGCTCCACTTTGTTGGACGTCGCGCCATGTTCGTTCGATCCTCTCGCGGCGCGACACCGCGAGAGGACTTCATGCGCACGCGTGCCGCGCTCAGTGAAAGCGCGACGCGCGATAGCTTGCGAGATCGAGCGGCGGCGCACGCCGCGCGATCAGATCGGCGACGATGCGTCCGCTCACGCCCGCAAGCGTCAAACC
This sequence comes from Caballeronia peredens, assembly GCA_001544595.2. GTDB lineage: Bacteria > Pseudomonadota > Gammaproteobacteria > Burkholderiales > Burkholderiaceae > Caballeronia > Caballeronia peredens. The sequence continues at coordinate 89,149 of FCOH02000001.1, read as the reverse complement.
CAAATGCTGATGCCCGAATGCGTAAATCACGCGCTCGCTCGCCTTCGATGCGCCGATCACCGGCACGCCGTCGGGCAGCGTCGGACGAAAGCCGAGCCATTCGCGATCCGGCGCGCCGAGCGCGGGCAACGCGCGCTTCGACGATACGGTGACGAGATCGAGCAGCGCGCGATTGCGCTCTTCGCTGAAGCCCGCGAGTTCGACGGTGCCCGCGACGCGAATGCCGTCGCTCATCGGCGTCATGTAGAAGCCGCGTTCCGCCCAGCCGCACGGCCGCGATATCAGGCTCGACGCGGATGCATAGCGCACGTGATAGCCGCGCTCCGTGTCGAGCGGTACGTTGTCGCCGCATTGATGCGCGAACTCGCGCGAGCGCGCACCCGTCGCGACGACCACGTGATCGAAGCGGCGCGCGTCACCGTTCGTGCGCAATGAAACGCCTTGTGCTTGCGGTTCTATCGCGTCCACTTTCACGCGTTCGAGTTGCGCGCCTCGTGCAGCGAGCCGTTCATACAACGCCTGAAGAAAGCCGGCCGGATCGGTGAAATGCCAGCTATCGCGAAACAGCACGCCGCGCGCGAAGATCGGCGCGAGCTGCGGTTCGAGTTCGCGGATCGCGCCGCTGTCGAGCACATCGAAACCGACGCCGAGGCTTTCGCGCAGGGCAAGCGAGTCACGCGATGCATCGAACGAAGTCGCGCTCGAATAGAGATACAGGCACTCGCGCGGCTTCACGAAGCGCGCAAGACCGGCTTCGTCGAGCAACGGCGCATAACCGTCCTGCGCACGCGAGAGCAACGCGGCCAGCGCCGTCGCACTCGCTTCGTAATTCGCGCGCCGCGAGCTCAGCAGAAAGCGCGTGAGCCACGGCGCGAGTTGCGGCAGATAACCCCAGCGCAATCTGAACGGGCTGTCGTTCGAGAGCAGAAAGCGCGGGATATCGCGGAACACGGACGGGTTGTTCACCGGCACGCATCCGTAAGGCGCGAACGTGCCCGCGTTACCGAACGACGCGCCCTGCGCCACGCCCGCCGGATCGAACAGCGTGACGCTGTGACCGTCGCGCATGAGCCAGGCCGCGCTCGCCATGCCGATGAATCCCGCACCGATGATCGCCACGTTCGACATCAGTCGCGCCCCTTCCATGCAAGATGCGTATCGCTGGACAGAAAGCCCGTCGCGGATTCGCTTTCTTCTTCACGATGATGACGCTTCGCCGCGAACAAGTAAGCCGCCGATGCCACCGCGAGACTTGCGAGACTCGCCATCAGTTGGGGACGCAGTTCATGGTCCGCGCCCATCGCCGAGAGCACGCCGACGATCGCGAAAACCACCGCATACGAGAGCCACGGAAACAGCCACATTTTCAGCGTGAGGCGCTCGGGCGCCTGCTTTTCGATGCGCCGGCGGATGCGAATCTGCGCGAGCGCCGTCGCGAGATAGACGAACAGCATCACCGCGCCCGATGCGTTCACGAGGAACAGGAACACGCCCTGCGGCGACACGATCGCCGCGATGATCGCCACGTAGCCGACCACGCTCGACAGCAGCACCGCCAGACGCGGCACCTTGTGCGGCGTGAGCTTGAGCAACGACTTAGGCGCATCGCCGCGTTCGGCGAGACGGAACAGAATGCGCGACGACACATACAGACCCGAGTTCAGCGCGGACAGCACGGCGACGAGCACGATCGCGTTCATGATGTCGGCGGCAAAGGGAATGCGCATCGTCTCCAGCGCGGCGACGAACGGCGAGTGCCCCGTCACGATGCTGCCCCACGGCACGATGCACGCGATCAGGAACAGCGAGCCGACGTAAAACGTGATGACGCGCAGGATCACCGAGCGCGTCATCGCGGCGACGCTCTTGGCGGGATCGTCGGATTCGGCGGCCGCGATGGTCGCGATTTCCGCGCCGCCGACCGCGAAGATCACCGTCGGCACGGCGGCGAACACGGACATCGCGCCGAACGGCAGGAAGCCGCGATTGCCGACGAGATGCGTCGCGGCGCTGCCGGTGTGCCCGAAGCCGAGCAGATAGCCCGCGCCGATCGCGATGAACGCGATGATCGCCGCGACCTTGATCGACGCGAACCAGAATTCGAATTCGCCGTACGACTTCACGGAGAGAAGATTGATCGCGGTCATGACGGACAGCAGCACGAGCCCGATGACCCACACCGGCGCCGGTATCCAGCGCTGCAAAATCGCGGCGCCCGCGACCGCTTCCACCGCGACGACGATCACCCAGAAATACCAGTAGAGCCAGCCGCTCGTGAAGCCGGCCCAGTTGCCGAGACCGATGCGCGCGTATTCGGTGAACGAGCCGACGCCGGGCACCGCAAGCGCCATTTCGCCGAGCATGCGCATGACCATCAGCACGACGATGCCGGCGACGAGATACGACACGCACGCCGCCGGGCCGACCGTGGCGAGCGTCGCGCTGCTGCCCACGAACAGCCCCGCGCCGATGATGCCGCCGAGCGCGATCATCGTGACATGGCGCTGGCGCAGCGCCGAGCCGAGTTTCGGCGGGCTGCCGGGCGGGTTCGATTGGGCGGATTGAGGCAAGGACATCGGGAATCTCCTGCAGACAAAGATCGGATGAATTCGACGCGCGGACAAGGCAAAAACGCACCGCACACCAGACAAACTCTGATCTTAGAATCACACAAGAATTTTTTGTGTGCAATTAAAAACACGATTGTATGGTGCCGGGATTTTCCCTAATGCTGAGCTGGAGCGGCTCTTGCAGAGCCGGTGTCACGCATTTTTGGGGCTTACGTGGGCATTGCACTGGCTCTAGTCTGGGTTAGAATCGGCTCACTTCCGCACAAATCGCGGACAAAGCACCGTTTGTATGGAGACAGAGATTCATGGCTTCCGACAAGGATCAGACGCTGACCGCGAACGGCGAAGCCGAAAGCACGACGAAGCGATCGACCTACATCGAGGTATCCAGCTCCATCGAGCAGGAAATCCGCAGCGGCATCTATCCGCCGGGCAGCCGCCTGCCGCCGCAGCGGCAACTGGCGAGCGAACTGGGCATCAATGTGTCCACCGTGTCGCGTGCGTACAAGGAGTTGCAGTTGCGCGGGCTCGTGATCGGCAGCAAGCGGCGCGGCTCGCTCGTGACCGGCGGCGCGATGCCGAGCGTCGAGACCGCGCCGGCGAACGCGGGGAGCGGCGTCATCGATCTGACCGTGAACCGCCCCGCGACCGGCGAATTCCTCACATGCCTCGCGCGCACGATGGCCGAACTGCCGCGCGATCCGCGTTTCGCGCAATTGCAGGAATATCAGCCGCCGCAGGGGCCGTCGTGGGCGCGCGCGGCCGGTGCGCGCTGGATGAGCGCGCCGGGCTTCACGCCGACCGCGGATCAGGTCGTCGTCACGAGCGGCGCGCAGCACGGCCTGTATGCGGTGCTCAACAGCCTGATCGGCACGGACGGCGTGATCCTCGCGGACCAGCTCACGTACTACGGCCTGAAAGCGCTCGCGCCGGTGTTCCAGTTCGAGATCGTGGGCATTCCGAGCGACCGCGACGGCTTTCTCATCGACGAGGTCGAGCGCGTCTGCAAGCGCATGCCGGTGAAAGCCATTTTCACGGTGCCGAATCTGCAGAATCCCACCGTCACGACAATGAGCCTCGAACGACGCATGGCGCTCGTCGATGTCGCGCGCCGTCATGGCGTGGCGATCATCGAAGACGATGTCTACGGCCCGCTCGTCGCGCAACGCCTGCCGACGATCGCGAGCCTGTGTCCCGAACTCACGTTCCATCTCTCGGCGACGTCGAAGATCCTCGCGCCGGGCTTGCGGCTCGGCTATCTGCTGAGCCCGCAGGACAACGCCGCGCTGTGTGCGGAGGCCGTGCGCACGACCGCGTGGATGCCCGCGCCGCTGTCGATGCTGATCGCGGCCGTCTGGATGGAAGACGGCACCGCGCAGCACATCATGAACGCGCAACTCGCGGAGATTCGCGCGCGCCACGATCTCGCGCGCGAATTGTTGCCGCAGGAACTGCTGCAATCCGATCCGGCGTGCATGTTCGTCTGGTTGAAACTGCCGCTGCCCTGGCGCGCCGATGATTTCGCCGCCAACGCGAAGGCGCGCGGCGTCCTCGTGATGCCGTCCTCGGCGTTCGCGGTGGATCGATCGGAGATCGAGCATGGCGTGCGCATCAATCTCGCGTGCGCCGAGAGCCGCGATCAACTGGTCAGCGGATTGAGAATGCTCGCGGGCACGTTGAGGGATCGGCCTCGCGCCTTGTTCGGCCAGATGTGAAGCGGCCGGCGCGCAGAGCACTCAAAAGCGACACGCATCCACACACTCGCGCCGGGCGTTTCGAAAATCGATATGACGGATCGACACCCGCCCCGCGATCCCGCGCTTCTTTTCAGCAAGCGCTCACCACTGCAAAAACCGTTCGGTCGAATACGCGCTAATGCTATGGCGTTTTCGCTCGTCTTCAGCTATTAGTAGACACGTCACCTACGTCACGCAATACGGCGTCGAACCATCAGCGGCTCTCTTACAAGAACTCGATTGTCAAGATCGGAGGCAGCTACGACCCATCACAAGCATCAGGCTCGCGCGCGTTGACGTCGCCAAGCAGTCCTGTCCCGCGCAATTTCCGTCGCCTGGCGAATGGCTCTTCGGGATAGGCGTCATACCCGCAAGCGTCATCGCTGACCCGCGAGCATGCCGTGGCGGGCGCGCGTCTCCGCGCGTTTCGTTCTTCAACTGTCGGCCATCCCAAGAGGGAGGCGCCTATGGCGTTCGTGTCGGAACGGATACTGGACTGCGGCTGGTTCGCCCGAGCGTCGCGCCCGATGCGCGCGCGGCGTTTCGCGTCTGTCGCGGCGGTCGCGCTGCTCTCGCTCGCCGCGTGCAAGAAGCCGCCGCCCGAAGCGCAGAAGCCTCCCGTCGATGTCACGGCGGTGACGGTCACCGCGCAGACGACGCCCGTCGACTTCGAATTCACCGCGCAGACGCAGAGTTCACGCGAAGTGGAAATCCGCGCGCGCGTCGACGGCTTCCTGGAAAAGCGCACGTACACGGAAGGCTCGCTCGTGGATGCCGGCCAGGTGATGTTCATCATGGACAAGCGTCCGTTCGAAGCCGCGCTGCAAACCGCCAAGGGCGCGCTCGCCCAGCAGCAGGCGCGGCTCTACGTCACGCAGCAGAATCTCGCGCGCGTGAAGCCGCTCGCCGCGATGAACGCGTTGAGCAAGAAGGATCTCGACGACGCCCTCGGCAACGAGAAACAGGCTGAAGCCGCGGTGATCTCCGCGCAGGGCGAAGTGCAGACCGCGCAGTTGAACCTGAGCTACACGACGATCCGCTCGCCGCTCAAGGGGCTGTCGAGCTTCGCGCGCCAGCAGGAAGGCAGTTATGTGACGCCGACGCAGGGCGGCCTGCTCACGTACGTCTATCAGCTCGACCCGATGTGGGTGAACTTCAGCATCTCCGAAAACGAGTTGCTGACTTACCGCGACCAGATCCAGAAAGGTCTGCTGCGCTTTCCGCCCGAGAACAAGTTCGACGTGACCATCATTCAGGCGGACGGCTCTGTGTATCCGCAGACGGGTCGCATCGACTTCACGAATCCGGCGTTCAGCACCGAGACGGGCACGTTCCTGGTGCGCGCGGTGTTCACCAATGCGAAGGGCACGTTGCGGCCCGGCCAGTTCGTGAAGGCGCGCGTCTCGGGCGCGCTTCGGCCCAACGCGATTCTCGTGCCGCAGCGCGCCGTGCTGCAGGGCGCGAAGAGCCATTTCGTCTGGGTGCTCGACCAGCAGTCGAAGCCGCATCAGCGCGTGGTCGAAGTCGGCGAGTGGCATGGCGACGACTGGTTCATCACGAACGGCCTCAGGGCGGGCGAGCGCGTCGTCGTCGATGGCGCGATCCGCGTCTCGGCCGAGTCGCAGATCCGCGTCACGGGCGCGCCCGCCGCGGGCGATGCGCCGGCGTCCGGCGCGCAGGCGTCGGCCGGCCAGACGAAGACCGAAAGCGGCGGGGCCGGACAGTGATCTGATCAGACGACTATCGAAAGCCCATCGGGAAGCATGTCGCGCGGAAGAGGCCAATGAACATTTCACATTTCTGCATTGACCGCCCGATCTTTGCCTCGGTCATCTCGATCATCATCACGCTCGGCGGCGCGCTGACCATGCTCGCGCTGCCGACGGCGCAGTATCCCGACATCACGCCGCCGCAGATCACCATTTCCGCGACGTATCCGGGCGCGAGCGCCGATGTCGTCGCCAACAACGTGGCCGCGCCGATCGAGCAGCAGGTCAACGGCGCCGACAACATGATCTACATGAGCTCGTCGAGTTCGTCGACGGGCAATCTGACCATCAACGCGTACTTCCAGATCGGCACGAACCCGGAACTCGCGCAGGTCGACGTGCAGAACCGCGTGAATCTCGCGATGCCGCAACTGCCGCAATCCGTGACGGCGCAAGGCGTGCAGGTGCAGAAGAAGTCGCAGGCCTTCATGATGGTGATCGCGATCTATTCGCCCGACGATCGCTACGACGCGACGTATATCGCCAACTATGCGAACGTCTATGTCCTGGACGCGCTGAAGCGCATTCCCGGCGCGAATCAGTCGAGCATTTTCGGCACACCCGACTACGCGATGCGCATCTGGCTCAAGCCCGACCGCATGGCGCAGCTCGGCATCACCGCGAGCGACGTGCAGCGCGCCGTCGCCAATCAGAACCAGCAGTTCGCGGTCGGCCGCCTCGGCCAGTCGCCGACGGGCGCGCCCGTCGAGCAGTCGTTCGCGGTGACCACGACCGGGCGGCTGACGGAACCCGCCGAATTCGAGAACATCATCATTCGCGCGCAATCGGGCGGCGCCGCGATCGTGCGCCTGAAAGACGTCGGCCGCGCCGAACTCGGTCAGAAAGACTATTCGATCCGCAGCCGCTTCCAGGGCAAATCCGCAACGGTGCTCGCCGTCTATCAGCAGCCGGGCTCGAACGCGCTCGACGTGTCGAAGCAGGTGCGCGCGGCGCTCGCCGAAATGAAGAAGACGTTCCCGCAGGGTATCGACTATCAGATCGCGATGGACACGACCGAATTCACGCGTGCATCCATTTCGGACGTCGTGCATACGTTCTTCGAAGCGGTCGTGCTCGTGGTGATCGTCGTGTTCGTCTTCCTGCAAAGCCTGCGCGCCACGCTGATTCCGGTGCTGGCTGTGCCGGTGTCGATCGTCGGCACGTTCATGGGCATGGCAGCGCTCGGCTTCTCCATCAACATGCTGACCTTGTTCGGCATGGTGCTCGCGATCGGGATTGTCGTGGACGATGCGATCGTCGTGATCGAAAACGTCGAGCGCAACATGAACGTGCACAAGCTCGACCCGAAGACCGCCGCCAAGCTAGCGATGGACGAAGTTGCCGGACCGGTGGTCGCGATCGTGCTCGTGCTGTGTGCGGTGTTCGTGCCGGTGGCGTTCCTGAGCGGCATCACCGGGCAGATGTACAAGCAGTTCGCCATCACGATCGCGATATCGGTGGTGCTGTCGGGCATCGTCGCGCTGACCTTGTCGCCGGCGCTGGCCGCAATCCTGCTCAAACCCGGCCATCACGAGAAAAAAGGCTTCTTCCGCTGGTTCGACCGGCAGTTCGAACGCATGACGCACGGCTATACGCGCATGGTCCGGCTCGTGATCAAACGGTTCTTCATCGCGCTGCTGCTGTTCGCCGGCATGATCGCGCTCGCCGTCGTGATGATGCGCGACATTCCCACCGCGTTCCTGCCGCCCGAGGATCAGGGCTATCTGCTCGGCGCCGTCATCATGCCGGATGCCGCGTCGCTCGACCGCACCGGCGCGGTGTCCGAGCGCGTCACCGAATACTTCATGAAGCAGCCGGCAGTCGGCAGCATCACGACGGTGGACGGCTTCAGCATTCTCGACAGCCAGAACAAGAACAATTCGTCCACGTTCTTCGTCGGCTTCAAGAGTTTCGAGGATCGCTACAGCTCCGCCAATATCCGCACGCAGAACGCGCGCGCCGTGCTCGTCGACGCTTACAAGCATCTCTCGCAGATCCGCGAAGGCATCGTCGTGCCGCTCAATCCGCCGTCGATTCCGGGCCTCGGCACGACGGGCGGCACCGAAATGTGGATCCAGAGCAAGGGTGACGCGACCATCGGACAGTTCGCGGCCATCGTGGACGATTTCGTCGCCAAGGCGAAGGCGCGGCCGGAACTGACGGGCGTCACCTCGACCTTCAACGCATCGTCGCAACAGCTGCTTGCCAGTGTCGATCGCGACAAGGCCGAAACGCTCGGCGTGCCTGTCGAGGACGTCTATAGCGCAATGCAGACGATGTTCGGCTCGCTCTACGTGTCGCAGTTCAATCGATCGAGCCGGCTCTGGCAGGTGATTCTGCAGGCGGAGCCGCAATACCGGCTGAAGCCGGACGACCTGACGCAGATTTTCGTGAAAAGCAAGACCGGCGAGATGGTGCCGCTCAAGTCCATGGTCACGACGCGCTATGTGACCGGGCCCGACCTCATCACGCGTTTCAACAATTTCCCGGCCGTCAAGATCACGGCGAACGCCGCGCCTGGCTACGCGTCCGGACAGGTCATTCAGGCGCTGGAAGATATCGCGAAGGATTTGCCGTCGGAGTACGGCATCGCGTGGAGCGGCGAGGCTTATGAAGCGAAGCAGTCGGGCAGTTCGTCGGCGCTCGTCTTCATATTCGGCCTGATCATGGTCTTCCTGATCCTCGCTGCGCAATACGAGAAATGGAGCCTGCCGTTCGGCGTGCTGATGGCGGTGCCGTTCGCGATCTTCGGCGCGCTGCTCGCGATCCTGCTGCGCGGCCTGAATAACGACGTGTACTTTCAGATCGGCCTCACGATGCTCGTCGCGCTCGCGGCGAAGAACGCGATTCTCATCTTCGAGTTCGCCGTGCTGAACCGCGAATCGGGCAAATCCATCTACGACGCGGCGATGACGGCCGCCGAAGAACGCCTGCGCCCGATCGTGATGACCTCGCTCGCGTTCATTCTCGGCTGCGTGCCGCTCGCGATCGCGACGGGCGCGTCCGCCAACAGCCGGCATTCGATCGGCACGGGCGTGATCGGCGGGATGCTCGGCGCGACGGTCATCGCCGTCTTCTTCATCCCGATGTTCTTCTGGGGTCTGGAAACGATGTCCGCGCGCAAGGAAAAGAAAGGCGGCGCCACGCCCGCCGCCGCTGCCGACGCACCCGACGCAGCACACGCGCAAAAGCCGCCGGGCAGCGGCCCCGACGCCACGCCGTCCGCTCCGGACAAAGGACACTGACATGCGGCGCGAACGGCTCATCTCCACTTTCGCGGGCGTCGCCGCCGTGTTGTCGCTCGGCGGCTGCCTGCTCGGTCCGAACTATTCGCGTCAGCCGGTGGAAACGCCCGCGACGTTCCGCTTCGCCGCGGCCGAAGTCTCCGACACGGCCAACTCCGAATGGTGGAAGCAGTATCAGGACCCCGTTCTCGACGAGCTGATCTCGACCGCGCTCGCCAACAACAAGGACGTGAAGGTCGCGGCGGCGCGCGTCGAACAGTTCATGGGCCAGTTCGTCACGACGCGTTCCGCGCTTTTCCCCCAGATCTCCGCGGGCGGAACGGCGGCGCGGCAGCGCGCATCGCAGGCCGGGCCGCAGCCGCTCAACGGCTTCGGGCCCGTCTACAACAGCTTCGAATTGTCCGTTTCGGCCGCGTGGGAAATCGATCTGTTCGGCCGCAACCGGCGGCTCACCGAAGCCGCGCGCGCGAATCTGCTGTCGAGCATCGAAGGCCGGCGCGCGACGATTCTCTCGCTGGTGGCGTCGGTGGCGTCGTCGTATCTGAATCTGCGCAGCCTCGACAAGCAACTCGATATCGCCAAGGCCACGACGCAGAGCCGCGCCGAATCGGTGCACGTGTTCACGTTGCGCTTCGAAGGCGGCGAAGTCTCGCAGATGGAACTCGCGCAGAGTCAGTCCGAGTACGAAGCCTCGCTCGCGACGATTCCGCAGATCGAGACGCAGATCGCGCAGACGGAAGACGCGCTCTCGGTGCTGCTCGGCGAGAATCCCGGACCGATCCTGCGCGGCCGCCCGCTCGGCGACCTCGCGACGCCCGTGATTCCGGCGGGCCTGCCGTCCGACCTGCTGGAGCGGCGGCCCGATCTGCTTCAGGCGGAACAGGATCTGATCGCGGCGAATGCGCTCATCGGCGCGGCGCGCGCGCTGTATTTTCCGCAGATTTCCCTGACCGGCCTGCTCGGCACCGCGAGCGGCCAGTTCTCGTCGCTGTTCACGGGACCGTCGCGCGTGTGGGCCTTCGCGGGTCAGGTGACGCAGCCGATCTTCACGGCGGGCAACATCTCCGGTCAGGTGCAGACGGCCGAGGCGCAGCAACAGGCGGCGCTGCTCACGTATCAGAAGGCGATTCAGGTGGCGTTCCAGGAAGTCGATGACGCGCTCATCTCGTCGCAGAAGCTGCACGAACAACTCGAAATACAGGGCCGTCAGGTGACGGCGCTCTCGATCTATTCGCGGCTTGCGCGGGCGCGCTACGAAGGCGGCTACACGAGCTACATCGAAGTGCTCGATGCAGAACGCAGCCTCTTCAACGCGCAACTCGCACTGACGCAGACGCAGGCGGCCGCGCTCGTGTCGTTTGTCACGCTCTACAAGGTGATGGGCGGCGGCTGGATCATGGAGGCGGACAAACTCACCACGCAGCAGACGGCGACGCCTCCCGCCGGCGCGGCAAAGACGGTGCAATGAACACGACGACATCCGGCACGGCCTTCGGACGCGATCCCGCGGGCGATCGCGTGCTGACCGCGTGTCACGAGTGCGATCTGCTGCAGCGCGAAACCGCGGTGCCGCCGGGCGGCACACTGCGCTGCTGCCGCTGCCGCGCCGTGCTCTACCGGCGCCGCGGACGCGGCTTCGACCGCGCGCTCGCTTTCGCGCTGGCCGCGTGCGTGCTGTGGCTCATCTCGAACGCGTTTCCGATCGTGGGTCTCGCGGTGAACGGCGATCTCGTCGAAACCACGCTGATCGGCGCGGTGCGCGTGCTGTATCGCGACGGCATGTGGCCGCTCGCCGGTCTCATCCTCATCACGACGGTGATCATGCCCGCGTTGCAGGCGCTCGGCATGGTCTGGCTGCTGCTGCCGCTGCATCTGAAGCGCAGGCCGTATCGCGCCGACGCCGTGTTCCGCATGCTGCGCATCGCGCGCAACTGGGGCATGACCGAAGTGCTGATGCTGGGCCTGCTGGTCGCGGTCGTGAAGCTTGCGCACATCGCGTCGGTGGTGACGGGACCGGCGCTGTGGTCGCTCGCCGCGCTGATGCTGGTGCTCGTCGCGGCGGCATCGGCATTCGACGAGCGCGCGATGTGGCTGCGCATCGTAGGTGCGCCGCCCGCCGTGCCCACCGACGCGCCGCTACGCGGGCGCACGGCGGCGGCATGCGGCATCTGCGTCTGCCACGACTGCGGACTCTGCACGCCCGGCATACAGCGTCACGGGCATCTGATTTGCCCACGTTGCGGCGCGCGCCTGCATCTGCGCAAGCCGGGCAGCCTGTCGCGCACGTGGGCGTATCTGATCGCGGCGGCGATCCTCTACATCCCCGCCAACCTGCTGCCCGTGATGAACACGAGCTCGCTGTTCGGCGCGCAGAAGGACACGATCATGAGCGGCGTCGCGTATCTGTGGCACTCGGGATCGTGGCCGCTCGCGGTGATCGTGTTCATTGCGAGCGTCGCCGTGCCGATGCTCAAGATCCTCGCCATTGCCTATCTCGCCGCGACCGCGAATCTGCGCATGTCGCAGCAGAGCGCGCAGCGCGCGCGCATCTACCGCGTCGTCGAACTGGTGGGACGCTGGTCGATGCTCGATATCTACGTGATCGCCGTACTCGTCGCGCTCGTGCAGTTCAGCGCGATGGCGACGATCGAGGCCGGCCCTGCGGCCATCGCGTTCGGCGCCGTCGTCGTGTTGACGATGTTCGCCGCAATGTCGTTCGATCCGCGGCTGATCTGGGATTCACAGCCGCAGCCAAAGCCTGAGCGCGAGGCCCCGCGATGAGCACGCCCGACGACATGCCCGATGCTGAAGTCGTGCCGCGCAAGCGCTGGCGCATTCCATGGATCTGGATCGTGCCCGCCATCGCGGTGGCGGTCGGCGTCTGGCTCGCCGTCCAATCCGTGCTGCAACAGGGCCCGACCGTCACGATCACCTTCAAGAGCGGCGAAGGGCTCGAAGCGGGCAAGACGAAGATCAAGTTCAAGGACGTGGACATCGGGCTCGTGAAGTCGGTGGCGTTGTCGAAGGACTACAAGCGCGTGATCGCCACGGCGGAACTCTCGCGCGACGCCACCAACATGCTCGTCGAGGACACGCGCTTCTGGGTCGTGCGGCCGCGCGTGGCGGGCGGCTCGGTGTCGGGCATCAGCACGCTCTTGTCGGGGGCGTATATCGGCATGGATATCGGCCATGCGAAACGCGACCAGCGCGACTACACGGGCCTCGAAACGCCGCCGGTTTTCGCGAGCGACGTGCCCGGCCGCCAGTTCGTCCTGAAGGCGACGGACCTGGGCTCGGTCGATATCGGAACGCCGGTCTACTTCCGGCGTCTGCAAGTGGGCCAGGTGACGTCGTTCGAACTCGACAAGGACGGCAGCGGCGTCACGCTGCACGTGTTCGTCAACTCGCCGTACGATCGCTACGTGAACGCCGATTCGCGCTTCTGGCAGGCGGGCGGCATCGACGTGTCGCTCAGCACCGACGGCCTCAAGGTCAACACGCAATCGCTCGTGTCCATATTGATCGGCGGACTCGCGTTCGAGACGCCCGCCGTGTCGCTCAGCTGGGCCGAAGCGCCCGCCGACACGGTCTTCAACCTGTTTCCGACGCGCACGGAAGCGCTGCGCGTGCAGGAGCGCATCGTCGACACTTACGTGTTCGCATTCGAAGGCTCGGTGCGCGGCCTCGCCGTGGGCGCGCCGGTGGAATTCCGCGGCATTCCGATCGGCGAAGTGGCGGCGATCTATACGCGCTTCGATCCGGTCACGAAGCGCATCAGCATACCGGTCGAAGTCAGGATCTATCCGGAGCGCTTCACGTCGCGCTTCGCGTCCGAGCCGAAGGGCGGCCGGATGGCCACGGATCGCCATGCGCTCGCGGATCTGCTGGTCGAGCGCGGACTGCGCGGCCAGTTGCGCACGGGCAGCCTGCTGACGGGCCAGCTCTATGTCGCGATGGATTTCTTCCCCGGCGCGAAGAAGGCGAGCATCGACTGGGAGCGTTCGCCGCCCGAAATGCCGACGACGCCGAGCGGCCTCGAATCGCTGCAGGACTCGATGAACCGCATCATCACGCGCATCGACAAGCTGCCGATCGAAGAGCTCACCGCGAGCGCGCGCCAGACTCTGAACAGCACGAGCCAGTTGATGCGCAACATCGATACGCAGGTCGTGCCGCAAGCCGCGTCGACGCTTTCGGCCGCGCGCGCCGCGCTCGATGCGGCGCACTCGACGCTCATGCCGGATTCGGGCCTGCAACAGGACACGGCCGAAGCGGTTCGCGAACTGACGCGCACGGCGGCATCGTTCCGCAGTCTCGCGGATTATCTGCAGCAGCATCCGGAAGCGCTGCTGCGCGGCAAGCCGGAGGACAAGAAGTGATGCGGCCCGTTCTGGTGTTACTCGTCCCGGTCGTGGCGATCCTGACCGGATGCACTTCGCCCCGCGCGAGCTTTTACCGGCTGAGCGCCGATCCGTCGCTGAGCGCGGCGGCCGCGCGCACCTCGCAGCGGCCCGTGATCGTCGGGCCGGTGACGGTGCCCGATCTCGTCGATCGTCCGCAGATCGTCACGCGCAACACGAACAACGAAGTGGCGCTCAACGAATACGCGCGCTGGGGCGAGCCGCTCAGGAGCAGCGTGGCGGACGCTATCGCCGGCGATCTCGCGTTGCTGCTCGGCTCGGACCGCGTGGCGGTGGCATCGCGCGCGATCGCGGACCCGCAGGCGTATCGCGTGCGCGTCGATATCCAGCAATTCGAATCTGTTCCCGGCGATGCCGTGGCGATCGACGCGCAATGGTCCGTGCGCCGCTTCGGCGACGACAACGCGCTGAACGGCCGCTCGCTCGTGCGCGAGCCCGTCACGGGCCCGGACTTCGATGCGCTCGTCGCCGCGCACAGCCGCGCGCTCGCGAGCGTGAGCCGGGACATCGCGGCGGCGATCGAACGAAACCCGCTGCCCTAACGCCCGAAGTAAAACGAGTCACGCATCCCGCGATGCGCGCGCGGGGTCGATCAGCGCCAGCGTGTGACGCGCGATCATCAGTTCCTCGTTGGTGGGAATCACCCACGCGCTCACCTTGCTCGACGCCGTGCTGATGCGCGGGCCGCTGCCTTCGTTCGCGCGCGCATCGAGTTCGATGCCCCACCATTGCGCTTCCTCGCATACGCGCCGGCGGACTTCCGCCGCATGTTCGCCGATGCCCGCCGTGAAGACCAAGGCGTCGAGCCCTTGCAGCGCGGCGGCCATCGAACCGAGTTCGCGGGCGATGCGATACACGTACAGATCGATGGCGAAGCGCGCGCATTCTTCGCTGCTCGCGAGCAGCGCGCGCATGTCGCCCGAGATGCCGGATACGCCGAGCAGTCCCGAGCGGCGATACAGCAGGTCTTCGATCTCGCGCGCGTTCATGCCGAGCTCGTCGAGCAGATAGAGGATGACGCCCGGATCGAGACTGCCGCTGCGCGTGCCCATCATGAGGCCGTCGAGGGCGGTGAAACCCATCGTGGACGCGACGCTCTTTCCCGCGGACATCGCGCACAGGCTCGCGCCGTTGCCGAGATGCGCGACCACCGTGCGCCCGCGCGCGGCTTCGGGGGCGATCTGCGGCAGCGCGCTCGCGATGTATTCGTACGACAGCCCATGAAAGCCGTAGCGTCGCACGCCCTTTCTCGTGATCGACGCAGGCAGCGCGAACGCTTGCGCGAGCGGATTCTGCGTCGCATGAAAGGCCGTGTCGAAACACGAGACCTGCGGCATTGCCGGATTGCGTTCGGCGATGATGCGGATCGGCTTCAGATTGTGCGGCTGATGCAGCGGCGCGAGCGGCGTGAGCCTGTCGAGTTCGTCGATGACTTCCGCGCTCGTCAGCACCGGCTTCGTGAAATGCATGCCGCCATGCACGACGCGATGCCCCACGCCGATCAGCCGATGCCCCGCGCCATGGCCGCGCAAGTACGCGCCGAGGTACGCGATCGCATCGGCGTGTTCGAGCCGCACGCCGTCGCCCCAGGCATGCTCGCCGGTCTTTTCGCCGTCCGCATTGAAGGCGACGAAATGCGGCGAGTCGAACAGCCCTTCGACCTGCCCGCGCGTGACGAGCGCGAGTTCGCCGCGTTCCACGTCGAACGCGCTGAACTTGATGCTCGAGGAGCCCGCGTTGAGTACCAGAATGACGTCGGCCATGTAATCACCCGCCCAGTTGCGCTTGTTCGCGGCGTTTCGACGCCACGAGCGATGCGACCGCGCACGACGCCAGCCGCGATTGCAGCGAATCGGCGCGGCTCGTCAGGATGACCGGCACGCGCGCGCCGAGCACGATGCCCGCCGCGTCCGCGCCCGCGAGAAACGACAGGCTCTTCGCGAGCATGTTGCCCGCTTCGAGATCGGGCACGATCAGCACGTTCGCGCGCCCCGCGACGGGCGAATCGATCTTCTTCGTGCGCGCCGCCTCGAGATCGATGGCGTTGTCGAGCGCGAGCGGGCCGTCGACGAGCGCGCCCGTGATCTGATGCCGGTCGACCATCTTGCAGAGCGCCGCCGCTTCGAGCGTCGACGGCACTTTGGGGTTGACCGTTTCCATCGCCGACAGAATGGCGACGCGCACTTCCTCGAAGCGCAGCGCGTGCCCGAGTTCGATCGCGTTCTGCACGATGTCGACCTTCTCGGCGAGCGTCGGCGCGATGTTGATGGCCGCGTCGCTGATGATGAGCACGTTCTCGTGACCGGGCACGTCCATGATGAAGCAGTGCGACACGCGCCGCGCCGTGCGCAGACCGCCCTCGCGGCTGACGACCGCGGCCATGACTTCGTCGGTGTGCAGGCTGCCTTTCATGAGCGCTTCGGCCCGCGCTTCGCGCACCAGTTCGACGGCCTTTTGCGCGGCGGCATGACTGTGCGGCGCATCGACGACCGGAAAGCCCGCGATGTTCAGGCCGCATTGCTCCGCGACTTCGCGGATGCGCTCGCGCGGTCCGACGAGCAGCGGCGCGATCAGCCCCATTTCGGCCGCCTTCACCGCACTTTCGAGCGATGTCCGGTCGCACGGATGCGCCACCGCCACGGTGAGCGGCGGCAGCGTGCGGCATACGTCGATGAGCCGCTGATACTTTTCGTGAGTGTGTTCCATTTCACCTCCACTGCGCCCGATCCGGCGCAGCGCCAAGAACGCTCGGGCACATGCCCGAGCGGCGCTCGCTTGCGCACGCGCGCCGCGATTCCCTGACGTCATTGTCGTCTTGCATTGCTGCGTTCTCGCGACACGGTCAGGTTTCGTTGCGCCCGGGCATGACCTGCGCCACGAGCGTGCGGTCCTTCCAGAACATGTTGTGGATGCGCGGCTGAAACATGCGCAGCACGTGTGCTTCGACCGTATCGAAACTGACGACCGCCGCCGGACGCTCGCCGGTGCCGGGGACGCGCTTGATCGAATCGAACGGAGGAAAGCCATAGTGGCAGAGAAACTGCCGAATTTCGTCGTCGGTCGTCGACTCTTCGACATTGCCTACCCAGAGATCAGCCATCGAGCGTTCCTCCACAGGTCGTGCGCTGCGCGGCGCTGTCGATGCATCGCGCGTGACGTTATTGAATCGAGTAGCCGCGTCCCTGCATGCACGCCGCCCAAGCGCGATAGTACGTGGACATCGCGCCCTGACTCTGCGCCTGCGCATTCGCCTGCTGTGCGCGTTTTTCCTGCCGCGCCCGCGCGCCGCCCGCCATCGTGCCGGCGACCGCGCCGACCGCCGCGCCCTTGCCGGCATCGCCCGCGATCGCGCCGATGGCCGCGCCGCCCGCCGCGCCGCGCGCCGCACCGCCCACGCGCTGTCCGCCGCCGACCGCCGCACCGCCCTGCGGAGGCGGCGCCGCCGATGCAGTCGCCGGATCGATGCCCGTGTTGCTCTTCGCCCAGCTATAGCACGCGCCGTCGTCGTTTTGCTGCTGCTGTGCGCTTTGCCCCTTGGCCGGATACGCGATCGGCTTGCCTTGCGCGATGGCGTCCAGCGCAATCGCAGCCAGCACAATGACGCAGCCCGTCCGTACGCTCCTTGCTTTCATGGTGACTCCTTGGTGAACCCGATCCCCTTGGTGAACCCGATGTTTCGCTAGGCCGCCTTCACCTCGTTTTCCAGCTTCTCGTTCTTTTCGAACGCCGTGATGCTTTGCATCGTCGTTTCGCAGATGGTCGTCAATGCTTCGCGCGTCAGATAAGCCTGATGCCCCGTCACGATCACATTGGGAAACGACACGAGACGCTGAATGACATCGTCGGTGATGATTTCGCTGGACAGGTCGCGAAAGAAGAGGTCCGCTTCCTGTTCGTAGACATCGATCGCGAGTCCGCCCAGTTGCCCGGTCTTCAGCGCTTCGATGACAGCCTCCGTATCGATCAGCGCGCCGCGGCTCGTGTTGATGAGCAACGCGCCCGGCTTCGCGCGCTTGAGCGTCTCCGAATTGATGATGTGATGCGTCGCGGGCGTCAGCGGGCAAAAGAGCGCGATGATGTCCGCCCTCGCGCCGATTTCGCCGGGCGTCGCATAGCGCCCGCCGAGCGCTTCGAACTGCGGCGACGGATAGGGATCGAAGCCGATCACGTCGCAGCCGAAACCGAGCATGATCTGTGCGAACACGCAGCCGATCTTGCCGGTGCCGACGACCGCCACGGTCTTGCCGTACAGATCGAAACCGATGAGGCCGTCGAGCGAAAAGTTCGAATCGCGCGTGCGGTTGTACGCGCGATGCACCTTGCGGTTGATCGCGAGCAACAGCGCGACGGCGTGCTCCGCGACCGAGTTGGGCGAATAGTCGACCACGCGCACCACTTTCAGACCCAGCCGCGCCGCGGCGTGCAGATCGACGTTGTTGAAGCCCGTGCAGCGCAGCGCGATCAGGCGCGTGCCGCCTTTGTGCAGCGCTTCCAGCACTTCGGCGTTCGCCCGGTCATTGACAAAGATGCAGATCGCGCCGAAGCCGGCGGCGAGATCGACGTTGTCCATGTCGAGCGTTTCCTCGAAATTCCGGAGCTTGTGATTCGTCGCCTTGTTCGCCGCGTCGAGAAACTCGCGCTCGTAAGGCGTCGAACTGAATATGGCCACTTCCATGTCGTTCCCCTTGTCGTTCAACTGCCCGCCAACGATATCGCGATCTGCACGAACAACACCTTGACGATGGTCATGGACGGAAAGATCATCGCGTACATGATGTCGGGTTGATCCGTCGGCGCGATGCGATTCGCAAACGCGAGAATCGCCGGGTTGCCGGTCGCGCCGCAGATCACGCCCACGGACGTATCGAACGGCAGCCTGAAAATCCACAGGCAGCACACGGCCGTGACGCCCACCAGAACCAGAAGCGTGATCGCGCCATAAAGCAGCAGAAGCGGCCCGGCCGTGCCCACCGTCGCGACGAACTTCGGCCCGCACGAAATGCCGACTTGCGCAAGAAAGATCGTGAGGCCGAGATTGCGCAGCACGAGATTCGCCGAGAGCGGCATGACCCAGACGAACGGGCCGCTGCGGCGCAGCTTGCCCAGACACAGCGCCACCAGCAGCAAGGCCGCCAGCCCGAGGCTGAATGCACCGAGACCGGGCACCGGCAGCGGCAGCGCGCCGGCCAGAAGCCCCGCGGCCGCGCCGATGCCGAGGCAGATGAAACTGAGATCTGCCGTGGTCTTGATCGAGTCGCCGAAGAACGCGCGGACGGTCGCCTGATGCGCGCGGTTCACGAGCAGGCCGACGCGATCGCCCGCTTCGAGAATCAGATCGGGCGTCGAGAGGAGATCGGCGTCGCCGCGGCGCACGTGCGCGATCGCGCAATTCACGCCCGCTGGAAAGCGGATGTCGCCGATCGCCATTCCGACCACGGACGCATTCGACGCGAACACGCGCATATAGTCGAGGTCTTCGCGATGGCTCGCCATTCTTCCCGGCTGCAGTTCGCCGCACAGCGCCGTGGTCCGGTCGAGCAGGCGGCGGTCGGTGGCCGTGGCGAGCAGCACGTCGTCGGATTGCAGCGTGAAGTCGTCGGTGGGCAACTGATTGTGGTGCGCGCGCCGCACCGCCGCGATCGCCACGCCCTCGGGCAAGCGGCTCGCCAGTTCCGCCAGCCTGAGACCGTAGAGACCCGGGTTGGTCAACGCGATCTCGGCCGTTTCGAGCACTTTCGCCGGCGGCTTCTGAATCTTCATCTTGAGCGCGACGTTCAGCACGTAGAGAAACAATATCGGTCCCGCGACGCCGAACGGATACGCGACGCTGTAGGCGACCGCCGCGTCGTTGCTTTTCATCGACGCGATCGCGACCTGCAGACTCGCCGTGCTGGTACCGCTGCCCGCGAACATACCGAGTGCATCGGCGAGCGTGGTGCCGAAGGAGATGAAGCCGCACGACACGAAGCCCGCGATGATCACGCCGAGACATGCGGCGGCATTGGCTTTCATGCCGTCGCGGCTCGTGAGGCCGCGGAAGAACTGCGCGCCGTACTGAATGCCGATGCCGTAGAGAAACAGCAGCAGGCCGAGCGTGCCGAGCAACGCGGGCGGCGCGGACTTCGGCGCGAACGCGCCGAGTGCGAGTCCGACGAACAGCACGGCGCCGGAACCCAGTGCCACGCCCTTGATGTTGATCTCGCCGATCAGATAGCCCAGCGCGATGGTCAGAAAGAGCGCGAACAGCGACTGATTTTCGAGGAAGGTTCGGACTGCATCCATGCCGTCTCCTGTGGGTGGGCGCAACCACGCAGCAGTACATCGGTCATTAAAGGCGCTTTAAGGCTTGCAGTCCAGCAACGTCGTAATCGGGGTGTCGGGTGGCGTTTCGCCAATCGAGACAATGTCGGGTAACGAATCGATCGATGTCGCCGCGGCGCGTATCGTCGTCGCCATTTATGCCATGCGATAGATTCGCGCCGCCGTGTCATGCAGCATCATGCGCTTTTCCGCAGGCGAGAACGCGTCGATAGTTTGCATATACGAATCGTAGAGTTGCTGAAAACTGCACGCGAGTCTCGCAATCGGCATGTGGCTCGCGAACATGCTGCGCGCCGGCCCGAAACAGTCGATTGCATCGAGCATCCACGGACGCGCTTCGTCGAGTGTCCAGTGAATGCCGAAGATGCATTCCAGACCGAAGATCTTCAGCGCGACGTTCGGGCACGCGGCCAGCGCGGCGAGATCGCGCTTCCACGCGGCCCGGCCCTCGTTCGACAGGTCCAGCGGCCAGCCCATCACGGGCAGGACGAACTGAATCGCCGGATGTGCGCGCACGACCGCCGCGAGGTCGCACAACTGCGGTGCGAAGACTTCGAGCTCGCACACGAAAGCGCGTCCGTTCAACGAGCCGATGCCTCGCAGCCACTGTGCATCGGTCATGAGATCGGGCCGCGACGCAAAACGCAACGAAGCATTCGACGGATGCCAGGCCATATGCTGACGCACGCAGCGTATGCGTTCGATCGACGCGTAAGCGTCCAGCGTGCGTTCGACGTCCGGCGCCGAGAAATCGATCACCGCGATCATGCCTGCGGGCTGCGCGGCGCCATCCAGCATCGCGCTCGCCCACCGCACTTCGCCGGATGAATCGGCGGATATGAACTCGGCCCACACGGTCGCGGCGACGTCGAAGCCTTGCGTATCGCGCGCGTAGTCAGCGGGAAGATAGACGCGCGGCATGGCGGCGTAATCGCCGACGAGCGCTTCGAAGCCCGCGCTGCGCTGCTCGAAGACGGGATAGCGCAGATGCGCGGCATCGTAGAAATGCTGATGACAATCGAGAATCACAAGCGTTTCGTCGTTCATGATTGCCTCGCCCGTTGTACGGATCAGCTCGGTCAGGTCCGCATGCTCCGCAGAATCCGCGCCGCCGCGTTCGCCGCCACTTCACAGCCGAGCACGATATGCGCGTCGGCCGTGTCCTCGATAAAGTCGTGACTCACGCCGCCGATGCTCGGCACGAACAGCATGCACGCCGGCACATGATGCGCGATGACCTGCGCATCGTGCGACGCGCCGCTCGGCATGCGCTCCCATTGTCCCGGCGCGCACGCATCGACGGCGGTCGCGAGATGCGCCTGCAGCGCGGCGTCCATGGTCACCGGTTCTTCGGGCGGCTCGGCGGCGAGTATCACGACGCTTGCGTTTTCCTGCGCGTTGAAATCGCGGATCAAGGCGGCAAGCGCTGCTTCCATCTTGCGCAGACGCTCCGCGCTGGCATCGCGGAATTGCAGGTCCATGTCGGCCGCGCCCGGCACCACGCTGAACGAGCCCGGATCGAGTTCGATACGTCCGACCGTCCACACGGTATCGGCATCGGCGAGTTGTTTGAACACTTCATTCATGCGCGCGATGAACGCGACGAGCGCCGCGCCCGCATCGCGGCGAATCGACATCGGCGTGGTGCCCGCGTGATTGCGCTGCCCCGTGAAGCGCAACGTGAGCTCGCGTATGCCGACGATGGTGGTCACCACGCCGATCGACTTGCCGTGCGCCTCCAGCCGTCCGCCCTGCTCGATGTGCGGCTCCATGTACGCCTTGTGGCGCGTCCTGTCAAGGCGCACGCGCGGCACGCCCGCGAGCCCGGCTTGCGCGAGCGCGTCGCCGAGCAGGATGCCTTCGCGATTGCGCGCGCGTCCGATCGATTCGTCGATGGCTTCGCCGACGAAGCTGCGGCTGCCGAGAAAGCCCGAAAACGTGCCCTCTTCGTCGATCCACGACGCGACGTCTACCGCGAGATGACGCGTCTCGTCGCATTCGGCGAGCGCGCGCGCAATCTCCAGACCGTAGATGACGCCCAGTGCGCCGTCGAGCCAGCCGCCGGTGGGCTGCGTGTCCGTGTGCGAGCCGATCAATAGCGCGGGGCCGTCGTTGCGCGAGCGGCCGAACACGCTGCCGACGCCGTCGATCGATGCGGACAAACCCGCTTCGTTCATGCGCTCAGCGAGCCAGCGGCGCGCATCCATATCCACCGGCGACAGCGACAGACGCACGACGCCGGGCCCGGTCGCGCCGAAACTGCGCAGTCGTCTGAGGTCGTTCAGCAAGCGGTCCGGATCGATCTTCAGCACGGCGTGTCCTCGTGATGCGTGGTTGCGTGAAAACGGTGTAGCGTATCAGCCCTCACGCCTGCGCGCGTGCTTCGCGCCGCACTTCCTGCGGCGGCAGGCCGAAGCCGCGCATGAACGCCTCGCGCATGTGACGCCGGTCTCTGAAGCCTGTTTCGTGCGCGATGGTCTCGAGCGAATGACGGCTCTTTTCGATCATCAGGCGCGCCGCCTCCAGCCGCAGTCCTTCGATCGCCTTCGCCGGCGATTGTCCCGTCTCCTGCGTGAACACGCGGCTGAATTGGCGCGGGCTCAAATGCGCTTCGCCCGCGAGTTCCTCGACCGTCAGCGGCCGGTTCAGATTCTTGCGCGCGTAATTCAGCGCATTCTGGATGCGGTCCGACTTCGGCGCGAGATCGAGCATTTCCGAATGCTGCGACTGCCCGCCCGCGCGCCGCTGATGCATCACGAGCTTGTGCGCGACCGAGCGCGCCACGTCCGCGCCCAGGTCTTTTTCGACCATCGCGAGCGTGAGATCGAGACCGGCGGTCATGCCTGCCGAAGTCCACACCGGACCATCGACGATATAGATGCGGTCTTCCTCGACGCGCACGTCGGGAAAGAGCCGCTGCAAGTCGCGCGCGAACGCCCAGTGCATGGTCGCGCGCCGGTTTGCAAGCAGCCCCGCCTCGGCCAGCACGAAACCGCCCGTGCAGACTCCCGCGATGCGCCGCGAACGCGTGCTCGCGCGGCGCAGAAACGCGAGCAGTTCGGCGGGCGGCGGCGTGGTCAGCGGCGAGTTCACGCCCGCGGCGATCCACGTGTCCATCGCCGTGCGGGAACTGACGGCGCGCGTATCGACCTTCATGCCCAGCGACGAGCGCACCTCGCCGCCGGTCATCGAATAATTTTCGATGCGATAGAACTCGACGCCCGCCGTGGCGTTCGCGTATTCGAACACCGATTGCGACGCGAGCGCCATGACCTGAAAACCGTCACTCAACAAAAATCCGATGCGATGCATGCCGCGTCTCCGCCGATGTCCTGAATCAGTACGATATACGTCATTTGCGACACCGTCAAACCGGACCACAATTCACTCACGCAATCCACCATTCGTATCCAACGGAGTGAAATCATGACGCAGGAACACCTTGGCACGGCGCTCGTCACGGGCGCATCTTCGGGCATCGGCGCGGTCTACGCGGAGCGCCTCGCGCGGCGTGGCTACGACCTGATTCTCGTCGCGCGCAATCGCGACCGGCTGGCGGCGCTCGCCGAGCGCATCACCAACGAGACGCGCCGCAGCGTCGAAATTCTCGATGCCGATCTGAACGACCGCGCCGCGCTCGCCGCCGTCGAAGCGAAACTGAAGGACGACGCGAGCATCACGCTGCTGGTGAACAACGCGGGCGTCGGCACGCATACGTCCCTGCTCGACAGCGACGTCGAGAGAATGACGCGCATGATCGAACTGAACGTCACGTCGCTGACGCGTCTGACGTATGCGGCAGTGCCCGGGTTCGTCGCGCGCGGCAAGGGCGCGGTGATCAATATCGCGTCGATCGTGAGTATCGCGCCGGAGATCCTGAACGGCGTGTATGGCGGCACCAAGGCGTTCGTGCTGGCGTTCAGCCAGTCGTTGCATCGCGAACTATCGGGCAAGGGCGTGCGCATTCAGGCCGTGCTGCCGGGCGCGACCGCCACGGATTTCTGGGAAAGCGGCGGCCTGCCGCTCGAAAATCTCGACCAGGCGATCGTGATGTCGGCGACGGATATGGTCGATGCAGCGCTCGTCGGCTTCGATCGCAACGAACTCGTGACGATTCCGTCGCTGCATGACGGCGCGAAATGGGAGGCGTACGAAGCGGCGCGTCAGGCAATGGCGCCGGAGCTTTCGACCAGCACGCCCGCCGAACGCTATACGCGCGCCGAACGCTAGGAACGGGACGCGCGGCGCGCGGCGCGCGGCGGGAAAGCTACGACTGCGCGCTGCGGCGCGTGCCGAGGAAGGCCAGTCCCGCCGCGCCCAGCGCCAGCGCCGCCACGGCGATCCATAACGCGATGGAAAACGACCCGGTATGCGCGGCGATCGGCGCGGCGACCAGCGGCCCGATGATCTGCCCCAGGCCGTAGGAGCCCGTCGCGTAACCCATCAGGCCGGCGGCGGCGTCGCCGCGCAACCGGCGCGCTTCCCGCATCGCGAACAGCGTGATCGCGGTGAACGGCAGGCCGAGCAGCAGGCTCCCGAGCCCGAAGCCGAGCGCAGTCGGGAACTCGATGCCCAGCCATATTCCGAGCGCCTGGATGACGTAGCACGCGGCCAGCAGCAGCCGGTTGTCCCAGTTCAGCGGCAGCCGCGCGGCGCCGAGTGCGCCCGCCATCAGCGCCAGCCCGAACGCAGGCCAGAACAGATCCGGCCACGACGACCCCGGCAACGCCTGCCGCGCGATGACCGGCAGGAACGTCGCGGTGATGATGTAGCCGAATCCCGCCAGCCCGTAGAGGCCGATGAGCCACGCCGAATCGGCGCGCGCGGACGCGGGCGTCGCGTGCTCGGGGACACGGCCGCCGCCACGCGCGGCGGGCGCGACATGCGCGAAGGTTTTCCAGACGATCGCCACCGCGAGGCACGAGCACGCCGCGAAGCCGGTCCACACCCACGGCGGCGGGACTTCGGCCGCGGCGGCGGCGGCGCCCAGCAAACCCGTCGCGATGATGCCGACGCCCGGTCCCGCGTAGATCACGCCGCCGAGGCCGTGCGCGTCGAGTTCGGCGAGCCGCCGCAAGCCCCACTGCGACGCGAACACGAACGCCCACGCGCTGACGACGCCCGCCGCGAAACGGATCGCGGCCCACAGCCAGAACAGATGGATGAGGCCCATCGCGAGCGTCAGCACGATCGTCGATGCCAGCGCGAGCCGCACCATGCGCGCGTGATCGACGCGGATCGCCGCGCACGACAGCGCGCCGATCAGATACCCGGCGTAATTGGCCGACGCGAGCCAGCCGCCATGACGGATGTCGAGCGAGCCGCTGTTCAGCATCAGCGGCAACAGCGGCGTGAACGCGAAGCGCCCGACGCCCAGCGCCACCGCGAGCGCGACGGCGCACGCGAACGCGGCATGTCGCGCGGGATGAACGGACGGCGATGAAGCGTGAGCAGGCGTAGCCATGAGCGGAAATCAGAAGGACCGATGCGCCGATCCTAGCTTGACCGATGCATCTTGAAAAATGAATAATGAAGATGTCATCAATCTTTTCGAGAGATCATGGATCTGTCGGCACTGACCATCTTCCGGGCTGTCGTCCGGGAAAACGGCGTGACGCGCGCGGCGGCGAAGCTCAATCGCGTGCAGTCCAACGTGACGACGCGCATCCGCCAGTTGGAGGAAACGCTCGGCGTCGATCTTTTCATCCGCGACGGCCGGCGTCTCGTGCTCACGCCTGCCGGCGAAACGCTTCTGCCGTACGCGGAGCGTCTGCTCGCGCTCGCCGATGAAGCGCGCCACGCGGTCAGCGAAAATCGCCCGCAAGGCCGCCTGCGGCTCGGCACGATGGAAAGCACCGCCGCGAGCCGCCTGCCGCGTGTGCTGGCGACCTACCATCAGCGCTGGCCGCAAGTGACGCTGGAGCTGGCGACGGGCGTGACGCGCGCGCTCATCGACGGCGTGCGCACGTTCGAACTGGACGCGGCGCTGATGGCGCGGCCGATCGAGCCGGACGCGCTGCCCGCCGAGCAGTTCGAATCCGTGCCGGTTTTCCACGAGGAACTCGTGCTGCTCACGCCGCGCGGCCAGCATCCGGCGGAAACGGCGCACGATGCCGCCGGACTCACGCTGGTCGCGTTCGAGCGCGGCTGCGCCTATCGCTCATACGCGACGCGCTGGTACAAGTTGCAGGGAATCCGCCCGACGCGGGTATTGGAACTCGGCTCGTATCACGCGATTGTCGCGTGCGTGGCGGCGGGCGCGGGCGTCGCGGTGGCGCCGCGCTCGGTGCTGGAACTGGCGCGTCTGGACGGCGAAGTCGATTTGCATTCGATCGGCGATCTCGGCCGCGTGGACACGCTGCTCGTGTGGCGCAAGGGGCACTTCTCGGCCGCGCTGAACGTGCTGCGCGAATTGCTCGGCGAGCCCGCGTAATCAGTCAAGTGGGCCTGGTGGACGCCGCGCATTCCGGCCGCCAGCAGCGCAAGCCGAACAGCGGCACGACGCCGTAAGCATGATCGAGCATGTCGGATTGCAGGTTCTCGTACGCTTCCCAGCGTATTTCATCGATATAGAGATAAATCTCCAGCGCGACGATCGGCGCCGTCGACTGCACCTGACGGATCACGACCGGCAGGTCGCGCCGCACCGCCGGATGATCGCGAAAATATCCACTCAGATAGCGGCGATATAGCCCGAGGTTCGTGCGGCGCTCGTCGTCGCGGGACGCAAGCGGCCGTTCGATGACTTCGCGCAGGCGCGCGAGCAGCGCGTCGTCGGGAAAGCAGATCGTGTCCACGTCGAAGTGAATCGCATGCTTCAGGCGCCGCGCGCCCGTCTCGACCATGCCGCGCCAGTTCTTCACGCTGTTCGTCAGCAGAAGCTGGCTCGGCAACATCACGATGGTGTTGTCGAAGTTGCGCACCTTGATCGTGTTCAATGCGATATCGATGACAGTGCCGTCGGCGACGAAGCCCGGCACTTCGATCCAGTCGCCGACGCGCAGCATGTCGTAGGCAGCGAGCTGGATACTGGCGACGAAGCCGAGCAGCGAGTCGCGGAAGATGATAATGAGCAGCGCCGTGATCGCGCTCAGACCCGTGAGGAGATAAACCGGCGAACGCTCCATCAGCAGGGAAACCACGGCGATCAGCGAGACCAGATAAACCACGATGGTGGCGATCTGCAGGAAGCTCTTGATCGGCCTCTCGCTCGAGGACGGAACGTGGCTGTAGCGCTCCTCGATGCTGTCGCGCAACGCGAGCGCCGCGCGCAGCAGCGTGTAGACCATGTAGCACGCCGCGAGAATCGCGAGCGGCCGGCCGAGCGACGCGATCAGCGGAAACGTGAGGCCGGAGAGCAGCGGCGCCGACGCATAGATGATTCCGGCGGGCACGAGCGGCGCTAGCCGGTGAAACACGCGATGTCGTTCCGCCGCGCTCAGCCACTTGCGCCCTGGCTTGCGCGCCAGCCGGCTGACGATCAGCAGCATGAGCGTGCGCGTCACGTAATAGCAGACGGCGCTCGCCAGCAGGATCGACAGCAGCAGGGCTACGATCAGAAGAATCGCGACGACCCAGCTATCCGTCTGGACGTAGACTTCCGGCCAGCCCGAACTCCATTCGATACGAAAAATCCCGTCGAACATGGACGCTCCCGATACCGGCGGGCCGATGTTGCTGCGCGGATCGGGGCCGGCGGATTGGTCAGTCGGATCGAACGTAAGGCTTTTTTGCAGCGTTGGCTATTGTAGTGGCGTCGTGCGCGTCTTCTTTGCGCGGTGGACCGCATGAACGGCGAGGCGCGCCGCCGCTCGATGGCTCACGCGATTTGCGCGATGCGCAGAAGATTGGTCGTGCCCGGCGTGCCGAACGGCATGCCCGCCGAGATGACGACAGTGTCGCCGGTCACGCCGAAACCTTCCTCGCGCACGGTCGCGCAGGCCAGCTCGCTGACTTCGAGCATGTCGGCCACTTCCCTGCATACGACCGGATGCACGCCCCACACCAGCGCGAGACGGCGCGCCGTGCCGATATGCGGCGTCATGCCGACGATCGGCGCGCACGGCCGCTCGCGCGCCATCCGCAAGGCCGAGTAACCGGAACACGTGTAGGCGACGGTGGCCGCGGCGTCCAGCAGGCCGGTCACGTGCCGCATCGCATAGCCGATCGCATCCGAAGTGTTCGCGCGCGGCGCCGCGTGCGACGCGGCGATCACTTCGCGATAGTACGGATCGCGCTCGGTCTGCGCGATGATGCGATCCATCATCCGCACGGCTTCGACCGGATATTTGCCGCTCGCCGATTCCGCCGACAACATCACGGCGTCCGCGCCGTCATAGATGGCGGTCGCGACATCCGACGCTTCGGCGCGCGTGGGCACCGGCGCCGCCACCATCGACTCCAGCATCTGCGTCGCGACGATCACCGGTTTGCCGGCCTTGCGGCACGACCGCACGATGCGCTTCTGGATCGCCGGAACCTGCTCGGCCGGCATTTCGACGCCGAGATCGCCCCGCGCGACCATCACGGCGTCCGCTTCCTCGACGATCGCATCGAGACTGCCGATGGCAGCCGGCTTTTCCAGCTTGGCCACGATGCCGACCCGGTCCCCGACGATCTGGCGAACCTCGCGGATGTCTTCCACGCGCTGCACGAACGACAGCGCCAGCCAGTCGATACCGAGCGTGAGCCCGAATTCCAGGTCGCGCCGGTCCTTCTCCGTCATGGCCGACAGCGGCAGCACGACATCGGGCACGTTGACGCCCTTGCGCTCGGAAAGTGCCCCGCCGACGATCACGGTCGTTTCCGCGAAGTCGCGTCCGCAGCGCTCGACGCGAAGCTGAACGCGGCCATCGTCGAGCAGCAGATTGGTCTGCTCCTTGAGCGCCGCGAAGATTTCAGGGTGCGGAAGCGCGACGCGCCCGATGTCGCCGGGTTGCGCCGCGTCGAGATCGAGCCGGAACGACGCGCCTTTTTCCAGCAGGATCGGGCCGTTCGCGAATGTGCCGATGCGCAGCTTCGGCCCTTGCAGATCGAGCAGCACGCCGATGGGCCGACCCGCGCGCTTCTCGACCGCGCGGATGACTTCGAGGCGCCGCTGATGATCTTCGTGCGTGCCGTGGCTGAAATTCAGCCGGAATACGTCGGCGCCCGCCTCGTGCAGGGCTTCGATGGTTTCGTGACTCGTGCTCGCCGGACCCAGCGTGGCGACGATCTTGGCGTTTCGAGTGCGGTGCATGCGTGTCGGCTCCTTTTGAAGCCGCGCGGGCGGCTGATTGGTCGACCGGCGCGCGTACGGCGCCGGTCTGCGTGACTGAACTCTACCCACATCCCGGTTCCAGAACCGCGACTAAACTTAAAGTATCGTTAACTTTTATTCACGAATGAACGCGATGGCCGATACCGTCCAACCCGCCGATCTCAGCTTCTTTTCGACGCTGTCCGCAGCCGGCAGCCTGAGCGCGGCCGCGCGCGAACTGGGCTTGACGGCGGCGGCCGTCAGCAAGCGTCTGTCGCAGATGGAGACGCGCGCGGGCGTCGCGCTCGTCAATCGCACGACGCGAAGGATGATGCTCACGCCGGAAGGTGAACTCTACCTCGAGCACGCGCGCCGGATTCTCGACGAAATCGACGAACTGTCGGAACTCCTCGGCTCCGCGAAGCGCAGTCCGAAAGGTTTGCTGCGCGTGAACGCGACGCTCGGCTTCGGGCGCAGCCACGTGGCGCCGGTGATATCGCGCTTCGTCGCTCAATATCCGCAGGTGGCCGTGCAGCTTCAGTTGTCGGTCACACCGCCGCCCCTCACCGACGACGCCTTCGACGTCTGCATCCGCTTCGGCGAGCCGCCCGACACGCGGGTGGTCGCGCGGCGCCTTGCCGCGAACCGGCGGCTTCTGTGCGCCGCGCCGTCCTATATCGCGTCGCGCGGCATGCCGCTCACGGCGCACGATCTCGCGCGGCACAACTGCATCGGCATCCGCCAGGGCGACGAAGCCTATGGCGTGTGGCGTCTGGTGTCGGGCCGGGGAACGTCGCGCAAGACGGAGGCGGTGCGCATCAACGGCACCCTGACCACGAACGACGGCGAGATTGCCGTCAAATGGGCGCTCGAAGGGCACGGCATCCTGATGCGCGCAGAATGGGACATCAAGCAGTATCTGGCGCAGGGTTCGCTCGTGCGCGTGCTTCCCGATCACGAAACGCCGAACGCGGACATCTTCGCGGTCTATTCCCAGCGGCACCAGATGTCGAACCGGATTCGCGCGTTCGTCGACTTCATCGCGCACGAACTCGAAGGCGAGGTCGCCGCTACCAGTTCGAACTGACCGGCGACGGGCCGTCGGCATGCTGGCCCAGATAGTCGCGCAAGTGCTCGACGAAGCACGCGACTTTCGCCGACAGGTTCAGGCGTTCGGGATAGACGGCGTAGATGTCGGCGGGCGGGGTCTCGTAGTCGCTCAGAACCTGCACCAGCCGGCCGCTGCGCAGGTATTTGGCGACGTCCCATTCGGCGCGCATCAGGATGCCTTGCCCTTCGAGCGACCAGTTGAGCGCGACTTCGCCGTCGTTCGTGCTCAGCTTGCCGTGTACCTTGACCGTCTCCGTGCGCCCGCTGCGCGTCAGGCGCCAGTTGCCGTACGCCGCCTCGTTTTGCCTCAGGACGATGCACTGATGCTGCGTCAGATCATGCGGATGCACCGGTTCTCCGGCCGCACGCAGATAGACGGGCGAACACACCAGAAGACGCCGGTTCGAGGCGATTTTCTTGGCGATGAGACGCGAATCCGGCATTTCGCCGAAGCGCACCGAAACGTCGATGCTTTCGTCGGGCAGGCTCACGGGCCGGTCGGTGAGATGCAGCTGCACTTCGACGTCGGGGTAATTCAGGCTGAACACCGAAATCGACGGACCGATATACGACCGGCCGAAACCGAGCGGCGCGTTGACCCGCAGCAACCCTTTCGGCGCGGCGCGGCTGCTCGACACGAGGCGTTCCATGTCGTCGATGTCGCTCAGGATGCGCTGCGCATTCGCGAAATAAACCTCGCCCTCGCTCGTCAGGCTGATGCGCCGGGTCGTGCGGTTGAGCAGGCGGACGCCGAGCCGGTCTTCCAGCGCCGAGAGCCGGCGCGAGACCGCCGGCGGCGTCAGGTTCAGCTCCCGCGCGGTCGCCGCGAGGCTGCCCTGCTTCACCAGCAAGCAGAAAAAGCTCAACTCCGAGTCCGTGTTCATTCGTGAATTTTTTGCAATGATGTTTTAAGTTTAGCTCGATTCATACGCGGTTCCATCGGTTCTAACCTGCATTCCGGCAACAGAGAAAGACTCGCCGCTTCGAGTGATCGAAGACGGGCACAAAGCCGCGACAGACGGCCCGAGATATCGATGGTTATCGGAAACGGAGACATTCCATGGTTATGGATCAGGAGAAACGCACCCTGCGCAAGGTCAGCTGGCGCATCGTGCCGTTCATCATGCTGCTGTACTTCATCGCCTATATCGACCGCGTCAATATCGGCTTCGCCTCGCTCACCATGAAATCGGATCTCGGCTTCAGCGCCTCGATTCTCGGCTTCGGCGCGGGCATTTTCTTCTGGGGCTATTTTCTGTTCGAAGTGCCTTCGAACATCGTGCTGCACAAGGTCGGCGCGCGGATGTGGATCGCCCGCGTCATGGTCACGTGGGGCATCATTTCCGCGTGCATGGCGTTCGTCAAAGGGCCGACCAGCTTTTACATCGTACGGTTCCTGCTCGGCGCGGCCGAGGCAGGCTTCTTTCCGGGCATCATCCTGTATCTCAGTTACTGGTTCCCGGCGCGGCACCGCGCGGGCGTGACGGCGTTCTTCATGGCCGCGGCGCCGATCTCGACCGCGCTCGGCTCGCCGCTCTCCGCCGCGTTGCTCGAAATGAACGGCGTCATGGGTCTGCACGGCTGGCAGTGGATGTTCATCCTCGAAGCCATTCCCGCGCTCATTCTCGGTGTCGTGGTGTTTTTCTATATGACCGACAAGCCCGAAAAGGCGAAATGGCTGAAGGAAGACGAGCGCAACTGGCTGGTCGGCGTCATGAACCAGGAAGCCGCGAGCCGCGCCGGCAGCGCGAAGCACGGCATCATCAGCGGTCTGGCGAATCCCCGCGTGCTGGCGCTCTCGCTGATCTACTTCGGGACGTCGGCGGGCTTGTATACGCTCGGCATCTGGGCGCCGCAGATCATCAAGCAACTGGGCGTGTCGTCGATGACCGTCGGCGTGCTGAACGCGATTCCGCCCGTCGTGTCGATCGTCGCGATGATCTTCTGGTCGCGCCACTCCGACCGCACCGGCGAACGCACCTGGCACGTCGTGCTGGCGTGTGTCGCGGCGGCAGTCGGTCTCGTGATCGCGGCGATGGCGAATAGCGTCGTCGGACTGATCGCGTCGCTCACGCTGGTCAATATCGGCATCAGCTGCGCGAAGCCGCCGCTGTGGACCATGCCGACGATGTTCCTCTCCGGCGCCGCCGCCGCCACCGGTATCGCCGCGATCAATTCGATCGGCAATCTCGGCGGCTTCGCCGGTCCGGTGATGATCGGCTGGATCAAGGACCAGACCGGCAGCTTCAGCGGCGGGCTCTATTTCGTCGCGGGACTGCTCGTGATGTCCGCGGTGCTGACGCTGTTGCTGGCGCGTTCGCAGAAGTCGCCGGTCACGCCGGGCAACGCCGCCGTGCACTGAAACAGGAAACGCGTGTGCGTCGATGAACAGGCCGCGAGTGCATCGCGGCCTGTTTGCGCATCGTGGTCAGGCAGTCGAAGCGCGCAAGGGCGCGGGCGGGACGACGGCTTCGACGCGGCCGGTTTTGACGTCGTAGACGAGGCCCGACACGATCAGGTTATCGGGCAATTGCGCGTTTGCCTTGAGCGCCGCGATATCGAGCGACACCGCCCGGTACGGATCGGTGATGGCGAGATCGTCGAGTGCGTCGGGCTCCACGTCGAGATGTTTCGCGAGCAGCGCCGGCGCGTGCCGGTGACAGCCGATGATCCCGCAATCCGTGTGCTGCAGCAGAACGAGATTGCGCGCGCCGTCCGGGCGTCCGGCCGCCGTGGCGACGACGCTCAGCACCGCCAGCGTTTCGAGCAGCGCCTTGTTGACGCGCCCGCCGACGTTGCGGATGACAGCTGCCTCTCCCTGCTTCAAGCCGAGCACATTCGCGGGATCGACCCGCGGATCGACGCAGCCGACGATGACCGTTCCCGTCGACGGCAGCATTTTGAGCTCGGGCGCGAACCCACTTTCGGCGAAGCTGGCATTGCGCTCCAGCATGACATCGTTGAAGTTCACCTTTCTCACTCCTTCGTAGATACGTCCGGTCTTCGATCAACTGATCACTTCGAGATCCCGCGCCGCTTCCTCGCCGGGCGCACGCAGCGAACGCTCGACGACATGCATCTTCGGCGTCCGGTCGATCACGAGGCCGAGCACGTCGGGGCGGCTGTAGTGGCCGCGCGAATCCATCATGCGTTTGCGCTTGTCGATCTGCCAGAAGTCGAGATCCGCGATGACCTCGCCCTCGCCTTCGCGCAGCGGCTCG
The DNA here is from genome assembly GCA_001544595.2 of Caballeronia peredens. GTDB lineage: Bacteria > Pseudomonadota > Gammaproteobacteria > Burkholderiales > Burkholderiaceae > Caballeronia > Caballeronia peredens. The sequence continues at coordinate 55,518 of FCOH02000001.1, read as the reverse complement.
CCGCCGAGATACTCGCCCGACGGCGAAACGATCGCCGTGAAGCAGCCGCTGGAAATCGGGCCGATCTGGGTCGTGTTGGTGTCCTGCAGAATCTGTTGCTGCTGCTCGGGCGTGAGCCACGCGGTCGCGTTCACGACGAACGCGCCGGCCTCCAGCGCGTGCTGGCGGATGTTGACCGAAATCTGCTCCGAGAAGAGATCGCCCGCGAACGAGCCCGGATACATCGCCGAATGGATTTCCTCGCCGTCGGCCATCAGTGCATAGCGCGCGAGCGGGTTGTAATGCTCCCAGCAGGCGAGCTGGCCGACGCGTCCCACGGCAGTATCGATGGCGCGCAAACCCGAACCGTCGCCCATTCCCCAGACCATCCGCTCGTGATAGGTCGGCGACAGCTTGCGGCGGCGCTGCACGAGCGTGCCGTCGGCGTCGAACAGGAGTTGCGTGTTGTAGAGCGTGCCGCCGTCGCGCTCGTTGACGCCGATCGACACGACCATGCCGGCCTGACGCGCGGCATCGCCAATTGCCCGCGTAGTCTCGGACGGCACGACCACTGCCTGTTCGAGCAGCTTGTAATGCTCGGCGCCCATCGCAAACGGCGCTTCTATGAAGGAAAAGTACGGGTAATAGGGCACGACGGTTTCCGGGAACGTCGCGAACTGAACGCCTTTTTTCCCGAGTTCGAGGATTTTCCGGACGACCTTATCGACCGTGCCTTCCCGGCTGTAGAGAACGGGCGCGATCTGAACGGCAGCGGCCCGAATGACTTTCGACATGACGCGATTCCTTTCGTCGATGTGACGCAGATGAGTGGATGGCTTGTACGTTAATGCCTCTCGTCGTTACCATGAGGTCGTTGTTGCCACCATTCATGCCATCCATGTCCGCGCCCGGGCGGCTCGTGCGTGCGGTTGAATTCAGCATCGCCGGAGTGAATATGCATCGCGTCGGTTTTATCGTGCCGCAACGATTTCAGATGATGAGTCTCGCCGCGTTGACGGCCTTCGAAATCGTGAACATGCCACCCAAGGGTCCGTGCTACGAGATTCATCTGCTGTCCGAACACGGCGGTCCGGTGCAGTCGTCGAGCGGCATGACGCTGCAAACCGAGCCGTTCGGCGAGCCGGCGTTCGACACGATCATCATCGGTTCCATTACCGAAATGAAGATCCCGCCTTCCGGCACCACGCTGATTTCGTTCGTGCAGGAAGCGGCGCAAGCATCGAGACGGATTGCGTCCATTTGCAGCGGTGCGTTCGTTCTTGCCGAAGCCGGGCTTCTGGACGGCCGGCGCGCGACGATGCACTGGGCGCACGCAGCCGAATTCAGGGCCCGCTTTCCGCATGTCACGACGGAAGAAGACCGCATCTTCATCAACGACGGCCCGGTGTGGACGTCGGCGGGCATGACCGCCGGCATCGATCTCGTCCTGGCGCTGATCGACAACGATCTCGGTCCCGATACCGCCAAAATGGCGGCGAGGCTTCTGGTCATGAATCAGCGCCGTCTCGGCGGACAACTGCAGCATTCCGCCTTGCTCGACATGACGCCGAAGTCGGACCGGATCGAATCGGTGCTGGTGCACATCCGCAGGAATCTGCGCAATGCGCTCACTGTCGAGGAACTGGCCGCCGTGGCCAACCTGAGCCCGCGTCAGTTCAGCCGCGCCTTTCAGGCCGAGACGGGGCAATCGCCGGCGAAGGCCGTGGAGCAGCTTCGTCTGGAGGCCGCGCGATTCATGATCGAGCAAGGCCGGCATGCGATCAACGTCGTCGCGAAGGAAACCGGCTTCACGGACCGCGAACGCATGCGCCGCGCGTTTCTCCGCACCTTCGGCGTGCCCGCGGAAGTGCTGCGCAGGAACGCTCGGCGCGAACCCGTCGCGACCTGACGCGACCTGACGTCGCTATGCTTTCGAAGCATGGCCTCCTGCCTACAAAGTCTTTTTCATCCGGATTCGTCCGCTCTACATTGCACTCCATCGACGGCAGCGAAACCTGCCCTTCTTCAACATCTCGATGGAGTCAATCATGGACAAGCCAGTCATTCTCATCACGGGCGCGCTCACCGGTATCGGCCGTGCGACGGCGCTCGCTTTCGCCGACAGCGGCGCGCGCATCGTCGTCTCGGGCCGGCGTGAAGCCGAAGGCCAGGCGCTCGAAGCCGAACTGCGCGAACGCGGCGCGGAAGCCGTTTTCATCGCCGCCGACGTGCGTCACGACGACAGCGTGCGCAATCTCGTCGACGGCGCCGTCGCGCGCTTCGGCCGCATCGATGCCGCCGTGAACAACGCGGGCACGGAAGGCCAGCCCGGCGCGATCGTCGATCAGAACGCCGACAGCTACGCCGCCACCTTCGACACCAACGTGCTCGGCACGCTGCTCAGCATGAAGCACGAATTGCGCGTGATGCAGGCGCAGGGGCGCGGCAGCATCGTCAACGTGTCCTCCACTTACGGGCATGAAGGCGCGGCGTTTGCATCGGTCTATGCGGGCAGCAAACATGCCGTCGAAGGCATGACGAAGTCCGCCGCACTCGAAGTCGCGTCGCTCGGTGTGCGCGTGAATGCGGTGGCGCCCGGCCCGACCGACACCGGCATGCTCGACCGCTTCACGGGCACCGCCGAACGCAAGGCCGCGCTCGCCGCGGGGGTGCCGCTCGGCCGTGTCGGCACGCCCGGCGATATCGCGCGCGCGATCGTCTTCGTCTCGTCGGACGCGGCGGCGTTCATCACGGGACAGATCGTCACCGTCGACGGCGGCAAGACCGCCGGTTGAAGCGCCTGTTCGCGTCGCACCTTTTCCACGCATATCCGAGGAGTCGATCATGAAAGATCTGGCAGGCAAGACCGCGCTCGTGACGGGCGCATCCCGCGGCATCGGGCGCGCATCCGCCATCGCGCTGGCACGCGCGGGCGCGGGCGTGCTGATTCATTACAGCAGCGGCGAGCAGGAAGCCGATGCCGTCGTCGCGCACATTCGCGAAGCGGGCGGCACCGCGCAGAAGGTGCAGGCCAATCTGCTCGATGCAGACGGGCCGCACCGGCTCGCCCGGTCCGTGCGCGACGTGATCGGCGACCGGCTCGACATTCTCGTCGCCAACGCGGGCATTGCGAGGCCCGCGAGCATCGAGGAGACGACTATCGAGGACTTCGACGCGCTCTTCGCCGTCAACGTGCGAGCACCTTTCTTTCTCGTGCAGCAGTTGTTGCCGGTCATGTGCAAGGGAAGCAGCATCGTGTTGCTGTCCTCGCTCGCCGCGCGTGCCGCGGTGGGCAGCATGGCCGCCTATGCGTCGACCAAGGGCGCTGTCGATACGCTCGTCACGCACTTTGCGTCGGCGCTCGGGGAACGCGGCATTCGCGTGAACGCGATCGCGCCGGGTGTCGTGGAAACCGATATGTCGAACTTCACGAAAACCGATGCTGGCCGCGCGGCCACGCTCGGAATGCAGGCGCTCAAGCGCGTCGCGCAACCCGACGATATCGGTGACGCTGCGGCCTTCCTCGCATCGGATGCAGCGCGCTTGATCACCGGCGAGACGCTGCATGTCGACGGCGGCTCGAAGCTCTGATTCACCGGCCGAGTGTTGTATTCTGTCTCGCACGTTGTCGCGAGCACTCGGTCGACCGTGACACACCGCTCCGACTCATCCGGTCTTCACGGGGCAATCATGGAACTGCGACATCTGCGCTACTTCATTGCGGTGGCCGAGACGGGCAGCCTGACCGAAGCGGCCGAACAGCGCTTGCATACGTCGCAGCCCTCGCTGAGCCGGCAGATTCGCGACCTCGAAGATCAGGTCGGTGCCAGCCTCTTCGTGCGCACGGCGCGCGGCGTCGAGCTGACGGCGGCGGGAAGCGCGTTCATCGAGCATGCGCGCATTGCGCTGAATCAGGTGGATGCCGCCGTCGAGGCCGCGCGACGCGCCGCTCAGCCCGCGAAACAACGCTTCGCGCTGGGCTTCCTCACGGGCCAGGAGATGAACTGGCTGCCCGACGCCATGCACGTGATGCGCGACGAACTGCTGAAGGTGGATGTCACCGTGTCCAGCGACTATTCGACCGAACTCGCCGAAGCCGTGGCACGCGGAAGGCTGGACCTCGCGTTCATGCGCGCCGAACCCGATTTCGATCTCGCCTACGAGATCGTGGACCGTGAACCGCTCGTGGTCCTGATGCCGAGCGACCATGCGCTGGCCGCGCGCGACGAGATCGCCGTGCAAGATCTCGTCGGCGAGTCGTTTATCGCGATGGCGGGCAAGGCAAGGTTTCTGCGCTCGGTGATCGATCAATATCTCGAACGCTCGGGCGTCCGGCTCGAGGCCGCGCAGACCGTCGACAACCCGGCGATGGTCATGTCGCTGGTCGCGTCGACGCGCGGTGTCGTGCTCATTCCTTCCTACGTCGAGAATCTGATGCCGTGGTCCGTGACGAGCCGCCCGCTCGCGGGCGACGTGCCGACCATCGATCTCGCCGTGGGGTTCCGTCCGAAGAACCAGTCGCCAACCTTGCGGCTGTTTCTTTCCCGTCTCGACGAACTCAGGGCGCGCCACGCCGCCCGGCGTTCGCGGGCCTGACGGACTCAGATTCTCAGGTCACCGGTGCCGGGTTGAACAGCACGAGCGCGTTATGCAGCTTGAGCGCCTCGGCCTTGGTCTGCTTGCGTCCGCTCGCGACGTCGAGCATCAGGTGGAACATTTCCCAGCCCACATCGGCGATAGTGGCGTCGCCCGTCGCGATGGTGCCCGCGTTCACGTCCATCAGGTCGTGCCAGCGGCGCGCCAGATCCGAGCGCGTCGCGACCTTGAGCACCGGCACTTCGGCGAGGCTGTACGGCGTGCCGCGTCCCGTCGTGAATACGTGCAGATTGATGCCCGCCGCCAGTTGCAGCGTGCCGCAGATGAAATCGCTCGCGGGCGTGGCCGCATAGATCAGGCCCTTCTGCGCCACCTTTTCGCCCGGCGACAGCACGCCTGAAATGGTCGAGCTGCCCGACTTGACGATGGAGCCCATCGCCTTCTCGACGATGTTCGACAATCCACCCTTCTTGTTGCCCGGCGTGGTGTTCGCGCTGCGGTCCGCGCCGCCGCGCTTCAGGTAATCGTCGTACCACTTCATCTCGCGGATGATCGCCGCGGCCACTTCGCCGTTCGCCGCGCGCGCCGTCAGTTGCGCGACGCCGTCGCGCACTTCCGTGACCTCCGAGAACATCACCGTCGCGCCCGCGCGCACCAGCAGATCCGTCGCGAAACCGACCGCCGGATTCGCCGTCAGACCCGAGAACGCATCGCTGCCGCCGCACTGCACGCCGACGACGAGATCCGCCGCCGGACACGTCTCGCGCCGGCGATTGTTCAGGCGCTTCAGGTGTGTCTCGGCCATGCGCATGATCGAGTCGATCATCGACTGAAAGCCGACGTGCGATTCGTCCTGCAGCACGACCGCGCCGCCGTTGTCGTCGTGCGTGTTGTCGCCGATATCCGCGACGTCTTCCGTTTCCGCCGTCGAAGCTGCGATCGGGATGGTGCCCGGCGGCATCAGGCGTTCGGGCTGCAGCTTCTCGCAGCCGAGGCTCACCATCATTACTTCGCCGCCGAAATTCGGGTTCAGCGCGATGTTGCGCACGGTGCGGATCGGCACCATCGCGTCGGGCGCGTCGATCGCCACGCCGCAGCCGTAGGTGTGGCCGAGGCTCACGACGTCGTCGACGTTCGGATACTGCGGCAGCAATTCCGCCTTGATGCGCGTGACCGCGTGCTGCACCACGTCCGCCACGCACTGCACAGTCGTGGTGATCGCGAGAATGTTGCGCGTGCCGACCGAGCCGTCCGCGTTGCGATAGCCCTCGAACGTGAAGCCTTCCAGCGGCGTTTCGTCCGGCGCCTTGATGGTCGCGATGGGCAGATCGTGCAGTTCCGGCGACGCCGGCATGCGGGTGACGTGCTCGTTCACCCAGCTTCCCTTCGGCAGCGGCTTGGTCGCGTAGCCGATCACGACGTTGTAGCGGACGACCGCATCGCCTTCCGCGAGATCCTTCAGCGCGACCTTGTGGCCCTGCGGCACGCGTTCGCGCAGCACGAGACCGTCGGAGAACGCGGCGCCTTCGCCGAGACCGCCGTCGTTGACGACGATCGCGACGTTGTCGTCCGGATGGACACGAATATAGAGGGGAGACTGATTCATTCTGACGATTCCTTGGGCGGAACACGCCACGCAGCCGCGCGCGGCGAGGAGTTATGTCATCCTACAACATACTCTTCTACAATTGCTAAGTATTTACCCGTACTCATTGATTCTATTGAATTAAAACGGTTGTCTGAGGTTGTCTCATGTTGTACGATGACTTATAAGCTCGGCACCCGCCGGTCGCTGCCCAACGAGACTCATTCACCATGACGACACCGCAAGAACTGAAGCAAATCGTTTCTGAAGGCCTGCTTTCCTTCCCCGTGACGGACTTCGACCGACAAGGCAACTTCCGCGCCGACACGTACGCGCAGCGCCTTGAATGGCTGGCTCCGTACGGTGCTTCGGCGCTGTTCGTCGCGGGCGGCACGGGCGAGTTCTTCTCGCTGACGCAACCTGAATATTCGCAGATCGTGAAGACCGCCACCGAAGTGTGCCGCGGCAAGGTTCCGATCCTGGCAGGCGCGGGCGGCCCGACCCGCACGGCCATCGCGTTCGCGCAGGAAGCGGAGAAGCAAGGCGCGCACGGCGTGCTGCTGATGCCGCACTATCTGACCGAAGCGTCGCAGGACGGCATTCGCCGCCACGCGGAAGAAGTCTGCAAGGCCGTGCCGAACATGGGCGTGATCATCTACAACCGTGCGAACTCGAAGCTCAACGCCGACATGCTGGAGCAACTGGCGGACAGCTGCCCGAACCTGATCGGCTTCAAGGACGGCGTCGGCGAAATCGAAAACATGGTGACGATCCGCCGCCGCCTCGGCGACCGCTTCTCGTACCTCGGCGGCCTGCCGACGGCCGAAGTCTACGCAGCGGCGTACAAGGCGCTGGGCGTGCCGGTGTACTCGTCGGCGGTGTTCAACTTCATCCCGAAGACGGCAATGGAGTTCTACCGCGCGATCGCAGCGGACGACCACGCAACGGTCGGCAAGCTGATCGACGAATTCTTCCTGCCGTACCTGAAGATCCGCAATCGCAAGGCGGGTTATGCAGTATCGATCGTCAAGGGGGGCGCGAAGCTCGTCGGCCATGACGCGGGCCCGGTGCGCGCGCCGCTGACCGATCTCACCGAAGAAGAGTTCGAACAGCTCGACGTGCTGATCAAGAAGCTCGGCGCGCAGTAAGCACGCACGCAGCAAGCACACTGGCAGGAGACACGCGAAGCGCGGGACCGCGTGGCGCCGCAACGGCGCCACGCGTCGCTTCGCAGATCAGGGCCGCACGTGCGGCCCTACGTGCATCCGCACGTTCGAATCCGCAAAGCATTGGGGGCAGAGCAAGGCGCGACTGTGCCGGCTTTGCTCGACAAAGGGGAAGTCCATGTCGACGAGCCGAGCCGCGAATCCCGCGGACGTCATGAAGCGCACCCGCGTGCGCTATCTCATTCTGTTGCTGATCTTCGTGATCACGACGTTCAATTACGCAGATCGCGCGACGCTGTCGGTCACCGGCTCGGCGATGCGCGCCGAATTCGGTTTCGACGCGATCCGCATGGGTTACATCTTCTCTGCCTTCAGCTGGGCGTATGTGCTGTCGCAGATACCCGCGGGCTGGCTGCTCGATCGCTTCGGCGCGCGGCGCGTGTATGCGGCGAGCATCTTCCTGTGGTCGCTCTTCACGCTGCTGCAAAGCTCGATCGGCCTGCTCGGCAGCGCGGCCACCGCCGTGACGGCGCTCTTCGTGCTGCGCTTCATGATGGGCGCGGCCGAAGCGCCCGCGTTCCCGGCGAATGCGAAAGTGGTCGCGAGCTGGTTCCCGACGCAGGAACGCGGCACGGCATCGGCTATTTTCAATGCCGCGCAGTACTTCGCGGCTGTCGTGTTCACGCCGTTGATGGCGTGGCTCACGCATGCCTTCGGCTGGCACCACGTGTATATCGTGATGGGCGTCGCGGGTCTCCTGCTCGCGCTCACGTGGCTTTCCGTGATGAAGAATCCGGTCGATCATCCGCGCGTGAACCGGCAGGAACTCGACTATATCGAGGCAGGCGGCGGCATCGTACGCGGCCATCAGCGCGCGGGTAGCGCAGGCGCTATGTCCAATGCCGTGGGCTGGCCGGTCGTCAAACAATTGCTGACCAATCGCATGCTGCTGGGCGTCTATCTCGCGCAGTACTGCATCAACGTGCTCACGTACTTCTTTCTTACGTGGTTCCCGATCTACCTCGTGCAGGCACGTCACATGACGATTCTGCAGGCGGGTTTCGTGGCGTCGCTGCCCGCCATCTGCGGCTTCACGGGCGGCGTGCTCGGCGGCGTGATCTCCGACGGCCTCATCCGCCGCGGACACTCGCTCACGCTGGCGCGCAAGGCGCCGATCGTCGGCGGCATGCTGCTGTCGTCGTGCATCATCGGCTGCAATTATGTCGATACCGACTGGGTCGTGGTCGCGTTGATGTCGCTCGCGTTCTTCGGCAAGGGCATCGGCGCGCTGGGCTGGGCCGTGGTCGCGGATACGTCGCCGAAGGAAGCCATCGGCCTGTCCGGCTCGATCTTCAACATGTTCGGCAACGTCGCGGGCATCGTGACGCCGATCGTGATCGGCTATCTCGTTGCGCAGTCGGGATCGTTCAATGGCGCGCTGGCGTTCGTCGGCATCAACGCGCTGATCACCGTGTTCAGCTATCTCGTGATCGTGAAGGACATCAAGCGCGTGGAATTGCGCGCCTGATGTGTGTGATCGCGGCGTCTCAGTGCGCCGCGATCACGTCGATGCACAGCGCTTCTCCGCTCGCGACGATCTCGAGCAGACGATCCACGTTCGGATGCGCGCCCGGACGATTGCGCGCGTCGGCAGTGTGCTCGGCGAACACGGCGAGGCCGTGCTCGGCGGCCTGCGCATCGAGCGTGCCGAAAGCCTGTTTCAGGTAGTGATAGACCGCAAGCGAGCCCTGCTTGCCCGGCTTGTTTTCGATGCTCGCAACCACGCTGCCGTGGCCGTCGATCAGATCGACGCGCTCGATGCCGTCGATGGCGGGCAGTTGCGCCAGATTGTCCTTGAATACGTTGCTCGGCTGGATCACGAAAAATACTCCACGTTGAGGATCGATGCTTAAAGTGCGCGACTTGGGCGCAGTATCTTAGCCGATCAACGCAACGCCTCGATCACGCTCGTAAGATCGATCGCTCCGCCTTCGACGACACGCGCCGTGATCCCGCCGAAACCGCGCACCGCGTTATAGCCGCCGACGCCGAAGGTTTCTTCCATGCGCGAGCAGGGATGACATTCCCCGCTCGCTTCGAGCACGGCATCGCCGATGCGGAAACGCCGGTCCTTCAGCGCATGAAGATTGATGCCCGCCGTGACGATATTGCGCCGCAAGTCCAGCGGCGATACATCGTCGAGACCGAGGTGGCTCGCAATCGCGCGCAGGCTTTCCGCCTGGATCAGTGTCACCTGCCGGTTGCCGTCGCGACGGCTGTAGTGATCGCCTTCGAGGCCCGCGCCCGCCACCGCCCGCGCCGCCCCGACCACCCGAAGCGGCGCCCGCCGCGCGATCCGCAAGCCTATCCAGACGACGGCGCCCTGCTTCACCGGCGCATTCATGAGACGGGCGAGCGGAGATTCGGGATTGAGCGGCATGTGGCGGACCTATGCGTGTATTTGCTTTACAAGCGATGCATCCGATTCTAGCGCTCGCAAACCCGGACAGCCCATGGACTAGTCCATCGATCACTTCTTGGCTCTTCAGAGTGGGTCATCGAATCGATATCGTGTGAGTCATGCAACGTGGAGAACACGCATGGACACGACGATCACTTTCCGGCATCTCGATTCACCTGACGAATGGACGCGCGCATTCAGCGTCATGAAGGAGCTGCGGCCGCATCTGACGGACGCCGACGCATTCAGCGCGCAAATGCAGTGTCAGTATGAGGAGAAGTATCGCCTGCTTGCCGCGTGCAGCGCAGATGGCGCGATCCTCGGCCTCGCCGGTTATCGCACGAAGACGAGCACGCTGTACGGTCGCTTCGTCTATGTCGACGATCTCGTCGTGACGGCGCGCCTGCAACGCGGCGGCGTCGGCGCGCAACTGCTCGACAAGGTCCGCGAGATCGCTCGCCATGCGGGCTGCGCGCATTTCGTACTCGATACCGGCCTGCACATGCCGCTCGCGCAACGTTTCTATTTCCGCAACGGCCTGCTCGCCAAAGGCATGCACTTCGTCGAACCGCTCGCGCAAACGGGCAAGGAGAGTGCGTGATGAAACTACTCTTCGTCAACGCGAGTCCGCACGGCGCGGCAAGCAACGGCCATGTGCTCGCGCGCGAGATGATCTGCGCGCTGAGCAAGAGCGCGCGCGTTCAGGTAATCGACCGCGATCTCGCGGCGGAGCCCTTGCCGCCGGTCACGCAGGACTATGCGCGCGCCGTCACGTCGCGCGAGCCGGATGCGAGCCAGTTCGACCTGTCCGAAACGCTGATACGCGAGCTCGAAACGACAGACGCGCTCATCATCAACACACCGATGCATAACTTCACCGTGCCCGCCGCGCTCAAGTTGTGGATCGACTATGTGCTGCGCATTCATCGCACCTTCGCTGCGACGCCGGTAGGCAAGGTCGGCCTGATGCGCGACCGGCCCACGTTCGTAATCGTCGGCTCGGGCGGCTTTCATAGCGGCAAGCATGCGCGGCAACCCGACTTTCTCACGCCCTATCTGCGTTATGCGCTCGGCAGCATCGGGCTGAAGAACCTGCACTTCGTCCTGCTGCAAGGACTCGTGCGCGGCGACGAAGCGGTAAGCGAAGCCCTGCGGGCCGCACGCGAGCAACTCACGCAACATGCGCTGTTCGCTGACGACGACGGCATCATCGCGCTCTAACCGTCATAGGCCCGCCGAAGCATGCGCGCAAGACGCGCCGCTTCGGCTGCATCGACGACATTGGCGAAACCGAGCACCATGCCGCGTAGCGTCCGTTTCGTGCGCGTGCCGAGATACCACGACGACAGGCCGCTGACCGCAAGGCCGGCCGCTTGCGCGCGCGTCGCGATCGCAAGGTCATCGACGGGACCGTGCGCGCCTGCGTTGAACAGCATCACGAGATGCATGCCGCCCGAAGGCGGCTCGACGCTCGCCCTTTCTCCGAACGCCTTGATGAGCGCTTGCGCGAAGAACTCGCGACGCTCCGCATAAAGCGCGCGCATGCGCTTCAGATGCCGCGCGAAATGCCCTTGCGCGATGAAATCCGCGACGGCCGCCTGCAGCAGATGCGGCGGCCCGGCGTTCATGCTCCTCGTGAGCTGCTCGAAGCGTGCGATGGCCCGCTCCGGCGCCACGACATACGACAGCCGCAAACCCGGCACCAGCACCTTGCTGAACGACCCGCAATAGATCAAGCGATCGTTCGCGTCGAGGCTCTTCAGCGCGGGCAGCGGACGGCCCGAGTAACGGAACTCGCTGTCGTAATCGTCTTCGACGATCCAGCTTCCCGCGCGTTCGGCCCAGTCGAGCAGCTTCATGCGCCGCGCGAGCGACAAGGTGACGCCGAGCGGACTCTGATGCGCGGGCGTCACGATCGCAAAGCGCGCGTGCGGATCGAGCGTCTGCCCGGCGGCGACATCGAGGCCGTCCTGATCGACCGGAACCGGCACGAGCTTCAGCCCCGCCTCGACCAGAAAATTGCGCGCCAGAAAGTAGCCGGGTTCTTCGAACCACGCGCTGTCATGCGGCTTGGCGAGGCTGCGCAAGATGAGTTCGAGCGATGCGCGATAACCGTTGGTCACGAACACCCGCTCCGGCGCGCATTCGACGCCGCGCGACAGGCCCAGATACGTCGCGATGCGCTCGCGCAACGGCCCATAACCCGCCGGATCGGGATACGTCAGCGATGCGAGCTCGACCGCGCGCGCACGATGCGCGACGAGTCGGCTCCAGACCTTGCGCGGGAACGCATCGAGCGCGGGCAGGCCGGGACGCAGCGGCCTCGCGTCGTGGCCGATTTCCACCGCGCCCGCGCTTCTCGGGCGCGGCACGTCGGCGCGCTCCCGGCCCTTGCGCGCGCCGTTGCGCATGACCGAATCCGGCAGCGACGACGACACGAAGGTGCCCGCCGCCCCGCGCATCTGCAAATAGCCTTCGTCGACGAGAATGTCGTAGGCCATCTCGACCGTGCCGCGCGCCGTGTTCAGTTGCGTCGCGAGACCGCGCAGCGCGGGCACGCGATCCCCCGGCTTCAGATGTCCCGCGGCAATCGCGGCCTTGAAGCGTTCACAGATCTGCAGGTAGATCGGCAGCGCGTGATGCCGGTCGATTTCGATCTTCAATGCATGTTCGGCATTCGGCATGGCCCGGACCTTGGACTAGTGCAATCGACGATTCTTGTCCCTTCTTGATAAGACATGATTGTCACACAATGACTTCACTTTCACACACTGAACGAGGGGCATCATGAAGATCGTCGTCATCGGAGGAACCGGGTTGATCGGCGCGAAGGCCATCGCTTTACTGCGCGAAAAGGGCCACGAAGCAGTGGCCGCATCGCCGAGCACGGGCGTCGATGCGATCACGGGCAAAGGCTTGCAGCAGGCGCTCGAGGGCGCGCATGTCGTGATCGACGTGACGAACCCGCCGGCGCACGATGCCGACACGATCACCGCGTTCTTTCGCGAATCGGCGATCAATCTGACCCGCGCCGAGGCCGAAGCGGGTGTAAAGCATCACGTGGTGCTGTCGATCGTCGGCGTGGATCGCATGGAAGGCAATGTGTATTACCGCGCGAAGCATGCGCAGGAACAGTTGATCGCGGCATCGGGCGTGCCCTATTCGATCGTTCGCGCGACGCAGTTCTTCGAGTTCCTCGGCACGATCGCGGACGGCGGCACGGCAAACGGCACGGCACGCCTGTCGCCGCGACAGTTCCAGCCCATCGCCGCCGACGATGTCGCCGCCATTGTCGTGGACATCGCGCTCGACGCGCCGCTGAACGGCTTCGTCGATATCGCCGGACCGGAAAGCGGCGCGATGCACGGAATCATCGGCACTTATCTGCGCGCGACGGGCGACCGGCGCGAAGTCGTCTCCGACGAGAAGGCCACGTACTTCGGCGGCAAGCTGGAGGAACGTTCGCTCGTGCCGCTCGGCGATGCACGGTTCGGCCGCATCTGTCTCGGACAATGGCTCGAAGACGCCCGCGTGCAATGACGCACTGATGCAATGCGCTCGTTCCCGGGCGCGCTCAGAACACGTGCATCATGCCGATGTACGCGCCCGTCTGCGACTCGCCCGCCATCGGACTCGTGCCGGGATTCGCGTCGCGTGGCGTTGCGAACACCGAGAACGTGCCGTTCGCGCTGTTGCGCACGTAAGCCACTGTGCCGTACAGAAAGGTGCGCTTGCTGAAGTTGTAGGTCGTGCCGAGCGCGTAGAGCGTCGCGTGGCTCGCGGGATCGTGCGCGGCGTCGCCTGAGCCCGCGCCGACATGAATGTAGAAGCCCGCCGCGGTGACCGCCCAGGCGGGCGTCGCCTGATAGGTCGCGCCGAGCCAGTAATGATCGGCGCTGTCGGCCACGCCCGCGGGCGAATCCGGCGCGGCGTAATGCGTGTAAGCCGCCTGTAGCTTCCACTTCTCGATCTTCAGATTCGCGCCGACGAAATATTCGCGCGACGCCTGAAAGATATTGTCCAGACGCCCGTTCTGACTGCGCAGTTCGTCGTAGATGCCGCGTACGTCGAGCATCGTCGAATGATAGGTGAGCATGATGCCCTCGGACCGTCCGAACTCGCCCGGCGCGCCGCTGTTGAACGCGCCCGGCTGATTGCCGAATGCGTACTGCCCCTGCACGTCGAAGCCATGGAACACGGGGCTGTGATATTCGACGTTATTGCTCGACTGCTGCCAGTTGCGCCCGCGCACCAGCGACGCCGACGACACCGCCTGCTGCACGAAGGGATCGAATTCCCAGACGCCGTCGCTGTCGATGAAAAGATTGCGGCCCGCCTGCAACTGGCCCCACGTCTTCGAATTGAGGCCGGCGTACGCGCGGCGTGACCACAGGCGTCCGCCGCCGGTCGTGCCGTTCATGATCTGGATCGCGGTTTCGAGCGTGAAGACCGCGGACAGGCCCCCGCCCAGATCCTCGTTTCCCTTCAAGCCCCACATGCTGGTGCCCCAGTCACCGCCTTCGGCGCTCCATCGCGATGAACTGCCGCCCGTGCCGTTGGCAATGTGGTTCAGGTATTCGATGCCGCCGTCGATCCGGCCGTACATCGTGACACTCGTCTGCGCAAAGGCGCCCGATGTGACGAGCACGAGACCTGCCGCTTTCCAGACACGAACTTTCATGGCCGTCTTCACTCCGTATGGGCTCTGCTCGGTTGAAAGAAAACGATTGAAACGGAACATAGCACCATTCTGGTGAATCGGCATATATCGGAGGTACGGCGGCGAGCGGCCGATCCGTGATCCGGCCTAAGGGGCGGCCGCAAGTATCGCTCGATCGATTCGGATGCCTAATATCTCGTCCGAGTTATACGACGAGTTCGCATCGAACGGCATTTCTTGTCCGATGACGTACGACATCCATCCATCGCACTCCGTAGCATTACGAGACCAATTCGCTCGATCATGAAACACACCCGATTCAATGCGGCATGGCTTGCCGCTCTCTCGGTCGCCCTGACGCTCTCCGCGTGCGGCGGCTCCGGTTCATCGCAAGGGTCGTCGCAGGCTTCGGCCGCGTCGAGCGACGTCGTCGATAACGACAGTCCGCCCGCTGCATCGGTCGGTCCGGCATCCGCATCGGCAGCGCCGGTCGATCCCGCGTCCGCGCCCGCTGTACCGGCCGATCCGGCATCCGTGCCCGCGGCACCGCCGGATCCCGCGTCCGGGGCCGCCGTGCCGGTCGATCCCGCATCAAATCCCGTCGTGCCGCCGGATCAGCCCGCATCCGGCGCGGTGCCGGCGAGCGATCCCGTCGTCACGCCGCCCGCAGGTTTCCAGGTGGGCACGACGACCTTCGATCCCGCCCTGCCGCCCGAGCCGACGCTGCCTGCCGCGTCGCAGATCTGCGCCACTTTGTCCGCATCGCTGACCGCGCAAGCGAACGGACTGCTGCCCGACAGCGCCGATTCCGTCGACACCGCACCCGACATGTCGCGCATCCAGGCCGCGCTCGATTCGTGCAAGAACGCCGCCAGCACGGGCCTCGCAACCAACAAGGCCGTGCGCCTGATTCCCGGTCCGAACGGCGCGAACGCATTCATTGCGGGCGCACTGAATCTGTCGAGCGGCGTCACGCTGTGGATCGACAAGGGCGTCACGCTCTTCGCATCGCGCGATCCGCGCCGCTACGACAAGACCAAGGGCGTCGCAAGCTGCGGCATCATTACCGCGAGCGACAACGGTTGTCTTGCGCTCATCAACGCGAGCAAGATTGCGAACGCGGCGGTGGTCGGCGATGGCGTCATCGACGGGCGCGGCGGCAGCCCGCTCGTGAGCAGCGTGTCGAACGACCCGAACCTGATGAAGCGTCCCGACGGCAGCAGCACGATGAGCTGGTGGGATATCGGCTGGATGGCGAACAAGGTGCTGAACCAGGCGCAGAACAACCCGCGTCTGATCCAGATCAGCAATGGCCGCAACTTCACGCTGTATCGCGTGACGCTGCAGAACGCGCCGAAATTTCATGTGGTGCCGAGCGGCATCGACGGCTTCACCGCGTGGGGCGTGAAAATCTACACGCCGACGGCCGCCTACGAGGCAATGAAGAACTATCTCGGCATGCCCTACAGCCCCGATACGGCGAAGAACACCGACGGCATCGATCCCGCCAGTTCCGGCCCGATCACGAGCAACGCCGGCAACCCGGGCGTGCTGACGGGCGATGCGAGCAACATGCTGATCGCGTACACGTCGATCCGCACCGGCGACGACAACATGGCGATCAAGGGCGGCACCGGCACGGTGAACGGCCGCACGTACAACATTACCGTCGCGCATAGCCACTTCTATTCGGGGCACGGCATGTCAATCGGCAGCGAAACGGCGGGCACCGACGACGGCAAGACGAACCCCGACGTCACACCGGTGAACGGCGTCCTGCCTAGCGTGAGCAACATCAACGTCTACGATCTCGTGATCGACGGCGCGGACAACGGCTTGCGCATCAAGTCGGACTGGAGCCGCAGCGGTCTGGTCTCGAACATCCGCTATTCGAACGTGTGCATTCGCACGCCGGATTCGTCGCCGGACGGCAAACCGCAGGCCCTGATCTTCTCGCCCTACTACAGCCCGACGAAGAACGCCGGTCTCTATCCGAACTTCCAGAACATTTCACTCGACGGCGTGCGTATCGTGAATGCGTCGAGCTACACGTTCCAAGGCTTCAATTCAGCGAGCCCGGTTCTGCAAAGCTCGGGATGGTCGGCGGGCACGTTCGGCTGGCCGAATCCTCCGGTCGTCAATCCGTTGGGGATTTCGCTGAACAACGTCGTCGCGGATGTCGCGCCGCTGAACTTCATCGTGGCCGATGCGCTCGTCTCGATCGGCGAAGGCGGCACGTCGTTGCCGTTCACGAATGCGAGCGGCGTGAACGTCACGCGCGCGGCGTCGGCGAGTGTCGCGCCGGTCGATTGCAGCAAGGCCTTCGTGCCGTTCCCGGCGCGTTG
Organism: Caballeronia peredens; assembly: GCA_001544595.2. Lineage (GTDB taxonomy): Bacteria > Pseudomonadota > Gammaproteobacteria > Burkholderiales > Burkholderiaceae > Caballeronia > Caballeronia peredens. The sequence continues at coordinate 38,726 of FCOH02000001.1, read as the reverse complement.
AGGTCAGCGGTTCGGCGAGCGGCTTTTCGCGCCGCTCGCCGAACCGGCAGCATTGATTCGTCAGACGAAACAAGCGAGCGGCGCGCGCCTTATTTAGCAAGCCTTTCCGATGCTTCCCGTAAAGAAACGTTTGCGGCTGCCGATAACCTGAAGCAAAGGCAGCCGGACGAACGTTCGGCGATTCTTCAAACGACACGACGAAGCGCCCGCAGCCACGCCGCCCGGGCGGACAACATCGGAAAGAGATAATGGTCTTCAGTTACAGGGACATGATGGTCACGCCCGCAGCCGTGCGTCAGGGCAACGCGTTCGCCGCGACCGCGCGAATTCAGGATCTGAACGGCACGGAACGCTCGGTGCGTCTGCCCGGCGAATTCGCCAACGTCGAAGAAGCAATCCGCTTCGCGATTGCCGCGGGTTTCGAGTACATCGACTGCGACCAGCGCTGCTGAACCAGCCCGGAGCGAAGCGCGAGGCTCCGCTCCGTCTGCATCGTCAGGCCAGTTTGAGCGAGGTCGGATCGGCGGTCAGATAGCCCACCGCCGCGCCGAAGCGGTCCTTGTAGTTCGCGCGCACGAGCGGATCGAGCGTCGACTGCACCTTCGAATGCAGGCTGCTGCTCCAGTCGCCCGCGTGCTGGAAATTGCTCATGATGTAAGTCCAGCCGTTGATCTCGTCGACGGCGTGCAGGCCCGTCGATTCCGCGCCCGACGGCGTCGACAGAATGCGCGACAGCGATTTCGTATCGACGTTGTACGCCCACAGGAAGTTGTTGACGTGCATCCCGCTGTCCTCGCCGATGAACAGCGTGCGCAGCTTCTCCGAGAACTTGATGTTGTCCGGATTCGCGATGCGCTCGGGATTCGCGGTGTTGCCGAGTGCATCGGCGGCCGCGAGATCTTCGCCGACGAGCGCAGCGGGCGCGGCCATATCGACCGGCACCCATTCGCTGTTGATCGCGGCGCCCGCGAGATCGCGCTGCGAGCCCTTCATGTTGAGCGCGTACACGGCGCCCGAATTGATGGCCTTGTCGAGCGCGATGTCCGTCGAATGCGCGTTGCCCTTCACCATCGACGAGACGATCTGCGACATCGCCGAATACAGCACCTTGTCCTTCGCGTCGACGGTCGTGCCTTCCAGTTTCGTGAAGCCCATGCTCGCGCCGCGCAATGCGGCGTAGCGATGCGTCTCCAGGAACGCAGCCGCCTTCTCCATGCCCGGCTTGATGCGAATCCAGTTGAACTTGCCGCCGAAGTGAATGCGCGTGTACGACGTATCGGCCGGCGGATTCTTCTCGTCCGTCACGACGTCCATGATGTCGGCGATCGTGAGCGTGTTGGCGAGATTCTCGATTTCATCGCTCGTCGCGTGGCCGAGATTGAGCCACGTCAGCGTGGCCGAGCCCGCTCCCGCCGATGACGTCTGCGTCCATTTCGCCACGTAGAGCGTGCCCGCGGAGAGATCCGCTTCCTTGTCCGCGATGAACATGAAGAGGCCGCCGTTGGTCGCGTCGTCGCCCATCAGGACGGTGCGCTTGTCGGGCATCACCTGAATCAGTTCGTGCGAAATGCGGCCGAGGCAATAGTGCTTCCTGACCGTGCCGGTGCCGTCCGGCTGCACGGTGATTTCCGGCAGATGGCCGTAGTGATACGCGCGCGCCTTCGTTTCGTCGCCGTAGAGGTTCTTGCTGTAGGCCTTGAACTGCGTGTTCGTCGAGAGCGTGGCCGCATCCGGCTCGTACTCTTCGCTCGACAAGTGCGTGTTCCACGGCGACAGACTCGCGCCGCACGTGATCCACAAGCCATGCGCCTTCGACGTATCGACGTTCGAATAGCTCACGAGCGCGAGCTTGCCCGTCGCCGGATCCTGATCCAGCGTCAGCACGGCGATCGGCGACGGCAGCTTGCCGTACATGTCGGCATCGGACTGATCGCGCGTGGCGTATTCGAACTGCACGACCGCGAACACCGCGTTGCCCTTCACGCCCTTGACCGTCGGCTTGTCGAGCTTGATGAGCGACGTGCCGTCCGGGCAGTCCGAGAAGAACTGACGCTCCTTGCCCGACGCCGAGCGATCCATGATCGGCTGATTGTTGATGTCGAAGTAGCCGCCCGCGACGATCGTGCCGCCGGTCGTGTTCGTCACGGTATCGCCCGTGATGAAGAACGGCTGATACGCGAGCTTGTAGGCGCGGCTGCTGCCATCGCTGAAGTTCGCGGTCAGCGTCGAGGCGACGGTGGTTTTCGCCATCGCGTTCGGATCGGCGAGGGTCGGCGCGGCCATGCTGCCGAAAGCGGCCGTGGTGAACGCGGCGGTCGGCGTGGGCGCCGGTGCGGGCGTCGCCGCGTTGCTGTCGCTGCCGCCGCATGCGGTGAGCAACGACGCGGTGGCCGCGCCGCCGAGCGGCAGCATCGGTGCACTGGCGAGAATCTTGAGCGCTTTGCGGCGGGAGAGGTCGAGTGGCTGCGCCATGTGTGGTTTCACTTCCTTGTTTGTGGGTTATCCCCGGCCGAGCGACGGGCGAGCGAAGCCCTCGCGTCAGGCCCTTGCAACCTGACGTGCCGGTTGACGCGCTACTTTAGGAAATGAATGTGAAATGCATTTGACAGGCTCACGTAATTATTTTGTTTTTAGCCTGAAAGTGAAACGAGGCGCCTGAAATGGATCGCAGTGTCCGGCGACAGCGCGCGGGCCGCGCCGGACACCGCTGCGCTTACATCCGCGCCGCCTCCACGATTGCGTCGGCAAACGCCTTCGGCGCTTCCTGCGGCAAGTTGTGCCCCACGCCGCCCGTCACGTTGCGATGCCTGTACTTCCCCGTGAACTTCTTCGCATACGCCGACGGATCCGGATGCGGCGCGCCGTTGGCATCGCCTTCCATTGTGATCGTCGGCACGGAGATGGTCGGCGCCGTCGCGAGACGCTGTTCCAGCGCGTCGTATTGCGCCTCGCCCTGCGCGAGCCCCAATCGCCAGCGATAGTTGTGAATCACCACCGCGACGTGATCCGGATTCTCGAACGATTTCGCCGAGCGGTCGTAGGTGGCGTCATCGAAATTCCATTTCGGCGAGGCCAGTTGCCAGATCAGCTTGTTGAAGTCGTGCCGGTTCGCCTCGTAGCCCGCCTGGCCGCGCTCGGTCGCGAAATAGAACTGATACCACCACGCGAACTCTGCCTTCGGCGGAAGCGGCGCGCGATTCGCCTGCTGGCTGCCGATCAGATAGCCGCTCACCGAGACCATCGCCTTGACGCGTTCCGGCCACATCGCCGCGATGATGTTCGCCGTGCGCGCGCCCCAGTCGAACGCGCCGAACACGGCTTGCTGAATCTTGAGCGCGTCCATGAGCGCGATGATGTCCACCGCGACCACCGCCTGCTGGCCGTTGCGCGGCGTGTCGGCGGAGAGGAAGCGCGTCGTGCCGTAGCCGCGCAGATACGGCACGATCACGCGATAACCCTGTGCCGTGAGCAGCGGCGTGACGTCGGCGAAGCTGTAGATGTCGTACGGCCAGCCGTGCAGCAGGATCACAACGGGACCGTTCGCCGGCCCGCTTTCCGCGTAGCCGATGTTGAGCGCGCCCGCGTCGATCTGACGGATTTCCGCAAATCCCGCAGCCGATGAAGAACGCACCGGCTTGGCCGTCTGAGCGCGAACGAGGTCGCTGAAACCGAGCTGAATGGCGCCGACAGTCGCGATCGTCGTGCCGAGAAAGCGGCGGCGCCACGCGTTGATCTGATCATCCGGCATGTTGCGATTCTCCTTTTTGAATGGTCACGTTGTATGCATAGATTCGATGAAATCGGCAAATGCGCGAAGCATCACGCCGCCGATGCGCGCAGCGCTGCGAGCGTCGGGCCCATCGGGCGGACGCGCATGCGCGCATCGAGATTGCGCCACGGCAGATCGGCGGGATCGGCGGCCATCGGGCCGGGCGCTTTCGCGACGAGTATGCGCTCCGCGATCGGCTCGAAATCGGCGCGAAAATGCACCGAGCTCTTGTTCACGAGAATTTTCATGCGCTCCGGCTCGATGCCGGCGACGCGAAACAGATTGCGGTCGAACACCTGCATCTTGACGCTGCTCACCGCAATGCGCACGCCTTCGATGCGCAGGCACGCGGTCGGCCCGAGCTCGCCGCTCATGCCGTTCAGCATCGGACCGTCGAAGCGGAAGCGGCCATCGGAGAGATGCTCGACTTCGAACTCGCCTTCGAGCGGCGCATCGCCCGGCACGTTCGAGCCGCCGCCGAGCGCGAGCCGGATGCGCGCGCCCACGCCCGCGCGATGTGCCGCCTGCGCCGCGCGCTCGTCCCAGATGACGCCCACGGCCGCGTCGCGCGCGTGATGGCGCAAGAGCGCGCGCACCATGCCCATCGTGTTCGAATCGCCGCCGACGCCGGGATTATCCTGCGTATCCGCGATGATCACGGGCTTCGTCGCCGCGCGGCTCGCTTCGATCGCTTCCCGCGCCGCTTCATCGGGGGACAGGAACGGCACGTCCCAGCGCGCTTCGTCGTTAAGTAGCTTCGTGTAAAGCGCATCGACGGCGCGGTCGGCCGCGTCCTGATCGTACGCGTAGCCCCAGAACACCGGGCCGCATTCGTCGAAGTCGGAAGCCGGAAAGCCCGGCGCGAACGACAGCGACGTCACCGCGCCCTGTTCCAGCGCGTCGAGCGTTTCATACATGCCGCGCGCCGGCTCGACGAGCGTGCACATGCCGTTCACCGGAATCAGGAACGGCACGCGTCGCATCGCGCGCTTCAGCGGCTTGCCGTGCACGATCCGTTGCGCGAGCAGATGCGCCGCGCGCAGGCCGGTCGCCGCCATGTCGACGTGCGGATACGTGCGATACGCGACGAGCGCATCGGCGAGTTCGACCATGCGCCCGGTCACGTTCGCGTGCAGATCGAGCGAGGCGACGAGCGGCATCGCGTCGCCGACGATGCGCCGCACGCGCGCCAGCAATTCGCCTTCGCCGTCGTCGAGATGCTCGGTCACCATCGCGCCGTGCAGATCGAGATAGATCGCGTCGAAGCCGCCCGCACGCACGCGCTCGACGATCGCGCCCGCGATGCGTTCATACGCGTCCTGCGTCACATGCGCCGACGCGCTCGCGCCCGCCCAGATCACCGGCAGCAGTTCATGTCCTTGCGCTTCGGCCCATTGAATGAAGCCGCCGATCGGCACGTTCACGTCGCGCAACTTGAGGACGTCGTCGCCGTGCGCCATCGGCGGGAAGCCTTCGCCCTGGATGAAGCTCTGGTAGCTCGCCTTCGTCGGCGCGAAGGTGTTCGTTTCGTGCTGAAATCCTGCGATCAAGATTTTCATGATCTGTGTCCTTTCGAATCGTCGATTGATGTCGTTCAAGCTGCGCGTGCCTTGGCCGCGGCCACGGAGCGCTTGTTCGTGAGAATCAGCACGCAGGACATGGCGGCCATGCACGCCATCAACAACAGTCCGCCGTTCGTGCTGCCGGTCGCCGACTTGATCCAGCCGATCGCCGCCGGACCCCAGAATCCGCCCGACAGACCGATCGTGTTGATGAGCGCGATGCCGCCCGCCGCGGCCGGGCCCGAGATCGTCTCCGAGGGAATCGCCCAGAACACCGTGTAGGCCATCCACATGCAGGCGGTGGCGAGCGTGAGCAGCGTGAGCGTCGCGGCGAGATTGCCCGATGCATACGGCGTCATGACCAGCAGAACCGCGCCCGCGAGCGCCGGCAGCGCGCTGTGATAGCGGCGCTCGCCCACCTTGTCGGAGCGGCGGCCGGCACAATACATGGCGATCGCGGCGGCGACATACGGAATCGCGACATACCAGCCAAGGCGGATCGTGTCGTGCATGGAGCCGCTGAGACCCTGATCCTTGAGCAGCGTGGGCAGCCAGAAGCTGATCGCGTAAATCGGGAAGATGATGCAGAAGTACGCGATCGCCAGCACATAGATGCGCGGATTCCTCGCGACTTCGCGGAACGATTCGATGCGATGCGACGCGCCGCCGCTACCGCCGACTTCCGCTTCGACGAGACGCTTCTCGTCCTGCGTGAGCCAGCGCGCATCGGCGGGACGATTGGCGAGCACGCGCCACACGAGCACGCCGAGCGCGATGCACGGCAGCCCTTCGACGAGGAACATCCACTGCCAGCCGTTCAGTCCGCCGACGCCGCCGAGCGACGCGATCAGCCACGCGGAAAGCGGCCCGCCGACGACCCCGCCGAGCGGTCCCGCGACGAACACCAGCGCGATGGCGCGCGCCATGCGCTTCGGGCCGTACCAGCACGACAGGTAATAGATCATGCCCGGCGCGAAACCCGCTTCGAAGACGCCGAGCAAAAAGCGCATCGCATAGAAGGCGGGCACGTTGCGCACGAAGAGCATGCACGCCGACGTGATGCCCCACAGCACGAGAATGCGGCTGAACGTGAGACGCGCGCCGATCTTCGGCAGCATCAGGTTGCTCGGAATCTCGAACAGCACATAGCCGATGAAAAAGATGCCCGCGCCGACGCCGTACGCCGCATCGGAGAAGCCGAGATCGCTCTGCATCTGAAGCTTTGCGAAGCCCACGTTCACGCGGTCCAGATACGCGAACATGTAACACGCGACCAGCAGCGGCAGAAGCCGCCAATTGATTCTGCTGTAGAGCGCCGAAACGGCATCGCCGCCTCGCAGGGTCTGAATCGTCGACATCTGCGTCTCCTTGGTTGTCTCCCCCGTCTTCGGGTGAGGCCATGTTGAGCGCGGCCGAATGTGCTGGCAAGAGCAACTAAGTTCACGTATCGTTGCTCTGTGAGCAACACTCGTTTCGAAGAGGACGCAACCCATGCGCGAGATCAACCAGCAACGTCTGCGCTATTTTCACGAGGTGCTGTCGCACGGCACGATTCGCGGGGCGGCGGATCATCTGAACACGTCGCCGTCGGTGATCGCGCGGCAGATCAAGCTGCTCGAAGACGAACTCGACACAACGCTTTTCGAGCGCGAGGCGCGCGGCGTGCGGCCGACCGAAGCGGCGTTCCATCTGCTCGAATTCTGGCGCGGCTATCGTTCGCAGCAGGAGAAACTCGAAGATCAGCTCCACGCGCTCAAAGGCCTGCAGCAGGGACAGATCCGCCTCGCGGTGAGCGAAGGCTACGTCGATACGCTCGTCGACGACGTGCTCGCGCCGTTCTGCGCGCGCTATCCGCGGCTGGAGATCGACGTGCAGATGCTCGCCGTCGACGATCTTCTGGAGGAAGTCGCGCAGAGCCGCGCGCATATCGGCCTGGCCTACAATCCGCCGCCGCACGAACGCATCGAAGCCCGCGCGAGTTCGCCGCAGCCGGTCGTGCTGCTCGCGCGGCGCGATCATCCGCTGGTGATGCGCGGCGGCGTCGCGCATATCGGCGATCTGCTCGACTATCCGCTCGCGCTGATGCCGCCGTCGTTCGGCATCGGCCATGTCGTGAAGATGCTCGAAACCACCGACGGCCTCGCGATCCGCCCGACGCTCACGACGAATTCGCTCGGCGCGCTGAAGCGCTTCGTCAGCGCAGAGAATTTCATGACGCTGATCGGCGAGTTCGCCGCGTATCGCGAACTGGCGAGCGGCGAACTGAAGACCGTGCCGATCGCGCATCCGCTGTTCGAAAGCGCGCATGCGCGACTGCTCGTGAAGACGGGACGGCCGCTCGCAGCGGGGCCGCAGGAATTGCTCGACTGGATCCTCGGCAAGATGCCGATGTTCGCGCGGCCCGCGCCCGTCGCGGCGAATGCGTCGAATGCGTCGAAAGGAGCGAAGCGTCCGCGCGTCCGGCGCTCACGCGGATAGCGCCGCCGCATCGTCAGGCACATCGGCGAGACGCGCGGCCGGCGACATCGCGATGATCCCCGCCTGCACGACGAAGCCAGCCGCCGCCGCGACGAGACACGGCCCCATGCCGAAGTGCGCGCTGATCGCGGCGCCGGCGAGCGCCCCCAGCGGACGCGCGCCGTAAGTCGCGGTGCTGTTGAGCGCGGAGACGCGGCCCATCATCGTGGCGGGCGTGATGGCCTGGCGCAGTGTCGTCGAGCCGACGGTCCACAGAATCGGGCCCGCGCCGAGCAGGAAAAAGCTCGCCGCCGCAAGCCAGAACGACGGCGCCACGAGCGTCGCGACCATCGCGAGCGACGCGGCCAGCCCGCAGAACGGCCCGATCAGCAGCATGCGGCCGAACGCGATGCGGCGTGCGACCATCGGCGCCGCGAGCGCGCCGCACACCATGCCGACACCGTAAGCGCCGAGCGTCACGCCCACCGCCGACGCACTCAGATGCAGACGTTGCACGGCATACGGCACATACACCGCCTGCAGGATGAAGAAGCCGATGTTGAAAAACACGGCGGTCGCGAGCATCGGGCGCAGCAGCGCGTCGCGCGCGACGAAGCTCGCGCCTTGGCGCAATTCCGTCAGGAAATGACGCGCGGCGGCGGGCTTGCGCGCCGGTTCGCGCAGCCGTGCGAGCAGCATCGCCGCGACGGCGGACAAGGCCGCGGCGCAGCCATACGCCGATGCCGCGCCGATCCATCCGACCAGCACGCCGCCCAGCGCCGGTCCCGCCGAATAAGCGACGCTGCGCGCAAGCTCGATGCGCCCGTTCGCGGCCGCCAGCGACGCGCGCCCGACGAGCGCAGACACGAGCGCGGGCGCGCCCACGTTGTACGCCACCGTGCCGGTCGCGCCGAGAAAGCCGAGCAGCGCGAGCAACGGCAGCGTCAACGCGTGCGACAGCGCGAGCAGCAGCACGCAGAGCATCGCGAGCGCCCGCGCGCATTCGGCGAAGGCCATCAGCGTGCGGCGCGAGCGGCGGTCCTCGATCACGCCGAGCGGAATCGACAGCAACAGGAAAGGCAGCGTCTGCGCGCTCTGCAACAGACCGGTTTCGGCGGCCGTCGCGCCGAGCGCGAACACGGCGACGAGCGGCGCGGCCGCGAGACCGATCTGTTCGGCCGACTGCGCGAGCAGATTCGACCAGGCGAGACGCCGGAAGGAAGCGGGAAAAGACATCGGCGATGCTCCGTGACGTGGGGATGCGATGTCCCATCGTCACGGCAGGCGGCCGCGGCGGCACTCCAGTTCTTGCGCTGTGATTCGGCGCGTCACTCGGCCGACTGCTTCGGAAAGAACGTCCCGAGCGCCCCGGCGATGCAAAGCTGAAACGCGCCGAGCCAGTAGTTCGAATTCTGCAGCAATTGCAGATGATCCTGCGGCGTCGTGCCCAGGCTGGGCGGCAGGACGAGCAGCGCGGAAATGGAAAGCAGATAGGCGAGCGACAGCACGATGAGAATGCCCACGCGCACGAGCGACGTGTCGCGCGTATCCGAGGCGGGCGCGGCGAACAGCGCGCCCGCGATGAGCGTGAGCGTCGGCGCCACCATCGGGATATACCAGTTCCACATGCCGACCGTGAGCGTGCGGCCTTCCTCGCTGCCCGATGCGCCGGCAATCGAGCGCATCACGAGCAAGCCGATCTGGATCACGAAGAACAGCGCCCAGATCACCGCCAGCCAGTTCTGACAGCGTGTGCGGGTCATGGCGTCCCTCCCAGCGCGGTCCACAGCGCGGTGCGCTGCAGATGATCGCGCGCCGATATGCTGCCCGGCACGACGACCGCCGCATCCTGTCCGTCCGCCTTGCGGAACTCGTAGATGAGCACGGTGCAGCGTGTGCCGTCCGTGGTGCTGCGCGTGGAGATCGCTTTCGGCAGGCGATCCGCGCCCGGCGGCAGCTTGCTCGTGAGATCGCTGTAGGTTGCCTGCTTGTCCGACGTGACCACCGGCTGATCCGTGACGATGAACACGAGCACCTGATAGAAACCGCTCGGCGCCGATGCAAAACGCCGCACCACTTCCGCGATCGACCAGTTCTTGATCTCACCGATTTTTACGGCCCAGCGGTCCGGCGGCGGCATCGGCGTCCAGTCGGGACGGGTTTGCTCGACGCGCGTGACCATCGCGAAGCCGCCGGGGAAATCGTAGAACTGACGCCAGTCATAGCCGGCGGCGTCGATCAGATCGCGCAACGCGTCTTCGACGTCGCCGAACGTGGCCGTCTGTCCCGTCTTCGCCTTGACGAATTTCAGCAGAAGCGGCGAAGTTTCAGCGGACGGCGGCGGCACGGGCGAAGGAAAACTGTTGATCCGGACCTGCTGGTCGAGTTGGCCGGGTTCATCGGCTGCGGCGCCGGCGGTGGCGTCGGATGGCGGCGCGGTCGGAGTCGGAGTCGGCGTCGGCGTCGGCGTCGGAGGCGCTGGCGGCGGAGGCGCGGTCGAACTCGACGACGTCGATCCCGACTCGGGCGGCTTCTTGCATCCGCCCAGCCATGCGACGGCCGCCACGACGAGACATGCCAGAACCCACGCGCGGAACATCGTCTTCCTTGTCATGGCGTTCTCCTCGGAGGCAAGCGCACGCACTCGCATTCGTTAGGATAGGAGAGAAAGCACCCGACATGGCATAACTAAATGAAGCCGCCTGCTTCGCGACGTTACTGCCCGCCGCCGTCGAGCCGCGCCTTTTCCGCCGCGATGCGTTCGGCGATCTTGCCCGCGAGATCGTCGAGCGACGACGACGCCTCCACCTGGTTGATCACGAAGCGCGCCGCCGCGCCGTAGGGCTTCGGCGCCGCCGCCGACTTCTGGCCTTTGAGCTGATCGCTCGTGTCGATCTGCGCGACCGGCGTGCCGGGACTCGCCGCCAGATCGGCGAGCTGGACCGTGACGTGCGTGTTGGGCGCCTGCTTGTCCGACGAACCCATCGACGGCAGTCCGGCGCCCAGTCCCGACGGCAGCGTTTCGTCGAACTCGCCGCTCACGAGCCAGCCCGCTGCCGGCAGTGCAGTTTGCGCCGCCGCGTGGCACGCCGCGATGCCACGCGCGTTCAGCGCCTTCACGATGCCCTCCGACAGCGCCGATGCGTTTTCGTCCACGCGCATCGTGTTGCGTGCGGCGCGCAGCCGCGAGCCGGGAAACCGCGACGTCGCGCCTTCCTTCACCGCCGTGAAGTCGCGCACGAACACGGGCTTGCCGGTGCCGGTGCCGGTGCCGGTGCACGGCGAGGGCGACGGGGACACCGTCTGTCCGAACGCGGGCACGGTGAGCGCGACGCCGAGCGCCGCCACCAGCCACATCGACGATGTCTTCATCGGTTCTCTCCAGATCCGGGTTCGCCGGGCCCTAGCCGCCCAGCCGTGCGAGCGCCTCGCGCATCGCACCGATCGAGACGCGCACGACGCCGTCGAGCGGCGTATCCATTTCGAGTATCAGAAACACGGCGCCCGACGCGCACAGCGCACACGTCAGGAACGCGACCACGATCGTGCCGTTATGCGGCGCGAGCACGCCGAACGTGCCGAAGATGATCGCGAGCCAGAACACCAGCACGAACATCACCGTCTTCGGCACCGAGCCGCCGCGTTGCAGCAGCGCGAGCGAGCGCGCGGCGAACACGTCGTCGGCGATGAGCAGCGCGCGCGCCCGCAACGCGCGCTGCGACTCGGTCGCCGGCGTGAGCGCCGCGATGCTGCGCTGGAACTCCTCCATGCGCCCGATGATCTCCGGGTTGTCCAGACGCGCGTCGCGGGTCGCGTCGCGCGACGCGAGCAGATTGATCCAGTCGCTGTAATTGCTCTTGAGCGTGGCGCGCAGGCCGCGCGTCTCGGGCCCGTACTGGGCGAGCACGCTGTCGAGGCGAATCATGTTCGACGCGTTGTGGACGAGGTCGTTGTTGACGGTATCGAACGACGCCTTCGCGGAAGAAATCAGCAGCCCGAGCACGAGCGCCGCGATGGTGGCGACGAGCCCGATCGACAGCTTGATCGCCGCCGCGGATTCGTCGCTCAAATGATGCTCGGGCAGAAAGCGGCTGATCCAGATGCCGAGCAGCGCACTCGCGAACACGAGCAGGAACACGCCTAACGCGAAAATCAGATGAGTCATGCCGTCCCTCGTCCGAACCGGTTCGCATTTCCGAATGCGGCGATGATAACGCCGCCCGGCGCGCACCGGCGCAATTCAGGACAGCATGGCCCCGCGCGCGGCTTCCGGCTCCTTCGCGCCGGCGGTTTCCATGAGGCTTGCGAGCGGCACCGGCCGGCTCAGCAGATATCCCTGCATCTTGTCGCACTGCACGTCGCGCAGGGTGTCGAGCTGCTCCTGCGTCTCGACGCCTTCCGCGACCACGATGACGCCGAGCTTGTGCGCCAGATCGATCACGCCTTCGACCACGGTGCGCACCATGACGTCGGTCGCGATGTTGTCGACGAACGACTTGTCGAGCTTCAGCACGTCGGGCCTGAAGCGCGCGAGATAGCTCAGGCTCGAATAGCCCGTGCCGAAGTCGTCGATGGCGATGCGCACGCCCATCGCGCGCACGTCCGCGAGCACTTCCTGTGCGTCGTCCACGTTTTCGATGAGCGCAGACTCGGTGATCTCGAGCGTAATGCGCTCCGACTCGATGCAGGCACGCTTGATCGCGTGCCTCAGCACCGACACGAGACGCGGATCGCGAAACTGCTTCGGCGACACGTTGAGCGCGACCGAGCAGACGGAGGGCAAGGCGCCCGCCAGCCGTCCCGCCGACTGCACCGCCTCGCGGATGACCCAATGCCCCGCCTCGACGATCAGCGCGCTTTCCTCCAGCACCGGCACGAACGCGCCGGGGGCGAGCATGCCGAGCGTCGGATGATTCCAGCGCAACAGCGCCTCGACGCCGACGAGCGCGCCCGAATCGACGCGATACTGCGGCTGGTAGTGCAGCACGAACTGGTTGTCGCGGATCGCGCCGTGCAGCTCGGACTCCAGATGCGCGCGCGCCAGATCGTCCTTTTCGCGCTCGCCGAACACGCGGAACGTGTTGCGGCCGGCGCGCTTGGCGGCGTACATGGCCATGTCGGCGCTGATGAAGAGCGCCTCGGGCGTGCGCCCGTGCTCCGGATGCAGCGCGACGCCGATCGAACACGTCATCGTGAGGCTCTTGCAATCCACCTTGATCGGACGATGGCACGCGAGCGAGAACATGCGGCACGCGCGCGCGATGCTCTCCTGATCGAGCGGGCCGGGCAGGATCACGGTGAACTCGTCGCCGCCGGGACGCGCCGCCACGGCGCCTTCGGGCAGCGCGTCCTGAATGCGCCGCGCGATCGTGCGCAGTACAGCGTCGCCCGCGATGTGGCCGGCCGTGTCGTTGATCGACTTGAAGCGGTCGATATCGACGAACAGATACGCGAACGGCGCGCCGGCTTCGCAATGCCCGACGAGCGCATCCATCATGGCGTTGCGATTGGCGAGGCCCGTCAGGCTGTCCGTGTTGGCGAGCCGATGCAGTTCCTGCAGACGCTGGCGCTCGTCGGTGGCATCGACGCACACGCTCACGACGCGCGACACCGCGCCGTCCTCGGTCACCGGATAGATGTCGGCGCGCACCCAGCGCGTGCGCTCGTGCGGCAGGCACAGGCGGAAATAGCTTTGCGTTGCGGCGCCCGTCTTCACGGCGGTGCGCATTTCGCCGCGCAGGGCGGGCAGATCGTCGGGATGCACGCGTTGCGACCACGCGGTTTCGTCGGCTTCGAGCGCGGACATCGGCATTTCCCACATGCGCTCGAAAGCGGAACTCACGTGCAGCAGTTCCTGGAAGTCGTGCGAGGCGGTCCAGAACACGGCATCGACGTGATCTTCCATGTCTTTCTGCACGCGCGCGTTGCCGCGCAATTCGTCGATGAGATTGCGCTCCGCCGTGATGTCGCGCGACTTGCACAGCACCGCCGTGATCTTGCCGTGCTCGCCGTAGACCGGCGCGAAGGTCGACGTCCACCATTTGAGGTTGCCGGTCATCGTGCGGCAGGCGCCGGAAAACGAGGTCGACTGCCCCGCCTTCGCGCGCTCGAAGGCCTGCCGCGCGTCGGGGCCGTCCCATAGCGCGAGCCAGTCGATGCCGACGAGATCGTCGGCGCATTCGGCTTCGATGAGCCGTCTGCCGACTTCGGAGATGCACATGATGCGGCCGTCGAGGCTCAGCAGCTTGAGGCAGTCCTCGGCGATGGCGAGCAGACCGTGCGCGACCTGACGCGCGACGAAGATCTTGCGGTGCGCGTCCTGCATGCGGTGCACGCCGAACGTGACCGCGAGCACGACGGCGGCGAGCACCACATTCCACGGCAACGGCACGAAGAACGTCCCGCACGCGACGCACAGCACGGCGATCGGCGCGAGGCCGAGCCCGTCGAAACGGCGGGCGTACTCGACGTATGGCAGGTTCCTGGCGACATTCTCGCCGATGATCCCGAGAAAATCGTTCGCTCCTTTCCTCACCGCGCTAACCTTGTTTCGCTGATAACTCGATCGTTGTTTATCGGCGAAGCAGCGGAAGTCTTTAGAAAGGAAAACCGGGAGCGAACGCGTTAGCCGCGCTTCGGCCGGCGCACGGCGCGCACCTTGCCGGTCCGTCCGCCGCCGCAGTAAAAGCGGTCGTGGCCATCCGCTTCGAGCCCCGACACGCCCGTGCCTTCCGGCATGTCCAGACGCTCGACGACTTCACCCGATTGCGGATCGATGCGCCGCAGTTCGCTCTCGTCGCCTTCCCAGGTGGCATGCCACAGTTCGCCGTCGACCCACGTCACGCCCGTGACGAAGCGGTTCGATTCGATCGTGCGCAGGACGGCGCCGTTCTGCGGATCGACCTGATGAATCTTGCGCGCCTGATATTCCCCGACCCACAGCGTGCCTTCCGCCCATGCGAGACCCGAATCGCCGCCGCCGCCCGGCGCGGGAATCGTCGCGAGCACGCGGCCGGTTTTCGGATCGATCTTCTGGATGCGGTCCTCGGCGATCTGGAACAGATGCTCGCCGTCGAAGGCCGTGCCCGCGTGCGCCGCGACATCGAGCGAGCGCGTCTTCTCGCCGCTTTCCGGATCGAAGGCGTTGAGCGTGTTGCCGGCGGCGAACCACACCTGCTTGCCGTCGAAGGTGACGCCGTGCACGCCTTCGATGTCCGCAAAAGGCCCATATTCCCGGATGATTTCCGCTTTCGCGCGTTTCATGTCGATGTCCTCGGTTTGCCTGCTTCGTTGATCACGACTTCATGCTAATCACTCGCCAGTTCGAGCGGGAGTAACAAGGTCGTCGTGAATCCGGGCATCGGCGGGGTCGTCCAGCGGCGCGCGCGGCCCCGTCCGAACGATTGCGCCTTGCCGCTCGCGGCGAGCGCATCGAGCGAACGCTGTACCGTACGCTGGCTCGCGCCGAGCGCCAGCGCGAGCGCGGAACTCGACCACGATTCGCCGTCGGCGAGAAACGCGAGCAGCGGCGCGTATTCGTCCTCCACCGGCAGCGCCAGCACCGCGACCTCGCGCGCGTGCAGCGGCTTCAGGACGAAGCCGCGCGGCGTTGCGTCGATGTTCGCGTGCGGGCGCAACAGCGTGCGCAGCCGGCCCATCTCGACGCGCAGGCGCGCGCGGTGCGTCTCGTCCGCTTCGCGCATGCGGAACGCCCTCGCGATGAGCGCGTCGCGCGGCACGTCGCCGGGCCACGCCTGCGCCAGCATGCGCGCGAGCGTGAAGAGCACCGGGCGCGTGGCGAGCGATATCGCCGCGCCCGCGTCGCGCACGCACAGCCGGCACGCATCGACGATGAACACATCCGACGCGAATAGCGCCTCCACTTCGTCGAGCCGCAGAAGCCGCGCATCGCCTTGCGTCACGACGCGCGCGGCGGGCGTTTCCAGCATGCGCCATGCGCTCTCGACTTCGGCCGCGAGCGCCGGAATGGCCGCTTGCCGCGACGCGGCCCGCGCGCGCGTGAGCGCCTCGCGCGCGGTTTGCGTCTGCAGGCGCCGCATGGCGATGCCCGCCGCCATCAATTCGTGCGCCGTGCGCGACGACGCCGGAAGCGCTTCGGGATGCAACGTCAAGAGCATGCGTGCTGCGTCGTCGAGCTTGCCGATCAGCAGCGCGCGACGCACTTCGAGATAGCGCGCATGCGCGGCGTTCACGCGGTCGCCGTGCGCTTCGAGAATCGCGCGCGCATGGTCGAGCGAACGCGCCGGCCAAGCGAGATCGCGCGACGCCAGCGCGATTTCCGCCTCCGCCACGATGCAGCGCGAACGCGCGAGCGCCTCTTTCGCGCCGAACGCCCGCGCCGCGCTCCTGACGAGCACACGCGCGCGCACGAAATCGCCGAGCTGCGCCATCGCGATGCCGCGCAACGCGAGCGCGCCGGCATCGTCCCGCAGCGCGATGCGGTTCAGCGCGCCGAGCGGATCACCCGCCGCGAGCGCGCGCGCCGCCGCCGTGATCAGCGAATCCATGCGAATCCCGCCACGCTCGTCCCCCTTGCGCTGGATGTCCGCGACTAATCTAACACTGTACTTACGGCCCGCAGCATGGCCGCGCGGCAGACGCCATCGAACTTTTGCCCGATAACGGCGCGTGTTTTTCGAAACGCCGTATTTTTTACTTAATTTTTTCCGATTATTTTTCTTCGTCTTTCTTCTACCTTGCTGAAATCGCGAGGCATTTCGTAATGTGAAGCGTTCGTTGAACAAAGACGCCACGACACCGGACAAGGAAGAGGAAGACATGACGAGCGCACTGACGGTCTCCATTTGCCTGCCGACGTGCAACCGGCCCGAACTGATCGTCGAATGCCTCGATTCGTGCCTCGCGCAGACTTATCCGCACATCGAGATACTCGTCGGCGACGATTCGCGCGACGACCTCACCGAGCAACTGATCGCCGCGCGCTATGCGAACGACGCGCGCATTCGCTACGTGCGCCACGATCCGCCGCTCGGTCAGGCGCGCAATGTCGCGAGTCTGTTCGAACGCGCGGCGGGTACGCTCGTCATGCTGATTCACGACGACGATTACCTCGCGCCGGAAGGCGTGGCGCGTCTCGCCGCGCTGTGGCGCACGTATCCGCAGCTCGAAGTCGCGTTCGGCGATCAACATGAAGTGGATGCTTCCGGCCGCGTCGATCCGCAACGAAGCGCGGCGCTCAACGCGGCGTTTCATCGCACGCGGCGCGCGCAGGGCATGCAGACATCGCCGGGGCGAACCGGACTCGTGCAGATGTTCCCCAACAACGGATGGATGGCGCTCGCCACGCTGGTGCGCTGCGTCGGCTATCGCGACGACGCCGGCGCATGCTGCGATTTCGTCTTCGGCGTGGAGTTGTGTCTCGCGGCGTCGCACGTCTATTACCTTCACGAGTACGTGTCGTATTACCGCAAGACGCCAGCATCGATATCGCAGAGCACGCGCGTGTCGCCGTTCGCCGCCGCGTTTACCGCCTATTCGTTCGTGCTGGGCCTGCCGCTCGACGCATCGCTCGAAGCGGCCCGCGACATCGCGTTGCGCAGGCTCGCGCCGATCGTCGTGTCGCTGCATGCGAAGCACGATGCGCCGCTCGCCGCGCTGCGCGTCGCGTTCGATCACCCCGATGCATACGCATACGGACTCAACGTGCGTCTCTACTATCACCTTGCGCTGATAGCGCGGGCGCTGCTCGCCGTCTGTGTACGGCAGCGCCCGCGCGCGCCGCGCTTTCCCTAAAAACGGCCTGCCCCTTCGGCAAACGTTTTCTTACAATTGGATTGCTCTCAAAAAGGTTCCTAAAGGCGACCGCCGTGCTGTCGTTATACAGGCGGCCTGATGGACATCATCGGCCGCGCAGCAGGCGAGCATCGTCGCCCGCATCCGCGCTCGCGCACCCGCGATGCAGCCACCTTGAGAGAGCTATGTTTTCGACAATCAAAGGCCGTCTGGCCTTGGCCATGACCCTTCTGAGCGCGCTTCTGATCGCGATCGGCATGGTCGGACTGATCGGCATGAGCCGGTCCAACGCAGTCACGTATGACCTCTTCACGAATGAAATGCCGAGCGCCGTATCGGTCGGCAATGCCGAAATGTTCATGGCGCGCGAACGCCTGAGCTTCGACCGCGCCGCGCTCAACGCGGGCACGCCCGCAGCCGAGGACGCGATCGGACGCGGCGCGCTGATGCGCAAGACCTCCGACGATGCCTGGACCAAATACGCCGGCCTGCCCCAGGCGCCGGGCGAAAAGCCGCTCGCCGACAAGTTCAACGAACAACGCCTCGCGCTGCAAAAGCTGATCGACACGGGCTATGCCGACATCCGCGCGAAGGATCAGGAAAAAATTCTCGCCGATGCAAGCGCCATGCAGGCCGCGTTCAACGACTTCGCAAAGAGCGGCATCGAGCTGCGCAAGCTGCAGTTCGAACAGGCGAAGGCCGGTTATGACGAAGGACAGGAGAGCTTCGCGATGTTCCGCGCGGGCTCGATCGCCGCGATGCTGGCCGGCGTGGCGGCGGCGTTCTACACGTGGTTCTCGCTGCGCCGTCGCATCACGCGTCCGCTCGACGCTGCGCTCGCACAGTTCGAAGCCATCGCGGCCGGCGATCTGCGCCGCAACGTGAGCATCGCTTCGAACGACGAAATGGGCCAGTTGCTGCGCGGCCTCTCGACGATGCAGGCGAGTCTCATCGACACGGTGCGCACGGTACGCGGCGGCAGCGAATCGATTGCATCCGCGACCAAGCAGATCGCCGCGGGCAACGTGGATCTCTCCTCGCGCACCGAACAGCAGGCGTCGGCGCTGCAGGAAACGGCGTCGAGCATGGACGAGCTCACCGGCACGGTCAAGCAGAACGCCGACAACGCGCGTCAGGCGAGCGTGCTCGCCGCGAATGCATCGGAGATCGCGGGCAAGGGCAGCCATGTCGTGTCGCAGGTCGTCTCCACGATGGGCGACATCAATCAAAGCTCGGCGAAGATCGCGGACATCATCACGATCATCGAGGGCATCGCGTTCCAGACGAACATTCTCGCGCTGAACGCGGCGGTCGAAGCGGCGCGTGCAGGCGAGGAAGGCCGCGGCTTCGCGGTCGTCGCGGGCGAAGTGCGCTCGCTCGCGCAACGTTCGTCGGCGGCGGCGAAGGAAATCAAGGAACTGATCGACAACTCGGTGGAGCGCGTGCAGTCGGGCACCGCGCTCGTCGATGAAGCGGGCCGCACGATGACCGAAATCAGCACGGCGGTGCAGCGCGTGACTGACATCATGGGCGAGATCGCGGCGGCTTCCGAGGAACAGAGCAGCGGTATCGAGCAGGTTGCGCGCGCCGTCACGCAGATGGACGAAGTGACGCAGCAAAACGCGGCGCTCGTGGAGGAAGCGGCGGCGGCGGCGCAATCGCTGGAAGATCAGGCGGGCGCGTTGCGCACGGCAGTGGAGACGTTCCGGCTGCACGACGAAGGCATGCGCGCGACGGCCTGAAGCACGTCGATGTTTTGAACCGGCGCGGCTCGCGGTCCTTCGGGACGTGGGCCGCGTTTGTTTTGCGGGCGTTGAGCGCGTTGTTCAGCAACGCGCCTTCTCGACCGCACGCTTTCTCTTCGCGTCCGCCTTCATCGCGGGCACGCCCACACGCTCGCGCAAATACTCGACCGTGCGCGCACAGCGCGCGGGCAGCGGCCATTCCGCGCGATGAATGAGCCATAACGTATCGACCACAGGCGCGCCGCATTCGACGACACCGACCGCCTCCGGCTTGCCGAACGCGATGCGCGCATAACGCGGTATCACGGTGAAGCCGAGTCCGCGCGCGACGAACTCCGGAATGAGGCTGATCTGATTGCTGAAGCCTTGGCGCCGCAGACTCGCGACGCCCGGATTGCCCGGAAATCGCCGGCTCAGCAAGCGGCTCGCCGTGACGTGCGCTTCGGGATAATCGATGAAGCCGAGCCTTTCGAGATCGCTCCACTCATGCACGTCGGCGTTCGCCGGCACGACGAGTTCGAGCGGCTCCTCGATGAACTTGCTCGCCGCCAGGCGCGGATCGTCGGGCCTGAGCGCGACGATGCCGAGATCGTAGCGGCTTTGCAGCACCGATTCGAGCACTTCGGAATCCGGCGCGAAGCGATGACGCATCTTCCATTCGGGGCGTTGCTGCTGCAAATCCAGCAACAACGGAAACAGCACGAGCCCGATGCTGCCCGGCGTGATGAGACCGATCTCGCCGGGTTCGTCTTCGCTGTCGGACAGACGCGACGCGAGACGCTTGTCGGCCCGCTCCATTTCCTCGCAATAGTCGATTAGCGCGTGACCCGCCGGCGTCAGTTCGATACCGCGCGGACGCCGGATCACGAGCAGGCCGAGTTCGTCTTCGAGATGCCGGAGATGCTGGCTCACGGCGGCCTGCGTCAGATCCAGACGTTCGGCGGCGCGCGTGAAGTTGCCGAGTTCGACGAGCGCGAGAAAGGTGCGCAGCCATTGAGGATTGAGCATCACGAATTCTTATTGAATCGATAACCTGTAGATGGTTTTCATTATAGCGCTCGCAAGGTAATCTTGACCTCCTGATTCAACCGGCTTCGGCCAACCGCTCCAGAGAACCTTCCATGTCAGCACTTTTCACTCCGTTCAAACTGAAGGACGTCACCCTGCGCAACCGCATCGCGATTCCGCCGATGTGCCAGTACAGCGCCATCGACGGCTTCATCAACGACTGGCACATCAGCCATTACGCGAGCCTCGCGCGCGGCGGCGCGGGCCTCGTGATCGTCGAGGCGACGGCGGTGTCGCCCGAAGGACGCATCACGCCGGGCTGCACCGGGCTCTGGGACGACGCGCAGATCGAAGGCATGGCGCGCGTCGCGGCGGCGATCAAGGCGGCGGGCGCGGTGCCCGGCATCCAGATTGCGCACGCGGGCCGCAAGGCGAGCGCAAACCGTCCGTGGGAAGGCGACGATCACATCGCGTCCGACGATTCACGCGGCTGGGACACGCTCGGGCCTTCTGCCGTCGCGTTCGGCGCGGGTTTGCCGAAGGTGCCCAAGGCGATGACGCTCGCGGAGATCGAACGCGTGAAAGAGGACTTCGCAGCGGCGACGCGGCGCGCGCGCGAGGCCGGTTTCGAATGGCTCGAACTGCATTTCGCGCATGGCTATCTCGCGCAGAGCTTCTTTTCCGTCGATGCGAACCAGCGTGACGATCAATACGGCGGCGACCTCGCGGGCCGCAGCCGCTTCATCGTCGAAACATTCGACGCGGTGCGCGATGCATGGCCTGCGAACCTGCCGCTGACGGCGCGTTTCGGCGTGATCGAATACGACGGGCGCGACGAAGTCACGCTCAAGGAATCGATCGAACTGACGAAGACACTGCGCCGCAAGGGTCTCGATCTGATGAGCGTGAGCGTCGGCTTCTCGACGCCCGCCGCGCGCATTCCGTGGGGTCCGGCATTCCTCGGCCCGATCGCGCAGCGCGTGCGCCGCGAAGCGGAGATTCCGGTCGCATCGGCATGGGGATTCGATTCGCCGCCGAACGCGGAAAACGCTGTCGAATCGGGGCAACTCGATCTCGTGATGGTGGGCCGTGCGCATCTGTCGAATCCGCACTGGCCGTATCACGCAGCGAAGCAGTTGAAGGTCGAGCGGCCGTCGTGGGCGTTGCCCGCGCCCTATGCACACTGGCTGGAGCGCTACGCAGTCGCCGAGTGACCGTGGCGCACGGCACGGCGCGCGACGCTTTCGTGGTTTATTGCGCGCGCCGGATCGCCGTCTGCGCCGCCTGCGCGGCGAGATCGGCGTAGAGTTCGGCCCACTTGCCGAGCAGCGACGTATCGTTGGTGAGAAAGAGCGGCGCGGTGATCCACGCGCTGACTTTGCCGTCCTGCACTTCGTCTTCGAACACACGCAAGTCGCGATCCTCGCTCACGCCCGCGCGCGCGAGCGCGGCGAACGAGCGCACGTCCTCCACGCGCGATTCGTGAAGCGGCACGTCGTGCAGCATCGACAGCGCCGTGCGCACCTTGCGCGAAGCGTTATCGCGGCTGTCGGCCAGAAGAAAGACGACGACGGCCGGCGTCGCCATGCGCACACGAAAGAGCGCCGTTCTGCATCGCTCGCTCAACTGCGTGGTCATCGGACGGGCTCCATGCCGTGCAGCACTTTCGTCGTATCGGCATCGTGCGATATGGCGTATTCGAGAAACGCGCGTGCCGCTTCCGGCGCGCGCGCATTCGCGCAGATCGCGCCTTCGAAGATCGTAAGTGTCTGGATCGCGCGCGGCAACATGCCGAGCACGTCAATGCCCGCGACGCCGATCATCTCGCTCAACTGCTGAAAACCGAGTTCGACTTCACCGCGCGCGATGAGTGTGCCCACGGCGACGCCCGGCGGCGCCTGCACGATGCGCGGCGCGATTTCCTGCGCAATGCCCCATCGTTCGAACAGCTTCGCGAGATGGACGCCGCTCGGTCCCGTCGAATAGCCGATGCTGCGCGCCGCGCGCACCGCTTCGCGCACGGCCGCCTCATCGTCGATACGCGGATGCGCGGCGCCCGCCGCGACCGCCATCGCCACGCCCGAACGCGCGATGCTCACACGGCTCGCGGCATCGACGCGTCCCGACGCAACCAGCCGGTCGATCGCGCCGGATGACAGCACGACGATATCGAACGCCTCGCCTTCGTCCACGCGCTGCGCGGCCGCCACGCCGCCCACCGCTTCGATCGTCACGCGCTGCCCCGAAGCCGCTTCGAAGGCCGAGGCGAGATCGGCGAGCACCTGACGCGTCGCCATCGACGAAATGCCGGTAACGATGACGTCGCTCATCAGTCGATATAGCGCAGGCCCGCACGCTCCAGCGGCTCGCGCATCTTGTACATGTCGAGGCCGAGCACGCCGCTCGCGAGCTTCGCGCGCTTCTCTTCTTCCAGCGCCTCGCGCGCGATGGCCTTGTCGAGCACTTGCGCCGCCATGGCCGACGGCACCACGACGACGCCGTCGTCATCCGCGACGATCACGTCGCCCGGCGTCACCAGCGCGCCCGCGCAGATCACGGGAATATTCACGGAACCGAGTGTCGCCTTCACCGTGCCCTTGGCGGAAACGGCCTTGCTCCAAACTGGAAAGTTCATCTCGGTCAGCACGCGCACGTCGCGCACGCCGCCGTCGATGATCAGCGCCTTCGCACCGCGCGCCTTGAAGCTCGTCGCGAGCAGATCGCCGAAGAAGCCGTCGGTGTTGTCGGTCGTGCACGCGGCCACGACGATGTCGCCCGGCCGGATCTGTTCCGCCGCCACATGCAGCATCCAGTTGTCGCCCGGTTGCAGCAGCACCGTGACCGCCGTGCCGCTCGCCTGCGCGCCGGTATAGATGGGCCGCATGTACGTCTTCATGAGGCCGACGCGCCCCATCGCTTCGTGCACGGTTGCCGAGCCGAGCGTGCCGAGCTTTTCGGCGACGCCGGCATCGGCACGTTCGATGTTGCGATAAACCACTCCCAGTTCGTACATGATCAGCGTCCCTTCGCTTTGAGCGCCGCATCCAGTCGCGGATACACGCGGCGCGCGTTGCCTTCGTAAATCTTGTAGCGCGCCTCGGGTTCGATTTGCGCGGCTTCGACATAACGCTTCGTGTCGTCGAAATAATGTCCGGTCTCGGGATCGATGCCGCGCACCGCGCCGATCATCTCGCTCGCGAACAGAATGTTGTCGACGGGAATGACGCGCGTCAGCAGATCGATGCCCGGCTGGTGATACACACAGGTATCGAAGAACACGTTGTTCAGCAAATGATCCTTCAGCAAAGGCTTTTTCAGTTCCTGAGCGAGTCCGCGGAAACGGCCCCAGTGATACGGCACCGCGCCGCCGCCGTGCGGAATCACGAACCTGAGTGTCGGGAAGTCGCGGAACAGATCGGACGTCAGGCACTGCATGAACGCGGTCGTGTCGGCGTTGAGATAGTGCGCGCCCGTCGTATGAAAACACGCGTTGCAGCTCGTGCTCACGTGGATCATCGCGGGAATGTCGTACTCGACCATCTTCTCGTAGATCGGATACCAGTAGCGGTCCGAGAGCGGCGGGCTCGTCCAGTGTCCGCCCGAAGGATCGGGGTTCAGGTTGATCGCGACATTGCCGTATTGCTCGACGCACTTGACGAGTTCCGGAATGCACGTCGACACATCGACGCCCGGGCTTTGCGGCAACATCGCCGCCGGAATGAAGTTGTCCGGGAACAGCGCGCTCACGCGATAGCACAGCTCGTTGCAGATCGCGGCCCACGTGCTCGACACCTCGAAGTCGCCGATGTGATGCGCCATGAAGCTCGCGCGCGGACTGAACAGCGTGAGATCGAGCCCGCGCTCGCGCATCAGACGCAGTTGATTCGCTTCGATCGATTCGCGCAGTTCGTCGTCGCTGATATGCAGATCGGATGCGCGCGGCGTCTCGGCGGGACTCTTGATAGCGGCGATCTGCTGGTTGCGCCACGCCTCGAGCGCCGTGGGCGCGGTCGTGTAGTGGCCGTGTATGTCGATGATCATTCGTGACTCCAGGTGCTAATGTGCTGCGGTCGTCTGCGCGTGCGCTTCGTCTACATGCGTGCGCTGCGCGACGAGAATGGCGACGGCGGCGAGCGTCGCGGGCACGGCGAGCATCGCGAGGATCGCGCCGAACTCCCAGCCGAGGCCGAGCAGCGCGCCGCCGAACGCGGAACCGAAGATGCTGCCGAAGCGGCCCATGCCGAGCATCCAGCTCACGCCGGTGGCGCGCGCAACGGTCGGATAGCGTCCCGGCGCGAATGCGTTCAGACCCGTTTGCGCGCCGCTCATGCAAAAGCCCGCGGCAAACACGAGCATCGCGAGCGACGACGACAGCGCGCCGATCCACGCGAGCCCGAGCACGCACACCGCGCCGCCGAGATAAGCCGCGCTGATGACCGGCGCGGGCCTGGCCTTGTCCATGATCCATCCGACGATGACCGCGCCGATCGTGCCGCCGATCTGGAACATCGCGGTGACGTTGGCGGCCGCCGAGACGGTGAGGCCTGCGTCTTTCATCAGCGTCGGGAGCCAGCCGGTCAGCAGATAGATCACGAGCAGGCCCATGAAATACGTGACCCACAGTGCCGCCGTCATCAGGCCGTAGCCATGCGAAAAGAGTACGCCGATCGGCTTTTTCGTGGGCAGCGGCGGCTCGTTCGACACGAACGTCTCGTTGCCTTCGAAACGCGCGCCGCACACGCGGCCGAGCACGCGGCCGATGCGCGCCGAGGTCGCGCCGCGCACCGCGAGCAGACGTGCGGATTCGGGTAGCAGCCAGATTTGCAGCGGAATCAGCACGAGCGGCAGCGCGCCGCCGAAGATCAGCACCGAGCGCCAGCCGTGCACCGGAATCAGCCAGCCCGCGACGAAGCCGATCAGCGCCGAGCCCAGATTGAAGCCCGTGAACATGATCGTGATGAGCAGCGCGCGCTTGCGTTGCGGCGCGTACTCGGAGAGCAGGGTCGTCGTGTTGGGCATCGCGGCGCCGAGACCGATGCCCGTCAGCAAACGCAGCAGCGCCATGCTCGCGGGCGAATTCGTGAACGCGGTGGCGATCGTGAACACGCCGAAGAGGAACACCGACGTGATGAGCACCCACTTGCGTCCGATGCGGTCCGACGCCGGTCCTGCCGTCAGCGCGCCGATCACGAGACCGATCGGCGCCGCGCTCATCACGAGACCGAACGCGGGCCGCGAGATATGCCAGTCCGCGATGATCGAAGGCGCGATGAAGCCCATGATGGCCACGTCCATGCCGTCGGCCGCGACGATCAGAAAGCACAGCGCCACCAGCAACCATTGGTAGGCGGAAATGGGCCGCTCGTCGATGAAGCCTTTGATGTCGATGGTTTTGCCGAATGTCATGTTTGTCTCCCCTCTCCTTTGTCTCTTACTTATTCGCCTGCCCGGCCTTGTCCCAGTCGAGCTTGCCCGCGCCCTTGCCCGCGACGGAATACAGCGCGCCGGGGGCATTGCGGGTCTTCTGGAATTCTTCGAGCGTTTCGCCACGCATCGCCGCATAGATATGCAGATTCGATACGCCCGTCACCGCGCCGAGTTTTTCGAGCATGAAGAAGATCACGCCGTAGTGAAGCAGGCCGCGCCAGTCGCGCCGGCGAATGAGATCGCGCTCTTCATCGGAGAGGCCTGCCGCTTCGAAGCTGGCTTCCTCGTCCTGCTTGAATGCCTCGCGATGCGCGGGCTCGACCATGCGATGCAGATAGTCGTTGATGCGATACGCCCGCACGGCCGTTTCTATCGAGAACGGATACGTGCCTTCGAGCTTCTCGACATCGGCGAGCTGCACGGCCATCTTCTGGCGATGACGCTCGACGATCGCCGGGCTCGTCTCGCTGTCCTCGCCTTCGTAGATCGCGGTCGCGATGCCGGCCATCGACGGCAGGTAATAGCTGCGATGCTTGCACACGACATTGTTCGACAACGCGCCGCGCATCGTGAGCCACATGATCACTTCCGCGCCCTCGTAGCCGCCGAGCGCCGCATATTCGACGATAGTCATGTCCGCGAGCTGTTCGGGATCGCGCTCGAAGAGATCGAGGAAACGCGCATCCCATTCCGTGTTGTTGAAGCCCGCGCGCTCGCCGTGCACCTGATGCGACAGACCGCCCGTCGCGAGAATCGCCACCTTGAGGTCTTCCGGATAACTTTCGATGGCGCGGCGCAGCGCCTGACCGAGCTTGTAGAAGCGGCGCGCGCTCGGCACCGGCAGTTGCAGCACGCCCATTTGCAGCGGCACGAGCTTGACCGGCCATTCGGGCTTGTGCGGACAGAGCATCGAGAGCGGCGAGAAGCAGCCGTGATCGAGCGCCTTGTTCTGAAAGAACGACATGTCGAACTCATCGGTCATCAGCGACGTGCCGATGTGCGCGGCGAGCGCGGGATGTCCCTTGATCGGCGGCAGATCGCGCGCGCCGCCGCCTTCGTCCGCGACGCGCCATTCCGGGCCGACGCCCAGCGAGAACGCGGAATAGTGGTCGAAAAAGAACGACGTGACGTGATCGTTGTAGATCGTGACGATGACATCGGGCTGCTTTTCCGCGAGCCAGTTCGCGAGCGGCGCGAAGTTCTCGAAGATCGGCGCCCAGACGGGATCGTCGCGTTTGTTCTTGTCGAACGCGAAACCGATCGTCGGCGTGTGCGAGGCGGCGATGCCTCCGATGATCCGTGCCATGTGCGCTACTCCTTCAGAATGCTTGGCCGAGCGAATGTGCTCTGGGAAACTGAAGTCGAAGGGTAGCGAGAAAGGACTCGGCGCGGGCACTACGCGTAAACCAGCACTCTGCCTTTATGGATGGCATGGCGCGCGCCCGTAACGCTTATGCGGCGCGGCATCGGGCAACGCGCGAACGCACGCCTCGTGCCGCATGCCGATAAACAAAACTGATGCCTCGTGAAGCAGAACGCAAGGGGCGCGGATCGGCCTGGTTGTTTGCAAAGAAAAACTGTTTCGGAGCAAACAGACCTGTTCTTGCGTTTTGATGCTATTAAAACTGTCCTGCCACCAATTCCCTCAGACCCGCATTTGCAAACAAACCTGACTTCAGATCCCTAACCCGTTGAATCTACGTTGTTTTTTCTTTCCACACTACGTCTACGCTGACCTCTGTGCCCTCGGCAATCACACGCCCGGCTTCGCTTGCGCGACACCTGACTGTTGCCGCCGGTTGAACCATCGCTTTCGTACTCTTTGGAATCAAAGACTTAGCAAACACGGTGCAAACAAAACTGAACCCGTAGTTCGTGTTTGCAAAAGAAATCTTTACTACAGAGGTTGCAGTGATGCACTCAGCCCTAAAAGTCGTTGAACCCGACATTACCCCGTTTCGTGATGGCACCGACGTTTAGGTATTGCCCTCTGTTAGATAGAGAGGTCTCCTCGCGTGAGCACGTCGAATATTGCGGATGCTCCGTCGAGACGGACGCTTGCACGCAACAACCCGGCGTTTAGGTCTGGAGAACCTTCAGCCTGCGACTCGCACGCGGTGCTTGATAAGTGCTGAGCGTAGAGCCCGTTGATGAGTTCGGCTGCGGCATCTACGATATACGGATTGTCCAATCGGAAAATCTGTCGTTGAGGGATGTTTCGTTTCCTGATGCAGGCACTCCGTTTTATTCGCCAAGTGGCGCTCGCATGACGGACTTGATCCCAGCAGGCCTAAGAAATGCGGGCGCTATTTCGTCGCCATCTTGATGCAGACTCCCTAGCGCGCAGATGCCCGAAGATCTGATAAAGACGATTTCGCGTGTTCATTTGGAGCATGCCCACCAACATCAGTGTACAGACCTCAAAAATGCAATGCCGTGAGCAAGGCTATCGGCGGCTAGGCGCATTTGATTCGCAGCGTGCTTGCGCAAACTGCGTTCATCCTCAGTCGCCGCAGTCTCAGCCAGCAGCCTTTCCCTGATTGTTGCGCCGACTATGATTACGCATTGTTCTTTCAGCATCTTGATATTGTCAACGCTGGATGGGCTAGTCATGGCAATCCCTCTTTGTGAGACTAGTCTCTTGCTCCCAAATCTCAAGACCTAGACGCCAAGGTTTTTGATTTCGCCAACAGCTGAGAATCGGCTGGTCGGCCAATGCCGCTCGCAAGGAATCAATCTCACAATCGCAAATTAGGGCAAGGCAATGTGCTACCACGGTCGCATCCGCATGCGCGAAGTTTGCAATGGCGCTTAGGGCTAACTCGAGCTCAAGGCTTTCAACGGCGCCAACCGCTTCCGTTGCTTCGCTTGCTGCGCCCGTCTTGCGGCGGTAGACCTCTTGAAGCGTCATAAGTACCTCCTTGCGCGCGATACAGAATTTGCAAACAAATCAACAGTTTCGCGTTGAATCTGTATAGGACGCACCCTACTGTCGCTTTCGATGCATGATTTAGAATTACGCTAGCCGCGCCTCGGAGGCCAAGAACAGAAGACCTGCCGCGTCTGACTACAATATGCTTCGCACTGACACCAGATTCGCAACCGATCCGCAAAACCGGGGAACTCCTTTGGCAAGCTTCGATTTCATATCACTTAAAGAATTTAGACTTTCTCTTGAGCGCGATTTTTCCGAAATGGAGCGATGTCTAGAGGTAGGAGCGTGGAAGAGCGTCCAAGTACTCGCAGGCAGTGTTGTAGAGTCTTTGTTGATCGATTATTTGCTTTCAAGCAGCCATCCGTCGCGGTCTCCAAAAGACCCCCTTCGAATGGACCTTGCCGAAGCCATCACGATTTGTCGCCAAGAGAAAGTTTTGTCGGATCGGACCGCAGACCTGTGTAGTGTGATCCGATCGTACAGGAATCTAATTCATCCAGGCCGCGTGGTACGCCTAGAGGAGCCAGCGCCGGACCAGAGCAGTGCCACAATCGCGAAAACACTCATCGAGATGATTGTCGAGGAATTGGCTCGAAGCAGGAGGAAATCGGTCGGGCTGACCGCTGAACAAATTGTGTCGAAGGTGCGACGTGATGCGAACTCAACGACCATTGTTAAACACCTCATTCTCGAGGCAAACGAAAGTCAGCGGGAGCGGCTGGTTCTGAGTCTGATTCCGGACGCATACATGACGGGAAACTACGAATCAGATTTCTTCGATGACGAGCCGGAGCGGCTCCGTGGCGCGTTCCGAGTCGCGCTGGAGCAGGTATCACACGAAGTCCAAACCAGAGTCGCGGCGGAGTTTGTCAGAATCCTCCGTGAGGAGGATGGCGATTTCGTCGCCCGCTACTGCGAGGCGTTTTTCGTCGCGTCAGATATCGAATATGTGGCAAAACAACACCAACCGCTTGTCACGGAGTTCCTCCTTGGGCGACCTACCCGCGTCCATACTTTTGGAACACTGCGCGTCCTAAAGGGAATCGTTTCCTTTCTGACCCCGAACGAGGCCGAAATATGGGTCGATCCTTATGTCCGCACCATCACATCCGCTGAGACCCACAGCGGTTTGAAAGCTCGCGCGAAAGAACAATTCGGCGAAGAGTTTGTGCGCACTACCGGAACCTTCGATACAGCCGTGATGGCACGGCTTGACGCTTGGCGTCAAACGTTCCTTGAAAGCGGCCAGTCAAGCCGCGCCGAGAGCGCCGCTGAGATGATAGACCTTGTTGACATTCCCTTCTAGTTGCACGCGTCGTAACCTAAATCTGATGAACTTGCGTCGGAAATTGACGAATCCTGGTTACGGTTGAGCTAAGCGCAGCGGTTACCGAAAGTAGCAAGGAAAATGAACGCGCAGGGATTCGCAGCGGGACCTTGCCTATCCGATGTCCGCTGACCAGCTTCACAATCAGCCTACATCCTGCGCTGCTCGCCGCCCTAGCGCGCGCCGCGTGGATCTTCGACCAACCGCAACGAAGGCAAAATTTTAGATAAAGCGTCGGTTCGATGGCACTCGCTATATGTAGCGTGACTGGACGTACTCGCGCACCATGCCCATGGTGCCGAGCGCGACGTACGCGGGTAAATCACGTCGCAGTAGCAGATGCAGCCAACAGCTCAACTAGACAGGACATTCTCAAATGCAGCACGCAAGTGACACGCTGTTTGCCTTCAGCGAACTCCGCCTTGCCCGTCACATAGGCATCGCAAACGGCCTCAAAGGCCGACTACCCTCGGACCTGCCGATTCTCACGTCGCCCACGAATGCCAAAACCTTCAAAGCGATTGGCACGGAACACGAGTCGACCTGTTTCGGCTTCGGAAAAATGGCGATCGACGACCTCGACATCCTTACACTTCGTCTTCAACTTGGCGGCACCCAGATTTATTGGCTTGCAGATGTGACCGATGCAGAGGTGTGGCAGGCGCTCGACAAATGGCTCAAGCGTCAGGTTGTTCCGTATGCTTTTGAGGTGGTGAATGGTCTTGGTCGCAGCAAGACGGTTGCTTTCGGGAAAGCTCACATTTCGAGCGAAGCGCCGAAGACCAACTTGCTCAGAGGGCGGACTAGCACCAACACCCTCGAAGAGGGATGGGACAAAATGATTGATTTAGCTGCAAGCGGTATTGTCCAGTTGCAGGCAACCACAGACATTCCTAGAATTCCTCTTAGTCAGGTACTCGTCCACATCTTGGTAACAGAGCAGTATAAAGGCTCCGCTCAAGCCAAACTAGTACGCCGAGGGACGGTTCTGACAACGGCAGCTTCTGCAGGCGCAAGCGGTATCCACTGACGACTCGCGAAGAGAACTCTTCTACTGGTTTGATAAGGCACGACTTCTCGTCGTGCCTTGTTTTTGGGACGATCCTCGTCTGGTGCGCTCCAGGACTGCTCAAAATGCCCAGAGCGCAGAGCGTAACGCCTTACAACCCGGCGGATGGCGTGGTCCCGTGCTTGCCCACGGGACTACTCAAGCGCTAACCGCCTACTGACGAACCATGGGCATTCGATATGCATAACGCCATATTGAGCTCCTCAGTCTTCTTTTAAGAAGAAAGATTCTTGTCTGCACGGGAATAATAAACACTCAATTCGATAAGCATACTAATGTAATGTAGGTGGCGCTGACCTATCGAACCGAACTCAGTCTACGACGAACCGCGTCGAAATACGTCCGCGAGCTTCGTTCCGTTTTTTAAAATGGATTGAAGCGCGAACGCCTGCAAAGCGCACATTGCGTAGTCAGCAATCCGATTGACCTCAGGTCGAGTGAACTAAATAAATGCGTGAAGCGCCAGAACGTACGGAATAAGAAGATGGCTAATGTAGAGCACCCTTGGGCGTATGTAAATGCCACTGGATCAGACCATGTGAGCGCTTGTCAGGAACGCATTGCGCGAATTCCGCATGGGGGCAAGCCGCTTGGCAAAACATATTGGAGCCCGCACAGGTCGGGAGCGAGATTGCCAATGGACCACGTGGTTCTGAAGAGCGGCACGACATTTTTTAAATATCGAAACAAAGCTGACGAGTCCAAAGGTGGGCCGGGTGAATCACTGTCACATCTACTATTCAAAAAAGCGATCGCGAGACTGACAGAAACTGAGCTCAGGCTTGGTGACCTCGGCCGTCACAAAGTCAGTGTTGAACATGGTGAAATAGAGAAGAAAATCGAGCGTGATGGCAACGCTTACTTCGCTGATGCATACCTACGGTTCACTTCACCGACAGATCTGGCAATGCGGTGGGCCGGTGAAGTATATGTTGAGGTCTATCATCAGCACTTCGTGCCGGCAGAGAAGGAAAAGCGCTTAAGGGAGCTGGAGTTGCCTGTCGTTGAAGTCAAATTACCTGACTTCGCGAAATATCAATATGAAGATGAGAGCACAAAGGATCGAGAGGAGAAGCATATTGCCTGGGTATGTAGCACTCTTCAGAAGGCCGGCAACTTTCTGGCAGGAACCGTGATCAGCGACAGGCGCTCCAAACCCTATCTTGAAGTGTTGGTCCAGGGATTGGAACAGAAGCTACTCACGGCAAATGCAGACCTCCGGGCAGAGCGTGAACACGCCCGTAAGCTCCTCGATAAGGCGGAGCAGGAAGCGGCGGGACTGAGAGTGGCCAATACAGCCCAGCAGGAACGAGCAGACCAACTCGCAACCTCCTCGCAAACTATCCGCGGTGAGTTGAAGGAATTGCGCAATTTCGTGCACGCTCTGAAACTCCAGCTTATGTCAGCAAAGGTCGATGCTGCGCGGGCAAACGAACTAACCGCAAAGTCCGTGGCGGAACTCGCGGCATATCGAAAAAAACAACGTAGATGGCTTGTGATTGAGAGCGTGATCGGAGTGGCAGCCGCTCTTGTACTGATCTCGGGATGGTTGGTCTCCTGCGCCTCGTCTCGTGCACAGGCGCAAGCTGTTTCGAGTTCGGCGTCGAGTAAACCGTTGATCTCGTCCGCCGAGACGGGAACAGCTTTTAAAACTCCAAGAAGTAAAGTGCATCGCATAGCTGGTCGTCTTTCCGTTCCTGCCGGTCCGACCAAGTGATCAGCGACAAGCGACGTCAGCGTGTTGCGTGGCCGGCTCAAAAGCGAAGTAACTCGCTGCCTGAACTGGCGTTGCTATGCGAGGCCGGCAGCGATTATGGTGGAGCGGTTGGATTTCCGTGCATTTTGTTTGAGCCGGCGGTCAAAAACGCTGATGTCCAATTCCGGTCGCAGGTTCATCGTAAGCGTACAGATTAAAGTGCAGAGATTAGGCGTTCACAGGCTATGGGCAACAGCGGCAACAAACTCGCTTGAACATGGGGAAGACATTACAAAAATACAGGATCGGTTAGGGTTACAAACATTGCGGCGACACGAATCTATGAAGCGTCGCCGCAAGCGACCCAAAGTTCTCGGACTTTCAAACTCATGTATTGATCGTGCGCAGTCACCGTGGGTGCACGATAGACATAACTATTTGTTTCGTCGATGAATTTGGCGAAGATCCCGATACATTTTTAAAGCCACCTCTGGTGAGGTCCGGAGAAAGTGACTCTCCTTTTCTCCGGTATCGATACATGCAAAAATACCGTCTTTGGCTCCTCCATCGGCAGGTGGCGGGAGATTTTCCCAAAGGCTTGCGATACTCGAGAAAAATTCCTTCGCTTTCAAGCTCAAGTTGTTACTTGCCAATTCATCCAGGCAGGACGCCGTGCGGCCGAGATCCTCTTGGAGATAGGTCATGATATCTGCACCCTGTTGCCACGGATGTTCAACAAAATCTGAATTTACACCTGCCGGAAGATGATCGGTGTCGACAACGCTAGATGCAACGTGATCGGGTTTGACGACGACCAAGTAGATTTTCGCCATGAATCCCTTCTATAGAGTTTGATCTATAGAGGTTAACGGCTGGTCTAATGATTTTTTAAGTGTTCCACGAAATTTTTTCAACAGCCGCCAGTCGCAAACTTACATCCATAGAAGCAAAGCTTAGGAAACTTTAATCGCGTCTCGGGTTTCGCTGCACCAAGGTCATCGCCGTGTAACCATCCGAGCCGAATTCAGCCTGCGGAAACGTGGACGAAAACCGCAGCGCTCAGTCACGTTCAAGTGCCGGCAGTCCGGGCATCTTCAGCACGCCGACGTCAATGCAGCGCGGAGTCGGGGCCGGAGACGTTCTCCGGCCAAACAGACATCCGGAGGGCGTCGCGTGATTTACTCCTTTTGGGCTGGTATGCGAGCATGCTGAACGATTCGCCAAGCCGCAAGTAGTCCCGCCGACTCAAGCGTGTCCGATTCGTATTTCAGTGCATGAGCAGCTTCAGTGAGATGGAGCTGCGTGCGAAGCGGTTTCCACATGAAAGTCCGGATAGCCCGTCGCTGACAAACAGCACCAAGCAAAGCAAGCGGTCGCTAGCGTACACCATTTATCATTGCCCACGCCTCATCGAAGGTGAGGCCATTTTTTAGCAACACATCCAGCGCTTGGTGACGCTTGGCTTTTTCTTCGATGTAGTCTTTCAAGAAACCAGCGGCAAGCCGACGTCGTAAAAACGCATGGTCAACGGGTCGAAAATTGGGCATTGCAACCAAGGATTCACCAGCGTGATTCAGTGCCTCAAAAAACGCTGTAACGAACCGTTCCCAGCGCTCAAAATTCGGGGTTGCACGCAATTCAATATCCTGCTCCTCACATCCCGACCGGGTGTTGAAGACGGCAAAGGTGTAAACATCGCTCGTGGTCCAGTATTGATAGTGGCCTTGTTCGCAAGCGAGCTTGGGCGTGTGGGTCATGGTACTGAGGGCTGGCAGTTAAAGATGAACCGTATAGCGAGACTTTAAATTGCGGCCACATGTCCGCGAAGCCGGCATTTCGCTGGCTATGGATCGACCGGTTGTGTGAGTATTGGGATTTTGATGTGAAAACGGCTTTACACGGGAACGTCCTTTAACCTCACCGAAGCAGGTGAAGTGCGGATATGTCCGCAGCGGCAGATTCACAGGCTTACCCTTGTCGAGCGGTGTCAACCGCGCCCACAGCCTGAACGATGGCGCTCTCTGACGAGGTAATGCTCACCGCGCGCTGGTCGTTGACCACGTTCAATTGATGACGAGCCAGGACACCGCAGTCGTCTGCCCGATAGCGGAGCCCACCATTTAAACAGCAGGTTGGCATTGCTGGCGTGCGCAAGTGCGATGAGCGCGGCAGATGCCTCCGGACCGAGCGCCGCCCTCACGATCTGCCGCTTGAAATCCAGCGAGAACTTGGGCGTTTGATTCGCGTGGCTTACGTTGCCCTATCCGTGATGGTGTTCGCCATTTATATGGTGCGCGCCAACCAACCTCAAAACTCGTTGGTGTATGGTATCGGCGACACGCCTAGAGATCAATCATGGGTTATCGCATGTTGTTTGATGCATGAAAAAAGGCCGCACACGCGGCCTCTTCAATCATGTCGATTAAGTTCAGAAATAACGATGTGGTTGTGGGCTAGGAATGACCGTCTGTTCACTCGCTATCCAGTTCGCCATTCTATTGACCTTTCTTTGGACATCAACTGGCCCTTCAACCACCATCATGTTGGCATTCTCTGCATCAATTACCTTGATGTCCGGGGAGCGCCATGATGCGTTTTACATCGCCCGCCGGCTTCTCGCCGTCTCCGATGAACAACAGTACAAACCGTTTCATTTTTTGACCTCGTGTTAGGAAGGTAGCTCCCTCGTGCCCTGCCGGGCCGCTTCCAGTCCAAGCGAGCTACACGCGGTGTATAGCAATCCTCTCATAGCAACGGTTCCGAGCCTTGTTCTCAGGTGATCCTAAAGACCTGCATTTCCTCAAGCTGACCTCGGACAGGCCACTTAGCTGCGACTGCCAGACACGCCATAGCCGTCCTATTCCTTCCCCGAAATTAGCCGCCTGGCACTGTGGAGACCACTGTCAACATACCGACAAGCAGACCAAGATAACAATCCTTGGGGGACGTCATAGAACAGCCCATTGCTTCTGCCGAAACAACCGTTCTCTCGCAACAGGGAAACCCAGCTGCAACGCTCCTTCATTGCCAGGCGCTGCAACAACCAAGCCTCCGCCATCTTCGCATTGCGTCGAGGCTGCTACACCAGTTTGTCTCTTTCACCCAATTCGGTTTCGGTGCGCGAACAATCGCTAGAATTGCCCACGGTTGAGCAGGGCGCCCTAGGCGCAACTATGCAAAGAAGGCGGCAACGCTCAAATGCGTCGCCGAGCCTCACGCCCCTTCCTCCCTACTCTGTTTCTGTTTCGGAAGTCGCTCAGTTTAGGCTTAGAATTTCCCGTGCTTGAGCGGCAGTCGCAACTGGACGACCAAGCTCTTGACAGAGCTCAGCGATCTGACGAACGAGCGCTGCATTCGACGGCGCAAGCGTGTTCTTGTCCATTCGCACGTTGTCCTCCAGCCCAGTTCGACAGTGCCCTCCAAGCTCCAGAGACCACCGAGCCATCGTCACTTGGTGCCGTCCGATGCCGGCGCCAGTCCAAGTTGCATCGGGTGAGAGGCGCTGTAGGGTTCGCACGTAAAACTCAAGCACCTCGCGATCAACTGGCATTGCGTTCTTAATGCCCATCACGAACTGGATGTGCAACGGACCAACGATGGCGCCTGCCGCCTGCATCGCAGCTGCGTGGAAGATCATCGATAGGTCGAACGCCTCCACTTCTGGCTTGATTCCGTAGGCTTTCATCTCCGAGGCAAGCCAATTGATCAAGTCCGGCGGATTGTCGTAGACCCGAGTCGGTAAATTGACGGAACCCGTCGCCAGTGACGCCATATCAGGTCGCAACGAAAGCATGGCTCCTCTCTCATTGCCGGCACCGGAACGACCGCCGGTGGACACCTGTGTAATCATGCCTGGCGCGTGCTTACGGATTCCCTCCAGAACCAGCGCGAATCGATCTGAATTCGACGTGGGCGTCTCGTCGTCGTTGCGCACATGGAGGTGTACAAGCGTCGCACCAGCCTCGAACGCCGCTTGAGTCGATTCGACCTGCTAAATCACTGTAATGGGAACTGCCGGGTTGTCTTTTTTGCGCGGCAGTGATCCTGTGATGGCAACCGAAATAATACAGGGCTTGTTCATGTCTCTTCTCGACAGATTGTGTATGGAAGTCGTGGGGGCGCGCGCGAATAGTGGCGGGAAGCACTGCGTCGGTCTTCCCTTCGTTTTTCTTCGGTCGACCCTGTTTGAACATGGTACAGCCGGCGCTTCCAACCCGCCCGATAACGCGCAGTCTTTTGGACGCAGTCGCTGACCGTCCATATCGCAGCGCTCCAAGTGAGCCTGTTTCTTGAGTGCGACACCGACGACACATGAGGTTTGCTGCAAGTCCAGAAATACTCACAAGATTGTTCGACTGTAGACGCGTCGATGGGCGGTTTCGCAGGGTCCGTGAAGGGGCGAAAATCAACACTCGTGCAACGCATCTTCGAGACTTGAGAACGGCGCGTTCTGTTTTAACGAACGCCGACGCGCAATGTTTTCGCGCGTTGGCACGTCACGACTCGTATGTATTGTTGGCTAGGTAGCGCACCTCATAAGCGAAGGAGGTGCTCCGTTGACGACAAGAGGTTCGCGTAGATCGAGCATGTTCTCTGCATCCCTTGCTCGTGCGAAATCGTCCTATGCGAGGCCGGTGAAAAGTTTCTATCGGTCCAAGACGTAAGCGAAAGGCAGCTGGACCACGTCCGATCCCCGACAAATGGCTAAACCAGTGTGGTCCAAGCCTTCACGCTAGCCCTCAACCCCGCTGCTTTCCCTAGGTGTGCTCCCCACAGAAACAATTTAACGGGTACACGACTTCACGGTAGGATTGAGAGAACATTAGCTCGGAGGTGATGCCGTGAAGCTTGAGCCGAAACGCCTTAAAACTGTCACCAAGGTTGCGGGCCAATCACTTTCAAATGGCTTACTAGGTTTGGCAGCAAAGAACCCAGAACTTGGCTGGGTTGTGGCGTTCGCGACTCCTGTTGCCAACCAAGCGGTTGAAGGCGTTTCCAATTTCGTCGAGAACTATTTTCGCTCTCGTCTCTATCGAACTTCCCTCAATCAAGAAGTGTTTCGGGCGATCCCTTTAAGCGAAAAGCTACCTCTCGTGAAGGAAAAAGGAGACTTACGCCTGATCTTGGAAGAAATGGACTTCAAGCGCGCGAACACGGCACGCTTAGCTGAAATAATTCGCGGAGGCAAAGACGAAGGACGTCGAGAAATGCTCCGTGAATTTCTATGCGATGTTTTGGATGACATTTGGGTCGCGGACGCTCGAACCGCACGTGTTGCTGCCGCTGTCCTTACCGGGCTAAGCCGCTTCGAAGGAGGAATGAAAGGATATGAGGCAAGATTTGGTAAATTCATTTCAGACGGGATTGAAAATAACGACGCTGAACGCTCTGGCGCAATCGAAAGCTTAGGCTTCAACTTCGCAGTCGTCGGCAATCAAGGAATTACCGAGGCCCTGCAAAAGTGGCGTATTGACAACATAATGATTCGAAAGAAGGACGCGCGTGAAGACCTCGCGTTCCTTGGAGGTAGCGAAGACGAGTACGAGGCCGCTAGACAGCGGCACTACGAAGAGCGGAAGGAATGGATGCTGGCGTCGAGCCACGACTGCTCTCGCACGCTACAGTGGCTTGTCGAGCGAGGCCCAGACTATTACGAAAAAAACGAAATGGGCCAAGAACTGCTCGAAAACATGATTGCGTCCTTGGACTGGAATCAGGGTTTAGTCGCGGTGGCCAAGGCGCATTTGCTATAGCTCTCGCGCTCAGTGAGCTTTGGATGTAAAGACAAGTTCTACGCTGATTCCGAGCTTCGCACTGGCGGTTGCGCTGGATGCGCGGCCACGCCGCTCAGAGTCAAGAAGCTACGAGTCGGTGTTATTTGTAAGCGGCTCGGCTGGGCCGTGTCCTCATGCGCGCGCGAGTGAGGCAAGATGGTGTTGGTGATGGCGTGATGGAAT
>FCOH02000035.1 GCA_001544595.2 Caballeronia peredens | reverse complement strand
ACGCTTCACTTGCCAACCGCGCTCAGAGCCTTCTACTTCCTGCCCCCAAGCACCACCGCCAAACCGCCTTTCCCGCTTCCTTCGCGTTCGTTGAATCGCGAAGGAACGGAATTCTAGTTATTACGTTCGAGAAGCGCAAGCGTTTTCTCGAACAAGCATTCATCGATGCTTGAATGCCGGTTTGCGCTTCTCGACGAACGCCGCCATGCCCTCTTTCTGATCTTCAGTGGCGAACAACGAATGGAACAGGCGTCTCTCGAAATGCACGCCCTCCGAAAGCGTCGTTTCGTAGGCGCGATTGACCGCCTCCTTCGCCATCATCACTGCGGGCAGAGAGAATCCGGCGATGATCGTGGCGGCTTCGATCGCCTCATCGACGAGACGCTCCGCTGCAACCACACGCGACACCAGTCCCGCACGCTCGGCTTCACTCGCATCCATCATGCGCGCGGTGAGGCACATGTCCATTGCCTTGGCTTTCGAGACCGCACGCGGCAAGCGCTGAGTGCCGCCGGCGCCAGGAATCACGCCGAGTTTGATCTCCGGCTGACCGAACCTGGCCGTTTCCGCTGCAATGACGATGTCGCACATCATCGCAAGTTCGCAGCCGCCGCCGAGCGCGAAGCCGGCCACGGCCGCAATGATCGGCTTGCGGATCGAGCGGATCGTTTCCCAATTGCGGGTGATGTAGTCGCCCTTGTAGACGTCCATATAGGAATAGCTGGCCATCATGCCAATGTCCGCTCCCGCCGCGAAAGCCTTTTCGCTGCCGGTCAGCACGATGGCGCCGATGTCCTCGTCGGCGTCGAACGCCTTCAGCGCGGTGCCCAGTTCGTCCATCAGCGCATCGTTCAGCGCGTTGAGCGCTTTCGGACGGTTCAACGTGATCAGTCCGACGCGACCGCGCGTTTCGACCAGCAGATTCTCGTAAGCCATTCGCACCTCCTTGCGATCCTCAGGTAAGCCCTAATGAAAACAGTTCGTCACTGCATCCCAATAATGCTAACATTCCCAACCAACCGGTCGGTTAATTATTTAACCCGGCGCCCTTCCACGACCCACTTCTCGCGACCATGACACATCCGCTATTCACGAAGCACGAAGCGACGCTCGACAAGGCGCTCGCGGCCATCGAAACGCGCGGCTACTGGAGCCCGTTTGCCGAAATGCCGAGCCCCAAAGTGTACGGGGAAACGGCCAACGCCGACGGCGAGGCCGCGTTCAAAGCACATATCGGCAAGACGTTCGAACTCGATCAACCTTCGACGGGCGAGACCGTCGGGCAGGAACGCTCGCCGTTCGGCATCGCGCTCGACGTCCGCTATCCGAAGTCCGATCCCGACGCGCTCATTCGCGCCGCCGCCGAAGCGCAGGCCGGATGGCGCGCGGCCGGTCCGCAGGCATGGGTCGGCGTGAGCCTCGAAATCCTGTCGCGCCTGAATCGCGCCAGCTTCGAAATCGGCTACAGCGTCATGCACACGACCGGCCAGGCGTTCATGATGGCCTTCCAGGCCGGCGGGCCGCACGCGCAGGACCGCGCGCTCGAGGCCGTCGTCTACGCATGGGATCAGTTGCGCCGCATCCCGGCCGAAGCGCACTGGGAAAAACCGCAAGGTAAGAACCCGCCGCTCGCCATGCAGAAGCGCTTCGCGATTGTTCCGCGCGGCACGGGTCTCGTGCTCGGCTGCTGCACGTTCCCGACCTGGAACGGCTATCCGGGCATGTTCGCCGATCTCGCGACCGGCAATGCCGTCATCGTCAAGCCGCATCCGGGCGCGATCCTTCCGCTCGCGGTCACGGTGCGCATCGCGCGCGAAGTGCTTCGTGAGGCGGGCTTCGATCCGAATGTCGTCACCCTGCTCGCGACCGAACCTAACGACGGCGCGCTCGTACAGGAACTGGCCGTGCGTCCGGAAATCAAGCTGATCGACTTCACGGGCAGCACGCAAAACGGCACATGGCTCGAGCGCAACGCGCATCAGGCTCAGGTCTATACCGAGAAGGCGGGCGTGAATCAGATCGTGATCGATTCCGTGGACGACATGAAGGCCGCCGCGCGCAATATCGCCTTCTCGCTCGCCCTGTACTCCGGCCAGATGTGCACGGCGCCGCAAAATATCTACGTGCCGCGGGACGGCATCCGCACCGCCGACGGGCAACTGAGCTTCGACGACGTCGCGAAGGCGCTCGCGGGCGCCGTCGAAAAGCTGACGTCCGATCCGGCGCGCGCGGTCGAACTCACGGGCGCGATCCAGAACGAAGGCGTCTCGCAGCGCATCGCGGCAGCGCGCGAACTCGGCGAAGTCCTGCTCGACAGCCAGACGCTCACGCACCCCGCGTTTCCCGACGCGCGCGTGCAAACGCCGCTCGTGCTCAAGCTCGACGCGCGCACCGACGAAGGCAAGTTCACGAGCGAATGGTTCGGCCCGATCTCGTTCGTGGTCGCCACCGACTCGACTGCGCATTCGCTGGAACTCGCCGGCTCCATCGCAGGCAAGCACGGCGCGCTGACGCTCGCCGTCTACAGCACCGATGAAAAGGTGATCGACGCGGCGCACGAAGCGGCCATTCGCGGCGGCGTTGCCCTTTCGATCAACCTCACGGGCGGCGTCTTCGTCAACCAGACGGCGGCGTTTTCCGACTTCCACGGCACCGGCGCCAATCCGGCGGCCAACGCTGCGCTTTCCGACGCCGCTTTCGTCGCGAACCGCTTCCGCGTAGTGCAAAGCCGGGTCCATGTTGCACCGAAAGCCGTCCCCGCAGAAGCTGGCCGGACGGCATAGGCCGCAAGCGCAAAAGTGCGAGGGCCGGGTGCGCCGTGCAAGCGGCTTATGCCATCCGGCCTAATGGAAAGCGCCGCGCCGCGCGACTAATATCGGTGCGTCAGGAAATCGATCGGCCGCCGCCGCGGCGCGCATTCGGCGAAAGTGGAGATGCCATGTCCGAGAAGTCCGTGTTGTTTCATGTCGATGGCGACACGCGTGTCGCGACATTGACGCTCAATCGCCCCGACAAGCTGAACAGCTTCACGCGCGCGATGCATCGCGAGTTGAATCAGGCGCTCACCGAGATCGAGGCGAGCAATGCGCGTGCGCTCGTCATTACCGGCGCGGGCCGCGGATTCTGCGCGGGCCAGGATCTCGCCGATCTAGATTTCTCGCCCGGCTCGATGTCCGATCTCGGCGATCTCATCGACGCGCACTTCAACCCGCTGGTGCGCCGGCTTCAGGCTTCGCCGCTGCCGATCATCGCGGCCGTGAACGGCACGGCGGCCGGTGCGGGCGCAAATCTCGCGATGGCCTGCGACCTCGTCGTGGCCGCGCGATCCGCGAGCTTCATTCAGGCATTCGTGAAGATCGGACTCGTACCGGATTCCGGCGGCACCTGGCTATTGCCGCGCCGCGTCGGCGAAGCGCGTGCGCTCGGCCTCGCGCTAACGGGCGAAAAGCTCAGCGCCGAGAAGGCGGAGGCATGGGGCATCGTGTGGCGCGTGGTCGACGACGGCGAATTGCAGCAAACAGCGACGCAACTGGCCGCCCAACTCGCGCAGCAACCGGCGCGCGCCGTGGCCGCGATCAAGCAGGCAATCCGCGCGAGCGCCAACAAGACGTTCGACGAGCAACTCGACCTCGAACGCGATCTGCAGCGCGAACTGGGAGCATCGCCCGATTACATCGAGGGCGTTGCCGCGTTCAAGGAGAAGCGCGCGCCGCGCTTCTCCGGCCTGTGACAACAAACCATTCGGAGAGACCCGTGACGCCTCAACAACTCGCGGAAGCGACCGCCCATTCCATGTACGAGTCGGACGCGTGCTCGCGCGCGCTCGGCATCGAACTGATCGAAGTGCGGCCAGGCTACGCGCGGCTGCAAATGGACGTGCGCCCCGACTTTCTCAACGGGCACGCCATTTGTCATGGCGGGCTGATGTTCACGCTCGCGGACTCCGCGTTCGCGTTTGCGTGCAACTCGTACAACATCAGCACGGTCGCGGCGGGTTGCTCGATCGAATTCCTGCGCCCCGTGCAAGGCGGTGATCGTCTGACCGCAGAGGCGATCGAGCAGACATTGAGCGGCCGCACCGGCATCTACGATATCCGAGTGACGAACCGCGAAGGCGAGCCCGTGGCGATGTTTCGCGGCAAGTCTGCGCAGATCAGAGGCACGGTGATCCCCGTCTGAAGGACCCGTTCATGAAGCGGACGCGACCTACAAAGGCCGCGCCGCATAGTCAGCATCAAGGAGACAGTAATGACCACCCCGCTGCCGCTCGAGCCGATCGAGAAGGCGAGCCGCGACGAACTCGTCGCGCTGCAGACCGAGCGCCTCAAATGGACGCTCAAGCACGCCTACGAGAATTCACCGGTTTACCGGCGCAAGTTCGACGAAGCCGGCGTGCATCCGGACGAGGTCACGTCTCTCGCGGATCTCGCGCGCTTTCCGTTCACCACGAAGAAAGATCTGCGCGACAACTATCCGTTCGGCATGTTCGCCGTGCCGCAGGAGCGCGTTTCGCGCATCCACGCGTCGTCTGGAACGACGGGGAAGCCCACGGTCGTCGGTTACACGACCCAGGACCTCGACACCTGGGCGAATCTGGTCGCACGCTCGATCCGCGCGGCGGGCGCGCGGCGCGGCGACAAGGTCCACGTGAGCTACGGCTACGGGCTTTTCACGGGCGGTCTCGGCGCGCATTACGGCGCGGAGCGCGCGGGCCTCACGGTCATTCCCTTCGGCGGCGGACAGACCGAGAAGCAGGTGCAACTCATTCAGGACTTCCGGCCCGACATC
The DNA here is from genome assembly GCA_001544595.2 of Caballeronia peredens. Lineage (GTDB taxonomy): Bacteria > Pseudomonadota > Gammaproteobacteria > Burkholderiales > Burkholderiaceae > Caballeronia > Caballeronia peredens. The sequence goes on along the minus strand of FCOH02000035.1, from coordinate 45,941 downwards.
ATCATGGTGACGCCGAGCTATATGCTGTCGATCGCGGATGAACTCGAGCGCCAGGGCGTCAATCCGGCGGAGTGCTCGCTGCGCATCGGCATCTTCGGCGCGGAACCGTGGACGAACGACATGCGCCGCGCAATCGAGACGCGCATGGGCATCGACGCCGTCGATATTTACGGGCTGTCGGAAGTGATGGGGCCCGGCGTCGCGTCGGAATGCGCGGAAACCAAGGACGGACCGACGATCTGGGAAGACTATTTCTACCCCGAAATCATCGATCCCGAAACGGGCGAGGTCCTGCCCGACGGCGAATTCGGCGAACTCGTCTTCACGTCGCTCACGAAGGAAGCGCTGCCGATCATCCGCTATCGCACGCGCGATCTGACGCGTCTGCTGCCCGGCACCGCGCGCACCATGCGCCGCATGGAAAAGATCACCGGCCGCTCCGACGACATGATGATCGTGCGAGGCGTCAATGTGTTCCCGACGCAGATCGAAGAATTGCTGCTCAAGCGCCCCGTGCTTGCTCCGCATTACCAGATCGTGCTCACCAAGGAAGGCCCGCTCGACGTCTTCACGTTGAATGTCGAGCCGTGCCCCGACTCCGCGCCCGACCGCGCCGCGCTCGACAGCGCGAAGGCCGCGCTCGCCTACGACATCAAGGCGATGATCGGCGTGAGCGCCGTGGTCAACGTGCTTGCGGTGAACGGCATCGAACGTTCGGTCGGCAAGGCACGGCGCGTGATCGACCGGCGCAACGTGACCTCCTGAGCAATCGGCGCGCAAAAACGAAAAAGCTCGCGAGCCGGTGCGGCCGCGAGCTTTTTTTCAGACGCCTGCTCCGATTACGAGTTCGGCAGCAGCAGCCACATCCGGCCGCCCTGCTTCATACGGCCCGCGAGATCGCCGGCGCCGTCGCCGAGACCCCAGAAGTAGTCGGCGCGCACGCCGCCCTTGATCGCCGATCCCGTGTCCTGTGCGAAGACGAGGCGGTTCATCGGCTGGTTGCTGAGCGGCCGCGTCGTTTGTAAAAACACGGGCGTGCCGAGCGGAATCGCCGAAGGATCGACCGCGATCGAGCGCTCAGGTGTCAGCGGCACGCCGAGTGCGCCGACCGGACCGTCGCCGAGGCTGGCGGTCACGGGATCGTTCGCCGGCATTTCGCGGAAGAAGACGAAACGCGGATTCACGTCGAGCAATGCGTCGACGCGCGCCGGATTCGCCTTCGCCCACGCCTTGATGCCTTGCATCGTCGCCTGAGCGGGCGTGAGTTCGCCGCGATCGAGCAGTTCCTTGCCGATCGAACGATACGGCTGATTGTTCGTGCCGCCGAAGCCCACACGCATCACGCTGCCGTCCTCCATGACGACGCGTCCCGAGCCCTGCACCTGCAGGAAGAACGCCTCGATCGGATCGTCGACCCACACGAGTTCGTTGCCGGTCAGCACGCCGGAGCGTTCGAGCTGCGCGCGCGCGGGCAACGCCGAACCCGGCTTGTAACGATACGGCCAGCGATAAAGCGCGTACTGATACGTCCCGTGACGCGTGCGCGAGCCGCGCAGAAGCGGCTCGTAGTAACCGGTCACGAGCCCGTCGAGCGTGCCGTCGGTGTTGGCGAGCTGAAACGGCGTGAAATAGGTTTCGAAGAAGCTGCGCGCCGCCGACATGTCGAGGTCGTCGAGACGCTCGGCCGCCGCGCATGCCTTCTGCCAGTTGGACTGCCGGGCGAGACGGCTGCAGTTCTGACGCAACGCGGCCGCCGCGCCGATGAGCGAGTCGTCCTGCCATCCCGGCACTTGCTGCCAGCTCACCGCAGTCAGCCGCGAAGCCGCGCGTTGTCCCGTGATGATCGGCGTGCCGGTGGGCGCGCTCGCACCCGGTTTCGTATAACTGCCGCCGCCGCACGAAGCCAGAAGGACAGCGACTGCAATCGATGCGGCCCAGGCCGCTGCTGGTGCGGCCGTCCGCACGAAACGCATACAATGCTCGTTCTTGATGGGAACCGCCATGTCTGATTTGTTCGACGAATATCCAATGCTTATTTTTGCGCTCGAATCGCTCGTGGCGCTCGCCTTGCTGATCTTCATCGTCGTCTGGACGGCTTCGGGCAAGAAGAAGAACCAGAACCGCGCGAACGATTCCGCAAAACGGCGCTGACGCGGCGCGAGCTACGCCGCAATATGCCGCTCAATGCAGCGTGCGCGGCATATGCAACGCGAATTCCGCTACCGGCGCCTCGAAACGCTCGCCATCCTCGGCCACGCAGAAGTACTCGCCGCGCATCGTGCCGACGGGCGTCGCGATCACGGCCCAGCTCGTGTACTCGAACTGCTCGCCCGGAGGCAACAGCGGCTGGTGCCCGACGACGCCGAGCCCCTTCACTTCCTGCGTGTGATCGTTGCTGTCGGTGATGATCCAGTGGCGAGAAATGAGCTGCGCCGCAATCTGGCCGGTGTTGCGAATGGTCATTGTGTAGGCGAAAGCGTACTGACGGCTGTCAGGGTCGGATTGTTCCGGCAAATACCGCGTTTCCACGGTCACGCTGAATTCGTACTGAGCCATCGTCGTTCCAGTTCCAGATCGTTACTCGCTGCGCCGCCGCCGGAGACGAGCAAGGGTGGACGGGCGCCCCCCATTGGTCTGGCATTCTGCTTGATGCCAGCCGTGCCCGCAACACGCCTGGCGCCATCGCGCCACATCCGCGCGCCGTCCATAGGCCGTTCGGTCGAAGGGACTCCGAGGAAAACGCGGGTTAGAATCGTTGCTTTAGGCCGCTACCCGCATACGTCCATGGCGCAATTTCACATCGCTCCCAGCATCCTCTCGGCTGACTTCTCCCGCCTGGGCGAGGAAGTCCGCAACGTCGTCGCCGCCGGCGCCGACTGGATCCACTTCGACGTCATGGACAATCACTATGTGCCGAATCTGACTATCGGCCCGATGGTGTGCGAAGCCATCCGCCCGCATGTGGACGTGCCGATCGACGTGCATCTGATGGTGCGCCCGGTCGACCGCATCGTGCCCGATTTCGCGAAAGCCGGCGCCAATGTGATCAGTTTCCATCCGGAAGGCTCGGATCACATCGACCGCACGCTGTCGCTGATTCGCGATCACGGCTGCAAGGCGGGCCTCGTGTTCAACCCGGCGACCTCGCTCAGCCACCTCGACTACGTGATGGACAAGGTCGATCTCGTGCTCATCATGTCGGTCAATCCCGGTTTCGGCGGCCAGTCGTTCATTCCCGAGGCGCTCGTCAAGCTGCGCGAAGCGCGCGCGCGCATCGACGCGTACCGCGAGCGCACGGGCCGCGAAATCCATCTGGAAATCGACGGCGGCGTGAAAATCGACAATATCGCGGAAATCGCGGCGGCCGGCGCGGATACGTTCGTCGCGGGCTCGGCCATCTTCGGCAAGCACGACTACAAGCAGGTCATCGACGCGATGCGCGCGGAACTGGCGAAATCGGGAGCACAGGCATGAGCGAGATCGCGGCGGCGCAGACGCCTTTCGTGAACCGCCCGATCCGCGCGGCCATCATCGATCTCGACGGCACCATGGTCGACACCGCGGACGATTTCGTCGCCGCCCTGAACGCGATGCTCGCGCGCATCGGACTGGAACAGCCCGTCACGCGCGACGAAGTCACGGACTATGTCGGCAAGGGCTCGGAGAATCTGATCCGCAGCGTGCTCGCGGTGCGTCTGCCGCATACGCAGGCCGTCGCCCAATTCGACGACGCCCTCGCGATCTATCAGAGCGAGTACGCGAAGGTGAACGGCAAGCATTCCACGCTCTTCCCCGAAGTGAAGGAAGGCCTCGAAGCGATGCGCGAACTCGGCATCCCGCTCGCCTGCGTGACCAACAAGCCGCATCGCTTCGCGGTGGAGCTGCTCGCGCACTTCGGCATCGCGGATCACTTCAGGGTGATTCTCGGCGGCGATTCGCTGCCCGCGAAGAAGCCCGATCCGCTGCCCATGCTCACGGCCTGCGAACGTCTGGACGTCCTTCCGCGCGAAGCCGTGGCAGTCGGTGACTCGGAAAACGATGCCCTCGCGGGCCGCGCCGCCGGCCTCGCGACGTTGACCGTTCCGTACGGTTACAACCATGGGAAACCTGTGCAATCGGTGAAATCCGATGGTATAGTTTCCTCGCTGCGCACCGCAGCACTGGCGATCGCTGCCACCCTGGCGCCGCCCGATACCACCCTGACTGAATAAGTCCATCCATTCATGTTTCTCAACAGAAAACGGAGTCTGAGCAGCATCGACCGGGGAGCCTGGCCCTGGCGTCGCTGGTCGCGCTAACCTCGCCCGAGGTACGCTGAAGCCATGTCGCGTTCCGCTTCATCCGCTTCAGCATCCGTTTTCTGTTTCGCTGCGCATCCCTGCGCCGTTTCCGTTGATCCGTCGTACATCGAGCTTCGTTCAGGCACGCGTCCTCTGACGCTGCGCGGGCAAGCCATCGAACCGTTCAGTCCGCTTCGGCAAATCGAAGCGGCCGGACCGTCGTATGCGATCATCACGAGATTCGTCCGCCCGCAGCGCCCTGCACTTCCCGATGTCGCGCCACTGGACAGCGCGCGTCGCCCAAGGATCGCAACATGACCGAACTCGAATTCCAATCGCTGGCGAACGAAGGCTATAACCGCATTCCGCTTATCGCCGAAGCGCTCGCCGACCTCGAAACGCCGCTCTCGCTCTATCTCAAGCTCGCGCAAACCGAGCGCAACGGCGCGAACTCGTTCCTGCTCGAATCCGTCGTGGGCGGCGAGCGCTTCGGACGCTACTCGTTCATCGGCCTGCCCGCCCGCACGACCGTGCGCGTGCAGAACGGCAAGTCGGAAGTCGTGACCGACGGCAATGTCGTCGAGACGGACGAAGGCGATCCGCTCACATTCATCGAAAACTTCCAGAAGCGCTTCAAGGTCGCGACGCGTCCGGGCTTGCCGCGTTTCTGCGGCGGTCTCGCCGGCTATTTCGGTTATGACGCGGTGCGCTATATCGAGAAGAAGCTCGCGCACACCGCGCCGCCCGACGATCTCAACCTGCCCGACATTCAATTGCTGCTGACCGAAGAAGTCGCGGTCATCGACAATCTCGCGGGCAAGCTCTATCTGATCGTCTACGCCGACCCGACCCGGCCCGAAGCGTATGCCAAGGCGAAACACCGGCTGCGCGAACTGCGCGCGCGTCTGCGCGTCACGGTTCAGCCGCCCGTCACGTCCGCGAGCGTGCGCACCGAGACGTTCCGCGAGTTCAAGAAGGACGACTATCTGAACGCCGTGCGCCGGGCGAAGGAATACATCGCGGCGGGCGAACTGATGCAGGTGCAGGTCGGCCAGCGCCTCATCAAGCCGTTTCGCGACAACCCGCTCTCGCTGTATCGCGCGCTGCGCTCGCTTAATCCGTCGCCGTACATGTACTACTACAACTTCGGCGGCGAGATGCACGTGGTCGGCGCATCGCCGGAAATTCTCGTGCGCCAGGAAAAGCGCGCGGAGGATCGCATCGTGACGATTCGTCCGCTCGCCGGCACGCGGCCGCGCGGCAACACGCCCGAGCGCGACGCCGAACTCGCCACCGAACTCCTGAGCGACCCGAAGGAAATCGCCGAGCACGTGATGCTGATCGATCTGGCGCGCAACGACGTCGGCCGTATCGCGCAGACGGGTTCGGTCGCGGTGACGGACAAGATGATCATCGAGAAGTACTCGCACGTGCAGCACATCGTGAGTTCGGTCGAGGGCACGCTCAAACCCGGCATGAATAATTTCGACGTGCTGCGCGCGACCTTCCCGGCGGGGACGCTGTCGGGCGCGCCGAAGGTTCGCGCGATGGAACTCATCGACGAACTCGAACCGGTCAAGCGCGGCCTGTACGGCGGCGCAGTGGGCTATCTCTCCTTCAGCGGCGAAATGGATCTGGCCATCGCGATCCGCACCGGTCTCATCCACAAGGGCAATCTCTACGTTCAGGCAGCGGCGGGGGTCGTCGCGGATTCGGTGCCCGAGTCCGAATGGCAAGAAACGGAGAACAAGGCGCGCGCCGTGCTGCGCGCCGCCGAGCAAGTGCAAGACGGCCTCGACAGCGACTTCTGAGGAGACAAGACCATGCTGCTGATGATCGACAACTACGATTCCTTCACTTACAACCTGGTCCAGTATTTCGGCGAACTCGGCGAAGACGTGCACACGTATCGCAACGACGAAATCACGCTCGATGAAATCGCGAAGCTGAATCCCGAGCGCATCTGCCTGTCGCCGGGACCGAGCAATCCGCAACACGCGGGCATCACGCTCGACGTGCTGCGCGAATTTTCCGGCAAGCTGCCCATCCTCGGCGTGTGCCTCGGCCATCAGGCGATCGGCGAGGCATTCGGCGGACGCGTCGTGCGCGCACAGACCATCATGCACGGCAAGGTGAGCCAGATCGAAACCGACTGTAAAGGCGTGTTCGCGGACTTGCCGAAACACTTCAACGTGACGCGCTATCACTCGCTGGCAATCGAACGCGAGTCTCTGCCCGACTGTCTCGAAGTGTCCGCGTGGACGCCTGACGGCGAAATCATGGGTGTGCGCCACCGGGAACTCGAAGTGGAAGGCGTGCAGTTCCATCCGGAATCGATTCTTTCCGAGCACGGCCACGCCTTGCTGGAAAACTTCGTGAAGCACACTTCGACCACCGGCAAGCGGGCCTGAGAACATGACCATTACCGCACAGGAAGCACTGCAGCGCACCATCGAGCACCGCGAAATCTTCCACGACGAAATGCTGCATCTGATGCGCCAGATCATGCGCGGCGAAATGTCGCCCGTCATGTCCGCCGCGATCATCACCGGCTTGCGCGTGAAGAAGGAAACCATCGGCGAGATCGCCGCCGCCGCGACCGTCATGCGCGAATTCGCGAATCACGTCGAAGTCGAGGACAACTCGAATTTTGTCGATATCGTCGGCACCGGCGGCGACGGCTCGCATACCTTCAACATTTCCACGGCGTCGATGTTCGTCGCGGCGGCGGCGGGCGCGAAGGTCGCGAAGCACGGCAATCGCGGCGTGTCGAGCAAGTCCGGCAGCGCGGACGTGCTGGAAGCGCTCGGCGTCAATATCGATCTGACGCCGGAACAAGTGGCCGCGTCGATTGCCGAAACCGGCATGGGCTTCATGTTCGCGCCGAATCATCATCCGGCGATGAAGAACATCGCGCCCGTGCGCCGCGAACTCGGCGTGCGCACCATCTTCAATATTCTCGGACCGCTGACGAATCCGGCCGGCGCGCCGAATCAGTTGCAGGGCGTGTTTCATGAAGATCTCGTCGGCATTCAGGTACGCGTGATGCAGCGTCTCGGCGCGAAACACGTGCTCGTCGTGTACGGCAAGGACGGCATGGACGAAGTGTCGCTCGGCGCCGCGACGCGAGTCGGCGAACTGAAGAACGGCGAAGTGACCGAGTACGAGATCCACCCCGAGGACTTCGGCCTGCAGATGGTGTCGAACCGGACGCTGAAAGTGCAGGACGCGCAGGAATCGAAGGCCATGCTGCTCGGCGCGCTGAACAACAAGGCGGGCGTCGCGCGCGAGATCGTCACATTGAATGCCGGCACGGCGCTTTATGCTGCGGATGTCGTCGAGTCGATCGAAGCGGGCATGGCCGCCGCGCGCGAAGCCATCGTGAGCGGTGCGGCGCGCGAGAAGATCGATGCGCTCGTGACGTTCACGCAGCAGTTTTCGAAGAAATAACGGAACCCGACATGAGTGACATTCTGGATCGCATCATCGAGGTCAAGCGCGAGGAAATCCGCGCGGCCGAACTGAGCGCGCCGCTCGAAGAGCTGAAGCTCGAAGCAAGCGCGCGTGATTTGCGCGATTTCGTCGGCGCATTGCGCGCGAAGCACGCGGCCGGTCAGGCTGCGGTAATCGCGGAAGTAAAGAAGGCGAGCCCGTCGAAGGGCGTGCTGCGCGAGAATTTCGTGCCCGCGGAGATCGCGCGGTCGTACGAACAGGGCGGCGCGGCGTGCCTTTCCGTGCTCACCGACGTGCAGTTCTTCAAGGGCAGCGTCGCCTATCTGGAGGAAGCGCGCGCCGCGTGCAGCCTGCCGGTGCTGCGCAAAGACTTCATCATCGATCCGTATCAGGTCATCGAAGCGCGGGCAATGGGCGCCGACTGCATCCTGCTGATCGCCGCCGCGCTCGAACTCTCGCACATGCAGGACCTCGAAGCGTACGCGCATTCGCTCGGCCTCGCGGTGCTCGTCGAAGTGCACGACGCCGACGAACTGCGCGACGCGCTCACGCTCAAGACGCCGCTCATCGGCATCAACAATCGCAATCTGCGCACGTTCGAAACGACCATCGACACGACCATCGGCATGCTGGAACAAGTGCCGGATGACCGGATCGTCGTGACCGAATCGGGCATTCTGTCGCGCGTCGATGTCGAGCGGCTGCGCGCGATGCACGTGCATTCTTTCCTCGTCGGCGAAGCGTTCATGCGCGCCGACGATCCGGGCGCGGAACTCGCGCGCATGTTCTTCTGAATTCATCGACGGGACCGCACTTTGGGCATCGAACGGGAACTGAAACTCGCGCTTCCGTCGTCGCAACACGACGATGTAGCGCGCTTCTTCGACGAACGCACCGGCGCGGGCAAGCCGGTGGAGCTTGCCAACGTCTACTTCGATACGCCGGACTGCGCGCTCGCCCGGGCGAAGTCCGCGCTGCGTCTGCGCCGCACGCCTGAGCAATGGCTGCAGACCTACAAGACGCTCGGGAAATCGGTCGCCGGTCTGAGCAATCGCCACGAGTGGGAGTTGCCGGTCGCGGGCGAGGCGCTCGAAATCGATGCGCTGCTCGCCGCCTGCGACGAAGCCGCCGCGCGCGACGCGCTGGAACATGCCGCGCCGGAACTCGTCGCGCTGTTCAAGACCGACGTCAGGCGCATTCTGTGGGACATCGAGCGCGAGGGATCGCAGATCGAAGTGGCGCTCGATTCGGGCGAAATCAGCGCGGAAGTCGACGGCAAGACGCGTCGCGCGGAAATCAGCGAACTCGAACTGGAACTGAAATCGGGCGACGAAAGCGCGCTCTCGATGCTCGCGGCCGAATTGCGCGGCGCGTTTCCCGAACTCACGCCGGAAGACGCGAGCAAGGCGCAGCGCGGCTATCTGCTGCGCGAGCAGCCCGACGACAAGATCCGCGACGCCTGAACGCAAAAAAAACCAGCGCAAGAAACCGAGCGCAAGAAACAGCATGAGCCGACAGCCATCCCTTTTCGCGGAGAACGACTCCGCGCAAGCATCGAACGCAGCGAACGCCGCGCGCTTCGCGACGCTCGAAAGCCAGTTCGAAGCGCTGCCCGCCGACTGGCGCGCGCATCTGAAGCCGTTCTTCGACAGCAAGCATTACGGGGCGCTGTGCGCGTTCGTCGATGCCGAGCGAGCCGCCGGCAAGACCGTCTATCCCGCCGATGTTTTTCGCGCGCTGCGGCTGACGAGCCCCGGCGACGTCAAAGTCGTGATTCTCGGCCAGGACCCCTATCACGGCGAGGACAAGGGCACACCGCAGGCGCACGGGCTCGCATTCTCGGTGCCCGCGCCTGTGCGCCCGCCGCCGTCGCTACGCAACATCTTCAAGGAAATTCACGCGAGCCTCGGTTTTCCCGCGCCCGCGCACGGCTGTCTCGATTCCTGGGCGAAGCAAGGCGTGTTGCTGCTCAACGCGTCGCTGACGGTGGAGCGCGATCGTGCGGGCAGTCACGCGAAGCGCGGCTGGGAGCAATGCACCGACACGCTGATCCACGAAATGGCGCAACGTCACGATGGCCTCGTGTTCATGCTCTGGGGCGCGCATGCGCAGGCGAAGCGCGGCCTGATCGAAGGAACGGGCAAGGCGCATTGCGTGCTGGAGTCGGTGCATCCTTCGCCGCTGTCGGCGTATCGCGGATTCTTCGGTTGCGGACATTTCGCGCTCGCCAACGAATATCTGACGAAACACGGGCGCGCCGCCATCGACTGGCGGCTTCCCGCCGAGCCGGAATCGCTGGCCTGAATGTCGTCGGGCCGGAACGCAAAAAAGCCCCGCTGAACTCAGCGGGGCTTTTTGCTTGATGCCGGGAAACTTCGCTCAGACTGCAGCGATCGCCTCACGCGCCGATGCCAGCGCGGCGTCCGCCGCTTCCGGGCCCATGGCGAGGCCTTCGGCGTAGATGAAGTTCACGTCCGTCATGCCGAGGAAGCCGAGGAACGACTTGAGATACGGCGTCTGCGAATCGTGCGGGGTGCCGATGTACTTGCCGCCGCGCGCCGAAACAACGAACACTTTCTTGCCTTTCACGAGGCCTTCCGGACCCGTCGCCGTGTACTTGAACGTGATGCCGGCACGCGCGATCCAGTCGAAATAAGCCTTCAGCTGCGACGAGATGCCGAAGTTGTACAGCGGCGCCGCGATCACGACGATGTCCGCCGCCTGCAGCTCGTCGATCAGCGCTTCGCTCTTCGCGTTGATGGCGGCTTGTTCCGCGCTGCGCTGGTCGGCGGGCGTGAAGAACGCGCCGAGCGTCGCGTCGTCGAGGTGCGGCAGGCCTTCGGCCAGCAGGCTACGCACGACCAGCTTCGCGCCCGGGTTGCTTTGTTGCAGTTTCGCGGTCAGTTCGTCGGCGAGCAGCGTCGATTGCGCACCTTGCGAACGGGCGGCGGAGTTGATTTGCAGAATCGTCGTCATGATGGCTTCCTGTTCCTTCGTCTGGTTTCGGGCACCGTCGGCGCCCGGCTTAGGAAGCATTTGACGTTTTTCGACGTCCGGGAAAAAGCCGTCTGCTCGTGACGGATCGTTGCACCGGTAGAACAATCCGCCGCGTCCGCCTGGAATCAGCCTTTCAGCCAGCGTTCGCGCCATTGTTTCGACGGCCCGCGTCCGTCGATGGCGGTCACCAGATAGCGCGAAACCTCCGGCGCATCGAGTTTCACGTCCGTGCGACGCAGTTCGTCGCGGCGAAACGCGTGCACTTCGACTTTCGCGCCCGGCAGATAACGCGACAACAGGTTGTCGAGATTCGAGCCGGTGACACGCATGCCGTCGATCGCGACGAGCACGTCGCCCGCCGACAGCCCCGCCTTCTGCGCCGCGCTGCCCTCATGCACGACCGCGAGTGTGCAATCCGCGCCGCCGCGCACGCGCGCGCCGAGCGACGGTTTGAGCGCGGCGCCGTTGGCCGGCAGATCAGGCGCGAGCGCAATGCCGAACGGCTCGAACAGCGCGTCGAGCGGCAGATCGCGCGTGCCGCGCACGCCGTCGCGGAACAGCGCGCGCAGATCGGCGCCGGTCGCTTCGGCGAAAAGCGCCTCGATGGCGTCTTCCGGCACGCCGCGCGGCTTGCCGTGATAAAAATCGCGGCCGTAGCGCTGCCACAGCAGGCGCATCACGTCGTCGAGCGATTTACGGTTGTCGGTCTGCGCGCGAATCGACAGATCGAACGCAAGCGCGACAAGCGAGCCCTTTTGGTAATAGCTGACGATCGCGTTCGGCGCGTTTTCGTCGGCGCGGTAGTACTTCACCCAGGCGTCGAACGAGCTCTGCGCGACGGATTGCTTCAGGCGCCCGCTGCCGCGCAGCACGCCGCCGATCGTCTTGCCGAGCAGATTGAAGTAATCGCCCGCGCCGATGAGGCCGCTTCGCACAAGCATCAGATCGTCGTAATAGGACGTGAAGCCTTCGAAGAGCCACAGCAGACTCGTGTAATTTTCCTGCGACAGATCGTACGGCGCGAACGCCGCCGGCTTGATGCGCTTCACGTTCCACGTATGGAAGTATTCGTGGCTGCACAGGCCGAGGTACGTGCGATAACCTTCGGTCGTTTCCGGGCGTCCCTGCACCGGCAGGTCCGAGCGATTGCAGATCAGCGCGGTCGACGCGCGATGTTCGAGGCCGCCGTATCCGTCGCTGACGGCGACCGTCATGAACACATAGCGATCCACCGGCGCCTTCTTCGTGCGCGGCTCGAACAGCGCGATCTGCGCTTCGCACACGCGTTTCAGGTCGGCCGCGAGCCGGTTCATGTCGAGATTGATGACGCGTCCCGAGATCACGATGTCGTGCTTCACGCCATGCGCGGTGAAACTGCCGAGCGCGAATTCACCGAGCGTGACGGGATGATCGACGAGTTCGTCGTAATTAGCCGCCTCGTACGTGCCGAAACCGTAGCGCTTCGTGCCGCGCGCTTCGGCGAGCGCGGTCGCGACGCGCCAGTTGCGATACGCCCCGCCCTGCGGCGGCTCGATCTCGACGATGCACGGCGCGCCCGACTGCCCTTCCACGGCGAGAAACGTGCTCGTGCCGTTGAAAAACCCGACGGTGTCGTCCAGATGCGCGGCGCGCACGGACATGTCCCACGCGTAGACTTCGTAGCGCAGCGTGAGCGGACCGTCGACGGGCGCGGCCTGCCACGCGTGCTTGTCGATCTTTTCGATGGCGACCTTGCGGCCCGCCGCGTTGAACGCCTGCAACGTCACGATGTTGCGCGCAAACTCGCGGATCATGTAGCTGCCCGGAATCCAGACCGGCAGCATGAAGCGCTGTCCGGCCGGATCGGGAACGGCCACGGTCAGCGTCACTTCGAAGAGATGCGCGGCGGGATTTTTCGGGACGATGCTATAGCGGACGGGCTGCATCGGTTGATCGAGTTCAGTCATCGCGATGTCCTTTTTCTTGTTCCGGGCGCGAACCGGCGCGCCCGTAGTCGTGCTTGTTTTGCCTTATTACACGGCGCTTTCGCAAAAACGAGGCCGTAAAAACGCGAGAGGCGCATGGCGCGCCTCCCTTTTCAGCTGCGCGCTCAGTGCGCGGCGGACAGTTCCTTTTCCAGCCGGTCGGCGGGCACGGCGCCCGGCAGACGCCGGCCGTCGGCGAGGAACACGGTCGGCGTGCCGGTGACGTTCATCGAGCGGCCGAGCTTCAGATTCTTGTCGATGGCGGTCGTGTCGCAATTGGCGGCGGTGGTCGGCGCCTTGTGGTCGAGCATCCAGCCTTCCCACGACATGCCGCGGTCTTTCGCGCACCAGATCGATTTCGACTTGGCCGTCGAGTCCGGCGAGAGCACCGGATACAGGAAGGTGTAGACAGTGACGTTGTCGATGGACTTCAGCGTCGATTCGAGCTGTTTGCAGTACGGGCAATTCGGATCGGAGAACACGGCGATCTTGCGGCTGCCGTCGCCCTTCACGACCTTCACCGCGTTTTCGAGCGGCAGCTTCGCGAAGTCGATCTTGTTGGTTTCCGCGAGCCGCGCCTCGGTGAGATTCTTGCTGCTGCGCGTATCGACGAGATCGCCGATCAGCACGTAGTTGCCGGTCGCGTCGCTATAGACGATCTGCGAGCCGAGATTCACTTCGTAGAGGCCAGGAACGGGCGTCTTCTCGATGCTCTTGATAGTCGCGTCGCCCATGCGCGCCTCGAGCGCCGACTTGATCTTGTCGGTGGTCTGGTCGGCCTGTGCCGAGCAGCCGATGCCAAGCGTGACGGCAAGCGCCGCGGCCGTGACAAGGGCAAAACGAAAAGTGGTTTTCATGCGGTTTCCTGTGAGTCGCGTGGGGCGTTGTGCGCGCGCGGCGCGCCTGTGGAATGTCGATGGAGATTTCAACCGAGCGCCGCCGAAACCAGCCAGCGCTTGACGAGCGGCTGTGCGCCGACGAACGCCATGCCGGTATTGCGAACCGCCCGCGCGAGCGTGCCCGGCACGGAAAAGAGCCGCTGCAGGCCGTCGGTCGCGAACATGAGCTTCTGAATGTCTTCACGGCGCGCGCGTTCGTAGCGTCGCAGGAGAATCGGGTCGCCGAGATCGCGGAACGATTCCTTGTTCGCGATGACATCCGCCAGCGCGGCGACATCGCGCAGCCCGAGGTTCATGCCCTGACCCGCGAGCGGATGGATCAGATGCGCGGCATCGCCGACGAGCGCGACGCGCGGCGCGACTAGCTTGTCGACCGTTTGCAGCCCGAGCGGGAAGCCTTGCGCGGGCGTGACGCAATCGAGCGTGCCGAGCATGTTCTGCGTCGCGTTTTCGACCTGCGCCGCGAGCTGGGCCGGATCGAGCGCGAGGAGTTCATCGGCGTGATCGGTGCGCGCGGACCAGACGAGCGACACGTGATCGCCCGGCAGCGGCAGCAACGCGATGATCTCGCTGTCGCGGAACCATTGATACGCGGTTTCGCCATGCGGCCGTTCGGCCTTGAAATTGGCGACGACGCCCGTTTGCCGGTAATCGCGGCGATTCATCTTCGCGCCCATTTGCGCGCGGACCCAGGAATGCGCGCCGTCAGCGCCGACGATCAGATCCGTTTCGAGCATTTCGCCGCCGGCGAGCGCGACGTGCGCCGCGTCGGCTTCGACCGTCATGCCCTGCGCGCGCGATTCGAACCAGGAAAGACTCGGCTGAAAGCGCAGCGCGGCGTCGAGCGATTGCTCGATCAGCGACGACTCCACGATCCACGCAAGCTGCGGCACCGATGCCTGAAAGGCCGAAAAGTGCAGTTCGGCGTGGGCGTCGCCGAACACGCGCATGTCGAAGACGGGGCCGAGACGCGCGCGATCGAGCGCCTGCCACACGCGCAGCCGCTCGAGCAGCGTCTGCGAACTCGACGACAGCGCGTAGATGCGCGAATCGAACGCGGCGCCCGGCGGCAGTCCGGCTGCACGCGACGCGATGAGCGCGGTGCGGAGCCCGGATTGCGCGAGCGCGAGCGCCGCCGTCTTGCCGACGAGCCCGCCGCCGACGACGACAGCGTGAAATTTAAGGGGATGCGAAGTCATCCGGCCATTATAGCCGTGGGGTTCGGCGGGGTTCGCGGGTGGCGCGCGGCGCGGGCGGACGGCGCTCGGGCGCGCGGGGCGGCGTTACAATAGCGGTTTGCCCGGCCGCACGACGCGGCCGCAGCCGGAGGACGCGCGCTCGTCGCGCCGCCCTTCGGCTCGTTGGGCCCGATGCGCGCCGTTCGCGCACCATTTTTGACGAAACCTGCGCGGCCCGCGCCGTCTCACCAGTTCGAAGGATTCCATGAGCCTCCAATGCGGCATCGTCGGCTTGCCCAACGTCGGCAAGTCCACACTTTTCAATGCGTTGACCAAGGCGGGCATTGCCGCCGAGAACTATCCGTTCTGCACCATCGAGCCGAACGTCGGCGTGGTCGAAGTGCCGGACGCGCGTCTTCAGGCGCTCGCCGACATCGTGAAGCCCGAGCGCATCCTGCCGGCGGTGGTCGAATTCGTCGATATCGCGGGGCTCGTGGCGGGCGCGTCGAAGGGCGAAGGCCTCGGTAACCAGTTCCTCGCCAACATCCGCGAAACGGACGCGATCACGCACGTCGTGCGCTGTTTCGAAGACGAAAACGTGATCCACGTCGCGGGCAAGATCGACCCGATCGCGGATATCGAAGTCATCAACACCGAACTCGCGCTCGCCGATCTGGCGACGGTTGAAAAGGCGTTCACGCGCTATTCGAAGGCCGCGAAGTCGGGCAACGACAAGGAAGCGGCGAAGCTCGTCGCCGTGCTCGAAAAGGTGCGCGTGCAGCTCGATCAGGCGAAGCCGGTGCGCGGCCTGTCGCTGACCGAAGAAGAGCAGCTCGTCATCAAGCCGCTGTGCCTGATCACGTCGAAGCCGACGATGTACGTCGCGAACGTGAAAGACGACGGCTTCGAGAACAACCCGTATCTCGACGTGGTGCGCAAGCACGCGGAAGCCGAGAACGCGCCGGTGGTCGCGGTGTGCGCGGCGATCGAAGCGGAAATCGCCGATCTCGACGACGCCGACAAGCTGGACTTCCTCGCCGACATGGGCATGCAGGAGCCCGGCCTGAATCGCGTGATTCGCGCGGGCTTCAAGCTGCTCGGCCTGCAGACGTATTTCACGGCGGGCGTGAAGGAAGTGCGCGCGTGGACCATTCATATCGGCGATACGGCGCCGCAGGCCGCGGGCGCGATTCACACGGACTTCGAGCGCGGCTTCATCCGCGCGCAGACCATTTCGTTCGATGACTACATCGCGTACAAGGGCGAACAAGGCGCGAAGGAAGCCGGAAAGATGCGCGCAGAAGGGAAGGAGTACGTCGTGCACGACGGGGATGTGATGAACTTCTTGTTCAACGTCTAAGCGTCAAGAACTGTCAAAGCTGCTTGTCTCGCGAAGCGGAGTACCCGATAAAAGGGACTCCGCTTTTTTCATGTGCGGAGCGACGCGGCGCAGCGACGCGCGGGCGAAAAAAAGAACGAGAGAACAAGAAGATGACGAGACATCAGCCGATGCGCACACTGCGCACGTTCGGGGTCGCGGCAATGATCGCGGCGAGCGTCATGTGGACGCCGATCGCCGGCGCATATCAGAGCGGCCAATACCTCCCGCAACCCGACGAATCCGACCTCGACAGCCACGGCCACTACGTCAACCGCGACGGCAACGTCGTCCACTCGCCCGCGCGCTCACGCTCGGGACAAGTACCCGATGGCGCGACCGCCCAATGTCGCGACGGCTCATATAGCTTCAGCCGGCACCACAGCGGCACGTGCTCCCGTCACGGCGGCGTCGCGCGCTGGCAGTGACGGACCGCACCGCGAAGTACAATGCCATTTGATCCCGCCCGCGCCGCCTGACGCGGCCTCGGGAAGGCGCGCCAGATCGCGCCGGCAAATCTCACCGAACGCCGCGCGTTCGCACCCTTCATCACCCAATCAGTCACGGACAACATGGCCCAATACGTCTTCACCATGAACCGCGTCGGCAAAATCGTTCCGCCGAAGCGTCAGATCCTGAAAGACATCTCCCTCTCGTTCTTCCCCGGCGCGAAAATCGGCCTGCTCGGCCTGAACGGTTCCGGCAAGTCCACGCTGATCCGCATCATGGCCGGCGTCGACAAGGACATCGAAGGCGAAGCCACGCCGATGCCCAATCTGAACATCGGCTACCTGCCGCAGGAACCGCAGCTCGATCCGCAGCAGACCGTGCGTCAGGCCGTCGAGGAAGGTCTCGGCGACGTCTTCCAGGCGCAAAAGAAACTCGACGAAATCTACGCCGCGTACGCCGAGCCCGACGCCGACTTCGACAAGCTCGCCGCCGAACAGGCGAAGTACGAAGCCATCCTCGCGACGAGCGACGGCGGCAGTCCCGAACAACAGCTCGAAGTGGCCGCCGACGCACTGCGCCTGCCCGCGTGGGACGCGAAGATCGAGCATCTGTCGGGCGGCGAAAAGCGCCGCGTCGCGCTCTGCAAGCTGCTGCTGCAAAAGCCCGACATGCTCCTGCTCGACGAGCCGACCAACCACCTCGACGCCGAATCCGTCGAATGGCTCGAACAGTTCCTGACGCGCTATCCGGGCACTGTCGTCGCCGTGACCCACGATCGCTACTTCCTCGACAACGCCGCCGAGTGGATTCTCGAACTCGACCGCGGCCACGGCATTCCGTGGAAGGGCAACTATTCGAGCTGGCTCGACCAAAAGGAAGACCGCCTGAAGCAGGAAGAATCCACCGAATCCGCGCGCCAGAAAGCCATCAAGAAAGAGCTCGAATGGGTGCGCCAGAATCCGAAGGGACGTCAGGCGAAATCGAAGGCGCGTATCGCGCGCTTCGAGGAACTCAACAGCCAGGAATACCAGAAGCGCAACGAAACGCAGGAAATCTTCATTCCGGTCGGCGATCGTCTCGGCAACGAAGTCATCGAGTTCAAGAACGTCAGCAAGGCATACGGCGACCGTCTGCTCATCGACGATCTCAGCATGAAGATTCCGGCGGGCGCGATCGTCGGCATCATCGGGCCGAACGGCGCCGGTAAATCCACGCTGTTCCGCATGCTGACGGGCAAGGAGCAGCCAGATTCGGGCGAAATCGTCAAGGGACCGACCGTCAATCTCGCCTATGTCGATCAGAGCCGCGACGCGCTCTCCGGCGACAAAACCGTGTTCGAGGAAATCTCCGGCGGCGCCGATGTCCTCACGGTCGGCAAATACGAAACGCCGTCGCGCGCGTATATCGGCCGCTTCAACTTCAAGGGCAGCGACCAGCAAAAGCTCGTCGGCAATCTGTCGGGCGGCGAGCGCGGCCGTCTGCATCTCGCGAAGACGCTCATCGCGGGCGGCAACGTGCTGCTGCTCGATGAACCGTCGAACGATCTCGACGTCGAAACGCTGCGCGCGCTCGAAGACGCGCTGCTCGAATTCGCCGGCTCCGTCATGGTGATTTCGCACGATCGCTGGTTCCTCGACCGGATCGCGACCCACATCATCGCGTTCGAAGGCGATTCGCACGTCGAGTTCTTCGACGGCAATTACCAGGAATACGAGGCCGACAAGCGCAAGCGTCTCGGCGAAGAAGCCGCCAAGCCGAAGCGTCTGCGCTACAAGCCGATCACGCGCTGATTTCCGGCAAACTCGCGGCAAAACGTCTGATGAAAAACCGCGCGCCTATGCGGGCGCGCGCACCGACATCAGGCATGAAAGTGGCGACTGTGTACCACGCAGTCGCCACTTCGTTTTTGGCGGCATGACATGACGCCAAAGGCCTTGCACGGGAGACACACGCAGATGGCGGGATCGAGCGCGCGACGGGGAGCGCTTTGGGCAATCGGCATCGTCGTGGCGCTCGTCGTCGTGGCGATCGGCGGGTGGCTGTTCGTCGTGCATCAGATGAAAGAGCGGATCATCGAGACGCTCGGGCCGAACGGCTCCTTCGAGGAAATCGACGTCGGATTCGGCCACGTCACGCTCTCGCGCGTGCGCCTGCGCGGCCCGAAAGACTGGCCCGCCAGCGACGCGATGCGCGCCGAGCGCATCGTCATGGACGTCGACATGCGCTCGCTCGTCTCGCGGCCGATTCATCTGCGCAGCGTGAGCGTCGACAATTACTATCTGTCGATCGTCCGTTCAGCCGATGGCCGCGTGCGCATCCTGCCCGGCCTGAAGGAAGCCGCGCGCGAAGCGGACGCGAAGCCCGGCACGTCCAGCGCCGACGAGCACGCGCGCGAGGAAAAGCTGATCGACCGGATATCGTTCGAGCGCGGCTCGATGGAGTTCTTCGACGGCTCCGTGCAGAACCCGCCGTATCGCGTGCTGATCGGCGATGCGCGCGCGACTGTCGATCACATTCGTCTTCCCGCGCTGACCGACCGCACCGAACTCTCGATGGCCGGCTCGATCAAGGGTCCGTCGCACACCGGAAACGTGACGTGGGGCGGCTGGATGGTCATCGCGAACAAGGATTCGCAGACGCGCGTGACGCTGCGCAACGTGGATGTGCAGACGCTCGATCCGTATCTGCTGAAGAAGGCGGGCGCGAAAGCGGCGGTGACGGGCGGCACCATCGATCTGAACATCGATGCCGCCGTGAAGGATTACCGCATCCACGCGCCCGGCACGCTCACGCTGAATCACCTGCAAATCAGCGAAACCGGCAATCCGCTCGATACGTTTCTGTCGATTCCGACCAGGGCCGCCATCGCCGCGCTGAAGGATCGCAAGGATCAGATCACGCTCGATTTCGTGCTCGACGGCGACCTGCGCGATCCGAAGTTTTCGCTGAGCGAGAGTCTGTCGAAGAAGCTCGCGGCCGGCTTCGCGAAGGCGCTCGGCGTGAGCGCGGAAGGCGTCGCGCGCGGCGCGGGCGATACCGTGCGCGGAATCGGCAACGCGCTGAAGAATCTGCTGGGGCAGTAGCGCGCCGCCGCCGGAGCTTCAGACGGGCAGGTTCAGCGCGCGCAGCCTGCTTTCGGTTTCCGCCGCGCCCGTGTAGTGCACGCCGTGCCAGCCGAGCGCACTCGCGGCTTGCGCGTTCTTCAGGTTGTCGTCGATGAAGACGAGTTCGCCGGCCTGAACGCCCGGCAGATGCCTGTCGATGTCGGCATGCATCAGCGCGAAGATCTGCGGATCGGGTTTGATGATCCCGACGCGCCCCGACACGACGATTTCGCGGAACTTGCGCAGCACGTCGAAGCGCTCCCACGCGTACGGAAAAGTTTCCGCCGACCAGTTCGTCAGGCCGAAGAGCGGCACGCCCGCGGCGTCCAGCCGATCGACCAGCGCGACGCCCTCTTCCAGCACGCCCGACACCATCTCCGGCCAGCGCGCGTAGAAAGCGCGAATCAGCGCCTCATGCCCGGGATGAAGCGCGATCAGCTCGGCCGTGCCTTCTTCGATACTCTGCCCGCCGTCCTGCTGCACGACCCAATCCATCTTGCAGACATTGTCGAGAAACCAGCGGCGCTCGGTTTCGTCGGGAATCAGTTGCTTGTAGAGATAGTCCCGGTTCCAGTCGATCAGCACGCCGCCGAAATCGAACACGACTGCCTTGATGCTCATGCGAACTCCGTCTGCAAAATGTCGTTAAGTGGGCGCACGTTCACGCCCTTGCCGGTCATCGATGAATGCAACCAGACGAAGTTCTGGTGCTCGACGATTTTCCCCGCGGCGAGGTGAGGCTTGTCGGCGGTCGTGTGGATGTCGGACGCGATGATCGTGCGCAAGCCCAGCAGCTCGGCGCGCCGCGCCGTCGCATTGACGCAGAATTCCGACGCGTAGCCGCACAGCACGACGCTCCCGACATCCTGCTCGCGAAGGTCTTGTTCCAGCGCCGTGCCGTGAAACGCGTCGCCAACCGTTTTATGGACGAATCCTTCGCTCGCCTCTCGATCGAGCGCGGTGGGCAGTTGCCAGCCGTCGCTGCCGCGCGCGAGCGGTCCGTTCGCGTCGCTTTCGTGCTGGACGATGAAAACCGGCGCGCCCGCACGCCGCGCCGCTGCCGTCAGGCGGTTGATTCCGTCGATGACCTCGGCGGCGCGATACGCGGGTTGCGCACCGCCGAAGAACATCTGCTGCACGTCGATCACAATGACTGCCGTTTTAGTCATGAACGCCTCGCATCAGATCGCTTTCGTCCGCGCCTCGAGCCACGCCAGCGCCTTTCCGGACACGTGCGGCGACACGCGCCGCCGCACCGTTTCGTGATACGCGTTCAGCCACGCGCGCTCGTCCTCACGCAACAGCGACAACTCGATGCAGCGCGTATCGATCGGGCACAGCGTCAGCGTCTCGAATTCGAGGAAATCGCCGAACTCGGTCTTGCCCGCGGCCTGATTCATCACGAGATTTTCGATGCGGATGCCCCACTTGCCCGGCCGGTAGATGCCCGGCTCGATCGACGTGATCATGCCTTCTTCCATGGCCGTCCACGGCTCGGCGGGCGCGTAGTGCGAAATCACCTGCGGGCCTTCATGCACGTTCAGGAAGTAGCCGACGCCGTGTCCCGTGCCGTGACCGTAGTCCGCGCCCGCTTCCCAGATCGGGGCGCGCGCGATCGAATCGAGCATCGGCGAGCGGATGCCGCGCGGAAAACGCGCGCGCGACAGCGCCATCGTGCCTTTCAGCACGATCGTGAAATCGCGCCGATGCTCCGCCGTGATCTCGCCGATGGGCACGACGCGCGTGATGTCGGTCGTGCCGCTGAGATACTGACCGCCCGAATCGATCAGCAGGAGCCCGTTGCCTTCGATCACCGCATGCGACGCCTCGGTCGCGCGGTAATGCGGCATCGCGCCGTTGGCGTTGAAGCCCGCGATGGTGGCAAAGGAGAGCGTGACGAAGCCCGGCCGGCGCGCGCGGGCGGCGGTCAGCTTCTCGTCGATGGTCAGCTCCGTGATGCGCTCGCGGCCGAGCGCGTCTTCGAACCATGCGAAGAATTCGGCGAGCGCGGCGCCGTCCTGCTCCATCGTCGCGCGGATGTGCTCAGCCTCGGCCGCGGTCTTGCGCGACTTGGCGAACGTCGACGGATTCACCGCCTCGACGAGCTTCACCGACGACGGCACTTGCTCCAGCAGACCATGCGTGATGCGGCGCGGATCGATCAGCAGCGTCGTGCCCGCCGCCAGCGACGCGAGCGCGCGCGGCGCGTCGGCGTAAGGCGCGATCCGCACGCCGTCGCGCGCGAGCGATTCGGCGAGCGCCGCCGGGACCTTGCCGTCGCCGACGAAGACGACGGCGTCATCGAGCCCGATCAGCGCGTGCGCGACGAAAACCGGGTTGTAGCTCACGTCGCCGCCGCGCAGATTGAAGATCCACGCGAGATCGTCGAGCGTGGAGACGAAGTGCCATTGCGCGTCCTTCGCGCGCATCGCCGCGCGCACCTGCGCGAGCTTGTCCGCGCGCGCGACGCTCGCATGCGGCGCGGCGTGTTCGTAGACCGGCGCGTCCGGCAGACCGGGCCGCGCGGGCCAAACGGCATCCAGCAAGTCGAGATCCGTGCGCAGGACGACGCCGCGGGCCGTGAGCGCGTCGGACAACGCGCGCGCCGCCGCGACGCCGAGCACGCTGCCGTCGACCGCGACGACCGCGCCCGACGGCACGTTCTCCGCGAGCCAGTCGATGTGCGGCGCCGTCAGCTGGCCGCCCGTCATTTTCATGAGCGCGATGCCGGTGCCGGCGAGTTGCGCTTCGGCCTGCGTCCAGTAGCGGCTGTCGACCCAGACGCCCGCGAAATCCGCCGTCACGACGAGCGTGCCGACCGAGCCGGTGAAGCCCGAGAGCCACTGACGCCCTTGCCAGCGCTCCGGTAGATATTCGGAAAGATGCGGATCGGCGGACGGAATGAGCACGGCGGCGAGGTTTTCGAGCGCCATCTGGCCGCGCAGCGACTCGATGCGCCGGGCGAAGGTGGCGGGCTCGGGCGTGCCCGGATTTGCGATGCGATCGTTCATGGAGTCACCTGCTTGAAAGCCCGCGTGGGGCACAAAATGCAACGAATTGCACGGCCGATGGCGAGGATCACCCGCCGTCCGCCAGAAAAAAGATCAGCGGCGCGCCGCCAGTCCGACTGTCGTCGTCACGACGAGCAGCGCGAACAGCGCGCACGCGAGCCATTCGAGCGTGTCGCCGTCGTGATACACGTCGACGAGATTGCCGAGCATGCGCGCGACGATCGTCGCCAGTATGCCAGCCGCGATCGCGGTCCAGATACGCCCCGCCGGACCTCGGCCGACGCGCCCCGCGCGCCGCAGCGGATGCAGCCACCAGCCCGACGCGCCGATCACCGCGCCCAGGAAGATCAGTCCGATCCAGCCCATCAGCGGCGGCGCTCCGTCGGGTTCGATGGTCCGGAAAATACGGCGGTCGAAATACGTGGCATGCTGGGTCCGGCCTGACGGCGGAAGATGTAAGCCGATGAGTTTAGGGGCCGGATTCGGCGCTGGCAAGATTGGGCATTTTTCGAGACGGCGCCCGTTGGCATCGGCGCGGTGCGGCGATCGGCCGCGTTCGAAAGCGCCGGCGAAAACGCTGCATTCCCGCGCCAGACAAGGCTCGCAGAGAATCGAGCCTCAGTCCGCCCCCAAATAGCACCTATAAATGAACAAATCCGCGAAACGCTATAATATTGGGCTATCTGAAAGGCCGTCGGCTTAGGCCGAAAGCATCGTCCAAAACAATGCAGCTCCTCACGATCGGAATCAACCACCACACTGCGCCTGTCGCCCTGCGCGAACGCGTGGCGTTTCCGCTCGAACAGATCAAACCCGCGCTGGGCGCATTGAAGGACATCTGGCTCGGACCGCTCGCGAAGGTATCGCCCGAAGCGGCGATCCTTTCGACCTGCAATCGCACCGAACTCTATTGCGCGACCGACGACAGCGCGGCCCGCGAGGCGGCCATCCAGTGGCTGTCGCAGTATCACGGCATCGCGGTTCCGGAACTCGCGCCGCACGTGTACGCGCTGCCGCAGTCGGAAGCGGTGCGGCACGCGTTTCGCGTCGCATCGGGGCTCGATTCGATGGTCCTCGGCGAGACGCAAATCGTCGGACAAATGAAGGATGCGGTGCGCACCGCGTCGGAAGCCGGCGCGCTCGGCACGTATCTCAACCAGTTGTTCCAGCGCACCTTCGCCGTCGCGAAGGAAGTGCGGACGACCACGGAAATCGGCGCGCAGTCCGTGTCGATGGCCGCCGCCGCCGTGCGCCTCGCGCAGCGCATCTTCGAGAATATTTCCGGCCAGCGCGTGCTGTTCATCGGCGCGGGCGAAATGATCGAACTCTGCGCCACGCATTTCGCCGCGCAGAATCCGCGTGAACTGGTCGTCGCGAACCGCACGGCCGAGCGCGGCGAAAAGCTTGCCGGACGCTTCAACGGCCGCGCGATTCCGCTGTCCGAGCTGCCCGCGCGCATGCACGAGTTCGACATCATCGTGTCGTGCACGGCGTCCACCTTGCCGATCATCGGTCTCGGCGCGATGGAACGTGCGGTGCGCGCGCGCCGCCATCGGCCGATCTTCATGGTCGATCTCGCCGTGCCGCGCGACATCGAGCCGGAAGTCGGCAATCTGCACGACGTGTTCCTCTATACCGTCGACGACCTCGGCGCGATCGTCCGCGAAGGCAACGCGTCGCGTCAGGCGGCCGTCGCGCAGGCGGAAGCCATCATCGAGACGCGCGTGCAGAACTTCATGCAGTGGCTGGATGCGCGCAGCATCGTGCCGGTCATCCGTCACATGCACACGCAGGCAGACGCGCTGCGCCGCGCCGAACTCGACCGCGCCCGCAAGATGCTCCTGCGCGGCGACGATCCCGCCGCCGTGCTCGAAGCGCTGTCGCAGTCGCTCACCAACAAGCTGATCCACGGTCCCACGCACGCGCTCAACCGCGCGAGCCGCGAGGAACGCACGCAGCTCATCGACCTGATGAGCGGCTTCTACCGCCACGGTTCGTCCTCCGATCCGTCGAATTCGTCGGACCGTTAGCGGCCTTCCTTTTGCTATTCTCAAATGCTCCGCGCCCCGCGCGGAAGCTTCCCCGATTGCAGTAATTCCTGGCGCTCGCCGCGCCATCTCCGCCCGATGAAAACGAGCATGCAAAGCAAGCTCGACCAGCTTGCAAGAAGGCAGGTCGATCTCAACGAACTATTGAGCCGCGAAGACGTGACGTCCGACATGGACCAATATCGCAAGCTCACGCGCGAGCACGCGGAAATCAGCCCGATCGTCGATCAATACGCGCTCTGGCGACAGGCGCTCACCGACGAAGCCACCGCGCAGGAACTGCTCTCCGATCCGTCGATGCGCGATTTCGCCGAAGAGGAAATCGGCGAGGCGCGCGAGCGCATGGCGAAGATCGAAAGCGATCTGCAGACAATGCTGCTGCCGAAAGACCCGAACGACGAGCGCAACATCTTCATCGAAATCCGCGCGGGCACGGGCGGCGACGAATCCGCGCTGTTCGCGGGCGATCTGCTGCGCATGTATCTGCGTTACGCGGAGCGCAACCGCTGGACCGCGGAGACGATGTCCGAAAGCGTGTCGGATCTCGGCGGCTACAAGGAAGTGATCGTGCGCATCGCGGGGCAAGGCGCGTTCTCGCGGCTCAAGTTCGAGTCGGGCGGACATCGCGTGCAGCGCGTGCCGGCGACGGAAACGCAGGGGCGCATCCACACCTCCGCGTGCACGGTCGCGGTGATGCCGGAAGCCGATGAAATCAGCGAAGTCGTGATCAATCCGGCCGATCTGCGCATCGATACGTTTCGCGCGTCCGGCGCGGGCGGCCAGCACATCAACAAGACGGATTCGGCGGTGCGCGTCACGCACTTGCCGACGGGCATCGTCGTCGAATGTCAGGACGACCGCTCGCAGCACAAGAACAAGGATCGCGCGCTCAAGGTGCTCGCCGCGCGCATCAAGGACAAGCAGTATCACGAGCAGCACGCGAAGGAAGCCGCGACGCGCAAGAGTTTGATCGGCTCGGGCGACCGCTCCGAGCGCATCCGCACGTACAACTTTCCGCAAGGGCGCATGACGGATCACCGCATCAACCTGACCTTGTACAAGCTCGAATACATCATGGACGGCGATATCGACGAACTCATCGGCGCGCTCGTTTCCGAGCATCAGGCCGAGCAGCTCGCGGCGCTCGGGGAAACGGAGTGAGCACCGCAGCCGGGCTGCTGCGGGCGTGCGGACTGCCGCCGCTCGAAGCGCGCATTCTGTTGATGCACGTGCTCGGCTGGCGACGCACGGAGCTGATCACGCGCGATCAGGAAGCGCTCGACGCCGCTTCCGTCGCGCGTTTCGAAGCGCTCGCCGAGCGGCGCACGGCGGGCGAACCGATTGCGCAACTGACCGGCAAGCGCGAATTCTTCGGCCTCGATTTCGATGTCACGCCCGATGTGCTGATTCCGCGCCCGGAAACCGAATTGCTCGTGGAAATCGCGCTCGACGTCATCGGCGCGAAGCCGGGTGCGCGCGTGCTCGATCTCGGCACCGGAACCGGCGCCATCGCGGTGTCGATCGCGCATGCGCGGCCCGATGCACGCGTGTGGGCCGTCGATCGTTCGCCGGCGGCACTCGACGTCGCGCGCGGCAATGCGCGGGCCCTGCTCGACGAGCACCGCGCCGGCGGCCCGATCACGTTCGTGGAAAGCGACTGGACCGCGAACATCGACCCGTCGCTGCTGTTCGAAGCGATCGTCAGCAATCCGCCGTATATCGCGAGCGACGACCCGCATCTCGATCAGGGCGATCTGCGCTTCGAGCCGCGCGGCGCACTCACGGACGACGCCGACGGCCTCTCGGCCATCCGCGTCATCATCGAGCGCGCGCCGTTTCTGCTCGCGAACGAGGGCGCGCTGTGGCTCGAGCACGGCTACGATCAGGCGGACGCCGTGCGCCGGCTGCTCGCGGCGCGCGGCTTCAGCGACGTGCGCTCGATGCGCGATCTCGCCGGCATCGAACGCTGCTCCGGCGGACGCTTCACCGCCTGAGCGCCCGGGCGTGATCAGCCCGGCGAAGGGAAATCCGCTATCATTTCAACCATTAGTCCCCTCCGACATACACGCGCAGGAACGCCATGGATACGCAAGAACGCATCAAGCAAATCGTCGACTCGAACCCCGTCGTCCTCTTCATGAAGGGCACGGCGCAATTCCCGATGTGCGGCTTCTCGGGCCGCGCGATCCAGGTGCTCAAGGCATGCGGCGTCGATCAGATCACGACCGTCAACGTGCTCGAAGACGACGGCATCCGCCAGGGCATCAAGGAATTCTCCAACTGGCCGACCATTCCGCAGCTTTACGTGAACGGCGAGTTCATCGGCGGTTCGGACATCATGATGGAGATGTATCAGTCCGGTGAGCTGCAACAGCTTTTCGCCGCCGCTTAAATTCCCTCGCCCGTGACCGCGCCCGCCGCCGTGAAGCGACGCCTCATCGTCGCGATGACCGGCGCAACGGGCGCCATCTACGGCGTGCGTCTGCTCGAGACGCTGCGCCGTCTGGGCGGCGTCGAGACGCATCTGCTCGTCTCCAGCGCCGGCTGGCTCAATATCCAGCACGAACTCGATCTCGACCGCGCCACGGTTCACGCGCTCGCGGATGTCGTCCATAGCGTGCGCGACGTGGGCGCGAGCATCGCTTCGGGCTCCTTTTCGACCGACGGCATGATCGTCGCGCCCTGCTCGATGCGCACGCTCGCGAGCATCGCGCACGGTCTCTCCGACAATCTCATCACCCGCGCCGCCGACGTCGTGCTCAAAGAGCGCCGCCGTCTTGTGCTGCTTGTACGCGAAACGCCGCTCAACCTCGCGCATCTGCGCAACATGACGGCCGTCACCGAAATGGGCGGCGTGATCTTTCCGCCGCTGCCGGCGTTCTATCAGAAGCCCGCGACCATCGACGACATGGTCGATCACACGGTGGCGCGCGTCATCGATCTGTTCGGCTTAGCGCAGCCCGTCGCGTCCGCCTGGCAGGGCTTGCGCGGCGAAACCGAGTAGCACCGTCGCACGCGCTGCGCATTAGCAACAGCCGCGACATAATTCGTTGCCGAACGAGCCGTTTATCAACGCACGCTGCGGCCCTACATTGATGGCAGATCCCACAGGAAACTTGCCGCCATGAGCCGACTGCCTACCGTTTTCATTTCCCACGGCGCGCCGACGCTGCCTATCGACCCGTCGATGCCGTCCGCCGAATTCGCCTCGCTCGCGCAGACACTGCCGCGCCCGGGCGCCATCCTGATGTTGTCGGCCCACTGGGGCACCGCGCAGCCGGTAGCAAGCATAGCCACGCAGCCGGAGACGATCCACGATTTCTACGGCTTCCCGCGCGCGCTCTACGACCTGCGCTATCCGGCGCCGGGTGCGCCCGATCTGGCCAGACGCGCCGCCGTGACGCTCGGTGCGCACGGCATCGCCGCCGCGACCGCCGAACACGGTCTCGACCACGGCGCATGGGTGCCGCTTCTGCTGATGTTTCCGGACGCCGACGTGCCGGTCGCGCAGCTTTCCATCCAGCCGCGCCTCGACGCCGCGCACCATTTCCGCATCGGGCGGGCGTTGCGCGATCTGCGCGATGACGGCGTGATGATCGTCGGTTCGGGGCAGATAACGCACAATCTGCGCATGGCCGACTTCAGCGCGCGACCGGAAGACGCCGATCCGCGCGTAACCGAATTCACCGACTGGTTCGAGCAGCGCATGGCCGAACGCGACATCGACGCCCTGCTCGACTATCGCGTCCGCGCGCCGCATGCCGCGCTGATGCATCCGACCGACGAGCATCTGCTGCCCGTCTTCAGCGCGCTCGGCGCGGCGGCGGACGACTATCGGCTCGGCATTCAGTCGCTCGGCACGTTCCAGCGCGCACTCGCGATGACGAACTACGTTTTCACCGACGCATAACGACAAAGCCCGCCTGATCGCTCAGGCGGGCTCCGGTGCGGCTCCTTCAGCTTACGCCGCGCTCAGGCGCCGACTTCGTGAAGAATGTCGTCGCGGCTTTCGCGTTCGTCGAGATATTTCGTGCGATAGCCGGTGTGCACGCCCCAGTAGTAGAAAATCAGCGCGAGCGCCGCGACCGCGGCCATGTCCCAGCCGTACGGCAACAATCCATTGCCGCCGAAGTCCTTGCTGCCGATCAGCGACATCACCGCCATCGACGGCAAATAAGCCACCAGCCACCACGCCGCCTTCAGATCGCGGCCCCAGCCGGTGAATCCCGTCTTGAGCTGGAAGTAGAAATACACGGGCAGCGCGACGACCATCAGCAGAATGATTTCGCCCGTCAGCGGCCACTTCGCCCAGAACAGCACGAGCGATGCGCACACGAACGCGAACGGCGCGATCACGCCCATCATCGGCAGTTTGAGCGGGCGGTCCAGGTCCGTGGCCGCGCGGCGCAGGGCCATCAGGCTGACGGGGCCGGTGAGATACGAAATGACGGTCGCGACCGAAATCACCGCCGCGAGCGAACTCCAGCCGCGGAAAAAGAACAGGAAGACGAACGCGACGAACAGGTTGAACCACATCGCCTGGCGCGGCACGCCGTAAAACGGATGCACGTTGCCGAACATTTTCGGCATCGTGCCGTTGCGCTCCATCGCGTAGATCATGCGCGTGGTCGTCGCCATGTAGGTCGTGCCGGTGCCGCTCGGGCTGACGAACGCATCGACGTAAAGCAGGATCGCGAGCCAGTTCAGGTTGAGCGCGAGCGCCAGTTCCGCGAACGGCGACGCGAAGTTGAAATGCGACCAGCCGCGGGTCACGTCGGCGGGATTGACCGCGCCGATATAGGCGATCTGCAGCAGCACATAGATCACGAGCGCGAGCAGAATCGAGCCGATGACCGCGAACGGCACGCTGCGCGCCGGATGACGCGCCTCGCCGGCGAGGTTCACCGGGCTCTGGAAGCCGTTGAAGCTGAACACAATGCCGCTCGTCGCCACGGCCGTGAGCACCGCCGGCCATCCGTACGGCGCGAAATCCGAGCTCGTGCCGAAGTTCTCGGCGTGAAATCCGGTGAAGACGAGGCCCGCGATGGTCGCGCCCGGAATCAGGAACTTGAAGATCGTGATCGCGGAATTCGCGCGCGCGAACACCTTCACGCCCCAGTAATTCAGCATGAAGTAGACGATCACGAGCAGAGCCGAGAGCACGAGGCCCATCGGCGTAAGCGATTCGTTGACGAAAAGCGCGTGCGCCCAGTCATACGGCCACGTGCTCATGTACTGGATCGACGCTTCGGCTTCGATCGGAATGACCGAGACGATCGCGATCCAGTTCGCCCACGCGCTGATGAACCCGACGAGCGCGCCGTGCGAGTAGCGGGCATAGCGCACCATGCCGCCGGATTCCGGGAACATCGCGCCGAGTTCGGCGTAGGTCAGCGCAATCGCCAGAATGACGACGGCGCCGATCACCCACGCGACGATTGCCGCCGGCCCCGCGATCTTGGCGGCCTTCCACGCGCCGAACAGCCAGCCTGAACCGATGATGGACCCGAGCCCTGTCAGCAACAGCGCCATCGGGCCGATATTTCTCTGTATCGAACTTTTCAACTTCTTCTCCAGTGTCTCGCGCCGCGCGCGCTTAGCATGCGGCGAACATGCCGCGGTCGCCGTCGGATGCCAGAAACGTTCCCGGTGATCCAGATAACCGACGATGCCGGTGCAACCGTAAAAGTCGGCGCGTAGTTTACCGGTTGCACCTTTCGAATGCAGTGCACAGTGCCGAGAAATCCGCGCTTTTTTGACTTTTTTCGCGCGAAATTGAAATGAAAATGTAAGAATTGAGGGCGATATTTGCTTATCTTAAAAAAATCCCTTCAGAGTTGTCGGATATTATTTGACCGGGAAATCGTTTCGCCGTATAAACCTTCTTGCAGGATTTCAAGTGGCGAGTGAATTGGTCTTTCGTAGTTCGCCATCACGGTACTCCGGTTGGTCCCATTGCCCCTTCCTTGATTTTCCGCACCTTGGGCTTCGGCCTTATTCATCAATTTTTTTGGAACAAGTAACATGGAAACCGGTACCGTCAAGTGGTTCAATGACGCAAAGGGCTTTGGCTTCATCACTCCGGATGGCGGCGGCGAAGATCTGTTCGCGCACTTCTCGGAAATCCGTATCGAAGGCTTCAAGACGCTTCAGGAAAACCAAAAGGTTACCTATGAAGTGAAGACGGGCCCGAAGGGCAAGCAAGCCGCGAACATCAAGCCGGCCTAAGGTCCGCTCGAATTCGTATGAAAAAACCCCGCTTCGGCGGGGTTTTTTGTTTGTGGCGCCGGCCTGGCGCGCCGGCCGGTGCGGCGTTCAGGCGAAGACGCGCTGCGCGTAGATGCCGAGTCCCTTCGCCACGCTGGCGAGACGGTCGCCGAAAACCGGGCGCGCGGCCGGAAATGCCGCCGACAGCGCGTCCGACAGAAACCGCAGCCCCGTCGTGCCACCGGTGAAGTAGATGGCGCCCACGTCCGTTTCGGCCACGCCGGCGCGCTTGATCGTCTCGTGCGCCGCTTCGACGATACGCCGCGTCTCGTCCGCACCGGCGTCGATCAGTTGCACTTCGTCGAAGGCCACGCGCAGCGCCTCTTCCACCTCTTCCATGTCGATCTCGGTCGCACCGCCCGCCGACACGCCGATTTTCGCTTCCTCGGCGTGCGCGGTCAGCGCGTGCCCCAGCCGGCGATCGACGACGCGCATCAGCCGGTCGTGGTGACGCACGTCCGGATAGAGATGACGCATCAGTTGCAGTTCACTCACGCGCTTTGGCGTGTAGACCGTGTTGATCAGATGCCACGTCGCGAGGTCGAAGTAGACGCGGCTCGGCACTTCGCGGCCTTGCGGATCGAGCGACTGATAGCCGAGTTCGCGCAGCACAGTCGCGAGTTCGACGCGGCGGTCGAAATCCGTGCCGGCGACGTGCACGCCGTGATGCGCGAGCACGTCGCCCTTGCGATCGAGATGCCGCGCGCGCTCGGGACCGACGCGCACGAGCGAAAAGTCCGACGTGCCGCCGCCGATATCCGCAACCAGCACGAGTCCTTCTTCGCTCAGGGTCGCTTCGTAGTCGAAAGCGGCGGCGATCGGTTCGTACTGGAAGTGGATCTCGCGCAAGCCGACCGCGTGCGCACACGCTTCGAGCTGTTTTTGCGCCATGCGGTCGGCGCGCGGATCGTCGTCGACGAAAAACACGGGCCGGCCGAGCACCGCGCGCGTGAGCGGCTCGGGAGCGATCGCCTGCGCCTTCTGCTTCAGATGCTGCAGAAACAGCGTGATGACATCGGTGTATTTGATCGCGGAGCCGTCGCCGAGATCGGTGGTGGTGTCCGCGAGCGCCGAGCCGAGAATGCTCTTCATCGAGCGCATCAGACGGCCGTCGAAACCGTCGATGTACGCCTCCAGCGCGGCGCGGCCGTAGGACTGGTTATTCTCGTCGGTGTTGAAGAAGACCGCGGTGGGCAACGTGGTCGCGTCGCCTTCGACGGGCGCCAGCCGGATCGACAGGCCATCGGGCAGAGCGACGGCGGAGTTCGACGTGCCGAAATCGATCGCGCAAAAATTCATGGTGCAGGGGCAGCGCCGTGGAACGAAGCCGCATTCGGACATGGAGGGCGTTTTTAACACGTTCAGAAGCCCGCATCAACCGCGCTCCCGCTATTTTTAAACCATTGAGTTCATTCGACAAAAGCGGAACGCAACTTGCTGCCCAACCAGGCAATTTTTGCCACTTTCCCTTGCGCACCCGACCCAATGAGCGAAACCGCCACGTCA
Source organism: Caballeronia peredens (assembly GCA_001544595.2). GTDB lineage: Bacteria > Pseudomonadota > Gammaproteobacteria > Burkholderiales > Burkholderiaceae > Caballeronia > Caballeronia peredens. Next base: position 13,406 of record FCOH02000035.1, on the reverse strand, counting down.
CCTGCGAACCGTTCGGGCGATCCGGCCAGCGGCCGATCCGGCATCATCGAAACCGATCTGCCCGGACGCCTCGACCGTCTGCCGTGGGGACGCTTTCACACGCTGATCGTGCTCGCGCTCGGCGTCACCTGGCTGCTCGACGGGCTCGAAGTCACGCTCGCGGGCGCCGTCGCGAGCGCGCTCAAGACGAGTCCGGTGCTGCGGTTTTCCAACGCCGATGTCGGTATCGCGGGCAGCGCGTACATCGCGGGCGCGGTGCTCGGCGCGCTCGGCTTCGGCTGGCTCACGGACCGGCTCGGGCGTCGCAAGCTGTTCTTCATCACGCTCTTTCTCTACGTGGCGGCGACTGCCGCGACGGCGTTCTCGTGGAATCTCGCGAGCTTCGTGCTGTTCCGCTTTCTCACGGGCGCGGGCATCGGCGGGGAATACACCGCGATCAATTCGACGATTCAGGAATTCACGCCCGCCCGCCTGCGCGGCTGGACCGATCTCGCGATCAACGGCACGTTCTGGGTCGGCGCGGGAATCGGCGCGGCGGGCTCGCTCGTGCTGCTCGATCCGGGCCTGCTGCCGCCGGACTGGGGCTGGCGCGCCTGCTTTCTGATCGGCGCGGCGCTCGGCCTTACCATTCTGTTCATGCGGATGTGGGTGCCGGAAAGCCCGCGCTGGCTCATCACCCACGATCGCGCGGACGAAGCGAAACAGGTCGTCGAGGAGATCGAGGCGCACTTCCGCCAGCACGGCGTCGAGATTCCCGATACGCCCGTCAAACCGCTGCGCCTGCACGCGCGCGGCCATACGCCGCTGAGCGAAGTCGTGCACACGCTGTTCAAGGCGCATCGCAGCCGCTCGCTCGTCGGGCTCGTGCTGATGACGGCGCAGGCCTTCTTCTATAACGCGATCTTCTTCACCTACGCGCTCGTGCTGACGGACTTCTATCACGTGCCGGGCGACCACATCGGCTGGTACGTGCTGCCGTTCGCCGCGGGCAATTTCCTGGGTCCGGTGCTGCTCGGCAAACTCTTCGACGTGCTCGGCCGGCGCCGCATGATCGCGTTCACTTACGCGATTTCAGGCGTGCTGCTGACGATCAGCGGCTGGATGTTCATGCAGGGCATGCTCAACGTGACGACGCAGACCATCGCGTGGATGGTGATTTTCTTCTTCGCGTCGGCGGCGGCGAGTTCGGCGTATCTGACCGTCAGCGAAACTTTTCCGCTGGAGATTCGCGCGCTCGCGATCGCCGTGTTCTACGCGTTCGGCACGGCGCTCGGCGGCATCATCGGGCCGACGCTCTTCGGGCATCTGATCGACACCCATCAGCGCGGCGCGGTTTTCGCGGGCTACCTGATCGGCTCCGTGCTGATGATCGCGGCGGCGGTCGTCGCGGGCATCTGGGGCGTGGCCGCCGAGCGCAAGTCGCTCGAAGATGTCGCGCGTCCGCTGTCCGCCGCGGACGACACTTAAGCGAGCGCCTCGATTCAGCCGAACGCCTTGTCCCAGCCGCCTTCGAACACCGTTTCGGCGAGCGTCTTGCGCGCACGCGGCGCGGCTTCGCGTTCGCGCAGCGTTTCGTCTAGCTGGCTTGCGTCGCCGTAATGGCCGATCGCGATCATCGCGATGATCTGCACGTCCTCGGGAATCGAAAACGCCTGACGGAACGCGTCGCGGTCGAAGCCGCCCATCTGATGCGTCGCGAGGCCCAGCGCGTGCGCCTGCAGGACGAGCGCCATCGCGGCCGCGCCGGTGTCGTAGGTGGCGGTGCGGTTCTCGTCGCCCTTCGGCGTGAGCGACGCAGCCGTCACGCAGACGAGCAGCGGCACGCTCACGTTCCACTTCTGGTTCGACGGCGCGAGCGTGTCGAAGGCGCGCCCGAAGGCCGCTGCGTCGCGATGACGGTCGAACGCGATGAAACGCCACGGTTGCAGATTGTTCGACGACGGCGCCCAGCGCGCCGCTTCCAGCAGACGATGCAACTGCGCGCGCTCGACGGGCTTGTCGGCGAAGGCGCGCGGGCTCCAGCGGCCGGCGATCAGTTCATGGATGTCGACATCGGTCGGAGCGGGTTTCGCGGTCATGGTCTGTCCTCGTTGGCGGATAAAAGGCGAACGGCGCGCATCGGCAGGATGCGCGCCGTTTCGAGGCCACAAGGATAACCAAGCTCGCGCGAGCGCGCAGAGCCGCGTGAGCAGAAACTCAGGTCGCGGCCACGCCCATCGTTCGCCCCGCGCGATTGATGCGCAGCACCGTGACCGCCGCGACGAGGCACAGGCCGCCGGAGATCATCGTCGCGATGGTGTAGCTGCCGAGGCTCGAACGCAGCATGCCGCCGCCGAGCGCCGCGAACGCCGCGCCGAGCTGATGGCCCGCCACGATCCAGCCGAACACGATCGGCGCCGATTCCTTGCCGTAGACATCCGTGGCGAGGCGCACAGTCGGCGGTACGGTGGCGATCCAGTCGAGACCGTAGAACACGGCGAACAGCGGCAAGCCGAAGAAGTCGATGCCGAACGCATACGGCAGATAGATCAGCGACAACCCGCGCAGGCCGTAGTACCAGAACAGCAGCACGCGCGCATTGAAGCGGTCCGAGAGCCAGCCGGAGAGCGTCGTGCCGAACAGGTCGAAGATGCCCATCGCCGCGAGCAGCGTCGCGCCCTGCACTTGCGTCATGCCGTAGTCGGAGCACATCGCGATCAGATGGGTGCCGACGTAGCCGTTGGTGCTCGCGCCGCAGACGAAGAAACTGAAGGACAGCAGCCAGAAATCGCGCGTCTTGCTGGCGTTGGCGAGCGTGCCGAACGCGAGCTTGATCGGATTCTTCGGCGCGGCGACGGCGCCCGGCGGCATCTCGGCGGTTTCGCCGACAGGACGCAGCGACATGTCCGCGGGACGCTCGGGCAAGAGCCACGCGACGAGCGGCAGCACGATCGCCGCCGCGCCCGCGACGACGAACACCACCGGACGCCAGCCGAAATGCTCGGACAACGATGCGAGGAACGGCAGGAACACGAGCTGGCCGGTCGCGGAGCTCGCGGTGAGAATGCCCATCGCGAGACCGCGATGCGTGGTAAACCAGCGGTTCACGATCGTCGCCGACAGCGTGAGCGCCGCGACGCCCGTCGCGCTGCCGACCATCACGCCCCAGATCAGCACCATTTGCCACGGCTCGGTCATCATCGACGAAAGGCCGACGCCCGCCGCGAGCGTCGCGAGCGCCGCCAGCACCGTGGGACGCACGCCGAAGCGCTGCATGGCTGCCGCCGCGAACGGCCCGGCGAGGCCGTAGAGCGCCAGATTGATCGAAATCGCCAGCGAAATCGTGCCGCGCGACCAGCCGAACTGCTTTTCGAGCGGTAGCATCATCACACTCGGCGTCGCGCGCGTGCCCGCGGCGGCCAGCAAAACGAAAAACACGACGCCCACCGCGATCCAGCCGTAATGTATCCGGCCATTCAGCCGTCTCGCTAACCAATTCATCGCTGCTCCGTTCCGTTGGATTTTTCCTGCGACGTTACCGCTCTGTCACATCAGAGTTGCGAGCTTAGTTACCGATCGGTAACATGTCAAGCATGCAGCAGAATTTCGAGGAACCGACTTTGACACGATCATCGAACGAAACGCCGAAAGCCGCCGCGCCGCGCAGCGCTCGCACCGACGGGGCCACCGCGCAGGAGCAACTGCTCGATGCCGCGGAGGCGTTGTTCTATCGCGACGGCATCCGCGCGATCGGCGTCGATGCCGTCGTGGAGCGCGCGGGCGTCAACAAGATGAGCCTGTACCGGCGCTTCGCGTCGAAGGACGAACTCGTGGTCGCGTATCTGGAGCGCATGGACGACGGTTTCCGGCGGCGCTTCGAGGCGAGCGTGGCGAAGCATCCGGACGCCCCGGCCAAGCAGATGATCCAGGCGCTCGAAGATCTCGTGAAGCGCGCGTCCGCGCCGGATTACCGCGGCTGCCCGTTCGTGAACATCGCGTGCGAATTCGGCGATCCGGCGCATCCGGCCCGCCAGTCGGTCGATCGCAACAAAAAATATCTGATGACGCGTCTGATCGAGATCTGCACCGCGGCGGGAGCGGATAATGCGGTCGAACTGGCCGAATCGCTCGCGTTGCTGGTCGACGGCATCTATGCGACGAGCCAGACTTACGGCCCGGGCTCCGGCCCGCTGCTCGCGGCGCCGCGCATCGCGCGCACGCTGATCGACGCGGCGTGCGGCGGGCATCGCATACAGGACGATTCATGACTCAAGGCAGCATCCGCGATGAAGTGATCGCGGCGACTCAGCACTGGCTCACCCGCGCGGTGATCGGTCTCAATTTGTGCCCGTTCGCGAAGAGCGTGCATGTCAAAAATCAGATTCGCTATGTGGTGAGCGACGCGCGTGGCGTGGACGATCTCGTCGTCGAGCTTGCGGACGAGCTTCGTCTGCTGAAAGAGACCGACGCCGAGGCCATCGACACGACGCTCTTCATCACGCCGCACGCCTTCGCCGATTTCGCCGACTACAACGACGCGCTCTTTTTCGCCGAACGCCTGCTCGGCGATTTGGGGTTGGCGGGCGAATTGCAGATCGCGAGTTTTCATCCGCACTATCGATTCGAAGGCACCGCGCCCGACGATATCGACAACTGCACGAATCGCGCGCCGTATCCGATCTTCCACCTGTTGCGCGAGGCGAGCATCGACCGCGCGGTCGATGCATTTCCCGATGCATCCGATATCTACGAACGCAATATCGAAACGCTGCGCCGTCTCGGGCACGACGGCTTCGATGCGTGGATGCGTAGTAAGTCCTGATCAATGCGCGGGCGTGAAGAAACGCTCGCGCAGTTCGTCCAGACCGAGCGTCTCGAGCACATCCGAAAGCCGTTGCGCCGGCCGGCCGCGCGGCAGGTCCTTGAATTGCGCGATGATCAGCTCGTTTTTCATCGAATGCTCCCATCCGACGAGTTCCGTCACGCTCACCTGATAGCCGTGCGATTCGAGTTGCAGGCAACGCAGCACGTTCGTGATCTGGCTCCCGAATTCGCGCGTGTGCAGCGGATGCCGCCACATTTCCGTCAGCACGTTCTTCGCGAGCGAGTGGCCCTTGTTCTTGCGAAGGACAGTCGCGATTTCCGCCTGGCAGCACGGCACCACGACGATGTACTTCGCATTCTTCTGCAGAGCGAAATGGATGGCGTCGTCGGTGGCGGTGTTGCATGCGTGCAGCGCCGTGACGATATCGACGGAATTAGGCAGACGATCCGATTCAATTGATTCGGCCACCGACAGATTCAGAAACGACATCCCGGTAAACCCGAGGCGAGCCGCCAATTCCTCCGATTTTTTCACGAGCTCTTCACGCGTCTCGATTCCAAAGATGTGTGACCGATCGCGCAGAGACTTGAAGAAGAGATCGTAGAGAATGAACCCAAGATAAGACTTGCCCGCGCCGTGGTCCACGAGCGATACGGCCCCTTGGCGCGCATGCACGTCGGCGAGCAGCGGTTCGATGAATTGATACAGGTGATAAACCTGTTTTAGTTTGCGGCGGCTGTCCTGATTCATCTTGCCGTCGCGCGTGAGGATGTGCAGTTCCTTCAGCAGTTCGATCGACTGCCCTGGACGGATCTCGTGTTTAGCGGACGGGTCGGGCGTGCCCTGAGCCGACGCGGAAGACTTCCTGGTCATCGTGAAGGTGTGTTGATTAAAAAGCGGAGCATGTTCGCGCCGAATGTGCGCTAACCGCTGGTTCTGCCGTCTCAAAAGGGGAAGTTTACCCAAAAGCGCAAAGACGCTCCTTGTTCCGGCCACGGGCTCATCGGCCAAAACGTGGCAGCAGACGCATGGAACAAATTGTGCATCGTCCGACAATGAGGCCATTGGAAGAGACGACACAGCGCAGCCTTCAGGCGCGCACCGATGCACCAGCAGGAGCAACATGTCAGTAACAAGCCGCGTCTCGACACGCGTTGCGTCGTCACCCGCGCGAGCTTTGTTACGTAACACCAACGCACAGCGCGGCGAATGCGACTCGCCGGCGCCATGAACATGAGAGGACGGCAATGGACGCGATCCCCGACAAGAAAGCAGAAAAGCAGTTTCAGGACATGCTCGCGGCCCTGACCGCGATGCCCGCGTGGAGTGAAAAGCAGCAGCTCGAACTGGAAATGGCCCGAGAGATTTCCGTGGAGATGTTGCGCCTCGCCGAATCGATGCGCGACGGCTCCACCGACATCGAAACGTGTCTGACGATGCTGAAGTATGCCAAGGTGATGGACTTCGTCCTGACGACGCTCGCCTCGCGCCGGGACATCGCGCCGCAGACGCTGCGCGTCATCTTCAAGCTGGCCGGCCTGAAGGTCGATGAAGCCTATCCGGGCTGACGCGGCCGTCTCCGCAAAACCGGTGCGCGCTGCAGGCGCGCGCCGGGGTCAGCTTTTGCGTCTCGTCATCAGGCGCGCCGCGGACTGACGCATGTGGCGCTGCATGGCCGCCTGAGCCTGGACCGCGTCGCGCGCTTCGAGCGCCTCGAGAATTTCCCGATGCTCGCCCAGCGCCGCCGCCCACGTTTCCTCTCCCTCGAAATGCCCACGCAGCGTCGATGACAGCGGACTGTGCCGCTCGTCGTACAGGCTTCCGACCGTCCGCACGAGCACGTCGTTGCCCGTCATCTGCGCGATCGCGATGTGAAACGCGCGGTCGGCGGCCATCGGCACCTGACCGTTGCTCACTTCGCGCGCCATCGTTTCGTAGACCGTGCGCAGCGTTTTCAGCGCCTTCGGCTTCGCAAATGGCGCAACGCTCGCCGCGATCGCGCCCTCGATCACGCTGCGCGCATTCATGATCTCGATCGGACTTTCGCCCAGTTCGGTTTCGTCGGCCGGCGGCTTGGCCGCGGGCGCCGCAACGATATACACGCCCGATCCCATGCGGATCTCGACGCGCCCTTCCAGTTCCAGCGCGACCAGCGCCTCGCGCACCGACGGCCGCGACACGCCGAGCGTCTGCGCGAGTTCGCGCTCCGACGGCAGGCGGCCGTTCGGCGCGAAATCCTGCTGCTCGATCAATGCGCGCAGCTTGTCGGCGATCTGTAGATAGAGGCGGCGCGTTTCGGCTGGTTTCACGCTCACGTGCTGGACTCCTGATTTCGACTCGGGGAAAACGTGGATTGTAATCAGCGAAAGCACCGACGCACCGTAGCGCGGAGGTTTGCCGTTCCTGATCGACTTACAAGTGGCTTGACCAATTCTATTTCAAGACACTAGTATGCAATCCGGTAAGGCCAGGTGGGCCGATTTTTTTGCGGCGATCTGGAACCGTTCCCAAACGAAAATCCCCCGTACGAGCCGTCGTCACATCGGCCAGCGCAACATGAACAATCCGATTCTCCAGTTCGGCACGAGCCGATTCCTGCAAGCGCACGTGGACTTCTTAGTGGCCGAGGCGGCGCGACGCGATCCGGCGCTGGCGCTCGGCAAGATCACGGTAGTCCAGACGACGTCGAGCGCCGACAGCCGCGCGCGCATCGATGCGCTGCGTGCGACGGGCCGCTATCCGGTGCGCATTCGCGGCCGTCGCCGTGACGAAACCGTCGATGCGATCGTCGAGTGCGACGCCATCACCGAAGCGCTGCACGCGAACGAGGACTGGCCTTTGCTGATCGAGCGCATGAAGCGCGACGTGAAAGTGATCGTCTCGAACACGGCGGACGCAGGCTACGCCCTCTTCGACGAAGACACCGCCGATCTGCTCGACGGCAAACGTACGCCGCGCGGCTTCGCAGCGAAGCTCGCGGTGCTGCTGCACGCGCGTTTCCAGGCGGGCGCGCAACCGATCACGCTGCTTCCCTGCGAGCTGATCTCGCGCAACGGCGACACGCTGCGCGATCTGGTGCGCGAACTCGCGCGCGGCTGGGGCGCGGACAGCGCGTTTCTCGACTATCTGACGAAAGACTGCGTGTGGGTGAATTCGCTCGTCGACCGGATCGTCTCCGAGCCGATTCAACCGGTCGGCGCCATTGCCGAGCCGTACGCGCTGTGGGCGATCGAGCGGCAGGCGGGCATGGTGCTGCCGTGCGAGCACGAAGACATCGTCGTCACCGACGATCTCGCGCACTACGAGCGCCTGAAGCTGCTGCTGCTGAATCTCGGTCACACGATGCTCGCGCAGATCTGGCGCACGCGGCAAGCCACGAACGAAGCCGCCGCCGACATGACCGTGCTCGACGCGATGCGCGATCCTGCGTTCCGCGATCCGCTGGACGCGACATGGCGCGACGAAGTGCTGCCGGTGTTCGCGGCGCTCGGCCAGCGTGACGTCGCCACCGACTATCTCGCGAGCGTGCGAGACCGTTTCGAAAATCCGTTCCTCGTGCATCGGCTCGCGGATATCGCGCGCAATCACGACGAGAAAAAGCTGCGACGCTTTCAGCCCGTCATCGATCTGGCGCGCGAACTGAAGCTCGACATCGAGCAGAAACGTCTGCGCGACGCGCTCGAATCCGCCTGAGAAAGCGGAACGCGCACGAATATTTTTGAATCACGGCTCGCCGCGCAGGCATCGCGGTACGGGCCGAAATGAATGAAATGCCGCCCATTGAGGAGACAAAACGATGCGCAAAATGCGTTGGGTAGTGATATTTCTGGCCTTTCTGGCAATCGCGATCAATTACATCGATCGCGCGAACCTCGCAGTCGCCGCGCCGCAGATCGAAAAGGCGCTCAACATCGGCCCGGCTGAAATGGGCTTCATCCTGAGCGGCTTTTTCTGGACCTACGCGCTCATGCAGATGCCGTTCGGCTGGTTCGTCGATCGCGCCGGCGCGCGCATCGCGCTGCCGCTCGCGGTCGGCTGGTGGTCGGTCTTCACGGCGTTGACGGCGGCAGCGACGAGCGTCACCGGCATGTTCGGCTGCCGCCTGATGCTGGGCGTCGGTGAAGCGGGCGCGTATCCGTCGTGCGCGAAACTCGTGTCGCAATGGTTCAAGAAGGAACAGCGCGCGTTCGCGACCAGCATCTTCGATTCCGGTTCGCGCGTCGGCTCGGCGCTGTCGATTCCGGTCGTCGCGCTGATCATCAGTTCGGTCGGCTGGGAAGCGTCGTTCGTGATCACCGGTCTGCTCGGCTTCGTGTGGATTCTCGGCTGGTTCCTGATCTATCGCACCAAGTCGAAGGGTGATCTGACCGGCGAAACGGATGTCGCGCCGCAACCGGTCGCGCCGAAGAACAAGGTGTCGTGGGGCTCGCTCTTCAAGTACCGCACGCTGTGGGGCATGATGCTCGGCTTCTTCTGCCTGAACTTTGTGATCTACTTCTTCATCACCTGGTTCCCGAGCTATCTCGTGCAGGCGCACGGCTTCTCGCTCAAGTCGCTCGGCACGCTCGGCATGATTCCCGCGCTGATGTCGATTCCCGGCGGCTGGCTCGGCGGCTGGGTGTCGGACGCGCTCTTCAAGCGCGGCTGGAGCCTCACCGCAGCGCGCAAGACCTGCATGGTCGGCGGCATGCTGCTGTCGTCGGTAATCACGCTGTCAGCGTTCACGGAAAACACGTTCCTGATGCTCGCGTTCTTCGGCATCGCGTACGGCAGCCTCGCGTTCGCCGCGGCCAGCATCTGGTCGCTGCCGAGCGACGTCGCGCCGACGCCGGATCACGTCGCCTCGATCGGCGGCATTCAGAACTTCGCGTCGAATCTGGCCGGCATCGTCATCACGACCTTCACCGGCGTGATGCTCTCGATCACGAAAGGCTCGTTCGTGATTCCGCTGTGCGTCGCAGGCGGTTTCTGCTTTCTCGGCGCATTCAGCTATCTTGTAATCGTCGGGAAGATCGAGCCGCTCAATCGCGCCGACGAAGAGCAAGCGCGAGGCGATCGCCGCGCCCCCACCACGGTCTGAGAACACAACCATGTCCACCACATCCACCGACCATGCGGTCATCCGCCTGCATCCCAACGATGACGTCGTGATCGCGACGCGTCAGTTGCTCTCCGGCGCGCGCATCGCGTCGGAGGATCTCGTCGTCGCGGGGCTGATTCCGCCGGGGCACAAGATCGCGACGCGCGCGATCGCAGCCGGCGAGCCCGTCAAGCGCTACAACCAGATCATCGGCGTGGCGCGCGAGGCGATCGCACGCGGCCAGCACGTTCATACGCAGAATCTGTCGATGGCCGATTTCGCGCGCGAGCACGAGTTCGGCGTCGACCGGCATCCGACACCGTTCGTCGACACGCCCGCGACGTTCATGGGCATCCGCCGCGACGACGGCCGCGTGGCGACGCGCAATTTCGTCGGCGTGCTGACGAGCGTGAACTGCTCGGCGACCGTCGCGCGCGCCATCGCCGATCACTTCCGGCGCGACGTGCATCCGGAAGCGCTGGCGGATTATCCGAACGTGGACGGCGTGATTGCGCTGACGCACGGCCTCGGCTGCGGCATCGACATGCAGGGCGAAGGCCTCGGCATTCTGCGCCGCACGCTCGCGGGCTACGCGGTGCATCCGAATTTTCACGCGGTGCTGTTCGTGGGCCTCGGTTGCGAGACCAATCAGATCGCAGGCGTGCTCGAATCGAGCGGATTGAAGGACGGCGAGAAGCTGCGCAGCTTCACGATTCAGGACAGCGGCGGCACGCGCAAGACGATCGAGCACGGCATCGCGCTAGTGAAGGAAATGCTGGCGGATGCGAATCGCGTTAAACGCGAGCCGGTGCCGGCGTCGCATCTGATCGTCGGATTGCAATGCGGCGGCTCGGACGGCTATTCGGGCATTTCGGCGAATCCGGCGTTGGGCGCGGCAGTCGACAAACTCGTCGCGCACGGCGGCACGGCGATTCTCTCCGAAACGCCCGAAGTCTACGGCGCGGAGCATCTGCTGACGCGCCGCGCGGTGAGCCGCGAAGTCGGCGAAAAGCTGCTGACGCGCATCAAGTGGTGGGAAGAGTACTGCGCGCGTAACGGTGCGGCGATGGACAACAATCCGTCGGCAGGCAACAAGGTTGGCGGCCTGACGACGATCCTCGAAAAGTCGCTCGGCGCGGTCGCGAAGGGCGGCACGACCAATCTCGTCGAGGTGTACGAGTACGCGCAACGCATCGACGCGAAGGGCTTCGTGTTCATGGATTCGCCCGGCTACGATCCGATGTCCGCGACCGGCCAGGTCGCGTCGGGCGCGAATCTGATCTGCTTCACGACGGGTCGCGGGTCGGCCTACGGATGCGCGCCGTCACCTTCGCTCAAACTCGCGACGAATACCGCGCTGTGGGAGCGGCAGGAAGAAGACATGGACATCAACTGCGGCGGCGTGATCGACGGCAGCGCGACCATCGATCAACTCGGAGAGCAGATCTTCCAGATGATGCTCGACTGCGCGTCAGGCGTGGCGTCGAAGAGCGAGTTGCACGGTTATGGGCAGAGCGAGTTCGTGCCCTGGCAGGTGGGCGTGGTGACCTGAAAGTGTCGAAGAAAGGCGCGCCCCCGGGTGCGCCTTTTAGCTTGATGCGTCGATTTCAGCCGATATCGAACCGCCGGCTTCACCCGGCCGCACGTGCCTGATCACGCCACCGCCGCTTGCTGCCCCAGCATGTTCAGCGCGACGGCTTCGGCCACTTCGATCCCGTCGATCGCCGCCGAATAAATGCCGCCGGCATAGCCCGCGCCCTCTCCCGCCGGGTACAGGCCATCGACGTTCACGCTCTGATAATCGTCCTTGCGACGCACGCGCAACGGCGACGAAGTCCGCGTCTCGACGCCCGTCAACACGGCGTCATGCATCGCGAAGCCTTTGATCTTTTTGTCGAGTTCGGGCAAGGCTTCGCGGATCGCTTCGATCACGTAATCGGGAAGCGCGGTGCTCAGATCGGTCGGCTTCACGCCCGGCTTGTATGACGGGATGACCGACCCCAGCGATGTCGACGGCCGCGCCGCGATGAAGTCGCCGACGAGCTGTGCCGGCGCGCAGTAATCGCCGCCGCCCAGCTCGAACGCGCGCTCTTCCCATTTGCGTTGAAACGCGATGCCGGCAAGCGGACCGCCGGGATAATCGTCCGGCGTGATGCCCACGACGATGCCCGCGTTCGCATTGCGTTCGGCGCGCGAATACTGACTCATGCCATTGGTTACGACGCGCCCCGGCTCCGACGTCGCCGCGACCACCGTGCCGCCCGGGCACATGCAGAAGCTGTACACGGCGCGCCCATTACTACAGTGATGCACCACTTTGTAGTCCGCCGCGCCGAGCCGCTCATGCCCGGCAAAAGTGCCGAAGCGGCTGCGGTCGATCAAACCTTGCGGATGCTCGATGCGAAAACCCAGCGAAAAAGGCTTGGCTTCCATGTAGACGCCGCGATCGTGCAGCACTTCGAAGGTATCGCGCGCACTGTGGCCGATTGCGAGGACGACGTGATCGCAGCGCAGCGTCTCCCCGTTCGAGAGACGAAGCCCGCGCACCTTGCCGTTGTCGATGTCGATATCCTCGACGCGCTGCTGGAATCGCACTTCTCCGCCGAGCTGATGAATCTGCGCGCGCATCTTCTCGACCATGCTCACGAGCCTGAACGTGCCGATGTGCGGGCGGCTCAGGAAGAGGATGTCTTCGGGCGCGCCGGCCTTCACGAACTCATCGAGGACTTTGCGGCCGTAGTGCTTCGGATCCTTGATCTGGCTGTAGAGCTTGCCGTCCGAAAACGTGCCGGCGCCGCCTTCTCCGAATTGCACGTTCGATTCGGGGTTGAGTTCGTTGCGTCGCCAGAGGCCCCAGGTATCCTTCGTTCGCTCGCGCACGGCCTTCCCGCGCTCGAGGATGATCGGACGGAAGCCCATCTGCGCGAGGATCAGTCCGGCGAAAAGCCCGCACGGCCCCATACCGACCACGACGGGGCGCAGCAGCGTCGAATTTGCCGGTGCTTTCGCCACGAAGCGATACGTCATGTCGGGCGTCGGACCGCAATGCGGATGCGGCCGGGTCTGCAGACGCTCCATCACTACGGCTTCGTCCCGCAATTCGACATCGACGATATAGGTGAGCTTGATATCGCCGCGCTTGCGTGCATCGTGCGCACGACGAAACACGTGAAAACTGACGAGCTCTTGCGCCGCCACGCCAATTTCCGCGAGACGCGCGATGACCGCGGCTTTGATGTCCGAGTCAGGATGGTCGAGCGGGAGCTTGATTTCGCTGAGACGTAGCATGGAAACTCGATGAGGACTGCCGTGAGGATACAAGGGAGATTTTAGCGCGTGGCGGGTTCTGACTTGAGCCGCACCATTCGATGAAGGCGCTTTTCGACGTTTCTTTTTCCGGCCAGAAACGCAAAAACCCCACCTTTGTGGGGTGGGGTTTTGGCGCTGAGGCATGAGGAGCCTGACGATTACCTACTTTCACACGGGAGATCCGCACTATCATCGGCGTGGAGTCGTTTCACG
>FCOH02000021.1 GCA_001544595.2 Caballeronia peredens | reverse complement strand
CTTGCGTCGCTGCATCAGCAGCAGAGAAACGAGATTATGAACAACGCTTCAGCTTCTGTCAACAAGATTTTGAAGCATTTCTTATCGACTTTGCTACCCGACTTTCCGTCCTGCTCAAACGAAACGGCTCGTGCGGACATCGCACGAGCCGTCGACGTAAGTCTTGGTGCCGGCTGCAGGACTCGAACCCGCCACCTGATGATTACAAATCAACTGCTCTACCAGATGAGCTAAGCCGGCGAAGGACGAGATTCTACTTCATTTAACGACTTTGAGGTGGGACCGCGCAGGCGATTTCGATGCATCTTCATCGGCGCGGGCCTGGGCTTCATCCGTCGATGGAGCCGCAGTGGAATCAGCGCCTTCGCTAGCCGTCTCCTCGAGCGCGGCATCGCGTTCGTCCGGACGGGAAGCAACAGGAATGCTCGGTACTTCTGCGCCGGACTGAATGGACGGTTCGACCGGAAACGCCATGCCTTGCCCGTTCTCTCGCGCGTAAATGGCGAGCACGTTCGTCACCTGCACTTCGATCTTGTGCGACTTGCCGGAAAACCGCGCGCTAAATTCGATCCATTCGTTGCCCATCTGCAGTTGGCTCGTCGCCTCGAAGCTGATGTTCAACACGATCTCGTCGTTGCGCACGAACTGGCGCGGCACGCGCGTGGCGGCATCGACGCGCACGGCGATATGTGGCGTGAAGCCGTTATCCGTGCACCACTCGTACAGTGCGCGCAACAAATAAGGCTTGGTGGAAATCTCTTGCATCAACTTTCCTCTGCCGGAGCGCGGCCGCGCGAACCCGCGCCGCCGCGTTCCTACGCATTCAAACTATCGACGCATCACCTTTTCGGAAGGCGTCAGCGCTTCAATATAGGCCGGACGGCTGAAGATCCGCTCGGCGTACTTCATCAACGGTGCAGCGTTCTTCGAAAGCTCGATGCCGTAATGATCCAGACGCCACAAAAGGGGCGCGATCGCGACGTCGAGCATCGAGAACTCCTCGCCCAGCATGTATTTGTTCTTCAGGAAGATCGGCGCGAGTTGCGTGAGGCGATCGCGGATCGCGCTGCGCGCCTTCTCGTGATTCTTCTCGGCGGCCTTGCCCTTTTCGTTTTCGAGCGTGCCGACGTGGACGAACAGTTCCTTCTCGAAATTCAGCAGGAACAGGCGCGCGCGGGCGCGCTGCACCGGATCTGCCGGCATGAGCTGCGGATGCGGGAAACGCTCGTCGATGTATTCATTGATGATATTCGACTCGTACAGGATCAGGTCACGCTCGACGAGAATCGGCACCTGGCCGTACGGGTTCATCACCGCGATGTCTTCCGGCTTGTTGAACAGATCGACGTCGCGAATTTCGAAATCCATGCCCTTTTCGAACAACACCAGCCGGCAGCGCTGGGAGAACGGGCAAGTAGTGCCGGAATACAGAACCATCATGTTTTAAAGTTCCTTCAGTAAACTCGAAGGGCCGGCCGCGGCGTTTCCTCGCGGAAAACGCCGTCGCGCCGACCCACGCCGTCGAAGGCGCGCTATTTGATATCTTTCCAGTATGCCGCGTTCAGGCGCCACGCGAGGAAACTCAGGAGCGCCAGAAACAGCAGAACCCAGACGCCGAGCCGCTTGCGCGTCTGCTGCGCGGGTTCCGACATCCACGACATGTACGAAACGAGATCGGCCACAGCAGAATCATAATCCACGGACGACATGGCACCCGGCGTAACCTGAGTGTAACCCACGAACTTCTTCACCTTTTCGCCGGTTTTTTCGTCGGTTTCGGTCTCGAATTTGGCGTCGCGGATGCCCTGCAGCGTCCACAGCACATGCGGCATGCCGACGTTTTCATAGACGCGGTTGTTCCAGCCGGTCGGCCGCGTCGGATCACGGTAGAAGCCGCGCAAGTACGTGTAGAGCCAGTCCTTGCCGCGTGCGCGCGCCTCCACCGACAAATCCGGCGGCGACGCGCCGAACCACGCCTTCGCGTCGTCCGGGCGCATGGCGATCGACATCGTGTTGCCGACCTTGTCCGTCGAGAAAAGCAAATTTTCCTGAATCTGCTTTTCTGTCAGGCCGAGGTCGGACAGCCGGTTGTACCGCATCAGGTTCGCGCTGTGGCAGTTCAGGCAATTGTTCACGAAAATCTGAGCGCCACGCTGCAACGACGCCAGATTGTCCGTGCTGTCAGGCGCGCGATCGAGCACCGCTTCTTCCTGCGCATGCGCCGGCACCGCGCCGAGCGCGAACAACGTCGCACCGATCATCGCTATTGTAGAGAGCCATTTTTTCATCGTATTCGTCTCCGGACGTGCGCTCAGTGAGGTTTGTAGTGCACTCGCTCAGGCGGCGTCTTGAATTTGCCGCGCGGCGTCCAGAAGGGCATGCCGAGGAAAAACGCGAAGTAGATCAGCGCACAGATCTGCGCGATCAAGGTCGCGGCGGGCGACGGCGGTCGCGTGCCCAGAAAGCCGAGCATCAGGAACGCGAACACGAAAATCGCATAGAAGACTTTGTGAAACAGCGGCCGATAACGGATCGACTTGACCGGGCTGCGATCGAGCCATGGCAGGAAGAACAGCGACACCACCGCCGTGCCCATGACCACCACGCCCCAGAACTTCGACTCCGTCAGCGCCATGAAAATCAGCACGACGACGGCGAGCGCCGGCAGACCGAGACGCCACTTGCCGCGTGCGCGCAGGAGCGCGAACAGGCCGAGCAGCGCGATCACGATCATCAGCACGATCTTGAAGGGATCGGTGGTCGCGCGAAGCATCGCGTAGAACGCGGTGAAGTACCAGACAGGTGCGATTTCCGACGGCGTCTGCAGCGGATTGGCCGGTACGAAGTTGTTCGCTTCGAGGAAGTAGCCGCCCATCTCCGGTGCGAAAAAGATGATCGCCGCGAAGATCAGCAGGAACACGCTCACGCCCATGAAGTCGTGCACCGAGTAATACGGATGGAACGGGATGCCGTCGAGCGGGATGCCGTCAGCGCCCTTCTTCGCCTTGATCTCGATGCCGTCAGGATTGTTCGAGCCGACTTCGTGCAGCGCGACCAGGTGCGCCACGACGAGCCCGATCAGCACCAGCGGAATCGCGATCACGTGGAACGCAAAGAAGCGGTTCAGCGTGACGTCCGACACGACGTAATCGCCGCGAATCCACAGCGACAGATCCGGCCCGATGAACGGAATCGCCGAGAACAGGTTCACGATCACCTGCGCGCCCCAGAACGACATCTGTCCCCACGGCAGCAGATAACCGAAGAACGCTTCGGCCATGAGGCACAGGAAGATGGCGCAGCCGAAGATCCAGACGAGTTCGCGCGGCTTGCGATATGAGCCGTACATCAGCCCGCGGAACATGTGCAGATAGACGACGACGAAGAACATCGACGCGCCCGTCGAGTGCATGTAGCGAATCAGCCAGCCCCACGGCACCTCGCGCATGATGTACTCGACCGATGCGAACGCGAGCGTCGCATCGGGCTTGTAGTTCATCGTCAGAAAGATGCCGGTGACGATCTGGTTCACCAGCACCAGCATCGCGAGCGAGCCAAAGAAGTACCAGAAATTGAAGTTCTTCGGTGCGTAGTATTCGGAGACGTGTTTCTTCCAGGTCGAGGTCAGCGGAAACCGGCGATCGATCCAACCGGTCAAGCCCGTTGTCTCAACTTCCTTTTCTGCACTAGCCATTTAAGCCTCTCCCTTTTCGTCCTTGCCGATCACGAGTTGCGTCGCGGAGGTGAACATGAACGGTGGGATGTCCAGGTTCTGCGGCGCGGGCTTGTTCTTGAAGACGCGGCCGGCCATGTCGTAGGTCGAGCCGTGGCACGGGCACAGAAAGCCGCCCGGCCAGTTATCGGGGAGATTGGGTTGCGCTCCTTCCTGGAAGCGCGGCGTCGGCGTGCAGCCCAGATGCGTGCACACGGCAACGGCCACGAAGATGTTCTTGTGATCGGCGCGCGAACGGAACTCGTTGTTGCAGTACTCCGGCAACGGCATCGAGAACTCCATTTTGGACTTCGGGTCCGCCACTTCGTTGTCGGCCTTCTTGACGTCCGCGAGCATTTCATCGGTGCGGTTCACGATCCACACCGGCTTGCCGCGCCAGGCGACGGTCATCATCTCGCCTGGCTTGAGTCCGCTGATATCGACCTCGACGGGCGCGCCTGCCGCCTTGGCCTTCTCCGATGGAGCAAACGAACCCACGAAAGGAACTACGGTTGCCACCGCTCCGAAACCACCTACTGCGGTCGTCGCAATCAGCCAGGTACGGCGGCCGCCGTCGACGCGTTTCTCATCCTTGTCTCGCATCACACGCCCCACTTCTGAGTTGGATTTATACCGTCACATCAGTGTCCGCCGTTAGTGTGCGCGAATGGAGTTGGCATTTACAAGGCCTTGTTAGCAAAAATCACTCGAAGTGATTGATGCTTCAGGGTTTTCCCCACGTTTTTCGCGCATCTCGTAAAGCATTTTCTTAAGGCAACTGCAAGCGCCAATAATCGCCGAAGCGGCTTAATGGCGTATTAAACCGGATTATCGATATCGATAAAAAGATGTTCGATGTCGAACTGCTCGGACAAGTGTGCACCCACCGCCTGAACGCCGTAACGCTCCGTCGCGTGATGGCCCGCGCCGATGTAAGCCACGCCCGATTCCGCCGCGATATGCATCGTCTGCTCGGAGACTTCGCCGCTGAGATAGACGTCCGCGCGGGCCGCGATGGCTTCGTCGAAATAACCCTGCGCGCCGCCGGTGCACCACGCAACGCGGCGCAGCTCCTTGTCCGGATCGCCGAACACGAGCGGCTTCCTGCCGAGCGCGTTCTCGACCATCGCGGTGAAGTGTTCGAGCGAGAGCGGCATCGCGAGCGTCGCGACCCAGCCGAGATCCTGATCGGCGAAACGGCCGTCTGCCATCAGGCCGAGCCGCGCGCCGATCTGCGCGTTGTTGCCGAACTCCGGATGCGAATCGAGCGGCAGATGGTAGGCGAAGAGATTGATGTCGTTCGCGATCAGCGTGCGCAACCGCCGATGCTTGCGCGCCGTGATCTGCGGCGCCTCGTTGCGCCAGAAGTAGCCGTGATGCACGAGCACGGTGTCCGCGCCCCACTCGAGCGCGGCCTCGAGAAACGCCAGCGAGGCGGTGACGCCGGTCGCGATCTTCTGCACGCGACGCGCGCCTTCAACCTGCAGACCGTTCGGGCAATAGTCCTTGAAGCGGCCGATTTCCAGCAGATTGTTCAGATACAATTCGAGTTCGATCCGATCCATGAAATCCTCTATCCCTTCAAATGCTTAGACGCTTCTGGCTCTTCTTTGCCCAAGCGGTCACCGTGCTTTTGGCCCTGATGTTCATCATCGCGACCTTGAAACCGCAGTGGCTTCAACGTCAGGGACAATTCGGCAAGCAGCTTGCAGAGCCGATCGTCGCGCTGCAGGAAGTGGCGCCGAGCATCGGCTCGCGCCCGCTCCAGTCGTCGTTTTCGGAAGGCGCACAAAAGGCGATGCCGGCCGTCGTGAACGTGTTTTCCAGCAAGGACGGCAATCTGCCGCCCGACCCGCGCGCCAAAGACCCGCTGTTCCGCTATTTCTTCGGCGATAAAAACAAGCGCAAGAGCGACGAGCCGCCTGCGTCGAATCTCGGCTCCGGTGTCATCGTCAGCTCGGAAGGTTACATTCTAACGAACCAGCATGTCGTCGACGGCGCCGATCAAATTGAAGTCGCGCTCGCCGATGGTCGCACGTCGAGCGCGAAAGTGATCGGCGTCGATCCGGAAACCGACCTCGCCGTGCTGAAGATCAACATGACCAACCTGCCGAGCATCACGCTCGGACGCATGGACCAGACGCGCGTCGGCGATGTCGTGCTTGCGATCGGCAATCCGTTCGGCGTCGGCCAGACGGTCACGATGGGCATCGTCAGCGCGCTCGGGCGCAATCACCTCGGCATCAACACATTCGAGAACTTCATCCAGACCGACGCGGCCATCAATCCCGGCAACTCGGGCGGTGCGCTCGTGGACGTGAACGGCAATCTGCTCGGCATCAACACGGCGATCTACTCGCGCAGCGGCGGGTCGCTGGGCATCGGCTTCGCAATTCCGGTGTCGACGGCGCGCAGCGTGCTGGAGAGCATCATCACGACCGGCACCGTGACGCGCGGCTGGATCGGCGTCGAGCCGCAGGACGTGACGCCGGAGATCGCGGAGTCGTTCGGGCTGGATCAGAAATCCGGCGCGATCGTCGCGGGCGTGCTGCAGGGCGGCCCGGCGGACAAGGCCGGCATCAAGCCGGGCGACATTCTCGTGTCCATCAACGACGACACCATCACGGATACCACGCGCCTGCTCAACGTCGTCGCGCAGATCAAGCCGGGCACGTCGGTGAAGGTTCATCTGATGCGCAAGAACAAGGAGCTCGACGTCAACGTGATGATCGGCAAACGCCCCGCGCCGCCGCGCGCGCCGCAAATGCCGGACGAAGATCAGGGCGACCAGGGCGACGAATAAAGGCACGGAGCGCCGCGCCCGTATAAGCAAAAAGGCAGCTTCGAGTGATCGAAGCTGCCTTTTTTAATCCAGCGCGAGGACCGAAACGAGCGGGCCGGCGACGCGACAATAGCGACAATAAGCCGCACTTACTCCGCTGCCGCTTCCTTGCTCTTGATGCCGTCCTTGCCGATCACGAGCCGCGCCGCGATGATGCCCGCCTCATAGAGAATGACGAGCGGAATCGCGAGAATCAGTTGCGAGAAGACATCCGGCGGCGTAACGACCGCCGAGATCACGAACGCGCCGACAATCACATACGGCCGGATCTGCTTGAGCTTCTGGATGGACACGACGCCCATGCGCGCAAGCAGCACGACGACGATCGGCACCTCGAACGTCACGCCGAACGCAATGAACATTGTCAGCACGAAGCTCAGGTAGTTGTCGATGTCCGTGGTCATTTCCGCGCCGAGCGGCGCGTTGTAGTGCGCCATCACGCGGAAGATGGTCGGGAACACGACGAAATACGCGAACGCCATGCCGCACAGAAACAGCGAATAACTGCTGAAGACGAGCGGCGCGACGAGCTTCTTCTCGTGCTGATACAGGCCGGGCGCGACGAACGCCCAGATCTGGTACAGCACGATCGGCAGCGCGATCACGAAGGCGACGAGCATCGTCACTTTCATCGGCACGAAGAACGAGCCGGTGACGTCGGTCACGATCATCTTGCCGTCGGCCGGCAGGTTCTGCATCAGCGGACGAGCGAGTAGCTTGAAGATGTCCGGCGCCCAGTACACCAGCGCGATGAACACCACGATCACCGAAGCGCCCGCGCGGATGATACGGTCGCGCAGTTCGACGAGATGCGAAATGAACGTCTCTTCGACGGGCTCTTCTTTAGTGTGTTGCGGGTCGCTCACGCCGGCCCTCGGTAGAAATCATCGATGGAAGAAGTGCGGCTCTCAGAAGAACTTCGTCGGCCGGCGCAAGGTGGCGGGCGTATGACGCGCGACGCGCGCCGCACCCGACAGGACGCGCGTGCGACGCGCCGTCGTGCGCTTGTACCAGTTGGGAATCGCGCTTTGCTTGACGCGCCAGTTCTTGCGTTTGGAGCGCGATGTCGGCGTGCTGGCCCACGGCTTGTCGGATGCCGCGCTGTCCGCCGAATCGGACTCGCCGCCGGCAATGCTCGGCGTGACCGACGTGCCCTGGTTCCACGCATCGTTCAGCTCGGTCTCGTGGCGGCGCAGCGTGTCCTGAATCGACGATTCGACGTTCGACGCCGCGCTCTCGAACTCGGTGCGCATTTTCTTCAGCTCATCGAGTTCCATCTCGCGCGTCACTTCCGACTTGACGTCGTTGATATAGCGCTGCGCGCGTCCGAAGAGCGCGCCGGCCGTGCGGGCGACGCCGGGCAGACGCTCCGGCCCGAGCACCACCAGCGCGACAACGCCGATGACCGCCATTTTGGTCAGACCGAGATCGAGCATGGAACGAGAAGTGGATGGTTGCGGTCTGCGGCCGGATTAACGGAAGTCGCCCGAGCGGGACTTGTCCTTCGCTTCGACGTCCACTGCGCCGTTACGCGGCAGTTCGCGCTGCTCGGTCGAATTGGCCGGCGCTTCGCCTTCGCGCATGCCTTCCTTGAAACCCTTCACCGCGCCGCCCAGATCGCCGCCGATATTGCGCAGCTTCTTCGTCCCGAAGACGAGCGCCACGATCAGCAGAACGATCAACCAATGCCAAATGCTTAACGAACCCATGAATGAAAACTCTCCTTGATTCCGCCCTGAATCGAGTGTGGGGCGGAAGATCGGCCCTGCGGCCTCAGCCGAGGCAGGTCGCCTCAACTATCAACTATCGATTTTGCTCGCCCAATATTTCATTGGAAAGGAGAATGCCGACAAAGTCGCGGCCTTACCCCATCCGGCGCCACGGGCGCTCACCAGCCAACAAATGCGCGTGGATGTGATACACCTCCTGCCCGCCGCCCGGCCCGGTATTTATTACCGTGCGAAAGCCGGTTTCGCCTCCCGTGTAGGACACACCCAGATCTTTCGCCAAACGTCCGACGAGGCTCACCATTCTACCAAGCAGCGGACTGTCACTTTCTGTGCAGTGCGAAAGCGTCTCGATATGTTTGCGCGGAATCACCAGCACGTGCACGGGCGCGGCCGGATTGATGTCGTTGAAGGCGACGAATTCATCGTCTTCGTAGACCTTCGTGCTCGGAAGCTGCCCGGAGGCGATCTTGCAAAAAATGCAGTTGTCTTGACTCATGAATATCCCGTGTCTCCCGTTGCCGGGCATGAACGATCACGTCCGGATCAGAACCACGCGCGCGGTTCGATCGTCTTCTTTTCGTAGAGGAACAGCCAGCCTTTGATGATGCGATAAAGCGTCCAGATGCTGACGGCGGCGAGAATCAGAAAGCCGATGCCGATCCAGATCAGCGCGAAGCCGATCACATGGCCCAGCACCGCCCACCAGAAAGTGCGGATCTGCCAGGTGAAGTGATCTTCGTACGGTGTGCCGATGGCGTCGCCGCGCTTCACGTAATTGAGAATGATCGCCACCAGCCCGGTCAGTCCGCCCGTCAGCCAGTAGACGGCGTACAACGCGTAGAGAACGTGCGTGAACGTGCGCAGATTGCGCAGGCGTTCCGGATCGGTCGAATCCTGAATGACAGGCGGCGGATACGGTTCGTAAGGCCGGTTCATGCTTGCCCTCCTTCGCAGATGCGAGATGCTCGTCAGCCGCCGTTCTGCTCGCGCTCGCGCGATTTGCGCAGCGCCTTTTCCTCGATCCCCGACAAACCTTCGCGTCGTTCCAGTTCCGCGATGACATCGGCGGGGCTCAGGTCGAAGTGCGACAGCATCACGAGACAATGAAACCACAAATCGGCGACTTCGCTGACGAGCGCCTTGGGCGCGCCGCCGTGACGCGCGTCCTTCGCGGCGAGCACGACTTCCGTCGCTTCTTCGCCGATCTTTTTGAGAACGGCGTCGTCACCTTTATGAAAGAGTCGGGAAACGTAGGATTGTTCCGGATCGCCGCCCTTGCGGCTGTCGATGATGGCGGCGAGGCGCAGCAGCGTGTCCAGCGTGGTGGCTTGCGTCATTTGTAAATGCTTTCTGGGTCTTTCAGGACCGGCTCGACGGCGACCCACTCGCCGTGTTCCGCCGTGCCCTCGAATTTCTGGAAAAAACAGGAATGGCGGCCGGTGTGGCACGCGATGCCCGACACCTGCTCAACCTTGAGCAGCACGACGTCTTCGTCGCAGTCGAGCCGCACGTCGTGCACATGTTGCACGTGGCCCGATTCTTCGCCCTTGAACCAAAGGCGCTGGCGCGAGCGCGAAAAATACACCGCGCGCTTCAGTTCGATGGTCTTCGCGAGCGCCTCGCGATTCATCCACGCGAACATCAGCACGTCGTTCGTGGACGCTTCCTGCGCGATCACCGGCACGAGGCCGTTCGCGTCCCACTTCACTTGGTCGAGCCAGTTTGCTTGGTCGTTCACCGCTTACATCCTCACCGAAATGCCTTGCTCGGCCATGAAGCGCTTGGCTTCACCGACCGTGTGCTCGCCGTAGTGGAAGATGCTCGCGGCGAGCACGGCGTCCGCGTGACCTTCGACGACGCCGTCCGCCAGATGCTTGAGCGAGCCGACGCCGCCCGATGCGATCACCGGCACCGGCACCGCGTCCGACACGGCGCGCGTCAGCGCGAGATCGAAGCCGGATTTGGTGCCGTCGCGGTCCATGCTGGTGAGCAGGATTTCGCCCGCGCCGAACTCGGCCATCTTGCGCGCCCATTCGATCGCGTCGATGCCCGTCGCCTTGCGCCCGCCGTGCGTGAACACTTCCCAGCGCGGCGTCTCGCCTTCGGCGGAAACGCGCTTCGCGTCGATCGCGACGACGATGCACTGCGAGCCGTGTTTGTCGGATGCGTCGCGCACGAGCTGCGGATTGGCAACCGCCGACGAATTCATGCTGATCTTGTCCGCGCCCGCGTTGAGCAGGCGGCGCACGTCTTCGACTGCGCGCACGCCGCCGCCGACAGTCAGCGGAATGAACACCTGCGACGCGACCGCCTCGATGATCGGCAGAATCAGGTCGCGCTGATCGGAGGTCGCGGTGATGTCGAGGAACGTGAGTTCGTCGGCGCCCTGGTCGTCGTAGCGCCGCGCGATTTCGACGGGATCGCCCGCGTCGCGCAGTTCGACGAAATTGACGCCTTTGACGACGCGGCCCGCGGTCACGTCGAGACAGGGAATGATGCGTTTTGCGAGAGCCATGTTCTTGCCACTGCCGGTTCGATACGAAATGAAGGCGGCTCGCGCCGCCCGGCTTGCTTCAGGATGCTCGCGCAAGAGCGAAAGTCGCGGAACTCAGGCGCCGTCGGCCTCGGGAAGTGCGTCGGCGCGTGTCTGGGCGGACTGGAAATCGAGATCGCCGGAGTAGATCGCGCGGCCGCAGATGACGCCTTCGATGCCTTCGCCCTCGACTTCGCAGAGCGATTCGATGTCCGCGATGCTCGACAGCCCGCCGCTCGCGATGACCGGAATCTTCACCGCCTGCGCGAGCCGCACGGTTGCGTCGATGTTGATGCCCTGAAGCATGCCGTCGCGGCCGATGTCGGTATAAATGATCGACTCGCAGCCGTAATCCTCGAACTTTCGGCCGAGATCCACGACTTCGTGGCCGGTCAGCTTGCTCCAGCCATCGGTCGCGACCTTGCCGTCCTTCGCGTCCAGCCCGACGATGATGTGCCCCTGAAACGCAGTGCACGCGTCCTGCAGGAAGCCGGGATTCTTGACCGCCGCCGTGCCGATGATCACGTACGCGAGGCCGTCGTCCAGATAGCGCTCGATGGTTTCGAGATCGCGGATGCCGCCGCCGAGTTGCACCGGAATCTCGCCGCCGACTTCCTCGATGATCGCGCGAATGGCGTCGCCGTTGCGCGGCTTGCCGGCGAACGCGCCGTTCAGATCGACGAGATGAAGACGCCGCGCGCCGCGATCGACCCAATGTCGGGCCATGGCCGCCGGATCTTCTGAAAAAATGGTCGCCTGGTCCATATCGCCTTGCTTGAGGCGCACGCACTGACCGTCCTTAAGATCGATGGCCGGAATGAGCAGCATAGGTATCGCGTATTTTCTGGGTGGAGTGGATCAAAACGGCGCGCGTGCGGTCTTGTGCCTGTGCCGCGGGCCGTCTCGCTAGTGTAGTACAAGTCTTGCAACGGTCATGCGCACGTCGTAATAAGCGAAAACGCTAGCGTGCGCGCGATTTCACGGGTTCCAGTGCACGAAGTTGCGGTACAGGCGCAAGCCGGCGTCCGCGCTTTTCTCCGGGTGAAATTGGGTCGCGAAGATGTTGTCGCGCGCCACCGCCGACGTGAAGGCCTCACCGTACACCGTTTCACCCGACGTATGCGCGGGATTCTCCGGCGCCACGTAGTAGCTGTGCACGAAATAAAAGAACGCACCGTCGGCGACGCCGTCCCAGATCGGGTGGGCTTGAGTCTGGCGCACGCGATTCCAGCCCATCTGCGGCACTTTGAAACGCGAGCCGTCGTCCTGAAGCATGCCGTCGAGCCGAAAACGCATGACCTTGCCCGGCAACAGGCCCAGGCCCTTCGTGTCGCCTTCCTCGCTCCAGTCGAACAGCATCTGCTCGCCGACGCACACGCCGAGCATCGGCTTTTCGCGCGCCGCCTGCAGCACCGCTTCCTGCAGGCCGGATTCGGCCAGATGCGCCATGCAGTCGCGCATCGCGCCCTGTCCCGGCAGCACGACGCGATCGGCGCTGCGAATGCCTTCGGGCCGGTCGACGATCGCCACGTCCGCCTCGGGAGCCGCCTTCTTCAGCGCCTGATAAACCGAGCGCAGGTTGCCCATTCCGTAATCAACAATCGCAATCGAAGTTTTCATTTCAAAGATGGCATCAAGGCCTTCAACCCGTCGACGATGAACTCCACCGCCAGCGCGGACAACATCAAACCCATGAGACGCGTGCCGATATTGATACCCGTGCGCCCGACCACGCGCGCGATCGGCTCGGCGAGATTCAGCGCGCCGAAACACAGCCCCGCGATAATCGCGCCCAGCACGACGAGCCCGAAGCGGTCGTACCAGTGCTGCGCATTGGCAGCATAGACGATCACCGTGCTGATCGAGCCGGGGCCGGTGAGCAGCGGGATCGCGAGCGGCACGACCGCGATGCTGTTGCGCTCCTCCGCTTCCATGCGCTCTTCGGGCGTCGAGCGCGCGTTGCCGACCTGCGCGTTCAACATGCTGATCGCCATGAGCAGCATGATGATGCCGCCGCCCACTTCGAACGATCCGACCGAGATGCCGAAGAACGCGATGATCTGCTGGCCGAGCAGCGCCGTCACCGCGATCACGCAGAACACCGAAATGGACGCGACGCGGATCGTGTTGCGCCGCTCGATGTCGGATTGCTGCGCGGTCAGGCTGAGAAAAAACGGTATCGCGCCGACCGGATTGATCAGCGCGAGCAACGATATGAACGACTTGAACAAATCCATCGGGTTCTCGACGCGCGTGCGCCGACGCGGCGTGAGTCGGTCAGAGACTGCCTTTGGTGGAGGGAATCTGCCCGCCCGCGCGCTCGTCGACTTCGACGGCCATGCGCAGCGCCCGGCCGAACGCCTTGAACACGGTCTCGACCTGATGATGCGCGTTGATGCCGCGCAGATTGTCGATGTGCAGCGTCACGCCCGCGTGATTCACGAATCCGCGGAAGAATTCGATGGTGAGATCGACGTCGAACGTGCCGATGCGCGCGCGCGTGAACGGCACGTGAAATTCGAGACCCGGACGGCCCGAAAAATCGATGACGACGCGCGAGAGCGCCTCGTCCAGCGGCACGTACGAATGCCCATAGCGGCGAATGCCCTTGCGGTCGCCGATGGCCTTCGCCACCGCCTGGCCGAGCGTGATGCCGGTGTCTTCGACCGTGTGGTGATCGTCGATATGGAGGTCGCCATGCGCTTCGATGTCGAGGTCGATGAGCCCGTGACGGGCGATCTGATCGAGCATGTGATCGAGGAACGGGACGCCGGTGGCGAGCTTCTGCCGGCCGGTGCCGTCCAGATCGAGCTTCACACGGATCTGCGTTTCGCTGGTGTTGCGAACGACTTCCGCAATGCGCATGGTGATTCCTTGAGACTTTTCGAAAGTGGGGATTCAGTTCAGGGCGAGCTTTTTCAGCGCCGCGACCATGTGCGCGTTTTCCTCGGCCGTTCCGACCGTCAAACGCACGCAATTAGCCAGCAATGGGTGCATTTTACCCACGTTTTTGATCAAAACCCGCGAAGTTAAAAGGGTTTCGAAAGCAACCGCCGCATCCGGCACGCGCACGAGCAGGAAATTGCCCGCGCTCGGAAACACGGTCATGCCGGGAAGCGCGGCGACTTCGCGGGCGAGCGCGGCGCGCTGCGCGCGTAGTTCGGCGGCCTGGGCGTCGAGCACATCGAGATGATCGAGCAGGAAATCGGCGGTTGCCTGCGTCAGCACGTTGATGTTGTACGGCGGGCGCACCTTGTCGAATTGCAGGAGCCATTCGGGACGGCCCGCCATGTAGCCCAGGCGGATGCCAGCGAGCCCGAGCTTCGAGACGGTGCGCATCACGACGACGTTGTCGAACTCCGCCGCGCGCGGCATCCAGCTCCGGCCGGCGAACGGCTGATACGCCTCGTCGATCACGACGAGGCTCCGGCTCGCCGCCGCGATCACGCGCGCCATGTCGGCGTCGTCGTAGAGCGTGCCGGTCGGATTGTTCGGGTACGCGAGATACACGAGCGCGGGCGCGTGTTCGTCGATGGCGGCGATGAGCGCGTCGGCGTCGAGCGTGAAATCGGCGTTCAGCGGCACGCCGATGAACTCGAGATGCGCGAATTTCGCCGAGAGTTCGTACATCACGAAGCCGGGCACGGGCGCTACGACCTTCGCGCCCGCCTTCGAGCACGCGACCGACATCATGCTGATGAGTTCGTCCGAACCGTTGCCGAGCAGCACGTCGCACGCGGCGGGCACGTTCATCGTGCGCTTGATCTTCGCGAGCAGCTCCGTGGGGCGCGGCGCCGGGTAGCGGTTCAGCGCGATGCCGGCGAGGTGCTCGCCGAGGCGCTGCGCCAGATCGGCGGGCAAGGTGTACGGATTTTCCATCGCGTCGAGCTTGATCAGGCCCGTGGAATCGGGCACGGGGTAGCTCGTCATCGCGAGGACGTCGGGACGAATGATGTCTTGTGCAGTGGTCATGATTTCCCGGCGTCTCTCTCGCCGGAAGAACGGCGGCTCTCAGGCCGCCTCTGTCAGTCGGGCCGGCCAGTTTCAGCCGATGTTTTTCATTCGATACTCGGCGCTCTTCGCATGCGCCTGCAAGCCTTCGCCGTAAGCCAGTTCCGCCGCGATTTCGCCGAGCGTCTGCGCGCCGTCCGAACTCACTTCGATCACGCTCGAACGCTTCATGAAATCGTACACGCCGAGCGGCGACGAGAAGCGCGCCGTGCGCGACGTCGGCAGAACGTGATTCGGACCCGCGCAGTAGTCGCCGAGGCTTTCGCTCGTGTAGCGGCCGAGGAACATCGCACCTGCGTTGTGAATGTGCGCGGCCCAGTGATGCGGATCGAGCGCGGAAATCTCGAGGTGCTCGGGCGCGATGTCGTTCGCGATCGCGCACGCTTCGGCCATGTCCTTCACCTTGATGAGCGCGCCGCGATCTTCGAGCGAACGCTGAATGACGTCGCGGCGCGGCATCGCGGGCAGCAACTCGACGATCGCGTCTTCCACGCGCTGAATGAACGCATCGTCCGGGCACAGCAGAATGGATTGCGCGAGTTCGTCGTGCTCGGCCTGCGAGAACAGGTCCATCGCGACCCAGCGCGGATCGGTGGTCGCGTCGCAGATGACGAGAATCTCGGACGGCCCGGCGATCATGTCGATGCCGACCGTGCCGAACACGCGCCGCTTCGCCGACGCGACATACGCGTTGCCCGGCCCGCAAATCTTGTCGACGGCCGGAATCGTGTCCGTGCCATAGGCGAGCGCGCCGACCGCCTGCGCGCCGCCGATCGTGAACACGCGGTCCACGCCGCCCAGCAGCGCTGCCGCGAGCACGAGCGGATTCTTCACGCCATCGGGCGTCGGCACCACCATCACGATTTCCTTCACGCCCGCGACGCGCGCCGGAATCGCGTTCATCAGCACCGACGACGGATACGCCGCCTTGCCGCCCGGCACATAGATGCCCGCGCGATCGAGCGGCGACACCTTCTGGCCGAGCACGGTGCCGTCGGCCTCGGTGTACTGCCAGCTATGGCTGCCACACTCGATGCGCTGCTTCTCGTGATAACCGCGTACGCGCGCGGCGGCCGCTTCGAGCGCCGCGCGGCGCTTGGGTTCGAGCGCGTCGAGCGCGGCTTCGAGCTCCGCTGCGGGCAATTCGAGCGCCGCGACGCTGTCCGCCTTCAGACGGTCGAACTTGCTGGTGTATTCGAGCACGGCCGCGTCGCCGCGCGCTTTGACGTCGGCGAGAATCTGCGCGACCGAGCGCTCGATCGCTTCATCCTCGCTCGCTTCGAATGCCAGGACCGCGCGTAGTGCCTTCTGAAAACCATCGGTGCTGGAATCGAGTTTGCGAATCTTGATAGACATGCTGGTTTTCCGTTTTGCTGGTGGCGCACCGCGGCCCGCGGCCCGCCTAATTTCCCGTAGCCACCGTGGCGCGCTCGAAAGCGTCGAGGAACGGCTTGAGCGCCGCGCGCTTCAGCTTGAGCGCCGCCTGATTCACGACGAGGCGCGACGAAATCTGCATGATCTCCTCCACCTCGACCAGATTATTCGCCCTGAGCGTGCCGCCGGAGCTGACGAGATCGACGATCGCATCCGCCAGACCGACGAGCGGCGCCAGTTCCATCGAGCCGTACAGCTTGATCAGGTCGACGTGCACGCCCTTCGCCGCGAAATGCTGGCGCGCGGTTTCCGTGTACTTCGTCGCGACGCGCAGCCGCGCGCCCTGGCGCACCGCGCTCGCGTAATCGAAGCCGGATTTCACCGCCACTGACATCCGGCAGCGCGCGATGTCGAGATCGACCGGCTGATACAGGCCGCCGCCGCCATGCTCGATCAGCACGTCCTTGCCCGCCACGCCGAAGTCCGCCGCGCCGTATTCGACGTAGGTCGGCACATCGGTCGCGCGCACGATGATCACGCGCAGATTCGGGTTCGTGGTCGGCAGGATCAGCTTGCGCGAGCTTTCCGGGTCTTCCGCCACCTGCACGCCGGCAGCGGCGAGCAGCGGCAGCGTTTCCTCGAAGATACGCCCTTTCGAAAGCGCCAGCGTGAGCGGCGCGCTGGGCTCCACCGACGAGGACGTCTGCGGCTGCGAGCTCATTGCTCGCTCCCGCTGCCCTTGATGCGGCGCACGTTCGCGCCCACGGCCGTCAGCTTCGATTCCATACGGTCGTAGCCGCGATCCAGATGATAGATACGATCGATCAGCGTTTCGCCGTCTGCGCACATCGCCGCGATCACGAGACTCGCGGACGCGCGCAGGTCGGTTGCCATGACCTTCGCGCCGGAGAGCTTCTCGACGCCGGCCACGAGCGCCGTGTTGCCGTCGATGGTGATGCTCGCGCCCAGACGATTCAGTTCCTGCACATGCATGAAGCGGTTTTCGAAGATCGTCTCAACCACTTGCGACGTGCCGTTCGCGATCGTGTTGAGCGCCATGAACTGCGCCTGCATGTCGGTCGGGAACGCCGGATACTCGGACGTGCGGATGTTCACCGCGTCCGGGCGCTTCGCCATGCGCACGCGCATCCAGTCACTGCCTTCCTCGATCGACACGCCCGCTTCGCGCAGCTTCGACGTGACCGCATCCAGCAGATGCGCATTCACGCGACGCAGCGTGATGTCGCCGCCGGCCGCCGCGACCGCGCACAGGAACGTGCCCGCCTCGATGCGATCCGGCACGACGTCGTGCGTCGCGCCATGAAGCTTGTCGACGCCCTGAATGACGAGCCGGTCCGTGCCGATGCCGTCGATCTTCGCACCCATCTTCACGAGCAGGTGCGCGAGATCGCTCACTTCCGGCTCGCGAGCGGCGTTCTCGATGAC
The DNA here is from genome assembly GCA_001544595.2 of Caballeronia peredens. GTDB lineage: Bacteria > Pseudomonadota > Gammaproteobacteria > Burkholderiales > Burkholderiaceae > Caballeronia > Caballeronia peredens. Next base: position 86,525 of record FCOH02000021.1, on the reverse strand, counting down.
GGTCTCGCCGTCGGCCAGCACCGCCGCCATCAGCAGATTCTCGGTGCCGGTGACCGTGATCATGTCGGTGATGATGCGCGCGCCCTTCAGACGCTTCGCGCGCGCTTCGATGAAGCCATGCTCGATGTTGATCTCGGCGCCCATCGCCTGCAGGCCCTTGATGTGCTGATCGACCGGACGCGCGCCGATCGCGCAGCCGCCCGGCAGCGACACCTTCGCTTCGCCGAAGCGCGCGACGAGCGGCCCGAGCACGAGAATCGACGCGCGCATGGTCTTGACCATTTCATACGGCGCGACGAGGTTGTCGACCTTCGATGCGTTGAGGCTCACGCGCCCGTCGCCCGTGACTTCCGATTGCACGCCCATCTGACGCAGCAGCTTGAGCGTCGTGCGCACGTCCTGCAGATTCGGCACGTTCGACAGATGGACGTCGTCGGCGGTGAGAAGGCTCGCGCAAAGAATGGGCAACGCCGCGTTCTTCGCACCCGATACGGTGATTTCGCCGGAAAGCTTCGCGCCCCCCGTGATGACCAGCTTGTCCATGATGACTTGCCCCTCGTTCGAGCTTCCTGCTGCGGAGCCGCTTTCGGCGCCGTGGTTGTCTTTGGTGATTCGCACTGTCTACTGCCTATGTCTGCCGGTGATGCCGGTATTACTGAATTGAGTCGTCTGACCTGATTGGCTTCGCCGGGTGGACTCAGGCCGGTTTCCACTCGTCGGGGGTGAGGGTCTTCATGCTGAGCGCATGAATTTCCTCGCGCATGCGCTCGCCGAGCGCCGCATACACCAGTTGATGACGCGCGATCAGCCGCTTGCCCACGAACGCATCGCTCACGATGGTCGCGAAAAAGTGCTGGCCGTCGCCTTCCACTTCGAGATGCTGGCAGGGCAAGCCGCCAGCGATGTAGTCCTTCACTTGCTCCGGAGTCGGCAACATGAAAGTCTCCTTTGAATTTAGTGACGCAGCTTGTAGCCGCTCGCGAGCAAACGCACCGCGATCAACGCCAGCACGGCGAGGAATCCGCCGACGATGCCGAGGCTCACCAGCGGATTGACGTCGGACAGGCCGAAGAAGCCGTAGCGAAAACCGTCGATCATGTAGAAGAACGGATTCAGATGCGACACCGCGCGCCACAGCGGCGGCAGCGTGTGCGTCGAGTAGAACACGCCCGACAGAAACGTGAGCGGCATGATCAGGAAATTCTGGAACGCGGCGAGCTGGTCGAACTTGTCGGCCCAGATGCCCGCGATCAGACCCAGCGTGCCGAGAATGCCCGAACCGAGGATCGCGAACGCAATGATGTAGAACGGCGCGGAAAAAGACATCGGGATGAACCAGATCGTCACGATGAACACGCCCAGGCCGACACACAAGCCGCGCACCAGCGACGCCAGCACATACGCGAAGAACATTTCCCAATGCGCGATGGGCGGCAGCAGCACGAACACGAGATTGCCGGTGATCTTCGACTGGATCAGCGACGAAGAACTGTTCGCGAACGCGTTCTGCAGCACGCTCATCATGACGAGGCCCGGCACGAGAAAGCTCGTGTAGCCGACGCCCGGATAAACCTCCACACGTCCCGACAGCGCATGACCGAAGATGGTGAGATACAGCAGCGCCGTCACGACCGGCGCGAGCACGGTCTGAAACGAAACCTTCCAGAAGCGCAGCAGCTCCTTGTAGAACAACGTCTGGAAACCGCTCATGAAAGTCCCTCGACCACTTCAGGCTCGTTCATCACCTGGACGAACACGTCTTCGAGATCTGCCTTGCGCACTTCGATTTCATCGAACGTGCAGCCGGCCGCGCGGCATTTCGCGAGGATCGGCTCGATCTCGTCATAGCTTGCGAGACGCAGCAAATGCTGCGTGCCGGATACCGCGTGCGGATCGACTTCGAGCGGACGCAGATCGGCGGGCAGCGCGCCGTTCGACAGCCGCAGATACAACTGCATGCCGGAGAAGCGCTGCAGCAGCGTGCTCGTGCGCTCGAGCGCGACGACCTCGCCCCGGCGAAGCATGGCGAGCCGGTCGCACAGCGATTCGGCTTCTTCCAGATAGTGCGTCGTCAGCACGATGGTGTGGCCTTCGCGATTCAGGCGCGAGATGAACTTCCAGAGCGTCTGACGCAGTTCGACGTCGACGCCCGCGGTAGGCTCGTCGAGCACGATGACGGGCGGCCGGTGCACGAGCGCCTGAGCGACGAGCACTCGGCGCTTCATCCCGCCCGACAGCGCGCGCGTGTTGACGTCGGCTTTCTCGGTGAGATCGAGATTCGCCATGACTTCGTCGATCCAGTCGTCGTTGTTGCGCAAGCCGAAATAGCCCGACTGGATGCGCAGCGACTCGCGCACGGTGAAGAAGGGATCGAACACCAGTTCCTGCGGCACGACGCCGAGCGAGCGGCGCGCCGCGCGAAAGTCGCTGACGACATCGTGCCCGCGCACGGAGATCGTGCCGCTGTCGGCGCGCGCCAAGCCGGCCAGAATGCTGATCAACGTGGTCTTGCCCGCGCCGTTCGGGCCGAGCAAGCCGAAGAACTCGCCCTCTTCCACGGTGAGGCTCACGCCTTTGAGCGCCTGGAGCTCCTTGTAGCGCTTCCTGACGTTTCGGATTTCTATGGCTGACATGGACAGTGCGCGCGCCTCACGCGGCGGCGCCTCGATTGTGCGGATTTTCGCTTGACGGACCCGGGCCCGGACAAAAAGGGGCCGGGCTTTGGGCCCGAAAAAACGTTTGATTATAGGGCAAAGCGGCTGGAGCCGACTTCGGAGCGATCCTGATTGCGGCAGCAACGAAGCCGCCGCGCCTCACGCGGAGTCAGTGCAGGATCAATGTCGGAAGGAGAGGAGCGTATCGACGCCGTAGGCTCGCGCGAGACTGACGAGCCCGGAAGGAAGATTCACGACGCCCAGCGCGGCGCCGCGCGCCGCTGCGGCGCGCTGCCATGCGAGCAGCACGGCAAGCGCGGATGAATCGAACTGCGTGAGCGGCGCGCAATCGACTTCGGTCGCGCCCGTCGCGATGCGCGACAAACCCGCGTCGAGCGCGGCTTTCGCGCTCTCGTGGGTCAGGGACGCGGCCGTCTGGAAACGGCCGCCCGAGGCTGGCGTGCTCACGATGCCTTGCCGCTCGCGAGTTGCTGGTTACGCTGCGTCAGGAACTGCAGGAGACCGGCCACGCCGTTCTGCGAAATCTGCTCGTTGAACTGCTGCTGATACGCCTGGATCAGCCACGCGCCGAGCACGTTGATGTCGTACACGCGCCAGCCTTGCGGCGTCTTATACAGGCGATAGTCGAGTTCGACGGGCGAGCCGTTGTTCATCACGACCGAGCGGACGACGACATCCGTATCTTCCGGCGATGCGCGGAACGGCTTGTACTGCACCGTCTGGTTGCGCACCTGGGCGAGCGCGCCCGAGTACGTACGGATCAGCAGCATCTTGAACTGCTCGACGATCTGCTTCTGCTGCTCCGGCGTCGCCGAGTTCCAGTTGCGGCCCATCACGAGGCGCGTCGTGCGCGTGAAGTCCGTGTACGGCAGGATCTTCTGGTTGACGAGTTCGGTGATCTTGTTGATATCGCCCGATTGAATCTTCTGGTCGGACTTGATCTCGTCGAGAACCTGCTGCGTCACCGTCTTGATCAGCACGTCGGGCGAGTTCGAATCGACGGCTTGTGCCGACGCCGTTCCGCAAAACACCACGAACATGGCGACGAGAGGAAGAAGAAATAGTTTTTTCATCGCAAAACCCTGCAGAGATGGAAGCTTCGGTTTGAGCGCGCCGCCCGAATCGAGTTCAGGCGGCGCGTGCTCGAAAGCGTAAGAAATGTCGTTAGATATGTTACCGCGCGTTAGCTAACTCCCGCTCAACGCAAGCGGAATGAAGGGAAGCCGCTGGGCGGAACGTACTGATTGCCCGGCACCGTGTTGCTGGGTCCGCTGGCGGGAGCAGGCGCGGCGGCCGTGCCCGACGCCGGCACAGCAGGCGCCGCAGTGGCCGAGGCACCTGCCGCGGGCACCGTGCCTTCGGTATCGCCGTAATTCGGCAGCGGGGCCTCGTCGTAATTAGGCATGTTGCCTTCGCCGCCGGAAATCAGGAACTGGCGGCGCTGCAGATACGCGTTGCGCACGAACGAATACTTGTCGAGCGCGGCGTCCGCGAGCACGTCGCTCGCGCCGAGCAGGTTTGCGCGCACGTTGATCAGATTCACGCCGTACAGCGCCCAGCTCACGGAGTCGGGGCTCACGTAAGTCAGCGGATTGCCGAAATAGTCGACGACCAGCCCGCTCGTGTCGCGCACGGTGCTCGGTCCGAGCAGCGGCAGCACGACGTAAGGTCCGGGCGGCACGCCGTAGTGGCCGAGCGTCAGGCCGAAATCGCCGGCGTGCTTCGGCAACTTCGCGATGGTCGCGACGTCGAACAGGCCGCCGACGCCGAACACCGTGTTGATCGCGACGCGCATGATGTCCGACACGCCATCCGCAATCTTCAGCTGCAGCAGATTGTTCGCGGCGATATACACGTCACCGATATTCGAGAAGAAGTTGGTCACGCTGTTGCGCACCGGTTCCGGCACGGCCCAGACGTAACCTTTCGCGACCGGCTTCAACGCGTACTGATCGACGGTGTCGTTGATCTTGAACATCGTACGGTTGTAGCTCTCGAGCGGATCGCCCTTGGTCGGCGTCGTCACCGTCGCACAACTCGTGAGCGCTGTTGCGCACGCGATCATGATGGCGCGACGCATCCCCTTGGCCTGCATGTTGTTCTCCTTATTGAGCCGCGCCCGAGGCGCCCATCGCACTCGCCGCGCCCGGGACGGCCGGCGCGGGTGCGGGCACCGCCGCCGGCGATGATTTCGAGGCGCCGGAATCCGCCGCCTTGTTGTAGAGGAACTGGCCGATCAGATTTTCGAGCACGACGGCGGATTGCGTCATCGTGATGGTGTCGCCGTTCTTGAGCATTTGATCGTCGCCGCCTGGCTCGAGGCCGATGTACTGCTCGCCGAGCAGACCCGAGGTCAGAATCTTGGCGGACGAATCCTTCGGAAATTGATACTGCTTGTCGATATCGATCGTGACGACGGCCTGGTACGTATTGCCGTCGAAACCGATACTGCCGACGCGACCGACCGTCACGCCCGCGCTCTTGACCGGCGCGCGCGCCTTCAATCCGCCGATATTGTCGAACTTGAGTTTCACCGCGTAGGTTTGCTGGAACGACAGCGAGCTCATGTTGCCCGCCTTCAGCGCGAGAAACAGCAGCGCCACGAAACCGAGCACCACGAACAGGCCGACCCAAAAGTCGAGAGCAGTCTTTTTCATCGTCTATCCAAAGAGAATCTTTTCGCAGATTGCGCGTGACGGTCTGTTCCCTTCACAACGCCCGCGCCGGCTCCGGCGCCTGCGGCTGGTTCGTTAGCTGAACATCAGTGCGGTCAGCAGGAAATCGAGCCCGAGCACGGCGAGCGACGCATACACGACCGTTTTCGTCGTGGCGCGCGACACGCCTTCCGGCGTCGGTCGCGCTTCGTAGCCCTGAAACAGCGCGATGAACGTCACCGCGAAGCCGAACACCACGCTCTTGATGACGCCGTTGCCGACATCGCGCCAGACGTCCACGCCGCCCTGCATCTGCGACCAGAACGCGCCCGGATCGACACCGATCAGCATCACCCCGACGACGTAGCCGCCGATGATGCCGACCGCGCTGAAAATGGCCGCCAGCACCGGCATGGCCACGATGCCCGCCCACATGCGCGGCGCGACGACCACTTTGAGCGGATCGACGGCCATCATTTCCATTGCCGTGAGTTGCTCGCCGGCCTTCATCAAACCGATTTCCGCGGTCAGCGACGTGCCCGCGCGCCCGGCGAACAGCAGCGCCGTCACGACCGGACCGAGTTCGCGCACGAGCGACAGCGCAACCAGCAAGCCCAGCGCCTGTTCCGAGCCGTAGCGGCTCAGCGTGTAATAGCCTTGCAAGCCCAGCACGAAGCCGACGAACAAGCCCGAAACCGCGATGATGACGAGCGAATAATTGCCGACGAAGTGGATCTGCTTCGTGACAAGGCGCGGGCGGCGCAACAGCGGAAAAAATTCGAGCACGAGGCGCAGGAACATGCGCGTCGCGTAGCCCGCGGTGCCGAAGCCGTCGAGCACCCAGCGTCCGAGCGCGCTGATCATGCCTGCCCTCCGATACCGAAATCCGCCGCGAGCGACGTGCTCGCGTAGTGGAACTTGAACGGGCCGTCCGGCGTGCCGTCGATGAACTGACGCACGGTCGGGTCCTGCGACGCGCGCAGTTGCGCCGGCGTGCCCTCGGCGTGAATGCCGCCGTTGGCGATGAAATAGACGTAATCCGCGATGGCGAAAGACTCGGGTACGTCGTGCGTGACGAGAATCGAGGTGGCGCCGAGCGCGTCGTTGATCGTGCGGATAAGTTGCGCCGTGATGCCGAGCGAGATGGGATCGAGGCCGGCGAACGGCTCGTCGTACATCATGAGCTGCGGATCGAGCGCAATGGCGCGCGCAAGTGCGACGCGGCGCGCCATGCCGCCCGAAATCTCCGACGGCGCGAGGTCGCGCGCGCCGCGCAGGCCGACCGCGTTGAGCTTCATCAGCACGAGATCGCGGATCAGTTCTTCCGGCAGATCGGTGTGCTCGCGCAGCGGAAACGCCACGTTCTCGAACACGGTCTGATCCGTGAAGAGCGCGCCGAACTGGAACAACATGCCCATTTTCCGGCGCAAGGCGTAAAGGCCCGCGCGCGTCTGCGCGGCGACGTCCTGCCCGCCGAACAGCACCTTGCCGCGGCTCGCCTTCACGAGGCCGCCGATCAGGCGCAAGGTCGTGGTCTTGCCGCAGCCGGAGCCGCCCATGACAGCGACCACCTGCCCACGCGTGAAATGCATGTTCAGGTTCGACAGAACGAGCCGGTCGCCGTAGCCGAAATCGACGTCGCGTAGCTCCAGCAAGGTCTCGGAGGAAGCAGGCACTGGGGTAAGAGATTCCGTTGACGCAAGAGGGCGAATTATAGGGCCTGCGCGCAATCGGTGCTTTGCCTAGGCTGCAACCCTCCGATTTTTCGGAGTTTTCAGCGTTGACCCGCAAACATTTGTTGCAGCGTCGAAACGGCGAATGCGGTATCGGGCGCCTCGGTCACCGCGCGCACGACGGCCGCGCTGCCGACGCGCGTCGCGAGCACGCCGGGCAGCGCCTGGGCATCGATGCCGCCGATCGCGACCAGGGGCACGCGGCCCGACAGCAGTTGCACGTAGCGCGCAAGACGCGCGAGGCCTTGCGGCTTCGTCGGCATGACTTTGGTCGTCGTCGGAAAGACGGCGCCGAGCGCGAGATAACTCGGCCCGAAATGCAGCGCGCGCAGCATCTCGTAGTAGCCGTGCGTCGAAAGACCGAGACGCAGGCCTGCCCTGGCGATCGCCGCCAGGTCCGCCGTCTGCACGTCTTCCTGGCCGAGATGCACGCCGTACGCGCCCGCCGCCATGGCTTCGCGCCAGTGATCGTTGATGAACAACTGCGCGTCGCGGCGCCGCCCGGCTTCGACCGAGCGTGCGATTTCGCGCTGCAGGTCGGCGGCATCGGTCGTCTTGCGGCGCAGTTGCGCCGTACGCACGCCGAGATCGAGCACGCGCTCGACCCACTCGGCGCTCGGCAGCACCGGATACAGGCCGAGCCGGTCCGGGCACGCGGGGAAGCCGCCGTCGGGCGCGGGCGGCAAATCCGCCACGCGCGGGAAGGTCGCGAAATCGACGGGCCAGGCGTCGTCCTTGTTTTCGTCGGCTGTGCGCCAGGCCAGCGCGAGCACGAGCGCGTCGTGCGGTTCGAAGTTGCAGTCGAGAAACGCGGCGAGCGCGGCGAGCCAATCGTCCGACCATTCGCCTTCGAGCGCGGAACGCTCGTCGCCGCGGCGCAGCGTCACGCGCTGGCCGTACGCGTCGAGCACGGCCGCGCCGCTTTGCGCGAGGCGCTCCGTGTCCGCATCGTGTGCTTCGGTGAAGACGATCAGATCGTCCGCTTTCGGCGCTTCCGGCGCGGTCAGGCAGATGCGCCAGCGCGTCGCGGCTGCGGGCCATTCGCCCAACCGCGCGCGAATCCGCTCGGCGACTTCGACCAGTTCGTCCGCCGGCGGCCAGAACACTTCGCGATTCAGCAAGCTCACGCCGCACCTCCGTCCTGATGCCAGAACGGCATGCCGACGACCGGCGTGCTCGCCTGGGCGCTGTCGCGCTCGGCCATCGGTCCGGCAAGGAAAGCCGTGCGCCCCGCCTCGACGCCGAGCGCGAACGCCCGCGCCATTTGCGGCGGAAAGGTGGCCTGCGACACGGCCGTGTTGAGCAACACGCCGTCGAAGCCCCATTCCATCACCTGACACGCATGCGACGGCACGCCGAGACCGGCATCGACGATCAGCGGCACGTCCGGCAAACGCTCGCGCAGCGTGCGCAGCCCGTACGGATTGGTGACGCCCTTGCCGGTGCCGATCGGCGCGCCCCACGGCATCAGCGCCTCGCAGCCGGCATCGAGCAGACGCCGCCCGATCACGAGATCTTCCGTGCAGTACGGCAGCACCTTGAAGCCGTCGCGGATCAGTTTCGCCGCCGCCTCGACGAGCCCGATCGGGTCGGGCTGGAGCGTGTAGTCGTCGCCGATCAGTTCGAGCTTGATCCACGGCGTCTCGAATACTTCGCGCGCCATGTGGGCCGTGGTCAGCACTTCATCGACGCTCTGGCAGCCGGCCGTATTCGGCAGCAGCGCGACGCCGTGGCGCTTGAGCACGTCGAAGAAACCGGCTTCGCCCGTCTCCGATTGCCGGCGCAGCGCGACGGTGACCATGCCGGGACGCGCGGCGTCGATGGAGTCGGACAGCGATTGCAGCGACGGATAGCGCGACGTCCCGAGCAGCACGCGGCTCGGAAACGCCTGGCCGTAGAGCGTGAGCGAATCGGCGGTGGATGTTGTCATGGTTCGATCCTTCGGTTCCGGTTTCAGCCGCCCGCGACGGGCGACACGACGTCGAGCTTGTCGCCCGCGGCGAGCATCTTCGTGGCGTGTTCGCCGCGCGCGACGAACTGCCCGTTCAATGCGACCGCGAACGGTGGTTTCGCGCCGAACGCAGCGAGCGCCTCGGTGACGGTGGCGGCTTCGGGCAAATCGAAGCTGCGCTGATTGATGTGGATGTTCATGGCTTCGTCTCTTGCTTATCTAGTGCGACAGTGCGCTCGCAGCGGCGCGGTTCTCGTGTCGGTCGTGCAGCAGTTCCGGCCAGCGCGCCGCGCTACGGAAATCGCCGAAGGTGTCGGCGCCGGCGACATCGCCGGAAACGAGCGCTTCGGCGAGCCGGCACGCGCTATCCGCGACTTCGGGCGCGATCATGAAGCCGTGCCGGTACAAGCCGTTGACGCGCAAGGTCCGCGCCCCGTCCCAGACGATCGCCGGGCGGTGATCCGGCAGCGTCGGCCGGCAATGCGAATTGAGCTCCAGGATGCGCGCCTCGCCGAATCCCGGATGCACCGCGAACGCGGCGCTCAGCAATTCAAGCGCGGAGCGCACGGAAACGGGCGACATGTCCTCGCCTTCCACTTCGGTCGCGCCGATCACGTACAGATCGTTTTCTTTCGGCGCGATGTAAAGCGGATAGCGCGGATGCAGCAGCCGCACGGGCCGCGAAAGCCCGATGCCCGGCGCATGCACGCGCGCGACTTCGCCGCGGATGCCGCGCAACGCGGGCCACGCCGGCTTGCCGCCCAGACCACGGCAATCGATGATCCAGCGGGCGCCGTTGGTCGATTCGGGGCTCGCGTCGACGGGCGTATTCCAGTGCGTGCGCACGCCGCGCGCGGCGAGGCCGGCCGCGAGCGCGCCCAGCGCCTGGCGATTGTCCAGTTGGCCCTCGTTGGGCAGCAGCCAGCCTTGCGCGAAGCGCGTGCCGAGCGCGGGTTCGGCCTGCGTGAGTTGCGCGCCCGCGAGTTTGAGGAACCCGCCATCGAGCAGAGCGGCGGGCGAATTGGCGCGCAGCCGGCGCTCGAACAGCGGCGCCTCGGCGCGATCGGCGCCGTGCCAGACGACGAGCGTGCCGTTGCGCTGGAAAAACACCGGCTCGGGCAACTGCGCAATGAGACGCGGCCAGCGTTCGAGCGACGCCGCGCCCAGTCCGACGACGAGCGGTTCTGCGCTCGCGGCCTCGGCGAGCGGCGCGAGCATGGCGGCGGCGACCCAGGCGGCGGATTGAGTGCCGAGGGCGTCGCCGCGTTCGAAAAGCTCGACGCGATGCCCCGCGCCCGCGAGTTGCCACGCGACGAGCCGTCCGACGAGCCCGCCGCCGACGACGGCAAAGTCCGGCCGGCGCGCGGCGTTCTGATCGATTCCGTTCAATTCGATGTCTCCTGACTACGCAGCGCCGCGCGTCGACGGAGACCGGATACGCGATCTCGGCCGTGTTGGCGCGGCGTCACATCACAAGGACGAAATCAGCGAAGAGAGACCGGCCCGGCAGCGGCACCGATGAAAAAGCGCGCGCCGGACGGAAAAGACAATGACTCGGAAGAGACTGGAGGAATGGCGCGGGTAACGCGCGTTCTCCGGAAACTTCCCTCGCCGGTATTACCCGGATCGGGTGCAAAGGGTCTCTCTCAGCCTCGTCGCGCTCGTGATCGATGCGCGCGAAGCACCCCTGTTTCGTCGAAGGTCATTAGAACATGAAAGGCGAACGCGCTGCAAACCGGGATTGCCCCGGCTTTTTTCGGGCGCGGCGGCACTCTGGCACAATGCCGCGAGCATGGTTCGCCGAACGATCGCGCGAAATTAAGTGAGCGTTAAGCGAACCCCGGAACAATTCGCGGGAATGGCAAAGGCCGCGCGCCGGAACCCGCCCGCACGACGCAGCACACGCATAACGCGCAACAATCCGCCGCCCGCTGGGCGCATCGGCAGGAAGCTCATGACCAACACCAGTACCGAAAGCACACAGCAGAAGGCCGACGAAGTGTCGGCATGGAGCCTCATCAAGCCCTACTGGGTGTCGGAGGAACGCGGCGTCGCGTGGGGTCTGCTGGTTGCGATCATCGCCATCAACATGACGGTCGTGTGGATCAACGTGCGGCTCAACAGCTGGAACGCCGACTTCTACAACGCCCTGCAGAACAAGAATGTCCGCGACTTTCCGCATCTGCTGCTGATCTTCACGGGCCTCGCGTTCGCGTACATCCTGCTGGCCGTGTATGGCCGATATCTGCGGCAGATGCTCGCGTTCCGCTGGCGCCAGTGGCTCACCAATCGGTATCTTGAGCAATGGCTCGGCGACAAGGCGTTCTACCGCATCGAGCGCGACCGCCTCGCCGACAACCCCGACCAGCGTATCTCCGACGACCTGCAATCCTTCGCGACAACCACGCTTTCCCTGTCGCTCGACCTGCTTTCGACGCTCGTCACGCTGGTCACTTTCATCACGATTCTCTGGACCATCGCGGGCGCGCTGACCTTTTCGCTGGGCGGCACGCCGATCGTCATTCCGGGCTACATGGTGTGGGCGGCGGCGCTGTACGCGATCATCGGCTCGCTCATCATTCAGAAAGTCGGGCATCCGCTGGTGTCGATCAACTACCAGCAGCAAAAGGTGGAGGCGGATTTCCGCTTCGGCCTGATCCGCGTGCGCGAGAACGCCGAGCAGATCGCTTTCTACGACGGCATCAGCACCGAGACCGCGAACGCGAAGAGCATCTTCCAGCGCATCCGCGACAACTGGTGGATGATCATGAAGTACACGAAGCGCATGACCTTCGTGCTCTCGTTCTACGGGCAGATCGCGATCATCTTCCCGATCATGGTCGCCGCGCCGCGCTACTTCGCGGGCGCATTTTCGTTCGGCGTGCTGATGCAGATTTCATCGGCATTCGGCACGGTGAGCGATTCGTTTTCCTGGTTCATCAACAGTTATTCGACGCTGGTCGAATGGCGCGCCACCGTCAACCGTCTGCGTGAATTCAAGCGCGTGATGCGTTCGACGCATATCCGCGAGGAAACCTCGCCGGCGACCGAGCACGGCGGCATCAATCTGCACTACACGAGCACGCCGTCGCTCACGACCACCGGTCTGATGCTCGCGCTGCCCAACGGCACGCCGCTCTCGCGCGTGGCGAACGTGTCGATCGAGCCGGGCTCGCGCTGGCTCGTGGTCGGGCCGTCGGGGTCGGGCAAGAGCACGCTGATGCGCGCGCTGGCGGGCTTGTGGCCGTTCGGCGACGGCACCATCGATGCGCCCGTCGACGCGAAAATGATGTTCATCCCGCAGATGAGCTATCTGCCGATCGGCACGTTGCGTGCGGCGCTGTCGTATCCTTCGCCCGGCGGCACGTTCAGCGACGATGAATCGCGCGACGCGCTGCGGCTCTGCAATCTCGAAGGGTATGCGGACCGGCTGGAGGAAAGTGCGCATTGGGCGCGGAGCCTGTCGCCGGGCGAACAACAGCGCCTGGCCGCGGCGCGCGTGCTGCTGCACAAGCCCGATTTCCTGTTCCTCGACGAAGCGACGAGCGCGCTCGATGCAGAAAACGAACTGCATATCTACAACACGCTGGTCGAGCGGCTGCCGAAAGCGGCGATCCTGAGCGTGGCACATCGCGAGTCGGTGGCGATGTTCCATGACTACAAGATCGAGATCGAGAGGGCGATGGCGGAGGCTTGAGGCGCGCGGCTGCGATATCGACAAACCGCACCCATGAGCAATCGTCGGTGCGGTTTTTCTTATTTGTCGGTACGGTTGATGTGATCGATTCGCTGCGTCTTAGACTGTCGCGTCTTGTCGACGGAAAGGCAGCAGATGGACCTTCAGCGATTGACCGACGATGATCTCGAATCGATGCGTCGCGCGCCCAAGATCATCGTCAATCCGCGCGCGAGATGGGTGACGAAAGGCGGGCATCGCGAGAAAAATTTCTCGCTTCAAGATGCGTGCGATCCGACCCAGACATACCGACTCTTCCTTCGCATTTCCTCGTCGAACCCGGCCGTCTTCTCGGCAGGACTCGCCCGGGTATGGTCGAGCGAAGCGACGCTGATCCTTGCCCGTTACAACGGTCCGTATCACCCGCACAGAAACATCATCGAGCGGACGAAGGTTCCGGCCGGTTGCCACAGGCATCTCGCCACGCATCGCTACATCGACGCGGGCCTCGATCCTGACGGTTACGCCGAGCCAGTGTCCGAATACAATTCGGTCGAAGGAGCGTTCGAATGTCTGTGCAAGGATTGCGGCATCTCATCGCTCGAATACAACCCGTTCCAACCCGAACTCGAGTTCTGACATGCTCTCCAACACCCCGGACGCAATTAAGCGGCTGCTGTGCGAATCGTGGTGTTCCGAACTCGAAGTCGCTCAGGACGGCGACGCGCTGCGTCTCTCCATGCCGCTGCTCGAGCCCGACGGCGACTATGTGACTGTCTGGCTGCGGCAGACGATGGGCGGCTGGCGGATCGAAGACGCCGGCACCACGCTCATGCGCGCCTCGTACGATTCGGATGCCTCCGCCTTGCTGCGAGGCCCGCGCCGCGTGCTGCTCGACAAGATGCTCGCGGAATACGGCGCACGACTCGCAGACGATGGTCAAATCGTCTGCGAGTCGGATGAACAGCTTCTGGGGGTTTCGCTGCTCCGATACGGACAAGCGATGCTGCGCGTCAATGATCTTCGCAGCTGGAATCGGACCCGCGTGGCATCGACATTCTTCGACGACCTGAAGCTGAGCCTCACCGAAATCGTCGGCATCGACAATGTCATCGAAAACTATCGCGCGCCGGAAGTGCCGGACGCGGCCGACTATCCCATCGACTTTTCAATCAGAAGCGCGCGCACGCCACTCTTCGTGTTCGGCGTGACGAGTCAGGAGCGCGCGCGGCTCGCGACCATCGTGCTTCAGCATATCGATCAATACATCGAGCGCTTCGATTCGATCGTCGTGTTCCAGGATGCCGGCGCGATTCCCGGCAGCGATCTGCGCAGGCTCATGAACGCCGCAAATGACATGATCGACTCGATCGACGCCAAGGCGGCACTCGCGAAAAAGATTCATCACCGCCTCCGCGCCACATAAAAAAGGGCGCATGACCTCACGGCCGTCCGCCCTTTTTCGCTACCGCTACCGCCCGTTCCTTACCGCGGCAACTCGCTGCTGCCCATCAGATACGCGTCGACCGAGCGCGCGCACTGACGTCCTTCGCGGATCGCCCACACGACGAGCGACTGACCACGCCGCATGTCGCCCGCGGTGAATACCTTGTCCACCGACGTGTAATACGCCTTCTCGCCCTCGGTGGAAGCGCGCACATTGCCGCGCGCGTCCTTCTCGACGCCGAACGCATCCAGCACCGGCGACACCGGCTGCGTGAAGCCCATCGCGAGCAGCACGAGATCGGCCTTCAGTTCGAACTCGGAGTTCGGCACTTCCTGCATCTTGCCGCCCTTCCACTCGACGCGCACCGCGATCAGCTTCTCGACCTTGCCGTTCTTGCCTTCGAAGCGCTTCGTCGCCACCGACCAGTCGCGATCGCAACCCTCTTCGTGCGACGACGACGTGCGCAGCTTGATCGGCCAGTACGGCCACACGAGCGGCTTGTTTTCTTCCTCGGGCGGCTGCGCGAGCAGCTCGAACTGCACGACGCCCTTCGCGCCATGACGATTCGACGTGCCGACACAATCCGAACCCGTATCGCCGCCGCCGATCACGACGACATGCTTGCCCTTCGCCAGCAGCTGATCCGTCAGCTTGTCGCCGGCGTTGACCTTGTTCTGCTGCGGCAGGAATTCCATCGCATAGTAGATGCCTTCGAGTTCGCGACCCGGCACCGGCAGATCACGCGGCGTTTCCGAGCCGCCCGCGATCACGACCGCGTCGAACTGTTCCTTCAGTTCGTCGGGCGTGACGGTTTCTTTCGCCGTATTGCCGATGAACGCCGGCAGCGGATCACGGCCGATGAACACGTTCGTGCGGAACGACACGCCTTCCGCTTCCATCTGGCGCATGCGGCGGTCGATCAGCCACTTCTCCAGCTTGAAGTCGGGAATGCCGTAACGCAGCAGCCCGCCGATGCGATCGTTCTTCTCGAACACGACGACATCGTGCCCCGCGCGCCCCAGTTGCTGCGCGACGGCCAGCCCCGCCGGACCCGACCCGACGACCGCCACCTTCTTGCCGGTCTTGTGCTTCGGCGGTTGCGGCACGACCCAGCCTTCCGTGAAGGCCTTGTCGATGATCGCGTGCTCGATCGACTTGATGCCGACGGGATCGTCGTTGATGCCGAGCGTGCACGCCGCCTCGCACGGCGCCGGGCAGATGCGGCCCGTGAATTCGGGGAAATTGTTGGTCGAATGCAGCACGTTGATCGCGTTCTTCCAGTCCTGCTGGAACACGAGATCGTTGAAGTCCGGAATGATGTTGTTGACCGGACAGCCGTTGTTGCAGAACGGAATGCCGCAGTCCATGCAGCGCGCGCCCTGAATCTTGGCGTCTTCGTCCGTCAGCGCGGCGACGAATTCCTTGTAGTGCTTGACGCGGGTCAGCGGTGCTTCGTACGCCTCGTGGCGGCGTTCGAACTCGAGAAAACCGGTTGCCTTGCCCATGTGGTTCTCTTCTTTCTCTATGTACGGTGAGGAACTCGCTCTCCGGTGTCATGCACCGGAGAGCCCTTCTATGTGTCTGAAGCCGATCAGGCCGCGATCGCGTCTTTCGACTTTTTCGCGCCGATCTCGCCGAGCGCGCGCTTGTATTCCGTCGGGAAGACCTTGACGAACTGACGGCGCGATGCGTCCCAGTTTTCGAGCAGCGCCTTCGCGCGCGGCGAACCGGTGAACTGGAAGTGACGCTCGATCAGGCCTTTCAGCAGCGCTTCGTCGGTCTTGCCGGCGTGCCACAGCGCGCGATCCACCGTGCGCTCCTGTTCGGCCTGCTGCAGCACCGGATCGAGTGCGACCATCGACTTGTTGCACTTGCCCGCGAACGCGCCGTCCGGGTCGTACACGAACGCGATGCCGCCCGACATGCCCGCCGCGAAGTTGCGGCCCGTTTCGCCGAGCACGACCACCGTGCCGCCCGTCATGTATTCGCAGCCGTGATCGCCCGTGCCTTCGACGACCGCCGTCGCGCCCGAGTTACGCACGCAGAAGCGCTCGCCCGCGACGCCGCGGAAATACGATTCGCCTTCGATCGCGCCGTACATCACCGTGTTGCCGCAGATGATGTTTTCCTCGGACTTGCCGCGGAAGTCGTTGGTCGGGCGAATGATGATGCGCCCGCCCGACATGCCCTTGCCGACGTAGTCGTTGCCGTCGCCGACGAGATCGAGCGTCACGCCCTTCGCGAGGAACGCGCCGAAGCTCTGGCCCGCCGTGCCCTTCAACTGGATGTGGATCGAGTCGTCGGGCAGGCCGTCGTGGCCGTGCTTCTTCGCGATCAGGCCGGACAGCATCGCGCCGACCGTACGGTTCACGTTGCGCACCGGCTGGATGAACGACACGTGCTCGCCGCGCTCGATCGCCGCCTTCGACTTCTCGATCAGCACGTGATCGAGCGCTTTGTCGAGGCCGTGATCCTGCACGTCGACATGCTTGCGCGCGACTTCCGGACCCACCGGCACCTGATAGAACACGCGCGAGAAGTCGAGACCCTTCGCCTTCCAGTGCTCGACGCCCTTCTTCATGTCGAGCAGTTCCGCGCGGCCGATCAGATCGTCGAACTTGCGGATGCCGAACTGCGCCATGATCTCGCGCACTTCTTCCGCGATGAAGAAGAAGAAGTTGACGACGTGCTCCGGCTGGCCCGAGAACTTGGCGCGCAGCACCGGGTCCTGCGTCGCGACGCCGACCGGGCACGTGTTCAGATGGCACTTGCGCATCATGATGCAGCCCTCGACGACGAGCGGCGCCGTCGCGAAGCCGAACTCGTCCGCGCCGAGCAGCGCGCCGATCACGACGTCGCGGCCGGTCTTCATCTGACCGTCGGCCTGCACGCGGATACGGCCGCGCAGGCGGTTCAGCACCAGCGTCTGCTGCGTTTCGGCGAGGCCGAGTTCCCACGGCGTGCCCGCGTGCTTGAGCGACGACAGCGGCGAGGCGCCCGTGCCGCCGTCATGACCCGCGATCACGACGTGATCCGCCTTCGCCTTCGCGACACCGGCGGCAACCGTGCCCACGCCGACTTCCGACACCAGCTTCACCGAAATGCTCGACGCCGAATTCACGTTCTTCAGATCGTGAATGAGCTGCGCGAGATCTTCGATCGAATAGATATCGTGGTGCGGCGGCGGCGAAATGAGGCCGACGCCCGGCACCGAGTAACGCAGCTTGCCGATGTAATCCGACACCTTGTGGCCCGGCAACTGGCCGCCCTCGCCGGGCTTCGCGCCCTGCGCCATCTTGATCTGGATCTGGTCCGCCGACGCGAGATATTCCGCCGTCACGCCGAAACGTCCCGACGCGACCTGCTTGATCTTCGAGCGCAGCGAATCGCCGTCCTTCAGCGGGATGTCGGTGACGACTTCCTTGCCGATGATCGATTGCAGCGTGTCGCCATTCTTGATCGGAATGCCGCGCAGTTCGTTGCGATAACGCGTTTCGTCCTCGCCGCCTTCGCCCGTGTTCGACTTGCCGCCGATGCGGTTCATCGCGATGGCCAGCGTGGCGTGCGCTTCGGTGCTGATCGAGCCGAGCGACATCGCGCCGGTGGCGAAACGCTTGACGATTTCCTTCGCCGATTCGACTTCTTCGAGCGGAATCGCCTTGGCCGGATCGACCTTGAACTCGAACAGACCGCGGAACGTCATGTGACGCTTCGTCTGGTCGTTGATGATGTGCGCGTATTCCTTGTACGTCTGATACGAATTGCTGCGCGCCGAATGCTGCAGCTTGGCGATCGCATCCGGCGTCCACATGTGTTCCTCGCCGCGCACGCGATACGCGTACTCGCCGCCCGCGTCGAGCATGTTGGCGAGCACCGGGTTGTCGCCGAATGCTTCGCGATGCAGGCGAATCGCTTCCTCGGCCACCTCGAAGATGCCGATGCCGCCGACCTTCGACGCCGTGCCCTTGAAGTACTTCTCGACCAGATCCGCCGACAGGCCGACGCCTTCGAAAATCTGCGCGCCGGTGTAGGACATGTACGTCGAGATGCCCATCTTCGACATCACTTTCAGGAGGCCCTTGCCGACCGCCTTCGTGAAGTTGTAGATGACCTTTTCCGCCGACAGATCGCCCTTCAGGCCGTCGGCCATGTTGGCGAGCGTTTCCAGCGCGAGATACGGATGCACGGCTTCAGCGCCGTAGCCCGCGAGCAGCGCGAAGTGATGCGTCTCACGCGCCGAACCCGTTTCCACGACGAGACCCGTGCTCGTGCGCAGGCCGTGCTGCACGAGATGCGAGTGGATCGCCGAGGTGGCGAGCAGCGCCGGAATCGCGACGTTGTCGCCGTCCATCTTGCGGTCGGAGACGATCAGGATGTTGTAGCCGGACTTCACGGCATCGACGGCTTCGGCGCACAGCGACGCGATGCGCGCTTCGATGCCTTCCTTGCCCCACGCCGCCGGATAGCAGATGCTCAGTTCGTACGAACTGAATTTGCCGCCGGTGTACTTGTCGATGGCGCGAATCTTCGCGATGTCCTTGAAGTCGAGCACGGGCTGCGACACTTCCAGGCGCATCGTCGGGTTGATGTTGGTCGTGTCGAGCAGGTTCGGCTTCGGACCGATGAACGAGTTGAGCGACATCACCATGTTTTCGCGGATCGGATCGATCGGCGGGTTCGTCACCTGGGCGAACAACTGCTTGAAGTAGTTGTAGAGCGTCTTGTTCTTGTTGGACATGACCGCGAGCGGCGAGTCGTTGCCCATCGAGCCGATCGCTTCCTCGCCCGACTGCGCCATCGGCGCCATCAGGAACTTGAGGTCTTCCTGCGTGTAGCCGAACGCCTGCTGACGATCGAGCAGCGCGGCGGCTTCGCGACGCTGCGCTTCGACGTCTTCGGCCTTCGGCTCGATTTCGTCGAGCTTGATGCGCACGGCGTCGATCCAGCTCTTGTACGGCTTCGCGTTCGCGAGGTTGTCCTTCAACTCCTTGTCCTCGATGATGCGGCCCTGCTCCATGTCGATCAGGAACATCTTGCCCGGCTGCAGACGCCACTTCTTGACGATCTTCGACTCGGGAATCGGCAGCACGCCGGATTCCGACGCGAGGATCACGAGATCGTCGTCGGTGACGAGATAGCGCGCCGGACGCAGGCCGTTGCGGTCGAGCGTCGCGCCGATCTGGCGGCCGTCCGTGAACGCGATCGCGGCGGGGCCGTCCCACGGCTCCATCATCGCGGCGTGATATTCGTAGAACGCGCGGCGATTGTCGTCCATCAGCGTGTGCTGTTCCCACGCTTCGGGGATCATCATCATCATCGCGTGGACGAGCGGGTAGCCGGCCATCACCAGCAGTTCGAGGCAGTTATCGAACGAAGCCGTGTCCGACTGGCCCGGATAGATCAGCGGCCAGAGCTTCGGCAGGTCGTCGCCGAGCACGTAGGACGCGATCGCGCCGGTGCGCGCGTTCAGCCAGTTGACGTTGCCCTTCACGGTGTTGATTTCACCGTTGTGCGCGATCATGCGATACGGGTGCGCGAGTTCCCACGCCGGGAACGTGTTGGTCGAGAAGCGCTGGTGCACGAGCGCGAGCGCCGACACGGTGCGCTCGTCCTGCAAGTCGCGGTAGTACACGCCGACCTGACCCGCCAGCAGCAGGCCCTTGTAGACGACCGTGCGCGAGGACATCGACGGCACGAAATATTCCTTGCCGTGCTTGAGCTTGAGCGCCTGGATGCGATGGCTCGCCGTCTTGCGGATGATGTACAGCTTGCGCTCGAGCGCGTCCGTCACGACGATGTCCTTGCCGCGGCCGATGAAAATCTGGCGGATCAGCGGCTCGCTCGCCTTCACGGTCGGCGAAATCGGCATGTTGGAATCGACCGGCACGTCGCGCCAGCCGAGCACGACCTGACCCTCGGCCTTCACCGTGCGTTCCAGTTCCTGTTCGCACGCGAGACGCGACGCGTGCTCCTTCGGCAGGAAAATCATGCCGACGCCGTATTCGCCAGCCGGCGGCAACGTCACGCCCTGCTTGGCCATTTCCTCGCGATAGAAGCCGTCCGGCACCTGAATCAGGATGCCGGCGCCGTCGCCCATCAGCGGATCGGCGCCGACCGCGCCACGGTGGTCGAGATTTTCGAGAATCTTGAGACCCTGCTGAATGATCTCGTGGCTCTTTTTCCCCTTGATATGGGCGACGAAGCCGACGCCGCAGGCGTCATGCTCGTTGGCAGGGTCGTACATGCCCTGCGCGGCGGGAAGCGAACCGACTGCCGGTTGCTGATGATCGTTCATGGGGACACCGTCTCTACTGTGAGGGGCCGACTCGGCCGTTGAACCATTTTTTATGTCGCTCGCGGCCTGTTATTCAGGCTTGTACGCCGCGAAGCCGGTCGTGCAGCGGTCACGCTGCGCCGCAAAAAATCGCCGGAAATCGAAATATACGCGACGAATCAAAACGATGGCAAATAAAATGTGATGGTCAGGCACCAATTATCGATATGGTGCAAACATGCCCCATTTAATTGGGGCTCTATCAATGATCATAAAAAAGAAACGGCGTTGCCCGAGAATTCGAGACGCCGTTTCATTTTTCGCTACAGCTTTGGTGCATGTGGCCGTTATTGAGCCTGTGGGGTTTCGCGAATCTTGCGCGGCCGTCCGCGCGGCAGCGGCGACACCCGGCGGTTGGCGGCGCGGGCCGCCCATTCGCGATAGGCATCGCTGCCGAGCACCCAGCCCTTGAGTGTTGCCTGAAGCAGACGGTTGGCTTCGCGTTCGTCGAGCGGTTGTTCGCACAGCTCCTTGTAGGCGTGCTGGCGTTCGAACGGCGTGTTGCCGAGCGACCAGAAGAGCGGATGGTCGGTGATGAGCCCGTCGAGCGTGAGCCCGATGTGATGGCGGTAGCTGGACCACTTGTAGTCTTGCGGCGTCGCAACGAGTTGAGCACGCACGGGCGCCATTTCGACGACGCGCGTGGCAAGCAGGAAGTAGCGCTCGCCTTCGATGACGGTGGCCCGGTAACGGCCTTCCCACAGCGTGCCACGTCGCATGTAACGGCGATTGAAGTGCGCTACGTAACGACGTCCGACGGCCTGCATGGCCTTGGGCAAGCTGGACTCGTCGCGAGGCGTGACGAGCAGATGCACTGCCTGCGGCATCAGTGCGTAGGCATGGATGGAGAGGTGATGATCACGTGAAGCAGTCCTCAAACAGTCGATGAAGAGCTCGTAGTCCTGGTCGTCGACAAAAGCGGGCTGCTGGTCGAGACCACGCAGGATGACATGCTGCGGCTGTTCGGGAACGTAGAGTCGTGCAAGCCGTGCCATTCTGGATATTCCGTTGGTCGCGTTTGTGTTACCCCGATCGGGGGCCGGTTGGAGCCATTACGGCCGCATGAACGAAACGCATGCAAGTGCCGTGCAACGAAGCCCCGAAGCCGCTCTCTGCCCTAGGGAAAATGCTCTACGGCGACGCTATGGTTACTTTGAAATGATGTGTTCATAATGAGCGTGCTTTTTCGGAGGAGCACAAATTGAAAATAAAACAAGTCGTCACGGGGATCGCGGCATTAGCATGTGTGTCTACCGCAGCACATGCGCAGTCGGCCGGATCCTTCTACGTAACTGGTGGCTGGTTTCACTTTGCCCCGCAAGACAGCAGTGGTCCGCTCAAAGAAACTAGTGTAGGCGGATCTCCCGTCAATATCGATGTTCCAGGCACGGGCGCCGGTATTTCGAGCGCCGACACCGCCGGCTTCACATTCGGCTACTTCGCAACCGATCACATCGCAGCCGAACTCGAGATGGGCATTCCGCCGACGTTCGATCTCGAAGGCAAAGGCACGTTCTCGCAGTACGGCAAGCTTGGCAGCGCCAAGCAATGGAGTCCGACGCTGCTGTTCAAATACTTCTTCAATGCTCCTTCGGCGAAGCTGCGTCCTTACGTCGGCATTGGCGTGACGCGCACCTGGTTCACCGACGCGAAAATCACGAACCAGCAATTCGAAGGCTCCGTTCTGCATGGTCCGACCAGCGTGGACACGGATAGTTCGTGGGCGCCCGTGTTTAATGTCGGCGCGACGTACAATTTTACGGAACACTGGTTCGCCGGATTTTCCGTCTCGTTCATTCCGCTGAAGGCCACGGCCAAGCTGAACACGCAAGCGCAAACGCCCGTGGGAACGCTCAATGTTCAGTCGCAGGCGAAAATCACGCTCAACCCGATCGTCACATATTTGCGCGTAGGCTATCGCTTCTAAACGATATTTGCTGAACAACACAATTACGACGATATAAACAGCAGCGCAGTAACCAATATATCGCCGGCATGTTTGCGCATGCCGGCGTTTTCGTTTCGATGGTGCTTGTAAATGTGACCTTCGTTTGAACGCAATGCTTGCAGTTCTTACGTGCAGGCGCATCGCGACAGCAAACATCGGAGCGAGTGTTTGCGGCGAGGTTCATCGGCATATCGCGCGGGCGCGCAGCATCGGCACCGAATTTGCTGCATGATGGGTTTCCCCGCTGTAATGGGCGGGCAATCCACGACTATCCATCGACGGAGCGATCTATGAACGCATTGCCTAATACGCGAGACGCCATCGGAGATTCCTGGACCACCACCAGCCGCCGTGCACGCCGCATGGCGCGGCATGGACGCGAGGCGGCCGAGGACATCGGTTCCGAACTGCGCTCGCTCCTGAGCGAACTCGAAAGCACGCTGGCCGAAGGCACCTCGGCCGATGCTGCCGCACTGCGCGCGCAGATCAGCGATCGTCTCGACAACGCCCGCGCGCGCCTGAACGACACGCACGCCGTGCTGAGACAGCGCGCCGGCGCCGTCTTCGAAGACGCTGATGCGTACATCCACGAAAAACCCTGGCAGACGATCGTGCTCGTCGGCGGGCTTGCGCTGGTTGCGGGCGTTCTGCTCGCGCGCGTGCGCTGACGTCTCAGTCCGACGACGTTTCCAGAAAATCCGCGCCGATGATGTCGATGCGATCCGTGCAGATCGCGTCGACGCCCCATTGCGTCAGAAGCCGCGCGCGCGCCGGATCGTTCACGGTGTAGGCGAGAATGCGCAGGCCCGCGTCCTTGATTTGCGCGACCAGCGCTTCATCGAGCGAGCGATGATTCGCGTGCAGCGACACGCACGATAACGCCGCGGTCTGCGCGCGCCAGTTCTGCGGCACGCGTTCGTACAGCATGCCGCGCGGCAGATTCGGCGCGACGTCGCGGGCCGCTTCCAGCGCCGCATACGAAAACGACGACAACAGCGGCATCGGATCCGCGTCCGCCCACAATGTGGCCGCCTCGCGCGCGACAAGTACGCCCGTCTCCACGTCGCGCCCCTGACTCGGCTTGATCTCGATGTTCGCCGCGAGCCCGTGTTTCGCGCAGCGTTCGCGCACTTGCGCGAGCGTCGGCATGCGCGCGCCCGCGAACGCGTTGCCGAACCAGGTGCCCGCGTCGAGCGCGCGCAGTTGCGCGTAGGTCATCGATTTCGCGACGCCGCGGCCGTTCGACGTGCGATCGACGGCATCGTCGTGCAGCAGGAACACGATGTCGTCGGCGGAAAGCTTCGCGTCGAACTCGATCATCCGGAGACCGTGACGCGCACCGACGTCGATGGCTTCGAGCGTATTCTCGGGCGCGAGCTTGCCGCCGCCGCGATGCGCGACGATCGCGGGATAAGGCCAGGTTCTCATCTCGACCTCCTTCTTCAGTTGGCGCGCAGGCCCGTGGCCGGATCGAAGAAATGCAGATGACGCGCGGACAACGACACCGCCAGGCGCTCGCCGCGCTGCGGCCGATGCTCGTGCGGCAGGCGCGCCGCCACGTCGTGATTGCCCCACCTGCCGTGCGCGAGATTGTCGGCGCCGAGCAGTTCGGCCGAATCGACATCGAGCGTCGCGCTCGCCGCGCCTTCGATGCCCGGCGTCATGTGCTCGGGCCGAATGCCGACGATCCACTCGCGCCCGTGCATCGCACGCGTGAGGCCGCTCGCGCCCGCGACGGGCAGCGCCGGCCCGTCGCCCGCGACGGCGAAAGTCGTTCCGTCTTCCGACAGGCGCCCTTCGAGCAGATTCATCGCCGGCGAACCGATGAAACTCGCGACGAACACGGTCGCCGGACGTTCGTACACTTCGGTCGGCGCGCCGATCTGCTCGGCGTGTCCCTTGTTCATCACGATCACGCGTTGCGCGAGCGTCATCGCTTCGATCTGATCGTGCGTGACATACAGGCTCGTCGTGGCGAGGCGTGCGTGCAGGCGCTGGATTTCGAGCCGCATCTGCACGCGCAGCTTGGCGTCGAGATTCGACAACGGTTCGTCGAACAGAAACACGGCCGGCTCGCGCACGATCGCGCGGCCCATTGCGACGCGCTGCCGCTGCCCGCCCGACAGTTCGCGCGGCTTGCGCGCCAGCAGATGGTCGAGTTCGAGGATACGCGCGGCGTTCGCCACGCGCGAGTCGATGGTCGCCCGGTCCGCGCCGCCGATCTTGAGCGCATACGCCATGTTCTGCGCGACGCTCATGTGCGGATAAAGCGCGTAGTTCTGGAACACCATGGCGATGTCGCGATCCTTCGGCTCCAGCTTGTTCACGACCTTGCCGCCGATTTCGATCGCGCCTTCGGACACGCTTTCCAGCCCCGCGACCATGCGCAGCAGCGTGGACTTGCCGCAGCCCGAAGGCCCGACCATCACGACGAACTCGCCGTCGTCGACCGCCACGTCGATGCCGTGCAGCACGAACGTCTTGCCGTCGTAGGATTTCTTCACGCCTTTGAGATTCAGCGCAGCCATCTATCAGAGGTCTCCGTTATTTTTCCGAATCGACGAGACCGCGCACGAACCAGCGCTGCATCGTCAGCACGACTGCGAGCGGCGGCAGCATCGCGAGCAGGGTAGCGGTCATCACGAGATGCCATTCGGTCGCGGTGTCGCCGGACGCGATCATGCTCTTGATGCCGACCACCGCCGTCTGCAGCGACACCTGGTTGGTAATGAGGATCGGCCAGAGATACTGATTCCAGCCGTAGATGAACGTGATCACGAAGAGCGCCGCGATGTTCGTCTTCGAGAGCGGCAACACGACGTCCCAGAAGAAACGCAGCGGACCCGCGCCGTCGATGCGCGCCGCTTCCATCAGTTCGTCGGGCAAAGTCATGAAGAACTGGCGGAACAGAAAGGTCGCCGTCGCGGAGGCGATCAGCGGCAGCGTCAGTCCGGCATACGTGTTCGACAGATGCATCGACGAGACGACTTCCACCGTCGGGAAAATGCGCACTTCGACGGGCAGCATCAGCGTGATGAAGATGAGCCAGAACGCGAGGTTCTTCAGCGGGAAGCGGAAGAACACGATCGCATACGCGGAAATGATGGACACCGCGATCTTGCCGAACGAAATGACGAGCGCCATCACGAGGCTGTTCACCAGCATGAGGCCGAACGGCGCCGCCGCATTGCCGCTGCCGTAGGTCCAGATGTGCGCGACGTTCTCGAAGAGATGCGTGCTCGGCACGAGCGAAAGCGGCACGCTGAAGACTTCCTTCGAGTTCATGGTGGCCGCGCAGAACGCGACGTACACCGGAAACACGATCAGCGCCACGCCGAGAAGCAGCACCGCGTGACAGAAGATATCGAAGCCGCGACGATTCTCGATCATGAGTATTGCACCCTGCGTTCGACGAAGCGGAACTGGACGATCGTCAATCCGACGACGATCACCATCAGCACGACCGACTGCGCGCCCGAACTGCCGATGTCGAGTCCCTGGAAACCTTCCGCGAAGATCTTGTAGATGAGCGTCTTGGTCGATTGCGCGGGGCCGCCGCCGGTGGCGGCATCGATCACGGGGAAGGTGTCGAAGAACGCGTAGACGAGATTCACGACGAGCAGGAAGAACGACGTCGGCGACAGCAGCGGCAGCGCGATGCCGAAGAAGCGGCGCACGGGGCCGGCGCCGTCGATGGCGGCGGCTTCGATCAGCGATTGCGGAATCGCCTGCAGGCCGGCATAGAAGAACAGGAAGTTGTAGCTGACCTGCTTCCACACGGATGCGAGCACGACGAGGAACATTGCCTGCGTGCCGTTCAGCGCGTGATTCCACACGATGCCCTGCTTGGCCAGCGCGTAAGTGACGAGCCCGATGCTCGGGTTGAACAGAAACGACCACAGCACGGCGGCGATCGCGGGCGCGACCGCATACGGCCAGATGAGCAACGTCTGATACGCGCGCGCGCCGCGCGTCACGCGATCGGCGCACGCGGCGAGCAGCAGCG
Organism: Caballeronia peredens; assembly: GCA_001544595.2. Classification (GTDB taxonomy): domain Bacteria; phylum Pseudomonadota; class Gammaproteobacteria; order Burkholderiales; family Burkholderiaceae; genus Caballeronia; species Caballeronia peredens. The sequence continues at coordinate 60,101 of FCOH02000021.1, read as the reverse complement.
AGATCACGAGTCCCGACACCGTGACGAGCGAGCAGAAGATCATCGTCGTATTGAACGACGAGAGATAGAGCGGATCGGCGAACAATTGCCTGAAGTTCGCGAGCCCGACGAATTGGCTCGACGTGCCGAACGCGTCCTGGCTCTGCGTCGCTTGCCAGAGCGCTTCGCCCGCGGGCCAGAGAAAGAACAGCGCGGTGATCGCGAGCTGTGGCGCGACGAGCAGATACGGCAAGACGCCCGTATCGAAACGAGACCGTTTTTCCATGCGATGTGTCCTGAACGACGCGCCCGCGCGGCACGCGGGCGCTGGCTCAAACGACCTTAGTTGCCGGCCTTCTCGAAGCGGCTCAGCAGTTCGTCGCCGCGTTGCACCGATGCGTCGAGCGCCTGTTGCGGCGTCTTCTTGTCGGCCCAGACCTGCTCGAGTTCTTCGTCGACGATGGTGCGGATCTGCGGCATGTTGCCGAGGCGCAGGCCCTTCGTGTAGGCGAGCGGCGGCTTGTTCAGCATCTGCTTGATGGCGATGTCCGCGCCGGGATTCTTGTCGTAGAAGCCCTGTTTCTGCGTGAGTTCATACGCGGCCTGCGTGACCGGCAGATAGCCCGTGTCCTGATGCCACTTCGCCGCGACCGGCGCGGAAGTCAGGTAGGCGAGAAACTTCGCGACGCCCTTGTACACCGCCAGGTCCTTGCCCGACAACACCCACAAACTTGCCCCGCCGATGATCGCGTTCTGCGGCGCGCCCTTCACGCTCGCGTCGTAGGGCATCATGCCGATGCCGTAGTCGAACTTCGCGAACTTGTTGATGGTCGCGCGCGAGCCCGACGAGTTCGTGATGATGCCGCAATCGCCGCTATAGAACTTCGACACCGGCTCGTCCTTGCGGCCCACGTAGGTGAAGTTGCCTTCCTTCGCCATCTTCTGCAAAAAAGCGATGTGCGCGACCTGCAGCGGCTTGTTGAATTCGAGCTTGGCGTCGAGGCCGTCGAAACCATTGTTCTTCGATGCAAACGGCGCCGCATGCCATGCGCTGTAGTTTTCGAGCTGAATCCAGCTCTGCCAGCCCGACGAGTAGCCGCACGAATAACCCGCGGCCCTGATCTTCTTCGCGTCGGCTTCGACATCGGCCCAGGTCTTCGGCGGCTGGTTCGGATCGAGGCCGGCCTTCTTGAACGCGTCCTTGTTGTAGTAGAGCACCGGCGTCGAACTGTTGAACGGCATCGAAATCAGGTGGCCGGTCTTCGCGTCGCTGTAATAACCGGAGATGGTCGGAACGAAAGCTTTTTCGTCGAGCGGCACGCCCGCCTGCTTGAACACGTCGGAGACGGGAACGACGGCCTTCTTCGCCTGCATCATCGTTGCGGTGCCGACTTCGTAGACCTGCAGGATCGCGGGCGCGTTGCCGCTGCGATACGCCGCGATGCCCGCCGCGAGCGTCTGGTCATACGTGCCCTTGAACACGGGGACGATCTTGTAATCGCTCTGCGACGCGTTGAAATCGTTGGCGATGTCGTTCACGCGCTCGCCGAGCGCGGCTTCCATCGCGTGCCAGAACTGGATTTCCGTCGCGGCGTGCGCCGCGGTGCTGGCGCCGAACGCCAGAACGGCCGCGGCCGAGATCGAGCGGAACAAGGGCTTGCAGCTCATCGATGAGTCTCCTTTTGCGAATTCGCGCTTTGAAAATGCGCGATATTAGTTGTTGTCGATGACAAACAGGCGTTGATACTCCTTCAATGCATAGCGATCCGTCATCCCGGCGATGTAATGCGCGATGAGCCGCGCCTGCGAACTGTCGTAGCTCGCCGAAGGCGCATCGTTCGCCGACTCCTCCGCGACGGGCTGGCGCGCCTGATAGGCGGGCGGCAACAGGCGCGGATCGTCGGTGAAGGCGTCGAACAGCCCGGTCACGACGCGCTTCGCCTTGTTGGCCATGCGCATCACGCGGAAATGCCGGTAGAGGTTCCTGAACAGGAAGCGCTTGAGTTGCGCCGCCTGCGCCGCGACTTCTTCGCTGTGCGCGACGAGCGGCGGCGCGTTGCGGATGTCGTCGATCGACTGCGGCGCGACGCGTTCCAGATTGCGGCTGGTCGACTCGATCAGATCGACGATCAGCGTATTGATGATGCGGCGGATGGTCTCGTGAATCAGCCTGCGCCCGTCGATGTTCGGATAATCGGCGCGCGCAGCCTCGAAGTGCGTGTGCCAGAGGCTCACCTCCGAAAGCTGTTCGAGCGTGATGAGGCCGGAACGCAGGCCGTCGTCGACATCGTGATTGTTGTACGCGATTTCGTCGGCGACATTGGCGATCTGCGCTTCGAGCGACGGCTGCTTGCCCGTGAGAAAGCGCTCGCCGAGATCGCCCAGCTTGCGCGCGTTCTCGCGCGAACAGTGCTTGAGAATGCCTTCGCGCGTTTCGAAACACAGGTTCAGGCCGTTAAACGCGCCATAGTGTTCTTCGAGTTGGTCGACGACGGCCAGACTCTGCAAGTTGTGCTCGAAGCCGCCGTGATCGCGCATGCATTCGTGCAGCGCGTCCTGTCCGGCATGACCGAACGGCGTGTGGCCGAGATCGTGCGCGAGCGAGACGGCTTCGACCAGATCTTCGTTCAGCCGCAGATTGCGCGCAACCGAACGCGCGATCTGCGCCACTTCGAGACTGTGCGTGAGACGCGTGCGGAACAGGTCGCCTTCATGATTGACGAACACCTGCGTCTTGTATTCGAGCCGGCGAAATGCAGTCGAATGCACGATGCGGTCGCGGTCGCGCTGGAACTCGGTGCGCGCCGCGGGCGGCGTCTCGGGGAAGCGGCGGCCGCGCGATTGCGCGGAATGCGCGGCGTACGGCGCGAGATGCGCTTCGAGCGCAAGCGATGACGGCGCGCCCGCCGGAAGTTGCACTTGTTTTTCGCTCACCGGCTGCTCCGCATCGTCGTGGTTTTCGCCGCCGTTCGCGTGGATCAGACGCTGGCTGCGAGCGTTGCGCGCACGGCCTGATCGGGCGCGCCTGCAATCTCGGTCGCGCCGAAGCGGGTCAGCAGGATGAATTTGATCTCGCCGGCTTCGGCCTTCTTGTCGATCTTCATGAGATCGACGTAGCGGTCGTCACCCAGCTTCGGCGCCGTGACCGGCAGCTTCGCCGCCTCGATCACGCGCACGAGGCGCTGGCGCGCGGCTTCGTCGAGCTTGCCGAGGCGCACGGAAAGGTCCGCTGCCATCGCCATGCCGCAACCGACTGCCTCGCCGTGCAGCCATTCGCCATAGCCGAGTCCGGCTTCGATTGCATGGCCGAAGGTGTGGCCGAAATTGAGGATCGCGCGCTGCCCGCCCTCGCGCTCGTCCGACGCGACCACCGCCGCCTTGATCTCGCACGAACGCTTCACGGCGTGCGCAAGCGCGGCCTCGTCCCGGCGGTTGAGCGCGTCGACGTTCGCTTCGATCCACTCGAAAAATTCGGCGTCCTTGATGGCAGCGGTCTTGATGACTTCCGCCATGCCCGCAGCCAGTTCGCGCTCCGGCAGCGAATGCAGCGCCGCGATGTCCGCGATCACGGCCTGCGGCTGATAGAACGCGCCGATCATGTTCTTGCCGAGCGGATGATTGATGCCCGTCTTGCCGCCCACCGACGAATCCACCTGCGAGAGCAGCGTGGTCGGCACCTGGATGAACGGCACGCCGCGCATGTAGCTCGCCGCGGCGAAACCAGTCATGTCGCCGACGACGCCGCCGCCGAGCGCGATCAGCGTGGTCTTGCGATCGGCGCGTTCGGTGAGGAGCGCGTCGAAGATCTGGTTGAGCGTTTCCCAGTTCTTGTGCGCCTCGCCGTCGGGCAAAACAACGGTCGTCACCTTTTTGCCGAGCGGTTCGAGCGCGGCGCGCAACTGGTTGCCGTACAGGGGATCGATGGTCGAATTGGTGACGATCGCCACCGACGCGCCCTTGATATGCGGCGCGAACAGCTCCGTGCGGCCGATCAGGCCCGCACCGATATGAATGGGATAGGCGCGTTCGCCCAGTTCGACGTTGACGGTAATCATGGCGGACATTATGACTCAGCCGACTTGACCACGCCGGCTACCTCCAGTTGCATCAGGACCATATTGACGAGCGCGTTCACGGTCGGCCGCCCCGTTTCCACGACGAAATCCGCGCATTCGTGATACAGCGGGTCGCGCGTCTGAAAGAGCGCTTCGAGCTTGCCGCGCGGATCTTCGGTTTGCAAGAGCGGCCGGTTCTTGTCGCGCCGCGTGCGCTGCCAGAGATCGTGCGGATTGGCGCGCAGATAGATGACGATGCCGCGATTCTTCAGATGTTCGCGATTGTCGGGCCGCAGCACCGCACCGCCGCCCGTCGCGAGCACGATGCCGCTGCGCTGCGACAGCTCGTCGATGACGTTCGCCTCGCGCTGGCGAAAACCCGTTTCGCCTTCGAGTTCCCAGATCACCGGGATGCGGGCGCCCGTGCGCGCCTCGATCTCCAGATCCGAATCGATGAACGAGCGCTGCAGACGGCGCGCAACCGCACGGCCCACGGTGGTTTTACCCGCCCCCATGAGTCCGACGAAAAAAATGTTCGCGTTCGCGTGCCCTTCCTGCAACTCGGTTTCCTTCCAGTCGATCGAATTTGTTCGTGCGGCAGCTTAAGGGCAAACCGCGTGCTTTGTCGAGTCGCGCCGCCCGCCGCCACGGGCGCCGCCGGCCTCAGCCGCCCGGCGCGATCACGTGCGGCGTGATCAGGACCACCAGCTCGCTCTTCGACTGCCGCCGCGCGTCGTGACGAAAGAGCCAGCCGATCACCGGCAGCTTCGACAGTCCGGGCACGCCGGTCGTGTCGTCGCGCTCGTCGTCGGAATAGATGCCGCCGATCGCCACCGTGCCGCCATTTTCCACTTCCACGCGCGTCTGGACGTGCTTCGTATGAATGGCCGGCCCGTTCGCCGTTTGCTCGCCCAGGCTGTCCTTCGTGATGTCGAGATCGAGAATGACGTGCCCGTGCGGCGTGATTTGCGGCTCGACCTCCAGTTTGAGCGTTGCGCGGCGGAACTGCACGCCCGACATGCCATTGCCGACCTTCGCCTGATACGGCACTTCCATGCCCTGCTCGACGACGGACTTCACCCGGTCCGCCGTCACGACGCGCGGCCGCGAGACGATCTGTCCGCGACCTTGCGCCTCCAGCGCGCTCAGCTCGACATTGAGCAGCCGCGTCGCGTGCGCGACAAACAGCGTGAGTCCGGCGGTCGCGGCGTCGAAGCCGTTGATCGGGCCCGCCGACAAATCGTATACCACACCGTCCTTTCCGCCCGCGAAACCGGTCGCCGGATCGGCCTGCGCCGCGACGCCCAGCTTCACGCCGAGATCGCGCGACAACCCCGCTTCGCCTTCGACGATCTTCGCCTCGATCATGACTTGCGGCGCCGCCTTGTCGATCAGCGCGAGGAGATCGGCGATCTGCTGCACGCGCGCGTCGAGGTCGGTGACGAAGAGCAGGTTCGTGCGCGGATCGGCAATGGCGGAGCCGCGTTTGGAAAGCACGCGCTGATTGCCCGAGCCGGTCAGCATCTTGCGCACGTCCTCGGCTCGCGCATAACGCAGCACGAACGTGCGGCTCGCGAGCGGTTCGAGGTCGGCGGCGCGCGCGTGCGCCTCGAAGCGCAGTTTCTCGCGTGCGGCGAGTTCCGCGAGCGGCGCGACCCAGATGACGTTGCCGTGGCGCTCCATGGCGAGGCCGTTCACTTCGAGCAGGGTGTCGAACGCGCGCCGCCACGGGACCGCGACGAGGTTCATCGAAACCTGCCCGCGCACTTTCTCGCTCGCGACGATGTTGAGTCCCGCGAACTGCGCGAACGTGTGCAGCGCGGCGCGCAAGTCGGCGTTCTTGAGGTCGAGCGTGATCGGTTTGCCTGCGCCGTCGTTCTGCGGCGTGCCGGACGACGGGTCTGCGCCGCTCAGACGTTCGATCGGACGCAATGGGACCGGCGGCCCTTCCAGCGCTTCCGCCGCTTCGGCGACGGGCTTCGCGGCCACTTCGGCGACGGGCTTCGCGGCCGGTTCGGCGACGGGCTTCGCCGCCGGCGAGTCGATGGCGGGCGGCGAACCCGTGTCGATTGCGGTCTGATCCGCTGACAGCGTATCGAACGAGGCAGGAAGCGGCGGCAGCGCGACGCTCGCATCCGCACTCTCTGCGCTCTCCGTGCTTTCGGCGGCAAGCGGCGCCTGCGCGAACAATAGCGCCGCAAGCGCGGCCGCGAGCGGCCTCGCCGCCGAGCGTGAAATCTGTGCGATGGGGCTCACCGGCGATCCTCCACGATGGTCAGCTTGCGCGAGGAGCCGTCGTCGCGAGCGAGTTCCACCGTGCGCGGCACGACGCGTGAAAGCCGCTCCTGACCGATCTTCTGTCCCGGCGCGAAGCCGTCGACATCGGCGCCGCTTTGCAGCAGCGCCATCGCGCGACGCGGTGCGATGAATGTACCCACGAGCAGCATGTCGCCGACCGGCGCGCCGTCGTCGCTGCCGAACGGATCGACGATGAACGCGTTCGCGCGCGGCAGCGCCGACGCGAGCGGAATGGCCGGCAGCGTGTCGAACACGCGCAGCGACGTTTCGATGACGAGCGCGCCCGCCTGCCGCCGCATCTGCACGCCTTCGGGCACGACGAGCCGCGGCAACCCGCCGAGCGCTTCCAGAAAGCGGCGAATCTCGGCAAAACTGCCCTCGGCGCGCAGCTTGAGGACGCGCTCCGGCATCGGCGGAGGCGTTTTCGGCTCGGCGCCCGATCCCGTTTGTCCCGCTTTTATGGCTTGTCCGGTTTTTCCCGACACGGGCTCGATCGCCGGCTCGCGCAGCCCGCTTTGCGCCGCGAGATCTGCGATGCCGCGCAGTGCGTCGGCCGCGCTCCAGTGCTCCGGGTTCAGACCGCGCGACGCGACCCGCGCCCTCAGCTCCGGCAATTCGGCCGCGATGCGTCCGGCGTCCCGCGCTTTGGCCTGCGCAGCCGTCCATGCCGTGCGGCTCGCGTCGAGCTGGCTCGCGTCGGACGTCCGCCAGGCGCGCACGCCGAGCACCGCGACGACGGTCGCCAAAGCGAGCGCGACGAACGCGGTACGTCGCCGCGACCATTCGTCGAGGGGTTGCCATATGGAAGGCCGATTGCGCGATCGCTTTCGGGCAGCAGGTAAGTTCATCGCGAGGGTGTTCATGGCTGCGCCCCCTGCGTCACCCGGCGATTCGTCGCGAGCACGGGCCGCGGCGGATGCGACGCGGCAGCATCGCGCGGACGATCCGCCGAGTAGCGCACGAGCGCCACGAATTCGTAGTACCCGGATGCATTTTCCAGACGCACGGGCGCCGCACGCTGGCCGCGCGCAGCGAGCTCCGCGCGCCGCTTCATCTCGATCACTTCCACGGCCTCCACGCCGCGCACGCGCTCCAGCCGCTTGAGCCACAGCGCCGCCGCCTGCGAATCGGGCGCACGTGCTGCCAGTTCGACCTCGTCGGCTCGCTGCGAGACGCGTTGCAGCGTGACGCCCGGTTGCAGCGGCGCCTCGGCGAGCGCTTCGAGCAGCGCAAGAAAACGCTCGCGCGGCGCGGCCAGCGGTTGCGCGGCCTCCCGCGCGCGCCGCCGGTCGGCTTCGGCGCGCACGAGCCGCGCGTGTTCATCGACTTGCGCATTCGACGCGCGCAACGACGCCTCGAGGGCCATGCGCCGCTCATCGAGACGAATGTGTTCGACCACGTCCCAGCCCGCGACGGCGCCCACTGCCGCGCACCCCGCAAGGCTTGCGGCGGCGAGCGTGACGAGCCGCCGGCGCCGCGCCTCGCGACGCCGGCGCGCCCGATACGGAAGCAGATTGAATCCTTCGAGCATGACGGCGGTCATTGCATCACCTCGCGCAAGGCAAGCCCGAAAGCAGCGGCGAAGCGCGGCGAATGCCTGTGCGCGGCCGCGATCTCGGCGGCGCCGTTGCAATACGGCGCCGCTTCGAAGGGCAACGCCGGGCAGCCGAACGTCTTGCCCAGCACGGGCAGCGGTACGCCAGCATGCGTCAGCAATTCGAGCCGGCCGCCTGCGTAGATGCAATCGGGCCCCGCGTGCCGGCCGACGAGATCGTGCAGCGCGTCCGGGATGCTTCGATATTCCGGCGCGGGATAGCGCAGTTCGCCCTCGACGCCGCGCGCGCCGACCAGCCAGCCGTGCAGACCCGTGCCTTCCAGCCAGCACACGATGTAGCGCGCGTCGTCATCCAGTTCGACGGAGCCGCAATGACGCATCGCGCGCAGCGCCGCAGCCGGCTCGCCATCGATGGCGGAAAGCGCGATGCCCGCCTCCGCCGCCGTCTCGACGCGCGCCTCGACATGCCGCCGCGCCGTGGCCGCGATCGCCACGCGCGCCTGCCCGTCCTCGCTCGTCTGCACGGACCAGTCGACGGCCAGCGCCGCGCGTTCGATGCCGGTCGCGCGTTCGGCCTCCGCGAGCACGGCCGGTTCGAGCACGCCGCGCGGATCGTGGTCGCCGGAGGGCGGCAGCGGCTCGCGCGCTTCCATCAGACGAGCGAGCGAAACCTGCGTCGTGACCGTGGCCGTGGCAGGCAACGCCATCGCGCAACGCAGCGAGCGCCACGCGCCGCTCGGCGGCAGGCGTCCGAACGCCTCACGCAGCGCCGACACGATGACCGGCCGATCGACGAACTCACCGTCGATCACCGCGCCCGACGGCAGCGCCACCGACTCCAGATGCTCGACGCATACCGTCGCGTTCGCGTGCAGCCGCCTGCTCACGACCGCCAGCCGCACCGCGTCCTCGCCCACGTCGACGCCCGCCGCGTAGCGCCGCGTGACCGTCAGCATCGCGCCGCGCAGCGCGTTTTCCTTGCTCATGACCCACTCCTTCCATTCACCCGCGGACCGAACCGTTCGGTCGCTCGAGGTGGAGGAATTGTCGCGAGCAGGGTCGGCCGGGAACATTCGTCCGAATGGCCAACGCGCACCATAAGAAGATGCTTCCGCGCACGATCGCGGGTATCTTGAAGAGACCAGCGAGCCCGCGCGACCGCCGCATGCGTTGTAAGCGTTCAGAAAAGTCCGAAACCCAGGCGGCTATAATCGCGTGATTGTTTTTGGTGGTGCTATGCAATCTTCTTCCCCGACCAACCCGCCGTCCACGCCGCCCGAGAGGCAAAAGAAAGCCAAGCGCCCATGGTGGGCGCGGCTTCTGCTCGGCCTGTGCGTCAGTATTTTTGCGTTGATCGTCTGCGCGGGTCTGGTGCTCGGCTATGCGCTCGTCGTCGCGATGCCGAATCTGCCTTCGCTCGAAGCGCTCACGGACTATCGTCCGAAGGTGCCGCTGCGCATCTACACGGCGGATCATCTGTTGATTGGCGAATTCGGCGAGGAACGCCGCAGCGTCGTGCGCATTCAGGACGTGCCCGATCATCTGAAAAAAGCCGTGCTCGCCATCGAGGACGCGCGTTTTTACGATCACGGCGGCGTCGATCTCACCGGCATTCTGCGCGCGGGCTCGGTCGCGCTGACCAACGGTCATGCGTCGCAGGGCGCGAGCACGATCACGATGCAGGTCGCGCGCAACTTCTTCCTGTCGAGCGAAAAGACCTACACGCGCAAGATCTACGAAATGCTGCTCGCCTACAAGATCGAGCGCGCGCTGACCAAAGATCAGATTCTCGAGGTCTACATGAATCAGATCTATCTCGGGCAGCGCGCGTACGGTTTCGCGAGCGCGGCACGCGTCTACTTCGGCAAGGATCTGAAGGACATCACGCTCGCCGAGGCCGCGATGCTCGCCGGGCTGCCGAAGGCGCCGTCGGCGTATAACCCGGTCGTCAATCCGAAGCGCGCGAAGGTGCGGCAGGACTACATTCTGCAGCGCATGCTCGACCTGAACTTCATCACGCGCGACGACTACGAGCGCGCGGTGCAGCAGCCGCTCGTCGTGAAGGGCGCGGGCCGCGAGTTCAGCGTGCATGCCGAGTACGTCGCGGAAATGGTGCGGCAGATGATGTACGCGCAATACCGCGAGGAAGCGTACACGCGCGGCCTGAACGTCGTGACGACAATCGATTCCGCCGATCAGGACGCCGCCTATCGCGCGGTGCGCCGTGGCCTGATGGATTACGAGCATCGCCACGGATATCGCGGACCGGAAGGCTACATCGAGTTGCCGGCGAATCCGGACGACCGCGAACAGGCCATCGACGATGCGCTCGCCGAACATCCGGACAACGGCGAGATCGTCGCGGCGGTCGTGACGTCGGCGAGCCCTAAGGAAGTGAAGGCGAGCTTCATCGACGGCAACACGGCGACGATCAGCGGCAACAATCTGCGCTTCGTGCAGTTCGCGCTGAGTTCGCGCGCGCAGCCGAACGCGCGCATCCGTCCGGGCGCGATCGTGCGTCTCATGAAGGACGACGACGGCGAATGGACCGTCACGCAATTGCCGCAAGTCGAAGGCGCGCTCGTGTCGATGGTGCCGCAGGACGGCGCGATTCGCGCGCTCGTCGGCGGCTTCGACTTCAACAAGAACAAGTTCAATCACGTGACGCAGGCATGGCGTCAGCCGGGGTCGAGCTTCAAGCCGTTCATCTATTCGGCGTCGCTCGAGAAAGGACTTTCACCCGCGACGATCATCAACGACGGCCCGCTCTTCTTCAGCGCGGCCGAGACCGGCGGGCAGGCGTGGGAGCCGAAGAACTACGGCGGCGGCTTCGACGGCCCGATGACGATGCGCTCCGCGCTGCAGCGCTCGAAGAACATGGTGTCGATCCGCATCCTGAGCCATATCGGCACGAAGTACGCGCAGAACTACATCACGCGCTTCGGCTTCGACGCGGACCGTCATCCGGCCTATCTGCCGATGGCGCTCGGCGCGGGTCTCGTCACGCCGCTGCAAATGGCGGCGGGCTACGCCGTGTTCGCGAACGGCGGGTATCGCGTGAATCCGTACGTGATCGCCGATATCACCGATCCATACGGGCGCGTCGTCTCGCATCCGCAGCCGCTCGTCGCGCAACAGAGCGCGCCGCTCGCGATCACGCCGCGTAACGCGTTCGTGATGAACAGCCTGCTGCAGAGCGTCGCGCAACGCGGCACGGGCGCGAAGACGAATCAGCTCAAGCGCACCGATCTCGCCGGCAAGACCGGCACGACGAACGATTCGCGCGATGCGTGGTTCGCGGGCTACCAGCGCTCGCTCGTCGCGATCGCGTGGATCGGCTACGACAATCCGCGCAGCCTGGGCGACAAGGAAACCGGCGGCGGTCTCGCGCTGCCGGTATGGATGGACTACATGGGGCGCGCGCTGAAGGGCGTGCCGGAGTACAAGCCGCTGACGCCACCGGATATCACGTCGCTCGGCGGCGAGCTCTACTTCGACGACATGACGCCGGGACACGGCTTCATCGCGACCATCGGCGTGAGTCAGGCGCCGCCGCAGGAAGGCGTATCCGGCGTGACGGCGCCGGCGCCGGAAGTCGGCGAGCAGGAGAAGCAGGACATCATGAATCTGTTCAAGGGGCAGTGAACCCCTGAACCGGAACGAGCGGATCGCGACGATCCGCTCGTTTTGCTTTCGCCGTCTGAATTCAGGCCTTGAACTTGACCGGCTCGCCCGCCTGTTCCGTCGAATACTTGCTCAGCGTCGCGAAGAACTCGCTGTTGTCGCGCGTATCGCGCCACGTGCCGTCGACGTACTTATAGTGAAATCCGCCCGCTTTCGCAGCGAGCCAGATCTCGTGTTTCGGCGGCTGCAGATTCACGATCACCTTCGTGCGATTCTCGAATTCCAGCGTCAAAACATTGCCGCTTCGCTCGAATTCGATATCGGCCTCGGCTTCGTCAACCGAGCGCTCGATGGCGGTCAGCGCGGCCTCCGCCAGCGTCAGGTATTCCTGGTCTGTCATGCTAAACTCCATCGATTAAACGCAAATAAGCGCAATTAAACGGTATAGGGACGGTCATGCGAGTCGTTTTCAGGATGAGCGCGATTGTAGCGGCTTTGAGCCTCGGCGCCGCCGCAACACTCTCGCTCGGTGGTTGTGGGCAACGCGGTCCGCTTTATCTGCCAACCACGCCGCCGCTGCCGCAACGTCCCAGCGATCTCCAGAATACGCCGCCTTCGAACGTGACTCCCGATGACGAAACGGCCTCGCGCCGCGGCACCGTTCCGGATACGTCGGGCGAGCCGCTGTCACTGTCGCCGGAAGCGGAACTGAAGTCCGCTCCCAACGCTGCATCGGCGCCGAAAGCCGCTTCGTCCGCGTACTGATCCCGCAAGCCCTGACGCCCCACCGGCGCATTTTTTTTCCCGCCCATGAGTGATTCCGCATTCCATTACGTCGACGGCGTGCTGCACGCCGAAGGCGTTTCCGCCGCATCGCTTGCAGAGCAGTTCGGCACGCCGCTCTATGTCTATTCGCGCGATGCGCTGACACGCGCCTACCACGCTTACGCCGATGCATGCGCTGGACGGCGTGCGAGCGTGCACGTCGCGGTGAAGGCGAACAGCAATCTCGCCGTGCTCAACGTGTTTGCGCGCATGGGCGCGGGCTTCGATATCGTGTCGTCCGGCGAGCTGGCGCGCGTGCTCGCGGCGGGCGGCCGGGCGGAGAACACGGTGTTTTCGGGCGTCGGCAAGTCGGCGGCGGAAATGCGCGAGGCGCTGGAAGCGGGCGTGAAGTGCTTCAATGTCGAGTCGATTCCCGAACTGCACGCGTTGAACGAAGTGGCGAAGTCGCTCGGCAAGAAAGCGCCGGTTTCGCTGCGCGTGAATCCCGACGTCGATGCGAAAACGCATCCGTACATCTCCACCGGCCTCAAATCGAACAAGTTCGGCGTGGCCTTCCGCGACGCGCGCGCAACGTACGCGCAAGCGAGCGCAATGCCGAATCTCGATGTCGTCGGCATCGATTGCCATATCGGCTCGCAGATCACCGAAATCAGCCCGTATCTCGACGCGCTCGACAAGCTGCTCGATCTCGTCGAGCAGATCGAAGCGGATGGCGTGAGCATCCGGCATGTCGACGTCGGCGGCGGTCTCGGCATCACCTACGACGACGAAACGCCGCCCGATATCGGCGATTTCGTGAAGACGCTGCTCGCGCATATCGAGCAGCGCGGCCACGGCCAGCGCGAGGTGTATTTCGAGCCGGGGCGTTCGCTCGTCGGCAACGCGGGCGTGCTGCTCACGCGTGTCGAATATCTGAAGCCGGGCGAGGAAAAGAACTTTGCCATCGTCGATGCGGCGATGAACGATCTCGCGCGCCCCGCCATGTACGAGGCGTTTCATCGCATCGTGCCGGTCGTGAAGCGCGATCAGAAAGCGCACACGTACGATGTCGTCGGCCCGGTATGCGAAAGCGGCGACTGGCTGGGACGCGACCGCGAACTGGCCATCGAACCGGGCGATCTGCTCGCGATCTGTTCGGCGGGCGCGTACGGCTTCGTGATGAGTTCGAACTACAACACGCGTCCGCGCGCCGCCGAAATCATGGTCGACGGCGAGCGCGTGCACGTCGTGCGCGCGCGTGAAGAGGTGCAGCAGTTGTTCGCCGGGGAATCGGTCCTGCCGGGCTGAAGCTTCTGCGCTCCGTCGAAAAGCGATGCCCCGGCATCGCTTTTTTTATGCGCGCGCGCTGATCCGCGCTTTCAGCCACATGATCACGCGCCATCCCAGCAGCGCGATCACGATCGAGCCGTAAATCTTCGGCAGTTCGAAATCGTGCTTGCCCGCCTTCATCCACCAGAAATGCAGGATAGCGAGCGCGGCGATCAGATAGATCGTGCGATGCAGCGCCTGCCAGCGCCGGCCGAGCTTGCGCACCATCGCTTTGGGCGAGGTGACGGCGAGCGGAATCAGCAGCACGAACGCCGCGAAGCCCACCGTAATGAACGGCCGCTTGCCGATGTCCTTCAGCATCTCGGCGACATCGAACCATTTGTCGAACCAGATGTATGTCGTGAAATGAAGCACGGCGAAGAAGAACGCGTACAGGCCGGTCATGCGGCGAAACCGCGCGAGCGCCGTGATGCCGGTCATGCGGCGCACGGGCGTGATCGCGAGCGTGATGCAGAGATAGACCAGCGTCCACAGTCCGGTCGAGCGCGTGATGAACTCGATCGGATTCGCGCCCAGACCGCCGTTGATGCCGGTCATCCCCAGCACGACGATGCGCGCGAGCGGATACAGCATCGCGACGAACACGGCCACCTTGACCAGCGCGACGCGGCTGCGCGGTTGCGGTGTCGCGGTGGATCGCTTGAACTCGGAAGCGGTCGGCATTGGTCAGAAATTCTTCTTGAGATCCATGCCCTGATACAGCGACGCGACCTGATCGCCGTAGCCGTTGAACATGAGCGTCTTGCGCTTCGGTGCGAAGAAGCCGTCCTCGCCGATGCGCCGCTCCGTCGCCTGACTCCAGCGCGGATGATCGACGCCCGGATTCACGTTCGAATAAAACCCGTATTCGCTCGGCGCGTAGAGATTCCAGCTGGTCGGCGGCTGCTTTTCGACGAAGCGGATCTTCACCAGCGACTTCGCGCTCTTGAAGCCGTATTTCCACGGCACGATCACGCGGACCGGCGCGCCGTTCTGGTTCGGCAGCACTTCGCCGTACAGGCCGACGGTCAGAAGCGTGAGCGGATTCATCGCTTCATCCATGCGCAGGCCTTCGGAATACGGCCACTCGAGAATCGGCGTCGACAGCCCGGGCATCTGCGACGGATCGGCGAGCGTGATGAACTGCACGTATTTCGCGCTGCCGGTCGGCTCCGCGCGCCTGATGAGCTCGGACAGCGACACGCCGATCCACGGAATGACCATCGACCAGCCTTCGACGCAGCGCAGACGGTAGACGCGCTCCTCGAGCGGCGCGAGCTTCAGAAGATCGTCGATGTCGTAGACCTTCGGATTCTTGATCGCGCCTTCGACGGAAACCTTCCACGGCCGCGGCCGCAGCGTGCCCGCGTGCTCCACCGGATCGCCCTTGTCGGTGCCGAATTCGTAGAAGTTGTTGTAGCTCGTGATGTCCTTGAACGCCGTCGGCTTGTCGAGCGCGACGAACTGCGGATTCGTCTTCGCCGCGAGCTTCTGGCCTTTGGCATCGGGCGAACTCAGCGTCGCGAACGCGTTGCCGCTCGCGCCGGCGATTCCCGTCGCGGCGAACGCGCCGATCGAGCGCAACACGCGGCGCCGGTTTTCGAACACATCGCGCGGGGTGATTTCATGTCCCGCGATGTCGCCGCCGTAGAGATGGCGGTTTCGTCTGATCCACATATCCGTTCCTTTGCATCGCGATGCACCACGCGTCGCCATGAATGCTTATACGGGGAAACAGCAGATCGGATGCCCGTATTCCATCGCGAAACGAAAAAAAACCGCCAGCGCGATGCATGGCGGTTTTCTTCCGATTCGCGGCGACCGCTCAGAGCTTGCCGTAGCTGTGCAGGCCCGACAGGAACATGTTCACGCCGAGGAATGCGAACGTCGTGACGATCAGGCCCGTCAGCGCCCACCACGCCGCCGCCGCGCCGCGCAGGCCCTTCATCAGGCGCATGTGCAGCCACGCCGCATAGTTCAGCCAGACGATCAGCGCCCAGGTTTCCTTCGGGTCCCAGCTCCAGTAGCCGCCCCACGCTTCCGCGGCCCACAGTGCGCCGAGAATCGTCGCGATGGTGAAGAACGCGAAGCCGACGGCGATCGACTTGTACATCACGTCGTCGAGCACTTCCAGCGACGGCAGGCGGTCTGCCAGGAAGCCGCGCTGCTTCGCGAGATACGCGACGGAAACCATCGCCGAGAGCGCGAAGCTGCCGTAGCCGATGAAGTTCGCCGGCACGTGGATCTTCATCCACCAGCTTTGCAGCGCGGGCACGAGCGGCTGGATCTGCTGCGCATCGCGGGCGATCGAGTACCACATCAGGAAACCGACCGCCGCGCTGATCACGAGCAGCACGAACGCGCCCATCTGCCGCGTCGAATAATGCTGTTCGTAGTAGAGATAGAACAGCGCCGTGATCAGGCAGAACAGCACGAACACTTCATACAGATTCGAGATCGGAATATGGCCGACGTCCGAGCCGATCATGTACGACTCGTACCAGCGCACCATGAGCCCCGTGAAGCCCATCAGAACCGCGACCCACGTCATGCGCGAACCGATCGCGCCGCCGGTCTGCGAGCGCGTCACGAGGCCGATCCAGTAAAACAGCGTCGCGAGGATGAAGAGCGCGCTCATCCACAGGATCGCGGACTGGCTCGACAGGAAGTACTTGAGGAAGAAATTGGTCTCGGCGCGCGCGAGATCGTGCTGATAAAGCTGGATCGAAAACAGCGCCAGCACGGCGATCATCGCGATCAGCAGGCGCACCGGCTTCCAGCGCCAGCCGAGTACGACGAAGGTCGGCACCGCGCCGATCAGCACAGCCGTGTCGTACACGTCCATGTACGCGTGATAACGATTCAGCGCGAAGCCCGCGCCCGCGACCATCGCGAGGGCGAAAAGCCAGTCGATGGCGCCGAGCCGGCGCAAAAACGGACGATCGTCGAACGCGGCGACATCGGGAAGTCCCGATGCCGGGCGTTCCGGCTTGGCGGAGGCTTGGGATGAATGGTGTGTGAGGTCCATGATCTTACCGTGTCGAAACTTCCGAGCTCGACGTCTCGGATTGCGGATGCCGGGGCGCGCCGGGCGCGCTGGCCTCCGGGGACTGACCAGCCGGATCGGCCGGCTTCGTGCCGAGCGCCGCCGCGATCTGCGCGCGGGTGCGCACGAATTCCTTCTCGAAATCGAACGTCCGGCGCGCCGTCGACATCGCCATCAGCACGCTCGCGCCGCCCTGCCCCGTATCCTTGAGCCAGAACCAGAGGCGGCGCTCGCGCACGTAGAACATCGCGAAAATGCCGACCACCAGCAGAAGGCTGCCAAGATACACCAGATTTTTACCCGGCGCGCGCGTCAACTGGAATACCGAAGCTTGCACCTGCTTGAAGTTGTCCAGTTGCAGGAAGACCGGCGAACCGTACAGAAAGCTGTCCGAAAGTGCGTTGATGGACGCCTGTACGAACGCGCTGCTCTTCTCATCCACTTTAGCGGCCGGAAGCCCGTTTTGCTCTCGGGAAATCTGCCAGACGTCCCACATCGCGCCTTCGAGCATGCGCATCAGGAGACCCGCGGCCTTTTCCTGCTCGCCCTTCGGCACCGAGCGGTCGATGAATGTCGCAATGCTCTGGAAGCCGCCAATCATCTGGGGATTCGTCGTCGCCTTGCCCGCTTCGTCGACGCCGGCGAACAGGTTCAGCACGCGATTCGCGCTTTCTTCGAGATGCTTCTGCAGTTCACCGTTTTCCGGCGGCACCGAGCGCAGCGCGAAACGATGCGCGGCTTCGGCGCGCGTTGCGGGCGTCTGGAGCGCCGCGCGCAAATCCATCCATTGCTTGATCGAGCCCTGTTCGTCGGCGGGAATGCGCAGATAGCGGAACGGATCGTTCGGGCTCACGCGCATGCCCGCGAGGAACATTCGCTGGCCGCTGACATCGACCGGCAGCATGTAGTTGCTGTACTCGCGCGCCTGGCCGTCCGTGCCGCGCACCTTGTACTGCACCGACGGGCCGATGTTGCGCAGATCGGTCGGCTTCGACGTCTTCGCGCCGGAACCGAGGCGCTCGTCGAAAGCGTCGCGCAGCGTTTCCTTCTTGCCGACGCCGCGCGCGTCGGGCGCGCCGTTGCCGTCGGTCATGTTCTCGACGTTGATCGCGCGAAAATCCGTGAACTCGACGGTCTCGCCCTGCGCGCCTTTGAACTGCGTGCCGACGGGCGCGGTGCCGCCGATCGTGCCCTGGAACGGCGCGTTTTTCGCGCTGCCGCCGGTCATCGGCCACGCGGTCATTTCGAGCTTCGAGCCGCCGTCCTGAAAGCTCGACTGGTAGATCGAAATGCCGTCATACGTGAACGGCTTGTTCACCTCGACGCGCGCGGGTATGCGCTTGCCCGTCTTGTGATCGATCACGACGATATCGCTCGCGAAGAGCTTCGGCATGCCGGTCGAGTAGTAATCGACGATGAACTTGTTGAGCTGAATCGAGAACGGCAGGTCCTGGATGATCGAGCCGTCCTGCTGGTTCAGGATCGCCGTGCCGACGAACTGGCCTTCGGGCACCCATGCATAACCGCGGAATGTCGGGTTCGAGACGGACAGCCGATGCTCCGGCGGAATGTCGTTGATGACGGCGTTGCTGTTGATCGGCGTCTTGTTGAACATCCACATCTGCAGCTTGATGGGCAAGTTGCTGTCGAGCAGCCCGCCGATGCAGATCACGACGATCGCCACGTGCGCCGAGATATAGCCGATCTTCGTCATCGCGCCGCGCTTGGCCGTGATGAGCGTCGCGCCGTTGTCGGTCTCGCGCGTCTTGAAGCGGTAGCCCATTTTCGCGGCAAGGCGTTCGAGCGTCGCCGCGGTCTGCGCGCGGTTCGCCGACACCGCGAATTCGCCCTTGTGATGGAACGCGCGCAGGCCGCCTTCGTGCACGCGATCCTTCCAGCTCTTGATGTCCGCGACCATCTTCGGGCTGTTGCGGATCACGCACAGCGACACCGAGATCACGAGGAAGATCAGGATCAGCATGAACCACCATGCGCTGTACACGGTGTAGATGCTGATGCCGCGGAAGATATCCGCCCAGAACGGACCGAACTGATTGACGTAGTTGGGGTACGGGTCGTCCTGCGTGAGCACCGTGCCGATGATGCTCGCGATCGCCAGAATGACCAGCAGCGCGATGGCGAAACGCATCGAACTCACGAGTTCGACGAAATGCCTGAGGGCGCGACGGCCCGACTTCGACTGCAATCCCGATGTGGTGACGCTCATTCAAACTCCGGCTGGACAGCAAAAAAGGGTGGAGACGCTGGCGGTCTGATCGACCGACGTCCCACCCTTTTCTTGTTTTTGCGCCGGTCTTCTCGGATCTTCCCGGGACCGGCTTCGTAGTATGGGCGCTTCCGGCGCTTACCGCTCATGTGCCGGGAAGCGCTGGACGCTGACTGCTGCGTTTAATGCAAACCGGCGATGTAGTCGGCCACTGCCTTCATCTCCGCTTCATTCAAACGGGAAGAGATGGCGTGCATCGGCTCGCTGTTGGCGCGTTGTCCCGATGCGAAAGCGTTCAACTGCGCCACCGTGTAGTCGCCCCACTGCCACGACAGACGCGGATACTGCACCGGAATGCCCATGCCCGTCGCGCCGTGGCACGCGGCGCATGCCGGCACACCCTTGTCCGCGACGCCGCCGCGATAGATCTTCTGCCCCAGCGCGACGTCGTTCTTGTCGCGCGCGAAATTGGGCTTGGCCTTCTGCGACGCGAAGTAAGCCGCCACGTTCACCATGTCCTGATCCGACAGTGCGCCCGCGATGCCCGCCATGATCGGATTGTTGCGCGCCGGCGCCTTTGCGCCCGGCTGCGTCTTGTAATCCTTCAATTGCTTGACGATGTATTCCGCGTGCTGTCCCGCGAGTCTCGGGAACGCCGCGCCGGCGCTGTTGCCGTCCGCTGCGTGACACGCCGCGCAAACCTGCGTTGCGATGGCCTGCCCGCGTGCCACATCCGGCTTGGCCGGCTGCGCGGGCTCCGCCGCATTCACCGCCATCGATACCGCCAGACCACTGAAACCCACACCGAAAGCCGCCGCTGCCCGAATCACCACCAGAGACCTGTACAGTCGGTTCATTCGCGTACCCTGTTTTTCGTCTTGTGAGAATGTGAGGTTCTGCAAAAAACGACGGCGACCGATCATCGCCGCAAGATACCCGAACGAAAGGGCCCAAAAAATGCCCGAAAAACTGTCTCGCTCCTCTGTGGGTGACGCCTGCGGCTTTGGGTCTTGCGTGCCCGTGCTGATCTTTAAAAATCCGTCGTATTGTACAATAACCCGCTACACGCAAAGACGCCAGTCGGGGCATGCCCAGTATTTGCCGGGTTCTCAAGGCTTCAAGTTTTCGCAGCTCTTTCGATTGGGCCCGCCAATGTCATTCCTGCTTCACCAGTCCCGCTTCTTCACCACCGTCAATCATCTGCGCGATTTGCCGGCTACGCCACAGCCTGAAATCGCATTCGGCGGACGCTCGAACGCGGGTAAATCGACGGCGATCAACGTGCTGTGCAACCAGAAGCGCCTCGCTTTCGCGAGTAAAACGCCCGGACGCACGCAGCACATCAATTACTTTGCCGTCGGGCCGGAAGCCGCGCCGGTCGGTTATCTCGTCGATCTTCCCGGCTACGGTTACGCCGAAGTGCCGGGCGCGGCGAAGGAACACTGGCAGCGCCTGCTTTCGACGTATCTGCAAAGCCGCGCGCAACTGCGCGGCATGATCCTCATGATGGACTCGCGCCGGCCGCTCACGGACCTCGATCGCATCATGATCGACTGGTTCGCGCCCACCGGTAAGCCGATCCACGCGCTGCTCACCAAATGCGACAAATTGACGCGACAGGAGATGACCAACGCCCTGCGCGCAACGAAGAAATCCTTCGCGGAATACCGGGACGCGGGCTATCGCGGCGAGTTGACCGTGCAGCTCTTCTCCGCGCTCAAGCGCACGGGCCTCGACGAAGCGCATGAACTCATCGAAAGCTGGCTGATGCCTGAAGAAGCCGGTGAGAACGCGCAGGAAGACGCGGCCGGCTGAGCCGTCGAGCGCCTGTGATCGAGCGCTCCGGCATAAAAAAACCCGCCGCATTGACGGCGGGTTAACAGCCTAATCGAATATCGACAGGCGCCCGCTCAGGGAGGAGAAGCGGGGAGTCCGGCGTAAGCGCCTCGCTCGATCGGTATGATATACCATTGTCTCAAAACGGTTCCGGACGCAGCCAAGTGCTTGTTCGGCAAGGCTTTACGCATCCCGAAAACCGTTTTCGATCTCCCCGGAAGACCCCTCAAAATCGAGTCAAGACATGAGCTTCTATCCCCACCATCGTCCGCGCCGCATGCGCCGCGATGACTTCTCGCGCCGCCTGATGCGCGAGAACACGCTTTCGACCAACGACCTCATTTACCCGGTGTTCATCGTCGAAGGCGCGAACGTGCGTCAGGCGGTGCCGTCGATGCCCGGCGTCGAGCGCACGTCCGTCGATCTGCTGATGAAAGTCGCCGAGCAATGCGTGGAGCTGGGCGTGCCGGTGCTGTCGTTGTTCCCGGCGATCGAGCCGTCGCTGAAGACGCCCGACGGTCGCGAGGCCACGAATCCGGCGGGCCTGATTCCGCGCGCCGTGCGCGAACTCAAGAAGAATTTCCCGATGCTCGGCGTGCTGACCGACGTCGCGCTCGATCCGTACACGAGCCACGGCCAGGACGGCGTGCTCGACGAAGAAGGCTACGTGAAGAACGACGAGACGAGCGAGATTCTCGTCGAGCAGGCGCGTACGCAGGCCGAAGCAGGCGTCGATATCGTCGCGCCGTCGGACATGATGGACGGCCGCATCGGCGCGATCCGCGAAATGCTCGAAAGCGAAGATCACATTCACACGCGCATCATGGCCTACGCGGCGAAGTACGCGTCGGCGTTCTATGGCCCGTTCCGCGATGCCGTCGGCTCGGCCGCGAATCTCGGCAAGAGCAACAAGATGACGTATCAGATGGACCCGGCCAACTCCGACGAAGCCATGCGCGAAGTGCGCATGGACATCGAGGAAGGCGCGGACATGGTGATGGTCAAGCCGGGCATGCCGTATCTGGACATCGTGCGCCGCGTGAAAGACGAGTTCCGCTTTCCGACCTACGCGTATCAGGTGAGCGGCGAGTACGCGATGATCAAGGCCGCCGCGCAAAACGGCTGGATCGATCACGACAAGGTAATGATGGAAGCGCTGCTCGCGTTCAAGCGCGCGGGCGCGGATGGCGTGCTGACGTACTTCGCGCTCGACGCCGCGCGGATTCTGCGGGCATCGAAGTAAGCCGTCTGAATCGGGAATGCACAAAGGGCGATGCCTCGCGGCGTCGCCCTTTTTTTATCCGTTCGACGGACCCACTTTGTCGAGGCTCTTGAGGAACGTGTCCGCCGATTCGTAGCCGACCACGCGCGCGACTTCGTTGCCTTGCGCATCGAAGAAGATGATGCCCGGCGGGCCGAACAACTTGAAGCGCTTGAGCAAGGCCTGGTCGTCGGTATTGTTCGCGGTCACGTCGGCGCGCAGAAGATTCAGTTGCGCGAGACGCGCCTGCACGCGGGCGTCCGAGAACGTCAGCTTCTCCATTTCCTTGCAGGACACGCACCAGTCGGCGTAGAAATCGAGCATCGCGGGGCGCGCGGCCGATTTGACCGCGGCGTCCAGTTCCGCCGACGAACGCACGGGCGCGAAAGCCGGGCCCTGCGACGGCGCGTTTCCCGCGCTCGCACCCGCGGACGCGTCGCCTCGCGCAGCCAGCACGGCGAGCGGGCGCAGCGGATCGGTCGAGCCCGCGGCCAGGCCGACGAGCAACGTCGCCGCCCAGATCGCGAACGCAGCGCCGAGTCCGCGTCCGAGCCGCTTCCACACGCCGACAGGCGTCGGCGCGCCCGACGAGAACAGTCCGAGCGACGCCGCCGCGATCAGCAGCCACAGCGCGGCAAGCAACATCTGCGCGACGCCGCCGATCACAGGCCACACGATCCACAACGCGGCCGCCAGCAAAATGACGCCGAAGAACACCTTCACGCCGTCCATCCACGCGCCGGCGCGCGGCAGGATCGAGCCGGCGCCGAAGCCGATGACGAGCAGCGGCACGCCGAGGCCGATGCCCATCGCGAACAGCGCCGCGCCGCCGAGCACCGCGTTGCCCGTATGCGCAATGAACGCGAGCACCGCGAAGAGCGGCGCCGTCATGCACGCGCCGACGACGAGCGCAGACAGCGCGCCCATCACGGCGACCGCAGCGAACTTGCCGCCGCCGCGCTTCTGCGATGCCTCGTTGACGCCGCTTTGCCAGCGCTCCGGCAACACGATGTCGACGCCCGAGATCAGCGCGACGGCGAAAGCCGCGAGCAACACGCCGAACGCGCCGAGCACCCACGGGTTCTGCAGCCACGCGCCGAGACTCTGGCCGACCAGCGCGGCGGCAATGCCGAGCACGGTGTACACGAGCGCCATGCCGACGACATACGACACCGACAGCGCGAAGCCACGCGTACGCGTCACGCGCGCGCCTTCCCCGACGATGATCGCGGAAAGAATCGGGATCATCGGATACGAACAGGGCAGCAGGCTCAACACGATGCCGGCGAGGAAATACAGCCCGACGACCGCAAAGAATCCGCCGCCTTCGAGCATCGATTGCGCGTAATCGGCGCTCGTCGCGCGTTCGAACCAGGACGTCGAAGCGTCGGCGCTTTTGGTCGCGACAGGCGAAATGGCGCCGGCGGGCTGAAGCGCGTCGCCCTTGACGCGGTAGACCTTTTCCATCGGCGGATAACAGATGCCCTGATCCGCGCATCCCTGCGAGGTCACCGCGAGTTCGAACGGCCCCTTCGCCTGCGTGACAGGAATGCGGATGAGCAATTCGCCGCGATACGTCTCGACGTCCTTGTTGAAGGTCTGATCGAAATGGACTTTGCCCGCGGGCAATTGCGCGGCGCCGATCGTCGCGTCGCCGCTCTTCACCGCGAACGCGAAACGTTCGCGGTACATGTAATAGCCGTCCGCGATCTTGTAGCGCACGTCCACTTCGCCCGGCTTTTCGGACGCGCTGAACTTGAATGCGACGGCGGGATCGAGGAAATCGTCGGCTGCGCGCGCGGCGCCCGACACCAGCGAAAAAGCGGTCAGCAGGAAGAGCGCGGCCAGGATTCGGCGCGCGATGAGACGGGAAAACTCAAACATGGAGAGGACGCTGCGTTTCTGCGTTGACCCACTGTCCATAGCCCGGCGATGCATCCACCTGCCAGACGAGGATTTCGGGTGTTTCATAAGGATGCCGGGCTTCGACGAAGCGCTGCAATTCTTCGGCGCGCGCGACGCTGGTCTTGAACAGCAACTGCACTTCCTGCGCGGACGCCAGCGCGCCCTTCCAGTGATACTGCGAAGCCACTGCGCCGATATTCGACACGCACGCGGCGAGGCGCGCCTCGAGCGCCGCCTGCGCGAGCGAATCGGCTGCGGCGGTATCGGGCAGCGTGGACAGCATCAGAACGACGGGGAGATTCACTCGTGACTCCAGCGCGGCGGAACAGCCATCTCGATATCGTAGCATCGAGGGCCATCCAGCATCTCGACGGTCAGGCGCGCTGAAAAGCCGCAGCCAGAATGCAAAAAGGCCAAGCTGAGCTTGGCCTTTCCGCTAACAACCTGAACCGGAATTTATTCCGCTTCTTGCACTTCTTCCGTCTCTTCGACTTCCGGGCGATCCATCAACTGGACCAGCGCCATCGGCGCGTTGTCGCCGACGCGGAAACCGAACTTCAGGATGCTGAGGTAGCCACCCGGACGGCTTGCGTAGCGGGGACCGAGCACGTCGAACAGCTTTGCGACGGAATCACGATCGCGCAGGCGGTTGAACGCCAGACGGCGATTCGCCAGCGACGGCTTCTTGCCGAGCGTGATGAGGGGCTCGACGACCTTGCGCAGTTCCTTGGCCTTCGGCAGCGTCGTCTTGATGACTTCGTGCTCGATGAGCGAGTTCGACATATTGCGGAGCATTGCCAGA
The DNA here is from genome assembly GCA_001544595.2 of Caballeronia peredens. Classification (GTDB taxonomy): domain Bacteria; phylum Pseudomonadota; class Gammaproteobacteria; order Burkholderiales; family Burkholderiaceae; genus Caballeronia; species Caballeronia peredens. Next base: position 35,419 of record FCOH02000021.1, on the reverse strand, counting down.
CGATGGCTGCTCGTGCGGTTCAGTTTCCGCAGACCGTGCTTATGACGCATTTTCAGTTCCTTTAACGAGTTTTGATCCAGCTCTTCTATTGCGCCCCGATTTCGGAAGCAGGCGCACGGGCCGGTCGAAAATAAAGCAAGACGCGGATTTTAAAGCAGAATCCGCGTCTGTGCCAACAGCGTTGCCAATTTCGGCGGCGACTTCGCTATTACTTGTCGAGACCGGCCGGCGGCCAGTTTTCGAGCTTCATACCGAGCGTCAGACCACGCGAAGCCAGCACTTCCTTGATTTCGTTCAGCGACTTGCGGCCCAGATTCGGCGTCTTCAGCAGCTCGTTTTCCGTGCGCTGGATCAGGTCGCCGATGTAGTAGATGTTCTCGGCCTTCAGGCAGTTCGCGGAACGAACCGTGAGTTCGAGATCGTCCACCGGGCGCAGCAGGATCGGATCGATCTGCGGTGCGCGCGACGGCGCTTCCGCTGCCGCTTCGGTGCCTTCCAGTGCCGCGAACACGGACAACTGATCGACCAGAATGCGCGCCGACTGGCGGATCGCTTCTTCCGGCGAGATGACACCGTTGGTCTCGATGTTCATCACGAGCTTGTCGAGGTCGGTACGCTGTTCGACACGCGCGCTTTCCACGGCGTAGCTCACGCGGCGAACCGGCGAGAACGAAGCGTCCAGCACGATGCGGCCGATGATCTTCGCCGACTCTTCGCCGTAACGGCGCACGTTGCCCGGCACATAACCGCGGCCCTTTTCGATCTTGATCTGAACGTCGAGCTTGCCGCCCTTCGACAGGTGCGCGACCACGTGCTCGGGGTTGATGACCTCGCAATCATGCGCGAGTTCGATATCGCCGGCCGTGACAACGCCTTCGCCTTCCTTGCGCAGCGTCACCGTGACTTCGTCGCGGTTGTGCAGCTTGAAAACGACACCCTTCAGGTTCAACAGCAGGTTGACCACATCCTCTTGCACACCATCGAGCGTCGAGTATTCGTGCACGACGCCTGCGATCGTCACTTCGGTCGGCGCATAGCCGATCATCGACGACAGCAGCACGCGCCGAAGCGCGTTACCCAAGGTGTGGCCATAGCCGCGTTCGAACGGCTCCATAACCACCTTCGCATGGTTTTCACCAAGCGATTCAACTGCAATGATCTTGGGCTTCAACAAACTGGTTTGCATAGGTTTTCCTTTTCAATACCCTCGGCTCGTTACACCGATAAGGCTGACCGGTAACAACCTGGAAATAAACAGCCGAGGCTGCCCGTTGCCACCTGCAATCAGGCTCCCCGGCTGCAGATCCGGTTACCGCGCGTCTTGACGCGCGATTAACGCGAATACAATTCGACGATCAGGCTTTCGTTGATGTCGCCGGCGATATCGCTACGCTCGGGCATCGACTTGAACGTGCCTTCGAATTTCTTCGCGTCGACCGACACCCAGCTGGGCATTCCGCCTTGCTCGGCCAGCGAGAGGGCTTCGACGATACGAGCCTGCTTGCGCGACTGCTCGCGCACGGACACGACATCGCCCGACTTCACTTGCAGCGACGGGATGTTCGCAACCTGACCGTTCACCATGATCGACTTGTGGCTGACGAGCTGACGTGCTTCAGCGCGCGTCGAGCCGAAGCCCATGCGATACACGACGTTGTCGAGACGCGACTCGAGCAACTGGAGCAGGTTTTCGCCCGTCGGGCCCTTGCGGCGGTCGGCTTCAGCGAAGTAGCGGCGGAACTGACGTTCCAGCACGCCGTAGATACGCTTCACTTTTTGCTTTTCGCGCAATTGGGTGCCGTAGTCGGACGTACGCGCGCCCGAGATGCGGCCGTGCTGGCCGGGCTTGCTGTCCAGCTTGCACTTGTCGGCGAGCGAGCGGCGTGCGCTCTTCAGGAACAGATCGGTGCCTTCACGGCGGGACAGTTTTGCTTTGGGACCGGTATAGCGTGCCACTTTGCATCCTTAAATATTGATCACGCAAACTTCCGTCAAACTTCAGTCTGCGCTAGTCCGAACCCGGCGGGTCGAACGGTGGGCTTAGATAAAGCTTCATAACGCACGAAACCCGCCGATACTCGCGCATCGACAGGAAACATGCGGTCGCGTCGGCGTATTAGATACGACGGCGCTTCGGCGGACGGCAACCGTTGTGCGGGACCGGCGTCACGTCGGAGATCGCGGTGATCTTGATGCCAAGACCATGCAGCGCGCGCACCGCCGATTCACGGCCAGGACCGGGGCCCTTGATCCGCACTTCGAGGTTCTTCACGCCGTATTCCATCGCCACGCGGCCAGCCGACTCAGCTGCCACCTGAGCTGCGAAGGGCGTCGACTTACGCGAACCCTTGAAGCCCTGACCACCCGACGTCGCCCATGCGAGCGCGTTACCTTGACGGTCGGTGATCGTGATGATGGTGTTGTTGAACGACGCGTGAACGTGAACCACGCCCTCGGCGACGTTCTTCTTGACCTTCTTGCGAACGCGTTGCGCCGCGGAGTTGTTCGAAGCCTTAGCCATTACGTTTTCCTGTAACTGTCAGTTCCGCTTACTTCTTCAGCGATTGCGCTGCACGACGCGGACCCTTGCGCGTACGGGCATTCGTGCGCGTACGCTGGCCACGCAGGGGCAGGCCCTTGCGATGACGCATGCCGCGGTAGCAACCCAAGTCCATCAGGCGCTTGATGTTCATCGTGACTTCACGGCGAAGATCGCCTTCGACGATGAACTTGCCCACTTCGTCACGCAGCTTTTCGAGGTCTGCGTCAGTAAGGTCCTTGACCTTCTTCGAAAATTCCACACCAGCTGCGGTGCAAATGCCGCGGGAACGCGTGCGTCCGATGCCGAAGATTGCCGTCAGGCCGATCTCGGTATGCTGGTGATTCGGGATGTTAACCCCTGCGATACGAGCCATTGTTTTTCCTCAAACAAAAAGCGCAAGCAAAAGCGCGGCGTTCAGCCTTGACGCTGTTTGTGGCGCGGATCAGAGCTGCAAATCACGCGCACAACGCCCTTGCGCTTGATGATCTTGCAATTGCGGCAAATGCGCTTAACCGATGCCATCACTTTCATGATATTACCCTTTTTTCAAATCACTTCGCCCGGAACACGATCCGTGCACGAGACAGATCGTAAGGCGTCAATTCAACCGTAACCTTGTCGCCCGGCAGGATGCGGATGTAGTGCATCCGCATCTTTCCGGAAATATGCCCCAGGACGACATGGCCATTTTCCAATTTCACCCGGAAAGTAGCGTTGGGGAGGTTTTCGATGACCTCACCCTGCATCTGGATAACATCGTCTTTGGCCATAGTCCTAATTAACGCATCGGGACGTTGCTACCCTTGAAGTTGGCCTTCTTGAGCAGCGATTCATATTGTTGCGACATAACGTACGACTGCACCTGAGCCATGAAGTCCATCGTGACGACGACAATGATCAGCAGCGACGTTCCACCAAAATAAAACGGCACGTTCCAGCGCAACACCAGAAACTCAGGCAGCAGGCACACGAATACGATGTAGATCGCACCAGCCAGCGTCAGACGCGTGAGGATGCGGTCGATATACCGTGCAGTCTGATCGCCCGGACGGATACCCGGAACGAAAGCACCGCTCTTCTTCAAGTTGTCGGCGGTTTCCCGGCTGTTGAACACCAGTGCGGTGTAAAAGAAGCAGAAGAAAACGATCGCCAACGCGTACAGCAGCACGTACACGGGTTGACCGGGCTTCAGCGCCTCGGCCACGTTGTGCAGCGTGTTCGCGAACCAGTTGGTACGCGACCCCGAACTGAACCAGTTCAGGATGGTTGCCGGGAAGAGAATGATCGACGATGCGAAGATCGGCGGAATCACACCCGACATGTTCAGCTTGAGCGGCAGATGGGACGACTGTCCGCCGTAAATCTTGTTACCGACCTGGCGCTTCGCGTAGTTCACGAGGATCTTGCGCTGACCGCGTTCGATGAACACGACCAGATACGTGACCGCCGCGATCAGCACGACAATGATGATCGCCGAGATGATGCTCATCGAACCGGTGCGAACCAGCTCGAACAGACCGCCGATCGCATTAGGGAAACCCGCTGCGATGCCACCGAAGATGATGATCGAGATACCGTTTCCGAGACCGCGTTCCGTGATCTGCTCACCGAGCCACATCAGGAACATCGTGCCCGTCACCAGTGTGACGACCGTCGTCAGGCGGAACACCATGCCGGGATCCAGCACCAGAGCCGGCTGATTTTCCAGCGCGACCGCGATACCGAACGCCTGGAAGGTCGCCAGCACCACCGTGAAAATACGCGTGTACTGCGTAATCTTCCGCTGGCCTGCCTGCCCTTCCTTCTTCAGCGCCTCCATCTGCGGCGAAACGATCGACAGCAACTGCATGATGATCGACGACGAGATGTAGGGCATGATGCCCAGCGCAAAGATCGTGAACCGCGACAGCGCGCCACCCGAGAACATGTTGAACATGCCAAGGATGCCGCCCGACTGGCTCTGGAACAGCTTCGCCAGCTGATCCGGATCGATGCCCGGAACCGGAATGTGCGCACCAATGCGGTAGACGATCAGCGCCAGCAGCAGAAACACTGCACGCCGGCGCAGATCGCCGAATTTCGCCGCGCTTCGACCGGGTTTTGCGAGACTCGGGCTGTTAGCCAAGAACCTTCTCCGATGCTAGTGCTAGTAACGGCGAAAGCGCGTTACTCGGCGAACGAGCCGCCAGCGGCTTCGATTGCAGCACGGGCGCCCTTCGTTGCCGTCAGGCCCTTCACCGTGACCTTGCGCGTGATCTCGCCGGTCTTGATGATCTTCACGCTCTTGATGAGCTCGCCGACCAGACCCGCTTGCTTCAACGCCAACAGATCGATTTCGTCGACCGGCAGCTTCTCGAGATCAGTGAGGCGCACCTGGCCGACGAATTCCTTCGTCAGCGAGGTAAAGCCGCGCTTCGGCAGACGACGCTGCAGAGGCATCTGACCGCCTTCGAAGCCGACCTTGTGAAAGCCGCCCGAACGCGATTTCTGACCCTTGTGGCCGCGCCCCGCAGTCTTGCCGAGGCCCGAACCGATGCCGCGACCGACGCGACGCTTTGCGTGCTTCGCGCCTTCAGCCGGCTTCAGGTTATTCAATTCCATGTTCAACTCCTTGGATCCTAGTCGGCGGCCTTAGCCGATGACCTTAACGAGGTACGAAACCTTGTTGATCATCCCGCGCACTGCCGGCGTGTCCTGCAGCTCGCTCACCGAGTTGAGGCGACGCAGGCCGAGGCCACGCACCGTTGCGCGGTGCGTTTCGCGGGTCCCGATCAGGCTCTTGACGAGCTGAATCTTGACAGTTTTCTCAGACATGATGACCTCGAGGCTTAGCCCAAAATATCTTCGACGGACTTGCCGCGCTTCGCCGCGATGTCGCTCGGCGTGGACTGCTTGCGCAGACCGTCGAGCGTTGCACGAACGAGGTTGTACGGGTTCGTCGAACCGTGGCTCTTGGCCACCACGTTCTGCACGCCCATCACGTCGAACACTGCGCGCATCGGGCCGCCGGCGATCACGCCGGTACCGTCCTTCGCCGGAGCGAGGAGGACCGCGGAAGCGCCATGCTTGCCGTGCACTTCGTGCTGCAACGTACCGTTCTTGAGCGGCACCTTGAACATGTTGCGGCGGGCTTGTTCCATTGCCTTCTGAACGGCAACCGGAACTTCCTTCGCCTTGCCCTTGCCCATGCCGACGCGGCCATCGCCGTCGCCAACCACGGTCAGTGCGGCGAAACCGAGAATACGGCCACCCTTCACGACCTTGGTCACGCGGTTGACCGAAATCATCTTTTCGCGCAGGCCGTCGTCGCGTTCGTCAGCCTGAACTTTCGCTTGCATCTTTGCCATGACGAATTCTTCCCTTAGAACTTGAGCCCGGCTTCGCGCGCCGCATCAGCCAGCGCCTTCACGCGGCCGTGGTAGCGGAAACCCGAGCGGTCAAAGGCGACGGATTCGATGCCGGCAGCCTTGGCCTTTTCGGCGATACGCTTGCCGATCAGGGTTGCAGCGTTGACGTTGCCGCCCTTGCCCGACTTGTCAGCCAGCTCAGCGCGCACTTCGGCTTCCAGCGTCGAGGCGCTAGCCAGCACCTTCGTGCCGCATGCCGAGAACACTTGCGCGTAGATATGCGTATTCGTGCGATGCACGGCGAGACGCGCGACCTGCAGCTCAGCGATCTTGATACGCGTCTGACGAGCGCGGCGCAGGCGAGATTGAGTCTTATCCATGATTGCGCACCCTTACTTCTTCTTCGTTTCTTTGAGGATCACGACCTCGTCGGCATAACGCACGCCCTTGCCCTTGTAGGGCTCCGGCGGACGATAGCCACGAACTTCCGCCGCGACTTGGCCGACCTTCTGCTTGTCGATCCCCTTGATCACGATTTCGGTCTGCGTCGGGGTTTCAGCCTTGATGCCTTCCGGCATCTGGTGCACCACGGGGTGCGAGAAACCCAGCGACAGATTCAGCTTGTCGCCTTGCGCTTGTGCACGATAACCGACGCCAACCAGCGTCAGCTTGCGCTCGAAACCCTTGGTGACGCCATGCACCATGTTCGCCACCAGGGCGCGCATCGTGCCGGACATCGCGTTCGCTTCGCGGCTTTCATCAGTCGGAGCGAGTTTCAGCGTACCGTCCTCGTTCGTCACGCTCACGAGCTTGTTGCCCGTTTGCGAGATCGTGCCGAGCGGACCCTTCACGGTGATGACGTCGCCCTTGATGGCCACTTCCGCGCCTTGCAGCGCGATCGGGCTTTTACCTACTCGAGACATGTTTCTTCTCCCTTCGGCGTTAAGCGACGTAGCAGATGACTTCGCCGCCGACGCCGTTCTGGCGCGCCTTGCGGTCGGTCATCACACCCTTCGGCGTCGATACGATGGCAACGCCCAGGCCGTTCATCACCTGCGGAATGTCGTTGCGACCGCGGTACACGCGCAGGCCAGGCTTCGAAACGCGCTCGAGGCGCTCGATCACCGGACGGCCAGCGTAGTACTTCAACGCGATATTCAGTTCAATCTTCGCGCCTTCGGCCTTCACCGCGAAGTCATCGATATAACCTTCGTCCTTCAAAACCTGCGCAATCGCAACCTTGACTTTCGACGAGGGCATAGTCACCGAAACTTTCTCGACCATCTGCGCATTGCGGATGCGAGTCAGCATATCGGCGATAGGATCACTCATGCTCATTTATGTTTCTCCTATTACCAGCTCGCCTTGGTGAGGCCAGGGATTTCGCCGCGGAATGCGATTTCGCGGATCTTGCCACGCGCGAGTCCGAACTTGCGGAACGTGCCACGCGGACGACCCGTGATCGCGCAGCGGTTACGCTTGCGAGTGGGATTCGAGTTACGCGGCAGTTGTTGCAGCGCCAGACGTGCGAAATAACGCTCTTCGTCCGACTTGCTTGCATCGTCGATCACAGCCTTCAGCTCGGCACGCTTCGGAGCGTACTTTGCTGCCAGACGTGCGCGCTTCTTTTCACGTTCGATCAGTGCCAGTTTAGCCACGGTAACCTCAGTTTCTGAACGGGAACTTGAAGCCGGCGAGCAGCGCCTTTGCTTCGTCGTCAGTCTTCGCGGTGGTCGTGATGCTGATGTTCAGCCCACGCAGCGCGTCGATCTTGTCGTAGTCGATTTCGGGGAAAATGATCTGCTCTTTCACACCGATGTTGTAGTTGCCACGACCGTCGAATGCACGGCCCGACACGCCACGGAAGTCACGCACACGGGGGAGCGCAACCGTCACGAAACGGTCGAGGAATTCGTACATCGCTTGACCGCGCAGCGTAACCATCGCGCCGATCGGGTAGCCCTGACGAATCTTGAAGCCTGCGATTGCCTTGCGTGCCTTCGTGATAACCGGCTTTTGGCCAGCGATCTTCGTCAGGTCGCCCACGGCGTTTTCGATGATCTTCTTGTCAGCGACGGCTTCGCCAAGACCCATGTTCAGGGTGATCTTGGTGATGCGCGGCACTTCCATGATGGACTTGTAGCCGAACTTTTCGACGAGTTGCGGCACAACCTTTTCTTTGTAAATCTCTTGCAGACGAGCCATTTTTTAACTCCGCATCAGGCGTTGAGCGTGGCGCCGGTCGACTTCAGGAAACGAACCTTCTTTCCGTCTTCGACCTTGATGCCCACACGCGATGCCTTGCCATTCGCGTCGACAACTGCGACGTTCGAAATATGCAACGGCATCGACTTGGCTTCCACACCGCCCGTCGTACCCTTCATCGGGTTCGGCTTCACGTGCTTCTTGACGAGGTTGATACCCTCGACCGTCACACGATCTTCCCCAACAGCCAGCACGGTGCCGCGCTTGCCCTTGTCCTTGCCGGTGATGACGATGACTTCGTCACCCTTGCGAATCTTGTTCATCGCGACTCCTTACAGCACTTCCGGCGCGAGCGAAACGATCTTCATGAATCGTTCGCTACGCAGTTCACGCGTCACCGGCCCGAAAATACGCGTGCCGATCGGCTCGAGCTTCGTATTCAACAGAACGGCGGCATTGCCGTCGAACTTGATGAGCGAGCCATCCTGGCGACGCACGCCTTTGGCCGTGCGAACGACCACGGCGTTGTAGATTTCGCCCTTTTTCACGCGTCCGCGCGGCGTCGCTTCCTTGACGGTCACCTTGATGATGTCGCCAATGCTAGCGTAACGACGCTTCGAACCGCCGAGCACCTTGATGCACATGACTTCACGCGCACCCGTGTTGTCGGCCACTTCAAGCCGAGTTTCGGTCTGGATCATGGTTTATCTTTCCCAACTTAATCCGGTCGCACCACCATGGCACATCCGGTCAGTCTTGGTCCCGTCAGCCAATCGGCTGCTTGGGTTAGAACAGGCAGCGAGGGCAGACGAAACCCGCCATCGCAATCCGGTGAATCTGTCGGCTCAGGCTGAGCGCCCGAACCGGCTTCCCCCACCAATTTCGCCCGCGACGGGGCTCCCACAAAGAGGGAAGACCGAGATTATAACAAATAATCTCGGTCTTGCAAGCGAAACTTGCTGCGATACTACTTACTGCATCGCTTCTTACAGCTACAGCTTCAGATCACGCGAGCCGCTTCAACCAGCTTCGACACAACCCAGGCTTTCGTCTTCGAAATCGGACGAGTTTCCTGGATTTCGACGAGATCGCCTTCGTTGTACGTGTTCGCGTCATCGTGCGCGTGGTACTTCTTGGAACGCACGACGTACTTGCCGTAGATCGGATGCTTCACGCGGTGCTCGACCAGCACGGTAACCGTCTTGTCCATCTTGTTGCTGACGACCTTGCCGACCAGCGTCCGCTTGAGCGAGGTTTTTACGCTATCGTTCATTTCTGGTTCGCCTTCTCAGTCAGGACGGTGCGCACACGTGCGATGTCGCGACGGACCTTCTTCAGCTGGCTCGTGTTCGTGAGCTGCTGGGTCGCGAGTTGCATGCGCAGGCCGAATTGCGCCTTCAGCAGGTCCGTCAGCTCTTGGTTGAGCGCGGCCTGGTCTTTCTGGTGAAGTTCAGATGCCTTCATCATTTACTCCTTAGGCGCCGAGCTGACGAACGACGAAGTTCGTCTTCAGCGGCAGCTTGGCTGCAGCCAGACGGAACGCCTCGCGCGCCAGTTCTTCGGAGACACCGTCCATTTCGTACAGCATCTTGCCCGGTTGAATTTCAGCGACGTAGTACTCCGGGTTACCTTTACCGTTACCCATACGTACTTCGGCCGGCTTTTGCGAAATCGGCTTGTCCGGGAAAATGCGGATCCAGATCCGGCCGCCACGCTTGATGTGGCGCGTCATCGCGCGACGCGCTGCTTCGATCTGACGCGCGGTCAAACGGCCACGACCGATAGCCTTCAGACCGTACTCACCGAACGACACCGCGTTGCCGCGCGTCGCCTTGCCGGTGTTACGACCCTTCTGCTCTTTGCGATACTTTCTGCGTTTCGGTTGCAGCATCGTTATTCTCCAGTCTTCGCGTCACCGCCAGCGCGACGGGGTGCACCGCGACGCGCGCCAGCCGGAGCGCCTTCACCGTCACGGCGCGGACGGCGATCGCCACCCGGACGTGCGTTGCGGCGCGGACGCTTTTCTTCCGCCACTTCTTCAACCACCGGCGCTTCGTTGCGGCCCAGGGTATCGCCCTTGTAGACCCACACCTTCACACCGATGATGCCGTACGTGGTCTTCGCTTCCGACGTCGCGTAGTCGATATCCGCACGCAGCGTATGGAGCGGCACGCGACCTTCGCGATACCACTCGGTACGAGCGATTTCGATACCGTTCAGACGGCCCGCGCTCATGATCTTGATGCCCTGGGCGCCAAGACGCATTGCGTTTTGCATCGCGCGCTTCATCGCACGACGGAACATGATCCGGCGTTCGAGCTGCTGCGTGATGGAGTCGGCGATCAGCTGAGCATCGGTTTCCGGCTTGCGAATTTCTTCGATGTTGACGTGGACCGGAACGCCCATGCGCTTCTGCAGTTCCGCCTTCAACAGTTCGATATCTTCGCCCTTCTTGCCGATGACCACGCCCGGACGCGAGCTGTAAATCGTGATGCGCGCGTTCTTCGCCGGACGCTCGATGACGACGCGACCGACCGAAGCGTTCTTCAGCTTCTTCTTCAGATATTCACGAACACCGATGTCTTCCTGCAACATCGCCGCGAAATTGTTGTTGTTCGCATACCAGCGCGAAGCCCAATTGCGGCTGACGGCCAAACGGAAGCCAGTCGGATGAATTTTCTGTCCCATCGTATGGCTCCTTAATTCCCGACCGTCACAGTGATGTGACAGGATTGCTTCTCGATGCGGTTACCGCGACCCTTAGCGCGTGCGGTGAAACGCTTCAGCGAAGCAGCCTTGTCGACGTAGATGCTCGTGATCTTGAGCTCGTCGATATCGGCGCCTTCGTTGTGTTCCGCATTCGCGATCGCAGACAGCACGACCTTCTTGACGATACCCGCCGCCTTCTTCGGCGAGAACGTCAGGACGTTCAGCGCCTTGTCGACCGGCAAACCACGAATCTGGTCAGCCACAAGGCGCGTTTTCTGCGCCGAGATGCGGGCACCGCGATGAATTGCTTTCACTTCCATCTTGATTGCCCCTTATTTCTTGGCCTTCTTGTCGGCCGCGTGACCCTTGAACGTACGGGTCAGTGCGAACTCGCCAAGCTTGTGGCCGACCATGTTTTCCGAAACGTACACCGGAACGTGCTGACGGCCGTTGTGGACAGCGATCGTCAGACCGATGAAGTCCGGCAGAATCGTCGAACGACGCGACCAGGTTTTGATCGGCTTCTTGTCACGCGAAGCTGCAGCCGCCTCAACTTTCTTCAGCAAATGGGCGTCGCAGAACGGACCTTTTTTAATAGAACGTGCCATTGCTTACTCCTTAACGCTTGTGACGGCGCTGAACGATCATGGTCGTCGTGCGCTTGTTGCTGCGGGTGCGATAGCCCTTCGTCGGCGTGCCCCACGGGCTCACCGGATCGCGACCTGCTGCCGTCTTGCCTTCACCACCGCCGTGCGGGTGATCGACCGGGTTCATTGCAACGCCACGCACCGTCGGGCGGATACCGCGCCAGCGGTTCGCGCCAGCCTTACCGATCTGACGGAGGCTATGCTCTTCGTTGCCAACTTCACCGATCGTCGCGCGGCACTCAACGTGCACGCGGCGAATTTCGCCCGAACGCAGACGAACCTGCGCGTAGACGCCTTCGCGTGCCAGCAGCATGGCGGACGTACCAGCCGAACGCGCCATTTGCGCGCCCTTGCCCGGCAGCATCTCGATGCAGTGGATCGTCGTACCGACCGGAATGTTGCGGATGGGCAGCGCATTGCCTGCCTTGATCGGCGCTTCCGAACCCGACATCAGCGGCGTACCGACCGTCACGCCCTTCGGCGCGATGATGTAGCGGCGCTCGCCGTCTGCGTACAGAACCAGCGCGATGTTCGCGCTACGGTTCGGGTCGTACTCGAGACGTTCGACCTTCGCCGGGATGCCGTCCTTGTTGCGACGGAAATCGACGATACGGTAATGCTGCTTGTGACCACCACCCTGGTGACGCGTGGTGATACGGCCGTTGTTGTTACGGCCCGCCGACTTGGATTGCACGTCGAGCAGCGCAGCGTGCGGCTTGCCCTTGTGCAGATCCTTGTTGACGATCTTGACCATCGCGCGGCGACCCGGCGAGGTCGGCTTAACTTTCACGATTGCCATGATTACTTGGCCTCCGCTTCAAAGTTGATTTCCTGGCCGGGCTTCAGGCAGACATAAGCCTTCTTCACGTCCTTGCGCTTGCCGTTGAAGCGGCCAAAGCGCTTGGCTTTGCCCTTCGTGACCAGCACGTTGACGGAGTTGACTTCGACCTTGAACAGCAGCTCGACAGCAGCCTTGACTTCCTGCTTCGTGGCGTCCGGTGCGACTTCGAACACGACTTGCTCGTTCTTGTCGGCAACCAGCGTCGCCTTTTCCGAGATCACCGGAGCGAGCAGAACTTGCATCAAACGATGATCGTTTTTGCGAATTTCGCTCATGACAGCAACTCCTCGATCTGAGCGACCGCAGCCTTCGTGATCAGAATCTTCTTGAAGTAGATCAGCGAGAGCGGGTCGGCGTAACGCGGCTCGACAACCGCCACGTGGGCCAGGTTGCGCGACGCGAGGTACAGGTTTTCGTCGACCGTATCGGTGATGACCAACACGGAGTCGAGACCCATCGCCTTGAATTTATCGGCCAACAGCTTGGTCTTCGGGGCTTCGAGCGCGAGGTCTTCGACCACCGCGATACGGCCTTCGCGAGCCAGCTGCGAGAAGATCGAGCAGAGACCTGCGCGATGCATCTTCTTGTTGACCTTGTGCGAGAAGTTTTCTTCCGGCGAATTCGGGAAGATGCGACCACCGCCACGCCACAACGGGCTCGACGACATACCGGCACGAGCGCGGCCCGTACCCTTCTGGCGCCACGGCTTCTTGGTGGTGTGCTTGACCTGCTCGCGATCCTTCTGCGCGCGGTTGCCGCTACGTGCATTCGCCTGATAAGCGATGACGATCTGGTGAATCAGGGCTTCGTTGTAATCGCGACCGAACACGACGTCCGATGCGTTCACGCCAGCACCTTCCTGACCATTGGCATTCAGGAGCTTAAGTTCCATTATTTCGCTCCTTTCACAGCACGCGTCTTGACGGCCGGGGTCACGAAGACCTTGCCGCCCTTCGCACCCGGAACAGCGCCGCGGACGAGCAGCAGATTGCGCTCGGCGTCGATGCGGGCGATTTCGAGATTCTGCACGGTCACGGTTTCGTCACCGAGGTGACCCGTCATGCGCTTGCCCGGGAACACACGACCCGGATCCTGCGCCATACCGATCGAACCCGGAACGTTGTGCGAACGCGAGTTACCGTGCGATGCACGGCCGGAAGCGAAGTTGTAACGCTTGATAGTGCCGGCGTAGCCTTTACCAATCGACGTGCCTTGCACATCGACCTTCTGGCCAACTTCGAAAATGTCCGTACCGATCACGGCGCCGTTCGACAGTTCACCTGCCTTGGCCGAATCGATATGGAATTCCTTGAGGATTTCACCGGCTTGTACGCCGGCTTTGGCGAGGTGACCCGCCAACGGCTTCGTCACGCGCGATGCGCGGCGAGCACCGAATGCAACCTGAACGGCGGTATAACCATCCGTTTCAACGGTCTTGATCTGCGTCACGCGGTTGTCCGACACGTCCAGCACGGTGACGGGGATCGAATCCCCTTCAGGCGTGAAGATACGGGTCATGCCAACCTTGCGACCTACGAGTCCAAGGCTCATCGTTTTCTCCATTCCCAACTGCGATTGGTCGGGGCTGATTTACAAATGCCGGCTTCGTTACGGGAAACTGGGCCGGCTTTCTTGCGTCTTTTTCGTGCGCATAGGCGCGAAAAGCCTTGGAGTATAACAAGGCTTTTCGAATCCCGCAAGCAATCAAAGACTTAGCGGCCTCTGACGCGCCGTCAGGCGCGCCAGAGAAGCTTTCGGGACTTACTGCAGCTTGATTTCGACGTCGACACCAGCCGGCAGATCGAGCTTCATCAGCGCGTCGACGGTCTTGTCCGTCGGATCGACGATGTCCATCAGGCGCTGATGCGTACGGATTTCGAGCTGGTCGCGCGACGTCTTGTTGACGTGCGGCGAACGCAGGATGTCAAAACGCTGAATACGCGTCGGCAGCGGCACCGGGCCACGGACGATCGCGCCAGTCCGCTTCGCCGTATCGACGATCTCGGCCGCCGACTGATCGATCAGGCGATAGTCGAAAGCCTTCAGACGAATGCGGATTTTCTGGTTCTGCATGACGATTCCTTGAAAGAGCGAGGCGGTATTGCACCGCACATTGGCAAAAGAGCGTGGGACCGGGCGCTCGCTGAGGGCGAGCGTCCGGTCCCGGTTTTTTACTGCACTACTGCAACTTCAATCGAGCAAGCCCGATATCTTACTCGATAATCTTCGCGACGACACCAGCGCCGACGGTACGACCGCCTTCACGGATAGCGAAGCGCAGACCTTCTTCCATGGCGATCGGGGCGATCAGCTTGACCGTGATCGACACGTTGTCGCCCGGCATCACCATTTCCTTGTCCTTCGGCAGCTCGATCGAGCCCGTCACGTCCGTCGTACGGAAGTAGAACTGCGGACGGTAGTTGTTGAAGAACGGCGTGTGACGGCCGCCTTCGTCCTTGCTCAGCACGTACACTTCAGCCGTGAAGTGCGTGTGCGGCGTGATCGAACCCGGCTTGGCCAGAACCTGGCCACGCTCCACGTCTTCACGCTTCGTGCCGCGCAGCAGGATACCGACGTTGTCGCCCGCTTGACCTTGGTCGAGCATCTTGCGGAACATTTCCACGCCCGTGCAGGTCGTCTTCACCGTCGTCTTGATACCGACGATTTCGATTTCTTCGCCGACCTTCACCACACCGCGCTCGATACGACCCGTCACCACCGTGCCACGACCCGAGATCGAGAACACGTCTTCCACCGGCATCAGGAACGAGCCATCCACTGCACGCTCCGGCGTCGGAATGTACGTGTCCAGCGCGTCGGCCAGGTTCATGATCGCCACTTCGCCCAGCTCACCCGTGTCGCCTTCCAGCGCCAGCTTGGCCGAACCCTTGATGATCGGGGTGTCGTCGCCCGGGAAGTCGTACTTCGAGAGAAGCTCGCGCACTTCCATTTCGACGAGTTCGAGCAGTTCGGCGTCGTCCACCATGTCGCACTTGTTCAGGAACACGATGATGTAAGGCACGCCGACCTGACGCGCCAGCAGGATGTGCTCACGCGTTTGCGGCATCGGGCCGTCAGCGGCCGAGCACACCAGGATTGCGCCGTCCATCTGCGCGGCACCCGTGATCATGTTCTTCACGTAGTCGGCGTGGCCCGGGCAATCGACGTGTGCGTAGTGGCGGTTAGCCGTTTCGTACTCGACGTGCGCGGTGTTGATGGTAATACCACGTGCCTTTTCTTCCGGCGCCGCATCGATCTGGTCGTATGCCTTCGCTTCGCCGCCGAACTTCTTGGTCAGCACCGTCGTGATCGCTGCCGTCAGCGTGGTCTTGCCGTGGTCAACGTGACCGATCGTGCCCACGTTCACGTGCGGCTTGGTCCGCTCGAATTTACCTTTTGCCATGATTACCTTCTTTCAGAGATTGTTTATCGGTTAAAAGCTTGTGGCCTGCCGAATTACTTGCCTTTGGCGTTGATGATCGCTTCGGCGACGTTACGCGGAGCTTCCGAGTAGTGCTTGAACTCCATCGTGTACGTAGCGCGGCCTTGCGTCAGCGAGCGCAGCGAGGTCGAGTAGCCGAACATTTCCGACAGCGGCACTTCGGCGCGCACGATCTTGCCGCCGCCAACCATGTCTTCCATGCCCTGGACGATACCGCGACGGCCCGACAGATCGCCCATCACGTTGCCCATGTAGTCTTCCGGCGTTTCGACTTCCACCGCCATCATCGGTTCGAGGATGACCGGCTGCGCCTTGCGCATTGCTTCCTTGAACGCCATCGAACCAGCCATGCGGAACGCATTTTCGTTCGAGTCGACGTCGTGGTACGAACCGAACGTCAGGTGAACCTTCACGTCGACGACCGGGAAGCCAGCCAGCACGCCTGCCTTCAGCGTTTCCTGGATACCCTTGTCAACCGCCGGAATGTATTCACGCGGAATCACGCCGCCCTTGATTTCGTCCAGGAACTCGTAACCCTTGCCCTGCTCGTTCGGCTCGAGCGTGATGACCGCGTGACCATACTGGCCGCGACCACCCGACTGCTTGACGAACTTGCCGTCGACGTCTTCCGCCTTGCTGCGGATCGTCTCGCGGTAAGCAACCTGCGGCTTGCCGACAGTCGCTTCCACGCCGAATTCGCGACGCATACGGTCAACCAGAATTTCCAGGTGGAGCTCGCCCATGCCCGAAATAATGGTCTGGCCCGATTCTTCGTCCGTTTGGACGCGGAACGACGGATCTTCCTGTGCCAGACGGTTCAGCGCCAGACCCATCTTTTCCTGGTCAGGCTTCGTCTTCGGCTCAACTGCCTGCGAAATCACCGGCTCCGGGAAAATCATGCGTTCGAGCACGATCGGGTGCTGCGGATCGCACAGCGTGTCGCCGGTGGTCGCTTCTTTCAGACCAACTGCCGCCGCGATGTCGCCCGCGCGCACTTCCTTGATTTCTTCGCGTTGGTTCGCGTGCATCTGCAGAATACGGCCGAGACGTTCCTTCTTGTCCTTGGTCGCGTTCAGCACGGTGTCACCCGAATTCACGACGCCCGAGTACACGCGGAAGAAGATCAACTGGCCGACGAACGGGTCCGTCATGATCTTGAACGCCAGCGACGAGAACTTCTCGTCGTCGGATGCACGGCGCTCGCCCTTCTCGCCGCTTTCGAGTTCGCCCGTAACCGGCGGAATGTCGATCGGCGACGGCAGGAAGTCGATCACGGCGTCCAGCATGCGCTGCACGCCCTTGTTCTTGAACGCGGTGCCGCACAGCATCGGCTGAATTTCGCACGCGATGGTCCGGTCGCGGATCGCCTTGACGATTTCCGCTTCGGTCAGCTCTTCGCCGCCGAGGTACTTTTCCATCAGCTCTTCGGTAGCTTCCGCCGCCGACTCGATCATCTTCTCGCGCCACTCGTTGCACGTGTCGACGAGTTCAGCCGGGATATCGACGTACTCGAACTTCGTGCCTTGCGACGCTTCGTCCCAAATGATCGCCTTCATCTTGATCAGGTCGACCACGCCCGTGAACGTGTCTTCAGCGCCGATCGGCACCACGACGGGAACCGGGTTCGCCTTCAGACGCGTCTTCAACTGCTCGTAGACCTTGAAGAAGTTCGCGCCGGTACGGTCCATCTTGTTGACGAACGCGAGACGCGGAACCTTGTATTTATTGGCCTGACGCCACACGGTTTCCGACTGCGGCTGCACACCGCCCACCGCGCAGTAGACCATGCACGCGCCGTCGAGGACGCGCATCGAACGCTCCACTTCGATCGTGAAGTCGACGTGTCCCGGCGTGTCGATGATGTTGATGCGGTGCTCGGGGTAGTTGCCGCCCATGCCCTTCCAGAAGGCCGTGGTAGCAGCCGACGTGATGGTGATGCCGCGCTCCTGCTCCTGCTCCATCCAGTCCATCGTTGCTGCGCCGTCGTGAACTTCGCCGATCTTGTGGTTCACGCCCGTATAGAACAGGATGCGCTCGGTCGTCGTCGTTTTGCCGGCGTCGATGTGAGCGCTAATACCGATATTGCGGTAGCGCTCGATAGGTGTCTTGCGAGCCACTTTGGATCCTTTTTCGGGGTCGACGCGCCGGCTCGTGTGCGATGAGCCGGCCGCGTCCTAACACAAACGGGCGAGGCGCCGAAATTAGCGCACCCGCCCTGATTTTCCGTTTGCCCTATGAGCGGGAGCTTAGAAACGGAAGTGCGAGAATGCCTTGTTGGCCTCTGCCATACGGTGAACTTCGTCGCGCTTCTTCATCGCGCCGCCGCGGCCTTCAGCCGCTTCGGAGAGCTCACCTGCCAGACGCAGGGCCATCGACTTTTCGCTGCGCTTCTTCGCGGCTTCACGCAACCAACGCATCGCCAATGCCATACGACGCGAGGGACGCACTTCAACCGGAACCTGATAGTTGGCACCACCAACGCGACGGCTCTTCACTTCGACCACCGGCTTCACGTTGTTGAGCGCAACCGTGAACACTTCCAGCGGGTCCTTGCCACCCTTGGTCTGGATCTGTTCAAAAGCGCCGTACACGATACGCTCTGCAACCGACTTCTTGCCGGAGAGCATCAGCACGTTCATGAACTTGGCTACATCTACGTTGCCGAACTTCGGATCCGGCAACACTTCCCGCTTGGGGACTTCGCGACGACGCGGCATGATTCTTCCTTTACTTTTTCAGTTGGAGCCGACTCCGAACGAGTCCTGAGCTCCGCGGCCACCAACAAACCCGATCCATCTCTCGACTAAACCAGCTTGGCCGGGTGACCACTTACTCGATAGCACCGGCATGTCCGGCACCACCGCCTAAACCGCCTTGCGGCGAACCTGAAACTACTTTCGAACGACTGCGGGCCAACGCTTACTTGCCGGCCTTGGCGCGCTTCGCGCCATACTTCGAACGAGCCTGCTTACGATCCTTGACGCCCTGGGTATCCAGCGAGCCGCGAACCATGTGGTAACGCACACCCGGCAAGTCCTTCACACGGCCGCCGCGAATCAGCACGACCGAGTGCTCTTGCAGGTTGTGGCCTTCACCACCGATGTACGAAATGACTTCGAAGCCGTTCGTCAGACGAACCTTGGCGACCTTACGAAGTGCCGAGTTCGGCTTCTTCGGCGTCGTGGTGTACACGCGCGTGCACACGCCACGACGCTGCGGGCAGTCCTGCAAAGCCGGCGACTTGCTCTTCGTCGTTTCCGACGTGCGGCCTTTGCGAACCAGTTGATTGATGGTTGGCATTGTCTAATCCTAAAAATGAAAAAAACAGCGCGGCTTTCGACGGGCAAAGCGTTTCGACCGCACTTTTGACGTTCTCGCGAATGGCTTTCGCCCGGGCTTTATCCGGCACAAGACCGGCCGCGCAGACGGACCAAGAACGAGAACCTAGCATGATAGTCCGAAAATCCCAATCGGGTCAATACATTGGGGAGTTTTCCGAACGTCCGGCGACGCCTCGCGTCACTCGGAGCCGACGACATCCAGCAATTCGTCGCCGAAACGCTCCAGTTTTCGCACGCCGATGCCCGGAATGTGACGCAAATCGTCGACGGTGTCGGGATCGCTGCGCGCGATCTCGGCGAGCGTCGCGTCGTGGAAGATGACGTAAGCGGGCACTCCGTCGCTCTTCGCGGTATCGGCACGCCATGCACGCAGCCGCTCCCAGCGCGCCTTTTCCCGCGCCGACATGCCGGCGGTCGGATCGGCGCGTTCGCCCGTCCGGCTCGACGATTGACGCGTGCGCGTCGGCTTCACGTACTTGCGCAACGTGACGTGCTCTTCGCCCTTGAGAACGGGCTTGCTGGCGTCCGTCAGCACGAGCGAGCCGAAGCCTTCGTGGTCGACGGCGAGGTAGCCGAACGCCACCAGTTGCCGGAACACCGCCCGCCATTCGGGTTCGGACAGCGCCGCGCCGACGCCGAAGGTCGAAATCTTTTCATGACCGCGCTGCAGAACTTTCTCGCTGCGCGTGCCGCGCAGAATATCGATCAGATGCCCCGCGCCGAAGTGAAAGCCGCTCGCCTTCTGCGCGCGATATACGCACGACAGCGCCATCTGCGCTTCGCGGGTTGCATCGAACGATGCCGGCGGTTCGAGACATGTGTCGCAGTTGCCGCACGGCTTGCTCGCCTCGCCGAAATACGCGAGCAGACGCACGCGCCGGCACGACGCCACTTCGCACAGCCCGAGCAGCGCGTCGAGCTTGCCGGTCTGCACGCGTTTGTGCGCGTCGTCGGCTTCGGATTCGTCGATCATCTTGCGCTGCTGCACGACGTCGCCGAGACCGTACGCCATCCACGCGTTCGCCGGCATGCCGTCGCGGCCCGCGCGCCCGGTTTCCTGGTAATAGCCCTCGACGCTCTTCGGCAAATCCAGATGCGCGACGAATCGCACGTCCGGCTTGTCGATGCCCATGCCGAACGCGATCGTCGCGCACATCACGATGCCTTCCTCGCGCTGGAACATTTCCTGATGCTTCTGGCGCGTCTCGAACTCCATGCCCGCGTGATACGGCAGCGCGCGGACGCCCTGGCCCTTCAGCCATTCCGCGGTTTCTTCGACCTTGCGGCGCGACAAGCAATAGACGACGCCCGCGTCGGTCGTGCCGTCCTTGTTCGTGTGTTCGGCGCGGATGAAGTCGAGCAACTGCGAGCGCGCGTTGTCCTTTTCGACGATCCGGTAGCGAATGTTCGGCCGATCGAAACTCGATACGAAGATGCGCGCATCGTCGAGCGCCAGGCGGTGCACGATTTCATCGCGCGTGATGGCGTCGGCGGTCGCGGTGAGCGCAATGCGCGGCACGTTCGGAAAGCGTTCGTGCAGCACGGAAAGCTGGATGTACTCCGGGCGGAAGTCGTGGCCCCATTGCGACACGCAATGGGCTTCGTCGATCGCGAACAGGCCGACGGGCGCGCTGTCGAGCAGATCGAGAAAGCGCGGCGTCATCAGGCGCTCCGGCGCGACGTAGAGCAGGTCGATTTCACCGTTGCGCAATGCGCGCTCGGTCGCGGCGGCTTCGGCGCCCGAGAGCGTCGAATTCAGATACGCCGCGCGCACGCCGACTTCCGTCAGGGCGGCGACCTGATCCTGCATGAGCGCGATCAGCGGCGACACGACGATGCCCGCGCCAAACCCCGCCTCGTGCCGCACGAGCGAGGGAATCTGATAGCACAGCGATTTCCCGCCGCCCGTCGGCATGAGCACGAGCGAGTCGCCCCCGCCCGCGACATGCTCGACGATCTCCGCCTGTTGTCCGCGAAACGCGGGATAGCCGAAGATTTCGTTGAGTATTTCGAGGGAGCGGGACATGAATGAGGGGCGTGAACAGCGACGGGAGCGATAACGAATTCTACCAACGCACGCGCGCGCGCCGACGCGTTCGTACGCATCGTTGGCCGAATGGCAGAGGTGTCGGCGGCGAAAACGGCAGACGAAAAAAAACCGCTCAGCCGAAGCTGAGCGGTTCGATGATGCTACGAGCGAAAAACGCTTACTCGTTCGTATGCGGCTGCTGCTCCGCTGCCGGCGTTTCCGGCGTACCGAAATCGAATGCCTCTTCGGCAGCGATCTGGTCGAAGCGTTCGCGATCCGACGACTCCTTGCTCTTGCGCGCCTTGTGGAACGCGAGACCCGTACCGGCCGGAATCAGACGGCCGACGATCACGTTTTCCTTCAGACCACGCAGATCGTCGCGCTTGCCCATGATCGCCGCTTCGGTCAGCACGCGGGTCGTTTCCTGGAACGATGCCGCCGAGATGAACGAATCGGTCGAGAGCGAAGCCTTCGTGATACCGAGCAGCACGTTCTCGTACGTCGCCGGGCGCTTGTCGTCCGCGATCATGCGGTCGTTCTCGTCGAGCATGTCTGACCGCTCGACTTGTTCGCCCGGAATGAAGCGCGTATCGCCGTTGTCGCTGATCTGCACGCGACGCAGCATCTGACGCACGATCACTTCGATGTGCTTGTCGTTGATCTTCACGCCCTGCAGACGATACACGTCCTGCACTTCGTCCACGATGTAGCGCGACAACGCCTCGATACCCTGCAGACGCAGGATGTCGTGCGGATCGGCAGGACCGTCGACGATCATTTCGCCCTTGTTGACGACCTGACCATCGTGCACCAGCACCTGCTTTTCCTTCGCGATCAGGAACTCGTGCTGATTGCCCTCGAGGTCCGTGATGACGAGACGCTGCTTGCCCTTCGTGTCCTTACCGAACGACGTCGTGCCCGTGACTTCCGCCAGAATGCCGGCGTCCTTCGGCGAGCGCGCTTCGAACAGTTCGGCCACGCGCGGCAGACCACCGGTAATGTCACGCGTCTTCTGCGCTTCAACCGGGATACGTGCCAGCACTTCACCGACCTGCACTTGCTGACCATCCTTCACGGTGATCAGTGCGCCGACCTGGAAGCCGATCTGCACCGAATGCTCGGTGTTCGGGATCTTCACTTCCTCG
Organism: Caballeronia peredens; assembly: GCA_001544595.2. Taxonomy (GTDB): domain Bacteria; phylum Pseudomonadota; class Gammaproteobacteria; order Burkholderiales; family Burkholderiaceae; genus Caballeronia; species Caballeronia peredens. The sequence continues at coordinate 13,171 of FCOH02000021.1, read as the reverse complement.
CCGTTCGCGTCGAGCAGTTTCACCTGCGGACGCACGCTCTTGCCGGCCTGCGAACCACGACGCTTCGCATCGATCACGACGAGGGTCGAAAGACCGGTCACGTCGTCGATCTGCTTGGCCACCGTCACGCCTTCCTCGACGTTTTCGAACTTCACCGTACCGCCCCACTCGGTGATGATCGGACGCGTCAGCGGATCCCATTGAGCCAGTTGCGCACCGGCCTTGATCTGCGCGCCGTCGAGTTGCAGCAGCGTCGCACCGTACGGGATCTTGTGACGCTCACGCTCGCGACCGAGGTCGTCCGCGATGATCGCCTCGCCCGAGCGCGAGATGACGACCTGCTCGCCCTTCGCGTTGGTCACGTAACGCATCGTTGCCGTGAAGCGCACCGTACCGTTCGACTTCGCTTCGACCGTCGACGCGACTGCCGCACGCGATGCCGCGCCACCGATGTGGAACGTACGCATCGTGAGCTGCGTGCCCGGTTCGCCGATCGACTGCGCCGCGATCACGCCGACCGCTTCGCCGACGTTCACGCGCGAACCACGGCCCAGGTCGCGTCCGTAACAGGAAGCGCACAGGCCATAACGCGTTTCGCAGGTGAGCGGCGTGCGCACGCGCACTTCGTCGATGCCGAGGCGTTCGATTTCCTCGACCGCGTCTTCATCGAGCAGATCGCCCGATGCATACAGCGTTTCCTGCGTTTCCGGATTGACGACGTCCGCCACCGCGACGCGACCGAGAATACGGTCACGCAGCGCTTCGACGACTTCACCGCCTTCGACCAGCGCCTTCATTGCCACGCCGTTGGACGTGCCGCAATCTTCCTCGACGACGACCAGATCCTGCGTCACGTCGACCAGACGACGCGTCAGGTAACCCGAGTTCGCAGTCTTCAGCGCCGTATCCGCAAGACCCTTACGAGCACCGTGCGTCGAGATGAAGTACTGCAACACGTTCAGGCCTTCGCGGAAGTTCGCGGTAATCGGCGTTTCGATGATCGAGCCGTCCGGCTTCGCCATCAGTCCGCGCATACCGGCAAGCTGACGAATCTGCACTGCGGAACCCCGCGCGCCCGAGTCGGCCATCATGTAGATGGAGTTGAACGACTCCTGCTTCGTTTCGTTGCCATCACGATCCGTGACCGGTTCCGTCGCGAGCTGCTCCATCATCGCCTTGCCGACCGCTTCCGACGTTGCCGACCAGATGTCGACCACGTTGTTGTAGCGTTCTTGCGCGGTGACGAGACCCGACATGTACTGACGGTCGTACTCCTTCACCTTCTTCGCGGCGTCGCCGACGATCGTCTCTTTCTGCGGCGGCACGAGCATGTCGTCCACGCAGATCGAGATACCGGCGCGCGTTGCCAGGCGGAAGCCCATCTGCATCAGCTGGTCGGCGAAGATCACCGTTTCGCGCAGACCGCACTTGCGGAACGCCGTGTTGATCAGCTGCGAAATCTGCTTCTTCTTCAGCGGCTTGTTCAGCACCGTGAACGGCAGACCCGGCGGCAGAATCTCCGACAGGATCGAGCGGCCGACCGTGGTCGGATACAGCGTGATCTTCGGCACGAACGCCGGCGCGCCTTCGCTCTTGTCCTCGTTCGCCACCATTTCGGTGATACGCACGTTGACGCGCGAAGCCAGCTCGACTTCCTTGTTCTCGTACGCGCGGATCACTTCCGACACGCCCGTGAACGTCATGCCTTCGCCCTTGCCGTTCACCGCTTCACGCGATGCGTAGTACAGGCCCAGCACGATATCCTGCGACGGCACGATCGACGGATCGCCGTTGGCCGGGAACAGGACGTTGTTCGACGCCAGCATCAGCGTGCGCGCTTCCATCTGCGCTTCGAGCGACAGCGGCACGTGAACGGCCATCTGGTCACCGTCGAAGTCGGCGTTGAATGCCGCGCAGACGAGCGGGTGCAGCTGAATCGCCTTGCCTTCGATCAGCACGGGCTCGAAAGCCTGAATGCCGAGACGGTGAAGCGTAGGCGCGCGGTTCAGCATGACCGGATGTTCGCGAATGACTTCTTCGAGAATGTCCCACACCACCGGCGTCTGGTTCTCGACTTCCTTCTTCGCAGCCTTGATGGTCGTCGCGACGCCCATCACTTCCAGCTTGTTGAAGATGAAAGGCTTGAACAGTTCGAGCGCCATCAGCTTCGGCAGACCGCACTGATGCAGCTTGAGCGTCGGACCGACCACGATCACCGAACGGCCCGAATAGTCGACACGCTTACCGAGCAAGTTCTGACGGAAACGACCGCCCTTGCCCTTGATCATGTCGGCGAGCGACTTCAGCGGACGCTTGTTCGCGCCGGTCATCGCCTTGCCGCGACGGCCGTTGTCGAGCAGCGAATCGACGGCTTCCTGCAGCATCCGCTTTTCGTTGCGGACGATGATTTCAGGCGCCTTCAGTTCGAGCAGACGCTTCAACCGGTTGTTCCGGTTGATCACGCGGCGATACAGGTCGTTCAGGTCAGAAGTTGCGAAACGGCCGCCGTCGAGCGGCACCAGCGGACGCAGTTCCGGCGGCAGCACCGGCAGCACTTCGAGCACCATCCAGTCGGGCTTGATGCCCGAACGCTGGAATGCCTCGAGCACTTTCAGGCGCTTCGCGTACTTCTTGATCTTCGCTTCGGAACCGGTGTTCTTCAGTTCCGTGCGCAGCGTTTCGACCTGTTCGTCGATGTTGATCGCGCGCAGCAGCTCACGCACGCCTTCCGCGCCCATCTCGGCGCGGAATTCGTCACCGTACTCTTCGACCTTGTTGTAGTAATCCTCTTCGGTCATGATCTGCCGCGCTTTCAGCGGCGTCATGCCCGGATCGATCACCACGTATGCTTCGAAGTACAGCACGCGTTCGATGTCGCGCAGCGTCATGTCGAGCACCATGCCCAGACGCGACGGCAGCGACTTCAGGAACCAGATGTGCGCAACCGGCGAGGCCAGTTCGATGTGGCCCATCCGTTCGCGACGCACCTTGGCAAGCGTCACTTCGACGCCGCACTTCTCGCAGATCACGCCGCGATGCTTCAGGCGCTTGTACTTGCCGCACAGGCATTCGTAGTCCTTGATCGGACCAAAAATCTTCGCGCAGAACAGACCATCCCGCTCCGGCTTGAACGTGCGGTAGTTGATGGTCTCCGGCTTCTTCACTTCGCCGAATGACCAAGAACGAATCTTGTCGGGCGACGCGAGGCCGATCTTGATCGCATCAAAAACTTCTTCTTGTTGGACTTGCTTGAATAGATCGAGCAGAGCTTTCATTGCTTTCTCTCCGTAGTCCGATTAGTTGCGGTCCAGATCGATGTCGATACCGAGCGAGCGGATTTCCTTCACCAACACGTTGAAGGATTCCGGCATGCCCGCGTCGATCACGTGATCGCCCTTGACCAGGTTCTCATAAACCTTGGTCCGGCCCGTCACGTCGTCCGACTTGACCGTCAGCATTTCTTGCAGCACATACGATGCGCCATACGCCTCGAGCGCCCACACTTCCATTTCACCGAAACGCTGGCCACCGAACTGCGCCTTACCACCCAGCGGCTGCTGCGTGACGAGCGAGTACGGACCGGTCGAACGCGCGTGCATCTTGTCGTCGACCAAGTGGTGCAGCTTCAGGTAGTGCATGTAGCCGACCGTGACCTTCCGCTCAAACGGCTCGCCGGTGCGACCATCGTGCAGCTGAACCTGATTCTTCGACGAGTTCATGCCGAGGTTCGTGGCGATGTCGTCCGGATACGCCAGATCGAGCGCACGCCCCATTTCCTCTTCGGTCGCGCCATCGAACACCGGCGTTGCGAACGGCACGCCTTCACGCAGGTTCTTCGCGAGTTCGAAGATTTCGTCATCGGAGAAGCTTTCCAGCTCTTCCTTGCGGCCCGACTCGTTGTAGATCTTCGTCAGGAACTGGCGCAATTCCTCGATCTTCGTCTGACGCTCCAGCATCTCGCCGATACGCCAGCCCAGACCCTTCGCGGCCCAGCCCAGATGCACTTCGAGAATCTGACCGACGTTCATCCGCGACGGCACGCCGAGCGGGTTGAGCACGACGTCTGCCGGACGGCCATCGGCCATGTACGGCATGTCTTCGATCGGGACGATCTTCGACACGACACCCTTGTTACCGTGGCGGCCCGCCATCTTGTCGCCAGGCTGCAGACGACGCTTCACGGCGAGGTACACCTTGACCATCTTCAGCACGCCCGGCGGCAGTTCGTCGCCTTGCGTGAGCTTCTTGCGCTTCTCTTCGAACGCGAGGTCGAACTGGTGACGCTTCTGCTCGATCGAGTCCTTGATCGCTTCCAGCTGTGCCGCAGCTTCTTCGTCCGCGAGGCGGATGTCGAACCAGTGGTAGTGGTCGAGATCTTCGAGGTACGCGAGGTCGATCTTCGTGCCCTTCGCGAGCTTCTTCGGACCGCCGTTCGCGACCTTGCCGTTCAGCATGCGCGCGAGACGCTGGAACGCGTCGCCTTCCACGATACGCAGCTGGTCGTTCAGGTCGAGGCGATAGCGCTTCAGTTCGTCGTCGATGATCTGTTGCGCGCGCTTGTCACGCGTGATGCCTTCGCGCGTGAACACCTGCACGTCGATCACCGTGCCGCTCATGCCCGAGGGCACGCGCAGCGACGTATCCTTCACGTCGGACGCCTTCTCACCGAAGATCGCGCGCAGCAGCTTTTCTTCCGGCGTCAGCTGGGTTTCGCCCTTCGGCGTGACCTTGCCGACCAGCACGTCGCCCGCTTCGACTTCCGCGCCGATATACACGATGCCCGACTCGTCGAGACGGCCAAGCTGCACTTCCGCGAGGTTCGAAATGTCGCGCGTGATTTCTTCCGGTCCGAGCTTCGTGTCGCGAGCAACGACGTTCAGTTCTTCGATGTGGATCGACGTATAGCGATCGTCCGCAACAACCTTTTCCGAGATCAGGATCGAGTCTTCGAAGTTGTAGCCGTTCCACGGCATGAACGCGACCAGCATGTTCTGGCCGAGCGCGAGCTCGCCCAGATCCGTCGAGGCGCCGTCGGCCAGCACGTCGCCGCGCGAGACCTTGTCGCCGACCTTCGCGATCGGACGCTGGTTGATGTTCGTGTTCTGGTTCGAACGCGTGTACTTGATCAGGTTGTAGATGTCCACGCCGACATCGCCGGCCACGGCTTCGTCGTCGTTCACACGAATCACGATACGGCCTGCATCGACGTAATCGACCACACCGCCGCGCAGCGCCTGCACGGTCGTGCCCGAGTCGACTGCCACCGTACGCTCGATGCCCGTACCGACGACCGGCTTCTCCGGACGCAGACACGGCACGGCCTGACGCTGCATGTTCGAGCCCATCAACGCGCGGTTCGCGTCGTCGTGCTCGAGGAACGGAATCAGCGATGCTGCCACCGACACGATCTGCGACGGCGCAACGTCCATGTACTGAATGCGGTCCGGCGTGACCATCAGCGTTTCGCCCGCTTCACGCGACGACACGAGTTCGTCGGTCAGCGTGCCGTCTTCAGCCACAGCCGCGTTCGCCTGAGCGATCACGTAACGGCCTTCTTCGATCGCCGACAGATAGTCGATCTGGTCCGTGACCTTGCTGTCCGTCACCTTGCGATACGGCGTTTCGAGGAAGCCGTATTCGTTCAGGTGCGCGTACAGAGCCAGCGAGTTGATCAGACCGATGTTCGGACCTTCCGGCGTTTCAATCGGGCACACGCGGCCATAGTGCGTCGGATGCACGTCGCGGACTTCGAAGCCCGCGCGCTCGCGCGTCAAACCGCCCGGTCCCAGTGCGGAAACGCGGCGCTTGTGCGTGATTTCCGACAGCGGGTTGGTCTGGTCCATGAACTGCGACAACTGCGACGAACCGAAGAACTCGCGAATCGCCGACGAAATCGGCTTCGAGTTGATCAGGTCGTGCGGCATCAGGTTTTCGCTTTCGGCCTGGCCGAGGCGTTCCTTCACTGCACGTTCGACACGCACGAGACCCGCGCGGAACTGGTTCTCCGCGAGTTCGCCGACGCAACGCACGCGACGATTGCCCAAGTGGTCGATATCGTCCACTTCGCCCTTGCCGTTGCGCAGCTCGACGAGAATCTTGATCGTCGCGAGGATGTCGTCGTCCTGCAGCGTCATCGGGCCGACGATTTCGTCACGGCCGACGCGGCGATTGAACTTCATGCGGCCGACCTTCGACAGGTCGTACGCGTCTTCGCTGTAGAACAGACGGTTGAACAGCGCCTCGACCGCTTCTTCGGTCGGCGGCTCGCCCGGACGCATCATGCGATAGATCGCGATGCGCGCGGCCATCTTGTCGGCGGTTTCGTCGATACGCAGCGTCGACGAGATATACGGGCCCTGGTCCAGGTCGTTCGTGTAGAGCGTCTGGATGTCCTTGACCTTCGCCTCGCGCAGCTTTTCGAGAACGCTTTCGGTGATTTCGTCGTTGGCGTTCGCGATCACTTCGCCCGTTTCCGGATCGATCACGTTCTTCGCCAGCACGCGGCCGAGCAGATACTCCTCGGGCACCGAGATGAACTTCGTCTTGGCGTTTTCGAGGTCGCGGATGTGCTTCGCGTTGATCCGCTTGTCCTTCGTGACGATGACGTTGCCTTCGCGATCCTGGATGTCGAAGCGCGCGACTTCGCCGCGCAGGCGCTCGGGAACGAATTCCATTTGCGCGCCTTCGCTCATCAACTGGAAGTTGTCGAAGACAAAGAAGTTCGCGAGGATCTGTTCCGGCGTCAGACCGATGGCCTTCAGCAGGATCGTGACCGGCATCTTGCGGCGACGGTCGACGCGGAAGTACAGCACGTCCTTCGGATCGAACTCGAAGTCGAGCCACGAGCCGCGGTAAGGAATGATCCGTGCCGAGAACAGTAGCTTGCCCGAGCTATGCGTCTTGCCCTTGTCGTGCTCGAAGAACACGCCAGGCGAACGGTGGAGCTGCGACACGATCACGCGCTCGGTACCGTTGATGACGAACGAACCCGTCGGCGTCATGAGCGGAATTTCGCCCATGTACACTTCCTGTTCCTTGACTTCCTTGACCACCGGCTTGCTCGGCGACTCCTTGTCGAGCAGAACCAGACGCACTTTCGCGCGCAGGGCCGAGCAGTACGTCAGGCCGCGCTGCTGACATTCCTTGATGTTGAACGCGGGCGGCGACAGCATGTAGCTGACGAATTCGAGCCGCGCGAAACCGTTGTGCGAAACGATCGGAAAAACCGATGTAAATGCAGCCTGCAGGCCTTCCGACTTGCGCTGCGACGACGAGACGTCTGCTTGCAGAAACGTCTGGAATGATTCAAGCTGGGTCGCCAGCAAAAAGGGAACTTGGTGAACGATGGGGCGCTTCGCGAAACTCTTGCGAATACGCTTCTTCTCGGTGAAGGAATATTGCATACGATCTCCGAATCACGGCGGGCGTTGGCGAGGCGGGATACCTCGACGTCACGGCCCGGTGTTCACCGACTGAGACTCGCGCACATGTCCGGGGAGGACGCGCGAATCTAGAAGCTTGGTGGTTGGCCGCTACCAACCGCTGGCTGACGGCAGCGGATGCCTGTGTTTCCCGCTACCCGACCAAACTTGCCTTCTGCAGTCGCTTCAGAAGACAAAGAGAACTACCGGAAAATTCTGCCGATCCGATCGTTCTCTTTGGCTTCTGCGAGGACATTTATGCTCGCTGAAAAGCATAAAAACTGCGTCCCCACAAAGCACAAAAAGGCCGGCGGTGGAAAACCGCCAGCCTTCGCACGGCGCAATGAAACTTACTTGATTTCAGCCTTCGCGCCTGCTTCTTCCAGCTTCTTCTTCGCTTCTTCAGCAGCAGCCTTCGGCACCGCTTCCTTGACGGGCTTCGGTGCACCGTCGACCAGGTCCTTCGCTTCCTTCAGGCCGAGACCCGTCAGTTCACGAACAGCCTTAATCACGGAAACCTTGTTTGCGCCCACTTCGACCAGGTTCACGGTGAACTCGGTTTGCTCTTCAGCAGCAGCAGCAGCGCCGCCGCCTGCGGGGCCAGCAACTGCGACAGCAGCAGCCGACACGCCAAACTTCTCTTCGAACGCCTTGACCAGCTCGTTCAGTTCGAGAACCGACATCGAGCCCACGGCTTCGAGGATGTCTTCTTTTGCGATTGCCATTTGAAATACTCCTAGATTGAATTCGGATCGAGCTAGCGATCTAGCTAATACCTAACTGAGCGACTGGCGCCCAAGTGCGTGCGTTATGCAGCTTCGCCTTGTTTCTTTTCTGCCAGCGCGGCCAGAGCACGCGCGAAGCCGGAAACAGGTGCTTGCATGACGAACAACAGCTTGGAGAGCAGTTCTTCGCGGCTCGGGATGTTGGCCAGCGCTTGCACGCCTGCCTTGTCCATCACCTTGCCTTCGTAGGAACCAGCCTTGATGATCAACTTGTCATTGCCCTTACCGAAGTCGTTGACGACTTTGGCTGCAGCAATGGCATCTTCCGAGATGCCGTAGATCAGAGGACCGGTCATCTGCTCAGCCAGCGGAGCGAACGGGGTACCTTCCACAGCGCGACGCGCCAGCGTGTTCTTCAACACGCGCAGATACACCTGTTGCTCACGCGCTTTCGCGCGCAGCTTGGTCAGATCGCCAACCGTGATCCCACGATACTCAGCGAGCACCATCGTCTGAGCCTTCGCGACTTGCGCGGCGACTTCAGCGACGACTGCCTGCTTATCTTCTTTGTTCAGTGGCACGGTTAAACCTCCAGATTCGATGCACTCGGGTTACCAACCCTCATGCACCACGTTCGACAACGGCGTCCGACTGTTAGGAGTATTTCGATCGATTGGTGTGAGCCTCACGGCGCACGACAATCAACTTCAACCACTGCAAAACTGTTTCGGGTTCGCCATCTGCGTTGGCTTGAATTAAGGTGAAGCCTGCCTGCTGCCTCACCACCAACGGTCTTTGACAACCGGTCGCTCGATCGAAACCGCAATCTTGCGACCGCCCAAAGCCCTTTTTAAGCGCGGCCTTCCGACCGCGCTCGAAATTCTTACTGTTGCGCCAGCGTGGCTTGATCCACGCGAACGCCGACACCCATCGTGCTCGAAAGCGCGACCTTGCGCAGGTACACGCCCTTGCTCGTCGCCGGCTTCGCCTTTTGCAGCGCTTCGATCAGCGCAGCCAGGTTCTGACGCAGCGATGCCGGTTCGAACGAAGCGCGGCCGATCGTGCCGTGGATGATACCGGCCTTGTCGACACGGAACTGCACCTGACCGGCCTTCGCGTTGCGAACAGCCTGCGCGACGTCCGGCGTGACGGTGCCGACCTTCGGGTTCGGCATCAGGCCGCGCGGGCCGAGGATCTGACCCAGCGTACCGACCACGCGCATCGTGTCCGGCGAAGCGATCACGACGTCGAAGTTCAGATTGCCAGCCTTGACTTGCTCGGCCAGGTCTTCCATGCCGACCACGTCCGCACCTGCGGCGCGAGCTTGCTCGGCCTTGTCGCCTTGCGCGAACACGGCCACGCGAACCGACTTGCCGGTACCGGCGGGCAGCACGACGGAACCACGAACGACCTGGTCCGACTTCTTCGCATCGATGCCGAGTTGAACGGCGACGTCGATCGACTCGTCGAACTTGGCGCTCGCGCATTCCTTCACGAGAGCCAGTGCGTCATCGATCGCGTACAGCTTCTGACGATCAACCTTGGTCGCGAATGCCTGAAGGCGCTTCGAAAGCTTAGCCATTTACACGCCCTCCACAGTGATGCCCATCGAACGGGCGCTGCCGGCGATCGTACGCACGGCTGCGTCCAGATCAGCTGCCGTAAGATCCGGCATCTTGGTCTTCGCGATTTCTTCCGCTTGAGCGCGGGTGATGTTGCCGACCTTGTCGGTGTGCGGCTTCGCCGAACCCTTGTCGATCTTGGCTGCCTTCTTGATCAGAACGGTAGCCGGCGGCGTCTTCATGATGAAGGTGAAGCTCTTGTCCGCGAATGCCGTGATGACGACCGGCACCGGCAGACCCGGCTCCATACCTTGAGTCTGCGCGTTGAACGCCTTGCAGAACTCCATGATGTTCAGGCCGCGCTGGCCCAGTGCCGGACCGACCGGCGGCGACGGGTTGGCTTTACCTGCAGGAATCTGCAGTTTGATAAAGCCGACAATTTTCTTTGCCATGTTGAAAACCTCTGCTGAACGCGTGAGCGTTCGGTGAGTGATAACGCGCTTTCGACACAAAGCCTACTGACGCTCCTCAACAGCCATTACGCGGACTGTAAGCGCGAATCGCGCGATGGCGAAAACGCCACGCGCGATGTTTTTGGTTAGGTCTTTTCGACCTGGCCGAACTCGAGTTCGACCGGCGTTGAACGCCCAAAGATCGTGACGGAGACGCGAACCCTCGACTTCTCGTAGTTCACTTCCTCGACGTTGCCGTTGAAGTCGGTGAAAGGACCTTCCTTCACCCGAACCATCTCGCCAACTTCGAAGAGCGTCTTCGGCCGCGGCTTCTCGACGCCTTCCTGCATCTGCGACATGATCTTTTCGACTTCACGCGGCGAGATGGGGCTCGGACGATTGCGCGCACCGCCGACGAAGCCCGTAACCTTGGCCGTGTTCTTCACCAGGTGCCACGTTTCGTCCGTCATTTCCATTTCGACCAGGACGTAACCCGGGAAGAAACGACGCTCGGTGACCGACTTGTGACCACCCTTGACTTCAACCACTTCTTCGGTCGGAACGAGAATCTGACCGAACTGATCCTGCATGCCTGCGCGTTCAATGCGCTCCTGAAGCGCACGTTGCACGCTCTTCTCCATACCGGAGTAGGCGTGCACCACATACCAACGTTTTCCGCTCGGGGATGTCGGAGTATCGCTCATATCATTTCCAGCCCAGAATCGCGGAGAAGATCACCCATTCGATCGACTTGTCGCCAAGCCAAAGGAAAATGGCCATGATCAGAACAAATGCGAAGACCACCAGAGTCGTTTGCGTGGCCTCTTTGCGAGTCGGCCATACGACCTTGCGGACTTCCTTGTACGAGTCTTTGGCGAAGGCGATGAATCCCTTGCCCGGCGCAGAGATAAGACCGACTGCGACACCCGCGATGACACCAACAACAAGTGCCGCGCCGCGGACGTACCACTCTTGGCCAGAGAGCCAGAAAAAACCCACGAATCCGGCCAAGACCAACAATACGCCCGCCACCAACATCAGCTTGTCGCCGGAGGTATTTACAGTTTCGACGGAAGGATTCGCCATAACACCTTAAACACAGCGCCACAGGGCGCAAGAATTTGGCAGGGGCAGAGGGAATCGAACCCCCAACCTTCGGTTTTGGAGACCGACGCTCTGCCAGTTGAGCTATACCCCTAAACCATTTGGGGCCGACGGTTTCGCCGACCCCGAAAACTACAGACTACCGAGAGATATCTGGCTCTTACTCGATAATCTTCGCGACGACACCAGCGCCGACGGTACGACCGCCTTCACGGATAGCGAAACGCAGACCTTCTTCCATGGCGATCGGGGCGATCAGCTTGACCGTGATCGACACGTTGTCGCCCGGCATCACCATTTCCTTGTCCTTCGGCAGCTCGATCGAGCCCGTCACGTCCGTCGTACGGAAGTAGAACTGCGGACGGTAGTTGTTGAAGAAAGGCGTGTGACGGCCGCCTTCGTCCTTGCTCAGCACGTACACTTCAGCCGTGAAGTGCGTGTGCGGCGTGATCGAACCCGGCTTGGCCAGAACCTGGCCACGCTCCACGTCTTCACGCTTCGTGCCGCGCAGCAGGATACCGACGTTGTCGCCCGCTTGACCTTGGTCGAGCAGCTTGCGGAACATTTCCACGCCCGTGCAGGTCGTCTTCACCGTCGTCTTGATACCGACGATTTCGATTTCTTCGCCGACCTTCACCACACCGCGCTCGATACGACCCGTCACCACCGTGCCACGACCCGAGATCGAGAACACGTCTTCCACCGGCATCAGGAACGAGCCATCCACTGCACGCTCCGGCGTCGGAATGTACGTGTCCAGCGCGTCGGCCAGGTTCATGATCGCCACTTCGCCCAGCTCACCCGTGTCGCCTTCCAGCGCCAGCTTGGCCGAACCCTTGATGATCGGGGTGTCGTCGCCCGGGAAGTCGTACTTCGAGAGAAGCTCGCGCACCTCCATTTCGACGAGTTCGAGCAGTTCGGCGTCGTCCACCATGTCGCACTTGTTCAGGAACACGATGATGTAAGGCACGCCGACCTGACGCGCCAGCAGGATGTGCTCACGCGTTTGCGGCATCGGGCCGTCAGCGGCCGAGCACACCAGGATTGCGCCGTCCATCTGCGCGGCACCCGTGATCATGTTCTTCACATAGTCAGCGTGGCCCGGGCAATCGACGTGTGCGTAGTGGCGGTTAGCCGTTTCGTACTCGACGTGCGCGGTGTTGATGGTAATACCACGCGCCTTTTCTTCCGGCGCCGCATCGATCTGGTCGTATGCCTTCGCTTCGCCGCCGAACTTCTTGGTCAGCACCGTCGTGATCGCTGCCGTCAGCGTGGTCTTGCCGTGGTCAACGTGACCGATCGTGCCCACGTTCACGTGCGGCTTGGTCCGCTCGAATTTACCTTTGGCCATTTTCGACTCCTAACAGGATTTTCGCACCTTGCGCCGCGCGCAACTTACTAGACTAATACTGCTGGTGCCCATGGGCAGGATCGAACTGCCGACCTCTCCCTTACCAAGGGAGTGCTCTACCACTGAGCCACATGGGCACTAACTAACCGACACTGGAGCGGGTGAAGGGAATCGAACCCTCGTCATAAGCTTGGAAGGCTTCTGCTCTACCATTGAGCTACACCCGCGAGGGTTGGATTCCCTTACCGCTTAAATTCTGGTGGAGGAGGTTGGATTCGAACCAACGTAGGCGTAAGCCAACAGATTTACAGTCTGCCCCCTTTAGCCACTCGGGCACCCCTCCGCAGAGAACTATCGATTATGGGGCAACAACACGCCGTTGTCAAGCGTTTCTTACGACCCAATTCAATCGAGGCTCTCACCTATAGGCGAGAGCAGAAACGCAAAAACCCCACCTTTGTGGGGTGGGGTTTTAGCGCTGAGGCATGAGGAGCCTGACGATTACCTACTTTCACACGGGAGATCCGCACTATCATCGGCGTGGAGTCGTTTCACG
>FCOH02000051.1 GCA_001544595.2 Caballeronia peredens | reverse complement strand
CTGGCTCCGTTATCTAAACGCGCTCATCATGCTTTGAAAAAGTCAGCATGGGGAAACGGTCGGCCCGAGCCGCTTACTGTTATTTGGCAGTTCAACCCGCTGTTCGTACTTGAATGGAATCGTTTCGATCTCGCCTTTCACTCGCTCGACTCCGCTGAGGTCTACAGTTCGCACTTCGCTCCGGCCGAACTTTGCCTCGACCTCAGCTAAGCCCCCAATATGAGGGAATGGCATGATCTCAAAGAGTTTCCCATCGCAGAGAGCCTTATCCTGTTCGTGCATCGGCAACGCGATCTGCAGATGGAGGTGGGAAAATTGAAGCACGAATATCAAATACGGAACTCTGCTCGCAGAATCTGTTCTGCGAAGCACGGCGTATGTAATTGACCCATTTAAGGTTTGTACTGGAACAAACTGTAGCCACACGGACAGGGGCTTGAACTTATAACTTTCAAACGTATGGCTTTTTTCGAGAATCCACTTTTTAAGATGCTCACATTCAGACGCGTAGTCCGCGGGCATCACGGCCAGCGCCATCTTGACAATGCATTTATAGGCCGCCATAGGAACGTACGCCTGACGCTCTACCCTCAAATGGATGCGATTTTCACCAGACTCGATGAGGCCACTTTCGCCGATCGACGAAACATACAGCTTCAGATGAGTCACATCGTCCGCTTGAACACGCATCTTTCCGTCACCTGACTTGGATGTCGGAATACCTTTGCGCCCTGCTACGCGAAAGACTGAGCGCCAAGGCTGCGTCCACTTCGCAAAGTCGTCGTCAAGCATGTCTCCAAAATGGCGATTACACGCATCGCACTCCGCCAGGTCGACAAGCATCTTGTTCCCGATCTGTTCTGGAAATGCGTGAGACTTCCAACGGAACGTAGCATCCGGCGGCGAATTGCCACAATAGCGGCATCTCCCTGTGCCATCGTGCGGCACATATCGGCTCGAGTTTTCTCCTCCAAACGTATCGGACGCGACGACTTTATAAAACTGTCTGTACCAAGATAGCTTTTGCTGCAACACCGATGTACGAGCAAAACCTAATTCTCGCGACTGCTCTTCCTCCTTCCAACTTATCCGGTTCGAGTCCGGCGCCAAGCGCATATAAGCTTTAAGATCGCGTTCTCCAAGGGGCACGAAAATCAACGCGCCAGCTGTATCTAGTACTTGAGACGCCTCAAGCTCGAGCACACTCGTACCGAGCGCGACGATGGTCTCATGCTCGTATGTGACAAGTTTCGTCGTGTCGATCAAGTTGAACTGGACACCATCCGCGGCGCAGTGCCCTTCTCCAAGCAAATGGTCAACCAAGTCGACTGACATCGCGCTTTCGAGAACATCGCGCGCCGGCAGGTCATTGCCCATCCACAGCACAATGATAGGTTTTTCTTTCTTTCGAACCAACCACACCGCCGTCTGAAGCGCGCACGCTAAGGCAATCCCGTTAGATTTATACGGCGGTGTGTGGGCCCTAATGATTTTGCAGCCCGCGTGTTGCTTCAAATTAGCATCATTAGAAAACGTCACCGAATTGACTCCTCGTCAGAGCGGTCGAGCCAGTCATGTTCCATAATAACGGCTTGCAAGTCGCCTGTGTCCAAACGACGGCATCTGCAAATAAGCAGGCGTCTGTATTTTTGTGACAGTCCCATGTTAAAACTCACCCGATGTTGACTGACAAGAGAGCAAAGTTGCGCGATGAACTTCTGTCGTCGGCGAACATCTTGCGATATGTCGTGCATCCATCAATGGATATTTCAAGGCGATGGTGCATTTCAGACGTCAATCATGGCTTCGAAAATCCGCTGGCCGAGAAGCAAAGACCCGTAATGGGCTTCAACGGCTTCTTCGAGAGAAACCGACGTTTCACCGTAGCGTACGTCTGCAGGTGTTTGCAAACACCTGATAGCGAGTTCTTCAAGCGGCCGCATACCGCCAGTTTCTGCAAGCCCCGCTAGCGTCCGAATGTTGTGGTTGCGCGGAAAGTCGATCAGCTTCATCTTTAAAAAAGATTTGAGTATTTTTTCCGCTGCCTGTGCGGACGACCATTTCGACTGTCCATAGTGCGGGGGGACCGAAAAAACGTGTTTGACCGCTGCGTGAATGTCCGAAAGGGCCTCAGGCACATACGCATTTTGCGACATCGATTCGATCGCTTGCATGCAGTTCAGTGTTCTTCGAAAGGTCTTCCCTATCATGTCACACTCGCTCGCCGTGAGCTTTGCGGCCAAGCCTGCAGGCAAGTCACTAATCAAAGAAAGAATATTCATAGTCGGAGGCGGCCCGCCAGCCCTCATCGACTGATTGTTCTCGTATTGAGTCAGATCTCGCTCGACGACGCACCGGATCTCACCGAAGATCCGAGGCAAGCGAAGTTCCCAAGGATCTCCCTTCAAAACAAGCATCGTTGAGCCTAGTCCCATAAGAATATTTTGCCGAGCTCCGTATCGCTCGTCGTACCAACTTTTGATGTGTGCAGCGGCGTCAACTCCAACATACACGCCATCTCGGCCAGGACGTGCCGGCAAATCCAGTGGGATCGATAGTCCGAAGGTCTTCGCATACTCAAAGACTGCGGTGAACGAGCGCGCATGTATCGCGACCTGGGCCTCTCGCAACCGAGCATCAATTCGTTCCATCTCGCGAACGAATTCTTCTTGCGTTGCAGGCAATACAGACATGGGCTATGTGAAGTCCGGTGAGAATGCGGAAAACAGCGAATCAGGACTGTCTCCGCGATAAGGTGGGGAGAACGCGACGTTTTACGCCTTTCGGCGCCTCACCAGTGGTCCCGACATCTGATGATCGTCAAGGTGCTTGACCGGAATTTTCAACGCGCACAAGCATTCACAATTGCGACCTTGTTTTCCGGGAAGCGGATCAGCGCCCTGTAACGCCTGACTAACCTATCATCGCCGTGCTTGAGCGATCAATAGTTCCCAAAGAAACTCCGCAGCACCCTCTTGCGAAAGATGCTTGTCCCGGGTACTACCGTACGACATACCCATGGCTTGAAAATATAGCGAATGCTCGCCTGCATGCGGCGTCAACATCTCATTGAAAGAGTTCTCCGAAGCTGACGCATCGGGCGAAAACGCAATCCCACCGGTCCGGCCCATCGAACCCAGACGAACAGAACCTTCAGCGATTTTCTTACCGCCGCGATAAAGGATTGTAATCATCCGCCTGGAGTCAATTTGTTCGAACGTCCCCGTGACGCCAGGATTACGCTCACCGACAGCTTCAACGGAGCCTTGAAAAAATCGGCAAATGTAGCTGAAGGTAGTACGGATGAAATCGTCGAAATCCTTCTCCGTGAACTCCTCTGGTAGCCGCAGATTGCTTGATCGCGGAAGGTCAGATGCTAGCTTTGTCGGGGTCGTGACTGACGTTGAAAAAGTATTCGTACCGGTGCCTCCAAGCGCTTAGAAGTGGCCGCGCAGATTCAGACAGCCGGATAAGTGGAGCGTAGGGGGCCTGAGCCAGCGATAATACTGGCAAAGGAAACAAGGAAATGACCAAGAGAACCCGACGCACGCACTCAGCGGCGTTCAAAGCAAAAGTGGCCCTGGCGGCAGTCAAGGGCGAACGCACGTTGGCCGAACTGGCGCAGCAGTTCGATGTGCATCCGAACCAGATCACAGAGTGGAAGCGGCAGTTGCAAGAGCGTGCGGCTGATGTGTTCGGCTCGGCGGGTACGGTGTCGAACGAGTCGCCGATAGACGTAACGAAGTTGCACGCCAAGATTGGCCAACTCACGCTGGAAAATGATTTTTTAAGCGGCGCGCTCAACAAGGCGGGATTGCTGAGCGCCGCGCGATGATCGACCGTGACCATGCATTGCCGGTGTCGCAGCAGGTCCGGCTTGTCGGTATGGCGAGATCGAGCGCGTACTACCGGGCGCAGCCGGTGAGCGAAACCGACTTGTTGTTGATGCGCCGCATCGACGAACTGCATCTGGAATTTCCCTTTGCAGGAGCACGGATGCTGGTACGCCTGCTGCGCCGGGAGGGCCATGAGGTTGGCCGCCGCCATGTGCGCACGCTGATGACACGTATGGGCGTCGAGGCGCTGTATTGCAAGCCGAACACGAGCCGACGCAACACGCAGCACAAGGTCTGGCCGTATCTGTTGCGTGGCATGAAGATCGATCGGGCCAATCAGGTCTGGGCGCTCGACACGACTTACATTCCAATGGCGCGTGGCTTCGTGTACCTGACGGCGGTGGTGGACTGGGCCAGCCGCAAGGTACTCGCTCACCGGGTCGCCATCACGCTGGAAGCGGTGCATGCCGTTGATGCGTTGGAAGAAGCATTCAGCCGTTACGGGCAGCCCGAGATAGTGAACACCGATCAAGGCAGCCAGTTCACCGCAGGCGCGTTCACCGAGGCGGTGCTCAGTCGCAACATCCGTCTTTCGATGGACGGCAAGGGTGCCTGGCGCGACAACGTGTTCGTCGAACGGCTGTGGCGCAGCATCAAATATGAGGAAGTCTACTTGCGAGCCTATGAGTCGGTTGGCCATGCCCGACGTTCCATCGGCGAATACTTCGAGTTGTACAACCGCAAACGGCCCCACTCCAGCTTGG
This sequence comes from Caballeronia peredens, assembly GCA_001544595.2. Classification (GTDB taxonomy): domain Bacteria; phylum Pseudomonadota; class Gammaproteobacteria; order Burkholderiales; family Burkholderiaceae; genus Caballeronia; species Caballeronia peredens. Next base: position 9,796 of record FCOH02000051.1, on the reverse strand, counting down.
CTGATCGGACGCCGGATGAGGCATACTTCGCCACGCTGCCTGCGATCAAATCGGCAGCATAATCGCCCCAAACGTTCCACTTAAAAATCTCGGAAAACTGTCCGAACGAGTGAAGCCACTTCTCTTCCACTGCTTCCCGAATCTGACGAGCGACGTCGGCCAACGCTTCGTCGCGATCAGGCCAAGACAATATGGGCTTACCGTCCCGAGGAGCAGCAAGCAACTTGCCAAAAGGTGTACGCATCCAATCGCAGTGCCGCACGATAATCGGAATGACCCGAGCCGTGCCAGCACGGTGCCGTTCCATCGCCCGCTCCATTTCCTTCGAGTAACAATAGGAAGAGTTGATGAAGTCAGAACTGACTAGAAGCAAAATAATGTTTGCAGACTCAAGTTTCTCGAAGATTGCGTTGTCGACTTCGTCGCCTGCAGTGATTCGGCGGTCATGCCACGATTCGATGAGCCCTTGGTGTCGAAGAGACGCCAAGTGAGCCTCCAGCTCGTTGCGGACAACTTCGTCCTTGTGGCTGTACGAGAAGAAAATGTTAACCATAAGTCTCCCTATTCCCGATTTTGTGACGCTATAGCGGCACCCAATGAAAACTAAGTCTCGATAGCACACGAAGTACTTGCGCGACTTTGTCTTGCTTTACGGGCCCATCTACGCTTGAGCGTGACGCCGGACTGCTTTTCGATGATAATACACGGTAAACTGTGTGTGAGAAGTGGCACTCGGGAATTTTTATTCAGATGAATTCATTACATTTTGCCTACGCCAACTTTGGGGAATTACTCGGACGCTTGCGGCTCGGCGCTGGCTTCATCAAGCAGCAAGAGCTAGCCACAGCATTAGGAAGGACCCAACAATCGGTCAGCCGTTGGGAGAGCGGTGCTGCTCGCCCACGCGTGAGCGACATCCGCGCGCTTGAAAAGCTGCTCGGGGCGAAAGATGGTGAGCTCATGATCGCTGCGGGATACCAAACTGCGCCGCAAGAGGTCTCCTTCGAGACCTCGACATCGCTTGACCGGCCTCTTCCACTCCCTGCTCTAACGCCTGAGACTTTTGAGAGTTTCTGCGCCTCTCTGCTCGATGGTCTGTACAGAACTCGCGATGGCAAGGTGTGTCGATACGGCGGTACCGGTCACAAGCAGCACGGAATTGATCTTGTCGCCACCGGCCCCTTTGGAATACATACATTCCAATGCAAGCGAGTTAGTGAATTCGGTGCCCAAAAGGTGCACGCGGCTGTTGCCCAGCAAACGTTCGTTTCTGATCACAAAGTTTTGCTTCTCTCCAGCGTTGCTAGCCCAAAGGCACGAGATGCAATCGCTCTCCATTCCGAATGGGAGTTGTGGGATCGAGAGGACATAACGCGAAAATTTCACCAGTTGTCCGCATTTGATCGTTTGGACCTAGTTGACCGCTATTTCAACGGACAACGCCTCGACCTGCTTGGAGAGCGAGAAGCCGGCCCAATACAGACGGCGGAAGCCTTCTTCAAGCCGTTCTTAGTCCCTGGCCGATTTTTTAATCATTCGTGGGAGCTCATTGGACACGGCTCTGAGGTTGAAGAAGTTTTTGATTCCTTGCGCGACGATTCAATCCTAGTGACTGGACTTGTCGGTGCCGCCGGATCTGGAAAAAGCCGAATTCTGTACGAGATAACGCAGAGACTCGCTGACGAAACCTCCTTCCTGATTGGATGTATTTCTCCGACAGAGGAGATAAAAGCTCACCACTTGGAAAACCTGCGTGATTCCAATGGTGGAAAAACCATTCTTATCATTGACGATGCACACGAGCGCGAGGATTTGGGAACACTTTTGCGTCATGCTTCGGTGCCCGAGAACAATACTCATTTGCTCCTAGCGTTACGCCCCTATGGAAGAGAAGCGCTTCGACTCCAGGCTGCGGATGTGAGCTTGTCAGGTCCACTTGTCCGCTTTGTGGATGTCCAGCAGCAGACCCGCGAACAGGCACGTGCCCTCGCAGAATCTATCCTCGCGGCGTGCGGTGCACCTCCAACTTCGGCGTCTGACATAGCTGGTGCAACTTACACCACTCCACTTGCGACCGTACTGGCGGCACAATTGGTCGCTCGCGACAAAATTTCTCTACAGCTACTTGGGAACGCGGAAGATTTTCGGACCCACGTGCTTTCTCGGCTTCAAGACGTAGTTGCCCTCACTCTAGTAGGAGGTCAGGACGTTCAAAGACTTCGCGCTGTGCTTCGAATCATCGCGTTGCTTCAGCCCATTATCCCTGACGACCCCAGTTTCCTTAACATCCTCGCACAGGTCGAGGGTGTTGGACAGGCAGATGCTACCCGGTTAATTCGTCTTCTCAGCGAGGCAGGCGTTCTTTTTAAGCGCGGCGCTCGACATCGCCTTGCTCCTGACCTCTTGGCAGACGAAGTCATACGCGAGCACTACCTAGGAGCCAACGGCGAAGCGAATCAGGACGTCTCGAAAGTCTTCGACCTCTCCTGCGCGCATCTCTTAAAGAACTTGTTCATCAATCTCGGCAGATTGGACTGGCGCTTACGCGAAGGCAGAACTGACGACAGCTTATTGCTCAACAGTCTCAAGACAAAACTGCAATGGGGCACGAAGTATGACAACCCGCACGCGGAAGCTGTCGAGGCAGTAGCTTATTACCAACCTCGCTTGGCTCTAGACTTTGCAAAAAGGCTCATCGATGAAGGCCACGGAAACACCGCTGTCGTATGCAATATGATTCGGAATGCCTCGTACACCTACAACCACTTGAGCGAAGCATGCCACCTTCTTTGGATCGCGGGACGAAACGATTCTCGGCCTATAAACCAAGACACGAGTCACGGGATACGCGTGCTGAAAGAGTTGGCGACAGTGCAGTTGAACAAACCCCTCGAGTATGTCCAACAAGTCGTCAGATTCGCGTTGTCGCTTTTGGAGCGACCTATGTCTCTCAATTTTGAGCACGCACCATTCTCTGTTTTGGAAGGGGCGCTAGGCACTGAAATCGAAACGACCAACTATGCAAAGGCGACCTTCACATTTACGCGCTACCAGCTTCCGCTGAGTCAAGTTCAAGCTATCCGCGACGAGATAACTGACGCACTGCTCAGTTGCTTGCAAGAAAGGTCGTCCCGCAAAGCTTTTTTGGCAGCACAAACCTTGGCGCAGGCATTGCGCGGTCCGATGCACGGCGATACGTCTGATCAGGCTTGGCAAAAGGCTCACTATAAGCTGCTGCACGAGCTTTATCTCACTCTACAAGAATTCTATCTAGACCCGGTCGTCCTCGTGCAGGTCGCAAAATCCGTAGCCTGGCACGCTTTTCATGGTTGGAAAGACACGTCATCGGAAGCAAATGCAATTTTGGCGCTGCTGAACCGGGATTTGAGAACACGCTTGACCAGAGCCCTCGTTGACGGTTGGGGAACGGACACATGGAAGCTCCATAGTTCACTCGAGCGTGAGGAGCATCACTGTGACAAGCGATTGTTGGCTGAAGAGTTAAGGGCGACCTTCTCCAACTCCCATGACCTCCTCAACGAATTGGATGAATGCCTCTTGGATATTTCGAAGGTGACTCGCGGTGCACATGGAGCGCCATTTCTGTTCATAAACCAGCTCATGGATTCCCAACCCGAGCTTGCCGGCGAGCTGGTGTTAAGAAGCCTCGAGCGTCGAGCTGGCCACCTGAGTCCATACGTAGGCCATGCATTGTCGGTAATCCTGTCCAACGGTGATACAAGTCTCATAAACGATTACATCGCGAGCGGAGAAAATTCATCGGAAGCTCTAGCCAAAGTTGCAGAAGCCTATGGGACATTTTCGACAACTCGACCTTACACGCTTTTTGAAATTAACCTGTTTAAGCGGATCTTCTCAACGACAGACCCGCAGGTATTGTTTTGTGCCTCAAGGCTGCTACGCCAGCTAGCCGGGCGTTCACCAGCATTAGCGCTTGAGCTCGTCTGCCTAGTAGATTTCCTTGTGGATGCCAGAGCTGTACACGACATGTTCATGTGGATGGCAGACGACAAGCTCATTCCCGCTGGGGAGGTCAATATCAGGCGGCCCGAGCTCTTGAGGAAACTGGTCGCATTAGACGATCTGGACGATCATTGGATTCGAGAGTTCCTGCTTTCATCGATGAAGCAGTCGCCCTCAAGTGTCGTTGAAATGGTTAAGGCGAGAATTGTCGAGGCTCTGCGCAGAAACGACTGGACTTATACTCCACTTCAAAAGGACTTCAACGGCAAAGGCTTGGAATTATCGGAGATTGAAACAGGTCCTTATTTGCTCCGAGACCTTTTAGACTGGGCGCAAAGCAATGCGTTTGAAGGGCGAAGCCTCCAACTCGTCGGTGAAGCAATCTCCGGACTCTGCGGTGACTTTAGTGAGCCTGTATTGGAAACCCTTCTTGCATGGACGTCGGGTGGAACGTCAAGCCACGGGACGCTTGCAGCATTCATCTTGGCCGAAAGCCAGCCCACAATCATCTATGAGTTTCCGACGCTGATACGGAGATTTCTCGATGCGGCCGAGCTGATCAGTGAACCCGTCATGAACAACGTCCGAACCTCAATATCGATGGCTGCACTCTCTGGAGGACGAATGGGAACCCCTGGCGAGCCGTTTCCCGAGGATATTCGCCTAGAGAAGCATTGCATCAATATGTTAGCCACGTTAAGTCGCGTGGAGCCTACGTTCGAGTTATACGACGGGCTGCTCAAATACGCTCGCCACTCCATTGCTCATCAACGAAGGGCCGATGATCTCGATGAGGACGACTAGAACGCAGATGTTGCTCTGTAAATCGGCGCCTACTCTCTTCCATCGATTTGGCGAAAAGCTCAGGGGCTTCCTGTGTTCCTCGTTATCCTTTCATTTTCATGAACTCGCATCAAATCCAAAGCGATTAACTCCCACGCTTTAGACCGCCAAGTCTCGCAGCTTTGATCGAAAAGTTTTTGTCCGCTTTTGTAACCATCTCGCGCTCGTCGACGAACTAGAGCGTATGGCCCGGCAAATTCAGACAACGGTCATGAGCAACAATTCCAACTGCGAGAGGTAACGAGGAATGAAGCAACATATTCTGCTGGCAGCAACTATGACCGCCATGCTTGCTGCGTGCGGCGGCGGCTCCGACGACAATCCGGCACCCGTGCACCAACTGTTTGCACAAACTAACGACTCATCGAACACGGTTGTGCGCTTCGTGCGCAACGCAGATGGCACGCTTACGCCGAAGGGAACGGTCGCGACAGGAGGCAGAGGGACAAACGGCGTCAACTACTTCATGGGCAACATCGTGGCGCCGGACGCTTTGACCAGTAACAACAGTCTCATCGTCTCGCCCGATGGCACACGCCTCTTTGTCGCCAACGCGGGCGACAATACCGTAAGCACGTTCTCAATCACCAGTTCAGGCGACTTGTCGCTGCTGGCGGTCTCACCGACCGGAGGCGTACGTCCAACATCACTGGCGTTTTCGAACGGCGTGCTCTATGTGACCCATCAACAGGGTGCTCAGGAGCTTGGCGCCTATCGCGTCGGGTCCGATGGGAAACTCACATCACTCGCCCAGTACACCGTCGCTGCGCAAGATGCCCTTCCAACCCAAGTCGCCGTCAGCCCCGACGGGAAGTTTGTTGTCGTCAATGGGTTCCTGAAGACCGTCACTCCTGTCACGCCTTTGAACATGCTTCTCGCCTATCCGATCAACAGTGATGGAACGCTGGGACAGCCCGTAAGTAGTAAGTCAGCAGGGGTCGGGCCGTTCGGTGGCCGATTCGGTTCCGGCGCGCTGGCAGCCGCCTACATCGTCACAGAGGCAGCCGGAGGCACGGCCAGTTCATATTCGCTTTCCTCAACGGGAAGCTTTTCGACGCTAAGTGGACCTATCGCTGTCACCGGCCAACAAGCGCCGTGCTGGATTGCTCTGACGCCGGACAACAAGTTTGCCTACGTTGGCAACGGTAGTGGCGCGGTGTCGCTTTTCTCTCTCGACACTACCGGTAAGCTGACACTCGTCAACACAGCGGTTGCGACAGAAACGGCAGTTGCAGGTCAAGCTTCCGCATTCGCTAACGACTCTTGGATTAGTCCGGACGGCAAATACCTATATCAGGACTATGCCGGCGACGACAAAATCGTGTCATACACGATCGGACCCAACGGCACACTGACGAAGCTCGGTGAGCAACCTGCCAACACAGTGTCGAAGATCAGCCTCCAAGGTCTTACCGGTACTTGATTTCGCCGTGCTTTAGACGAGACCCGCGCCAACCGCGAAATTATTTCGCGAGATGTGCGAGCCTCGCCCTTGGGAAAGTGGCCCAACGCCGGGCCACTTTAAATCGCGTGTTCTTCAACTGACCGACGTCAAACTGGCAAGGCGCTCAGTTTGACCACCGTGTCTGCGCACGCATGCGCGGCCTCGGCGCCCTTGACCACAAAATGTTCTGCAAAAAAGCTGATATGTTCTACGCCGCCGTGGAAATGATGGGGCGTCAGAACCGCAGAGAACACCGGCGTGCCCGTTTCGAGTTGCACTTGCATCAGCCCGTTAATAACCGCCGTCGCAACGAAATCATGCCGATAGATACCACCGTCGACAACAAGCCCTGCCGCGACGATGCCCGCGTAACGCCCGCTTTGCGCCAACCGCTTGGCGTGGAGCGGGATTTCAAATGCGCCCGGCACCTCAAAGAGTTCAATGTCTTCCAGATTAAAGCCCTTCTTGACCAACGACTCGACAAATGAGGCCTTGCATTGATCGACGATGTCTCGATGCCAGCAGGCCTGGACAAATGCGATACGGGGACGCTGAGAACCAGCAGAAGAGACTACGTCTGCTTCGATAGGGTTGGAGCTATTCATGAGCCTATGCCTGTTAGTGTGAACAGGGCGAAGGACAGCGAATGAAAACTAGGCGCGAACATGCGCACAAATGCGCGAGCACGCCTAATCTAACTAGCTATCCTGTTCTCTTTCATCCGGACTATACCGTCGGCCCCGGAATCTAACCGAGTCTGCTGACCCTATCGAACAAGCGATCATTCGATAAGCGCTCGCGGGCTACATCCCTTGGCAATTGCTGGATGATTACCGCCGGTGGGGAATCTCACCCCGCCCCGAGAACATGTTCTTCGTGACATGAAGAAAGAGGTGTACGGTACCACGAATCTACAATAAAAAACGCGCCCCAATTCTTACGCCTGGTGAGTGAAAGAGAGAGAATGACGCATTCGTTCCACGCTCACCGTTCTCACTCGTGCGACAAAGCATGATTTGCATAAGCAATGAGAAAACGATTGCCAGACCGACTGCGATAACTGCGTGTCACGTCTCGGCCCAACAGCAGGAAGGCTTGGGGCGGAATGGCGCAAAGAGCGCAACTTATCTTCCAAACCAATTAATGGCACCGCTTCGCTCGAGGAGACGGCACGTGGACGACACCTCGCGACTTCCTGTTCGCATATTCAGAACGATGCGTTCGTGTTTTCTGATCAGAAATTGTATTGCAGATAAATCTGTTCAAAATTGATGCCAGGGTTCGGCTCTTTGATGCTCGCGTTCGATAGATGCTGAAAGCGGAACCCGGCCTGGTAGCTCTGCTTCTGCCCGAAGATCATGCCGACGCCAACCATATCGGCAAACTGGAAGCCAGTCGATAGCGTGTAGTCTTGCGTTATTCGGGCATGCGACAGCACTCTCACGCCGACTCCGGCCTCAACGAATGGTCGGAAGTAGCCGGAACTCTTTATGAACCTCAGAACTGGAGTCAGGCCAAACTCCCACACGTTCGAATTCACAGCGTTGCTCTCGGTCGTATGCCAGTAGCCGATGTGCCCTTCACCGACGAGCGTGAAATGAAATCCACTAACTTCCCACCAAGTCAGGTTCGGATCCCACACAACCCCAACATCAGCCTTCTTGAAGTCGTGATTGGCTACGCCACCTGCGATCTGCAAACCCCAACGATCGGCATATGCTGACGTCGTGCCGAGGCTGAGTGCGACTGCGAGAGCGCTACGGAAGATTTTGTCACGCCAGAATGTTTTAGTTTGCATGAGCGTACTGAGGACGTTAGCGGCGACCTTAGCCGAAGAAATGTCGAGCGATTGTAGTGCTCCCCAGCTAACGTTGCATGGATCGCCATTCCTCAACCTACCATTACCATATCCAATCCCGTCTATCTAAACAGGATCGAGGTGGTAGTGATGCGCAAGGATGCTCCCGCCGCCCACTGAGACGTGCGAGTAGCCAAATCGAACTTCTGCTGACGGAGTCTTCGCTATTTGTTTAGTTGCTATGGAGAAACAAACTTACTAAACTCCCTACGCCGCTCATCTCAATTTACGCGAGTGGTTCTGTAATGTCGTATTTGAGCGCCGTACACGTTAAGGTCGGCATCGATTAGTGGCTTCAAAAACTATCAAAGCGGAAAGCGCCCGTTGGCAGTCGACGGCACTGAACCGGAAATCGGCCATGGCAATGAAATCCAAAGCGTCGTCCTCAATTCGACCTCCCCTAACACACTCCGAGATAGCCGATGGAAAGCGACGAAGCATGTTTGAGGTCGTGGCCGCCATCATCGCCTACCTTGCTTTCACCTCAGCAGTAGCGATTGCTGCGGTCAAGACTGACTCTCAGGCGCCCGCCTTTGCAGCCATCGCTACGGTGTTCGTGCTCGCGGGAATTTTGATGGTCAGCTTCGTGTTTCACAGGCTCGACAGGTACACCCCTGTGTCCGAGTGCGGTGTAAAAGAAATTGACGAAATTGCACGCCGCTGTCGACAATGCGGAGAATACAAACTACGAGTCGTTGCCATGGGCCGCCCATTGCTTGGAGAGGATCTGCGGATCCTGTCTCAATTCCTACACGGGAAGACTTACGGCGACATTGATTCAAGTACGGACCCGGATGGCGCTGATTGAAAGGTCGTTGGCACGAATCCGCGGCGAACCTTATATAAGACTGCTGTTTGCACGACCATGCTAGGCGTATTAGTGTGTCTGAGCAGGCGGCATATATTTCTCTGAGATGCCGCTCATGTCTGCCTCTATGTCGATAACCCGGTTTCGCCCGGATGCCTTCGCTCGGTACAGGCCGGCATCCGCCGCGCCAAGAATACCCTTGGGCGATTTATCGAATATTGACGTCCAAGCGGCATGACCGATCGAAACTGTAATTGGCGCAGAGCATTGGGATGTGGACGGGAGCGAGGCGACCCTTTCGCGGATGTCCTCCGCGACACTCATTGCCGCCTTGGAAGAATGTCCAGGAAGCACGACGACAAACTCTTCGCCACCGAATCGTGCAGCGAAGCCCCCATATTTGTTGGTCGCGATGCTCAACGTGTGTGCTACTTGCTTCAGTGCCTCGTCGCCTGCAAGGTGTCCACAGGTGTCGTTATAACTCTTGAAATGATCGACATCAATCAGCAACACCGAGAACGGTCGTCTTCGTCCATCGGCAATAGCTATGAGCTTATCCAATTCCGCATCGAGATAAGAACGATTGAAAACGCCCGTCAAGCCGTCGCGTTGCGAGCTTGCCATGAGTTCCTGATGTGACTCGTTCAACGCGCGATACAACCTGTTCGTCTCGTGCATCAGCATCCCAAGAACCACACTCGACGACACCATGGAAGCTGCCTTAGCTGCATACCAGCCAACAGAAAACCGCGCGCCGCCGATGAGGGTAAGTATTACATCACTGGGCCGGCCCCCGCAAATACCGGACATGCGGCAACGCTTAAATTTTGAGGTAGTCTTCTGCCTATGTTTAAGCCTA
>FCOH02000011.1 GCA_001544595.2 Caballeronia peredens | reverse complement strand
GACGAAAAGATCGATGCCAACTCGTCGGACGGGCTGAACGAGGCTGCGATTCGGACCAGTATTTCAGCAGCCTGCTAGAGGTAAGCCATGTCCACGCTCGAAAGCATTCAGGCACGTATAGAAGCACTCCAGGCGAAAGCGGAGGCACTCGTCGCAAAGCAATCCGAAAGCGTGCTTAAAAAGATTCATGCATTGATGTCGCAGCATAACCTGACAATCTCCGACGTCGAGAATTACTCGGGTGCCCGCAAGAAAGCGGGACGGTCGAAGCCGGCGCGCAAACAAAGTGTGGTGGCTTATCAGGATCCGAAAACCGGCGCGACATGGAGCGGACGTGGCCGCGCGCCCGCATGGATCGCCAAAGCGAAAGATCGCAGCAAATTTGCGGTGAGCGCCGGCGCGGCGCAAGCCAAGCCTAAAGCGAAAACGCGCGCTGCAGTGAAGTCCAAAGCCAAAGGCAAGGGAAAAGGCCAGCCGCGTGGCCCGCAACCGGCGCTTTATCGTGATCCGCAAAGCGGCGCAACATGGAGCGGACGTGGTCGCGCGCCTGCATGGTTGGCAGCGGTCGAGGACCGCACGCCGTTTCTCATCGCCTGAATATGGCTTGAATTTCCATTAATCGGCGGTCACGCGAGAGATCGCTGCTGTCGATGCCATTGAGGGTGGCGGAGCACATCGACCGCTCCGCCAAGCTTTCTTCCTTCGATAAGCCGAAACGTGCGAAGCAACTAGACGCGCGGATCGAAGTCGAATTCGATGCGAATGCCGCCCGGCTCAAAGAGCATCATGTGCCGCTTCGGCCCGTTCCCCAGCAATTCCGGCCTGAACTCCAGCGTCACGCCTGGCCACGCCGATACGCGCTCGAGAATTTCGTTGAATGCGGCTTCATTCGTCGCGCGCAATGCAAGGTGATGAAGTCCGATGTTCTTGCGCCGATCAAACTCAACGGGCGCGGATACCTCCTTCACCTGCCATAACGTGACCAGCAGGGTTCCATCGGAAACGAACACGGCCGGGTAGTCCGGCTTCTCACCGACGACCTTCCAGCCGAGGCATTGAACGAAGAAGTCGCGTGTCGTATCGAGCTGGGGCACTGTCAGGCCCACGTGATCGATTCCAGAAGTCAGCGTCATTGGTTTGCTCCGGCAGATCGCCAATCGAGTGTGCTTGCGCGTTCGAGGCTACGGATAAATCATTCCCAACGGCAATTTGATTGTGTCACGCATCGAGTGATTCAGACCCGGCACGCGGCAGCATTCGCCCTGCAATAAAGACGTTCGAGCGTTCCACGACGCTCACGCTCGAACGCCTCGCGGCATCAAGCCAGCGTCAGTTTCACATCGATGTTATTGCGCGTGGCATTCGAGTACGGACAAACAATGTGCGCCTTATCGATCAACGCCTTCGCCTCGTTGGCGTCCATGCCCGGCAGCGAAATCTTCAATTCCACTTCGATGCCGAAGCCGTTCGGAATCTGGCCGATGCCCACGCTTCCATCCACAGCGACGTCTTTCGGCAGGTTGATCTTGTCGCGCGCCGCGACGAACTTCATCGCTCCGATGAAGCATGCGCTATAGCCCGCCGCGAATAGCTGCTCGGGATTCGTGCCGTCGCCGCCACCGCCACCGAGCTCCTTCGGAGTCGTCAGCTTGAGGTTGAGATTGCTTTCGGGGATGTTCGCACTTCCATCGCGGCCGCCGGTGACATGAGCGTGCGCGCGGTACAGAACCGTTTCAATCGACATCGTCAGACTCCTGTGCGTTCGGGTGATGCGGCCCCGTGGCCCGGGTGAACCGGCCGAGGCACGCTGACATGGATTCTCGATGGGACACTGCCCCGTACGGGGCGGGTTCCAGTATGGAAGGATACTCAAGACGCGCGAAGCGCGCTCACGCGACGCACGAGTGATCGCATTCAAGGCTTAGAGCACTACTGACTCTCTGCCGGGAAACATCGGGTCCGAAACAGTCGCCCTCATCTCTTTGGCGACGTTATCGCAAAGCGCGATTACTTGCGCCGACCCCGCCGACATGAAGAGCGAATGATCGGCGTCGGGAAAGATCGCCATTCGCACGGACGGAAAGCGCGACAGTCGTGCGCCGCCCTTGCCGAAATGCGCGTTGATCAGATCTCTGCCTGCATCGTAGGCGCCATAGACGAGCACGGTCTTCACGTGCCGCGCGTCGAGAGCGCGAATGATCGGCCCCGGTTCGGTCGCGAGTTCGGGTGGCGTCTGACTCAGGCGATCGAGACGCAGTACATCGACGATGCGCGAACGCACCCGCGTCACCAGATAGCTCAGGACGAAGCGCAATACGCGCGTCAGATCCTTTTCGCCGCGAAAGATGGCCTTCCACTTCTGCGGATCGAGCACCGAAAATGCATAACCCGCCATGGAATTGCGGGTCGACTGGCGTAGCGCGTCAGGCGCGACATCCACAGGCTTCTTGAATGTCGGCAGATTCACCGTGACGACGCCCGTGATCGAGTCTTCGATCAGCGCAGCCTTCAGCGCGTGATAGGCACCGGAACATACGCCTAGCGAGAAGATCGACTTGTATCCCTGCCGTGCCAGCCAGCGAGCGGCGCACGCCGTGTCGTCGGTCGCGACAGAGTTATAGATACGGCCGAACGCCGTGTCCGATTGCACGATACCGGGCGCCGCCGGGCTGTCGCCGCGACCGCGTGCGTCGAAACGCAGCGACGCGACGCCGCTTCGCGCAAGCTCGCGCGCGATGCGTACAGAGAGCCTGCTGTCGCCGACGCGCGAACTCGCCGAGGTATTGGCGATGAGAAACACCGAGCCCCGCGCGGAGCCCGTGCGCGGCTCGCACATGATGCCGAAGAGACCATCGTCGCCCATGGAAACGGGACGCTCGATCGCTTCCGGCGTTTCGATCGTGAGCTCGGGCCAGCTTTCCGGCTCAATCGAAGTGTTGGCCGGTACTTCTCGTGATGCGCTGCCGGCAATCCATTGCACCGCTTCAGCGAATGCTGCGCGCGGCAATGCGTTGAACGCGGTTTCCTGGACGAAGCCGATCAGGTCTTCGAATGGACGCGCTTCCGCTTCGACGCCACGTTCTGCCAAAGCATCGAGCAATGGATCCTTGCCGCCCACTCGCGCATTCATGATCAAGGCGCGCCGTGCCGGCACCGCGGCCGCATTCTTTACGCTCGACACGAGATCGATTTGCTCGAGCGAACGCTTGAATTCGTCGTGATAAAGCTGGCCGAGGACATTGAGCGGTGCATCGTCCTGCTGCATCTCACGCAATGGAGGCGCAAGCTGATCGAGCCAGGTCTTGCGCACGATGCTCAACTCGCGCATATAAACGCGGCCGCTCGTGACCGGCGCGAGCAACACGAGGTCGTCGACAGGCTTGCGCAGCGCGGCGGCGAGCGCGAACGCCGCGCCGACTCTAAAGCCGCATAGCGTGAGATGCGCGACGCCGGTCGTTTCTCTGAACCAGTCGATAGCCGCTTCGACGTCGTCGACCGACGAAGCGAATTGATCGGGCGCGCCGTCGGCGCCCGCCGAGTCGCCCGTGCCGTGATAGTCAAAGCGCAGCACCCAGATGCCGCGCGCGGACAAAGCATCGGCGAGATGACGCATGCCGCTGTATGTCCATACGTATTCGTGGCCGTATGTATTGCAGAGCACCACGCCGCGCGTGCCGCTCCCTGCATGCAGCCATCCGAAGCGATTCCCGAAGACAACCGGTCTCATTAGATCTTTTCCTCGTCTCTGGTGGCGCGCAATCGGCGACAACATGTCTCTGCCGCAAGTCTCGCCTTGCCATGACTGGCCGTCAACGTCCGGTCACGCGAAAAAGCGGTGAAGCGCGCACGCAACCGACGTTCCCGAACGCAAAAAAGCCCCGCGCGATGTCGGGGCCTGGAGGACGGGCAACTTGGAACGCCTTGTCTTACGAGCCGCTCGACAGCCTCACGGCGGGTTCGCGAGGTATGGAGCGAATTATATTAAGCGTGCCCTGTGTAGCGAGACCCGCCGAAGCAAATAGCCTAAAGAAACTATCAATTGGCGCTTATCGCAAGGCTTATGTTTGTCACCGCTCATTCATCTGCGGATAAGATATCGGGCGCTGTCGTTTATCTTTCGAATACATTTCAATTCGCGCATCAACGTAATAGCGCGATCACAGATCAAGCACGAGTACCTTGCTCGCAGCGCGCGAGACACATGCCGTCAGATACTCGGTCTTCTCCTCGTCATTCAGAATGTAGTCGTTGTGCTCGACCTCGCCTTCGAGATACCGCACTTTGCATGTGCCGCACAGACCCGCACAACACGATGTCTCCATCTCGACACCGGCTTGCGCAAGCGCATCCGCGATGCTCTGCTCTTGAGCGACTTCGATCTCCTGCCCTGTGCTTGCGATGCGGACCGTAAAGCTGTCGAGTGCATCGTTGGCCGCCTGCTCGCCGGGACTGCGCTCGGGCGCTTTGAAGTGCTCGAAATGCACCGTGCCCGAGGGCCAATGCTGCGCTGCATCGGCGCATGCCTTCATGAAGCCGCCCGGACCGCAGTAATAGACATGATCGCCGGCTCGCGGCTCGTTCAGCAGGCCGCGAAGATCAAGTCCCGCGGCCGGATCGCCGCCGTCGAAATGAAAATGCAGACGTCCGCTGGCGAGCATCGACTCGAACTCGTTCGCGAATGCAGCGCAGCTTGCATCCCTCGCGCAATAGTGCATTTCGTAGTCTATGCCGGCATCGTCGAGCTCATGTGCCATCGCTTTCAAAGGCGTCACACCGATTCCGCCCGCGATCAAAAGCACGCGGCGCGCGCCGTCTACGAGGCCGAAATTGTTGCGCGGCCGGCTCACACGCACGACGTCCTGCACGCGCAATTGCTCGTGCAACGCCTTCGATCCACCGCGTCCGCGCTCGTCGCGCAGCACCGCGATCACATAGCGATGGCGCTCGCGCGGCGCATTGCTGATCGAATACTGCCGCACGACGCCGCCGGCGAGATGAATGTCGATATGCGCGCCTGCCGTGAATGCAGGTAAAGCTGCGCCGTCAGGATCGACGAGTTCGTATGAATTGATGCCGCGCCCTTCGAAACGGACCTGCCGCACCAGCAGATCGAGCGTCTCGTGACCGGCCTGAGTTGAAATGGGTTGCGTTGACATGGTGGCCTTTCCTCGATGAAAGATTCGACATCGCGAGAGCGCACGATGCGCCCTCGCGCTGCCCGCCTCAATCCTTCATCGATTGCTCGAGATCCTCGAAACGCTCGCGCACGAACGTGGCGCGAGCCTCGCCTTTAAACTTTTCGCTTTCCGCGAGAATCGCGACGATCTGCTTCGTCACCTTGCGGCGCCGCACGACTTCCTCATCGACGGTCGCACCTTCCGGAATCTCGAACACGTTGCCCGAACAGAAGCTGTTCGGCGCCCCCGCGTTCTCGCGAAACCACTCCGCAAAATTCTGCGCGGATGCCGCGGGATTCGTGCCGCGCACTGCATCGCGCAGCATCTTGCGGAACATGAAGAGACCGGCATCGAACTTGGTCGGATTCTCCAGCGCATGGACGGCAATCGGCCGCTGGCTGATGATCGCTTCGTAGTCGCCCGGCGCGTACTGCGCCTGCTTGTAATTCGCGCGCTGACGATGATCCGGCGGAATCGGCACGATGTCCTCGATCGTGTAGTCGCCGAAGCGCTCGGGACGACGCATCGCGACCTGTCCATCGAGAAAGTCGATCGACTCGTAGCCCACCAGTTCCCTCTTGCCGACGCCGCGCGTATCGATGCCCGGGCCCATCACGCGCCAGCCAATCATCTTGCTGTTCTGATCATCGACGGGCACGGTCCAGCGAATGATATGAAAGCGGCTGAAGAGCTTCTTCTTCGAACCGTCTTCCGACGTGTACGCATGCAGGCTCAGATTCGGCAGCACCTGATGCTGCACGCGCACAAACAAGCGATCCTTATTTACGCGGCGCGCGCCCGCGCAGGCGAGACTGCGGCCTTGCTGAACCGGCTGGAAGTGCATGTCGGGCGCGACTTCCATCGAGGCAGCGCCGACTTCGTCGAAAGTCGTACCCTGGAACTGACCCTTCACGACATTCCTCGCTGCGTGCAAAGCCGTCGGATGAAAGTTGTCGGCGGCGTTGTCCTGTACCTGCAGCCAGTTGCAGTGCTGGAAGTTGCTGTACGCAACGAGCTCGTCGCCCGGCAGCACCGTGTAGTCGCCTTCCCACTCCGGAAACGGCGGCTCGTTTTCAGGCGGCCCCATGTAGGCGAACACGAGGCCATGACGTTCGACTGCCTTGTACGCGCCCTGTCGAATGGAACATGCGTACTTTTCCGCCTCCTTCTCTTCACCCTGCGGAAAGGGCACATGCAGACATGCGCCATCCACATCGAACACCATGCCGTGATAGCAGCACATGATGCCGCGCTCCTGAATCGCGCCGTATTCGAGCGATGCGCCGCGATGCGCGCAGTGTGCATGCAGCACGCCGATGCGGCCGCTGCCGTCGCGGAACGCCACCAGTTCTTCATTGAGGATCTTGAGAAAGCGCGGCGTATCCGTCAGTTCGATCGACATGCAGATCGGATGCCAGAACGCGCGCATGTACTCGCCCATCGGCGTGCCCGGCCCTGTTTCCGTCAGTTCCGGATCATGTCCGGGCACCTTGTTCACATAGTAGCCGCCGAAAGGCACCAGCTTCTTGACTGTCGCGCCCGAGCCGCCGCTGCTCTTCTGCCCTTCCAGCTTGTCCGACTTGATCGTCATGAGAAATCCTGTTGTCTGTGGGTTGGAGTGAATTGCCGCCTTAGAACCATACGGAGTTCCGATTTCCGATTTCTGAACTCCGTACTCTGTATACAGAGATTAGTAGCGAAGGACGACGCTGTCTCTATGGGTAAACGCGAGTTCGATCTGGCATGGCGCTCGGCATGCGTTGACGCGTAACCGCGCCGCGCTGTACCCTTGCCGTATTCTGTATCCAGACAATCTGGTTGACATCATGCCCGCCAAACTTCTCAAGCTTCAGGCCCGCACGGATTACGTGGACGAGGTCTATAAGGTGTTGCTCGACGCCATCAGTTCCGGCACGCTCGCGCCCGGAACCCGCATTACGCAGGAAGAGATCGCCGAGCAACTGGCCGTATCGCGCTCGCCTGTTTTGCAGGCGCTGCGTCTGCTCAAGAAGGACGGTCTCGTGATCGATGCGCCCGGACGCGGCCTGCTCGTCACACCGCTGGATCCCGCGTGGATCAGTCACCTCTACGAAATTCGCGGCGCGCTCGATTCGCTTGCCGCGCGTCTTGCCGCCGAACGCGGCGCAAAGCTCGACAAGTCGATCATTGCGAATGGCCGGCGTGCATCGAAGAGCGACGACGTCAAGGCGATGATCGATGCCGACATGGCCTTCCACGGCGCGATCTATGCGGCATCGGGCAATCCTTTGATCGCGGAGACCGCGCAAATGCATTGGGTTCATCTGCGCCGCGTGATGGGTGCAGTGTTGCAGGCATCGGGACAGCGCAAGTCGATCTGGGACGAGCACGCCGCGATCGCCGCGGCCATCGCCGAAGGAGACGGACAGCGCGCTGCCGAACTCACGGACCTGCACACGGCGAATGCCCGCAAGAATCTCGTCGAACGCCTGGGTCTCGTGCTGAACGAACAGCGAGAACGACAAGCGGAAGCCACGTGATAACTTGCACGGCGCGCGCTCATCAGCCCCGCGAATATCCACCCGAACATGCTCAAGCAAGGCCCCGCTTTCACGGGGCCGCTCATCATGATGCACGAGCGTCAGTCCTTGCGACGCGCGCTGTTTACGAGCCTGGCAGGCACGGTGAACACGAGCAGGCTGCCGATCACGCAACTGACCGCCAGACCCAGCACACCATTTCCGGTCGATCCCGCGTGCGTCTGAATCACGCCGATGAGCCACGGACTCACGACGCCCGAAATGCTGCCGACCGAGTTGGCAAGCGCGAGGCCCGCGGCCGCCGCGGCGCCGCTGAGAATGGCAGGCGGCAAGACCCAGAACTGGGAGATCGTCGTGACCACGCCCATCGTCGCGAGTGTGAGACCGATCATGCCGAAGAGCGTCGAGTGAGCAAAGACCACGCTCAGATAGAGTCCGAGCGCGCCGACCAGACCGGCGCCCGCGAGATGCCAGCGGCGCTCGCCGTGCTTGTCGGAGCTATGTCCGACGACCAGCATCGCGATGGCGCCCGCGGCATATGGAATCGCGGAAAGCAGACCGATGTTGAGCGTGTCGGTCACGCCGCTTGCCTTCACGAGCGTCGGCAGCCAGAAGCTCACGCCGTAAAGACCCATCGTGAAGAAGAAGTACGTCACGGACAACAGCAAGACCTTCGGATGCATCAAGCCGTCTCGCACCGAATGCAACGTGTGCGAAGGCCTTTCGTCGCGCAGATTGGCTTCGAGCATGGCCTTCTGCGAATCGGTGAGCCATTTCGCGTCGGCGACTTTGTCGTCGAGATAGAAGAATGCGATGACGCCGAATATCGCGGTCGGAACGCCCTCGAGCAAGAAAAGCCATTGCCAGCCGGCCACGCCGTGCGCACCGCTCATGTGTGTCATGATCCAGCCCGACAGCGGGCCGCCGACTACGCCGGACATCGGAATGCCCGTCATGAAGAGCGCGGTGACCTTGCTTCTGCGCGAAGCCGGAAACCAGTAGGTGAGGTACAGCAGGATTGCGGGAATGAAGCCCGCCTCGGCCACGCCGAGCATGAAGCGCATGATGTAGAAACTCGTGGGCGTGGTCACGAACATCATCGCGGCGGAAATGAGGCCCCATGTCACCATGATGCGCGCGATCCAGCGCCGTGCCCCCACCCGCAAGAGGATGAGATTGCTCGGCACCTCGAACAGCAGATAGCCGATGAAGAATACGCCCGCACCCGCGCCGTACACGGCTTCGCTGAAATGCAGATCGTTGAGCATCTGCAACTTCGCGAAGCTCACGTTGATGCGATCGAGATAAGCACAGAGATAACACACGAAGAGAAACGGCAGCAGGCGCCATGTCACCTTCGCATAAGTGGACGACTCTTCTCCCGCCAGATACGCAACCGGACTGTGGGAACTCATGTTCTGTCTCCTGGTTATGTCATGCGCGGTGCGGCGAGCGAGCGCGCCTGTCGGCACTCTCGCGGCTTTGTCGGCCGCTTTCACGCAGCACCGGTATCAAAGGGTTGCTCTTGCTCGCTCGTGTTCGGCGCGTCAGTCGAACATGTCGTGCTGAGTCGCGAGCAGGTCGTTCCATATCGTCTGAAAGTGCAGCCAGCCGATGTAATCGCTGCCCACGTGCTCGCGGCTATAGCGTGCGCGGTCCTCGGGCACGAGCCTGGGCGTCGCGTCCGTCGCTTCGATCATCAGTTGTTGCTGGCAACAACGCTCCAGTGCGATGAACCAGAATGCGGCCGAATCGATGCTATGACGGCTCGCCGTGAGAAGCCCGTGGTTCTGATGGATCGCGGCCTTGACGCCCTTGAAAGCGTGAGCGACCTTGTTGCCGCCTTTCACTTCCACGGCGACTTTTCCGGCCTCGTCGCCGATGACCACGTGGTCTTCAAAGAATGCGGCCGCATCCTGCGAGATCGGCTGAAGCGGCTTGCCGAGCGATGCAAACGCGGTCCCGTGAACGGTATGCGCATGACACATCGCGACGATGTCCTGATGCAGTTCATGCACGGCCGCATGCAGCACGAAGCCCGCGCGATTGATCGCATGCTTGCCTTCAACCACATTGCCCTTGTGATCCGCGCAGATCAGGTTGGACACCTTCACTTGCGCGAAATGAATGGCCATGGGGTTGGTCCAGTAAAGGCCGGGATCTTCGGGATCGCGCACGGTCAGATGCCCGGCGAAACCGTAATCGAAACCTTGCAGCGCGAACGCGCGACATGCGCCCACGAGCCGTTCCTTCAAATGCTGACGATGCGCGGCTGCACTCGCAAACTCGGGCATCTCAGGAAAGATCAACCCTTCCTGTTCGGGCTGATAGATCGATACCTTGCCTTCCTTGACGATCGACGGGGGTTTCTGTTCGATTACATCGGCCATGCGCGAACTCCTTTGCTTGAACGTGGAAAACGAAAAGGACGGATACGGTTGCGTCCTGGTCGTTGTCATGTTCGTCGCGCGTCGGGCGAAAGACAAACGATGCCTGTTCATCGAACCATGACAGCCGCTCATGCATGAGGACATTCCATGAGGCGTATTCCCAACTTCGTTCTCTTGCGCGCATTCGAAGCCGCTGCCCGTCTCGAGAGCTTCACGCTCGCCGCGAACGAATTGCATCTGACGCAATCGGCGATCAGTCATCAGGTGAAGGAACTGGAGCAGTACTTCGGCAGGCCGCTCTTTCATCGGCGTAACCGGCGCGTAGAGACGACGTCGGAAGGCCGGCGTCTGCACGAGAGTCTTGGGCGTGTCTTCGATGTGATAGAAGCCGCATGCGCCGAAGTGGCACTGGAGCCGCAGGCGCAGGTGCTCGCCGTGCACTGCGCGCCGAGCTTCGCCGCGAAATGGCTCGGTCCGCGGCTGCCCGAATTCATGCAGATGCACCCGAACGTGACGATCCGCCTCTCCTCCGACGCCGATCCCGCCGATCTCGCACGCGCGCGCGAAGTCGATGTCGCGGTGTCGTATGGATTCGCGCATGAACGGCCGGGCGTCGTCACGCGCGCGCTAGGCGCGGAAAAGATCATCCCGATGTGTTCGCCGTCCCTGCTGCGCGACGACGTGCCGGTTCATCAACAAATCGGCGCGATGACGCTCATCGACTCGCAACTGAGCCGCGTGACCTGGCCCGGCTGGTTCGCGCTCAATAGTCTGGAGATGCCGCGCGGGCCGCGGCCGTCATTCGACCGTGCGGCGCTCGCGATTTCCGCGGCGGTGGATGGCATGGGTGTCGCGCTGGAAACGACGCGGCTCGCCGAGCGCGAGCTTGCACGCGGCGATCTGGTCGAACTGGGTGCGGGCGTGTTCCTGCCGCTAGCAAAGGAAACTCACTTTCTGTCATATCGCGTCAACGAACGCAATGTCGAGAAAGTGAAATGCTTTTGCGACTGGATATTGGCGAAGGCCGGCCTCGACGAAGTCGTCGAGGCCGGCGTGTGAGCCGGCGTTCCTTCAGGCTGCCTGCCTTGCGCGTTCTTCTTCCGCCATGCGCGCATGCGCATACACGCGGTCGCGTTCGAGTGCGACGAGCGTGCGCTTGCGCGCCAGCGTCTGTCGATGATATTTGGGATCACCCATCCGCGTCACGTACTCGCCGTGGCGGTGGCATAGATAACGCTGGAAGAACTCGGCGCCGGGCAAGCCGCTGTCGAGCGCCATCAGCACGCCATAATCGATGTCACGCACATCGCCCAGCGATTTGACTGCGGATTCCAGCGCTGCATAGCGCTGCGGAAGTGGCACGCCTTTATCGCAAAGCGCGTGAAAGCGCTGATAGGTCAGAACCTGCCCGTGAGATGCACACCGCCATAATGCCTTTGCAAGCCGCTGACTGAGTTCCGTTTCCACGTTTCCTCCCGCATGTTGCGCGGATCGTATGCGTGCGACATTCCACCATCAATCGATGAGTCGATGACGGTAACCGATTGCCTGGAAATCACCTGCAACGCCAAGAAAAATGCGCGATATTCGCCAACGTTGCGAGCCATGCGTTACGTCCATCGACTAAATGCCGATTTGAGCAAGCACCGCTCTGCAGAACAGGCCACAATGAACTCAATATCGCTGTGAATTCGGCTTAACACGCTTTATGAATTTGCGTGTTTTTTATTTCAGGCGCTGAAAGAAACAACGCGAACGGCCAAAGATTCGAAATACAAGAAAGGTCTGGCTCAGGCTGCGCGCGCCCACCTCAGGTGCGGAGCTTTCAGCCTGCGGCGTACAGGGAAGATGGATAGATTTCCGCACCGCCCTGCCATGGTTTTCTGCCGATGAATCAAGACGACTGCGATCCGATTACATGCTAGCAAACATATTGCGGGAAACCAAGGAAAGTTTCCACATGGAAGAACGACATGCGCATTCACCGAAGCGTCATCCGGCATTTTTTTCAACATGCGATGTGCCGTTTAATGGTGCGCGCGATTTCGAAATATTCAAATCTGTGGCTTGCAAAGCAAATAAGCAATGCGCCTTAGCGTCGATCTCGCACGAACACAATGGGCGGAAAACGGCGTGCGCGTCCAAAGCGCTTAGCAAGTCATGGTGCAAGTCCGAGCGAACGATTCTTAAGACTGGTTTAAGCCAGCGCGGCTACAACGTATAGGGTGAAACGCAAAACCACCTGGCCTTGCATGTTCGCATGCCATTGTTTCGCTTTCATTCAAACGTCCACGCGGATGGTCGGACCGGGCAAACGCCGTACGCGCATCCCAACGGCGCTAAGGCGAGGCGATGACCATCCCATTCAGCCCGGCAGCAATGCCGGGTTTTTTTTAACCCTCTCCGCCGCGTTCACGCGATGTGCCGTCGCCCGCTTGCACGATGACGGCGGGCAAGTCGAAACGGAATGTCGTGCCTCGGTCTTCTGTGTCGATCAGGCGAATCTGACTCCCGTTCAATTGCAGCATGCGCTTCACGATCAGCAAGCCAAGACCGCCGCGATGCGCGCCGCCCGACGCGAACGGCCGCTGAAAGAGCGCATCGCGCATCGCGGGCGGTATGCCCGGTCCGCTATCGCTTACTGTGACTTCGACGCTTTCGCCCTTCTCGTTCGCAGGCGCGAGCGTCACTTCAACGAGACCGTGCTCGGGCGTATGACGTATCGCGTTATCCAGCAGATTCGTGAGCACGCGCTCGATCATTCCAAGATCCGCGAGCACGCCCGGCAAGCGCGGCGCGATATGCGCGTTCAGCCGCACGCCGCGCGCCTGCGCGGCCAGTTCGAACTTCTCGAAGATATCCTGCAGGAGATCGGCAAGCGAGAACGCTTCGGCTTCGGGTGCCACCATGCCGTGCTCGAGCCGGGCAAGCTCGAACAGCGACTGCGCGAGATGACCGACCTTGGCACTTTGCGCGAGCGCAATCGACAGATAGCGGCGACGATCCGTTTCGGCGAGGGTATCGGACTTGAGCGACAGGGTCTCCAGATAACCATGCAGCGATGAAAGCGGCGTGCGCAAATCATGCGAGATATTGGCGACCATCTCGCGCCGTTCGCGATCCTGCCTTCCGAGCTCACGCCATTGCTCGCCGATACGCTCGGCCATCTGCGCAAAGGCGCCTTCCAGCACGACGATTTCGTCACGTTCGTCTTGCCGCTTGTCTGTTTCGTCGGCCTCGCGCTTCGCGGACGCGGGCGGCAGAATAGTCGCGACAGGCTCGCCGCGCGCATCGAACGTGCGCATCGCTTCCGTCAGGCGTCGCAAAGGACGCGTAACGAGTCCGAAGGCGACGACACCCGCCACGAGCCCGAGCAAGGTAACGAGACCCATCGACGCGAGCGTGGTTCGCAACACCGCGCTCGCCGACGCTTTCGCGGCAAGCGCGTCGTGTTCTTCGCCAAGCAGCACGACATAGACATAACCGAATGGCGGCTGGCCGGGAGCGGCAAGCGGCGCCGCGCTGAAAACCTTGCGTTTGTCATCGCTGCGCGGATCGTCGCCGAGGATGGGCAAGGCGTCGCCGTTCAGGAAGCGCCGCACCGGCGCGAGATCGACACGATCGCGTTTCACGTGACCCGGCGGCGCATCATCGGCGCGAATGCGGCCGGTGTCGTCGAGCAGATAGACCTCGACGCTCGGGTTCACCACCATCAATTGGCTGAAGAGCCGGCGCACGGCGGGCGCGTCGATGTCGCGCGCGTCGGCGAGCGCGCCGTCATGCGCAATATGTGCGGCCAGTCCACGCGAAAGACTTTGAATGACCTCCTTCTCGCGCAGATCGCTCGCACGGATCTGCAGCCATGCCGACGCACCGCAGCACGTCAGCAGCAGTACGCAGAACACCGCAAAGAGCCGTTGCGACAACGTGAGCTTCACGGCGCGGCACCCTCGCCTTCCGGCGCCTGCGTGGCGAGCTTGTAGCCGTGACCCCATACAGTGAGAATGCGTTTGGGATCCGACGCGTCCTTTTCCACTTTCGCGCGCAAGCGATTGATATGCGTGTTCACGGTGTGCTCATAGCCTTCGTGCCGATAACCCCACACTGCGTTGAGCAGATCCATGCGCGAAAACACCTTGTTCGGATGGCGCGCGAAGTGATAGAGCAGATCGAACTCGCGCGGCGTCAGTTCGATGCGCGCGCCGTCGACCCACGCTTCGCGCGCGAGCGGATCCATGGCGATGCCCGACACTTCGATGCGCCCCGTATCGAGCCGTGAATCTTTTGCGACTGCATCGACGCGGCGCAGCAATGCCTTTACACGCGCGACAAGCTCCAGCACCGAGAAAGGCTTGGCGAGATAATCGTCTGCGCCGAGTTCGAGGCCGAGTATGCGATGCACTTCACTCGAACGCGCACTCGTGATGATGATCGGCGTATAGCGCGTCATCGCCCGCGCGCGACGGCAAATCTCGAGGCCGTCGACGCCCGGCAGCATCAGATCGAGAATCAGCGCGTCCCAGCCGCCTTGTTCGAGCAGGCGCAATCCTTCGGCGCCATCGGCGGAATGGACGACTTCATAGCGCTCGTCGCGCAGATTGAGACTCAGCACATCGGCGATGTGCATGTCGTCTTCGACGATCAGAATGCGTTTCGGATGATCCATGAGCGAATGTCATCGACGGGCATTAAATGATGCGCGCCAGACGACGAAGCAAAAATCGGCAATAAATACTTAAAGAAGCGCCAGCCTTGTCATTGTGCAGAAAAGCGCGCGGCCAAGTATCACATTTAATTTAACTTTCGGTGAGGACTCGGGGATACGCGCGCGCCTAAGATCCGGCTATCCCACTCGAATACGAGGATCGCATCATGCCAACCCGCCGCCGCTTTCTTCTGACGGGCACCGCGGCCGCCGCAGCCGCCTTCGGACTCTCCGGACGGCTACGCGCGCTTGCCGCCGGACCCGTGCCGCAGACGACACCGCAGGAGCATTTCGAAGTCGCTCATAGTGACGACGAATGGCGCCGTCTGCTCGCGCCCGCCCAATACGACGTTCTGCGCCACGAAGGCACCGAGCGTCCCTACACGAGTCCGCTGAACGACGAACATCGCGCGGGTACGTTCACTTGTGCCGGCTGCAAGCTCGCGGTGTTTTCCTCGCGCACCAAGTTCGATAGCCACACCGGCTGGCCGAGCTTCTGGGCGCCGCTCGATCATGCGGTCGCCACGCGCGAGGACGGTTCGTTCGGCGTGTTGCGCACCGAAGTGCATTGCCGCCGTTGCGGTGGCCATCTCGGACATGTTTTCGACGACGGCCCCAAGCCCACAGGACTGCGCTACTGCATGAACGGCGTGGCCATGAACTTCACCCCGGGCGCCGCCTGACGCGCGAACGGCATACAACGAACGAACTCTACTCGACACCATCATGCTGCTCATCGTCCTTGCGTATCTCGGCGGTGCCCTGACGATTCTCAGTCCGTGCATCCTGCCGGTTCTTCCCTTCGTGTTCTCGCGCGCGGACCAGCCGTTCGTGAAGAGCGGTCTGCCGCTTCTCGCGGGCATGGGTCTCACGTTCGCCGCCGTCGCAACGCTCGCCGCGGTCGGCGGCGGCTGGGTCACGCAGGCCAATCAGTACGGCCGTTGGGCGGCCATCGTGCTGCTCGCCGTGTTCGGCATCACCTTGCTTTTGCCGAGCCTGGCCGAGCGCGTGATGCACCCGTTCGTCACTGCCGGCAATCGTCTGACGGCCTTCGCCCAACGCGGCGACGGCAAGCCGAGCGTCGGCGGATCGTTCGTGCTCGGCATCGCGACGGGCCTCTTGTGGGCGCCTTGCGCGGGCCCGATCCTGGGCCTCGTGCTCACGGGGGCGGCGCTCAACGGCGCGAGCGTCGGCACCACGCTGCTTCTGGTCGCGTATGCGGCGGGTGCGGCGACGTCGCTGGCCGTCGCGCTGCTGATCGGCGGACGGGTTTTTGCGGCGATGAAGCGCTCGCTCGGCGCAGGCGAATGGGTGCGGCGCGGCATCGGCGCGGCGATGCTCGTCGGCGTCGTGGCGATCGGACTCGGGCTGGATACGGGTGTGCTCGCACGCGTGTCGACGGTGGCGACATCGGGTATCGAGCAGCATCTCGTCGACAAGCTCTCGAATCGCAACGGCGCGATGATGATGTCCGCGCAGAACACGATGAAGCCCGCGAATGCGAACAACGATTCATCTGCGATGATGCGGGCGAGCACCGAGCCGTCCAAAGCCGCAACAACCCCGGCTGCGCTGCCGGTCGAAGGCACGTTGCCGCCGCTCGACGGCGCGGTCCAGTGGCTCAACTCGCCGCCGCTCACGCGCGAAGCGTTGCGCGGCAAGGTCGTGCTCGTGGATGTGTGGACCTATTCATGCATCAACTGCCTGCGCACGCTGCCGTATGTGAAGACATGGGCGCAGAAGTATCGTGATCAGGGGCTCGTCGTGATCGGCGTGCACGCACCGGAATTCGCATTCGAGCGCAACGTCGACAACGTGAAGAAGGCGATCGCCGATCTCGGCATCGACTATCCCGTCGCAGTCGACAACAACTATGCGATCTGGCGCGCGCTGAATAATCAGTACTGGCCGGCGCACTATTTCGTCGATGCCAAGGGCAACATCCGTTATCACCATTTCGGCGAAGGCGACTATGCCCATTCCGAACACGTCATCCAGGAATTGCTCGCTGAAGCGGGCCACGGCGCTGCACCCGCAACGGCGATGACGGCTAAAACCAGTGACGATGCAACCGGTCAGGGCGCGATGATGCAGGCCGACAACGCAGACATGCGCTCGCCCGAAACGTATATCGGTTATGAGCGCGCGGAGCAGTTCATGTCGCCGGGCGGACAGGCGCCCGACCGCACTCACGATTACGGCGCGCCGAAGTCGCTCGACGTGAACGACTGGGGCCTCGCCGGCGCATGGAAAGTCGGCGCAGAGCACGCGACGCTCGAAAGCGCGTCGGGACGCATCGTGTATCGCTTCCATGCGCGCGATCTGCATCTCGTGCTTGGGCCGTCGAAGGACGGCAAGCCGGTGCGCTTTCGCGTGAGCATCGACGGCGCGGCGCCCGGCGCTTCGCACGGCAGCGACATCCAGGCCGACGGAAGCGGTATCGTCAAGGAAGAGCGTCTCTATCAGCTCGTGCGGCAAGCGGGCCCTGTCGGGGATCGCACTTTCACCATCGAATTTCTCGACCCTGGCGTCGAAGCGTATGCGTTCACGTTCGGTTGAGCCCCGACTAAACCCGATTCATCGAGGAGCATTCATGTTTAAGAACACCAGCAAGTCATTCAAGCTCGCGAGCGTGGCCGTGCTGTTCGCAGGCGCGTTCGCGCTGCAGCGCGCAGCTCATTCGAGCGAAGAGGCGGTCAAGATCCCGCCGCCTGCGCACGATGAAACCGTGGGCACGGTCCACACGGAAACCGCGGTTTTCGCGGGCGGCTGCTTCTGGGGCGTGCAAGGCGTCTTTCAGCACGTGCGCGGCGTGAAAGAAGTGATGGCCGGCTACGCGGGCGGCGCGGCGAATACCGCGCAATACGAACGCGTCAGCGAGGGCGATACCGGACACGCGGAATCCGTGCGCGTCACCTACGATCCGACACAAGTCACGTACGGCAAGCTCTTGCAGATCTTCTTCTCCGTCGCGCACAACCCGACCGAGCTGAACTATCAGGGCCCGGACCACGGCACACAATATCGCTCGGCCGTATTTCCGACGAACGCCGCACAGCGCGACGTCGCCAATTCGTATATCGCGCAACTCGACAACGCGCATGTTTATCGCGGCAAGATCGTAACGAAGGTCGAGGACTATAAGGGCTTTTATGCGGCAGAGGGCTATCACCAGAACTATCTGACGGACCATCCGGAAAGCCCGTATATCGCGATCAACGATCTGCCCAAGATCGGGAACCTCAAGCAGATGTTCCCGGCCGCGTATCGTCAGGATGCGGTGCTCGTCACGGTTGCGTCCAAATAGGCATCCAGGATCGCAAGGGCTTCGGGCATGTTGCGTCTGCCGAAGCCCAGGCGAAAATGCGCGTCGCCATGATCGATGAGCGTCGAAGGGAGCAGCAGCACGCCGGTGCGTTCGAGCAGTTCGGCGCAGAACTGCCCGGCGCCCCCACGTTTCAATCGCACGAAACCAATGGTGCCCGCGCGCGGACGATGCCACTCGAAGCGGTCCGCGTGGCGCGTGAAGAAATCGTCCAGCAAACGCAGATTCTCGCGTGCGATGCCGGTGTTGCGCGCGATCAGCGCATCGGTATGACGCACCGCGATAGAGGAGAGATATTCGCTCGGCGCGCTATTGCTGATGGTCAGATAGTCCTTGAACGTGCTCATTCTCTCGAGCACGTCCGCGTTTTTCGTCGCGATCCAACCTAGTCTCAGGCCTGCCAGTCCGTGCGTCTTCGACAGCGCACCGAGCGAAATTGCGCGTTCATACACATCGCATGCCGCGGGCAGGCGATCGGCAACATCGTATTCGAGCCCGCGATACACCTCGTCGCTGAAAAGCCACAGATCGTGCTTGCGTGCAAACGCGACGATGGCATCGAATACCTCGCGCGATGGCAGATAGCCCGTCGGATTATGAGGCGCGCAGATCACGAGGGCACGCGTCGCGGGCGTGACGAGCATTTCCAGCTCGTCGGGATCGAGCGCCCAGCCCGCTTCTTCCCGCGCCTTCCACGGCGACACCTTAACGCCCAGCGCCTCTGCCACCGAATAGTGCGACTGGTAGCCGGGCATGTGAACGATCGCATGATCGCCCGGCGCGAGCATTGAGTTCATGAAGGAATAGATCGCCTCTTGCGCGCCCGTGTGGACGATGATTTCATCCGCCTGAATGTTCTTGTACAGCGTCGCCAGTTCGCGGCGTAGTGCGGGCGCCCCGGGGTATTCGGTGTAGCCGAGCCAGGTGTCGCGCAATCCATCGAGCGAACCGGGTTCGAAGGCGAGAAGCTCGCCGATCGACATCGATTCGGGATCGGAACTGCATAGCAGGTGCCGAGCGGTGAATTCGTGCTGCGCGAAGTAGCGTTCCAGTTTGAAGGGCGTTGGTCGCATGATCTGTCGTGATCCAAAATCGAGGAGGGCCCCAGTCTGCCCTGCATCCGCACATTCAAAAAGCTAAACTTCCTAATCTTGATTAAGGAACGCTAATGCTCGACTACGCCCTTCTCGACGCACTGCTCGCGGTCGTGCGCACCGGTTCTTTCGAACGCGCTGCGCGCGAACTCAACGTCACGCCCTCCGCTGTTTCGCAACGCGTGAAATTGCTGGAGGAACGGGTAGGAAGCCTGCTCGTCAAGCGCGGGCAGCCATGCGAAGCTACGGCATCCGGCGCGCTCTTGTGCCGGCACACCGAACGCGTGCAGATGCTCGAAGCGGAACTGGGCGGGCGCATGCCCAGTTTGCCGGGCTCGCAGGGCGAACGCCGTGCGAAGCTGCGCATCGCCGTGAACGACGACAGCATGAGCACTTGGTTCATCGAAGCCGCGGCGGCCTTTTGCGTCGAACGCGAATTGCTGCTCGATCTGGTCGTCGACGATCAGGACCACACCGCGCAGCGCATCCGCGAAGGCGACGTGCAAGGCGCGGTCACCACGCTGGCGGAACCCGTGCCCGGCTGGCGCTCGGTCAAGCTCGGGCGCATGCGCTATCGCGCCGTGTGCTCGCCGGCCTATTTCGCACGGCACTTTTCCGCCGGACTCACGCGCGACGCATGGCGCCGCGCGCCCTGTGTCAATTTCAACGACAAGGACGAACTACAGAAGCGCTTCATCAGACGTGTGAGCCGCACGGACATCGAACCTCCCGCGCATGTCGTGCCGCACGGCGCGGGTTTTGTGGGCGCGTGCACGTCCGGCCTCGCGTGGGGCATGTGTCCGCAGCGGCTGATCGCGCACGAACTCGAGAGCGGCGAACTGGTGGAAGTGCTACCCGGTTCGCGTCTCGATGTCGATCTCTATTGGCAGAGTTGGCGTCTTTCGCTCGGCTGGCTCGACGACTTCAGCGCGTTGTTGAAGTCGCGCGCCAAGTCGCTACTCGATTGAGAAAATTGAGTATCAGGCGTCGCGCGTTTCGAACGAGTCCACGCGATCACGATAGAACGCCAGATGATCCTTGATGACCGCGACGGATTCATAAGGCGATTCATAGGTCCAGACGGCATTGACCGCCTTGTCGCCGGCGGCGGGAATGCTGTAGTAGCTGCATTCCCCTTTGTAAGGACAATAAGTCGTATGCGACGTGCGCTCTAGTTGCGACATGTCCACGTCCTTACGCGGCACGTATAGCACCTCGGGGTATGTCGCTTCGCGAAGCGCCAGCGCTTCGGTCGTATCGACGATCACGCGCCCGCCCGCTTTCACGACCACGTGCAAGGGACTGCGTTCAACGGTAATCGGATGATCGGGTCCGGGAATCTTGACGGCTTTGTCCATGAGTCTTTGCCTGCTGATGCGCGAAGAAACGCGCGGAGAAATCATGGTAGCGCTCCTGCCGAAATGACGCACAACACGCCGCGCTCATGCAACTACAAGGCGCGGCACCACGCCCATATCAATGGCCGAAGTAGACCGGCTTGGTTCCGTCATTGTTCATCGGCCGCATTGCCCGCATGCCGGACGCCGACGCGCCGCCCGTTGTGCCGCCATACGAATTCATATCGGCGGGCGCTGCACCATTCTGGCGCGAAACTCGGCTTTCGGCAGCCTGGATATCCGAGGGATACGAAGTCTGATCCGAACGCGACGGGTCATAACCCGCCGCTTCCACCTGTCGCAGATCCTGTTTGACCTGAGCACGCGAGAGCGACGAATCGGTTTGTGCAAAGGAGAGAGCCGGCGCCACCACGACGACGGCGACGGCCAGTGCTTTGACGAACGATTTCATGGTGAATCTCCGGTTTGTAGAGGACGCGCGATGTTTGATGCGCGTACTACAAACTCAGCATCGGCCGTGCCCGACGCCGCGATGCTCGTCAAGCCGCTTTGTTTTCAATCAGCTTGACGAGCACGTGAAGCAGGCGATTTGCGGGCGTGGACACGCCGAGCGCCTCACCGCGCCGCACGATCAACCCGTTCAGATGATCGATTTCGCTCGTCTTGCCGCGCGCCAGATCCTGCGCCGTCGATGAAAACTGGTTCGGCATTGTTTCCGCGATGCGTCGCACGGCGGCGTCCACATCGCCGGGGATCGTCACGCCGTCGGCGGTCGCCACGGCCAGGCATTCGTCGACGACATCGCGCATCGCGCGCGTCACGCCCTCGCCTTGCACGAGCTTGCCGTAAGGCGTCTGAGTGATCGCGGAAAGCGCGTTGTACGCGCAGTTCAGCACGAGCTTGGCCCATAGCGCACCGCGCACGTTGTCGGAGATCTCGGTCGGCACCCCGGCTTCGGCGAACGTGCGCGCGACTTCTTCGCTCTTCGTCGACGGCTCTATCACGAGTTCGCCACGTCCGTGATGCCGTATATGCCCGGGCCCCGCCATTTCCGATGCCACGTACACCACGGCGGCCGCCGCTTCCTGCGGCAGCAGTTCGCGCAGACGCGCCGCGTTCTCCACGCCGTTTTGCAGCGACAGCACGAGCGCGTCACGTTCGAGATGAGGCGCGAGTGCTTGAGCCGCGCTGTCGGTATCGGTGGACTTGACGCAGAAGAGCACGAGATGCGCGCCCTGCACGGCGTTCGCTTCCGTGCTTGCGGACACGCGCACGCGTTCGTCGAAATGTTGCGTGTCGAGCCGCAGGCCCTCCTGCGCGATGGCCTCGACATGCTGCGGCCGCGCGATCAGCACGACCTCGTGACCCGCGCGCGCGAGCATCCCGCCGTAGTAACAGCCGACGGCGCCCGCGCCCATGACGGCGACTTTCATGTTTCCCTTCTCCTCGTTGCATTGCATTGGCTCGCAAAGGTAACACATGAAATAGTGCGGACCAAAGGAGACGATGCTTCGCATAACCTACGACGCGCAAACGCTTGCGCGTCGCGAAGAAAATCGCGTCGCTTGCCCGGCCTGCGCGACTTTGTGTGCGGACGCACGATAGTCAGTCGAATTAGCGGTGAACCATATTGTTAAACCGGGTCGCCCGGATATACGCTTCTTTCAGCGGATCGACGATGCTGTCCATACAAGAATCGACCGCTATGGGGTGGGTGCGGAGCAGTCCGCATCGACTGGCTGAAACCGGGGGACCACTATCGGCATGCCGGGGGGCGAGCGCCAGACGTGCGCGTTTGGCTGCGAGGCGCACCGAAGCGTCGGAACACATAATGCGCGGGCCATTCCGTTCGGCGACGAGCGCGGGGAGCCAGAAGCGTGGGCGTTATCACGAGAACAAAAAAATGAATCATGGATATGAAGCATCGCTCGTCAAGCGCGTCGTGAATCAACTCGTCGCGGGCATCGTGAGCGGCGAATACCAGGACAACGTGCTGCCGCCACAAGTGCTTCTTTCCAAGAAGCACGGCGTAAGCCGAACCATCATGCGCGAGGCGCTGAGCATTCTCATCTCGCGACGCATGCTCGACGTGCGGCCCAAAACGGGCACGCGCATCAAGCCCGCACGCGAATGGCTCATCATGGATCCGGAGGTCGCCGAGTGGCGTCTGCGGGCGCTGCCGGACCCGGACTGCATACGCAGGCTGATCGAATTCCGTTCGCTCGTCGATCCGCCGGCCGCCGCGCTCGCCGCGACGCGTGCGAACCGCCATCAGCGTATATCGATCAATGCGGCGTATCAGCGGCTCGTGCATGCGAGCCCGTCTGAGGCACTGCAGGCCGCATCGGAAGATGCATTGCAGGCCGCCATCGTCGAGGCGAGCGGCGACGAGTTGCTGCGGCAGATGGGCAGCGTCGTGCGCGTCGGCATCAAGACGATGAAGGCGGCCTTGCGCACCCAGCCGCATGCGTTGCCGCGCGTGCCGGAATCGCAGCTTGCCGATTACGGCCGGGTCGTGCGCGCCATCGAGGCGAACGACGCCGACGGGGCCCGCATCGCGATGTCGCACGTACTCGCGGGAGCCACGTCACTTTGGATCGAGGAAATGGCTTAAGCGGCCGTTTCAGCCTCTCGCGCGCTTTCCGCGCGCGGGGGTCATTCCCTGCCGCGGCCGCGAGGCCGTCGCACCGCCTTTGTTCACGCCGGGAGCGCATCTTGCGCGCTCCGACTCCGCAGTTTCACCACGCATGCGCCGTGGTCGTGACTACAATGTGTGAAGCCCCGCATGCGATGAGTCATGGCCCATCCGTCCCACGGAGCGCCCGGCGTTGAAAAACGGAGGCAAGAATGGCAGAGCTCGAAAAGGAAAAGGTCGTCGGCGTCCTGAACAAGATTCTCGAATCCGAACTGGCAGGCGTCGTGCGTTACACCCACTATTCGTTTCTCGTGTTCGGCTTCGGCCGGATTCCGATCGTGTCCTGGTTGCGCGCGCAAGCCGATGAATCGCTATTGCACGCGCATCAGGCCGGCGAATGGATCACCACGATGGGCGCGTATCCGTCGCTGCAGATCGGTCCGCTGCTCGACACGCATACGTTCGATATCGCATCGATCCTGCGCGAATCGCTGCAGGCCGAAGAAGTCGCGCTCAATCTTTATCGCGACTTGCTCGGCGTCGTGGAAGGCCGCTCCGTCGCGCTGGAGGAATACGCGCGTCAGATGATCCACGTCGAGGAAATGCACGCAGGCGAAGTGGACAAGATGCTGCGGCGCCCCGGCGAAGTCGATACATCGCCTGAGCGGCGAACCGGTCACTCCTGAAGTCATGCGCTCAAAGAAAACGCCGGTCCGCGTGATGCGGACCGGCGTCTGGGCGCTCAACGAATGCGCGGAATTACTTCGGTTGCGCGACCGTGCGCAAGTAGGGCTTCAGCGTCTTGAAGCCGTCCGGATACTTCTTCTTCGCGTCGTCGTCCGATACCGAAGTCGGAATGATGACGTCGTCGCCCGGACGCCAGTTCACCGGCGTGGCGACCGTGTGCTTCGCGTTCAGCTGCAGCGCGTCGAGCAGACGCAGCACTTCGTCGAAATTGCGGCCCGCGCTCATCGGATACGTGAACGTAGCCTTCACTTTCTTGTCCGGGCCGATCAGGAACACGGCGCGGATCGTCGCGTTGTCGACCGCTGTGCGCGGGCTGCCGCCGCTCGCGTTCGGATGGATCATGTCGTAGAGCTTCGCGACGTTCAGATCGGCGTCGCCGATCATCGGATAATTGACCGCGGTGCCCTGCGTTTCCTCGATATCTTTCGCCCACTGCGAGTGGTTCGTGACCGGATCGATCGAGAGCCCGATCACCTTCGTATTGCGCTTCTCGAATTCGGGCTTCAGCTTCGCCATGTAGCCGAGTTCGGTCGTGCAGACGGGCGTGAAGTCCTTCGGATGCGAGAACAGAATGGCCCACTTGTCGCCGATCCATTCATGAAAGCGGATCGTGCCTTCGGTCGTTTCCGCCGTGAAATCGGGGGCTTCATCACCAATGCGTATGGACATCTTCAATCTCCACGTTAGACAGGATTCCGGTGAGCGTTCCGCACGTCGGGCAGGAACGGATTCCGGGCTGAAATGGGCAACTTTCAACGCGATTATAGTGCGCCGCGCACGGCGAGGCATCTCGCCTCGGAAAGTCCGCGGCGCCGATGTGGCCTTGCAGTGCAGCGACAAGAATAAACCTTTAACCGGGGCAGCGGCACGCTTTGTGCTGCATGCCGCTCGCGGCGAACGGGCGCACATGGCCGATCTCGGCACGGGAGTCGCCGCGGCGAACTCTGCTCGAATTCCCCGGCAAAATCTGCTATCACGAAACGATATATGCATATGAAAAACCATTCGAACGTGACCCAGCAGGAACGCGAAACACCCCGCACTTGAACGGGCGGCAAGTCTGCGCCGCGCCACCTGGCGCGGCCACGCTGCCGCCGCACAGGAGGCGATCGTGACCGTCATGCAAAGAAAGAGTGTCGCTGCGCTGCAAAGCGAAGCGGCCGAAAACGACGAAGTGCTTCAGGAGCACGGCGGACATGCGCTCAAACGCTCGCTCACAGCACTCGACGTGGTGATGCTCGGCGTCGGCTGTATCATCGGCGCGGGCATTTTCGTGCTGACGGGCCACGCGGCGGCCACCAACGCGGGGCCGGCCATCATCCTGTCGTTCGTGTGCGGGGCGATCGTCTGCGCACTCGCGGGCCTTTGCTATGCGGAAATGGCCTCGACCGTGCCGGTCTCCGGCAGCGCCTACACATACGCCTACGCGACGATGGGCGAACTGATCGCCTGGCTCATCGGCTGGGATCTGATTCTCGAATACGCGGTCGGCGCAACGACGGTTGCAATCGGCTGGTCGGGCTATGTCGTGAGCTTTCTGCATTCGTTCGGCATCGACATACCCGAGCAGCTCTCGAAAGCGCCCTTCTCCTATGAGCCCGGCCACGGCTGGAGTCACGCAGGCGCGGTGCTCAACGTGCCCGCGATGGTGATCGTCGGGCTCATCACGATCCTGCTCGTCGTCGGCATTCGCGAGTCGGCACGCGTGAACAGCGTCATCGTGATCATCAAGGTGCTGATCGTGCTGGCGTTCATCGGCGCGGGCATTGCGTATGTCGACACGGGCCACTGGGTCACGGCGAAGAATCCGACGGGCGCGTTCATTCCGCCCAATACCGGCGAGTCGGGCGTGTTCGGCATGAGCGGCGTGCTGCGCGGCGCGGCGGTCGTGTTCTTTGCTTATATCGGCTTCGATTCGGTGTCGTGCGTGGCGCAGGAAACGCGCAATCCGAGACGCGACATGCCGATCGGACTGCTCGGCTCGCTCACGATCTGCACGATTCTCTACGTGCTCGTGTCCTACGTGCTGACGGGCATCGTGCCGTACGACAAGCTGAACGTGTCGGACCCGATCGCCGTCGGCGTCGATGCGATCGGCATGCGCTGGCTCTCGCCCATCGTGAAGCTCGGCGCGATCTTCGGTCTCACGTCCGTGATCCTCGTGCTGCTGCTCTCGCAGCCGCGCATCTTCTATTCGATGGCGCGGGACGGCCTGCTGCCGCCGTTCGCGTCGAAGATTCATCCGCGCTTTCACACGCCCTACATCACGACGATCATCACGGGCATCGTCGTCATGATTCTCGCCGGGCTGCTGCCGATCGGGCTGGTCGGCGAACTGGTGAGCATCGGCACCTTGTTCGCGTTCATGGTGGTGTGCATCGGCGTGCTCGTGCTGCGCATCACGCAGCCGAATCTCGAGCGCGCGTTCAAGACGCCGGCCGTGTTCATCGTCGCGCCGCTGGGCGCGCTTTCTTCGCTCTTCCTGATGGCCGGACTGCCCGCCGACACATGGATCCGGCTCATCATTTGGATGGCGATCGGCATCGTGATCTACTTCGCCTATGGCATTCGCCACAGCAGATTGCGCAACGAGCGAGAGGCATCGTCCGGTCAGGCCGCCCGCCGATGAAATGCAAAAGGGCCGCGATTACGCGGCCCTTTTTGTTGCTTTCAGCGTCGCATCAATACATCGCGTAGATGAAGTTCGAGACCTGCTGGGTTTCCTGATCGGTCGCGCGCAACGCCTGCGCAATGCGCCGGAACTCCGGCTCCAGCGCCGCAAGCGATTCGAGTCCCTGACGCCGCCAGATTTCGACGAGCGAACTGATCATGTCATCCTGACTGACGATCGGCTCCGGTTCGAACACGTCTTGCAGATACGAGTCGCAATTCGCATCGAATTGCGTCGGAATGAAGCCCTGAACTTCAGGCTTCAGGTTCGCGAGTTTCGATGCGAAGAATTGGTTCAGGTCGGCATCAGTCAAGTTCATACTCCTTCTTCCAGGATTCATCCATTTCGACGGCGGCCTGCTCTTCGCGATAGAGGATGTAATCCCCCAGCACGAGCGCGTCGATCTCGGTTCTCATGAAGCAGCGATAGGCGTCCTCGGGCGTGCACACGATCGGCTCGCCGCGCACATTGAACGATGTGTTGACGAGCACCGGGCAACCGGTCAATTCATCGAATGCCTTGAGCACGGAGAACATGCGCGGGTTCACGTCCTGCGTCACGGTCTGGATGCGCGCGCTGTAATCGACGTGCGTGATCGCGGGCACGTCGCTGCGCACGGCATTCACGATTTCGAGCATGTCCTCCGGATCGGCCGCATCGTCCGGCGTGAGACGCCGCTCTTCCTTCACCGGCGCGACGAGCAGCATGTAGGGACTGTCCGCGTCGATGTCGAAGTAATCTGCTGCGCGCTCCTTCAGCACGATCGGTGCGAACGGCCGGAACGACTCGCGGAACTTGATCTTGAGGTTCATGCGCGATTGCGTGTCGGCCGCGCGCGGGTCGCCCAGAATCGAGCGCGCGCCGAGCGAACGCGGGCCGAATTCCATGCGCCCCGAGAACATGCCGACGATCTTCTCTTCAGCGAGAATCGACGCCACGTGCTTCGCGCCCTCGGCACCCTCCGGCAGCTTGTGCCAGACCGCGCCCTGCCGCTGCATGAACGACAGTATTTCGTCGTCGCGATATGCCGGACCGATGAAGCTGCCGCTTTGCGAATCGCTCTGCGGCACGACTTCGCGCCGCTTGCCGCCGAGCACGTTGAAGTCGGCAAGGTATGCCGCGCCGATCGCACCGCCGGCGTCGCCCGCAGCCGGCTGAATCCAGATTTCGTCGAATACGCCTTCGCGCAGGATCTTGCCGTTGGCGACGCAATTGAGCGCGACGCCGCCCGCGAGGCACAGCTTCGTCGCTCCGGTCAGTTGCTTCAGGCCGTAGCACAGCTTGACCATGACTTCTTCGGTGACGGCCTGGATCGATGCCGCGAGATCCATCTCGCGCCGCGAGATGCGCGTTTCAGGCGTGCGCGGCGCACCGCCGAAGAGTTCATGGAAATGATCGTTCGTGAGCACGAGCCCGCGATGAAAATCGAAGTAATCGAGATTCAGGCGGAACGAACCGTCTGCCTTGATATCGATGAGATGCTCTTTGATCTTGTCCGCATACACCGGCCTGCCGTAAGGCGCGAGGCCCATCAGCTTGTATTCGCCGCTGTTGACCTTGAAGCCGCAATAGAACGTGAACGCGCTATAGAGCAATCCGAGCGAATGCGGATAGCGGATTTCCTTGAGGATATCGAGCTTCGAACCGCTGCCGAATGCAAGACTCGTCGTCGACCATTCTCCGACGCCGTCGACGCACAGCACCGCCGCTTCCTGGAACGGCGAAGGAAAGAACGCCGATGCCGCATGCGAATAGTGATGTCGCGAGAAATAGATCGGCACGTCGTCGCACGCGAGCATCTCGCGAATCTGCTCCTTGAAATAGGGCTTTACGCCGAAGAACGACTTGACCGCCTTGGTGAAAAACGCCTGCGATTGCGGCGCGAAGGCGATCGACGAACGGATGATGCGATCGGCGGTCAGCGCCGGATCGTCATAGAACGCGATGGCCGAAAGGTCGCTGCCGTCGATCTCCGCTTCCTCGAGACAGTAATTGATCGCGCCGGCCGGAAAGCCGGCATCGTGGCGCTTGCGCGTGAAGCGCTCTTCCTGCGCGGCCGCGATGATCTCGCCGTCCTTGAGGATCGCCGCCGCCGAGTCGTGATAGAAGGCCGAAATGCCGAGTACGTACCGTGTCATTATCGTTATCCAATGAGGGGTCGAAGATAGTCAGCCATCGCAACGCCCACGGCCCGATGCGCAGGCGGCGTCATATGCACGTCGCCGCGAAAACGGAAGCCGCGGCGTTCCTCGTCGCCGAACTTCCACAGGTCGTCCACGATGTGATGCACGGGCGCGCCGCAATCGGCCGCGAGTTCGTCGAAGCGCTTGCGCACGTTCGTATAGCTCGCGGTCTTCTCGACGTACTGATACACAGGCAGCACGGCGATCATCACGGGCACTTTGACTTCGCTGATCCAGTGCAGAAGGATCGCGCGCAAAAGTCTCCACGCGTGGCTGTCGCGCGAATCGTATTCGGGCAGCGGCTGAAACCGCGTGAGCTTCTGCACCTTGTCCTTGAACTCCGGCCCCATACCGTTGACCATCTTGCGCGCGCGGGAAAGCAGGCCGCCCGCATCGGGCTCGGGTTGATCCGCATCGCGATGAAACGGCTGAGGCACGGGCACGCCCTGCAATGCGATCGCGCCGCAATCGGACAGTTCGAACCAGGGCTTCGGCACATGAAGTGCCGCGCCTTCGCGATCCGCCCACTCGCGATGCTTCACCACATTGCGCTGAATGTTCTCGACGAGCACGCTGATCACGACCGCATCGAAGTCGATCTTCTGCGCGAACTCGCGATAGATGAGGTATTGCTGATCCGTCCCGCTGCCGGACAGGCCGAAGTTGAGCACTTCGGTGTCGGGCAGATTTTCTTCGAGTACGTCGGAATAGCGCTTGCCGTTGCTTACGCCGTCGCCCGCCGTGTAGGAGTCGCCGAACACCAGCACGCGATGCGCGCGGTTCTTCTGCGGCGTTGCCTCGTGATTGCAGCGAAAGCCTGCGCCATTCGTCTTGACGAGATAGCCGCCGCCCTCGTGCGGAATCCGCACCTTCAGCCCCGGCACGAACCGGTAGCCCAGCAACTCGTCGTACTGCATGAGTTGCCGGTGCAGCGGTGGCGGCGCTTCTGCGCGTGCATTCATCGATCTCTCCAGTCCGCCCTGAGGGCGTTATCCGTTATTGATTGGCCATGCAACTATCCGGCGACAGCAAGCTCTCCCGCCAGCACGCCGTTCACCACTTCCGCGATGCCATCGATATACACGTGACGCGGCTTCGTCGTCGCGAGCAGGTCCGCGAATGCCGCGCTGCCCTCGCCGCCGCGCCATGCAGCGGGCCTGTCGTAGAGGCACAGGTCCGCGCGCATGCCCGATGCCAGCGAGCCCAGATCACGCAGACCCAACGCGCGGGCTGCACCGTGCGTAAGGGAATCGATCCATGCGTCGCATGCCTGAGACGTGCACGCACCCATTTCGGCGGCGCCCTGGGCAAGCGTGTGCGATGCACCGGCGTCGAACGAATACGCGAGCGCGCGGCCGTTGAGCCAGTGTGCCCACAGCCGATGCTCGACCAGCGACGCGCGCACGAGCGACTGCCCGCACACGAGGTTCACGTCCGTCTCCGCGATGAACGCCGCATCCGTGCGCGACACGTCGGCGGGACCGAACAGGGTTGTGTCGCCGCTCAATATCGACAGATAAGACAGCAGTCCGATCTCGGTGAAGAAGCGTGTTTGCAGATATTCGCGCTCGTCGTCGTGCGTCGGGCAGAGCTTCACGCACAGGCGCTTGCGCAGGCGTTGTGCCTCCGACGCGATGGCGAGCAGCGACGATGCGGACCAGATTT
This sequence comes from Caballeronia peredens, assembly GCA_001544595.2. GTDB lineage: Bacteria > Pseudomonadota > Gammaproteobacteria > Burkholderiales > Burkholderiaceae > Caballeronia > Caballeronia peredens. Next base: position 199,388 of record FCOH02000011.1, on the reverse strand, counting down.
GCGCGGGCACAACGGCGGGCAGCAACGTGCAGCGAGGATTCGCCGACTCGAACAATTCGAGCGAATGCGCGGCGCTGCCGGTTTCGAAAGTCTCGTCGAGTTCGACGTAGATCAGCTTGCGCACCCCGCCGCATTCGCCGAGCGCGTTGCCTTCGGCCAAGCCGCGCTGAAACGAGCCTGCGGTGGTCACGCCGTGCCTGATGAGATCGGCCGAGCGTGCGCGCCATTCGCCCTTTGCAACGGCCGCGTCCGCATCGATAAGTCCGGGCACGCATACGAGTTCGCTCGCATCCATCCGGTCGTTACGATCCGATGCATGCGGCGCGAGAATGCGTTCGATGCGTTCGCCGTCTATTTCCAGATCGCCGCGCACGAAACGATGCGTGAGCGAATCGAAATAAAGCGCATTGGCCATCACCCACTGATTCGAACCGCACGCAAGCTGATCCAGCGCATTCATTTCGGCCCCCGTGTGCGTCATGCCGCGCCTGTCAATCGATTTTGAAGGCGTGAATCGATACGCACGACGACTGTCCTCGCGCGACATGCAGCACGCGTCGACGCGCTGCCCTAAGGCGCGATGGCTGTAGTCCAGAATTAAGAACCGGCGTCGTTTTAGCGTTTGCAAGCCGAACGGCTTTCCGGCGTGAAAACATTTTCTTCAGCGCCTCGAACTACCGATGTGCGGAAAGCCACAAAACTGAAAGCGGGCATTTTTGCCGCAGCGCCGCGAGTGCGCTGCGCAAGCAACGTGCAGAGCGCCTGTTCATGGGGCTTTCGCGCACTTTTGGCGTGCTTTTGAGGGGCCATTTTTGTGCATTGCGCCACTCGTGCGTGGCCGATAGGCGCTATGCAATGGCCGCCGCGTGAGGTGCCCGGCAAAGGGCTTTTCGGTTGATTTCCACGCATTGCTTTAACGGCGAAGTATTCGCCATCATGTGCTAGCGCAATACATTCACTCCGCTGCGCGCTTGGATTCGTGTTCGCGTGCCTCTTCCGGACTTTCATAGATATAAGGCGCGACACCGCGGCGCTTCAATGCATCGCCCAGTTTCAGGCGTAAAAAGCTGCTCGTCGTATAACGCGTCACGCGGTCGTAAAGTCCGTTGACCAGCTTCGTCACCATTTCCGAATAGGCGTCGAGCATGTCGGGGCGAATCGAGAAATTGTCGTAATTCACGATTGCATGCGGACGCGCCTTCGCTTTCGTCAGTTGCTTTTCGACTTCGCGCCGAATCGCTTCGACGTCGCTCAGGCTCGCCACTTCGTGTCCTTCGAAGTTGATGAAGAAGAGATTCTTTTCCGGGTCGTAACTGAAACGCTCCGACAGATCGAGTCTCAACAGGATATTGCGCAAGCCCATCGGCGCATCGCGGAAGATGCGTTCGTCCATCGGGCGCGGCGGCGTGTCCATGATCGGCACGAAACCCATCTGCGCGATGATGTCCCGCTCGATATCGATGCCCGGCGCGACTTCCGTCAGCACGAGCCCTTTCTCCGTGAGCTCGAATACGCAGCGCTCGGTGATGTAGAGCACCGTCTGCCCGCGTTCGGCCGCATAGGGCCCGCTGAACGTGCGATGCTCGACCGCATCGACGAACTTGCGGCAGTCGCCTTCGCGGCGAATCATGAGCTTGCCTTCCTCGATCGCCACATCCAGCTTGCCCGCGTTGAACGTGCCGACGAACACGACCTTCTTCGCCGCCTGGCTGATGTTGATGAAACCGCCCGCGCCGGCCAGCTTCGGGCCGAATTTGCTCACGTTGAGATTGCCTTCGCGGTCCGCCTGCGCGAGTCCGAGAAACGCGATATCGAGGCCGCCGCCATCGTAGAAATCGAACTGATACGGCTGATCGATGATCGCCTGCGTGTTGGTCGCCGCGCCGAAGTTGAGCCCGCCCGCCGGAATGCCGCCGATCACGCCGGGCTCGGTCGTCATCGTGAAGAGATCGATCACCTGTTCTTCGTTGGCGACGCTCGCGATGCCTTCCGGCATGCCGATGCCGAGATTCACGATGCTGTTGGCCATCAGCTCGAACGCGGCGCGCCGCGCGATGATCTTGCGCTCGGTGAGAGACATCGGCGGCACCGAACTCGCGGCCACGCGCAACTCGCTGGAAAACGCCGCGCTATATTGCTCGCCGAAGGTCTGCCAGTGATTGTCGGGTCGCGCGACGACGACACAATCGACCATCACGCCGGGAATCTTCACCTGCCGCGAATTGAGCGTATTCGATTCGGCAAGGCGTTCCACCTGGGCGATCACGATGCCGCCGGAATTGCGCGCGGCCATTGCGATGGACAGCGCTTCGAGCGTCAGCGCTTCTTTTTCCATGGTGACGTTGCCGTTGAGATCGGCGGTCGTGCCGCGCACGATGGCGACATCGATCGGAAAGGTCTTGTAGTACAGATAGTCCGTGCCGTCGATCGGCATGAGCCGCACGAGATCTTCGGTCGTGCGCGCGTTGAGCTTGCCGCCGCCGTTGCGCGGATCGACGAAGGTGCCGAGCCCGACTGTCGAAAGCTGACCCGGCCGATGCGCGGCGATGTCGCGAAATAACTGCGAGATCACCCCTTGCGGAAGGTTGTACGCTTCGATGCGGTTCTCGATCGCCATTTTCTGCAGGCCCGGCACGAGTCCCCAGTGGCCGCCGATCACGCGCTTGATCAGGCCTTCGTGCGCGAGGTGATTGAGACCCTTGCCGCGGCCGTCGCCCTGACCGGCTGCGTAGACAAGCGTCAGTCCGCCGATCGGCTCGTTGTCTTCTGCTTCGCCTTCGAGAAAACGCGCTTCGAGCGCAAGCGCCACTTCCTCCGCGAAGCCGATGCCGACGAAACCGCTCGTCGCGAGCGTATCGCCCGAGCGGATCAGACGCACGGCCTCGCGCGCGGACACGATCTTGCCACGCTCGACGAGACGTGCGGTCGACGGAAACGGATGGCGAGTCGGCGTGCTGCTGGCGGTCATGGCGGCTCCTGTCTGGCTTTTACGTGGCGCGCATATCGCAGTCTGTAGCGCATATGGCGCATTTGTTATCGTGAGTCTGGCTCGATCCGTCGCCGCTTGCTTGCGTCGAATGCACGCGGATCAGCCCATTTGCGCCTTCATATCTCGACCCGTGCCCCCAGTTCGATGACGCGATCAGCCGGCAGGCGCAGATAAGCCGCGACGTTCCCCACATTGTGCAGCATGACGGCGAAGAGCCGTTCACGCCATAGCGCCATGCCAGTGCCCGGCGTCGGCACGACGGTGGCGCGCGACAGGAAATACGAAATCGTCGCGCGGTCGAACTTGAGTCCCGATCCCCGGCATGTCTCCAACGCGGCGGGCAAATCGACCTCGTCCTTGAAGCCGTAGTTCACGGTCACCTGAAAGCATCCGTCGCCGAGCGTCTCGAGCAACACGCGGCGCGCTTCCGGCACCCACGGCACCGGCGCGTTCGCGACCGTCAGGAACACCGTGTGTTCGTGCAGCACGCGGTTGTGCATGAGGTTGTTCAGCAACGAATGCGGCACGCCGGTCGGATCGTTCGACATGAAGATCGCCGTGCCCTCCACGCGCGCGGGCGCACGCGCGAGCAGATTCGCGAGGAACGGCTTGAGCGGCATCGTGCCCGCGCGCAGCCGCGCTTCCTGAACCATCATCTGCGCGCCGCGCCCCCAAGTCGCCATGACGGTGAACATTACGAGGCCGATCGCCACCGGAAACCAGCCGCCTTCCGCAATCTTCAGGCAGTTCGCGGAAAAGAACATCGCGTCGATCACGAAGAAGAACAACGTTGCGAAGACGCACAGCGTCCAGTTGTAATGCCATGCATAGCGGATCACGAAGAAGGTCAGCACCGTGGTGATGAGCATCGTGCCCGTCACGGCGATGCCGTAGGCGGATCCGAGCGCCGTCGATGAGCCGAAGCCCAGCACGGCAGCGACGACCGCGAGCAACAGCGTCCAGTTGATGCCCGGCACGTAGATCTGCCCGATCTCCTTCGCGGACGTGTACACGACGCTCATGCGCGGCAGGAAGCCGAGTTGCATCGCCTGCTTGGTCATCGAATAGGTGCCCGAGATCACGGCTTGCGACGCGATGACCGTGGCGATGGTCGAGAGCACGACCATCGGGTAAAGCATCCACGACGGAAAGAGCCGGTAGAACGGATTCTGCAACGCGCCCGGATCGGCGATCAGCAACGCGCCCTGACCGAGATAGTTGAGCGCGAGCGCGGGAAACACGATCGCGAACCACGTGAGGCGGATCGGCCGCGAGCCGAAGTGGCCCATGTCGGCATAGAGCGCTTCGGCGCCCGTCAGCGACAGCACGACCGCCCCGAGCGCCACGAACGCAAGCCAGCGATGATGCACGCAGAATGCGAGCCCTTTAAGCGGATCGAGCGCTCCGAGGATGCGCGGCGCGTCCGCGATGTTCATGAGACCCGACACAGCCAGCACGATGAACCACAGCACCATCACCGGCCCGAAGACCGCGCCGATGCCGGAGGTGCCGTGCTTTTGCATCAGAAACAGCGCGACCAGCGCGACGAGCGTGATCGGCACGACATACGGCTGCAGGCCCGGCGCGGCCACTTCGAGCCCTTCGACCGCGCTCAGCACGGAGATCGCGGGCGTGATGACGCCGTCACCGTAGAAGAGCGCCGCGCCCATCACGCCGATCAGCAGCAACACGTGCTTGAGCCGCTTCTTCGACTCGACCGAAGATGCCGCCAGCGCGAGCAACGCCATGATGCCGCCTTCGCCGTGATTGTTGGCGCGCAGGATCAGCGTCACGTATTTGAGCGAGACGATCACCGTCAGCGACCAGAAAATCAGCGACACGATGCCGATGACGTTCGCAGGCTCCAGGGCGAGGCCGCCCGCCGGATCGAACACGGTCTTGAGCGTGTAGAGCGGGCTCGTGCCGATATCGCCATAGACGACGCCGAGCGCGGCCAGCGACAGCCCGAACAATGCCGGGTGCTTGTGCGGCTCGGGCGCGTGCTGGTTGTCGGCCGGCAAGCCGGGTGCAGTCGGTCCCATGATTCCTCCCTGCGTTTTCCGGGCCGCCGCGTGGACGGACGGCCGATTTGTCAGAGGATGAGCGTCTGCGTTGCTTCGCTAGAAGTATAGAAACCGATTCGCGGTTATGCCCGTGTAAGCGTCGTCAGGCGTATTTGATCTGCGCGACCGCGCGCAGATCGTCGGCCGTGGCCGTGCCATAGCCGAAAAACTCCAGATACGCCGGGATCATTTCGAACAGCATGTCGGTGCCGACCTGCACCGCGCAGCCTTTATCCTTTGCCGCGCGCAGGAGCGGCGTGAACTCCGACTTCATCACCACTTCGCCGACGAACGTTTCCGGCGCGATGCGATCGATATCGAACGGCAGCGGATCGGTCTCTTTCATGCCGAGCGGCGTCGCGTTCACGATCACGTCGAAGCCGGCGGGGTCTTTCGTATCGGTCCTGACGACGAGCTGCGGATAGTGCTCGCGCAGGCGCGATGCGAGCCCTTCGACGGAAGCCGTATTGGTGTCGAAGACCGCGAGCTCAGCCACGCCCGCTGCCGCCAGCGAGGCCGCAATCGGCGAGCCGACGCCGCCGCTGCCCAGCACGAGCACGCGCGCGCCCGCGAGCTTGCGGCCCTTGCGCTCGACGCCGCGCACGAAGCCCGCACCGTCGAACTGGTCGCCGACGAGCGTGCCGTCCGGTCGTTTCAGGATCGCGTTGCAGGCTCCGGCGATGCGCGCGGTCGGGCTGACTTCGTCCATCAGGCCGACGGTGGTGATCTTGTGCGGCATCGTGACGAGCGCGCCGCGAATGTTCGTGAGCTTGAACAGATGCGGCAGGAAGGCGACGTAATCATCGGGTTTGACGCCCATCGGCACGACGACTGCGTCGATGCCCTGTTTGTCGAACCACGGGTTATAGATCATCGGCGCCTTGAAGGCTTCGGTCGGGTAGCCGAGATGGGCGATGAGAGTGGTCTTGCCGCTGATCATGGCTGCTCCTTGCGAGGATGTCAGGGACGCGCGGGTTTGCGCGCGCCGTAACCATGATAGTGCGGCTTTCGGACTTAGGCGTGTTTTGCGCAGTGCGGCATGTGCGAATGCTTCAGTGACTCGCGCCCAGATAGGCCGCTTTTACCGAGGGATCGTTGCGCAGTTGCTCGGCCGGGCCGTGCGTCGCGACGCGGCCGTTTTCGAGCACATAGCCGTAATCGGCGACGTTGAGCGCGGCCGCCGCGAATTGCTCGACCAGCAGCATCGTCACGCCGTCGGCTTTCAGGCGTTCGATGATGCGGAACACTTCCTCGACAAGAATGGGCGCGAGGCCCATCGACGGTTCGTCGAGCAGCACGAGATCCGGATTGAGCATGATGGCGCGCGCCATCGCGAGCATTTGCTGTTCCCCGCCGGAGAGCGTGCCCGCGAGCTGGTTGCGGCGCTCCTTGAGGCGCGGAAACAGTTCGATCGCGCGTTCGAGATCGGCGTTGACGTCGCCTTTTGGGCGAGACCACGTGAGGCGCGGAAACGCGCCGAGCAGCAGATTATCGGTGACGGACATCGTCGCGAAGACGCGGCGTCCCTCGGGCGAATGCGCAAGGCCCAGGCGCGCGATCTTGTGCGAGTCGAGCGCGTCGATGCGCTTTGCATTGCTGCCGACGCCCATCGTGATTTCACCGTCGGTCGCCTTGATCATGCCGGATATCGCGCGCATGGTCGTGGTCTTGCCCGCGCCGTTTGAGCCGATCAGCGTCACGACCTTCGCCTTCGGCACGTCTAGCGAGATGCCGTGGAGGACTTTGACTTTGCCATAACCGGCGTGGAGGTTTTTGATCGTCAGCATGTCGTTGGTCTCGTCATCTGCTGCTGCTTCGGTTGCTGTGAAATCCTGACTTCGCGTCGGTCTATTCGCTCTGCCCCTGTGCGGGGCGGCAGTCACTTTCTTTGCTGCTGCAAAGAAAGTAACCAAAGAAACAGCTTGTCCCATCCAAAGCACTTCACACCGGCCGCGGCACAGGCGAAGAGCCCGTGGCCCGGCAATAGCAAGTGCGCTCATAAGTCAACGGGGCTTGGCTCGCGACCGCCGTGACATCGCGCCGTTCTGCGGATTGGCACAGCACAAAATAGCTCCGGCCCGCTTCGCGGCCGACCGGTCAATCGGGTCCGCGCATGCTTCTTTACTAATGCTTCCATCTCGCCGCCCATGCGGCACACTGGTTTCCCTTGCAGACCCGGCGGCAGCGCATAGCGCTGTGCCGGAACTCTTTGGTGCTGAACCCGCGCCCTCAATGTTCTAGCTAGTCAGTCCGTGTCCGATCCAAGCCCGCTTAGACCTTTGAGGGTACTTGCTACTGCCGTGCCATAGGCAATTCGCCTGTGCCGCGGCCGGCGTGAAGTACTTTGGATGGGAGGAGCTGCTTTCTTTGCCTACTTTCTTTGCAGCAGCAAAGAAAGTAGGTGCCGCCCCGCACAGGGGCAACGCCAATAGACCGACGCGAACGCAAGTTTCATAAAAAAACATCAAGCAGCCTCAGCAGGCTGCCCACCCAGATAAGCCTCGATGACTTTCTCGTTCGCCTGAATCTCCGCAGGTTTCCCTTCCGCGATCTTCTGCCCGAAATCCAGCACCGAAACCGTATCGCACACGCTCATCACCACATCCATGTGATGCTCGATCAACACCACCGTGATGCCGTGATTGCGCACCTTGCGAATGATCGCCACGAGTTCGCGAATATCGGGTGCCGTCAGACCGGCCGCAGGTTCATCGAGCAACAGCAATTGCGGATCGAGCGCCAACGCCCGTGCAATTTCGAGCAAACGCTGCTTGCCGTAGGGCAGATTGCGTGCTTCCTCGCCCGCGGCATTTTCGAGTCCGACGAAGCGCAACATGTTGAACGCCCGCTCGCGCGCCCCACGCTCTTCGCGACGATAACGTCCGCTCATCAACCCGACATCCGCAAGGTTCGACCTGAACGTGTGATGCAAGCCGACGAGCACGTTCTCCAGCGCCGTCATCTCGCCGAACAGCTGTACGTTCTGAAACGTCCGCGCGATGCCCGACAGCGCGATCTTCGACGACGTGCGCCCCGCCAGCGATTGACCCTGATATTCGATCGCGCCCGCGGTCGGCACATAGATGCCCGTCAGCACGTTCATCATCGTGCTCTTGCCCGAACCGTTCGGACCGATCAGGCCGTGAATCGTGCCGCGCCTGACGGTCATGTTCACGTCGTTCAATGCCTTGAGCCCGCTGAACTGCATGAGCACGCTGCGCACATCGAGGATCGTGTCCGCGCCTTGCGTTTCGACCGCCGCAACGGCATCGTCCTGACGCGTCTGACTCGCGAGTTCCGCGGTATCGACCTTCGTCACGCGCACCCGCCCGAGATTGAACGTCTTCCGCACGAAGCCGACGATGCCGTCCTGCAGGTAATACACGACGAGCAGGATCATCAGACCGAAGATCGTCAGACGCCAGTCGGTCAGTGCCTCGATCCAGAACGAGAACGCAGCGAGCCCCGCCGTGCCGACGATCGGCACCGCCACGCGCTGCGGCGTCGTGGTCTTGCGCACGAGCGCGAGCGCCGCGCCCGCGACGACGATCACCGCCAGCGCCGTTGCGACCACGCGAAAGTTGGAGATGTCGTCGAGCAGTTTCGGCAACAGCACGATGACCGTCGAGCCGATGATCGCGCCGGTGCGTGTCTTGCGCCCGCCCATGATGATCGCGAGCAGGAACAGAATGGTCAGCTCGAAGTTATATGTGTTCGGCGAGATGTACTGCTCCGAGTACGAATAGAGGCAGCCCGCCAGCCCCGCAAAACCCGCGCTGATGACGAACGCATACACCTTGTAGCGATACACCGACACACCCATGCAGTCCGACGCGATCGGGCTGTCGCGCAGTGCTTCGAATGCGCGTCCGAGATGCGACTTGAGCACGCGATGCACGACGATCAGCGACACGACCAGCAATGCCGCGACGAGCCAGTAATACTGCACTTCATCGAGCCTGTGGCCCGCGAACATCGGTTTGGGAATCTTGAGACCCATCGGGCCGTTCGTCAGGAAATCCATCTCGTTGATGAGAATCTGGATGATCGTGCCGAACGCGAGCGTCACCATCGCGAGATACGGACCGGACACGCGCAACGCAGGCAATGCGAGGATCGCACCGAAAGCCGCCGTGACGAGAATCGCGAGCGGCGCGGTCACATAGAAGGGCATGCCGAGCTTCGCGAAGAGCACGCCCGCCGTGTATGCGCCCACGCCGAACAGGCCGGCGTGACCGAGCGAGACCTGCCCCGTGTAGCCCACCACGATATCGAGCCCGAACAGCAGGATCGCGTAGATCATGATGGTTTCGACGAGATGGATGTAGTACGGATTGCCCGATACCACCGGAAAAATCGCGAGCGCGGCGAGTCCGACGAGCGCCGCAATCCAGTTCTTTGCTTTCATCGTGGCCGCCTCAGACTTTCTTGATCGCCGTCTTGCCGAACAGACCTGCGGGCTTGACCGCAAGCACGATCAAGAGCAGCACGAGCCCCGGCACATCCTTGTAGCCGGTGGAAATATAGAAGCCGGTCGTCGTCTCCGCGATGCCGAGAATCATCCCGCCGACGATGATGCCCATGCCGCTCGACAATCCGCCGATGATCGCCACCGCGAACGCCTTGAGGCCGAGCACGGCCCCCATCGTCGCGCCGGTCAGCGTAAGCGGCGCGATCAGCACGCCTGCGAACGCCGCCGTCAGCGACGACAACGCATACGAGAAGGTAATGACGAGCCCCGTGTTGATGCCCATGAGCGCGGCCGCATCGCGATCGTTGGCCGTTGCCACGACCGCCTTGCCGAAGATCGTCTTGCGGTTGAAGAATTCGACGGCGAGCATCATGACGAGCGCCCCGCCGACGACGAGCAGTTCCATCGGCAGCACGTTCGCGCCGAACACCTTGAGCGGCGCTTCGGGCAGCGGTGACGGAAAGCGCAGATCGTCGCGGCCCCACACGTTTTCCGCGACGTTCTTGAAGATGATGCCGAGCGCGATCGTCGACATGATCCAGCCGAACTCGGACTTGATCTTGATCGCGGGCCGCACGCCGATGCGTTCGACGAACGAGCCCTGCACGAGCCCGAACAGGCACACGAGCGGAATCATCAGCCAGTAATTGACACCCGCCGACACGAGCGTGAGGCCGACGAGCGCGCCGAGCATCAGCGCATCGCCCTGACCGAAGTTCAGCGTGCCCGATGTGGCGAACGTGAGTTGATAGCCGAACGCGATCACGGCATAGATCATGCCGAGCGCGATGCCGCTATAGATGAGTTGCAGGAGGATCATCTTCGAGCACCAGTAAAAGCATGACAAAGCCGCGCTCGCCATCGTGGCGAGCGCGGCTCATATCGACATGACTGAACGAACGCGCCTAGTTCGCGGCGGTCGTCTGCTTGGTGCGCAGCGTACTGCCGCCCTTCTTGTCGGCGTCATAGGCGTACACGACACGGCCGTTCTTCACTTCGCCGACCACCGGCACGTTCGGGCTGATTGCCTCGTGATCGGCCTTCGTGAAGGGCTTGTCGTAGACCATCACCACGCCTTCCACCTTCGTGTTCAGGTTCTCGAGCGCTTCCTTGACCTTAGGGCCGTCCGTGGTTCCGGCCTGCTTGATCGCCGCCGCGAGCAGATAGACCGAGTCATAACCTTGCGCCGCCGATACCGGCGAATCGATGCGATCGTTCTTCGGCTTGAATTCCTTCAGATACGCTTCGATAAAGGTCTTGCGCTTCGGCGTGTTCGCGTCCTGAATGAACGTCTGCGGCATGCGCGCGCCTTCGCCGTTCGCGCCGGCGTTGTCGATGTAGTTCGCCATCGACAGCGTCCAGCTGCCGATCAGCGGCACCTTCCAGCCGAGCTTGGCCATGCCGTTGGCGATCTGCGCGAGCTCAGGCCCGATGCCGTAAGTCAGCACGGCTTCCGCGCCCGCTTCCTTCGCCTTGAGCAACTGGGCCGTCATGTCGACGTCCTTGATGTTGAACTTCTCGACCGCCACCGGCTTCACGCCCTTTGCGGCCAGCGCCTTCTCCAGATCCTCGCGGCCGAGCTGGCCGTAGTTGGTCGAATCGGCGAGGATCGCGACCTTCTTGAAGCCGCGTTTCGTCACGGCTTCCTCGACGATCATCGGCGCCTGGATGCGGTCGGCGGCTGCGTTGCGGAACACGTAATTGTCGGGCTGATCGTCGAATTGCTTAGTCACCACCGTGCCCGTCGCGACGTTGTTGAAGACGGGAATCTTCGCTTCCTGGAAGAAGCGCTGCGACGCGAGCGCGACGCCGGTATTGATATAGCCGACGACCGCGACCACCTTCTCCTTGTTGATGAGCTCCTGCGCGATCTGCACGCCGCGCTCGTTCTTGGCTTCGTCATCGCGTTCGACGAGCACGATCTGACGTCCGAGCACGCCACCCGACTTGTTGATTTCAGCCGTGGCCAGACGCACGCCGTCGCGCATGCTGACGCCCATGGAAGACGAACCGCCCGTGAACGGACCATCGACGCCGATCTTGATCGGGTCGGCCGCGTGGGCCAGCGAAAAAACGCCGAACGCAAGCGCGCCCGCGATGAGCTTCATCTGCATACCCATGTGTGTCTCCGTCGCTTGAATCGTTATTTGAAGGGTCGGCTCGCGCTGATGGCGAGCGTGGCGCTTTCGCACTCTGCTCCGTCCCCATGCAAGCTCCCAGGTCCGCTTTTGGCCTCAGCGATGCTTTTAAGTGCAGTGCGCGTTATCGATTACATAGGCGGTGACCGAGTTTAGAAAAATGTAAGGATATGACCATATTCGGAGATACCCGAAGAGCACGAGCGTTAGCGCACATCTGATGCATCGCAAGTGTGCAAGGCATGGAATAAACGCTAAAGATGGATTGCATGGATGACATTTAGCCAGCATCCCAAAGCGTTTTCTCAGGCTCGGGCAAGCGGCGTCTTAGCGGGTATACGCTTAAGGGCCACGCAAAAAAAAGCGCGCGGCCCCCAGGAGGATGACCGCGCGCAACCTTGCGCACTCTTCGAAATTCTTTAGCGATTTAACAATCTGGCCCTAAGCGCCTTAGTCGGCTTTATGCACTTTCCTAGCGCGGCGCGCCGGTTTCGATAGCATGCGCGAACTGACGCAACACGGCGCCCGACGCATCGGTGACGGCCCAGAACGTCATGCCGTCGTGATTCCAGCGCGCGAGCGCATAACCGTCGTCGGATTGGGTGACGACCGGCGAGAACTCCTTGTCGCTCGCCTCACTCTTCACTTCGCCCTTGCGCTGAGGAAACACGTACACATCGATCGGATGCTTCAGGTAGCGATACACGACGACCGCCACCGGCCGATGATCGATGTAATCGAGCCGTCCGCCGACCAGCGCGAAACCCGGCCCCGCGGGATCGATCACCGGCGGCGCATAGTCGATGCGGCCGTTGAACCACGGCTTGACCGTGTGCTTGTCGCTCGAAAGCACGTCGATCGGACGATCCGACATCAGCGCGCGGACGTGGCTCGATACGATCTCCTGCGCGACGGGCGAGCCGGTCGATACCGTCGACATGAGCGGCACCGCCTGGAACCACAGCATGGTGCCGAGCACGAGCGCAGAGAGTGTGGCGCCTGCGAACGCGCCGCCGAAGAACGGCCACGGCGCCGCGAACGGATTGCTCCAGCCACGCCGGGCGCGCCGCGCGGGGGCACGTGCGCGCGCCTGCTCGTCGGCCTCGTCGGCCGCGGCGCGCACCCGGGCCAGCACCTGCGCCCGCAGATGCACGGGCGCACGCTGATAGAGCGAACCATCGGTGAGCCTCGTGTCGAGCGAGGCGGTGTCGTTATTTTCCATTTCCCGACTCCTCTGAATGACCCGGTCCCGCGCGGCGGACCAGCCGCACGCTCGGCCGGTCCTGTCCGCCCTGCGCCGCGCGCACCGCCCCCGCCAGCATTTTGCGGCCGCGCGCGAGCCGCGACATCACCGTGCCGATCGGCACGCCGGTCACGGACGCCACTTCCTTGTAACTCATGTCTTCCAGCTCACGTAACACCAGCACCTCGCGAAAGGCGACCGGCAATGCCTCCAGCGCGCGATGCACCAGATGAATCTCGTCACGGCGCACGGCGAGCGTTTCCGGGTCGACCGCGCCTTCTTCCGACCAGCCCGGCAATGCTTCGTCGCCGCCGAGTTCCTCGTCGTAGGGCGTGGCGTCCGCCAGTTGCACGCGCCGCCGCCATTCCGTGAACCACGTATTGCGCACGATCGCGAGCAGCCATGCCCGCGCGTTCGCGTCCTCGCCGCCTTCGAATCCGCCGAAGAAACGGAAGGCGCGCAGATAGGCTTCCTGCACGACGTCGTCGGCATCGCTCGCGTTGCCGGACAGCCAGCGCGCGAGGTTGTACGCGGCGTCCAGATGCGGCATCACCATCGCCTCGAAGCGCGCGTGGGCCGCCTGTGCGTCCGCACGCTCGCCGCGCCCGGACTTCTCCTGTCTCGACCTGCCTTGCCACATCGCGCGGGTCTCCTTTCGCCTGCCACGTTCGGGAAACTTCGTCCGGGCATCGCGGCAATCCTGCTTTTCCGCGCCCTCACCCTCCCATACTCCGCCTCCGCCCGCTTTATTCCCGTTTATGCCCGCGCCTCGAAAAAATAAAGCGGGAATATCGCGCCAGTTCCGGCGGTTCGATGGACGGATGCCACAGCGACCCGCAGCCGATGCGGAAATCGCCGGCCTCGCGCTCACGTACCGGGCCGCCGTGAGCGTGCGAATTGCCGAATCTTCGCCGAATGTTCGCCGAATCGAACGACAAGATCTGCGGCCGCAATCAAATCGAAGGGAACCGCCATGAAACCCGACCCCACTGCCCTGCCGCCCGCGCAGGAAACCGACGAACTCGACGACCACGGCAAGCGCCGCCGCACCGCACTCTCCTGCATGGCCTGGGCCGGCGCCGGCGTGCTCTGGACCGTGAGCGGCGGCGTGCCGGTCTCGCGCCTGATCTCGTCCGCCGAGGCCGCCGAGAAAACAAGCTCGTTCAGCTTCGTGCAGATCAGCGACAGCCATATCGGTTTCAACAAGGACCCGAACACGGAACCGACGAGCACGCTCGAAGAAGCCGTCAACCACGTCGGCGCGATGAAGAAGCGCCCCGCGTTCATGATCCACACGGGCGACATCACGCATCTGTCGAAGCCCGGCGAGTTCGATACGGCGACGCAGATCATCGGTAAAGCCGGCATGGACGTGCACTACGTGCCCGGCGAGCACGACGTGCTGGTCGAAGACGGCAATCCGTTCTTCGAGCGCTTTTCGGGGCAATACGGCCGCGGCAGCAACCGTCACTGGTACAGCTTCGATCAAGGCGGCGTGCATTTCATCGGCCTGACCAACGTGATCGACCTCAAGGGCGGCGGCCTCGGCTTTCTCGGCGACGCGCAGCTCGCGTGGCTCAAGGCCGACCTGCAGGGCAAATCGAGCAGCACGCCGATCGTCGTGTTCGCGCATATTCCGCTGTGGGCGCTCTATCCGCAATGGGGCTGGGGCACCGACGACAGCGCGCAGGCGCTCGCGCTTCTGAAGCGCTTCGGCTCGGTGACGGTATTGAACGGCCACGTGCATCAGGTGGCGCAAAAAGTGGAGGGAGAGATGCGCTTCTATTCGGCGCGGTCGACCGCGTTTCCGCAACCCGCGCCGGGCGCGCCATCCGGCCCCGGTCCGATGAAGGTGCCGGCGGACCAGTTGCGCACGATGCTCGGTCTGCGCGAAGTCACGCATATCGCGGGACGCGGGCAACTGGCAGTCACCGACATCTCGCTGGCAGGAGCGCAAGCATGATCATCGACACGATTGCGAACTACGTTTCGCCCGCCAATCTGCGCCCGCTCGCCGGCAAGTTCCTGCGCAAGGCCGCGTTCGCGCTCGTCGTGAAGGGCGTGATCGGCGTGATTCCGACGGCCTGCGCGCAGGAGCCCGCGCAACAGATCGCGGCGGTCGCGGCGCCGACCATTTCCATCGACAACTTCGCGTTCAGCCAGCAGGCGATCACCGTGCCGGTCGGCACCAAGGTGACGTGGGTGAATCACGACGACATGCTGCATACCGTCGCCGACGAGGGCAAGAGCTTCAAGTCCGATCCGCTCGACAACGGCGACAGCTTCTCGCATGTGTTCGACAAGCCGGGCACGTATAAGTATTTCTGCTCGCTGCATCCGCACATGACGGGGACGGTGGTCGTGCAGTGAACTGCCGGGCAAAGCGTGAGCCGCGCTTTGCCCGGCGTGTGTCAATCTGTACAGCACAGGATGATCGCGACGGGACGATTCTCGCCCGCGCGACATGAACGGTAACATTTTTTGAATACTGCCTTACGTCATAGTTCAATTCTTCTTACACGGATAGACTGCGCTTTCTTCATTTTCAATGCTGCGCAGATGACGACGATCAAGCGTGACCCTTCCCGCTCATTTCGTAACCGTACGTGCGCGCCTCGGGCGCCCGGCGTCCGACAGCGAAAACACGCTTCGCATCAGTCACCGTCGTTCCGATAGCCAATGAAGCACAGTACCGTCATTCCGCTGACACCCCTGCCGACCAGCCGGGGCGATCTCGCGGCGTCGCCAGAGAGCGCCCGTTTCAAGCGGCGCTTTCACGTCATGGCCAAGCCGACGGGATCGGCCTGCAATCTCGACTGCACCTATTGCTTCTATCTGCACAAGGAGCAGTTGCTCGAGCAGCGCCGCGGGCAGTTCATGAATGACCTGACGCTCGAAACCTTCATCCGGCAATACATTGAAGCGCAGGATGGCGACTCCATCGTGTTCTCGTGGCAAGGCGGCGAGCCGACGCTCATGGGACTCGATTTCTTCCGCAAAGTCGTCGCGCTCCAGCAGAAGTACAAGCCCGCGGCGCAGCGCATCGAGAACAATCTGCAGACCAACGGCACCGCGCTCGACGACGGCTGGTGCACCTTTCTCAAAGAGCACGACTGGCTTGTCGGCCTCTCCGTCGACGGTCCACGCGAACTCCACGACGTCTACCGCGTGTCACGCGCGGGCAAGCCGACCTTCGACCACGTCATGCGCGGCGTCGATTGCATGCATCGTCATGGCGTCAGCTTCAATACGCTGACCGTGGTGAACCGCGTGAATGCGCGGCGTCCCATCGACATCTATCGGTTCCTCACGCGCGAGCTCGGCGCGACCTATCTGCAGTTCAATCCTTGCGTCGAGCCCACGTCGTTCAGGCAAGTCGCGCCGCAGTTCTGGGACGAAACATCGATTCCGGTGGTCGGCACGGCCCGCGCGAAGCCGGGCACCGAGGGCTCGGTCGTCACCGACTGGTCCGTGGACCCCGACGACTGGGGATACTTCCTCAATCGCACGTTCGACGAGTGGTATCGCGAAGACCTTGGCCGCGTCCTCGTCAACCTCTTCGAGACAGCGGTCGCGCAGACCATGGGACTGCCGTCGCAGCTCTGCATCACGGCGCCGTTCTGCGGCAAGGGACTCGCGCTCGAACACGACGGTCGCGTCTATTCCTGCGATCACTACGTGTACCCGCAGTACGAACTGAGCGACATCTTCACGCATCCGCTCAACGAGATCGCCTTCTCCGAGCGCCAGAAGACTTTCGGCTTCGAGAAAAAGGCGTCGCTACCCGCGTACTGCCGCTCGTGCAGCCATCTCGACCTCTGTTGGGGCGAATGCCCGAAGAACCGCATCGTGAGGGCGCCGGACGGTGAAGCCGGGCTGAACTATCTGTGCCCCGGCATCCGGCGCTTCCACGCTCACGCCGGCCCGCGAATCAGGCAGATCGCGCGCAGCATTCAGCCTCCCCGTCACCCGCCGACCGGGCACGCGTCCTTGCCATAGCGCGCCACGACGCGGCGCCGTCCCATTTATCCGAGTCACGCGCGAGCGACGCGCGCCTCGTCCCGTCTCCCTTCGTCGGGAGCTTCACCCTTCTCGTCTGTGCACGACCAGCCGACTCAGAAGGCACACCACTTCAAAAAGAGAATCCGACCAGTGAGGAAAATGCTCAAACGCAAGGTGGTAACGGTATTGTCCGCGGCCGTCTCGGGATGGCTCGCGCTGACACCGCCAGTACAGGCGGCCGAATCGGCCAAGCGTCCGAACATCCTCGTGATATTCGGCGACGACATCGGCCAGACCAACATCAGCGCCTACGGCAGGGGCGTGGTGGGCTACGAGACGCCCAACATCGACCGCATCGCCCAGGAAGGCATGATGTTCACCGACTATTACGCGGAGAACAGCTCGACGGCAGGCCGCTCGTCCTTCATCACGGGCCAGTCGCCGCTGCGCACGGGCCTGAGCAAGGTGGGCATTCCCGGCGCGCCGCAAGGGCTGCAGGCGTCGAACATCACGATCGCCGCCGCGCTCAAGCCGCTCGGCTATGCGACTGCCCAGTTCGGCAAGAACCATCTCGGCGACCGCAACGAGTACCTGCCGACCGTTCACGGCTTCGACGTGTTCTACGGCAATCTCTATCACCTGAACGCGGAAGAGGAGCCGGAGCGCCCGTACTGGCCCAAGGCGGACACGCCCGCCGGGCAGGCCTACGCCCGCTTTTTCATGCCGCGCGGCGTGCTCGACTGCAAGGCGACGGACAAGGACGACACGACCGTCGACGCGCGCTTCGGCAAGGTCGGCAGGCAGTCCTGTCAAGACACCGGCCCGCTCACGTCGAAGCGCATGGAAACCATCGACGACGAAACGACCGGACGCGCCATCGAATTCATGCGTGAGCAGGCGAAGTCGGACAAGCCGTTTTTCGTGTGGATGAACACCACGCGCATGCACGTCTTCACGCACATGCGCCCCGAGTTCAAGGGCAAGAGCGGGCTGACCGGCAACGACTACGCCGACGGCATGTGGGAACACGACCAGGACGTGGGCAAGCTGCTCAAATCGCTCGACGAACTCGGCATCGCGGACAACACCATCGTCGTCTACACGACGGACAACGGCCCGAACCAGTTCTCCTGGCCCGATGCCGCGACCACGCCGTTCCGCAACGAAAAGGACTCGAACTACGAGGGCGCGTTCCGCGTGCCGGCGCTGATGCGCTGGCCGGGCCACGTCAAGCCAGGTCGTGTCTCCGGCGAAATTTTCTCGGGCATGGACTGGTTCCCGACGCTGCTCGCCGCCGCGGGTGACACCACGGTCAAGGATCGCCTGCTGAAGGGCTGGAGCGTCGGCGGCCAGTCGTTCCGGAACCATCTCGACGGCTATAACCAGCTTCCGTATCTCGAAGGCAAGGAGCCCAAAGGCGCGCGCACCGAGTTTTTCTATTTCGACGACGACGGCGTGCTTGTCGACATGCGCCACGGCGACTGGAAGTTCGTGTTCTGCGAGCAGCGCGCGCCGGGCGGCTTTGCGGTATGGAACAACCCGCTCACCTGCCTGCGCATCCCGAAGATCTTCAATCTGCGCATGGACCCGTACGGACGCGCCGATGTGGTGTCCGATCAGTACTACGACTGGACCACCAAGAACGTCTACATCACGTACGGGGCCATCGCGCAGACGGCCAAGTTCCTCGAAACGTTCGTCGACTACCCGCCGAGTCAGAAGCCCGCAAGCTTCACGGTCGACGGCATTCGGGCCGGCGTCGATGCCGAGATCGCGCGCAATACCGCGCGCGCGAAGAGTTTCGGCAAAAAGACCGACTGAAATCGTGGCGCATGCATCCGGCCTGCCCTCACGCGGCGGCCGGATGCGCCGGGCGCCCCGCGCGGGCGCCGGTCTCGCTACGCCCGTCCTTTGGAAATCGTTATCGAAAGCCCCGCCTGTGAACAGACCGCTTCTTTTGCTGTTGCTGAGCCTGACCGTGTCCGCGTGCGCGAAGCCGCCCGCCATCTCCGTGCTGGGCGCGTTTTTTCCCGACTGGCTGTTTTGCGCCATCGGCGGACTCGTGATGACGCTGATCGTGCGCGCTCTCGCCATCCGCTTCGGACATGAGCAGACGCTCGGTCCGCCTCTTCTCGTGCTGCCCGCGCTGATGCTGCTGTTTTCGCTGCTCGCGTGGCTGCTGTTCTTCTAACGATCCGTTTTTCTCCTTTCGAGCGCTCCCATGGCCGTTAGCCAACACCCCGCGAAAAGCAGAAAGTGGCCGGCTCTGCTTTTGATCGTCGCAGCGCTGGTCCTGCTCATTTATGTCATCTGGCGCGTCGATCGCGCGCCAGGCACCGACGACGCCTATGCATCGGCCGATACCATCGACGTGGTGCCGGAAGTGAGCGGGCGCATCGTCGAGTTCGCGGTGAAGGACAATCAGGCCGTCAGACAAGGCGACCTCCTTTTTCGCATCGACCCGCGTCCTTTCGAGCAGGAACTGACGCGCGCCAGAAGCGCGCTCGTCGCCCTCGACAAGCAGATCGCCCTCACCCAGCGCGTCGTGACCGCGCAGAAGCTCGGCGCGGACTCGGTTCACGCGTTGGTCGAGCGGGCTCGCGTCACCGCCGCGCAAACGACCGAAACGCTGCGCCGCACCGAACCGCTCTACGCCCCTGGCTATGTATCGGCCGAAGACGTCGACCGTATCCGCAGCGCGCAGCGCGTGGCCCAGGCCGATCTGGTCGCAGCGCGGCTTCAGGCGCAGCAGGCGAGTTCCGCGGTGACCGGTGTCGATGCGCTTGTCGCGCAACGCGACGTCGTGCTCGCCGATATCGCACTGATGCAACTGCGCCTGGACATGGCAACCGTGCGCGCGCCGTTCGACGGGCGCGTCGTGTCGCTGAAAACTGCCGTCGGGCAATTCGCGTCGGCGCTCAGGCCGGTGTTCACGCTGATCGACACGCGCCAGTGGTACGTCATCGCGAATTTCCGTGAAACGGAGTTGAAGAACATCCGCGCCGGCACACCCGCAACGGTCTATCTGATGAGCGATACCAGCAAGCGTTTCAAGGGCACGGTCGACTCGATCGGCTACGGCGTGCTGCCCGACGACGGCGGCCTTGTGCTGGGCGGCCTGCCGCGCGTGCAGCGCAGCATCAATTGGGTGCGCGTCGCGCAACGCTTCCCGGTGAAGATCCGCGTCGAGGCGCCGGATGCCGGGCTGTTCCGAATCGGCGCGTCAGCGCTCGCGGAACTCGAGCCGCAGCGCGGCGACGCGTCCCGCGCTTCTCCGTCCACCGCGCGTTCCGGCTCGTGAGCGCGTCATGAACCTGGCCGATCACGTTCCGCCGCGCGTCGTCGAACTCGCGCGCTTTCTTCACGAGGAACTGACCGAGGCACGGCCCGGGCGGTGCGCACAAACCGTTCAGCTCGGAACGCTGTGCCTCGCCGTCACGCTTGTGTCGATGACGCTTCATGTACCGCTTCTCGCGGTATCGCTGATCGTGCTGTTCTACGGCGTGCAGCCCAACGCGTTCTTCACCAAGGTCGTCGCCGTCGTGTTCGTCGTCGCGACGATCCTCGATGTCGGCTGCCTGTTCCTGGTGCTCAAGTTCGCGTATGGCTACCCGTTGTTGCGCATCGTTGCGGCGAGCCTGATCCTGCTCGCCGGCATGTATCTGATGCGCGTCAACAAGCTGGGGCTGATGTTCTTCGCGGTCGCGCTGGTCGCGATCTACGGGCAGACGATTCCTGACACACTCGACTTCCCCGAAATCGCCGTGCGTGCGCTGCTGTGGTCGGTCGTCGCAGGCTTGTATCCCGTGCTGCTGATGGTGATCGTCTGCTGCCTGCTGTTTCCTTCGCGGCCGGCCGCGCTACTTCAGCAGGAAATGCGGCGGCAGTTGAAGGATGTGTCCGCACGAATGGCGCAGTTGGCCGATCCGGCCGCGCGCCCCGGCGATGCCGCGATCCCGCCGGAACGCCGCATCGAAGGCGAGGCCCTCGCGATGCGGCGCCTGCACGCCTTCGCCGCGCCCGACGACGCACGCTATCGCGCCGCGCGCCATTACTGGCAGGCGTGCATCGCCGCGGTCGCGCATCTGCGCATGAACCTGAACAGGCTGTGCGCGGAGCGCGCGCCGGTCACCGACGCCGGCCGTTCGCTGATGCGCAGGCTGCAGGGCGAGGTCGACAAGCTGGACGCGTCGGTGGCGCGCGCCGAGCCGTATCGCAGCGACTGGGACCTGACCGATGCCGAACGCGCCATCGCTGCGGAGCATCAGCTGGAATCGGTTTGCCGCACTTTGCGCGATCTCGGGCGCTTCGATCTTTCCGCGGCGCCCGCGCCAGAGAAAAAGGACAGCCTGTTCGTGCCCGACATGGCGACCAATCCCGCGTATCTGCGATTCGCGCTCAAGGTGCTTCTGGCGTCATTGATCTGCTACGTGTTCTATCACGGCGCTGCCTGGGACGGCATCCACACGAGCATGCTGACCTGCGTGATCGTCGCGTATCCGAGCATGGGCGCGTCGTTTCAGAAAATGGCGCTGCGCGTGGGCGGCGCGCTGATCGGCGCGTTGCTCGCCGTGCTCGTCACGATCTTCGTCATGCCTCATCTCGACGGCATAGCGGGCTTTCTGCTGATGATCGCGCCGATTTTCTTCGCGGGGGCTTGGGTCGCCTCCGGTTCGGAGCGTTCGTCATATATCGGCACGCAGTTCGTTTTCACGTTCGCGCTCGCGATGCTCGAAGACCACTTCGGTCCTGTGAGTGATCTGACCGAGGTGCGCGATCGCGCGATCGGCATTCTGATCGGCATCGTCGTTTCATCGATCGTCTACACGCTCGTCTGGCCCGAAAGCGAGACCGGCGCTTTGCGGCAAAAGCTGCGCGACGCGTTGCGCAGCGTGGGCGATGTCTTTCGCCAGAACGACACCGCGGGCGGCTCGGCGCATCTGGCGCATGTCCAGCAAAGCCTGACGTGCCGGGAAGCCTTCCATGCCTGCGAAGAGATGCGCGAACGCGTGGCGCTGGAGGTCGACCGGCCGTCCCCGGTACGCGCGGCCTTGCTTGCCCACACGGAAGCGACGCTCGCGGGATGCCGCCGCATCGTCGCGGAATGGGACGCGCTGCCCGTCCACGCGACGGCGCCCGACGCTGACTCCAGCCGCGAACTCGATTCATCCTCATGGCGCGACTGGCGCGAACGCGCCGCAACCGCTCTCGACCGCCACGCGGACGGCGGGCCGGCGCCATCGGCACCAGCGGCACCAGCGGCACCAGCGGCGTCGTCCGCCTTCGACACGGCGGCGCAACGGCACATGGCCCGGCTGATCGACGATCTGCCCGACTGGCCAGCGCCGCCATCGCGCGACACGGCCGGCGCGCAACCCGAACAGACTTCCTGACATGGCAAACGCACTTTCGCTTTTCAAACGCCGCGCCTTGCTTTGCTGCATCGCGCTGATATCCGGCTGCGCGCCGATGCGGGACGACACTCCGCCGCACGCGCAGATCGCCCCGGAGCAGATCAGCCTTGCCGCCGACATTCATCTGGCGCGCGCTGGCTGGCCGGACGCGCAATGGTGGCAGCGCTATGGCGACCCGCAACTGGACGCGCTGATCGACCGCGCGCGCGCCCATTCGCCGACTATCGCGATGACGCGCTCACGCGTCGCTCAGGCCAAGTCGCAAGCGGAATTGCTCGACGGCTCAGGTCTCCAGATCGCCGCGTTCGCGTTGATCAATCAGCAGCGCACATCCAGCAACGGTTTTCTCGGACCTTATGCGCTGAACCTGCCCCGTGTCGGTGTGGACGGCCCGTGGTACACCGAAGGCGTGCTCGGCGCGGCCGCGGACTGGAGCATCGATCTCTGGGGCAAGCGCCGTTCGGCCGTCGATGCCGCGCTCGGCGTGCAGAACGCCCGCGCGGCCGAAGCCGCCGCCGCCGAACTTGACATTGCAGCAGGCGTCGCGCAGTTGTATTTCGCCATGCAGGAGACCTGGCAGATGCTCGCGCTGCTTCAGCAGACGAAGACCGCGCTGGAGTTCGTCGTGGATGCACATCGCGGCAAGGCCGATCGCGGGCTGGAAGCGAAGGTGCCGCTGCTCGGCGCACGCGGTCAGGCGCTGGCGGTCGAACGGCAGATCGCCGCCGCGCATGGACAGGCGGCGGTGCTGCGCGAATCCTTGCGCGCGCTGCTCGGCGCGAGCGCCGACGACATGCCCGAGATTCGCCCGGTTCCCTTGCCGCCCCTTGCTGCCGGACTGCCGGGCACGCTCTCCTACGAGTTGCTCGCACGCCGCGCTGACTTGCAGGCGATGCGCTGGCTCGTGCAATCGTCGTTCAGTCAGGTCGATGCCGCCAAAGCCGCGTTCTATCCGAGCTTCGACATCAAGGCGCTGATCGGACTCGACGCGATTCATCTGAACAAGCTGTTCCGCAGTTCGAGTCAGCAGATCAACCTGGTTCCGGGCCTCTATCTGCCGATCTTCGAAACCGCGCAGTTGAATGCTCATTTGCGGAGCACACGCGCGGCGAGCGACATGCTGATCGAGCAATACAATCAGGCCGTGCTCGATGCCGTGCGCGATGTCGCCGTGAGCGCCAGCCGCTTGCAGGCGCTCGATGACGAACGCGCGTTGCAGGCCGAGAGAGTCGAGGCCGTGCGCTTCGCGCAGCAATCGGCAGAGGCTCACTATCAGCGCGGACTGGCCAGCCGCACGCTCGCCACGGAAGCGCGGGTGCCGGTACTGACCGAGCAAATGGCGTTGCTTTTGCTCGATGGACAACGGCTCGCGCAGGACATCGCGCTGACGCGGGCGCTCGGCGGCGGGTATGTCGCCCCGGCGAACGGAACCGTCGCGGCCGCCGCGAATTGAGTCCGCGCGCGTGGCTTCAGCCGCGCGCCTTCGCGATCGCGGCGAGATTGCCCTCGCCGAATCCGTGATGCCCGCGCCGCTCGACGATCTCGAAGAACATGTCGCCGGGCTTGCGTTCGACGAAAGTTTGCAGGAAAAGCTGCGGCGTGCCGTCGGGAAGAATCTCGCCGTCGACAAGAATGCCGCGCGCGCGCAGGTTTTCGATATCGAGACCGTGACCGGGCAGCCGCTCGTCGATCTCGTCGTAATAGCGCGGCGGCGGCTGCAGGAAACGCACGCCGCGCGCCAGCAGGGCATCGACCGACGCGAAGATGTCCGCCGACGCGAGCGCGATATGCTGCACGCCCTCGCCTTCGTGATCGGGCAGATACTGCTGCATCAGGTCCGTGCGATACGTGCCTTCCTCATACACCGGAATGCGGATCGAGCCGCACGGCGACAGCGTGACGGCCGAATCCTGCGAGACGTGCCAGTCCGGATGCACCTGATGAATCTCCGAGAAGTGCAACACTTCGCGGTAAAACTCGAGCCATTCCTGTATGCGCCCCGGACCGACCGTTTGCGTGAAGTGATCCACTTCGAGCAGGCCCGTGCCCGCGAGGTCCGCGCTTGCACCGGCAAGCGGACGAAAGTCGATGTCGTAGATCGACGCCTCGCCGCTGTTCTTGCCCGGCCAGTGATCGACGAAATAGATATGCGAGTCGCCGATGCCCTGAATGGCCGGAATCGCCAGCTCGTTCGGGCCGATCTTCTCGCCCTCGAAATCCCACGCGCCGTATTCGAGCGCGCGCTCGTGGGCGATCTGCGCATCGAGCACGCGAATGCCGATTGCGGCAATGCCGACGCCGTGCGACTCGGCGAAGCGCGACGCGAATGAATCCGGCTCGGCGTTCAGCAGGAAGTTCATGCTGCCTTGCCGGAACAGCGTGACCGCCTTGCTGACGTGCTGCGCCACAGGCACGAAGCCGAGCGTTTCGAACAGCCGCGCGAGGCCTTCGGGATCCGGACTGGAAAACTCGACGAACTCAAGCCCCGCGATGCCGAGCGGATTGTCGCCGACAGGAGAATCGGGCGTCGCGCGGGCGGAGGAAGAGGAGTCGGGCTGGGTCATCGGCAATACCTCGAAAATGTACGATCTGGTTCACGGACGCAAAACTACCACGACCTGCCGTATCCGTGCGACCCGGCGGCTGCATCGCAATGGCGGGATTGTTTGCGCCTAGAGTAGCGGCAGCGGGTTTGCCGTGTCAAAGGCGGGGCCGCCCGACGCGTCCCCGTCATTTTCGGGGATTTACGCGGCCAGGCGCTCCGCGTTCATCGACGGGCGCCTGGCCTGCGGCGGAAACACGTTCCAGGAGCCGTCGTCGTGCCGGAAGAAGATGATCGCGAGCAGTCCGCCCGCATGCTGCGCCTCGATGCAGACATAGCGCGCCCCGGTGACCTGCGAGCGGCACAGCCGCACCACGCGCGCCGGATGCGCGGGAGTCGGTGCGAGCCATTTGTCGACGGCCCAGTGCAGCGAATTGGCGGCGGTTTGCATGATGGTCTCCCGGAATGCAAGGCTCAGCGTGAAGTTCAGGCGGCGAGCGCCGCGTTCATGCGGCGGCGGCGTTCGGCTGCGACGTAGGCGCGAAAGAGTCCCGACACGGCGCGCAGCGCGGCGCGCGGATGGGCGAAGCAGGCCTGCACCTGACGGCTGCGAGCGCGGCCGTCGAGGCACCACGTGACGAAGTGCTCGCAGTTGTTGGTCAGCAGGCGATACTGGTCTTCGCCGATGCGGCTGCGCGCGCGGCGCACCGCTTCCATGCCGACGAACTTCGCGGCCGGATTCTGGCGGATGGTCACTTCATGGCCGGCGGCGAACTGTTCGACGGTGACTTCCTCCACCGGGCCGCGATGCAGCGACTTCGCGAAGCCCGCGTAGTGGATGACCATGCCGTTGCCCGCGTAGATGCCGTGATGTTCGTAGCCGGAGCGGCGCGTGACGAGTTCGGTGCCGAGAGCGGGTTCGTCGTCGAGCGAGAAGCTGCCTGCGGCGGCCTGGCGGTCGATCACTTCGAGTTGTTGGTTGGTTGACATGGCTGGCTCCGATTCTTTTTTGCTTGGCGCCATGTGTTTGTCTGGCGCCGGGTTGACCAGTCATTTGCATCAACCTTGCCAGCTTTCGCAAACAATTGATTTATATCGATAAAGTAGTTTTGTAGAGGGCTTCGTCAAAGCCTTGTGTTTTGACTTAACCAACAGTTTCTCTGGGCGTCTGTTGGCATTTGAGCGCCAGATTTCGTGAACGTCGAAATCGCGGTGAATCCTTTGTGAGCACGCTCCCGCGCGCGCGTGCGCCGATGTGTTGGATATTCGCTGCCGCGCCAACGCCCGATGTTGGAGCCGGTCCAACTCATCGGCTTGCGGCGGCCGGACGCGACCGGTCGTGCGGTGCCGCGAGTGCCCCGTCCGCGTTGCCGTTCGCCGGAAAACGCGAGTCGGACGCCTGCGTCGGCACAGGCCTTGCATTAAGTCCGTGCGTCCTGCTTTTCAGGCCATCCACGGAGAATCGAAATGAGCGTCATCACCGTCACCGATCTCGAATACGACCGCGAACTAGATCGCAAGGCGATGTCGGCCATCAGCGGCGGAGGCGGCGCGCCCTGGGTCTACGGCTGGATCACGCCGTTCACGGGCCAGTCGTCGGGTGGCGGGGGCGGCGTGGCCGCCGTGAACATCATCGATGTCACCAACAACATCTACGAGACGACCAACAACATCACCAACACCACCGTCTCGGTCGCGCAGATGATCAATCAGTTCCAGAGCGTCAACGTCAGCAACACGGGCAACGGCGCGACGCTTACCGTCAACCCGAACTCGGTTGCGGGAAATCGCGCGGGCTGAACGGTGCATCTCCGACGTTCATTGCAGCGCGTGTTGGTACACAATGGGCGAGACCGCCGGCAACGCCTGCCCGACGCCGCGCCACTCAGCATTCCGGAGGTTTCCGTGACCTTCACCACCGAATTCCGATGGACGTCCGCCGCCCGCACCGACACCGGCTGCGTGCGGCAGATCAACGAAGACGCGCTGCTCGATGCGCCCGAGCGCGGCCTGTGGGCCGTCGCCGACGGCATGGGCGGGCACGCGGTCGGCGATCTGGCGAGCCGCATGGTGATCGAGAGCCTGACGAAGGTGTCGGGGACGAACGGACTCGCGAGCGTCGTCGCCGATGCGCGCACGCGTCTGCTCGATGTGAACGAAGTCCTGCGCGCGGAAGCGGCGCGGCGGCTAGTGTCGCGCATCGGCAGCACGGTGGTGCTGCTCGCGGCGCGCGACCGTGCATGCGGTTATGTGTGGGCGGGCGACAGCCGCATCTATCTGTTGAGGCGCGGCCGGCTCGTCCAGTTGACGCGCGATCACAGCCATGTGGAAGAGCTGAAGGCGCGCGGGCAACTGACGGCCGAGGAAGCGCTGCATCATCCGGCGCAGCATCTGATCACGCGCGCGGTCGGCGCGCTCGATGTGCTCGAACTCGACGAAAACACGCTCGAACTGAAAGACGGCGATACCTTCCTGTTGTGCAGCGATGGCTTGTCGAACGAAGTCAGCGAAGCGGAAATGGCGAGCGAACTTGCGCCGGGGAATTGCGCGATCGCGGCGCAAAGGCTGCTGGAGATCGCGCTGGCGCGCGGCGGGCGCGACAATATTTCGGTCGTCGTCGCGCACGCGGAGGATTTGATGGCGTCGGACAAGACGCAGGTGAATCCGGGAGTTTGAGCGGCTCGCTACTCCTCCTCTTCCCGATTCTTCTGCGCCGCGAGACGAAACTCCTTCGAATGCAGCCCATGCTTCTTCAGAAGCATCTGCAGATGCGACCGGTTCATCTCATAGCGCCGCGCAAGTTCCGCCACCGTGCCGCCCGTTTCCTGCAGGCCGCGTTCGAGAAACGCGCGCTCGGCCTCGTCGCTCGCGACGCGCTTCGCTTCCGCCAGTGAACTCGCCGTAGTGACGCCGTTACCGCCCGCAGCCGGTCCGCTCACCGCCAGCGTCAGCGACGACTTCGGCCTGACATCCACCGGCAGATGCTCGATATCGGCCATATCGCCGGCAAGGCATGTGAGCCGGTACACGACGTTCCGCAACTCGCGGATGTTGCCGCGATACTCATAATTGCGCAGAAAATCGCGCAGACGCGGCGACATCTTCACCGGGCGGCGCTTCAACGTCGCCGCGGCTTCGTCGCCGAAATAGGACAGCAGGAGAGGAATCTCGTCGCGCCGCTCGCGCAAGGACGGCAGCGTAAGATGAATCACGCTCAGCCGATAGAACAGGTCCTCGCGGAAGCGCCCTTCGTCGCAGAACTTGCGCAAGTTGCGATTCGTCGCCGCGACGATGCGCGTATCCACCGCGATCGGCTCATCCGAACCCACGCGCTGAATCTCGTGCGCTTCCAGCACGCGCAGCAGCTTCACCTGCCCCGATAACGGCAACTCGCCGATTTCATCGAGAAAGATGGTGCCCGTATGCGCGCTTTCGAATTTGCCCTTGCGATCGTTCGTCGCGCCGGTGAACGCGCCCTTGCGATGCCCGAACAATTCCGACTCCAGCAGATTGTCCGGAATCGCGCCGCAGTTGACCGAGATATACGGCTTGTCCGCGCGCGAGCCGTTCGCGTGAATGACTTTGGCCATCAGCTCCTTGCCGGTGCCGCTCTCGCCGTCGATCAGAACGGGCAGATCCGTCGGCGCGGCTTTCTCGGCAATTTCGAGCGCTTCGAGCAGCTTCGGGTTGTCGCCGAACGTGCCTTCGAACACGAAACTCCGTTCGAGCAATGCGCGGCGGCGCGCTCCCGGCGACATATCGCGCTTCGCCTCCGCGGAGGCCGCCTGCACGAAACGCTCCTTGTGCGACATCTGCATGACTTCGTCGCGCAACGCGCTTGCCTGCCGCAAGAGCTTTTCGATTTCGGGCCGCTCGAGCCGCGAAGTCCATCGAAGCGTCGAGCGCAATATCTCGATCTTCTCGATGAGCCCCGCATACGAAATCGCCGATGTGGGCGCAGTGCTGTCGCTTTCCGGTTGATCGAGTATTTTCATGCTGCGCTCAGTTGCTTCTGCACGAGTTGGTAGTACATGCCTTTTCTCGCGACGAGTTCGTCGTGCTTGCCCTGCTCGACGATGCCGCCTTCGTACAGCACGAGAATCTTGTCGGCACGCATGATGGTGGACAGCCGGTGCGCGATGATGACCGCCGTTCGCCCTTTCAGAATCTCCTGCATGTTGCCGAGAATATTGCTCTCCGATTGCGTGTCGAGCGCGGACGTCGCTTCGTCGAACACGAGCAGACGCGGATCGTGATACAGCGCACGCGCGATGCAAAGCCTCTGAATCTGCCCGCCCGACAGACCCACGCCGCGCTCGCCCACCACCTGTTCGTAACCGAGCGGCATCTTCACGATGAACGCGTGCGCGTCGGCCATCTTCGCCACTTCTTCGATGCGCCTCCGGTCCGGCGTTTCATCGCCGCTCGCGATGTTCTCCGCGATCGTTCCCGAGAACAGCAGATTGCTCTGCATCACATAGCCGATCTGCGCCCGAAAGAAGCCCTTGTCGATCACGTTGATGTCATACCCGTCGACCGTCATCTTGCCTTCGCTCGGCGCATAGAAACCGACAAGCAATTTCGCGAGCGTCGTCTTGCCCGAGCCGCTGCGCCCCACGACAGCAATCAGCTCGCCCGGCTTGATATCGAAGCTGATGTTTTCCAGCACGTAGGGCGTCTCGCCGTCGCCGTAGCGGAAGTACACGCCGTTGAAGCTGATATCGCCCTGCAGGTCGGGCAGCATCACGCGCTGCTGCATGTCCTGCGCCTTTTGTTCCGGCTCGATGTCGAGCACATCGCCCAGACGCTCCATCGCGACGCCTGCATCGTTCAGCAGGCTCCACAGGTTGATGAGGCCCATCAGCGGCGCGAGCACGCTGCCCATGTAGGCGTTGAACGCGATCAACTGTCCGATCGTCAGTTCGCGCGCGAGCACGAGGTTCGCGCCGACCCACAGCACGCCGATCGTCGTCGCCGCATTGAGCAACTGGCTGAAAAGGCCCACCACGATGTTGAAGCGCTGCGACTTGTACTGCACTTCCAGCGACTTCGCGTACTTCTTCTCCCACTTCATGCGCACCGCGCGCTCGATGCCCATGCCCTTCACCGTCTCCACGCCGCCGAGCGCTTCCATCAGATACGAGCGCGCGTCCGTGCCCGCGGAGAACGTCTCGCGCGCATTCTGCTTGATGCGCGGCGTCGCTAGAACAGTGAGCGCCATCATCGGAATCACGAACGCGATGAGCAGGAAAGTCAGCTTCACGTTGTAGAGAAACATGATCGTGAAGTAGATGAAGATCATCAGCAGGTTCAGCACGGTCGTGACCGTCGATTCCGTGAGGAACGCGCGAATCGTGTGATTTTCCTGAAAGCGCGCGAACACGTCGCCGGTCTTGCGCTTCGCGAAGAAGCCGAAGGGCAGCGAAAAGGTGTGCTTGAAGAACTGCGACATCATCGCGAAGTCCATGTTGCGCACCATGAAGTTCGCGAGATACGCGCGTATCGTCGCCATCAGCTGGGTGAACAGACTCGCGATGATCAGCCCGCCGATCAGCACATGCAGCAGACTGACGTTCTGATGCACGATCACGCCGTCGAGAATGTTCTGGATGATGAGCGGCGGAATCACGCCCAGCACCTGAATGACGAACGTCGCGAGAAAGAGGTGCAGCAGGATCTTCTTGTAGGGCTTCAGATAGCCGACGAAACGCAGCCACGGCGAGCGCGAAACTTCTTTCTGCGTCAGATCCTGTCCGGGCGTGAAGAGCAGACACGTGCCGCTCCAGCCGCGCTCGAACTCGCCGACCGTCATCTTCTTGAAGCCGATGGCCGGGTCAGCGACCCACACGTTATCCTTCGACGTGCCATAGACGATGATGTAGTGGTAGCCCTCCCAATGCGCGATGAACGGCATCTCGAAGGCGCGCAGCGACTCGAACGTGCACTGCACGCCGCGCGTCGTGAAGCCGAGCGATTCGCCCGCGCGCGCGAGCGAGTCGAGCGTCGCGCCCTGCGTCGTCACATTGGCGAGTTCGCGCAGCTTGCCGAGCGTCATATTGATGCCGTAATGGCGGCAAATCATCGCGAGGCATGCGGCGCCGCAATCCATCTCTTCCGCCTGCTCGACCCACGCGAAACGCTTGATCACGCGCTCGCCGAGTTCGGGCTTCGTGTGCAGATCGAGCATGGCCGGCAGCTTGCGGCGCTCGTGGAGCTTCTTCTGCCGCTGAATCTCGCGCTCGGTGAAACGAATGCGTTCTTCGAGCACCTCGCGCAGCTTCACATTGCGCTCGATGATGAAATGCACCGTCTTCTCGGGAATCACGAGCAGGCGCGTGTCGACGCTCGCAATGGCCGAAGCCATCTGCTCCTGGCGCATCACACACGCTTTTTCGCCGAAGATTTCGCCCGGACCGAGCGTCGCGAGCAGATGCTGTTCGCCGCCCTCTTCGCGCACGATGCGCACTTCGCCCTGACGCACGACATAGAGACGGCGATCCTCGCGCGAATCCTGCTTGAGAATTTCCTTGCCTTCGCCGACCCGCTTCACGCCGACGCTGCGCACGCATTCCTCGAGTTCGGCACGATCGAGCTTGCCGCGCAGATCGAACAGCTTCGCGACGAAGCCGCCCGCCGAACTGATCGCGACATAGCTCGTGATGAACGCGAGCGCGGCAGGATTCTTCGCGATCACGGGTTCGATCGCGAGGCGCGGAATATAGAGCAGTTCGGTCTTGCCCGAGGAACGCACCGACGATTCATGGCGATAGTCGCGCAGCATCGCGATGTCCGCGAAGGTCTCGCGCTCCTTCTTCACCCCCATGCTGATTTCTTTGCCGTGCTCCTCCGTGAAGATGCGTACGGAGCCCGCCTTCACGATATAGAGCCCGTCGGCGGCATCGCCGGCGTTGCATACGGTCTCGCCGAAACCGAAGCGGCGCGACTCGGCGCGCGCAGCCAGTTGCTCGATTTCCTCGCGCGAGAACGGCGAAAGAATCTCTACCGCCGCGAGAAAGTCGGCGGGGGAATCAAGGCTCGATGGAGCGTCCATGTCTTGATATGAATGGTTTAGCGAGCTTCGATGACATGCTCCTGCGCGCGCGTCACCATCCATTCCTCGCGCAGAAGGCGGCGAATTTCGGCGGATACGTCTTCATCGAGTTTCGCGGGATACTTCGCCGTCACCGCGAAAATTTCGTATGACGACCCGTCCGCCGACACGAACGGCCCGAGCAGATCGCCCACTTCCGCGTTGAAGACCTTCGCCTCGATATCCGCCTTCAGTTGCCCGCGCATCACGCGGCCGATCACGCCGCCCTGATCGCGCGTGTCGGCAAGCGAGTGCTCGCGCGCCATGTCGGCGAAGCTGTCGGGGTCGTCGTTCAGATACGAGATCATTTCCTTCGCGCTGCCTTCGGTGTCGAGCAGAATATGGCTTACCTCGATGCTGTCGAACCTCGGCGAATTGAGCTGGAAATATTCCTCGATCTCGCGGTTCGTGCCGACCTTCTCCAGCATCTTTTCCTGATAGAGCGAATCGGTGACGAAGACCTCGAACTCGTCGAGACTCACATGCAGCGCGTCCAAATAGTTGTTCATGTCCGCCGCGCGATGCAGCCCGCGAATACGCCGGAACTGGTCCGCGCGATTCTGGATCTCTTCGTCGCTGATATCGACGCCCGCCTTCTTCGCCGCGCGCACGGTCAGCTTGTCGCGCACCAGTTGTTCGAGCAGGCCGTCGAACTGGCCGGTCAGCTTCAATAACCTGATGAATTCCCCTACGTCGACCACTTCGTCGTCGATACGAACAATCGCCGTCATGTCGTTCTCCGTTCGGTTCAAGTTGAATTCCGCAGCATGTTCGCGTTTTGGCGCTCCGGTAACCCTCCTTTCCTATCCCGCCAGATTGCGGAATGGATCCAGCCCCAGGTCGATCAGGCGGCGCTCGCGCACGACGATCTCCGCGCTCGCCGTCATCCCGTAACGCAACGGATACTTCGTGTCCGCGATCTGATAGGAATCGCGGTCGAGCGTCACGCGCCCTTCGTACACCGGCTGCTTGGTGGTCGGGCTTGGCTTGGTGGCGGGCGAAATGAACGCGAGCGTGCCGTCGATCACGCCATAGCGCTGATAAGGAAACGCGTTGAACTTGAGCTTCACGCGCTGCCCTTCGCGCAGGAACGCGCGGTCGTGCTCGGCAATCTCGATCTTCAGCACAGGCTTCGCATTCGCCGGCGCGATGCCGCCGAGCGGCGTGTTCGCCTGAATCTTGTCGCCCTGCTGCGTCGATGTGACATCGGTGATCACGCCCGACACAGGCGCGAGAATCAGCAGGAAATTGTCCTTGTCGATGTTCTCGAACTTGATGCGCGCCGCCGCATCGGCGACGAGTCGCGCCGTCTGTAGTTGCAGACGCAACTTGTCCTCCGTGCTCGCGACCTCGCGCATCGCGGCTTCGTATTGCAGGCGCAGATTGGTGGCTTCCTGGCCGCTCGTTTCGAGCTGGCGTTTCGCTTGCGTGAAATCGTGGCTCAGGCGAAAGTCCAGTTCCGCGAGCCGCGATTGCTCGACGCGAAAGCCGCCGTCCGCTTCCAGATACGCATTGCGCTTCGCATCGACCTGCGCCTGCGAGATGCCGCCGCCGCCCGGCAACGCGAACAGACGCTGAAAGCGGTCGAATTCGACCTTCGCGGCGTCGCGGGCGCGGCGCGCATTCTCGAGCGTGCTGCGCGCTTCCTGCAATTGCGCCTTCTGTCCTTCCGCGAGCTTGCTCGTGCCTTCGGACACGCGCTGCTGATGCTGATGTTCCTCGACATCCATCTGATCCTTGAGCGCGGCAATCCGGCGCTCCATCAGCAGCTTTTTCTCGGGGAACTGCTTCCATTCGCGCTCGGCGTCGTCGAGCTTCAGTTGCGCTTCGAGCGCGTTCGTCGCCGCTTCGATCGCGCCGCGCGCGTTCAGCCGCGCGACCACGTCGTCCTTGCGCACGGGCTGCCCTTCGGCGATATACAGGTCGGCCAGCTCGCCGTCGATCGGCGCGTAGAAGCGGCGCACTTCCGATTCGGGCGCGAGCGTGCCTTGCGCCGTGACCATCACGTCCGCGTGGCCGACGAACGACCACACGAGCGCGGAGCCGACCAGCGCCACCATCGCGAAGACGAGCGCCTGCGTGGCCTTGAGCGGCTCGGCGGTGAGTATCGCGATGCCCTCGGCGCCGTGATCGCCGAGCGCCTCCGACAGCGGTTTAAGGTGTGCGTCTCGCTTCACTGGTCGTGCCTCCGCCGATCAAACTCAGCTTCGTGTTGAGGAGCCCTGGTTCGAGCACCATCCGCAAATCCTGCAGCGAGCGCCGCTGCAAGTCCGCTTCGGTGTCGATCTCATTGGCGAGCGCGGCCCACTTGGCCGTGGCGCTGTCCGCCTTCACCTGCCTGAAGATGCGCATGCCGCGCGTGGCCGCGTCTTCCGCATCTGACAAGAGCCGCGCCTGGGTACGGAACGTGTCGGACACGCCCGATTCGAGCCGCTGCGACCCGCCGATGCCGCCATTGGTCCGGTACTGCTGCCACGACGTCTGCGCCTGCGTCATCAGCGTCTGCGCGCGCGCGACGGCCTTGTCCTTCAGCGACGCCACTTCGGGCGCGACCGTCTTCGCGTAGTACGCGTCGCTGTCGAGATCGAGCGTTTCGTAGAACGAGAGCAGCGTTTCCTCATAGCCTTTCGTGCCGCGCGCCTTCTGCAGATCGGCATACTGCGCCGCCACGGCCTTCTTGTGCGCGAGTTCCTTTTGGACCATCGCGGACCACGAACCTTGCGGCAGCTTCTGCAAGGCATCGATCGCCTGTGCAGCGCGGCCGTGATCCCATGCATCGGCGACGGCCGCGTATTGCGTGAGCACGTCGGCGGGCGGCAACTGGCTCGCGCTCAGTTGACGAAACCGCTCCTGAAACGGCGGCGTCGAAAAATTCGCCTTCGTCAGCGAGCCCGCGAGCGGAGCAAGGCTGGCACCGGAAAGACCGCGGCGCAGTCCGGTGTAGGCATTAAGATCGGCGCGCACGCGGTCGAGCCCCGCGAGACGCGGATATTTGTCCGCGTAATCTTTAAGCGTCGCGCCGATCGCATCGAGATCGTCCTGAGCGAGACTCTTGACGATGCTCGCATCGAGCCTGTCGATGGCCGCGAGATACACGGAGTCGTCGCTTTGCAGCTTGCGCAGATGACTGAGCGCCTGTCCATAGGGCTCGCGAAACTCGGGCACATAACCGGCGATGCGGTCCAGATCGCGCTGATGCCCCGACGCATCCGCTTCCCAATGTTTCAGGATCGCGCCGATACGCGGTTCATCGCCATAGATGCGGATCGGTGCATCCGCGCCGCCGCGGCCGATCACGAAGCTTTCCAGCTTGCCGATCCATTCGAGTTCGTCGAGCAGCGAACGCACGTCGGGATTCTGCTCGCCGAGCGTTTTCATATGCGCGATGATCGCGTCCGCATCGGCAAAATCGCCTTTTCTCAGTGCGGCGAGCCAGCGCGGCACGTTCGACTTGAGCACCGCTTCGGTGTTCATCGACGCGAATTGCGCGTCGTCGTGATGCGACTTCAGATAATCGCGAGTGAGCGCGGCCGCGTCGCCGTATTGGCCCTGCGCCATCAGCGACTTCGCGTGACGCTCCGGCGAACCGCTATAGAAAAGCGCCCCGCCGCCCGCCACGAGCGCCGCAAGCACGCACGCGACGACGATGCGCGTGCGCCGTGAAGTGCCGCGCTCGTCGCTCGCGAGCGCCCGGCGTAACTCGCCGACGAACAACGAGAACTTGCCGCGCTTCGCCTGGCGCGCAGCATGACGGCTCTCTTCCGCGGTCTTCGGCTGGGCGTCCTCGTTGACTTCGTCCTCGCGCGCCGCCGCCTGATCGACGCAAAAGATATCGAGAAACGAATGCGCCGAACCGACGAACGTCGTCTTGTCGCTGTCGAATTCTTCTTGCGCCTGCGACTGCATCTGTGACTGCGCCTGTTCCAGCGCGACCATCTCGGTGAGCGTGGATTCGCCTTCCTCGCCGTGCAAATGCACCTTGTAGGCGAAGTGCGTGCCGCCGAACGCGAGCGTGTCGCCATTCGTCAGTTCGACGGCCGACGCGCCGAGCCGCTCGCCGTTGACGAACGTGCCGTTGGTGCTGCCGAGATCCTCGACGAAGGGCGCGCCGCCCTTGACGAACACATGCGCGTGCCGGCGCGACACGTAATTCACCTGATGCGGATACTGTTCGCGATAGCGCGCGAACGTCACGTCGGTCTTGCTGACGAGAAACGGAAACTGCGCGAGTTCGATCGGCTGAAGGCCGAGATCGTCGCGTTGCGGTACGAGCGTGAGCCCGACGGGTCTCGGCACGCCGAGCCGCCGCGCACGCGGCGCGAACTGCACGCGATACGAAAGCCGGCTGCCGAACGAAATAACGTCGCCGTTGCGCACGCGCGCGGGCGTGTCGCGCACGGGCGTGCCGTTGACCGCCGTGCCGTTCTTGCTGGCGAGATCGGCGATATAGACCAAACCGTGCTCGATGAAAATGCGCGCGTGACGGCGCGAGAGCTGCGCCACCGCTTCGGGCGGGCTCGTATCGAACGGCGCTTCGGTGCGTCCGATCGCGAAGAGATTTTCGTCGATGCGAATTTCCGCCAGCCCGTCGGTGTCGCTGCCGGGCTCGCGATTCGGCACGGGCTTCAGGATGACGTCGAACGCCTCGCCCACGCCCGGCTGTTGTTCCGCAACGGATACGCCTTGAGCCATGTCCATGTCACGCGGTACGTCCAGCCACTGCCGCCGATGCGTCAGAGGAACGCCCGCCAACGTCGGGCGCAGGGACAGGTTGGAATGCGCCGTGATTGATGTCATTCGCAACCGGCGGCTGTTGAGAGTTTAAGTCACGCATCGTCGTAGTCAATCACGCGGCACTGGTACATCACGCCATATATAAGCGATTTATTCGTCTTTTAAGAACGATCGTTAGCAATCCTGCCTGATAACTTCATACGATTATCCCGGCGACTGATGTAACGGTTCACTTCAGTCCGTCTTTACTCGCGCTTTGCACGTCGACCGCCGTCCAGCCGCCGCCGAGCGCCTTGTAGAGCGTCACGGTGTCGGAAAGAATCTGCTGATGGTTCGCCAGCAAGGCCAGTTGCGCGGCCAGCAGCGTGCGCTCGGTCTCGAACACTTCGAGTTGCGAGATCACGCCCTCTTTCAGTTGCGCGTCGATCTGCGCGGCGACGATCGTCAACTGATCGACTTCCTGCTGCAGCTCGCCGCGCTGCTTCATGTGCGAATCGAGATTGACGAGCGCGTTCTCCACTTCCTCGAACGCATTCATCACGGTGCTCCGATATTGCTGTTCAACGACCGTGGTCTGCGCTTCGGTGGTCTTCACGTGCGCGCGCACGCTTGGGTCGAGAATCGGAATGTTGATGCTCGGCAGAAAGCTGAACGTGAACGTCTTGAGCAGATCGGTGAGCGCAAAGCTCGCCGAACCGCCGCGTCCCGTCAGACTGATGGTCGGCAATTGCGCGAGCTTTGCCTGTCCGACGAGATCGTATGCTTCGAGCACGCGATATTCCGCCGCGATCAGATCGGGACGCCGCGCGAGCAATTGCGAAGGCAGGCCGCCCGGCACCGGCGGAACCTGCACGCGCTTTTGCAACTTGCCTTCGGGCACCTTGAATTCGCCGGCCGGCACGCCGATCAGCGTCGAGAGCGCGTTGTCGCCGAGATCGCGCGAGCGCTTCAGTTCCAGCAGATCGCGGGTCAGACGGTTGAGTTCGGCGCGCTGCGTGAGCACCTGCGTATGCGGTACGAGGCCGTTCTTTTCCATGCCCTCGAAAATCGTGAGGATCTTCTGGTTCGTGACGATCGTCTGTTTCTGCTGCGAGATCTGATCGTCGAACTGAAGAATCTGGAAGTAGGTCGTCGATACGCTCGAGACGAGTTCGAGATAGCCCGCGCGCCAGTCGGCTTCGGTCGCGCGAAACTCCGCTTTCTGCGCCTGCACGCCCTTCTCGACTGCGCCCCAGATGTCGATGTCCCAGTTGACCTGCGTCGCCACGTTGTACTGCTTCGAGAACTTCTGGCCGGTGGTTTTCTCGAACGCCGCGCCCGCGCCGAGATCCATCGAAGGCAGCGCGCCCGCACGCGCTTCGCCGATCTGCGCACCTGCAACCTGAATGCGCGCGGCCAGCACCTTGATGTCGAAGTTGCCGTTGATGGCCTTCTCCACCAGCGAGTCGAGATACGGATCGCGGAACTGCTTCCACCAGTCGGGCTGGATCGTGTCGGACGCGGCGACCTTCGGCGCGTCGATCTTCGTGAAGGCGGTTTTCTCCGGCGTGTCGGGGCGCTGGTAAGTCGGCACCTTCACGTCGATGCAACCGGAAAGCAGCGCTGAACCGAGCGCGGCCGACAACACCAGGCTCTTGCGGCCGATGGAAATACGCAACGTTGGCAACAAGGCACGCACGATCTCGCTCCCGGTGAACGCGCACCGACGGTCAGGTTGAAGTGTGAGAAGCGCGGCGCCGACCGTCGATACATCAAGTAAATCACACGGCGCGTCGCGGCTCCATACGGGTTAAGTCACCTGGCGCGCGCGTGTTCTGAGACACGTCGCGCTCCCGTGACGCGATCGGGCGGCCGTATATCGATACGGCGCGCCGACCGCGACGCCCGTTGCTCCGGGCGATGTTGCAGCGGAACTCCCCGTGCCCCGCTTTTACTGCATGACTGCATCGATACGTTACTGCCTGAAGCGTCGATTCATTCCCTGCAACGATCGCAAACAGCAAGCGCGCATCAAGCTCGATCAGGCCAGATCGCCGGCCACGCCGAAGTTGATATTGGCGATGTTCTTCGCGTCCTGCTTCGGCGTGACATTCGCGCGTGAGGCGATTCCATCGGCGAACGCGATGTTGCTGCCGTTCTGCGTCAGCGTCGTCTGCGACTGGCTGATGAACTGCTGCGGCGCGAATGCCGTCGAGAGCTGCGAAAAGTCGAATCCCGAGAGGAAGCCCGGCGCGAACAACGAACTGCCGCCGCATACCGCGGACATTGCACGGCGGTCGAGCTCTTCGGTGACGGGCAGGTCCTTGATGATCAGCTTGGTCATTTCGAATCCCCTTGGGGTGTGTTGCGTATTCGGTGGCGGTTCGAGCAACTTGTCTGCTCGCATGGATTGAATGCACAGGGTGTGCCAGGCGGCTCGCGAAGGCCGTCAATTTCTCGCTGTGCCTTGCCGCATGGGTGTCAACTCAATCCGGCCTGTCTCTTGTCGCGCGCCTTGTCAGCCACACTCGACACAATTCAACCAACACTTTCGCAGACGACTGTCGGTCTTCGAACGACACCCGCACAATCGCCACGCGCACACTTTCTCCTCGCACGAATCCCGCGACTCGATTGCTCAAAGCCCTGGAAAAGACGCCGCGCGAATCAACGCATCGCGGCGCCCGCTCACTTGACGTAGATCGTGATCTTCCTGGAATAAACCGGCGGATTCGTCGGTATGTGCTTGTCATCGCCCATCAGAAGCTGCAGCGTGTGCTTGCCCGGCGGAAGTTCGAGCATCGTTTCGGTTTCGCCAGCGCCGTAATGCAGATGATTGCGGTCCGATGGAATCTCCTGATCCATCGGCGGCAAATCCACATCGATCAGCAAGTGATGATGCCCGGTGTTCGGAAACTTCACGCCGCGCGGAGCGACACCCATGTAGCGCAACCCGAACCAGACCTTGAACGGCTTGCCTGCGGGCACGGTCTGGCCGTCATTCGGATAACCGATATACGCGTAGGCGTTGGCCGGCGCGGGCGTCGGCCCGGCGAACGCGCAAGGGGCGGCGAGCGCGCTCGCCAGTGCGGCGGCGGCAAGGATCGCACGCGCGCGCGCGGAAGTGTCAGCGGATCGCTTTTTCATGATTTGACCGTGATCGTGATCTTCTTCGAATAGACCGGCGGATCGTGCGGGACGTGGTTGTAGTCGCCCATCAGCAGTTGCAGCGTGTGTTTGCCGGGCGGCAGTTCGATGCGCGCATCGGTTTCGCCCGCGCCGTAGTGCAGATGATTGCGATCGGACGGAATCTCCTGATCGAGCGGCGGCAGGTCCGTATCGATCAGCAAATGATGATGGCCCACATTCGGCAGATCGACGCCCTTCGGGCACACGCCCATATTGCGCAAGCCCATGCGCACCCAGAGCTTGCCGCCGGAGATCACGGCGCCGTCCGGCGGCCAGATGATGTACGCCTCGGCATTCGGCGGCGCGGGCGTGCGCGCACGCGCGGCGGGAAACGACGAATCGGCGACGAGTGCGGCCAGGGAAGCCAGCGCGCCCAGCACGGTTCTTCTCAGCATGTTATGCACGCCTCTCTCGGTGAAAGGGCCTAGCGGTCGGGTCGGGAATAACGCTTCTTGCACGAGCGTACGCATGAGCAGGAAGCGGTTAACATCGTCTTCGGTTTTTAGATTAGGACGTAACGTTTAAAAAAGATACGTACACACGTCGGCGGTTTATTCCCCATTGCCGATACCTCCTTTAAGGGGATTAAGTGCTGCATGTCTGCGTGCTATCGTTGTTGGTGCTGCACCCGCACGGCCGCGCTCCGGCGCCTGGTTCCGGGCGGAACAAAGGGGCGCGGACCTCGCCCGTGCAGACGCTGCGCAGAAGCGTGAACGCAACGCTGCGCTCCACTCAAAGCCGGACGTACAGGGTGTGAATATGTGGCGAACTCTTCTTATCGCGGGCATGTTCGTAACGATCGGCGCCGCGCTCGAGCCT
Source organism: Caballeronia peredens (assembly GCA_001544595.2). Taxonomy (GTDB): domain Bacteria; phylum Pseudomonadota; class Gammaproteobacteria; order Burkholderiales; family Burkholderiaceae; genus Caballeronia; species Caballeronia peredens. The sequence continues at coordinate 158,715 of FCOH02000011.1, read as the reverse complement.
GCCTGCGCGGCCCCGGCTGCATCGCCGCCGCAGGCGTCCGATATGACGGTCGCGCAACATCGCGCGGCGCTCGTCATCGGCAATGCAGACTACGCCGATCATCCGCTCGAAAGCGCATCGCGCGATGCCGGCGAGATGAGCCATGCGCTCGCCTCGCTCGGTTTCGACGTCACGCGCCGCACGAATCTCGATGAAACCGCCATGCGGCAGGCCATCGATGCATTCGCCGCCCGGCTCGGACCGCGCGATACGGGCTTGGTGTATTTTGCGGGTCACGGCATTCAGGCTGGCGGCGACGCGCGGCTCCTGCCGCTCGATGCGCGCGAGCAGGCGCCTGCGACACTCGTCACGAAGGGCATCGCGGCCAGGGAGATCGTCGAGCGCATGGCGCGCGCGAGACCTGACGCGGCGAACATCGTCGTGCTGGATATGTGCCTGACCGAGCCCTTCGAAAAAGGACGCGCGCAAGCGTGGACGTTGCCGCCGCGCACGCTCGTCGCATATGCGGCGGCGCCAGGCGATGTCGCCGTCGAAGGCGCGCGCAACGGCCGCTACACAGCGGCGCTTCTGCGTGCGCTCGGCAAGGAGACGCCGTTCACATCCGCGACTTTCGACGAAGCCGCCGCCGACGTCGCACGCGCATCGCACGGTGCGCAACAACCGTGGATCGCTTCGTCGCTGGCACGCGGATTCGCCCTCGCCGATGCATCGCCGGTCATGCGCATGGCGACCGCAAACGCCATCGATCCTGCCGAATCCGCCAATATCGTTCGCACGCGCGGCATCCTGCCGAAGGACAGCAACGAGCAGTACGAACTGACGTTCTGGGATTCGATCAAGGACAGCACGTACCCGAGCGACTACGAGGCATATCTGAAGGCGTATCCGAACGGACGCTTCGCGGCGCTGGCCAAGGCCCGCATCGAGCGCCTGCGCGCGGGAGGCGCCGCCAAGCCCGCGACGACGCCACCGCCCGCGGCAACGGCGACGCCCGCCGCACCGGCGCCGAAGCCCGCGCCGTCCGCCGCGGCCGTATCCGAGAAGCCGAAGGCAGCCGCGCCGGCAACGCCCGCGGCGCCCGCACCCGCGCCCGCGGCAACGGCGGCGGTAGCCGCAAAGACCGCCGCCAAAACAGCCGGCAACGAGATCAAGGACTGCCCGTCCTGTCCGGCGCTGATCCCCATTTCGCCCGGCAGCTTCACGATGGGCAGCAACAACGACGATCCCGCCGAGAAGCCGCCGCATCGCGTGAGCATTGCGCATCCGTATGCGATCGGCAAAACCGAAGTGACCGTCGAGCAATGGAACGCATGCGCCGAAGCGGGCGCGTGCACGCGCATCGCCGCCGACGGCGACGCCCCGCCCGCCAATTCGCCGATGCGCAACGTGAGCTGGGACGACGCGCAGGTCTACGTCAAATGGCTGAGCAAGCTGGGCGGCAAGTCGTATCGCCTGCCGACCGAGGCCGAATGGGAATACGCCGCGCGCGGCGGCACGCAATCGACGTACTGGTGGGGCGATCAGATGAAGAAAGGCACGGCCGACTGCAAGGACTGCGGCGAGCCGTATCGTCCGGAAGCGCCGACGCCCGTCGCGTCCTTCGCCGCGAATCCGTACGGTCTGTACGACATGAACGGCAGCGTGTGGGAATGGGTCGCCGACTGCTGGCACGGCTCATACAAGAACGCCCCCGCCGATGGCCGCGCGTGGGACGACCCGTCCTGCTCCGTGCGCGTGATTCGCGGCGGCTCGTGGCGCGAAGGCGCGGCCTACATGCAGTCGGCGACGCGCTTCAAGTACAGCTCCAGCGTCCGGCAATCGCAGAACGGATTCCGCGTGGCGCGCGATATGGAGTGAGCGGAACGAGCGCCCTCATCGCCCGGACACCCTGACGATGATCTGCTCCTGCGTATCGCGCTCGATCTTCCTGAGCATGGGCAGCGCCGCCTGAAAATCGTCGGGCGAACAGACCTGCTTGCCGAACGTCGCGTCGAGCGTGCGCGAAATCTGAATCACGTTCGTGGCGGGATCGAGCAGATAGCGCGAGCGGTAACGAAAGAAGCCGCTCGTCAGATCGAGGTCGTCGGGCATCTCGGCGACGCGCATGTGCTTCGGCAGCGCAATCTGCGACACCTCGTCGAAGCTTCCGCCGACACACAGATACGGCTGCGTGCGCGTGCGCTCGGCAAGCCAGTTGCGCGTCTGCGTCGCGATGCCGCCCGAGAGGCTCGTCAGCGCGGGCAATGCGGTCGTGCCGGTCGGCCAGACGATGTCGTCGAGCGTGCCGCGCAGCGTCGTCGCGAACGGGCCGCCGGTGGCGTCGACGTCGCTCGTCGTCAGCGCGCCCGCGCCGCGCAGGTTCGTGTAGCGCAGGCGGTCGGCGGCGATCTGGTCGCGGCGCTGCGCATTCGCCAGACGCAGGTTCATGCGCTCGATTTCGGCGCTCCATCCTGCGTCCTCGACCCAATACGCAAAGTTCGCCTCGCCCTGCGGCGCAACGTCGATCTGCAGGCGTGCGGTGCGCGCGAGCGGCTGCGTCGCGGGCGTGCGCGCGAGCGTGCCGGATTCGACCAGCAGCGCGGGCCGGTCCATGTCGGCGAGCGGCAGAAAGCCGAACTCGACGCTCGACGCCGTGCTGTCCGCGAAGACGTTCAGATCCGGCAGCCACGTGATGATGTGATTGATCGCGCCGGACCCGTAGCCCGGCACGGACGGCAGCGCGTAGACCGAGCCGAGCCCGATCAGCGCGGGCTCGCTGCGAGTGCCGAGCGCGGCGAGCAAGGCGCCGTACAGCGCGACATGATCCTTGCAGTCGCCGTAGCGGTTCGCGAGCACTTCCGTCACGCGATGCGGCACGGCGGGACTCTGGCCGATGAACATCGCCACGTAGCGAATATTGCGACGGACCCAGTCGTAGAGCGTCTTCGCTTTCGCGCGATCGTCGGCGTCGCCCTGCGTGAGCGATAGCGCGAGTGCGCGCACGGCGGGATCGGCCGCGCCCGGATCGACGGCGGCGTCGCGATAGCTCTTCGCAAAGCTCGCGTAGTCGGGAAAAGTCGTGACCATCAGGCGGTCGCCGTAATGCGCGTAACCGACCGAGCCGCTTTCGATGCGCGCGAAGCGCTCGCGCCGGTAATCGAACGCATAGCGCGTGCGTCCGTTCTCCGTGACGGGCGGCGCCGCGACGTAGCCGCGCGCGTCGGCGTAAAGCGGTTTGCCGGCGGGCAGATCGAAGACGAGCCGCTGATACAGCACCGGCCGCTGGCCCGGATCGACGAAATAGTTGAACTGGCCGGGAATCACCGCGGCCGCCTGGCTCTTGCGGAAATGCAGATGCACCGTCGAGCCGACGCTCACCGCCGGAAAAATCACCGCGCGCAGTTTCGCGTCCTGAAACGTCGGCGCGCCCGCCGAACGCGGCTCCTGAATGTCGCGCATCTGATCGGGCGAGACGTCGTGGCGCACGCCGTTCGCATCGACGGAAAACGCCTCGGCGATCTCCACCGTCGACACGCTCTTGTCGTACCAGACATAACGCTGCGCAATTTCGTCGATGCCCGCCGACGTATTGGCGCGCAGCACGGTGGCGTCGTCTTCGGTCAGCGAACCGTCTTCCGCGACGACGAACTCGTGCACGTCGCTGACGATGGTCGAGGGATCGTCGTTGCCGGCCGCCAACGCCGTCGCGCTGAACGAAGAGACGCACAGCAAACCGCAGACGAAACCGTTCGATAACCGGGACATGTTCGGAGGTCCAAGCCGCGCCGTGGAAAGTCCATCGTACAGGAGGACGATGCCCATGCGCGTACGCCGTCCCGCGTCGGGGAAATCGCGAACGCCACAATTTGTATCACATTGAGATATAATTTGACGATTGACGCACGCTTGCTTACGCGCCATCTCCGGCCAGCCGGTGTGTCCTTCCCACTGACTCTCCCGGAACGCTGAAAAAGTGACGCGTATCGCATTGCTTCGCTGGCTGCATGGCTTTCTCCCCGCTCCCGTCACGTTGCGCTGGACCGAGCGCCTGCGCGCGGGGCTGGGCGCGCTGATCGGCATCGCGTTGACGGGCGGCGTCGCGCATCTGCTGCTCGGCGATTCCTCCGCCATTCCGTTTCTGATCGCGCCGATGGGCGCGTCCGCCGTGCTGCTCTTCGCTGTTCCCGCGAGTCCGCTTGCGCAGCCGTGGTCGATCATCGGCGGGAATATCGTCTCCGCGACGGTCGGCGTGGCGTGCGCTCTGCTGATTCGCGATCCCGTCGATGCCGCCGCGCTCGCGGTCGCGCTCGCCATCTGCGCGATGTTCGCGTTGCGCTGCGTGCATCCGCCGTCGGGCGCGGTCGCGCTGACCGCGGTGCTCGGCGGGCCGCCGGTCCACGCGCTCGGCTTCGGCTTCGTGTTCACGCCGGTGGCGCTGCAGTCGGCCACGCTGCTGAGCGCGGCGATCGTGTTCCATGCGCTGACGGGCCACCGCTATCCGCACGGCCACGCCGCGCCGAAGCCCGCTGACGCGCCGCCCGACGCCGCGTCGTTCACGCGCGCCGATCTGCAGGCCGTGCTCGCGCGCCGCAGCGAGATGCTCGATGTCGATCCCGACGATCTCGAAGCGCTCCTGCGCGAAACGCAGTTGCAGGCCTACGCGCGCCGCTTCACGGAATTCACGTGCGCGGACATCATGTCGCGCGCGGTGGTGTCGGTCGCGCCGGAGACGACCGCGCTGGCGGCGCTCGCGCTCATCGACAAACATCGGGTGAAGGCGCTGCCTGTCCTCGATCCGGCGCACCGCGTGTGCGGCATCGTCACGCGCGCGGACCTGGCGCCGGCGCGGCGCGGCGGGCTGCTCGGCGGCATGCTGGGCGGCGTCCGCGACGCGATCGAGCGCGTGGCCCGCGGGCCGTCCGCGGCGCCGCCCGTCGTCGCGCAACTGATGACGACGGACGTCTGCACCGTCAAGACGAACACCGCGATCGCCGAAGTCGTGCCGATGTTCGCGCACTTCGGCCATCACCACATTCCGGTGGTCGACGCGGGCGAGCGGCTCGCCGGCATCATCACCGAGACCGATCTGATTTCGGGCCTCTATCGACAAGCGTTCGCGGGCGAGCGCAAGCGCGCCTGACTCGCCTCCGACTTTTCCGCTTATCGACGAACACTTCGAGATGACCACTTCGCGCACTCTTGCCAAACCGGACTTCGAACAGTTGTCCGAATTCCGCTATCAGATGCGGCGTTTCGAGCGTTTCTCCGAACGCGCCGCGCAGGAAGAAGGCATCACGCCGCTGCAGTATCTGCTGCTGCTGCACATCAAGGGCTATCCGGGCCGCGCGTGGGCGACGGTCGGCGAACTGGCCGAGCGGCTGCAGTCGCATCATCACGGCGTGGTGGCGCTCGTCACGCGCTGCGAGGCGGCCGGGCTCGTGCGACGCGCGCCCAGCCCCGACGATCGTCGTCAGGTGCAGGTGCACCTCGAAGCGCGCGGCGAGGAAGTGCTGTCGCGGCTCGCGGCGCTGCATCGCGCGGAGCTGAAGTCGCTCGAAGGTGCGTTTCGCGTGCCGCAAATCGATCTCTGAGTCACCAGGAGCACATCGCATGGACCATCACAAACGCGACTTTTCCGTCAACGACCGGTTGCTCAGAATCTGCGGGCTCGCAGCCGTCATCGGCGGAATCAGTACGCTCGCGGCCGTCGTGCTGCTCGGGCTCATCCATCTGTTCACCAATCTGTTCTTCTTTGGCACGTTGTCTGTCGAGGACCGTTCGCCCGCGCTCAATACACTTGGCGCCTGGGTGATCGTGATTCCGGTGATCGGCGGCCTGATCGTCGGCTTGATGGCGCGCTTCGGCTCGGAGAAGATTCGCGGCCACGGCATTCCCGAAGCGATCGAAGCCATTCTTTTCGGCAAAAGCCGCATGTCGCCGAAAGTGGCGATCCTGAAGCCTTTGTCGTCGGGCATCGTGATCGGCAGCGGCGGGCCGTTCGGCGCGGAAGGCCCGATCATCATGACGGGCGGCGCGCTCGGCTCGCTGATCGCGCAATGCATCGACGTGACGGCCGCCGAGCGCAAGACGCTGCTCGTCGCGGGCGCGGCGGCGGGCATGACCGCCGTGTTCGGCACGCCGGTCGCGGCCGTGCTGCTGGCCGTCGAACTGCTGCTGTTCGAATGGCGGCCGCGCAGCTTTCTGCCGGTCGCGCTCGCGTGCGCGGTAGCGGGCTTCGCGCGCGCGTCGGTGTTCGGCACGGGCGCGCTGTTTCCGCTCGAAACCCAGCCGCCGCAGATGATTTCGCTGCTTTTCTGCGTCGTCGCGGGCCTGCTCTCGGGCGCGCTGGCGTCGGGGCTGTCGGCGGCGCTGTACAAGCTGGAAGACCTGTTCGGCAAGCTGCCGATCCACTGGATGTGGTGGCCGGCGATCGGCGCGGTGTTCGTCGGCGTCGGCGGCTTCATCGAGCCGCGCGCGCTCGGCGTCGGCTATGACGTGATCGGCGATCTGCTGCATCAGCACATCGCGATTCAGGTGGCGCTGTCGATTCTCGCCGTCAAGGCGGCGATCTGGGTCGTCGCGCTCGCGTCCGGCACCTCGGGCGGCGTGCTCGCGCCGCTGCTGATGCTCGGCGCGGGTCTCGGCACCGCGCTCGGCGCGATCCTGCCGGGGCACGACGCCGCGCTCTGGCCGCTCGTCTGCATGGCCGCGACGCTCGGCGCGACGCTGGGCGCGCCGCTCACCGCCATCGTCTTCGCGTTCGGCCTCACGCACGACGCGAACGCGCTGCTGCCGCTGCTCGCGGCGACGCTCGTCGCGCACGGCTTCGCGACCGTCGTGATGAAGCGCTCGATCATGACGGAGAAGATCGCGCGACGCGGTTATCACATCTACCGCGAATACGGCGTGGATCCGCTGGAACGCCATCATGTCGATGAAGTCATGACGCGCGAAGTGCAGACGATCGACGCCGCTACCCCGCTGCGCGACGTGCTCGCGAAACATTTCGGCGCGCAGCAGATGCATCGGGCGTATCCGGTGCTGCGCGACGGCGTGCTCGTCGGCATGCTGGATCGGGCGCTGCTCGGGACGTTGCTCGGCGCGGCGTCGCTGCGGGAGGCGGACGTGACGATCGGCGATGCGCTGCAACGGCCAGCGCTTGCCGCGCTCGCGTTCGCGGTGCCGGGCGAACCCTGCCGCCTCGCCGCGACGCGTCTGGCCGTGCACGAGCTCGAACGGCTGCCCGTCGTCGCCGACGAAAAGTCGATGCGGCTCGTGGGCATCGTCTCGCGCAGCGATCTGGTGAAACCCGCACGCGCGCACTTCGACGAGGAACATCGGAGGGAAAGGTTCAGGGGGTTCGGGCGGGCGGGAGGTTTGAGGAAGCATTGAGGCGCACAATCGCCGGAGTCGCGACAATTCCAGGAACTCCGCGCGGTCTGCCGTTCCAAAGCGAAAAGACGCGCCACGGCATTCCCGCATCGTTCGCGCGTCACGCTCTTCGGGAGCCGCGCACATGTCTTTCCATACCGCACGCCCATGACCACCCGCCGCGACTTCCTCCGCGCGGCGGCCGCCGCCTCGCTCGCCGCCCCGATCTTGCCTCCGGCGCATGCTCAGGAATCGAACCAGGCACCCGCACGACCCATGCACAAGCGCCCGATTCCTTCGACGAACGAGCCCTTGCCCGTCGTCGGCTGCGGCACCTGGCGCACCTTCGACGTCGGCGACGACGCTGCCCGCCGCCGCGAACTCGCCGAAGTGCTGCGCGTGCTTTTCGCCGCCGGCGGTTCGGTGATCGATTCGTCGCCGATGTACGGCTCCTCCGAAGCCGTCGCGGGCGCGCTGCTCACCGAACTCGACGCGCACGGCCAAGCCTTCGTCGCCACCAAGGTCTGGACGCAAGGACGCGACGCCGGCATCGCGCAGATGCAGGAATCGCTGCGTCTCTTTCAGCAGCAGCGCGTCGATCTCATGCAGATCCACAATCTGCTCGACTGGCGCACGCAGCTCGCCACGCTGCGCGACTGGAAAGCCGCCGGAAAAGTGCGCTACATCGGCGTCACGCACTACACGTCGGGCGCGTTCGCGCAGGTCGAAGACGTGCTGCGCGCCGAGCGCATCGACTTCGTGCAGATCAACTACGCCGCCAACGATCGCGACGCCGAAGCGCGTCTCCTGCCGCTCGCCGCCGAGCGCGGCGTCGCGGTCATCGTCAATCAGCCGTTCGGCGGCGGGTCGCTGCTCGGCGGCCTGCGTAACCGTCCATTGCCGGCGTTCGCGCAGGAAATCGGCTGCACGTCGTGGGCACAGCTTCTGCTCAAATTCGTTCTGGGCAATCCGGCCGTGACCTGCGTGATTCCCGGCACCGGCCGGCGCGAATACATGATCGACAACGTGCACGCGGGCATCGGCGACTATCCGGATGCGGCGCTGAGAAAGCGCATCGCCGAAGCAGTGGCTTAAGCGTCCGACATCGCCCGCGACAAGGAGGCAACGATGAGCGATCCCTTCGATCTGCAGCGTTTCGTCGATGCGCAGGCCGGCGTCATCGGCGATGTACGCGCCGAACTCGCCGCCGGCCGCAAGCGCACGCACTGGATGTGGTTCGTGTTCCCGCAGATCGCCGGGCTCGGGCACAGCGCGATGGCGCAGCGATACGCGATTTCATCGCGCGACGAAGCGCGCGCGTATCTCGCACATCCGGTTCTGGGCGTGCGGCTCGTCGAACTGACGCGCACGGTCAATGGTGTGCAGGGACGCAGCGTCGGCGACATTTTCGGCTATCCGGACGACATGAAATTCCATTCGTCGATGACGCTCTTCGCGCACACCGCCGACGTTCCCGAAGTCTTCGATGAAGCGCTGCGCCGCTATTTCGACGGCCACGCCGACGACGCCACCCTCGCCCGGCTGAAATGACGGGCACAACTGTTGCGGTCGGAGAAACGTCATCGTTCGCCGAGGAGTTCGACGTCATGAGCCAGTCCTTCAAGCTGCACGACCACGTCCGCTGGAACACGCCGCAAGGCGAGACGACCGGTCGTATCGTGCGGATCGTCACCGAACGCACGACGCTCGACGGTCACACGGTCGACGCATCGCGCGACGATCCGCACTTCGAAGTCGAAAGCGACAAGAGCGGCAAGCGCGCCGTCCACAAGGGCGCAGCGCTCACGCGCCTGAGTCGCTGATTTGCTTATGACGCGCCGCGGAATAAACGTTGCAGGTTCGCACTAATGCAGTGCGCGCGGCGCGCCCTTACACCGTTTCTGCAAATGTCACGAGAAACGTTCAAACTTCTACCGCGCTGGAAGCTTGAATCGCGCATTTCCATTGAACCGGATTGCCCAATCCTTTGAGGAATCGAACCAATGAAATCGAAACTCGTGGCACTGCTCGTTGCATCGTCGGCACTTGGCCTGACTTCCACGGCATCGTTCGCGCAGGTCGCCGGCGCTCAGCCGCTCGGCGTGTCCGTCGAGGTCTCGACGGCCATCATCGATGGCTGGAGCGTCAAGAAGTCCATCCTCAACAAGCCCGTCATCAATGATCAGGGACAGAAAGTCGGCGTGATCCACGACATCATCGTCGCGCCGGACAAGTCGGTTTCCTTCGCGATCATCGCGGCCAACCAGTTCCTCGGCGTGTCGCGTCACGACGTGGCGATTCCGATCGAGCAACTCGACGTGAAGGACGGCAAGTTCGTGCTCGCGGGCGCAACCAAGGACGCGATCAAGGCGTTGCCGGAGTTCCAGTACAACAAGGTGAAGGCAGCGCCGATCCCGCGCGCGTCGTTCGAGCATCATTGATTCATCGTCTGGCGTGAGCCGGGGCGGCCATGCGCCGCTTCGGCCCACGCCGTCCCATTCCAACCGGAGCTGTCACCGATGTTCAACGCCCTCATGCTCGACAAACAGGACGAACGCACCGTCGCGTCCATTCAGTCGATCGACGATTCCCGTCTGGCTGAGTCCGGTGACGGCCGCGATGTGCTCGTGCGCGTCGAATTCTCGACGCTCAATTACAAGGACGGTCTCGCGATCACGGGCCGCGTGCCGGTCGTGCGCAAGTGGCCGATGGTGCCGGGCATCGACTTCGCGGGCATCGTCGAGACGAGCGCGCACCCGGACTATCGGCCCGGCGACAAGGTCGTGCTGAACGGCTGGGGCGCGGGGGAAACGCACTGGGGCGGGCTCGCGCAGATGGCGCGCGTGCCCGGCGATCATCTGATTCCATTGCCTGCGCCCATTACGACGCGCCAGGCGATGGCCGTCGGCACCGCGGGCTACACGGCCATGTTGTGCGTGCGGGCGCTGGAAAAATACGGCATCACGCCGAACGACGGCGACGTGCTCGTGACAGGCGCGAACGGCGGCGTCGGCAGTTTCGCGGTCGCGATTCTGGCGAAGCGCGGCTTTCGCGTGATCGCCTCGACCGGCCGTCCCGAGGAAGCCGGGCGGCTGCGCGAACTCGGCGCGGCGGATATCGTCGAGCGCGCATCGCTGTCCGAGCCGGGCAAGCCGCTGCAGAAAGAGCGCTGGGCGGCGGCAGTCGATTGCGTCGGCAGTCACACGCTCGCCAACGTCTGCGCCAGCCTGCGCTACGGCGGCGCGGTGGCCGCGTGCGGCCTCGCCCAGGGCATGGACCTGCCGGCGACGGTCGCGCCGTTCATCCTGCGCGGCGTCGCGCTGCTGGGCGTGGACAGCGTCTACGTGCCGCGCGAACGGCGCATCGCGGCGTGGCAGGCGATCGCCGACGAAGTGCCGGTCGCGACCATAGAAAGCGTCGCGACGACCATTCCGCTCGCCGACGCGCCCGCCGTCGCCGCGCGTCTCCTCGACGGCGAAGTGAAAGGGCGCGTGATCGTCGATGTGAACGCGTAACGCCGCGTCAGAAAGTGCTCCAGCCGTCAGCGCCGACCGATTTCGGGACCGCCGCGGGCGCCACCCGGGCCGCGGGCCGCGCGGCCGGTTTGCGCGCGCCGCGCACGGCCGCCGTAGCAACCGACCCAGCCGACGCGGCCGCGTAGCCTTCCACCGCGAAGAACGCAACCGCATCGTTGAGTCTGCGCCCCTGCTCCTCGAGCGACTGGGCCGCCGCCGCGGCTTCCTCGACCAGCGCGGCGTTCTGCTGCGTGACTTCGTCCATCTGCGTGATCGCCTGATTCACCTGCTCGATGCCGCGTCCCTGCTCCACCGACGCCGCCGCGATCTCCTCCATGATGTCCGTCACGCGCGCGACCGCCTGCGTCACTTCGGCCATCGTCGTGCCGGCTTCGCCCGCGAGCACGGAGCCGTCGCGCACCTTGGCCGTCGAATCCGCGATCAGTTCCTTGATCTCCTTGGCCGCCGTCGACGAACGCTGCGCGAGGCTGCGCACTTCGCTCGCCACGACCGCGAAGCCGCGTCCCTGCTCGCCCGCGCGCGCCGCTTCGACGGCCGCATTGAGCGCGAGAATGTTCGTCTGGAACGCAATCCCTTCGATGATCCCGGTGATTTCCGCGATCTTGCCCGAGCTGTCGCTGATGCCGTTCATCGTCTCGACGACGCGGCCCACCACGTCGCTGCCCTTTCTCGCGATATCCGACGCATTCGACGCGAGCGTGCTCGCCTGCTGCGCGTTGTCGGCGTTCTGGCGGACCGTCGACGTGAGTTCTTCCATGCTGGCCGCCGTTTCCTCCAGCGACGCCGCCTGTTCCTCGGTGCGCTGGCTGAGATCCGTGTTGCCGGCCGACAGCTCTTTCGCCGCGCCGCCGACCGCGCCGCTGCTTTCACGCACGCGGCTCACGGTTTCGGTCAGGCGCGTGTTCATCTCGGCGAGCGCGCGCAGCAGGTCGCCGGTTTCGTCCTTCGCCTCGGCGACGATGCGGCTCGTCAGATCGCCGCGCGCGACCGTCTGCGCAATGCCGACCGCCTCGCCGATCGGCGCCACGATCGAGCGCGTGATCGCAATGCCCGCGAACACCGCGAAAAGCGCGGCCGCGGTGCACAGCGCGATCAGCACGTTGCGCTGCGTCTGATAGCTCGCTTCGTAATCGCGCACGATTTCATCGCGGCGCGTGGCGGTGTAGGACGCGTAATCGTCCGTCGCCTTGACGAGTTGCGCGAGCAGCGGGCGGCACTGGTCATCCATCTTGGCGATCGCTTCATCGTGCTTGCCAGCGAGCGCGAGACCGACGATGTCCGTCGCGACCGGCCCGTACAGCGACTCCACGCGCGCCATCTCGGCGACGAGGTTTTTCGCCTGCTCGCTCGTGTCGGTCGCGCTGCCGATCATCTCTTTCAGATGTTTCAGGCGCGCCTGCACGTCTTCGTGCGCGCGCGTGACCTCGGTCTTTTCGACTTCGAAATCCGCGGGCTTCGTGACGAGCACGAGATTGCGGGCGGCGATGGCGCGGCGATCGACGGCGGTACGGATCTGATTGGCGACGTCGGCGCGGGCGTTGATGCCGTTCACGTAGTGCGCGAAACCGTCGGTCGCGACGGACAGCGCGCGCAGCGACATGCCCGCGACAAGCACGACCAGCACGGCGAGAATGCCGAATCCAGCGACCAGCTTGTTCTTGATCGTGATGTTCTTGAGGTTCATGGTTTGGGTTCTCTCAGGGTCCGTTCGAGGGACAATCGGCGCCATGCAAGTCCGCGTCGCGCGCTCCGCAAGCCACGCGAGCGAACGTTTGCCCGCATATGGGACGCGGCGCTCTTCATGCTGATTACGGCGCGCGCTATCGCGTCTGAAGCCCGAACATGTAAAAAGTCCGCAATTTGTCCAACCTGTAGCGGTAATCCCTTACCATCGTCCGGCACGCGACTGAACGTTCGTGCCCGGCCCGCTCAATCAACAATTCGACTCATGTCCGAACTTCTCGATTACCGCACCCCTGACTTCGAGTCCGCGCTCGCGGCGCTTCCCGCCACGCCCGCCGCCGCATCCACATCCGCCGCCGACGAAAGCTACTGGAACGCCGTGCGCCGTCTGTACGACCAGTCGGACGAGCTGATCAATCTGGAAAACGGCTTCTGGGGCGCGATGGCCGAGCCGGTCAAGGGCATGTTCCGGTACTGGACCGACCGCGTGAACCGCGAGACCACGCTGCTGATCCGGCGGCACTACATGCCGTTGCACGACGGCCTGCGCGAGCGCGTCGCCGCGGCGATGGGCTGCGCGGTCGAGGAAATCGAGCTGACGCGCAACGCGACCGAAGCGCTGCTCGCGCTCATCAGCGGCTACAACCGCCTCGCGCCCGGCGACAGCGTGCTCTACTGCGACCTCGACTACCCCTGCTGCAAGGACGCGATGGAATGGCTGCGCGAGCGGCGCGGCGTGACGACCGTGCGAATCGCGATTCCGGAGCCCGCGACGCGCGAAGCGGTTCTCGCGGCGTACGCGCAGGCCTTGCGCGAGCATCCGCGCACGCGTCTCGTGCTGCTCTCGCACGTGTGCTTCGCGACGGGCCTCGTTCTGCCGGTCGCGGAACTGTCGGCGCTGGCGAAGGCAGCGGGCGCCGACGTGATCGTCGATGCCGCGCACTCGTGGGGCCAACTGGACTTCGACGTGCCCGATCTGAACGCGCCGTTCGCCGCACTCAATCTGCACAAATGGATCGGCGCACCGCTCGGCTGCGGCGCGATCTATATCCGGCGGGAACATCTGGCGTCGATCGATCCGTATTTCGGCGACCGCTCCTGGCCCGCCGACGACATCCGCGCGCGCGTGCACACCGGCTCGCCGAATTTCGCGGCGTGGTTCACGGTGCCGGCGGCGCTGGACGCGCACCGGCGCATCGGGGCACAGGCGAAGGAAGCGCGGCTGCGGGCTTTACGCGATGCGTGGGCCGAGGCTGCGCGCGAGATTCCCGGCGTGCAGATCATGACGCCCGCCGATCCCGCGATGACCGCCGGCATCACCGCGTTCCGGCTGAAGGGACACACCACGAAAGCGGCGTGCGATGCAATCGTCGCCGCGCTGCGCGATCGCTTCGGCGTGTTCACGGTGACGCGCACCGGTCCCGAAGCGGGCGATGTCGTGCGCGTGACGCCGGGCGTGTTTTCGCGGATGGAAGACGCCACGCGTTTGCTGGAAGGGATCGAGACGCTTGCGGGTGAGCTGCGTGCCTGAAATGAGCGCTTGTACTGAAACAGCGTCCTAGCCCGCCACCGGCCGCGCATCCAGCCGCTCGATCAGCGCTTCGAGCGCCTCCGAGCAAGGCGCTTCGACCTTCAGCGCGAGCAGCGCATCGGCGCGCGTCTTGCCGATGTTGATCGCCGCGATCGGCTTGCCGCTCTTCGCCGCCCATTCGCAGAACCGGTAGCCTGAATAGACCATCAGCGACGAGCCGACGACGAGCATCGCGTCGGCGGCGTCCAGCGATCGCGCCGCGTCGTCGACGAGCGCGCGCGGCACGCTCTCGCCGAAAAACACCACGTCGGGCTTGAGCACGCCGCCGCAGCGCGTGCAGCCCGGCACCCGAAATGCGCCGAAGTCGAGATCTTCGATCTGCGCGTCGCCGTCGGGCACGGCGGGCGCCGTGTAGCCGACGAAATCCGGATTCGCGGCCTCCAGCAAGCGCTGCACGGCCGCGCGCGTATGCCGCTCCCCGCATTCGATGCAACGCACGCGCCCGATATTTCCGTGCAGCTCAATGACATCGGGATTGCCCGCGCGCGTGTGCAGCCCGTCGACATTCTGCGTCACCAGCCGATGCACCCGCGCACGCGCCGCGAGCGCCCGCACCGCATGATGCGCGGCGTTCGGCTGCGCGCGCGCCACGACCGGCCAGCCGATCAGGCTGCGCGCCCAATAGCGCTGCCGCGCGTAGTCCGAGCCGAGAAAATCCTTGAGCAAGATCGGCGCGCGGCCGGTGCGCTGACCTTCCCGATCGCGATAACACGGAATGCCCGACTCGGTGCTGATGCCCGCGCCCGACAGCACGAAAAGCCGCGGATGCCGCTCGACGAATTCATGAAGCTGCTGCACTTGCCATCCCTTTTTACGCGCGACGTGCGCGGTTCATGTCCGTTGAAATATAAGGCGAAACCGCGCGCCGCGCTGAGCGCCGAAAACGTCGGATAGATCGATTCCGGCCTTACCACTTTCGATTTAATCGAATTGGCTTGACCAAATGAGTCGTCATCGTTAGATTGTCGGGCACGCCCCATTCCAACGACATCACGAGACATCCAGCATGCTGACCGTCATCTGCGAAACTCCCGGAACCCTGAAAGCCGAACAGCGCGCGAAGCCCGAGCGCGGCGACAACGAAGTGCTGCTGCGTGTGAAACGCGTCGGCGTCTGCGGCACGGACCTGCACATCTTCACCGGGACTCAGCCGTATTTGTCCTATCCGCGCGTGATGGGACACGAACTGTCCGGCGTGATCGAGGAAGCGGACGCGGCGAGCGGACTCAAGGCGGGCGATACCGTCTACGTGATGCCGTATCTCTCGTGCGGCAAATGCATTGCGTGCCGTCAGGGCAAGACCAATTGCTGCGTGAACATTCAGGTGCTCGGCGTGCATCGCGACGGCGCCTTCACCGAATATCTGAATCTGCCGGCGCAATTCGTCCACAAGGCCGAAGGCGTCACGCTCGATCAGGCCGCGATGGTCGAATTCCTCGCGATCGGCGCCCACGCCGTGCGCCGCGCCGACGTGAAGCCGGGGCAGCGCGTGCTGGTCGTCGGCACGGGGCCGATCGGCATGGCCGCCATCACGTTTTCGCGTCTGCGCGGCGCGAACGTCACCGCGCTCGATACGCGCGCGGATCGCCTCGACTTCTGCAAGCGCGAGCTGAAAGTCGACGCGACCGTGCAGATCGGCGAGCGCGACAAGGAAGAGCTCTCCGCGCTGACCAACGGCGAATTCTTCGATGTGGTATTCGATGCGACCGGCAATTCCCGCGCGATGGAACGCGGCTTCGAGTTCATCGCGCATGGCGGCAAGTACGTGCTGGTGTCGATCGTGCCGGATCGCATCTCGTTCGCCGATCCCGAATTCCACAAGCGCGAGGCGACCTTGCTCGCGAGCCGCAACGCGACGCCCGAGGACTTCGAAACCGTGCTCGCCGCGATGCGCCGGGGCGAAGTTCCGACCGACGCGCTCAACACGCATCGCCTCACGCTCGCCGACGTGCCCGAGCAATTCTCGTCGCTACTCGATCCGAAGGCGGGCGTCGTGAAGGCGATCGTCGAGTGCTGATGATTCAATCCGGCGCGCCGCGTGCAAAGCGCGGCCGCCCTTGTGCGTCGTGCCACGGCTCGGCGCTCTTGCACCAGATTTCGTACGCCGGCGGATAGAGGCCGGTTTCGTCGAAAATGCCGGTCGGCACTTCGATTTCGTCGACGCCGTCGAACGCGAGATAGACCGGCGAGCCGCAGATCGGGCAGTGATGCCGCTTGCCTGTCGCCGAGCTTTCCCACGCGCGTGTTTCGCCCGACACCTGAACGGCGTCGCGTTCGAAAATCGCATAGACGCCAAACGGCGCGCCGTGAATGCGCCTGCATGTCATGCAGTGGCACAGGTTCACTTCCTTCGGCGTTCCCGTGACACGTACGCGCACCGCGCCGCATGCGCAGCGTCCTTCGTGGTTCGGCTGTGGATTCATCGTCTTCTCCGGGGCAATCCGCACGGCGTAGTTTTCATCTTATAAAAATACAAAAATACGACGACGCACGCTCCCGCTTCGGACTTCGAAAGTTTTCTTTCGACTTGCTTGCACCTTGGATAACATGGCCGCTCGAGACCTGAACCGTCGAAGCGGAGGTTCGTATGCGCCCGCAACTCCCGGAAGACACGTCGCATCGGTGCGACGACGCCGAACCCGCCGCGCGCAAGCGCCGCGCCGGCTGGATGAAGCGTAGCGCTCAATTGATCGTCGCGGCGGCGATCGCGGCGTGTGGCGGCGGCGGTGGCAGTTCCGGCGATTCGACGACGGCCAGCACGAGCGCGCCATCGAGCGGAGGCGGCGCGAGCACGGGCAGCGGCAGTGGGACCGGCACCGCCAGCGGCACCGGCGGTGGAACCAGCGGGACTTCAGCGGGCACGGAGAGCGGAACGGCCTCGGGTTCGGGCTCGAACGCCGGAAGCGGCACGGCGTCCGGCGACAGCGGCGCGGGCACGGGCGCGAACACGGGCACGAATGCCGGCACAAGTACTGGCGCGAACGGCGGCGCAAATATCGGCACGAACGCGGGCACCGGCAACAGCACCGCCACGAACACCGGCACGCTCACCCCGGTCACGGCCTTCGCCACCGACGTCCTCATGCATCACAACGATCTCACGCGCAGCGGCCAGATGCTCGCCGAAACGAAGCTCACGCTCGCGAACGTCAACGCATCGACGTTCGGCAAGCTGCGCATCCTGCCCACCGATGGCCGCGTGGACGCGCAGCCGCTGCACGTGACCAGTCTGTCGATCGGCGGTGCGCTGCACAACGTGGTCTATGTCGCGACGGAACACGGCAGCCTCTATGCCTTCGACGCCGACACCGGCGCACAACTCTGGCAAATCTCGCTGATGGGCGCGGGCGAAGCGCCGACGACGACCGCCTGCCAGGATCTGTCGCCGGAAATCGGCATCACCGCGACGCCCGTGATCGACCGCTCGCGCGGACCCAATGGCGCGCTCTATGCCGTCGCCATGAGCTCGGACAGCAGCGGCCGCGTGCATCATCGTCTGCATGCGATCGACCTTGCGACCGGCGGCCCGCTGTTCGGCGGACCGAAGGAAATTGCGGCGACCTATCCCGGCAACGGCAGCAACAGCATAGGCGGCGTGATCACGTTCGATCCGTCGCTGCATACCGAGCGCGTCGCGCTCACGCTCGTCAACGGCAACATCTACATGGGCTGGACGGCGCACTGCATGTCCGGTCCCTACACCGGCTGGCTGATGGCCTACAGCGCCGACACACTCGCGCAGACCGGCGTGCTGAACATCACGGCGAACGGTTCGCAGGGCTCCATCTGGATGTCGGGTTCGGGCATGGCGTCGGACGGCAGCTACGTCTATTTCATCGACGGCAACGGCTCCTTCACACCGACGCTGAACGCCGACGGTTTTCCGGTGGACGGCAACCTCGCCAATACGTTCATGAAGATGTCGCTTGCGCCGAACCTGAAGATCGTCGACTACTTCGCGACGTCGAACAACGTCCAGCAGGCCGGCAACGACGAGGACTTCGGCTCGGGCGGCCCGCTCCTCCTTCCCGACCAGACGATGTCCGACGGCACCGTGAAGCGCCTGGCCGTCGGCGCCGGCAAGGACAACAAGATTTACGTGGTGGATCGCGACTCGATGGGCAAGTACAACCCGAACGCGAACGGCAACTGGCAGACGCTCGTCGGCACGCTCGCGGGCGGCATCTGGGGATCGTCGGCGTATTACAACGGCGTGGTGTACTACGGCGGCCTCAACGACAGCCTGAAGGCGCTGCCGATCGCCAACGCGAAGCTCGCGGCCACGGCGGCCTCGCGCAGCCCGACGACGTTCCCGTATCCCGGCACGACGCCGGCCATCTCGGCGAACGGCGCGGCGAACGGCATCGTGTGGGCGGCGGAAAACGGCGCCATCGGCGCGCTGCATGCGTACGAAGCCGCGAACCTCGCGCGCGAGTTGTACAACAGCAATCAGTCGGGCACGCGCGATCAGTTCGGAGCAGGCAACAAGTTCATCACGCCGATGATCGCGAACGGCAAGGTGTTCGTCGGCACGCGTACGGGTGTCGCGGTGTTCGGACTGTTGCAGTAGCGACGAGCG
Source organism: Caballeronia peredens (assembly GCA_001544595.2). Classification (GTDB taxonomy): domain Bacteria; phylum Pseudomonadota; class Gammaproteobacteria; order Burkholderiales; family Burkholderiaceae; genus Caballeronia; species Caballeronia peredens. The sequence goes on along the minus strand of FCOH02000011.1, from coordinate 139,976 downwards.
CCCAAAGCAAAAAGCGCCCGTTTCTGGCGGGCGCTCGTTCGTGTCAGCATTTCATCGCACGAAGTAACCGCGGTTCTGCATGCACTCGCTGTATGCGCGCCAGTAGCGCACCATCGGCGGTTCGGGCGGCGGCAGCGGCGGCATCTTCATGTCGCCGCCGAGAATCGCGTCCGATGCGCCGGAGGCCGCTGCCACACCGGACGCAGGCATTGCCGCCGATGCGCCGTGCGGCGCGGATGCGCCCGCCACCGTGGCCGCCGATGCACCCGATGCCGCGATCGCCGCCGACGCACCCGATGCCGGCGCAGCCGCCGACGCCGCGAGCGCGCCCGATGCAACAGGCGGCAGCGGCGGTTCGACCGGACGCGGCGGCGAGAGCGTGCGCGTTTCGCGCTGCGCGTCGCGCGGCGGGGTCTGCGGCTCGCGCGCGATGTTCACTTTGGTCGTCTGATTGGCGTAGCCGTAGCAGGCCGCGTTATCGACCGATTGTTGCCACGAACTCTGACTGCGCCCGGGCAATGTGAGCGGCTGTTGCGCGGCAGCGGCGCCGGATGCCGCGAGCAAGGCGATTCCCGCGTAAGTGGAAAGTCTCATTGGCTTGCTGTTCCCCGATGCGGTGTTATTAGTCGTTGCAGTCCGCTCGCCGCTCGAGCGCCGACGATGCGCATGCGCGCCGGCGGCGAAGCGGCGCGAGTCTGCGCCGGGCCTGCTGTCAAGGATACCGCGGCCGCGCTTCCGTCCACGCCAGAAGCACCGGCATCTTCCGCCAATTTTCAGACGTGGCGCGAGCCAGCCGGAAGCGGAACTTTTCGATCAGAACTTCATGCCGACGCCCAGTCCGAGCACCCACGGATCGATCTTCAGCGAGCCGAGATCGGCGCCGCCCGCCGAGGCACTCGTACGCATCCAGATCTTCTTCAGGTCGGCGTTGACGAACAGATTTTTGGCCACCTGCACGTCGACGCCCGCCTGCAGCGCCGGGCCGAAGCTGCTGCGCTTGATCGAGACCGGCGTATCGCCCGCCTTCAGCTTGTCGTTGTAGAAGTACGTATAGTTCACGCCCGCACCGACATAGGGACGCACGCGCCCCGCGTGATTGAAGTGATATTGAAGCAGCAACGTGGGCGGCAGCACGTTCACGCCGCCGAGCCCGCCGATGTTCGAGGTCACCTGATGGCGCGACGTGGCGAGAATCAACTCGACGCCGATCTGGTCGCGGATCATGTAGGTGAAGTCGAGCTCCGGCACCATCGAATTGTTCACGTCGACGCCGAGCGTGCCCAGCGTGCCGCCCGCGCTCACCTGCGGCTCGATGCTGATCGCACGCAGGCGCACCAGCACGTCGCCGGCGTGGATACCGCCCATCGTATCGCTCGCCGATGCATCGCCCGCCGCATGCGCCGCGCCCGCAAAAAACGCCGCGCACGCCATCACCACCACCCCGAGACTCTTTCTCATTTCCGTTTATTTCCGCGTTGAAAATGAGGATTGTCCCGAGGCTACCGGTGCCGGCCATTGACCGAAATCAACGCGTCGGCCTGTCGCACAGAGGTGAAACCAAACCCTTGAGCATCGACAAGCTAATGCCTCGAAGCACGTCCGCAAGCGGGTCCGCGTCTTGCTGAAATCAACGGAAAGTGCAGAACAATGGGAGGCGAAAGATGAGACCCACATTCAGCGCGCTCGGTCGCATGACGGGGATTCTGCTCGGCGGCACGCTCGCTGTCGTGGCAAGCGCCCAGCAGGCGCCGCAACAGCCGAACAAGCTGCAATACGACAGCACGCCCGCGTATCAGGAACGCAATGTCACATCGCCCGCCGCGGCGGCCGCCGGTGCAAGCGACGCATTGAAGACGCGGCCCGGCAAGACATCGTCGGGAAAAGAGCCGGCGCCCGGCCGGCCGAACGGACTCGGCTTCGACGCAGGCGCGGGCAGCATGGGAAAGAAGCCGTGACGGCGCGGCGCTCGCCGGCCCAGCGCCTGCGGATCAGGACTTGTCGGGCCAGGGCCAGGTTGCGTAACGCGAAGGCTTCTCGGCGGCTGCTTTGCGCTTCGGCTTCTTCGCGTCCGGCGCAGCTTCCTGAGCGGCCCCTTGAGGCGCGGTCTCGTTAATCGCCGCTTCGTGAGCAGGCGCCGCGCTCTGCGCCACTTCGGGCAAATCCGCGCCGAACCACGGCACTTCGCGGCGACGCTCTTCCACATATGCATCCCATCCCCTCGCGTTGTCGGCGAAGAGATCGTGCTTGACGGTATTGGCGAGCATCGGCCGGTTCAGGGTCTCGTCCAGCAGCGCTTTCGGCCACACGAAGAAAGCGCCGGATGCGCGGCGGATGAATTCGCGCGGCGCCATGCCGGCGTCGACGAAGCCGAGCAGCGTAAAGCCGGCGAGCGCGTCATTGCCTTTGACCGCGTCGCCGATGCTCGTGTATTCGTCGGCGCACTGGCTCAGGCAAAACACCGTCTCCAGCACGTCGCCGAGGTGCAGCAGCAAGGCGCGTCGTTCGTAGGGATCTTGCGTGGCGGTTGCTTGATTCGTCATTCGTTGTTCCGATATGTCGAGGGTGGATTCTGCGGGCATGCACCTGGTGCACGACTTCGTGTCAGGACTTCGTGCGAGGTGCCGCGTTCATCTCAATTTTAGCGAACCCGTCGTGACGCGTCGGTGCAAGCGCGTCCGTCATCTCGCGAAGCGCGTGCGAAAGCTCGTCCGGTAATCGTTCGGCGACACGCCGAGACGCCGCGTGAACACGAGCCGCATGCGGTCCGCCGTGCCGAAGCCGCATTCGTACGCGACGGTTTTCAGGGGCGTGTCGCTGCTTTCCAGCACGTTGCGGGCCGCGTCCACGCGCGCGCGCTCGACGAACTCGTGCGGCGTCATCTCCGCGAGCTGCACGAAGGCGCGCGCGAAGTTGCGCTCGCTCATGCCCGCGACGCGCGCGAGTTGCGCGACCGACAGCCGCTCGCCGATATGTTCCATCACGTAAGCCTGCACTTTGGCGACCGGCGAGGTTTCGTCGGCCGGCGCGCTGAGATAGGGGCTGAACTGCGATTGCCCGCCGCGCCGCTGCGCGAACACGACGAGCCGCTTCGCCACCGCGAGCGCGACCTGCGGGCCGTGATCCTCGGCGACGAGCGCGAGCGCGACGTCGATGCCCGCGGTCACGCCCGCCGATGTCACGAGGTTGCCGTCGCGCATGTAGATGCGATCGAGTTCGACCCGCGCGAGCGGAAAGCGCGCGGCGAGACGCGGCGCGTCCTGCCAGTGCGTGGTGACGTCGCGGCCGTCGAGCAGGCCCGCGTGGCCCAGCGCGAACGCGCCCGTGCAGATCGAGCCGTAGCGCTCGCAATGCGACGCGACATCGACGAGCCACGCGATCAGTTCCCGTTCCGGCGCATCGACGGGAAGACGCGGCCCGCCCGCGACGAGCGCGGTGCCGTAATGCTGATCCGGCGCATCGAACGAGACGTCCGCGACGAGACGCGTGCCGTTCGATGCACGCACGACGCGCTCCGCAGGGCCGACGAGCGTGATTTCGTAGCCGTCCGACGCGGGCACGAAGCCGTTCGCTTCCGCGAACACGTCGACGGGACCGGCCACGTCGAGCGCCTGCACGCCCTGGAAGATTGCGATTGCGACTGTACGCATCGAAGGAAGGCCCGTGACTGTCTGTGATGAAAGTCGGTGATGAAGGCGTGTGGCAGAAGACGGCGTGCACTTGGCAGGGTTCGATGCGTCGTTTCGATTGAGACGAGCCGGCGTTTTGCCGAGACTTGTATCCATCGCAACGCACCTTTCAACTGCCACGGAGGCGACCGCCATGAACCCGCAAAGCGAAGCCGCGATTCAGTTTCAAAGCCCGATCGACGCATACGAGCATCAGGACCGGCTGCTCGATCAGGCACTCGCCGATACGTTTCCCGCAAGCGACCCGATCCCGCTTGGCTATCTCGCCTGAACCGGTCACCGCGCCGCGCTGCGCGATTTTAGCAACGCGCGGCTTTCATGTCCTCGAACAGTCCCTGAACATCACGGAGCAACAGAAATGAGCGAAATCATCGCTGGCATCAGAATCCCCGACAGCCAGATGGCGCGCGAAGCCACGCAACTCGTGCGCGACACCGAACCCGACCTGCTGTACAACCACTCGCGCCGCGTGTTTCTGTTCGGCGCGCTGACGGGCGAACGCAAGCGGCTGACGTACGACCCCGAGTTGCTGTATATCGGCGCGATGTTCCACGACATGGGTCTCACCGAAGCCTACAGCAGCCCGCAGGACCGCTTCGAAGTCGACGGCGCGAACGCGGCGCGCGATTTCCTGCGTCAGCACGGCATCGGCGAAAACGACATCGAACAGGTGTGGGATTCGATCGCATTGCACACGACGCCGGGCATTCCACAGCACAAGAAGCCGGTGGTCGCGCTCGTCACGGCGGGCGTCGAGATGGACGTGCTCGGTCTCGCCTACGACCAGTTCAGCGCCGATCAGCGGCGCCTCGTGGTCGCGGCGCATCCGCGCGAGGCGAACTTCAAGGAAGGCATCATCGACGCATTCACGCAAGGCACGATCAAGAAGCCCGAATCGACGTTCGGCAACGTCAAGGCCGACGTGCTCGCGTTGAAGGATCCGACCTACAAGCGTCTGAACTTCTGCAGCATCATCCTCGGCTCGGCGTGGAACGACGGGCCTCACGATCATTCGACCTGCCGCAATCCGTCGCACCATCACGCGTGATTCAGCGGCACAAGCTATACGGCCCCATGTCGACGTGAAAGTGCGTCTCATGCAGCGCGTTGTAGTCGGGGCCGAGGGTCGTGTCGAACGAGCGGCACGCGCCCTCGTGAACCCGGCGCAGGAAGCGCGCATCGGGTGACGATGCATCGTCCCAGCGCGCGAGCGTGATGCGTTTTCCGTCGTCGAGCACGAAGCCCGTCAGGTCGATGGCATTCGCGCTCGCATGCTGGCTCAACGCCGCATTCTGCTGATGATTCACGTTGCGGCACGCATAGCTGCCCACATGCTCGATGCGCGCGACGCGTTCGCCATATGTTTCCAGCGCGGCGGGTTGAAGATACTGATGCTCGAAGTACGCCATGCCGAGCGCGAGCGGACAAGTCGCGAGAAACGGCGCGCTGAAGCCCGTGTCACCGGAACGCGTGACGCGCGCCACGTCCTTGAGTTCGCAGCCGGCGGCGGAAGTAGAATCCGCCATCGCGCGATAGACGAGACCGGAACGCGCGAGCGCCGCATCGCAGAGTTGCGCATCGTGCAGCGTGCGCCATCGCTTGAACGGCGTCAGCAGGCCTTGCGGCGCGCGTATGTCGAGCGGCGCGAACGGATCGTAGCGCTCGGGCAACATGATGCGCTTCGAATAGACCGCATAGCCGAAAGCAGCGACGCCGGCGAGCGACGCCAGCAACACCCACGCGAGAAGACGAGCGATCACGCGCGCCGCTCAGGCATCGTCGGCCGTGTGCGCGGCGCTCACGCGCTCGGCGAGCTTCGCGTCATAGCTCGAATGCACGTGCACGCGTTTCTTGTCGGGATACGCGTACGAATACGCCTTGCGCAAGGCGAGCGACGCTTCATGAAAGCCCGACAAGATCAGCTTCTGCTTGTTCGGATAATTGGCGATGTCGCCGACCGCGAAGATGCCGGGCCGCGACGATTCGTAGTTCGACGTGTCCACTTCGACGCGCCCGCCGCGCACATCGAGATTCCATGTGGCGATCGGTCCGAGTTCGGAGACGAGCCCATACAGCGCGACGAGCTTGTCCGCGACGATCTCCGTCACGCCGTCGATCTGCTTGATGCGCGCGGCGCGCAGCGTGCCTTCGGGCACATCGAGCGAATCGATCATGCCGACGACGAATTCCATCTCGCCCGCTTCGACCGCGCGCTTCATCGCCGCGACGGAATTCGCGGCCGCGGAAAAACCGTTGCGCCGGTGCACCAGCGTGAGCTTCCGCGCGATGTCCTTCAGCGCGAGCGCCCAGTCGAGCGCCGAATCGCCGCCGCCCGCGACGATGACTTCCTTGTCCGCGAAATCCGCGACGCGCGATACGCTGTAGTGGACGTCCTTGCCTTCGAGCGCGGCCGCTTCGGGCAATTGCAGACGCTGCGGCACGAATGCGCCGTTGCCTGCGGCGATCAGGATGGCGGCGCAATCGAATGTCATGCCGCGCTCGGTCGTCACGGTCCAGCGGTGATCGTCGTCGCGCTGTGCGACGGACTGCACGCGCTGGTCGAGATGGATCGGCACGTCGAACGGGCGGATCTGCTCGAGCAGACGGTCGACGAGCTCGCGCGCAGTGCAGGAGGGAATCGCGGGGATGTCGTAGATCGGCTTGTCGGGATAAAGCTCGATGCATTGCCCTCCAATGCGCCCGAGCGTATCGACGATCTGGCACGTCAGGCCGATCACGCCCGCCTCGAACGCGGCGAACAACCCGACGGGGCCCGCGCCTATGATCAAAACATCGGTTTTTACGGCTTCGCTGCTGGGTTCCATTTCGTGGCTTCCGGTTCGTGCTGCGCGACATATGTGTCGATGCAGCATGCTTCGGGCCACGATACAGAAAGCGACCTGACGGAGCAATGAAGCCCCTTTCGGCCGAGCGGCGATTGGCGGCGATTCGCAGCGATTGGCGGCGGTTACGCGAACCGAGCGCTCACTTCGCATTCCCCTCGCGCGCGTAGTACGCCGCCGCCGCGTCGATCTCTTCGGGCGTCATGTTCCGCGCGACGTTGCGCATCACGCCGTCGATGTCGTTCGTGCGTGTGCCATTGGCGAACGCGATCAGTTGCGCCTTCGTATAAGCCGCCGGCAGGCCGTCGAGCCAGGGACTGCCCGCCTTGTTGTCGATGCCGCCGTGACACGCCGCGCAAGGCGCGATATTGCGCATCGGCGCTCCATGCGCGACGATCGGCGGCGCAAGCGCCTCGCTCACCTTGCGCTGCGCGGGCGGCCGCGGCAGGCTCGAATAATATGCCGCGAGATCGCGCATGTCCTGATCGCTCAGGTTCATCGCCATCGGCGACATCACCGCGTTGGTGCGCGCGCCCTTCTGAAAATCGATCAACTGCTTGTAGATCACCGACGCATACTGCCCCGCCAGGTTCGGCGAATTGGCGTCGCTCATGCCGCGCTCGCCATGGCACATCGTGCAGCGCAAGGCCAGCGTCGCGCCGCGCCCGATCGAGTTCGCACTCACGTTCGAGAGCAATTGCGGCGTCATCTCGACGCTCGTCAACTTCACCTTCGGCTCGACCGTCGTGCCGCCGCCCGCATACCATTCGCGCGGCACGCCCGCCGCGCTGCAGATCGCGTTCCAGATGCCCGTGAACGGCGCATCGCGCTGCGCCGTCGGCAGCCACACGAAACCGATCAGCGCCGCCACCGCCGCGATGGCGATCGTCCCCAGCACGCTGACGGTGAACCAGCGGTTGCGGAAGGTGAAGAGGCGTTCGTCGCTCATCGCTGCGCTCCGATCGGCACCGCGGGCACCGCCGTATCCGAGCGCGTGAGCAACTGCGCGATCGGATAGCCGTAGTTGACGAGCGTGAGCCCGATCATCAGCGTGAGCCACAGCGCAAAACTGTTCAACGCCACCGGAATGCTGCGCGGCTCATGCACCGCGCGGCTGAAGCGAAACTCTTCCACGGTCACTTGCGGCGCGCGATGTCCCTTGATCAGCACGATGAAGAACAGCACCGCCGACGCCAGCAGGATCAGCGCGCCCAGCACGGAAATCGCCACGGAAAGGCCCTGCGCGGCGATCTCCGGGTTGTTGTAATCGTAGAAGGCCATGCGCCGCGGCATGCCGAGGATGCCGACGAAATGCCACGGAAACGTCAGCACGATCATGCCGATGAACCACAGCCACAATTGCCAGCGCATCAGCTTCACGCTTTGCAGTGCGCGGCCCGTCAGGTGCGGCCACAAATCGTAGGCGATCACGAAATACATGATCACGATCGCGCCGCCGAAGATCAGATGAAAATGCCCCGTCACCCATTGCGTGTTGTGGATGCTCGAGTCGAGCTGATAGCTCATGTTGATGAGTCCGCCCGCGCCGCCGAAGCCGAGCATCACGAATGAGAACGCGACGGCGAGCATCATCGGGTTGTCCCACGGCAGCGCCTTGATCCAGCCGAGCGGGCCGCGCCCGCCGCGCAGCCGCGCCGCGATTTCGACCGACGCGCAGATCGTGAACACCGTGAGCAGCGTCGGCACCGCGACCAGCGCCGTGAACACCGAATGCATGAACTTGAAGCCCGAGCCCACTTGCGGATCGGCGAACAGATGGTGAATGCCGATCGGCATCGATACGACGAGGAACAGGATGAACGAAATGCGCGCCATCGCGTCGCTGTAGAGACGGCCGCCGATCGCGCGCGGAATGATGGTGTAGTACGCGATGTACGCAGGCATCAGCCAGAAGTAGACGATCGCGTGCAGCGTCCACGAGAAGAACACGCGCGCGAGGCCCGCATCGATGGTCGTCTTCCAGCCGATCGCCACGGGCAGGATCATGAAGAGCACCTCGATGGCCGCGCCCACTGCGGTCCAGCCCCAGAGATACGCGCCCGCGACGGTTGCGAACATGGCGAGCGGCACGGGCTTGCCGCGGTTCTCGCGCTTCCACGACGCGAGGTTCACCGACATCAGCGCGACCCACACCCACGAGCCCACCACGACGAGCACGACGCCCACGTAATAGAACACGTTGCCGATCATCGGCGGATAGAAGGTGTAGAGCACGGAGGCGAGACCCATCGCGACGGGCACCGTCGCCGTGACCGCGCCGACCGCGACGAGCCAGAAGCCGAGCCACGCCCAGCGCAGCCCGACGAGCGGACGCTTCAGCGCGAGTTCGCTGACCGCGTAGCCGAAACCCATCGCGATGAGCGTCGGAAACGCGTAGCCCATCACGGTGCCGTGCTCCGTCACCGAACGATAGTAAAGCTCGGGATTCTGCAGCCACGGATGCAGCGGACTGCGCACCAGCATCTGCCACGCGCCGAGCAGCAGCGCGACGCCGAAGGCAATGAACGCCAGCCAGAAATGCGCGAGAACGAGGCGCTTGCTATTGAACACAGGACACTCTCCGCGAATTGGCCGCCAGCTTGTCGGCCATCTGCATGAATTCGGCGCGATCGACCACCTTCACGTGCGCCCACATGTTCTGATGCCCGGTGCCGCAGTATTCGTGGCAAGGCATCAGATGCTCGCCGGTCTGTGCGAAGGTCGTCTTGAAGGTCGAAACATAGCCCGGTTCCAGCATCGAATTGATATTGGTGTTGGTGATGAGAAAACCGTGCACGACGTCCGAACTCGTCGCGCGAAAGGTGATCGGCACACCGGCCGGCACGACCAGGCATTGCGGCGTGAACGAATACTGCTGCGCGACGATGCGCACCGTCACCGAGCCGTCGGCCTCGGGCGCGCTGCCCAGATTGCTCTCGATGAACTCGCCGGACAGATGCAGCGTCTCGGGGCGGATCGTCTCGACGCGCGACGGCGGCATCATCGCCCAGTGCAGGCCGGTGTAGATCGTCATCGCGACGAGCACCGTGACGATCGCGATGACGAGGATCGCCCAGCGCCGCTCGACCCGTTCGGCGACTTCATGCGAGCTTGGATTGATGGCCATATGCGATGAATGAACGCCCTGAAGTCACTGGATCACGCCGCGCGGCAGGAACACGGCGAAGTAAAAGATGAACCACATGCCGATCACGATCGCGGTCGAAATGCCCGCCAGCGCGATCGCGCCGGCGGGACCGCGCTTCACGATCGCGTCGAGCTTCGCGTCTACGGCTTCGTTCACGTCCGGATCCTGGTTCATGTTTGATCGACTCAATAGAGCGGCGCGGAGCGCAACTCGTTGACTTCCTTCACGGAAACCGGCGCGCCGTGATTGCCCCACGCGGTGCGGATATACGTGACCACCGCCGCCACCTCGACATCCGACAGCGACTGCGCGAACGGCGGCATGCCGTACGGCTTCGGATTCTTGAACGTGCCCGGCGGATAGCCGCCGTTCAGCACCATGCGGATGGGGTTGACGGCCGAACTCATTTCGATCGACTGATTGTTCGCGAGCGGCGGGAAGTCGGGCGGCTTGCCCTGCCCCTGCGCGGCGTGGCATTCGGCGCAATGCTGGTCGTAGACCTTCTTGCCGAGCGGCGAGAGATCGGAACGCGCCTCGACCGCCGCCTGGCTCGGCGGCGCGGACTTGTCGCCGGAACGCGCGGGCAACGCCTTCAGATAGACGGCCATCGCGCGCACGTCTTCTTCGCTCAGATATTGCAGGCTGTCGTAGACGACTTCGGCCATCGGTCCGTACACCGCGCCGCGATTGGAGACGCCCGCGTGCAGCAAACCGACGATGTCATCGAGGCTCCAGTCGCCGAGACCCGCTTCCTTGTTCGACGTCAGCGACGGCGCGTACCAGTTCTGGATCGGAATCAGGCCGCCTTCGAAGGCCTTCGACTTCACATTGCCGCCGAGCGCGTTGATCGCCGTATGACACATCGAGCAATGGCCGAGCCCTTCCACGAGATAGGCGCCGCGATTCCATTCGACGGATTCTTTCGGATCCGGCTCGTACACGCCTTCCTTGAAGAACAGCAGACGCCAGCCGAGCAGCAACTGGCGCTGGTTGAACGGGAAACGCAACTCGTGCGGGCGGTTCGGCTGATGAACGGCCGGCGTCGAAATCAAGAAAGCGTAGATGGCATCGGAATCGGCGCGCGTCACTTTTGTATAGGACGTATAGGGCATCGCCGGATAGAGCAGCGCGCCGTCGCGGGACTTGCCGGTGTGCATCATCGCGAAGAATTCGTCGGCGGTCCATTTGCCGATGCCCGTCTCCTTGTCCGACGAGATATTCGGCGTGAAGAGCGTGCCGAACGGCGTGTCCATCGGCCGGCCGCCGCCAAAAGTCTTGCCTGCGGGCAGCGTATGACACGCGATGCAATCGCCCGCGCGCGCGAGATATTCGCCGCGCTTGACGGTGGCGGCGTCGGCCGACTGCGCCGCAGCCCGCCCGAACGGTGCGGCGCACGCCGCCAGAAAGACCACGACGGTCAGCGCCCGGAGTTGTCGAAAACGGAGCACGTCGTGTCCTCGGTTAGTTAGGGACGCTGCCGCACGCAAGCGGCAATTTGAGCGAGCCGGCGGCGACCGGCACGGGATCGGCCGGCGCGGGCAGCGACGCCAGATAAGCCGCGATCGCGGTGATGTCGCGCTCGCTCAGGAGCTTCGAAATGCGCCCCATGCAATCGGGCGCGACCGTCGTGCGCGTACCGTAGCGCCATGCGCCAAGTTGCGCGCTGATGTAATCCGAATGGAGGCCCAGCAAGCCGGGAATCGCGGGCTCCATGCCCGTCATCGCGCTGCCGTGGCAGCTTACGCAGGCTGGAATCTTGCGCGATGCATCGCCCTTCGTGACGAGCGTCTTGCCGAGTTCGAGCGTTTTCGCATCGACGGTGACGGGGCTCGCCGGCGGAAACGGCGGACGCTCGCTCGCGAAGTACTCGGCGATCTGCTTGAGGTATGCATCGGGCAGATACGCGAGCAGGTAGTTCATCGGCGGATATTTGCGCCGTCCGTCGCGGAATGCGAGCAGTTGGTTGTACAGATAGCCGGCGGGCTTGCCGGCGAGACGCGGGAAGTAGTCGTTGTCGGTGCCCTGGCCCTGCGCGCCGTGGCATGCGGCGCATCCCATGACGCGGGCCTGCATCGTATCGGGCGCGCGTTCGAGCGGGGCGTCCGCGGCGAACGCCCCGTTGCCGACAAACGCGAAGAGCGCGGACAGGATGAGCGTGCTGCGCTTTGCCACGTTTCGCACGTAACCCCCGTTGTCGATTTGCCGTGTTCGATTTGGCGGGCGCGGCGAAGCTCGCGTCCGGCGCGGTTTTTCAAGTCACTGCAATGCTCTGGCTGCCGATGGGTGGCGACTGGCTTTTCTGATCTTAGAAGAGACGGCCCGTTTTCCCAAGCACCGAGATTGTCTCAATGCGATTCACCGCTGCGTGTGACACGCACGATCGTTCTTTGCGATTGAACAATCAAACGCATCTTTTTGAGATACGCAACCGATCGATGACCATCGGGTGCGCATTGTAGATAGCGGCTTTGCGCCGCCACATGACCAATTCAGAGATATTCGAGGCAACCACTGCGCGGTGCGCGCCCCTCACTTGAGGCCGAGGCGCCGCGCGAGCCGGTTCAGATTGGCGCGGTCCAGGCCGAGTTCGCGCGCCGCCGATGCCCAGTTCTGGCGATGACGTTCGAGCGCATCGACGACGAGCGCGCGTTCGTAGGCCGTCACGGATGCACGGAAATCGGCGCCCGGCGCGGGCAACGTCGCGGCCGGCGACGGCGTGCCGTCCTGCGCGCCGGGCGCATCGCCGTTGAGCGCGAGATCGGCGGCCGTGAGCGTGAGGATACGCGGCCGCTCGCGATGCGCCGCGAGCGCCTTCAGCGCGCTGCGCCCGATCAGATGCTCCAGTTCGCGCACATTGCCGGGCCAGCGGTAAGCGAGCAGAGCGGCTTGCGCGTCGGTGGAAAGCCGCAGGCTCAGCAGGCCGAGACGCGAACGGTTCTCTTCGAGAAAGAAGCCCGCGAGCAGCAGCACATCGCGGCCGCGCTCGCGCAGCGGCGGCACGACGAGCGGATACACCGAGAGCCGGTGGTAGAAATCCGCGCGGAATCGCCCGGCGCGCACTTCCTCGGCGAGATCGCGATTGGTCGCGGCGATCAGCCGCACGTCGACCTTGTGCTCGCTGTCGGAACCGATGCGCTGCAACTGGCCGTTCTGCAGCACGCGCAGCAGCTTGGCCTGCACGGGCAGCGGCAGTTCGCCCACTTCGTCGAGAAAGAGCGTGCCGCCGTCGGCGAGTTCGAACTTGCCGCGCCGGTCCGACGACGCCCCCGAAAACGCACCGCGCACGTGCCCGAACAACTCGCTCTCGACGAGCGTATCGGGCAGCGCCGCGCAATTCAGGCTGACGAGCGGCTTGTCGGCGCGCGGCGACAGCGCGTGAATCTCGCTCGCGACGAGTTCCTTGCCGACGCCCGTCTCGCCCGCGACGAGCACCGTGAGATCGCTCGACGCGACGATCGCGATTTCCTCGAGCAGGCGCTTGTGCGGCTCGCTGCTGCCGATCATCTCGCGCCGGCGCGGGCCGCTCACCTGACGATAGACCTCGGCGCGTTGACGCTCGGCCTCGCTCGTCTTCGCGAGCGTATCGATGCGTTCCGCGACGCTCACGGTCGCCGCCGCGAGGCTCAGAAACGCCTGCAGCGACGCCATGTCGACGCCGTCGAAACGCGCGGGATCGAGTGCATCGAGCGTGAGCAGCCCCCACGCGCGTCCCCGGATGAACAGCGGACAGCCGAGGCAGTCGTGCACTTCCAGATGCCCGCTCACGCCCTTCACGAGTCCGTCGTAGGGATCGGGCAGATCAGAGCCGGCGGCGAAGCGCGTGGGTTCCTCGCGGGCGAGGATGCGCGCGAAACGCGGATGTTCGCTCACGCGAAAGCGCCGGCCGAGCGTGTCGCCCGACAGGCCGTCGATGGCGAGCGGCACGAGCGTGTCGCCGTCCAGACGCAGGAGCGCGGTGGCGTCGCTCGGAAAAAGCGCGCGCAAGGTATGCAGCAGGCGCCGGTAACGCTCGGTGTCGGGCATCTCGCTCGACAGATCCTCGATGAGCGGCACGAGCGCATCCAGCAAGACCCGCGAAGTCATTGCGACTACATCTGTAGTCCTTTGGACCAGAGTCGAATCGACCATACTAGACTCTAAACGATTGATTTATCGACGATTCTACCTTGGCACGAAACGTGTAATAGCTGAATCGAAAGATTTTCGTCGCGGAAGCGCCCTGTTTCCGCCTTCATCACACGAGGAACCGAAGAATGCTGTCAGCCGAACACCGTGCCATCGTCAAGGCAACCGTCCCGCTGCTCGAAAGCGGCGGCGAGGCGCTTACCACGCACTTCTATAACAAGATGCTCGCCGAATATCCCGAAGTGCGCCCGATGTTCAACCAGGCGCATCAGGCGAGCGGCGCGCAGCAACGCGCGCTTGCCAACGGCGTGCTGATGTACGCGCGTCACATCGACGAACTCGAAAAGCTCGGCGGCCTCGTCGGGCAGATCATCAACAAGCACGTCGCGCTGAACATCCAGCCGGAACATTATCCGATCGTCGGTAGCTGCCTGCTCAAGTCGATTCGCGAAGTGCTCGGCGAGGAGATCGCGACCGACGCCGTCATCGATGCCTGGGCCGCCGCCTACGGGCAGCTCGCCGACCTGCTGATCGGGCTCGAAGAAGGCATGTACAGCGAGCGCGAGCAGGCGCCGGGCGGCTGGCGCGGTACGCGGCGCTTCGTCGTTGCGCGCAAGGTGAAGGAAAGCGACGAGATCACGTCGTTCTATTTCGTGCCCGAGGACGGCGGCGCCCTGCTCGACTTCCATCCGGGCCAGTACATCGGCATGCGGGTGTTCGTCGACGGCGAGGAACTGCGCCGCAACTACTCGCTGTCCGCCGCGCCCAACGGCCGCGAATACCGCATCAGCGTGAAGCGCGAGCCGCACGGCAAGGTGTCGACCTTCCTGCACCAGAACGTGCGCGAAAGCGATGTCGTCGAACTGTATCCGCCCGCCGGCGATTTCAGGCTCGAACCCGGCGACAAGCCGCTGGTGCTGATCAGCGGCGGCGTCGGCATCACGCCGACGCTCGCGATGCTGCAGGCCGCGCTCGCGACAAAGCGCCCGGTGCACTTCATCCATTCGGCGCGGCACGGCGGCGTGCACGCATTCCGTGAGGTGATCGAGGAACTGGCCGCGCGGCATCCGCAACTCAAGCGCTTCTACTGCTACGAGCGCAAGCTCGACGGCGATCACGAAGCGCACGGCATCGGCTTCGTCGATGAAACGCTGCTCGACAAGTGGCTTCCCGGGAATCGCGATGTCGATGCCTACTTTCTCGGCCCGAAGGCGTTCATGAAGGCCGTGAAGAAGCATCTGAAGGCGCTCGGCGTGCCCGAAGCGCAGAGCCGCTACGAGTTCTTCGGCCCGGCTTCGGCGCTGGACTAATCCTCGCGCGGTTCTGCGCATCACGACCCGCGGCTCGTTTTCGCCGCGGGTTTTTTTGCGCGCGGCGCCGGCCGGTCATAGTCGGAAGTGCCCGCGATTGGTTACCCGAAATTCCAGAAAACCGGTTATTTCAAAAAGCCACTTCAGAGCCTAATCTGTACTTGTCGCGCCGCAGTGGCGCACTTCCGAACCCAAGCCAAGGAGATTTGCCATGGAACCCCGTCTCGACTTCTACAAAGCGAACCCCGCAGCCATCAAGGCGCTCGTCGGCGTCGAAGAGCGCATTGGCAAGTCCGCGCTCGAAAAATCGCTGACCCATCTGGTGCGTCTGCGCGCATCGCAGATCAACGGCTGCGCGTTCTGCGTCGACCTGCACACGGCCGATGCGCGCAAGGGCGGCGAAACCGATCGCCGTCTCGCGACGGTCGTCGTCTGGCGCGAAACGCCGTTCTTCACCGACCGCGAACGCGCCGCGTTCGAATGGACCGAGGCGCTCACGCTGGTGTCGCAGGATCACGTGCCCGATGCCGTCTGGCAAGCCGTCAAGCCGCATTTCAGCGACGAGGAAATCGTCGACCTGACCTTGCTCGTCACCGCGATCAACGCGTGGAACCGCTTCGCGATCTCGTTCCGCAAGTTGCCGGCGTGAGGACATCGACATGAGCACGCGCAATACATTGGTGCTAGCAGCCGCGCTCGCTTTCGGCGCATCGCACGCCTTCGCACACGACACGGCCGGCGCGGAAGTCGTCACGCCGGTCATGAAGCAGGCGATTCCCGAAGCGGGCGGCAAGAACGTGCTGATGGCGACGGTCTCGTACAAGCCGGGACAGGCATCGGAAGCGCACATGCATCCCGGGTCGATCTTCGCGTATGTGCTGGAAGGCCGCGTCACGTCGCAGCTCGAAGGCTCGCCCGCGAAGACCTACGGGCCTGGCGAATCGTGGTACGAGCCGCCCGGCGCACATCACGTCGTATCGAAAAACGCGAGCGCGACGAAGCCCGCGAAGCTGCTGGTGTTCGCGATCGCCGGCGACGGCGAGCCGATCAAGCAGCCGATTCAGCACTAAACGAGCGACGACATCGTGAGCCGTTTCAGTGTGTCCGCTTCGCGCTTCGGCAATCGACGCGCGTCGCGGTGTCGCGCTGGAACGCGCCTCAACATGCGCTCGCGGCGCGGCGTGTGTGTGCCCGTTTCATCGTGAGGATGTCATGAAGATTGCCGAACCCGATCCGGTTTTCGTCGCCGCGCCGCGCGTTACTACGCCGAAGCCGACGCCGCGTTTCGCGCTCTTCGATCTCGGCTTTCGGCCGTTCTATCTCTGCGGCGCGGCGTTCGGCGCGCTGGCGCTCTCTGTGTGGCTGCTCGTGCTGGCCGGCGTGCCGCTCGCGGGCGGCTATCTGCTGCGCGCCAACCCGATCGGCTGGCACGCGCACGAAATGGTGTTCGGCTTCGCGGCGGCGATCATCGCGGGTTTTCTGCTGACGGCGGTGCGTGCGTGGACCGGGCGCGACACGGCCCGGGGCGCGACGCTGGCCGCGCTCGCCGTGCTGTGGCTCGCCGGACGCGTGCTCGTGTGGAGCGGCCCGGCGCTGCCCGCCGCGCTCGTCGATGGCGCGTTTCTGCCTGTCGCCGCGTGGCTGTTGCTGCGCGTGCTGGTGCAGGCCGGCAACCGGCGCAACTATTTCGTCACGGCGGTGCTGCTCGCGTTCGGCGCGCTGAACGCCGCGTTTCACGGTTTCTCGATCGACGCGCGCCCCGATCTGGCAATGCGCGCCGTGTACGCGTCGGCGGGCATCGTCGTGCTGCTGGTCGGCGTGATCGGCGGACGCGTGATCCCGATGTTTACCGCCAACGCGATTCCCGGTTTCGTGGCGCGGCGCTGGCGCATCGTCGAATGGAGCGTCGCGCCGTTCACGCTGGCGGCGTTCATCGCCGATGCCTTCGCGTCCACAAGCACCCTCGTCGCCGGTCTGGCGTTGCTCGCGGGCAGCGCGCATCTCGCGCGGATGATCGGCTGGCGCTCGTACGCGGTTCGCGGACGGCCGATTCTCGCCGTCCTGCATCTCGCCTACGCGTGGCTGCCGGCCGGCTTCGCGCTGCTCGCACTCGCCGCGCTCGACGCGCCGCGCGTCACGCACAGTCTGGCGATGCATGCGTTCGGCGCAGGCGCGATCGGCGGCGCGATCATCGCGATGATCACGCGCACCGCGCGCGGGCACACGGGGCGCCCGCTCGTCGCCGACAAGCGCGATATCGCGTGTTACGGGCTCGTCATGGCCGCGGGCGCGCTGCGCGTGCTCGGACCGCTCGCGCTGCCGTCGTCGCATGCGGCGTGGATCTTCACCGCGGGTCTTTGCTGGGCGCTGGCGTTCGCCTTGTATGTCGCGGCTTATGCGGCGCCGTTGTTCCGGCCGCGCGACGACGGCAAGCCCGGCTGACGCGTCACGCTTTTTGACATCGGAGTGGTCGCGTTCCGGGAGAATCGCAGCCGGCCTTCCCGATTCCCGATGTCAACATGAAGCACTTTCGAATTCTTCGCGCCGCTACGGCTGTCATTCTCGCGTCGACGCTGTTCAGCGGATGCAGCCTCTTCGGCTGCGCCGCCGCCCTGGCGACGAACGGCAGCGGCCTCGGTGCTGGCGGTGGCTGCGCCGTGGGCACGCGGTTCTGACGCCGTCCCTCCGCATGCAGGGCTCGCTCCGGCTATCTCCTGAATAATCGCGTTGCCCCCGCGCGTGCCGGGTAGGCACGCCGGCCGTCCACGACGACACTACGTTCATTGGCCCACTGTCGGCGGCATTCCCGGACCGACATCGAATGGAGATAGGCATGAACGCTCACGTCAGTCTGGTTCTCTTCGCTCTCGTGTCGTCGGCGGCGGCGCCGGCCTTCCGGGCGTGGGTCGCCAGCATCGACGGACGGGTTCCGCGTTTCTCGTATCGCGTCGCCGTGACCGGCGCGTCGAATCCGAGAAGGCATCTGCTTTCGTTCCGCGCGTCGCCCTAGACGCGCGCCGAACGCTCATCCTGCTGCCGCGGGATCGCTCGAAACTTCGGGATAAGCGAGCGAGGAGACCACCTGCCGGCGGCACGACAAAAACGCGCATCCGTGTAGCGGCCAGAGCGCTGCATCCTCAGTCGCAAGCCACGGACAAGCGCGCGCTCGACAAGAAGAAACGGGCGACACGCCGGGTCGCCCGCCCTGCTTCTACCGCTTTATTCCTTCACGGTCGTGTACGACATGTCCAGCGTCGCCGCGCGCGCGTGTTTCTGCGAATGCGCATTACGCATCGGCTTCAGCACGAACAGCGCGAGGAACGCCGATACCGCCGCCATCCCCGCCGCGAGCATGAAGACCGCGTGCCAGCTTCCGGACATCGTCGTGATGACGCTCGAGAACGGCACGAGCAGCGCGGCTGTCCCTTTCGCGGTATAGAGCAGACCCGCGTTGGTCGCGGCGAACTTTGGCCCGAAGGTGTCGCCGCAGGTCGCCGGGAAGAGGCTATAAATCTCGCCCCACGCGAAGAACACGATGCCGGTCAGCACGACGAACGCCACCGGGTTGTGCCCATAGTTCGACAGCGCGACGATACCCACCGCCTCGATCGCGAACGCGATGAACATCGTGTTCTCCCGCCCGATCCGGTCCGAAACCCAGCCGAAGAACGGCCGCGTCAGCCCGTTGAGCACACGGTCGATGGTCAGCGCGAATGTCAGCGCAGGCAGCGTCAGGCCGAGCAGCGACACGGGCGAATCGTGCAGACCGAAGTCCTTCGCGATCGGCCCGAGCTGCGCGGTCGCCATCAGGCCGCCGGCGGCCATCATGACGAACATCAGGTACATGACCCAGAAGATCGGCGATTGCAGCACCTGCTTCGGACTCGCGTTGTAGACCGCGGCCTTGACCGTGCTTTTCACCGATGCGATCAGCTGCGCCGGCGGCGCGTACAGCGCCATGCCGAGCAGGAACACGATGAGCCCCTGCCCGAGCCCGAACCACAGGAACGTCGCTTCATAGCCGCTCGACTTGATCATGTGCGCGATCGGCACGACGGTCGCCGCCGATCCCATGCCGAAGCCCGCCGCCGTGATGCCCGCCGCGAGCCCGCGCCGCGCCGGAAACCACTTGAGCGCATTGCCGACGCAGGTGCCGTACACCGCGCCCGCCCCGACGCCGCCGACCGCCGCCGCGAAGTACAGAAGCGGCAGCGACGACGCCACCGAGTTGAGCGCCCAGGCGATCGCGCACAGGAGCCCGCCGCCGACCACGACCGGCCGAGGGCCGTACTTGTCGACGAGATAGCCTTCCACCGGCACCAGCCACGTCTCCGTCACGACGAAGATCGTGAAGGCCACCTGAATGGCCGCGCGGCCCCAGTGATACTTCTCGTCGATCGGATTGACGAAGAGCGTCCAGCCGTACTGCATGTTGGCGATCATCGCCATGCAAATCACACCGAAAACCAACTGCACCCACGGCGACGCCAGACGCGACGTCCCCTCCGGTCGGTTCATCTGCTCCGTTCCCATGCCTGTCTCCTTGGCACAATGCCTTTTCATGTACGGGCGTCGAACGACGCCTCCCGCGACGACGTCATGTGTCATCGCATATACACAGTATGTGATATATCAAGTAAGTCAAGCGAAAGAAATGACGGGGTTTTCACTAGGAAAAAACGGCGTCGTAAGCGCATGAAAGCTGCAGTGGGCGCTTTGAGCGGACAAAAAAAAGCCCGGCAGAGACAGGCCTGCCGGGCGATGAGCGTGGCGAGACATGGCAATCCGCTACACGCAATCTCTTTATAGATGAAAGTTAAACGTAATGTAAACAGGTATTTTTGTAGGGTTTACACCGCGCCGCTTTTCGCATGTTGTGTCCGCCCGCTCAGAACACGTTCACGGGCACATTCACCATCAGGCGATACACGTTGCTCGTGCCGTCCGGATAGTAAGCGCTGTTGCTGTGATGATGCATGTAGTAGAACTTGACCGACGTGTTCTTGAACTTGCCGTCCGGCACCGTATAGCTCGGAATCACGCCGATTTCGTAGTGCGTACCATGCAGCGGTTGCCCGTCGATCGTGTAGTTGGCCGCCTGTGCCGAGCCGCCGTTGGCCATCGCGCTGCCATCGGCGTCCCAGCCATAGGCGCCCCACATCGTGAACTTGAGACCCGGCGCGCCGTAGTCCTTCATGTTGAGCGTGTACGACAGGCTCACGGACTTTTCATGCGGCTGGTTGTAGTCCACGTCGAGCGAGTTCGAGAGGTAATCGCCCGCCGACTGGCCCATGTAGTCGAACGTCTGGTCGCTCACGATCTGCTGGAATGCGAACTGCACCGTATGCGCGCCGTGTGTGCCGGCGAGCGCGAGCGAGTACGCGTTGTTGGTGATCGAGCCCTGCCGTTTGTCGCCGATCGCGCCGGTGTAGTAGTAGTTCAACGAACCGGTCCAGCGAATCGACTTCGGATCGCCGATGCTCTGCGTCGCCGTCAGGTAGTACTGCTGCCAGACATCGTTCGCGATGCTGCCGTACAGCGAAACCGCGGTGTCGTCACCGCGCGTCCAGTCGCCGCCGAAGTACGTGAAGCGCGAGACATGCGTGCCGCCGTATTCGGTCGTCAGTCCGGTGACCGTGGTCATGCCGCGGGCGAGCACGCCGTCGACGGTACCGGCTTTCAGCGTGAGATTCTTGATCTCGTCGCTGGCGAGCGAGAAGCCGCGATAAGTCGGCGGCAGCGCGCGGTTATCGTGCGGCACGAGGAACGGGTTGTCGAAGAGCTGCTGACCGTACTTCAGCACCGTGTTCGACACGCGCGCCTTCACGTCCCACACGCCCGGATACGCCCATGCAAGCTGATTCGATCCGCCGCCGTCCGTGCCGACGTGCACGCGATTGCCCGCGCCATTCCCGCCGTTGAGCTTGAACGCGCCGAACAGCGATACGTCGCCGCCCAGCCCGATCAGCCCTTTCGTATAGCCGGATTCGAACACGGCCTGCGCGCCCAGCACCCATGCGTCCTTTTTGCCCGCGCCCTTGAAGTCGTCGTGCTCGGTGAAGGAACGCATCAGCAGGTTCAGATGCGAATCCTCGATGAAGCCCTTCGCCTTCGCCTGACTGCTCACGGGCGCGTCGGCTTCGGTATTCGGCGGGGAATCCGGCGGCGCTTCGGTGTGGCGCGAAGGGGCATCGGTGACGGTTTCATCGGCGTGCGCGGCGACAGTCGCGGCCATGACACCGCTGAACAACAAAATCGAAAGCGCGAGTGAACGTTTTTGTTTTTTCACGAAAAAAATCTCCACTTATTGATTCAACTGCTGACGGCTTGTTCAAAAACTAAGGATGACTAAACACCATGTCTGGACACTGGAAAATCTGGGCAGACAGGCGGATCGGCGAACGGCTGGAAGGCCGGCGGCGCGCGCATGCGCGGACCGCCGCGGTCATTGGGCGTTTATTGCGGGGCGGTGATTTCCTTTAAGTTTTTTTGATCGATGCGAGGTTTTTTTCAGGCAAACAGGCATGCCGCCGATGCATCCGGGCCGAGCGTGCGCAAGGCGGGCACTTCGCGCGAGCAGCGTGCCTGCGCCATCGGGCAGCGCGTATGGAATACGCAGCCGGAAGGCGGATCGATCGGGCTCGGAATGTCGCCGGACAGAATCTGCACGACCTTGCCGCGCTCGATCGCCGGATCGGGCACCGGCACCGCCGAGAGCAGCGCGCGCGTGTACGGATGACGCGGCGTGTCGTAGAGCGCGTGCTTGTCGGCCAGTTCCATCACGCGGCCGAGATACATCACCATCACGCGATCGGAAATGTGGCGCACCACGGCCAGATCGTGCGCGATGAAAATGAGCGCGAGCTTCATCTCCTTCTGCAGCGACTTGAGCAGATTGACGATCTGCGCCTGAATGGAGACGTCGAGCGCGGACACCGGCTCGTCGCAGATCACGAGCTTCGGTTCGACGATCAGCGCCCGCGCAATGCCGATGCGCTGACACTGCCCGCCCGAGAACTCGTGCGGATAGCGGTTGATCATCTGCTCGCGCAGGCCGACGCGCGCCATCATCGCGCGCACGCGGGTATCGACTTCGCGCTTCGTGCAGTCCGGCCGATGCTCGAGAAGCGGCTCCGCGATGATCTGCCCGATCGTCATGCGCGGATCCAGCGACGCGAGCGGGTCCTGAAAGATCATCTGCACGTCGCCGCGCACGCGATGCCATTCCTGCTTCGACGCGCTCGACAGCGGCGCGCCCATCCACACGATGTCGCCGCCGGTCGCGGGAATCAGGTTCAGGATCGCGCGCGACAAGGTGGACTTGCCGCAGCCCGATTCGCCGACGACGCCGAGCGTCTCGCCCGCCTTCAGATCGAAGCTCACGCCGTCGACCGCCTTGAGCGTGCGACGTGGCGCCCACGGCAGCCGGCTCTTCGGCTTCACCTGGAAATGCACGCGCATGTCGCGCACGGAAAGAATCGTCGCGTCAGACATGGCTCGGTTCCTGATAGCGGGTTTTCATCTCGTCGACGGGACGATGGCACGCGCGCAACCAGTGCGTGCCGACGGCTTCGAGCTCCGGCGCCTGCCGCGCGCATTCGTCGCTCGCATCGGCGCAACGTTCGTGGAACGGGCAGCCCGCGGGCGGATTTGCCATGTTCGGCGGATTGCCGGGAATGCCGGTCAGTTCGCCGCCGTCGTGGTCGAGTCGCGGCAATGCGCGCAACAGGCCGATGGTGTACGGATGCGAGGGCTTCGTGAAGAGCGTGGGCGCGTCGCACTGTTCCATCACGCGGCCGCCGTACATGACCATGACTTTCTCGCACAGTCCGGCGACGACGCCGAGATCGTGCGTGATCAGCACGATCGACGTGCCGAAGTCATGCTGGAGATTGCGCAGCAATTGCAGAATCTGCGCCTGCACGGTGACGTCGAGCGCGGTGGTCGGCTCGTCGGCGAACAGCACTTCTGGCTCGCACAGCAACGCCATCGCGATCATCACGCGCTGGCGCATGCCGCCCGACAACTCGTGCGGATACTGCCCGATACGATGCGCCGCCTCCGGAATGCGCACCGCTTCGAGCATCGAGATAGCGCGCTTCTTCGCCTCGCGCCGCGTGACGTTCTTGTGCAGTTCGAGCACTTCCGTCATCTGCCGCTCGATCGTCAGATACGGATTGAGCGAGCTCATCGGGTCCTGAAAGATCATCGAGAGGCGATTGCCGCGAATGCGGTTCATCGCGCGTTCGCCGAGTCCGAGCAGATTCTGCCCGCGATACAGCGCCTGCCCCGTCGCGCGCCCGTTCGATGCGAGCAGCCCGAGCATGGCGAGCACGCTCTGGCTCTTGCCCGAGCCCGATTCGCCGACGATTCCGAGCGTCTCGCCTTCTTCCAGCGTGAAGTTCACGCCGTTCACGGCGCGCACGGCGGCTTCGTGCGTCCTGAATTCGACTTGCAGATTGTTGACTTCGAGTAGCGGCATGGCTCACCTGTCCTTCGGATCGAGCGCGTCGCGCAGCCCGTCGCCGACAAAGTTGATGCAATAGAGCGTGATCGACAACAGCGCCGCCGGGAACAGCAGAATCCACGGCGATGATTCCATCACGCCGACGCCGTCCTGAATCAGCACGCCCCAGCTCGTCATCGGTTCCTGCACGCCGAGACCCAGAAACGACAGCACCGATTCCGTGAGGATCACGCCGGGCACGGTGACGGTCGTGTAGATCGCGACGATGCCGAGCAGATTCGGCACCACATGCCGCGTGATGATGCGCCGCGTCGGCACGCCGATCGCGCGCGCCGCCTCGACATACTCCTTCGAGCGGATCGACAGCGTCTGGCCGCGCACGACGCGCGCCATGTCCATCCACGAAAAGATCGTGATGGTGATGACGACGAGATAGAACTCGCGCCCGAGCAGCGTCACCATCAGGATCGCGATCAGCAGATACGGAATGGCGTACATCATGTCGACGATGCGCATCATCACGTTGTCGACGCGCCCGCCGACGAAGCCCGCGACCGCGCCCCACACGATGCCGAGCGTCACCGACGTGAGCGTGGCGAGCGCGCCGATCATGAGCGACACGCGGCCACCGATCAGGCAGCGCACGAGCAGGTCGCGGCCGGTGTCGTCGGTGCCGAAGAGATGCCAGTGATCGAACGTGGGCGGCGTGCCGGTCGCGTTCCAGTCGGTGGAATCGAACGCGTTCGGCGACAGCCACGGACCGACGATGCACGCGAGCGTGATCAGCACGAGCAGCGCGAGACTCACGACCGCCGCCTTGTTGCGCAGGAACCGCGCGCGCGCGTCCTGCCAGGGGCTGCGGCCCGCCACTGCCTTGTCGAGCATGGAGCCAAGAGAAGCAGATTTCATCGGACGCCCTTTAATAGCGGATCTTCGGATCGAGCCACGCATACGCGAGATCGACCAGCAAGTTGAGCAGCACGGCGACCACCGTGACCAGCACGACGAGTCCGAGCACGAGTGTGTAATCGCGATTGGCCGCGCCGTTTACGATCAGCTTGCCGATGCCCGGAATCGAGAACACCGACTCCGTGACGACCGCCGCCGTGATCGACGAGATCGCGAGCGGGCCGATCACCGACACGACCGGAATCAGCGTCGGCTTGAGCGCGTGGCGCAGCACGATGGTGCGCATCGGCAGGCCCTTCGCGCGCGCCGTGCGGATGTAGTTCGTGTTCAGCACTTCGATCAGGCCCGCGCGCGTCACGCGGCCGACCGTCGCGACGTTGATCATCGCGAGCAGCGCGACGGGCAACACCATGTAGCGCACTTCGAAGCCGTTCCAGCCGCCCGCCGGCAGCCACTTCAGCAGGATCGCGAACACGAGGATCAGCACCGGCCCGAGCACGAACGACGGAAACACGTTGCCCGCGTTGCTGACGAGCATGAGCGCGTAGTCGGCGATGCTGTTGCGCCGCAGCGCCGCGACGACGCCGAGCGCGACGCCGATCACGATGGCGAGCAGCATCGACACGCCGCCGATCGCGAGCGACACCGGCAGCGCCCGCAGCACGAGCTGGTTGACGCTCCAGTCGGCATAGCGGAACGAGGCGCCGAGATCGCCGTGCACGAGGCCGTCGAGATAGAGCAGATACTGCTTCCACAGCGGCTCGCCGAGGTGATACTTCGCCTGCAGATTGGCGAGCACTTCGGCGGAGACCTTGCGCTCGCCGTCGAACGGGCCGCCGGGCGTCGCGTGCAGCAACAGATAGCAGACCGTGATGACGATCAGCAGCGTCGGCAGCGTGAGCAACACGCGCCGCAACGTGTAGGACCACATGAGCGTTTCTCCCGTGCGTCAGTGCTTGACGATGTAGAGCTCTTTGCTGTGGTAACGATCCATCGGATTCTTCGGCGAATAGCCGCCCACATAGCTCCGCACGAGGCGCGGCAGACCGTATTGCAGCAGCGGCAGCATCGGATAGTCGTCCATGATCATCTTCGCGGCCTGCGTTTGCAATTGCATGCGGCGCGCTTCGTCCGGCGACTGGCTCGCTTCCTTGATGAGCGCATCGGCCTTCGGATTGCAGTTGAAGTTGTCGTTCTGGTCCGAGCCGCATTGCACGAGCTGCAGGAAGGTCGACGCGTCGTTGTAGTCGGCCACCCAGCCGTTGCGGGCGATCTGATAGTCGCCGTCGTGGCGCTTCTTCAGCAGCACCTTGAACTCCATCGACTCGATGTCCATGGTCAGGCCCAGCTTCGACTTCCATTCGGACGCGACGAAGATCGCCATCTTCTTGTTGTACTCGCTCGTGTTCGTCGCGAACCGCAGCTTCGTGCCCGGCTTCACGCCGGCCTGATCGAGCAGTTTCTTCGCTTCCTCGACGCGCTTGGCCATCGGCCACGAGGCCCAGTCGTAAGTCGTGACATCGGCGCCGACGATGCCCTTCGGCAGCACGGAATAAAGCGGAACCTGACCGTCGGCGGTCACGCGCTGGGCGAGCAGGTCACGGTCGATGACCATCGACAGCGCCTTGCGCACGCGCACGTCCTTCAGCAGCGGATCGCGATTGTTGAAGCCGTAATAACGTGTGCCGAGAATCAGCGAGTTGCGCGCGTCGTTGGGAAATTGCTGGCGCAACTTCGCATAGGTGCCGGTCGGCATCTGATACGTCATGTCGTTCTCGCCGGACTGGAACAGCTTGATGTCGGTGTTCTCGTCCTCGACCGGCAGATAGGTGACCTGCGTGAGCTGCACGTTCGCACGGTCCCAATAATTCGGGTTCTTCACCATCACGATCTTGCTGTTGACCTGCCAGTCTTTCAGCTGGAACGGACCGTTGCTGACGAGGTTGCCGGGCTTGGTCCAGTCCTTGCCGTATTTCTCGACGCTCGCGCGATGCACCGGCGCCAGGTTCGGGTTCGACATCAGTTCGGGCAGGAACGGCACCGGACCCGAGGTTTTGACTTCGATGGTGGACGCGTCGATTGCACGCACGCCGAGCGCGTTGACGGGCTTTTTGCCCGCGGCGACTTCCGCGCCGTTCAGCAGGAATACGCCGAACACGTTGGCGTAGGACGACGCCGTCTTCGGATCGACGAAGCGCTGGATGCCGTAGACGCAATCGTTTGCGCTGACAGCGTCGCCGTTGGACCAGCGGGCGCTCTTGCGCAGGTGGAAAATCCAGGTGGTCGGATCCTTTTGCTCCCATTTTTCGGCGACGCCGGGCACGACCGCGCCGTCGTTATTGGTGGCGGTCAGGCTTTCGAACAGATCGGTCGTGAGGTTGTAGGCTCCCACCGATTCCACCATCGCCGGATCCAGCGTCTCAGTCTCGGAGCCGTTGTTGCGCACCAGTTCCTGCTTGGCCGCGAGCGCGACGTTGGACGGCACGATGGCGGCCGTCGCGTTCAGTGCGGACGCGCCGAGCACGAGCGTCGCTGCAGCAGCGATGGTCGTGCGCTGGATGGACGCTGAGTGAGCGGCAAAATGGGCAGCAAAAAACTT
Organism: Caballeronia peredens; assembly: GCA_001544595.2. Taxonomy (GTDB): domain Bacteria; phylum Pseudomonadota; class Gammaproteobacteria; order Burkholderiales; family Burkholderiaceae; genus Caballeronia; species Caballeronia peredens. The sequence goes on along the minus strand of FCOH02000011.1, from coordinate 112,889 downwards.
CATGGGGGAGTCCTCCTTCTTAGTCTCGTGTATTTCGACGTCATTTTTCGTCGATTCGCGGCGTTCGACGCCGTTTTGTTTATCTAAAACAAGATAAAAACAAGCCGACCCGAACTTAGCAAAGCTAACGAAAACCTTTCTGCTACTTGCGTAAATAGTGCGTAGAGCCACGCGGGCTCAGGCGTTCGGCGCGTTTGTCTTACATCGACGCTTTCAACCGCGCTTCAGGCTGGCGGCGAGTATTTCGCATCAATAAGCCGGATGCCACTCACATGTGCTTATAGACACTAAATTTTTCGAATACTCGTTCACTTTGTTGCGCGGACCTGTCGACGGACGTGCATCGGCCGAACAGAGATGAAGCGGCAAGTGCTTGTTTCCTATAAGATCTGCGTCGCCGTCAACAGTCGCCTCACAGCCGTTTGCAAGATGATCCGTTTTCGCCAGATCGAGGCTTTTCGCAGCCTCATCATGACCGGCACCAGTGTCGGCGCAGCAAAAAAGCTACATGTCACCCAGCCCGCCATCAGCCGCCTGATCGCCGATCTCGAAGCCGATCTCGGTTTCAGCCTGTTTTCGCGCATCGGCGGCCGCCTGAATCCGACGACCGCGGGCCTGCGCTTCTACAAGTCCGTCGAGGAAAACTTCCTCGGGCTGGAGCGTCTCAAGCAGGTCGCCGACATGATTCGCGAGGAAGCCTCGGACGGCCTCACCGTCGCGTGCATGCCTGTACTCGCGACGACACTGCTGCCGCCCGCGCTCGCCGATTTCACCGAGCGCCATCCCGGCGTGCCGGTCAAGGTCGATTCGGTGAAGGTGCCCGAAGTGCTCGTCAATCTGCAGAACCACAAGGCCGATATCGCGCTGAGCCTCGCGTTTCCGGCGGTCGCGGGTATCGAAGTGGAGACGCTCCTGAAGGCGCGCGCGTCTTGCGCGATGCCCGCCACGCACAGGCTCGCCAAGAAGAAGACCGTGCGTCCGGCGGACTTGCGCGGCGAAAAGCTGATCGGCTGGCTGCCGAATTCGCGCCAGCCTTACGAGGCCGAGCAATCGCTGATCTCGGCCACCGAAGACCGGCCGCGCTACACCGTTTTCACCGACACGGCGCACACGCGTTACGCGATGGTCGCGGGCGGGCTCGGCATCTCGATCGTCGAGCCGTTCGCGGCGAAGGTATGGCGCGCGCACGGCGTCGTCGTGCGGCCGTTCGAGGCCGATATCGAGTACGAATATGCGCTGTCGTATCCGAGCAGCGGCATCCGCTCGGATCTCGTCACGTCGTTCCGGAACGCGGTGAAGCGCGTCGTCGAGCACTATTCGTTCGACGACTGATTCAGCCGCCGAACAGCTGCCTCGCCCGCTCGCGCATGTCTTCGGGCGATACGTCCTCGACATGCGTCGCGAGCCAGCACACCCTCAAAAATGGCGCTAAGCCACGCTGGCAAAGGCGCGAAGCCATTTGCTGCACACGCCTATATCCCACCAAAAGCCACATCGCGCGAACGCAGAATCAATGACTTACAGCGCCGTTTTTGACGGGCTGTCCGGGTTTTGTACTAGAATTCGACGCGGTAAGAATTTGAAACATCACAGGATTGTAAAAATGAGACGGGCCGATGAGGTCGAGAGCCTCCTGCCGCTGACGAGCCTTCGCTTCGTCGCCGCGATGATGATTGTGGTACACCACATCAAACTGTATTTCCCCTGGAGTTGGTCGGTAAAAGCGCCGTCGTCGCTGGTACACGGCGTCAGCTTTTTCTTCGTCCTGTCCGGATTCATCCTGACCCACGTCTACACGTCAAAGCCGTTCCCCGGCTATGGTCGGTTCATGCGCGCACGCTTCGCGCGGCTCTGGCCGGTGCACGTGTTCGCCCTGCTGGTGCTCGTGATCTTCGTGCGGCCGGATTCGATCAGCTTTGACGGCCCCGGAATCTTCAGCAAGTGGGTCGTACTCGCGGCGAACCTGACGCTGACGCACTCCTTCGTCCCGTTCATCGCCTACGCGTTCTCGTGGAACGGCGTGTCGTGGAGCATCTCGACTGAGATGTTCTTCTATCTGATGTTCCCGCTGCTGCTGATCAACATCCGACGCACGTGGTATCTGAAGCTGGCGGGCGCTGCCGCCGTGGTCGCCCTTATCATCGTGGGCGTCACGGCCATGCACCTGCCGGCAGATGGCGGCGTTCAGGATCTGACCGTCTCGTCGATGCTCTATACGAACCCGATCGCCCGCCTCTTCGAGTTCTGCCTCGGCATGTCGACGTGGGTACTGTGGGATCGCTACATCAAGCCGCTGAAGATCGGCATGCTGGAGTGGACGGCGATCGAGCTCGCGCTCTGCGCCGCGCTGGTCGGCTGGCTCGGGTGGGGTTTCTACGCGGTGGCGCAGCACATTTCGAACGCAGCGCTGCTGTCAGAGTTCGGTGAGGCGGGATCGTGCTGGCTGTTTGCGGTGCTGATCGCCGTGATGGCGTCTGGTCGCGGCGTGCTCGCGCGCGTGCTGAGTCTGCCCTTCTTCGTCTTCCTCGGCGAGATCAGCTTCTCGATCTACATGCTGCATCAGATCCTGCTGAAGTTCTTCGGCGGATGGATGCCGGCCGGAGTGACGACGCCGACGATGTATTTCGCGGCGATGTTCTTCTGTGCGGCGGGAAGTTTCGTGATGGTCGAGAAGCCGATGCAGCGCCTGCTGACTGGCAAGCGCCGCCCGGCTGTGTCGTTAGCGCGGACGCCACGCGGTGACCTTCCCGTCAACCGTGACCGAGCCGCCAGAGAAAACGGCGATGCCGGTCGCGTATATGGTCGTAGTGGCCGATAGGCTGAAGCGGACCACCGGCGTCGTGACGTAGACGACGCCGATCGCATTCGTCGCTGAAATCCCCGAATTGAAAGTCGTCTGTCCGAGCGTGGCGCCACCTGCACTGGTGAGCGTCACGGTCGAGCCTGCCGAGGTCACCGTCGCGCCCGCGGCGATGTTGAACTTGTTATTCACCTGAACGCGCCAATCGCCTGCGGGCAAGGTGATGCTCGTTGTGTTCGTGTTTGTCGACGTCGTAAGCGCCGTGCCGGTCGCGCTCTGCTCCTGATACTCCCCGACGCTTCCCGACTGTGCATTGTCGTTCGTCGCCGTGCCCTTGATGCCGACGGTGGACGAAGGCGTGATCAGGCCCGAGGCCGTCAGTGCGGCGGTCGTTACCGTGCCGGTGAACGTCGGCGATGCGGCAGAGACAGGGCTCGGAAGATTCGCGCTATCCCACGGCGTCGCCGCGCCGAACACCGGGCGATTCAGGAACGTCGCGACATCCGACCCGTTGAACGTGAGCGGCTGCGTCGACGTCGAGAAGTCGCCCGCCGTGGCCGTGTTCCGAAAGATCGAGAACGCGTTTGCCGAACTGATCACGCGGAAGCGCCCGAGGCCGTTCGTCTGGTTCGTGTCGAGCCACGAGACGGACGGCTGACCGTAGGCGAGTGAGAGCGCGCCGGTGAACTGCGCGCCCGTCAGCGCCGGCACGCCGAGATTCGTGCGCGCGGCGCTCGCGCTCGTGGCGCCCGTGCCGCCGTTGGTGATCGCGAGCGTGCCTGAGACGCCGGAGAGCGTGACCGTGCCCCAGGCGGGCGGGCTGCTCGGGCCTGTGGAGAGAATCGCCTGCCCGGCCGTCGAACCGGTCGGATTGAGAAGCTGGACAGGCGTCGTGGTCGCGCCGAACGCGATGGATGTGAGCGCGAGAAGCGCAGAGACGAGGAGCTTTTTCATTTCTTGATGTCCACGGTTACGGGAGTGGTTGCGACGTTCGCGATGACGGCATCCTTACGCCGACTCTCGCGAGACGATCCGAATTCGAAGTTGAAGTAATCCTTCAGGCATCCGCCGAAGATGCCGGCGATAGTCGAGATGATTCCTACGGCCTCACCCGGGAGCCGGTCGCGGAAGAAGGCAAGCGACATCAGGCAAGCGATCAGACCGATGCAGACGAACACGACGGCTGCATCGGCGCGCCAGTTCTCGCCGTGCCCCGCGAGGGCGATATCGCGCGCGCGGGCGTCGGCTGTGTTCTGCGTATCAAGCTTGTCGGAGTCGAGTTGCTGCTGGCCCTGTGCGAGGAGGAAGTCCTGCCTCTGCTTTTCCCACTGCATGTCGAGCTGCTTGACCGCGATCTGCTGCTCGGGCGTCATGTTCTGCACAGCCGCGGCGAGTTCGTCGTCGGTGCCGTCAGCCTTGCCGAGCAGGAGATTCGATAGTGCGGCAGTGGCGCCCATCGCGAGAGGCGCGAATGGGCCGGTGACCAGTCCGGCGATGGTCGGCGCGACGCCCGCGATGAGTTTCCTCCAGTCCATTACGCCGCGCTCCTGATGAGGTTGTCTGCGATCCGAATCGCCCACCCGCTGGAGTACGTCGACCACGTCTTCGCGCTCACCATGAACTTCAGGCGATACCCGTTGTATGCCGCGACCACCGTTGCGGACGGATGATTGTCGACGGCCGCTTTCGTGACCGGCCCCAGCACGCCATCAGCCGAAACATGGACGGCCTGCTGAAGCCATTTGATGGACTGCACCACCCCGCTATTTACCGCACCGTCGAACACCTGAAAAGCGAGCGCGGGCGCAAGTAGATCCCCACCGAACGGGTTCCAGTAGTCGCGCTTATAGATCTGCTTCGCGGCGTCGAGCGTGAGATTCTTGATGTCGAGATCGGGATAGGACATCGCGCTGATGCCATACTTCGTGCCCTTCAACTGGCCGACACCGACCTGCCCGCTTGTCCAATTGCCGCGGTCCTTTGCGTCGGCAGTGAAGCCGCCCTCGTTGCCGAGCAGCGCGGCGAATGCATCGTCGAATGAACTCATGTCATCACCTTCGTTTTGATGTATTGCCACAGCGCCACGCCGATCAAAACCAGCAGTGCCCACAATCCTTTCTCTGCCAACTTGCCGCGCAAGTCCTCATAGAACTTCGCGCGCGCCTCTTCTTTCCGCCTTTGCGCGACATGCATGCGACAGTGCTCGTCAGGATCACTGTCCGGAAAGCCCCGCGCTAAGTCGTCCACTCGTTCGATCACCACCTTCAGATCCCTTTCCAATACTTCGAGTGAACTGGTGTTCTCGACATGCCGCTGTCCGATCTCGTCGCGCAGCTTGTCGATCGCTGCGACGACCGCGTTGAAGCCATCGCCATCGGTGTGCGGCGGATGTTCCTCGTACTTCATCCGCTCACCCATCCTTCCCCCGTACACGTGAATCGTTTTTGTTTTACGCAGAGCCCTGCCGGTTACCGTTCATGTTGATTCGATAGGCACTTCCGCCCGCCGGTGAGCCAGCAACCTGTAGAACCATCGGCGACGTGCCGACAGCGAAATCCTGATTGCCGCTGAAGTTCAAGTTGAAGTACGGGATCGGGTTCGCATTGGTCGCGTTGAAGAAAATCATGTTCGGAGTCTTGCTGTTGTCGAGGACGAACTCACAGCCCACCATGCTGCTCAGCACCGCAGTGCCTTGCGTCGCGTACAGATAGTTGTTGTTCGGGCGCGCATCGAACTGGATCACTCGGAACTTGCAGTTGAGAACCTGAGTGCAGTTGATGAAGCCGATCGAAGGATTGCCCACGGGCGTCGGCGTGCTGCCCTGAGAGATCAGGCCTTCGATATCGATCTGGCTCGCCACGCCGTCCATTCTGAAAAGGAACGGGAAGCTGTCGCAGCCGATCTTCAACTTGGCGTTCGCGCAGTTGTTGATATACGTGGAGTAACCCACTCCGCTGTATGGACCGCCCGCTAGACCGGCGCCAAAGGTGTGATACGCCTCAAGGACGGTAAGGTCATTGCACCGTTCGAAGTACATCACCGCGTTCTGCCCATAGCCCGCGTTGAACGCACCCGAGATGATGTTCGTGTCGCTTTCCGTGATCGGACCGAAGGACGTATAGACGGGCGTCGCGGAAAGCGGATTGCTCGCCACCAGACAGATGCCGTACTGCCCGAGCGTGAAGATGTTCGTGAAGCGGCCGATGTTGCCGTTGTTGATGTAGATCGGGATGCTCGCGCCGGCCTTGTCCATCCAGACGGCGATGTTCTCGAAGATGTAGCCCATGCCGCCCGGATAGTTGAGGCCAGCGGGGTTGTTGTTGCTGGTGCCGCCGATGATGCCGCCGACTGCCGGGTTGTTGAGATTCGGAAGTGCGGCGTTCAAGAACTGCGGCAGGCAGCAGATCGAGAAGTTGCGGAGCACGACATTGTTTGAGCCCGTAATATCGAGCACCCACGATCCCGTGTTGCCGTAGAGGATGCTGCCGCCCATCGGATTCACATAACCGAGGCTCCACGCGGCTTGAACCGAGGCGACACCCTCGATCGTCAGGCTCTGCATGTTCGTCGCGTTGAGCGGCGTTTTGATCATGTAGCCCTTGGCGCTGTACGGGATGCGGCACACGCCGCTGTTGATCGCCGCCTGGAACGCCGCTGAATCGTCGTGCACGCCGTCGCCGACCGCACCATAGTCGAGGACGGTCTTTTGCTTGTAGACCCGGTTGTAGACCATCGAGCCCGGAGCAAGGGAGTCATCCGTGACGGACCCTTGCGCGGGCTTGTTCAGCGAGAGCGTCGTGCCGATGCGCACGCTCACGACGCTGATGTAAGCCGGGATGGCCGTCGGGAAAATGATCGTGTTTCCGAGGACTGTGAAGTCGAGCTGCGGCACGCCGTCCCAATACGCCCAGCAGTTCGCACGTCCAATCGGTGCGCGCGAGAGCGGCAGCGTTGTCGTCGAGCCTCCGATGAAATCGACGCCCACCTTAAAACCCGGCGTGCCGTCAGATCCATTCTCGAAGCGGAGATCGCCCGCGCCGAGGCTCGACGGCATCGGGATCATGGTGATGTTGCCGTTCGCATCGAAGCCGAACACCTGGTTCGCGCGCTGCCCCGCGAGCGGCAAGGTGCCGTCCGTCGTCTCGACTTCCTGAAAATGCACCGTGTGCGCTTCGCTCGCCTTGCGCGCCTGGACGATCATCGTCAGCTTGTCGAGCGCCTTCTCGACGGCATCCGAAGGAAACGGATCGTTCGGCGGGAGTTTGGTCTGCTGAAGCAGATCGGGATCGCGGATCAACTGCACGACAGCGCCGGCAGCAGGAGCGGAAGAGAATGCTACGCTGCCGCCCGCCTGATTTCCCGCGCCCGTCACCGTGAATCCAGTCGTCACCTCGATGAAGTTGACGAAGACGTGGATGTCCGATGCTGCGAGGAAATAGTAGGGAAACGCAAAGACGGCGGACGAGCCGTCTCCGGTATAGGCGATGCGTGCGATGTCGGTCGTGACTGTCATGTTGCCCTCAAGGTTTTCGGCCTTGTAGGGCGGCGAATAGCGTTCAGCGGGTCATGGCCCGCCTCATCGCGGCACTCCTATCGAATCACGCTGCTCGGCGGCAACAGAAATTCTTGGTTGTTCTGCGTTCTCACGCGTTGTTCCATGCGCGAAAGATACCCGGGATTCATCATTTCCTGCATACGATAAAAGAGTAGGTAATCAAGCGCGATGCGCGTATAGAACAGATTCACGAATGGCGTGTTGTTCAGCGCGACGCGCAGGCTCTCCGCACCGACCTTGCCCGCGGTCAACTTGCCGTCGAGCGCATCGTCGCGCATCGAGGTGTAGAGATTCACGATGTCATTCGCAGCGCCCGCTGTAGGGCCAGCGAGCGACGAGAGCATGCCGCCGCCGAAGCGGTTTGCATCGCCGAACAGGAAGTCGCCCATGATGCCCATGCCGCCGCCCTGCGCGAGCGCGGCCATGAAAAGCTTCGCGTTCTCTGTGGGCTGATCTTCGCTCGGCACGCGCGGCGCGCGCCCCTTTATGAGATCCTTCGCGACCATCGAACCATAGCCGAAGAGCGTCGACCAGAGCACGAGATTGACGATACCGAGCGCCTCGCCATTGCCGTGCGTGAGCGCGCCCCACGCGCTGTCGCCCTCGTAGCCTTTGCCGTACAGTTCACGCCCGAAAATCTTCTGCAGGTACGCGCCCGTGAAGCTCTTGAATTGCGTGATGAAGCGCATGAACTCGCCGAGAAAGGTGCCGGGATTCGTGCCCTGCAGCATGATGGCGCGCGTCTTCGCGTCGGGCTCCAGTTGGAAGAAGCCGGTGCGGTCGTTCAGATACGTCTGGATCTGATCAGCGATCTTCGCATCGCTGATCGTGTCCGGCGCGATGTAGGCGCGGCCGTCGATCTGCTTCTGCGCAGAGCCGCGCACGACGTCCCATTTCGCTGAGTCGATGCCGTAGAGGTCGAGCACGCGGCGGAACTCAGGCGCGAGCGTCTCCCAGCCCTTTTCAGATTGAAGCGCCAGGTGATGCGACATGCCCATCGCCGCCGCCGCGCGCATCTTCTCCGACCACCACTCGCCGAGGTTCAGCCGGAAGAACACGCGTTGCGCGTTCGTCAGCGAGCCGGCGTCTTCGAACGACCCCGTGCGCGCGATCTCGCCGAGCGCGGAGTCGAAGAACACGCCGAGGCTCGCGAGCAGTTCGCGCTTCTCCTCGCCCTTCAGATTGGTGCCGAGGCCAGCGACGGACTCGCCCATGCCCTGCAGGAACGATCGTCCCTGATACTTTGCCTCGGAGCCGTAGACAGCGATGTCGTTGAACTGCGACATGATCATGCCGCCCAGCTTCGCGAGCGACTGCCACGCCCGGATGTTCGCGCCGCGTCGCGCCCACAGCGCGTTACCCGGAATGCTCATCGAGCCGTCGACCGCCTTCATGTAGGTTTCGAGCTTGCCGCGCGAATCCTTGATGCCGTCGATTTTCGTGAACTCGCCCGCGTCCTTCGCATCCGCGACGAGCTGCTGCGCAATGGAATCCATCATCGCCTTCGGATTCGGACCAAGCTGGCGCATCAGGCCGATCTGCTGCGTGCCGCGATCGAGCCCGGCCGCGACCGCCTCGCGCAGGCTGCGCGTGCCGTAAAGCTGGTTGTAGTCGAACCATGCGTCGGCGTCCTTGAAGTGCACGACGCGCGACTGGCTGAGTTTCTTCGCGAGATTGCCCGGCCCTTGGAACGGCTGTTCCTCGACGCGCGAGATCGCTTTCATGTGATCGCCGCTCGCGACGTTGTCATAGACGCCGCGCAGGAGCTTGTCGACGTTCTGCTCGCCGGTTTCCGCGACCATGCGCGGGATGTCGAAGTGCTGAAGCGCGGCGTCGCGCCACGTCTCAAAGCCCGCGTTGCGCACGCGAAGCATGTCGTGCGACTGCTTCACGATATAGCCGGCTTCCTTGCCTATCCACGCGCCCGCGTCGTTCGCGGCGTTGCGCGTCCATTCCTGCCATTTGTTGATGACCTTGGCGACGTCCGTCGCGAGCGGCGCAAGCCCGCGCGTGAGTTCGTCCTCGTTGTCACGGCCGATCGCCCACAGCGCACGCGCGACATCGCGATCCATCGAGCCGCTTGCGAACGCCTTGGTCGCGCCGATCTTCTCCAGATCGTAGACAAACCCGCCGAGCACCTTGTCGCGCAGCGCCTTCTGCACGGACATCACCGAGTTGCGAGCGCCCTGCTTCGCGCGATTCACGCCGACCAGCAGCGCCTCCAGCCCTTCGGCGGGACGCGCGCCAAACTGGTTCTTCACCCACTGCACGCGCTCCGCGCGAATCGTGGCGTTGAGCAGCGCGTTGCGGCGCTGGATGAACGCCGCCGCCTTCAGATCTTCGCCGACGCGCTGCGCGGCCATCACTGAAACGTCGCGCGGCGAGAGGTCAGGCCGCTCGTTCGCGATCATGCGCTCGTGCGCCTGTAGCTTCGAGAACAGCGCGTCAGCCTCCTCATAGCCGACTTCGCGCCCAGCGCCCGCATTGAGTGCGTCAATACATTCGTTTCTCATCGCGTAACCCCGCACAGCGCCGCGCTGAGCATGCCCTTGCCGAGCGCCTCGGCATCCTTCAGGTCAGCGTCAAACGGTTCGAGTTCGCGAGCGAAAGACTCGAGCGTGCGATCGGTCGCGCCGCTCTGCTTCAGTTGATCCAGCGTCATCCGGTATTTCTCCTCGGCGGCTTTCATGCTCAGTTCCGCGCCTTCGGTGGCGGCGGTCTTAACGGCTTCTGGAATGTCTTTCAAATTGGCGTCGACCGCGCGCGATGAGACGGGATCGGCGGCGGCGACGTTCTCGGCGGCATTGAAGCGTTGCGCGGCTGCGCGATCGGCGTCCGCCGACGGGCTGAAGAGCTGGCGCACCGCCGCCTGAATCGGATCGCCCTGCAGAAGCTGCTCGGCGCGCTGCTGCGCGCGATCCTGAAAGCGGTCAGGGAATTCGCCACGGTCGAGCGCCGCGAGATCCTGCGCGGCCTGCGACGCCTGGCGGTTCGTGTCGATCTGCTGTTCGAGGCGCGTCGCCTGCCCCTGAAGATCCGCGCGCCGCGCGTCGTGCTCGGTCTGTGCGCGCTCTTGTGCTTCGCTGAACTTGATCTTCTGGCCTTGCTGGAGCGCGCGGACATCCGACTTGGCGGGCGTCTCGCCCATCGCGTCGAGTTCGCCGCGGATCTGGTCGAGTTGGCTGCGCATCTGCGTGATCGCGCCCGGCTCGGCGGCGTTGGCGGCCTGCGCGGTCAGTTCCGACTTGACCTCGGGCGCGATGTCCGCGCGCGCCTGTTCGAGCGCCATCGCCATATCCGTGGGCTTCTGGCGCTGCGCCATCGAATACTGGAGCGCCGGATCGGCGCGCATCACCGGATCGATCGTCACGCCGCGCCCATCGAGCACCTGCGAGATTGCCGTCGACGTAGCGGCGATGCGCGTCTCGTGCGACACGCTGTTGTTCATCCACGCCGCGCCCATCGGCGAGATCGGTACGTCGCCCGTCTCCATGTGGATGACGAGCGGCTTGACGGTGGGCGTCACTTCGTTCGCGGGCGCGAAGTTCGGCGTGCTCTCGGGAACGTCTTCGACCTTCACAGACGGCTTCGTCGGCGCGCCGAAGAACGCGTCCTTCGCGGCACCGCCGATCGAGTGCAGGCCGGCGCCGAATGCCGCGCCGAACGCAATGTTCTCCAGCGCCTTCGTCATCGTGAAATCGTCGCCGACGTTCTTCGCGACCTGCGACTCGAGCGGCTGCAGCAGCGCCGTGCCGACTGCGCCTTCGGCCGCGCCGACGCCCGCACGAATACCGAAGCGCGCGAGCGCGCTGCTGGCGTCCGCGAGCAGCGCCGTGTATTTGGCCGGGCCGATCACAGGCACGAATGAGGACGCGATATTGAGCGGGTCGAGCATCGACGCGCCGATCTGCACGCCGAAGCCGAGAATGGAGCGCGCGCCGGTCGGCGATGCCGCGATCGCCGTCTGCCGCGCGACCTGCTCCTGATGCCGCTGGATCAGAGAGTCGAGCGTGTTGGCATACATGCCGGATTCGGGCGCCTGCATCTTGACGCCCGCATCGGACAGTTGCTTCTGCGCGCTCGCCGCGTCGACGTGCTGCTGGCTCGGGTCGTCGCCGTAGATCGGCGCGCCAGCGAACTCGTCAGGAAACGGGCCATCCGCTGAGCGATATCCGACGATGGTGTTGTCGGGCCGCGCGCCGAAGATGTAGCTGTAGCGGTCGCGAATGCCCTGCAGGGCTTCACCGCCCTGCGCCGCCAGATAGTCGCCGAGCGGCGTCGGGTATTCGGTGATCGGTTTCAGTGGCGCGGTCGGATCGCCGTCGAGAACGAGATTGCCCATCAGTACACCGCCGCAGGAATGACCGGAACATCAGCCGTTGAAGGGTCCGCCTCCACGCGCTTCGCGGGCGCGGCAAGCGATGAGAAAGGTGCGCCGACCGGCTTGCCGTCGCGCGTGGTGACGAGCGACTGCGACACCGGATCGAAGAGCACGAGGCTCTTGCCGTCGGCGCTCGTGATCCACTTCCCGCCAGAACGCAGATTCGAGACGTAGAGCGACTTCGCGTCCTCGGCGCGCATGCTCGCGGGCGCGGGCGGCACGGTCAGATCGAGGCCGCCGAGGTTGCCTTGAATCAGCTTCGCGCCGCTCATCACCGCGTCGGCGTCGTACTGCGTCGGGATGCGCGCGCTGTCGCGCACGTTGAACTGCCCGCCCATCAGCGCTTGAAACGCCTTGTTCGTCGCGTCGCCCGGTGACATGCCCTGACGCAGGTATGTGAGGCTCAGCCGGTTCGCCGAGTCGTAGAGCGCGCCGAACGTCGACGCGCCACCGAGCGAGTAAGCCATCGTCGCGGCGAAGGGCTGCGTGAGGCTCTGCAGCTTCGTCTCGACGGACTTCACGTCGGCGGGGTTGATGCCATCCTTCAGCGACTCGATCGGCGTGTTGGCCGCGCCGAGCACCTGCTGGCGCGTCGCCGTGTCGACGCTGCTGCCCAGATAGCCGAGCACCTTCGCGACCGGCTTCACGTTCTTCAACTGGCCAAAGACGTCGCCCCAGCGATCGCCCCACAGTTGCGCCTGCTGCTGAATGACCTGATCGGCCTGTGCGCCGCCGTTGGCGTTGATCTGATCGGTGAGCGTTTCCGCCTGCAGTTTCGTGAGCACCTGCGGCTTCGGCACACCGAGGCGCTGCTGTTCCGCGATGGACGCCTGCGCGAACGCGGATGCAGTCTGCGGCGTCGGATTCGCGGCAAAGGCCTGCTGCGCCGTCTGCACGGCTGGCGCGTTCTTCACGACGTAGGACGCCGGGTCCGCCTCGCGCTGCTGGAGCACCTGCGATGCCGCGCTCTGCAGGATCTGATGGTCGTGCGCTGCGACAGCGTAACCGGGCCCAGCCGTCGGTGCGCGCGAGTTGACCATGCCCGCGATGTCCTGCATCGGCATGCCCTTCATGTTCGCGACGTCGCCCGCCAGTTGCTGGCCGTCCTGATAGGCGCGGTAATGCGCCGGCGCTTCGAGCGGGCCGTAAGCGTTCACCAGTTGTTGAAAGGAGATCGGCGTCGGGTCGGACACGCCGTTCGCCGCCATGGACTGCGCGTCCTGCAGGTGCGTGTCGAGCTGCGCGCGAGCGAGCGCCATGTTCTGGCCTTGCTGCGTCTTTGCCTGATTCCAGACCTGCAAGCGCTGTTCGAACGGCAGGTTCGCGAGGACAGGATTGTCGGCTGGCGCGGCCGGCGCACCGCCTAGCTTGAACGCCTCATCCGATCGCGTCTTCCACGCCTGCAGATAACCCTGCGACTTGTCGGCCGGGATCTTGTCGTAATAGGCCTTCGCCAGTTCGTTGAATTTGGCCGGGTCATTGTCGGCCTGCTTGAGCAGATTGTTCGCCGCGCCCGCGCCCGCCTGAATCGCGAAGTTATACGCAACGGGCTGCATCGCGGGCGGCAGCGCGTCTGCGTGGATCGCATCCCAATATCGGGACTTTCGGATCTGCGACGCCTGTTCCGGCGTCAGCTTCGTCACATCGACGTCAGGGTTCGCAGCCTGATTGATGCCGAAGTTCGTCGGCGTGTTGTTGGTGTCCTTCGCGAGCAAGCCGCCCTCTTTCTGCGCGACGAACGCATCGGCGCCCGAGAAGCCGCCCTGATACTGCCCTCCACCGGTCGCCGCGTTCGCTCCCGAGCCCGGCGCGCCGATGATCGAATCCGGGTTGCTGCGCGCCACCGACGTGGCCGCCGCATAAGCGATCGTCTTTTTTGCATAGTCGAGCAGCTTGTTCGTATGCTCGGGGCCGACTTCCGGCATCGTCTCCTGAATCGACTTCAGCGCGGACTCGTATTGCGACGGATCGGTGAAGACGACATTCGCCCAGGTGTTGATCGAATTCGTCTGCTTCTCAATGCGATCGCCAATGCGCGCGTTCGCCTCGAAGTTGAGTGCCTGCGTGCCGATCTGCGTGCGCAGCGCCGCCATGCTCTGCTGCATATAGCGTTGAGCGAGCGGCGTCGGCGCGTTCGCGATCGACTCCTTCGCATAGGTGTCGAAGTCATCGAGCATCTTCGGCGTGAAGCCGGCCGCGCTGCCGGTTGCCGCCTGCTGGCGATCGACCATCGTCTTCTGCCATTCGAGGTGCGCATTCGACACTGCGTCAGCCGTCCACGCTTTGGCGTCCTGCTCGCGTTGCTCATCGAGCAGCCGCTCATTCGTCTTCTGCTGGATCATCAGGCCGTTTTCGAGCGCGTCGCCGGACCTTGCGACGCCTTCGAGCGCCTGCCCGACGGCAGCGGAAACGGGATTCGCCTCCGCGCGCGGCAGCGGCAAGCCGCCGCCGACGTTCGTTTGCTGTTGGTAGAGCGGGATTTGCATGTTAGGAAAGCGCCGGTTTGTTGGATTTGTAGTAGTCGAGTTGCGCCTTGCGACTGGTGTAGGTGCCATACGCTGAGAGCGCGGACGCGCCCGCATTCAGATAGCCCGCCGTCATTGCCGAGCTCGCATTGCTGTCGGCTTGCGCAGCAGACATGTTGTCGAGCACCGATTGGGACTGAAGCCCCTGCGCCTGAAGTCGCGAGCCGTAGCGGATGTTCAACGCGTCGAGTTCGGCGTTCGTCGCCGACTGCTTGTATAGATCGAGCGCAGAGCCTGAGGCGAGATCGACACCGCTCTCGGCACTCGCCGCGCTCTGCCGCCCGAGCGCGAGAGCCGCCTGCCGGCGCTGCGCGTCCTCGTTGGCATTGCCCTGCTGAAGCGCCACGGTCGCGCGCGACTGATCGGCCGCAGCGTTATATCGCGCGGCGTTGGCCGCGGACTCTGACGATGCGGCTTGCGCGTTCGCCGAGGTGATCGCGCCCACCGTTCCGAGAGCGGCCCCCGCGACCGCCAGCCAAGTTACCGGATCTGCCATTTTTATTTCACCCTTGCGTAGCGGTCACAGTCGCGCCCATCGGGCGAGTATTTGCGCATGCGCCCTTCCCACTCGAAGCCGCCAATCATCTCGACCCAGCGGTGCGCCTGCTTGAATTCGGAGTCCACTTCCACCTCGATGCGCCGCGCATCGCACATATCGAAGCCTCGGCGCACGGCGCGCGTGAGCGCCACCATGCCGGCGCCGCCGATGTCGCCCGCGATCACCGCCCACGCGCGCACGTTGCCCTCCCACAGCGGGCAGAACCCAGCGCACGCCACGACACGATCATTCATGCGGCAGGTGAAGGATTCGAGCGGTTCGAGTGATTCCGGATACCCACCGGACAGGAGAATCGGACGCATCGCCGCCTGCGCCGGCTGGATCAGCAGCGCGTGCATGTCGGCGGCTTTGTATTGCGAGATCAGCATGTCATCCTCGGTCGTAGGTGGTGACCTGCGGAAAGATGCCGACGATCGTCGCGGGCAACGGGTACGGCTGAAGCAGGCAGATCCACGGGTTGCTGTCGTAGTCGGATTCGAAGTCGAAGAGCATGTCGCCCGTGAACAGCGGCGGCGGATTGTCCATCGCGTCAAACGCCGCACGGAACTGCGCCTCGTCGAGGTTCGAGAAGCTGCTTCCGAATTGAAGCCCGAGCGTCTCCATCAGACGCACGACGATCTGATTGATGCGCGCGGACTTCCCCTGGCTCGTGCCGTCCGAGCCGCCCGCGTTCAGCCGCATCGTCTGCAGCCGACCGGGACTGGCGAGGCCGACATGCACCTTCGATCCGGGGTTCTGCAGCGTGACCTGACCGCCCGACACGACGCGCACGGGATGCGTCGCGCCGTCGACGAGCAGATCAACCGTCTGCCCTTCAAGGTGAGAGAGCCCGCTGATGGTCGTGACGCTCATGCGCCAGCCGTTCGCCGGAATAGACGTAAGTGCCGGGAACGCTGCATCGATGCGGCATTGCACCGACGTCGCCGAGGTGAATGCCGTGATCGTCGCCTTCGCCGTGCGGAAGACGGTGATCGGGTTGCCGCTGACGTCGGCGCCCGGCGCGGAATAGCGGTAGTGGATTTGGCGCCCGACGTCTGAGCCCGCCCACACCGCCGAGGATGCGAGGAACGTGACGTTCGTCGCGTGCGGAGTCATCGCGCCAGCGCTCAGCGTGAGCGTTGCATTGATGACGTTGTTCAGCGTCAGGCCCGCGTCGAGGTAGAAGCTGTCCTCCGGATCGTCGCCAGTGCGGTGCTCCCAATCCATGAAGCAGACATATCGTTTCGTCTGCCCCGCGATCGTGTAGTTGATGATCGCCCACAGCTCGTCGCGCGAGCCGTCTGGCGCCGGGATTACCGCGAGGGACTCGACCTTGCCGCCGCCGCCGATCGGGTGCCGGTGCCAGCCGCCGTGCGGCGCGTCTGGATACTGCTCGCGCGAATAGGTCATCGCGACCAGAGCGCCATCCGAGCGTGTCGCCCAATTCACGGAATACGGCTCCTGCTGATACACGATCTGATTGATTTGAGGCTTCGGGATGTGCTCGGCGAGCATTGACTGATCGTTCGACACGAAGTCGCTCGACACGATGTCGTAGGAGATATCGCGCAGTTTCGTGCCCGCGCGCTGCACGAAAAGCAACGTGCGCCCGACGTGCGCCGGTTTCATGCGGCGCGAGCCGAACGAGGAGATCGGCGGCGCACTGATGTTTTCCGGGCCGAAAGGCTGCTGCGTGGTCTGCGACTGAACGGCGAATTCGCTGCCCGCCGTGCCGCAGATCAGCGCCTCTGTGCTGCTGTCGTAGGGCTCGACCCACTGGATGTCGTTGACCTGCGCGGAGGCGAGCGTCGCGGTGATCGCCATGTCGGTGGTCACGAGCCCATTGAGGTCGCGCGGGCTGAAATTCTCGAAGTCTCCCGAGACGCTGAGCCACACGGTTTGCTTGCGCGCGAACACGAGGCGTTGGCGAAACAGGCTCACGGACGACGGCCAGCCGAGCGCATTCGACCACGAGCCGAATGCCCAGCGCGAGGACGCGTTACCGGAGCCAACGCAGTCGGCGGGAAGCTGTGCCTGCGATGACGCGCTCGTCAGTTGCACAACCGTGGCGACAACCTGCGTCGCGCTTGCGTACGCGGTGATCAGGAGGACGCCATAGCCCGGATCCTCGTATTCCCACAGCACGCCGACGCGCGCATCGATGGCCGTCGTGGTGCCCACCGGTGTGTAGTACAGCGCCTTGTTCGCGTCGCCGCCATCCCACAGGGCGCCCTCGGTATGCACCGGCTTGTTCGGCCCCGTCACGCGCGGCACCGGCGTCAGGTCCGGGCTGATCGCCTTGTACGTCTTGCCGTCGGACATGCGCAGGTCGCCGTTTAGGATCAGGTCCGGCTGATTCCATTGCGTGATGCCCGCTGCGGACTTGCGCTTGAGCAGGAACAGACCGCCCACATGGCCGGGAACGAAGATCGGCGCGGACGCCGTGAGCGTGACGGAACCCGTTTGACCGCTGGCGTACACCGTCGTGGGTGACGTGTTTTCGATTTCGAACGGGCCGCCGATCGGCTGCACGATCGAGAGCACCCAATTCGTCGGCCCGAGGCGGGAGAGTTTGCGCGGCGCGAAGTTCTGATGCGTGATGTATACGACGTCCGCGGACTCGACGAAATCGAGACTGAAGAGTCCGTCAGCGTCGATCAGGTCACCACTGGAATACGGCGAAGCGATCTCATACGGAACGCCGCCGCTCAGCACTTGCCCGTGGTTCGCCCAGAAGCGGATGTAGAAGTTGCCGAACTCGAGCAGATAGGCCTGCTGCGTGTTGAACTCGAAACGCACAAGCCACGTGCGCGCGCTCTGATCCTTTACCGCGCCAAGGAAGCGAAAGCCGCCGCGGCGCATCGCCGGCCCCTGAATCAGGGGGATGAAGTTCTCGCACACCTTCAACCCCGCAGCATACTTCGCGATGTCGGTGCGCCCCTCCAACCTCGGCGACAGCTCACCGGAGTTGAAAGAGCCGATGGCGGGTGACGCTCTGGTCATGAGGTTCCTCGTCTAGATTCGGATAAGCATCCAGGAGTCGTCAGGGAAGCCTTGCGGCACGCGCTCGACGGCGCCTGTGGCGACTGCTTCGCGCAGCGCCTCTTTGTAGTCGTCCTTCGCGGCCTGCTTCTTCGAGGTCGATTGAGTGATTTCCTCGCACGCCTCATAGGCCAGCTTCGAAGCGAGCATCTCGACGAAGAGCGGATCGAAGCGTCCCGGCTCGGTGACGTTCTGGATGTAGCGGATCTTCAGCGGCGCATTGAACACCGTGAGGATCTGATTGTTTTCGATGACATATGCGCTGTCGTCCTGATCGCGGTAATCGGTCAGGCCCGGCACGGCGAACGTGTCGTTCACCTGGACGAGGCGCAGGAAGTCGGACGGAAGCTGGAAGGCGTTGTTGAATCCCCACGCGGGCGCAGGGGAGACGGCGGGCAGCGTCGTGCGCGTTGTGGCGAATTGCCAGATCCGGCGCCGCAATTCCGCCTTGCGCACGGTGTCCCACAGCGCGTTCATGGCACGCGCGCTCTTGCTGTTTTCAAGAACGTCCGTGATGCGCGCCGCGCCCAGCTTCGTGAGCGCGCGGTTGCAGATCTCAGCTTGCGAGGCCATGGCTCAGCGCCTCAGCCAGCGACTTGATACTTGCCGGAGGTCTCGATGTACGCGTGAAGACGTTCGAGCGCGGCCAGCACCTGCATGCGCGTCTGCGTCTCCGAGAGGCCTGCCGCGCGCAGCGTGTCCCAATCGACGGTGAGTTCGATGTTCTTCGTGACGACCGCAATGCCGGTCGCATCCGTCACCTGATGATCGCTGTCTTCGGGGTTGATCGAGTATCGACGGGTTGCCATGTTTAGATCTCCATTTTGCAAAAAACCCGCGAGCCGAAAAGCTCGCGGGAAATCGCCGCACTACAAAGAAAATTGCTTCGGATCAGTTGCCGTTGTCGACGTACTCCGTGGCTGCGCCGATGAGACCCGTCGCCGCGATCGCGACGGAAACGGTCGCCACGATGTCGAGCGTGCCGCCCGGATCAGCCGAGAGGCCAGCCGCTTGCCACAGCGGTTGCTCCTGCTTGTCGAGCGTGTAGCTGCCCGACTGGTTCGTCACATCGGTGTTCGAGAGCGCGGCCGACGTGGCCTGTGCCGATGCGAAGAGCGAGGCGCTCACTGCTGCGCCGCCGTCCTTCGTGTTGCGAGACACGCCGATGTTGACTGACGACGACGCGCCCAAGTTGGCGCACGAGAACAGGATTTGACGCACCTGCGCCGTGGACGGCAACGATGCGAGGATGTACTTCGAATTGGCCGAATCACCGTTGGTTGCGGTGACATAGCCGTGAGACGTCCGCAGCGAGCCGCGTTCGAGCCGGCCGTCGTTGATGACGGGCGGCACCGCATCGCGGTTCGTGATCGTGGTGGACTTGACGGTAACGACTGCCATGATTCACTCCTTTGATTCGTGAGAGGGGAAGGTCTGCCCGGCTTACGCGCAGGGGATTTCGACGACCTTCTTCTCTTCCGTTCGCGTGGAACCGAACGTGCCGTACAGGTAGACCTGCCACGGCAAGCCGGCCAGATCCTTACGCTGCGAGACGTCCGCCGAAATGTCCTGCCACTGGCCCAGATGCATGCCTTCCTTCACGTAGAACGGAACGCGCGTCTGCGAGGAGCCATTGAGCGGCAGGCGCTCGGAGTGAATGAAATCCACCTTGCCCCACGACATCACGAAGCCATCGTTCACGACGGCCTTCTCGCCGTTGTAATCGGAGTTGATGACCTGAATTTCGTCCATCAGGTTGCGGTTCTGCTTCGCGGTGATCACGCAGTTGATACGCTCGCCCGAGGACGGATCCCACGCTTCGTTTTGCAGCAGAAGCTGGATACCGGCCTTCAGCTTTTCGACGTTCATGCCAGTCGCCGAGCTTGCGCCTTCCGATGCGCTGATCTGCTGGCTGGCCGGGAAGTTCGTCGACACGCTGCCGTCGACGCCGGTCTTCGCGGTGCCGAAGAAGGCGGCGATGATTTCATCGTCCTTCGCACGATTCATCGCTGCCGTGCCGTTCGAGACGTAGCTCGATTGCGGATCGATCAGCAGGCGCAGTTTGTCGATGTTGTCGATGAGGTCGTTCCAGTCGTAGTCCGACGGGAACACCCAGCGACGATCAGCCTGCGTGTCTGCCGGCGTGAGAGCGGGATAACGGGTGGTGCGCTTCTGCGCGACGGTGGGTGCGAACTGATCGACCGGCACACCTTGCTTGCCGACGTAGGTGCCTTGCGTGACCGAGCCGATCAGGCGCGAGCCCTTCTGCTGCGAGAGCAGTTGGACGTTCGTGGTGTATTGCTGGACGTAATGGGTGGTGACGAATTGGGACACGATGCCCTCCAGAAAAAGTGAAAGAGACTCACGATCTCGAAGGGCTTGCCCTATTCGGGGCCGCTTCTTCCCCCGTAACGCGGGGGCCATGCGGCAGTGTCTAGCTGCTCTTGGACCGGGCCTTTGCCGTCGGCTTGTCGGTCTTTGGTGGCGGGGGATCTTCTTCCGCTGGCACGAAATAGGCTCCGAGCACATACATCTCGTACTCCTCAGCCCGCGTTATCACGGTAAGAGCGTCCTTGTCAGGACGATGAGCCAGTCGCAAGCATTCTAAGCGGACCGACTCACGCGATAGTGATGTGATTGTGGTATCGCTCATGCTTGCGGCGCCGGGTATGCGATCTTGATCAGGCGTTCCATCTCAGCCTTCTTCGAAGCGTCGCCCTGCAGGTAGGCAGAGGTCCACACCTTGTCCGCCTTCAGCGCTGCGATCTTCGCTTGCGCTTCAGCAGGCGATACGCCGAGGCCGCCCGGATCGCCCGACGTCGCCATGCGATGCTCGCCGAGGTTCTTGCCGATATTGGCGAACATCTCCAGCATCGCCTTCGTGCCGATCGCCCCTTCCAGCTTGCCGAGGATCGCCTGGCGCTCGGCGGGATCTTTCGCCGGGATAAACTGCGCCGCGGCACGCTTGCCGAGTTCGAGATTCGCGTCGGCTTCCTTGCCCCACGACGTGACGACCTGGCTGAACTCCTGATCGGATTGCACGCGCGCCTGTTCGGCCTGCTGCGTGGTGCCGTTCGCCATCGAGGCGTTCCACTTCTCGACGAGCATCGCGGCCTGCTTCGGCGGGATGCCTGCCTCGTGGAACCAGCTTGCGGCTTCCTTCGCGAACGTGTCGGACTGCCCTTCCGGCACCTTCATCACGCTCATGTAGTCGTCGACCTTCTCCGGCACGCCCATCTTCGCGCGGAACGCGGCGAGTTCGGCGGGCGGCGCATCGTCGGCGGGGATCACGACCGTGCGCCCGGCGCGCTCGTGACCGATCAGCTTTTCGAGATTCCATGCGCTCTCAGCCATCGCGGCCGGATCTTTCCAGCCCTTGGCCTGCGTCCAATTGCGCACTTCCTCGTTCTGGAATCCGGCGAACCAGTTGTCGCCAGCGCCAGCGGGCGGCGTCGACGGCGCGGCTGCGGGCGGCGTACCAGCGGCGGGCGCGCTGGCAGCGGGTGCGGCGCTCGGCGGAACGCCAGCGGCAGGCGGTGTACCAGCGGGAGCAGCAGGAGCAGCGGCGGGTGCTGCGGAGAATGCGGCGGCGGCGGTATTCATTCTTCAGCTTCCTCTTTGAGTTTCAGGAGTTGTGCGTCGTCAATGTGCAGATGCGCGATGATGCGCTGGAACATCTCTTGCCGACCGATCTGCACGGCGGTGGCAATCGGGTCCGCCTGTTGGCGGATGGTTGAGACGACGAGCGGCGACTCCCCGAATCGAGAGAACCGCCGCAGGTCTGCCAGCACCTTGCGGCCGGCATCGGATTGGAACGCGGCGCGGTAATACGACCGACGCCGCAGGATGCGATCGAACATGGACATCGGTTATTGGGCTCCCGCGGGCAGAAGGTTCGGCGCGACCTGATTCGGTGCGGAGCCCGCGAGGCTTTGCGCCTGTGCGAAGTCCTTCGCAGCGGAGGCTGCGACCGGAGCCGCCGCGAGCAGTTGCTGCGCCTGTGCGGCCTGCGCTTGCTGCTCCTTCATCGCGGTGATCTCTTCGTCCGTTCGCAGCAGGCGCTCCGGCACCGTGTTGATCGAGGCGAGTTCGCGCGCGCACGCTTCCAGATCGAAGATCATCATCACGCTCGGATCGATCTGCGCGAGCGGCGCGACCGACTGGATGGTCTGCATGATGCCGATTCCCACGCCCGCGCGTTGCGCTTGATTGAGCGGGCCTTGATAGCGGATGTGCACCTCGCCGCCACGCTCGAGCAATTCCTTCGGCATCGGTGGAAGCGCGCCGTTCATCGCCAGCACGTCGAGCTCGCGCTCGGTCATCGGCCCAAGCAGTTCCGACTGCATGCGGCCCATCGTCGGCGCGAGAAGTTGCCCTTTTTCCTGCGCGCGTAGCATCGCCTCGGTCGCGGTGATCTGCGGTTCCTCGACGAGGATGCGGAAGAGCGTGACGAAAAACGCGTCGTTAATCACCTCGCGACGCTGGTTCATCATGTCGAGGCCAATGTCGACGCGCCCCTGCGTCTGGAACGGAATCGCCATCGCGCGTCCGTTCTGGTCGACGTAGCCGTGATTCAGCGCGTTGGAGCGAACGTTGAACGCCTGCAGGCTCGCATCGTCCAACAGCATGATCGGCGGCGCCACGACCATCTGGCCGGCGCGCAGCACGGTCTTGCTCATCTCGTTGAGCATCTTGATATCGGGCAGCACCGCCATCGCGGGCGAGCGGCCATAGCACTCGCGCGGGCTCGTCTCGAAGCGCGGCACGGCGAACGGGAACGTGCGATAGCCGCCCTCGTCGACGGTGGTGCGCGTCTCGAACTCGATGTAGCAGGACGAGAACTTCTTGCCCTTCGTCGGGTGCAACGCGTAGCCCTGCACGTAATCGTCGTTCGGGCCGACGGTGTGCAGGAACCAGAACTTTTCCAGCGGGTTGCGTTCGAGCGCGCGCTTGATGCCCTCGGACAGCGCGTCGCGGCCGAACATCGATGCGGCCTGCGCGGCGGTGTACTGGAACTTGCGGTGCAGTCGATTGACGGTGCCGTGCTCGTCTTCCTCGATAAAGCACTCAGCGAGCGGGAAAGACTTGTAGCGCAGCCCCACGCCGAGCACGTCGTCGACGAACAGGATGCCGGTGCCGAACGCGCCGACGTCGAGCACGACCTCACCGGACTGGCTCTGGAAGTTCGCGCGCGCCGCGTACCGCGCCTTGAACAGCACATCGTTCACGGCTTCGAGATAGCGCTTGACATCGGTGTTGCCGTCGAGATCCTCGTCGCTCGTGGTGAGCGCCTGATACTTCTGCGTCGCGGGCATCGTGAAGCTGATCACAGCCGCGGCAAACTTCGGCAGCGCAAGCGGCGCAGTCGCATCGAAGATCTTCTCGTTGCGCTTGTCGCCGTCCGGGCGCTCCTGCTGGAAGATGTTCTGGTTCGGGCGCACGCGCTCAGCGACTTCGCGCCAGTGGCCTTCCCAGATGCCGCGACGCGCCTGCATTTGCTCTTGCAGGCGAATGAGATCGTTGGCGCGTTCGTCAGCCATGATTACCCCGCGACGTTCTGCGGCACGCCGATGGCGTATGCGTTGACTGCCGTGGCCGTCGTCGCGTTCGCGCGGATCTGGCCGGCCGGTGCGAGGAAGTTCGCCACGCCGTTTGCCGTCAGCGAGATCGCCGTCGTGGTGGCGAGGTTCACCAGCGGCAACCACTTGCCCGAGGGAGAAAGCTGTTCGAGCGCGACACTGCCGCCGCCGAACGTGGCGTCGACCATGAACAGCCCGTTACCACCGGGCCAGTCCACACCAGCGCCAGCCCCGGCACCAGCATTCGACAGAAGTGTGAGTTGAGCGCGACGCGCCATGGTTGCCTCCGAAGTGAAAAGAATCAGCTTCCGAGCAAGCGCGCGGCGCTCGTCGTGGGCTGTTGCGAGGTCGATGAGGTGCTGCCACCCGCGAGGATTGTCGAGGCCATGCCGCGACGACGGCGCAGCGCGTCCGCATCGTTCTCCGCCTGCACAGAGGCTTCGTCGACCGTCGGCGGCGGTGGCGCGACAGGAGGCGGCGGCGGTGCTTGAACGCTGGGTTTGCTGAAGAGGGTTGTCATGCCGCACTCCTAGAAGTCGGTCTGGTAATCCGTGATCGCAAAGGACGGGCGATTCGCCACGGGTTCACGTCTCACGATCGCCTTTCCTTCTCCGGCACCGATCATAAGATACTGATCCGCGTCACAAACGTGCGAATACATGTTTTTATTTGGCACGTCTTGATATCGCTCATCGCCGCTCATCTGCATGCGCTTGTAGTGATAGCCGCCCATGTAGCCTTTGCGCAGCGTCTTGCAGTCGGGGTGAACGAGCATGCCGGGCTCTCCGTCGATGAGGCGCGTCATCGGATCACGCACGGCCTCGATGCGTAGCGTCGGCGCATTGCTGCGTGCAGGCTCGACCTTCAGGCCGTTCGCCTCCAGAAGCTGGAACGTCGTGCGCTCTTCCTCGTCGCCACCATTCGCGGCGTTGCCGGCCGGATCGCCCGTGATGCTGCCGATCTTGAAGTTCGGGTATTGCTGCGCGATGTGATCCTTCACGAGCCGCGCGAAGCGGATGATGCCGGCGCGCTCGGTGACGACTTCGCTGCGCTTGCGCCATTGCCCATTGGGCATGTGCTGCGCGAAGACAGCGGCGGGCGTCAAACCGAAGTCCATGCCGATGTGCAGCAGGATGCGCGGGTTTGCCTCGAACGCCCGGCAGTGCACGACGTCGCTGTACTCCGGATAGACGACGCGGCCATCCATCACGAAACCATAGTCGCCGTCGACGTAGACCTTGATCCACTCCGGCTTTTTGCCGGCGCTGGCCTTGAGGTAATAGCCGGGGTCGAGGTTCTGCGTGTTCTCCGCGTTCGGCGAGCGTCCGCCTGGCTGACGGAACCAGTCGAAGAGGTTCTGATCCGGGCGCAGTGAGCCGATCTCGCGCAGCTTGTCTTCGAGTTGAGCATTGGCCTCGGCGTACTCCGGCGTCTGCTCCTCGGCGCTGCGATACCACCAGTGATCCGAGTCTGGTGGGTTCGTGTCCATCATGATCTGAGGGTCGGTAACGCCACCCTCCTCGCGCCGCGGGAAACGACCGACGCGGCCCGTGAGGCCGTCGAGCACCGCCTTCGGAACCTCGCGCGCCTCGTTGATCCATGCGTCGGACAGTTCGAGCGACAGCAGTTTGCGCACGTCGTCCGGCCGGTCGAGCGCGATGAAGATCACTTCCCAATCGATCTTCTGCCCGGAGTCGACGATGTGATGCGTCGGCGGGCTCGTGTCGCGATAGCTGCCGTAGCCCTGCGGAATCCACTGGTGCCACGTCTTGATCGTCGTGGTGCGCAGTTCCGCGTACGTGTTCCGCACGATCGCCGTGCGCCGCCTGATCCAGCCGTCTTTCTGCCGCGCCTGCTTCTGCAGGTTGCGCACGAGCTTCATGACGCAGCAGACGGACTTGCCCGAGCCGATCGGACCCATGATGCCGGCGACGAAGGCGTCGGACTTGATGAACGCCTTGCCGACCGGGCCGGGCGGCTTGTAGTGGACCTCGCGGCCTGTCGACGGAACGTCGCTCATTGCAGCTTGTCCCCGGGCAGCGCACGCGCACTGCCGTCGCCCGGCACGACCTGACGCGTGAGCTTCGCATCCGTCACGCGCAGCTTGCCGGCGCGGATAGCAAAGTAGCGCGCCGCTTCCGTCACAGCGGTGATAAAGCCGCCGAAGTCATCGAAGTAGCCAGTGAACTGGCATTCGTTGATCTCAATGTGCAGCGTCCACGCGCGATCGTGGACGGGGCTTTTCTTGATGAAGATGTTCGTGATGCGCATGGGTCAATCCCCGAGGTGGATGTGGATGTTGAGCGGCGAGCCGTCGCCAGCGTCGTCGCGGTACATGTTGAGGTGCTTCTCCAGCGCGGTGAGGCTGGCGTTCTTGTCCGCGAGCTTCACGCGCATCTTGCCCTTCGCGTCGTAGTCCCAGCCCGCCACGACGCGGCGCGCGTCTTCGGGAAGGTTCGCGATGTCCTCGGGCTTGCGCAGCCGCTCGCGGGCGATGTCGGCCGGATCGTAGAACGCCATGCGGGCGCGCTCCTGCAAGATGCGCTCGACCGACACTTCGAGCTTGTTGAGCACCTTGGCCGTCTTCGCATCGATCGCGGCCTTCACCTCGGCGTTCTTCATCAGCTTGGCCGATGTCACGTGCGCCGACGCTGCGGAGTATCCGGCGCGGATCGCGGCCTGCATGGCGTTGCGGTCCTTCAGATACTCGGTGACGAAAACTTGCTGCTTGAAGTTCATTCCCGTCCCCTGAGCCATTGCATAACGCGCTTCACTTCGAGCACTTCCGTTAGGTCGTAGAGCACGCGCCGACCCTGACGGATCGGGCGCGGCCGGTAGGTTTTGACGCGCGTGCGACTGATCAAGCCGTTGACGCTGAGATTGAGCAACTCAGCGGCTTCTTCTCGACCGATCAGCACGCGGTCGTCCACGATTTCAGAGAACAGCGCGAGCTGCATGGATGACACGCTTCCACTCGTCGATCGCGAACTGTTCGCCGCGCAGACACAGGCGGTCGACCATGGCTTCGAGTTCGCTGAGGTGAGGCAATGCGGGATGCTCACCGGGCGAAGCGGTAGTAGCGTTCGCCGGGTCTGCCGCGGTGCCGGCGTCGATTGAGGCAAGCGAGGCAGAAGACGCTGCAGCGCTTTCGGACGATACGACCGCAATCGACGCACTGGCGTTTCCCTGCTCACCTGCATCGCCAGCCGTGGCAGGTTCGACAGAGCCGCTGTCCTGCGACGGCGCGTCCGACGAGGCACCACCAGCAGCCTTTCCCTCAGCCGCCGCGCCCGATAAGAGCGATTGCGGCGACTGCGCATCCGACGACTGCGACGGCGCTGCATCCGATCCAGAACTCGATTCCCCCAGCGCGGACCCGCCAGCCTCCTCGTCGACGACGCGGAAGCGCACGAGCAGCGCGCCGAGCAGAAGGGAAAGAATGTTGGTGCGTTTCATGGTCTGCCTCTTGTGGTTGATGAAGCTGGGTTACGCGTGCTCTGCTTGCCGCTCTCGCCAGGCGACGAACGGCTTGCGAATGAAGTTGTGGAAGCGCTGCTCTGCGTCGCGGTCGGTAGCCAATTCGCGGCGGCTCTCGACCTTGCAGACCATGCGGATGAACTGCGCGGCCTCTTCGGCGCTCACCGCGCGCGGCGGCACCGTCCACTGCCCGACCCATTCGATGAACTGCGGATCGCGCGCGAGCATGCCGGCGACTTGGACGATGCCGAATGCCATGGCTAGCCCCCCAGCGGATCGAAGAGCGACGGCGCGACCGCCGGGAGATCGAGCGCGGCCTGCGGCTGCGGCGTGCCGATCTGCGAGATACGAACCACGATGCGAGCCTCGCCATCCGGCTCCGCACGCGATGCCGAGATGCGACGCACCCACTTGTCGTCCTCGAACGCCACGCCCTTCAGCGCGTCGAGCAGCACCTTCTGCGCGTTGTCGAGATCGAGGCACATCACGTCGTCGTGCCATGCGTCGCCGAGCTTGCGCGCGCGGCGCTGCCAATCCTGCGGACGCTTCGGGAACAGCGTGTAGTCGATCGCGATGCGGCCGGCGAGCGGCGCACGAGCACCAGCGGCGCGCACGATGGTCGCGACATCGGCCTTGTACGACTTGGCCTCAGCCGACACGTAGGTCATCGCCACGCCCTTCACGACGCGCACGCGCCAGTAGCGATTCGCGGAAACCGGGTAAGGAAGCGTGACCGTCAGCATGCGTCCCCCAAATCTCTAGCCCCGGCTAGCCGAGTCGGCTGCTGCGGTTGAACGGGCGCCGTCCAGTCGCGGCGGCGGATTCCGAGCGCTGCGAACAGCGGATCGAAGTTGTCGGGTAAGGTCATCGGCCCATCTCCGGGAGTCGATCAACAAGGCGGTTTGCGGCTTCCGAAAAATGCTCGGTCGCGTGAGTCGGGCCGATGACGGGCGCCGTCGGCACGGTAAGGGGAAGGCGCTCTTGCTCACCGAGCTTTCCCGTCTGCTCGATCAGTTCGCGCTCAAGGCGCATGAGCCACATCTTCACGACGGGCTTCATGGTTCGTCCGGACGGCGGTGTCGGAGGCGTGTCGCGCCCGTCGGCGTTGAAGAGCAAATCCTTTCGATCCATCTCGACAAGGCGGCGCTGGATCGCGCGATAGCCAGCTTCGTTGCCGTAGAACGAACTGAAGCAACGGCGAATGTCGATCGTCGATTCGACGATCGACATGAGTTCTTCGCGAAGCATCCGCGTGATGGAATCGTTCAGCGCGGCGGGCTTGTTGATGTGGCAGAAGCAGTACCAGCGCCCGTCAGAGCCGACTGTGCCGAAGAGCGGACAGCCGTAGGCGGCACACATGCCGGCGCGGGATTGGTCGTAGTCGCTCATCGCTTTGCCCTCCGCTGCCACTCGGCATAGATCGATTCGAGAGTTGCATCCGGCGTCATGTTCATCGCCGTCATTGCCTCGTCGATCTTCTTCGCCAGATGTTCTCGACGATCGATGAGAATCGCTTCCCAGTCGATCCGCTCGTCGCTGCTAAGCGTTCCACGTGCTATCTCGGCCACAAATGAAAGCTCCAGATGCCGCACCGCAAGCGCCTCCATTCCGATGCTCACGAAGCGTTCGGTCACTGTCGTCATGCTGCGACTCCTTGCTGTTCACGGCGGCGCAATTCGCTGTCGCAACGCTCACGCAGCGCGTCGTGGCTTTCGCCCGGGCGGGCATAGATGCCAAGTTCCGAAGCCTTGCGCTCAATGCCCTTAGGCGAACGGAACCAGTCGTCAGCGCGAGGCTTAACGGCCTTCGGCGCGGGCGGATTGAGCGCGTCGTCGATGACCGTGTTGAGGTAGTTCGGATGGATGTTTCCGGTCTTGCCACGGGCACGCAAGAACTCGATGAGTTCAGGCACGCGCTCAGCCGTCAGCCCCTTTGCTGCCCATTCGGCGACTAGCGGATTCGCAGCCATCACCGCGACGCCTGCCGTGCGCAGAGCCTTCACGACCGGGATGAGCGCTTTTTGCTCTTCGGTCAAATTCGATTGAATCTCGGGCAGCGCATTCCCACGGTCGCTCTCGCCACCTGCTTCGAATACCTGATGCGCTGCCTTGGGTTTATTAGGTGTAGGTGAAGGTGACTGTGAAGGGCATTCCTCAAGCATGCTCGGAGCATGTGCTTGGGCAATGCTCTGAGCATCTGCTTTACCCCATCGCGCATTGGCTGCAATACGCGCCTTCTCAGACGCCGCAGCCTTACCGGACGCGGCTCCGGCCATTTCTTCGTCGATTCGCTTGTGACGCCAGACACCGTTTTCGACCGTAAAAAATTTCTGAAGTACGGGGCCGTGCTTCTTCCAAAGAAACTTCGACAAACGGGTCACGTTTTGCAAAATTTCTTCATCATCGGGAGGCGGTCCGTTGCGCCAATAGTCCATGATCAGGAGCAAATAGGCACCGTGCTGCTCGGTCGTCAGCCGGTTCGTGTCCGCGAGATAGTCGCCGATGTACAGCGGCATCCAGACGTCGGCTTTGTCGTCAGATTTGGCCATGACGCGTTCTCGATTAGCCCCGCGAGGCCAGTTTCGCGACCTTGTGCATCGCTTCGGCACCCTTGGCCTCGTCGACGCAATAGATGCGGAATGTGATGGCGAGCAGTTCCTGAATGCGGCGGTGCATGTTGTCCGCGATCGCCTGCAGGTCCCTCTTTTCGTCTTCGTCGACGATGCCGTCCTCAAGCACTTCGCGGTGGCGCGTCACGAGTCGGCCCAACTCTTCGAGAATCTGCTGAAACTTCACGAGCAGTTCCTCGTTCGGCAGATCGTCTTCGTCCAACGCCGGCAGCGCGATGAACGTTCCGCCCGAGATCTGGGCGACTGCCTGCGCGAAGAGCGTCGAGCCCGAACTCGCCTGCATCTCCAGCGCCGTATCGACGTGCATGCGCTGGCCCTTCTTCTCGAAGACGCGGCTTTCGAGCGCTGCGCGCGACATTCCAAGATCACGCGCCATGCCGTCCCATCCGTCCGGATGATTACGCGCCATGTCGCGATATGCGTTTCTAAGTCCCACGTGGCCTCCAGCGCTTCGGGGGGTTACAACCTTTTGTGGTTGCTCAATAATTCGGACGTATCGCGGCCTGCGGGGAATCAGGCAGCGGCCGACGCGGTTGCGTGTTCATGTCTGGCCGATTCGTCCTCAAGCCCCTCGAAGGCTTCCGGGTGAGCGAGGCGGAGATATTGCAGCCGCGGCTTCGGGAAGCCCTTCGTGCGCCACTCGTGCACGGACGGAGGTTTGCATTCGCACAGTCGAGCGACTGCCGAAGTACCGCCCAACTTGTCGATCACGACACTGGCCAGCTGACCAGGATCTTTTGGCTTAGTCATTTCCTTTGCCCGGTTGTGGAAGGAGTGTCCTCATTTTAGGCGCGCCTAAGCTAAAAAACAAGCCATACCTAAACCTGAAAATATTAGGCTTGCCTCATGGACAACTGGAACAAACGGATTGCTAGCCGACGGCAGGAAGTAGGCCTTTCGAAGTCGGAATTCGCCCGACGGTGCGACGTGAGCGCGCCGACGGTGAACGATTGGGAAAACGGGGACATCAAGAGACTCGAAGCGTCGAACCTGTTGAAGATTTGTCAAGTCCTCGATGTAGATCCATGGTGGCTGATGTTTGGAGACAAAACCAAAACGCCGAATACGAAGGAATTGCGGCCTGTAAGCGACGAAGCGGAGCGGCTAATTCAGTGCGCCATACGATTTGACGGGCTTGGCGAGGTGGCACGCAGGTCATTCACCTTACACGCAGGTCTACTTTTACTTTCCCTATCGAATGAAGAATCGGGATATTCTGCCGACACCAGCAGCCTGCTCGACCAAGCTGAAAGCGAGGCGGAGGAACTGCTGTCGAACGTTCCTTACCCCGAGGGAAAAAATGCCCCAAAAATCCGTCGCCGTAGTTGATCTAACGGCGTATCGAACCCGACAAAATGCAGCTGCGAAGGCCGCTGAAAGACGCCCGGAAGAGAAGACCCATGAAGACCCCTTACAAGAGGTCGCGTATCACCTGCTGATGGCCATACGGGCCGTCAAGTCCCTCAAACACCATTAAAGCCCTGCCCATGGAATTCCTGACCGACGCCGGCTCCGAGCTGTTCCGCCTGGCGCTCGGTCTTGCGGCGGTCGCCCTGACCGTCTGGATTTGCGGCCGAATGCCGCGAACCTACCTGACCCTCAAAATCGCGGCCCTTTCCGTCTGGGGTTTGTCCAGCATCGGAATCCCGCTCTTTGTGTTCCTCGCCGTCTACCTGCCGAACGGTCAAATCCTGCTAGGTGCAACCGCAGTCGGTGCTGGCGCCGCCTGCATGCTCTGGCCGTTTCTCGCCTTCGGATGGCCTGCGCTGCGTGATTCTTTCCGCAAAGACGCGCTGCGCCGACCCTGAGACCGCCCTCTAGACACCCCGAAAAGGTCGCTTCGAGCGGCTTTTTTTTCGTCCATTATTTTCGGCCGGCCTAAAAAGATTTTGACATCGTCCTTAGGTGCGCCTAAACTATCTTCACGGTCGCAGCACAGACCACTGCTCTTTAAAAACCCAACCCGCATGCCTCCTTTGGGACTCGCATGCCGGCCGATGACTCGGTCGTGAGCCAGTGTCAGCAACCCGCGCAAGGTCGATTCAACGACTTCCGGGCTCTGTTGGGTGGAGCTGGCGAAGAGTCTTACCAGTGTGGTTTCAGTGGAGCGCCCTAGAGATCCAGTGGGCGCGGCCGAATGGAGAAGCTCCTACGGCGACATGAGTGGTGGCGCACTCGAAATCAAAAACGCACAACGAGCGAACCGGTGCGAACTCCGGTGGCAGGGTTGGCGAACCTAACCTCCCTGTGTTGCATCCCGAGATGGCGATCGGGGTATAGGGCGCTCCACTGAGACTGCACCGTTAAGACCACAACACGGGGTGAAGCAAATGATCGTGATCCTGAACGCATCCATCTACAGCACGAAAGGCGAAATGGCCTATGAAGCCTTGTTCAGCAATGGAACAAAGGTCCGCGCTGTTGAAAGCAAGGGTGGACATATCCGCAAGGAGGTGGAGGCAGGTCAGCAATGGATTCAGTGTGGAAAGCCATACGTCATTAAGCGTGACAAGAGTCGACAAGCGGAAATGCTCAAACAATCTGTCGTCGCGTTCCTTCGGTAACTGATGGGATAGACCAAATGAACACGCTACACAACTGGATTTACATCGGCTCGAACGCCTACGACGAGTACACGTTCGTCCCTTGGCTGAACCGCTCGGTGTATCGCCGGACTGTCGATCTGAGCCGGGTGTGCCTGCAATGAGCCGCCTCGTAGACACGTGGCCTGATCACGATGACCTGCTTCTGCGTGATCTGCCTGACGACGAAGAAGAAGCAGACGACGAAGACGACGACCGCTCTGACGAGTGGTTCCAGCGATACGAGGATTGACCATGCAACTCTGCTTCGGCACGACGCCAACAACCATCATCCCGACGTTCCTCACCGATGACTTCGGCAACGAACTCTGCGTGATTCCCGGTGAGCACTGCCGGGTCAACGAAGAAGAGTTCGAAATGCGCATCGTCGACAAACACGCGTGGGATGTGCTCTGCGCTTCGATCATGCGGATGGGCGACTGATGCGGGCTGTTGTCACCTATCTGGCGCTGTGTCTGATCACGGCGCCTGCCACCTTCCTGATCGTTACCTTCCTGAGGTGACCCATGTTCTCTCGCGACATCAAAGACTTCCAGTGCCGCGCGCCGCGCTCGCTCAACGAGGCCTTCGGGCCTTACTCGAAAGCGAAGCTGCACGTTCCTAAGCGCAAGTCGCGCGTCGCCGCGCTCTTGTGGATGGGCTTCTACGCAGGCTGCATCGCCGGTTTCTGGTACGCGATTCTTCTTGTGAGGTCGGCATGAAAGTACGCCGAAAGACGACCCCGCGATTGGAACGAATCCGCAACACGCTCGCCCTGATTGGTCCTGCAACCGTCAAAACGATCGCTGAAAAGACGGGCATCAGCGAGGCCGATGTCGGCGACATCATCCGCACGGCGCGCAAGAAGAACTATCCGGGCGATCGGTTCCGCAAGGTCGGAAAGACGGATGGCGGATGCACCAAGCGCAGTTGGCTCTACGAGATCAGCGACGACCCGGATACCGAAGTTGCCCCGCTCAGATTTCAACCGAGCCGCCAGAAGGCGATCAAGTATCCGGGCATGACCCGCGAAGAGATTGCCGAATACAAGCGACTTCAGGCGCAGATGCAGGAGTTCAAGCCCTTCCGCCACTGGCAAGACGTGGCCTTTTTCGGAGCAGCCCCATGAGCATCGTAATCACCATCTTTATCGCATGGGGCATCGTCGCAATGCCCTTTCTGCTCTTCGTTCGCGGCGCTTTCGTAGGCAACCCGGCATGAAGCGCGAATTCATTCCCGGCATCGTCGAGGGGCTCGACATCGCCGCTTATCACGCGATGGAGCCGATCAGCAAATCCGGCCTCGACTCGCTCGATCTCTCGCCCGCGATCTTCTGGGCGCGGCACCGCGATCCGCTGCGACCGGCACCGAAGGAAAAGGCCGGACAACTCGAAGGTAACCTCGCGCACTGCGAGATTCTGGAGCCCGGCGAGTTCAACAATCGGTATGTCGTCGGGCCGACGCTCAACCGCAACACCAAAGCGTGGAAAGAATTCGTCGAGGCGAACGCCGGGCGCGTGGCGATTCAGTCGGATCAGAGCGAAGCTGCGCGCCGTCAAGCAGTATCGGTGTGGAGTCTTCCCGATATCGGCGACGTGCTCGCCAACGGAATGCCGGAAGTCTCCGCGTTCTGGATCGACGACGAGACGGGTTCTGAGTGCCGCTGCCGGCCCGACTGGGTGCATCCGGTAGGCGACGACAAGGTGATCCTTGCCGACGTCAAGACGTACAGCATCGCAAGCCCTGGCGAGTTCCGCAGGCAGGTCGCGCGCAAGCGCTACGACGTGCAGGCCGCCTACTACAGCGACGGCTATGCAAAGGCCAGCGGCAAGGAAGTGCTCGGCTTCATCTTCCTCGCCGTCGAAACCGAATGGCCCTTCGCCGCGAACGCTTTCATGCTCGACGAAGAAAGCATCGAGTCCGGCCGCATCAAGTATCGCGAGAACCTGCGCACGTATGCCGAGTGCATGCGCACCGAAAAATGGCCCGGTTATTCGACGGGCATCGACATCATCCGACTGCCCCAATGGGCGCTCATCACCGAGGAGTAAAAGACGTGGCACAAACCACCAGCGTTGCAAACCTGAAACAGACCGGAAAGATGGTCGCTCACGTCGCCGGTTTCGGCAGTGTGAAGAGCTACTTCGAGTCGCAAAAGGCGACGCTCGCCGCAGTATTGCCGAAGCATGTCAGCCCGGACCGCATGCTCAAGATCGCGCTCGGCGCGCTGCGCACGACGCCAAAGCTGATGGAATGCACGATCGAGTCTCTGATGGGCGCAGTCGTCCAGTGTTCGCAGCTTGGCCTTGAACCGAACACGCCGCTCGGGCACGCGTACCTGATCCCGTTCGAGAAGAAGAAAAAACAGGGCGGCCAGTGGGTGACGGACAAGGTCGAGACGCAGATCGTCATCGGCTACAAAGGCCTGATCGATCTCGCGCGCCGCTCCGGACAGGTCGTGAGCATCGCCGCGCACGCGGTGCACGAGGGCGACCACTTCGATTATTCCTACGGCCTCGACGAGAAGCTGGAGCACAAGCCGGCGATGTCTCGGCGTGGCAATGTGATCGCGTTCTACGCGGTGGCGAAGCTGGTGGGCGGTGGCCATGCGTTCGAGGTGATGAGCGCTGAGCAGGTCAATGAGATCCGCGACGCGAGCCAGAACTATAAGTTCGCGCGCGACAAGGAAAAGACCGTGTGGGGCCAGCATTACGAAGAGATGGGCCGTAAGACGGTGCTGCGCCGGCTTTTCAAGTATTTGCCAGTGAGCATCGAGCTGGCAACGGCGACGGCGATCGATGACGTCGGCGCGCGCAACGGGTCGCAGGCGCTCGACACGGTGCTCGACGGCGACTACATCACGCCGAGCGACGACAGCGACGACGGCGATGTGATCGACCAGCAGACCGGTGAAGTTCTCACCGACCAGCGCCCGCAGCAGCAGGAAATGACCGTTTCGTATCAAGACCTCTTCGAGCGCATGAGCAAGGAAAAAGACGCCGAGATGCTCGACGTGATCCTCGACAGCGCGCGCGATCTGCCGCCGAACGACTTCGCGAAGCTTCAACAGCACCGCGACGAGCGCCGCGAAATTCTGCTCGGCGCGTAACGACAAAACCCACCGCAACTTATTCCTGAAATTATTCCTGGAGCATTGCCAATGAAAGCCTTCGAGATGGACCGCACGTTGATCAAGATCGTCGCGGTCACGCCTGTTCCCGAGTTCAAAGGCGAGAAGCGTGACCACGGCGTGAGCGTCACGTTCGAGCGCATGTTCGAAAACACCATCCTCGACGAGTTCGATCCGGACCTGCGCGAGGCGCTTTACAAGCCCGAGGACGGCAAGCCGAAGCTCGACGACAAGGGACAAGAGTCGTTCACGATGCCCCTGAAAGGCGTGAAGCTCACCGCGCGCAAGTGCCTGTCGATTCAGATGCCGATGAAACTGCGGAAGGATCTCGCCGGCTGGCAGGTTGTCTACCACCGCGGCGCGAGCGAGCAGTCGGACGTGAAAGCTGGCGACGTGAAATTCTCGGACTTCACCCTCGTCGACGCGTGCGAAGGCGGCTCGGTGATGCTGCGCTTCAAGGGCTATCAGAAGTTGCAGCCGGAAGTGCAAGGCTACGTCGATCACATGGCGCAGACCGAAGTCGAGTGCACGTTCCGCGAGCCCGAGAACAAACAGACGGATCTCGTCGAAGAGGCCGACAAGAAAGCGAAGTCCGCGAAGAAAAAGACCGCAGCCGAGAAGGTCGGCGGCTCCGACGACCCGTTCGCGAATAGCGATCTCGCGCAGGACGACACACGCATCGAGCCGAATCCCGAGCCCCAGCCCGAGACAAGCGACGCGGCAGAGTAACCATCAACCACCGGCGCCACAGTGCGCCGGATTCATTTCGAGGGAAGCATGAGCCGAGCAACTCGGGATCTGCGCAAGCTGTTGGAGCGCTGCACCTACAGCGACGATTACGGCATCGACGGATCGACTTTCGTCGGCTGCCGAATCTGCGAACGGGAGAGCGGCGCCGGGCTGCTGCTGAAACCGGGCTGGCACGCGAAGGACTGCCCTGTGCCGGGCCTGCAACGAAAGCACGTGAAGGGAACACGATGAAAATCGTTCTCCAAACATTCGATGCGGATCTCGTTGAGCACGCGTCGAAATGCTGCGTAGCAAATCATCCGTTTAAGTTTCGTGGCTGTGCGTGGAAGGTTCTCGAAGTGGAGAAGCAAGGCGACGGTTTCACGGCTGACGGAAAGCGATCTGCGCGCATTGCCCTTGAAAATTGGGCGGAGCCCCGATGACCCCCACCCACCCCGCGCGCACCTCCCTAGACGCGCTGCTTAAGGCGAAGACTGCGACGCCGCAACTCATTCACCGCGCAGCCTCAGACATCGCGATGCTGTTCTCGGCGGTGAGCGGCGAGCGTTGCGCAGTCTTGATCGGACAGACTGTTATTTCGAGAGAAATGAAAACAATTTTCACCAGTAAAGGGCAGCCAATTTACGTCGATGATGAAGACTATGATTGGCTTAATCAATGGCGTTGGTGCCTTGATGCGTATGGTTACGCGGTTCGAAAAGCTAAGAGCATTCGTGGGCAGAAGATAACCATACTCAGAATGCATCGGGCGATTATGGGTTTGACTTCCCCAGGCTTGTATGTTGATCACCGTAACGGCGTCCGGAATGACAATCAGCGAGTAAATCTTCGCCTAGCTACGAATGCTGAGAATGGGAGAAATCGCCCTGCACAAAAAAATAACAAATCTGGCTACAAAGGTGTAAGTCGCAATGTAAAGGCAGGAAAGTGGAGGGCGCAGATTAAGTGCAACGGCGTGAAGATTTACTTGGGATTGTTTGATTCCGCAGAAGCCGCCCATGCAGCATATTGCGCGAAGGCGCGCGAGTTGCATGGCGAATATGCAAACACAGGAGAACAGAGTGAGCAAGTCCGAACAGTTTAATCCCAGCGCAGAGGCGAAGCCGTGGGACGGTGATAGCCGCGATAGTCGGGCGGCATTCCGCAACTACGACACCGTCAGCGAGCCTGTTAGCCAGAAGACTCCGTGGCAGATTTGGCGCGACGCGTGCGCATGGCAGGCCGCCAGTGGGCAGAGCATCGCCGACACAGCGGGGGCGAAGCCGGTGGCATATCTAGTCGAAATCGGTGGTCAGCCGAGCCTGCAATTCAACTGCGTTGACCCATCGAATCTCGCCGAAGGCAACACTTGCAGACCGCTTTACACCAACCCGTACGTCGATGTAGACGCGCTCGGGGAGCGCCTTGCGCTGCGCAAATTGATCAAAGAGCAGTCTTTCAAAATAGCTGATCTAGAAGAGGCAGCGTGTGAAGCTTGGCACCGAGGAATTGAAAAAGGACAGAATATTCCCGTCTCGGCGGATTCGAAGGCGGTCTATCAGGAGGAAATGCTTGACGGTTCGTGGGTAGAGGTGACGAGAGAGCGGTATGTAGCCGTGCGCGAGCGTAATCCGCAGTATGTGCGAATCGTCCATCTCGCCGCCCCTCCCTCGCCTTCGGTAGCCGATGCGGCGGGGGCGAGTGACGTGCGAAGCGCTGCGCTTGAGGAGGCTTATCAAGCTGCGCTGTCTTGCGATGGCGCGCTGAACAATGCGGGAGCGGTGGCCTTGAAAATTCGCGCCTTGATTAACCGAGACGACGCAGTAGCCGAGAGTAAGGACGCGATTGAAGCGAAGCGCTATCGATTCCTGCGCGAGAACATGCGCTTCTCATCCCCTCGCGACGAGACGCCGACGATGACGTTGAGAGCGCCGATTCCCGCACCGACTCACGACATTCACAACGACTGGATGGGCGAGCGCTTCGACGCCAGTGTAGATCGCACGATCGACGCTGCCATCGCAAAGGAGCTTAGGAAGTGACTGACTCACAGATTGATTTTCTCGCCGACTTGCATCTCTATGTCGGCTATGACACGAGGCATAGCGGCGCGCCTACAGCCATCGTGGAAGGCTATCGCGACTTCGCCCGCGCCATTCTCGCAGCAGGCGCGAGTGAGCGTGCGGACGCCGACACAGCGGGGGCGAAGCTGGAGCACGAAATCAAATGGCCTGAAGGTTATTGCCGCGACCCGAACGGAAGAATTTGCGTACCGAAGGGCAAGGACATCGACTTCAACTTCGGATATGACCTCGGATATTACGATGCGATGAACGTCAAGCTCGATGCCATTGCGGATTTCAAAAAGCGTATTGCAGCGGGCGCGCCTTCGGTAGCCGATGCAGCGGGGGCGAGTGAGGAGGCCGTAATGCAAGTGACGCTCACCGGCGGGCAGTTGCTGGAGGCATTCAACTTCATCGCGCCGGACTATCCGAATGATCCCGACCAACTCGAAAGCGAAGTGACGATTGCGCGCGGCGTCTTGAAAGGCGACGAGTATTACGTCTGGATGACGGATTACCCGGACGAAGGAGCGATGCAGCTTGACGGGACACCCGAGCAAAGCAGAGTGCCGAGCATCCGCGATGCAGCATTAGAACAAGCAGCGAAGGTGTGCGACAGGTTGGCCGATCTCTACGGCGATGAGGAAAGCACCGGACAGCAGTTCGCGTGTGATCGTTGCGCGGATTATATCCGTGACCTGCTCACCACGCCTTCGGTAGCCGATGCGGCGGGGGCGAGTGAGTCGCAACGCGGCGAGTTGGAATCGCTTCTGGCGTCGCACGTCGAACTGAACATGAACAACTACCACGACGCTGAAGTTGACTATCTGAACGATTGGGCGGTCAAAGCTTATGACTTCCTGAAAGCCGCAAAGGAGTCCGGGAAATGACCAATCTGCCCGCATGGTTTGAGACGTTCCTTCAAAACGTCTGCGAGATTCCAGACCGCAACAGCCCTGAAGGCGAGCCGCAAGCCATCGTTGCGACGCTTGAAGAATTGCGCAACTGCGCCGTCAATGCGATCGAGGCGTGCGCAGCGGGCGCGAGTGAGGGGCAGTCTAGCGGGGACGACGAATGAGAACGCCATGCACCGTCGAAGAACTGCGCAAGATGCTCTCGTATGACCCGGAGACCGGCGAACTCAGATGGATTGACCCGAAACATATTCGCCGCGGACAACCTGCCGGATGGATGCGCAAACACACAGGCTATCGAGTCGTCGTGATAAAGCAGGTCCGCTATCTTGAGCATCGCATCTGCTGGGCGCTTCATTCTGGCGAATGGCCCGAAGTAACGATCGATCACATCAACCACATCAAGTCCGATAACCGAATCGCGAATCTACGGGTAGCGACGGTCGCGCAGAACAATCGGAACCGGCCGCGCCAAGCGAACAATTCGATCGGGTTCAAGGGCGTCACTCAGCACCGAGGTTCCAAGCGTTTTCACGCAAAGATCCAGGCGAACAACGTCAAGTACTCGCTCGGATATTTCGACAGTCCAGAAGAAGCTCATGCCGCTTATGCGGCCGCTGCCGCCAAACTACACGGAGAGTTTCACCATGAATGAAGATCAAGAGCCGGTAGCGTGGCGCTACAGGGAAGCAAAAGAGGATCGCTGGCGTTTTACGAGACACAGTCCGGAACACTGGTCGAGGCCGCTTCCGTTCATGGAGCCACTCTACCTCCACCCCTCCACCGAGATCGCCGCGCTGCGCGAGCGGATCGCGGGGATGGAGAAGGATGCGCAGCGCTTGACCTTCGTCACGGACAAGCAAGGAATTATTGTCTCGCAATCCGGCGCTGACGGCGTGAGGCGCTATCAGCTTTATCAGATCTGCGAGTACGGCACCGGCTTCATTCTTTCGGGCAAAGACCGCTGGTTCGACACGCCGCGCGAAGCCATCGACGCCGCCATTGCCAAGGAGCCGAAATGACCAACGAAGAAATTCTCGAAGCCGCCGCGCGGTTCGAAATGATGAGTTCCGACGACGAGTTTCGGACGTTCAGAAAAGCAGACCTGATCGCCCTCGCTCGCGAGGTTGAGCGCAGAACGTTGGATCGGTATCGCGAGGCCGGCGTGTGGGAGCCGGACGGATCGAAGTTCAAGACGTACCGCGAAGAGAATCTGAACGGCAAGGCGATGTTCGTGCGCGAGGAGCCGCAGTCATGAGCCCCAAAACCCTCGCCGCCCTCGCCCTTTCCCCGAGCGCCATGACCATCGGTTATGCGATCTGGTTCGCGCTGCGCTTGCACCATTGAGAGAACGAATATGCCCCGACTGATACCCTTGAAACAGTGGGCGGTTGAGATGTTCGGAGAAGAACACAAGCCGCACGAGAACACCCTGCACCGATGGGTGCACGAGGGACGAATCCGCCCGCACCCGAAGAAAGTCGGAAACCGCTTCTTCGTCGATCCGAAGGCAGAATACTTCGATGCCGACGCGGAGCTTCTTGAGAGGATGCTGTGAACGCACGCAGACGACAGGCCGCGCGCCGCAACTGGCCGGCCAATCTCTATCAGAACGCGAACGGGTATCTGTGGTTTCGGAACCCGACGAACGGCAAGACGCTAGGCCTCGGCACCGACCTGCAGAAGGCCATCCGTCTGGTCAAGCTGGCGAACATGAAGATGGAGCAGGAGCGCGCCGAGCGCGACCTGCTCGCGCTTACCTCTGAGGGAAGCCTGACGCTCGCCGCGCACTGCGACGAATACGAGAAGGAATACATCGTCGGCAAACGAAGTGCATCGAGCATCAAGTCGCAGATCAACGCCATCCGCCAGGACGAACGTGCGACGAAACCGATCGACAAGTTCACCCCGAAGGACGCGGCCGACCTGATAAAGGAGGCCGCCGAGAACCGCGGCCCGACCATGGCGCGCGGCATCCGCAGTCGGTTGAAGGACATTTTCCGAGACGCGATCACGCACGGTCTGATCGAGCGGAACCCGGTCGAATCCGTGCTGAAGCCGAAGGTGAAGATCGCCCGCATGCGCATGACCGAGGCGGACTTCTGGAAAATCTTCGAGCAGGCTGAGCCGCAGTGGCTGAAAAACGCAATGCTCCTCGCGCTGGTGACCGGGCAGCGACAGGCCGACATCATCGGCATGCGCTTCGATAATGTGAAGGACGGGTTCCTGTGGATCGAGCAGGGAAAAACAGGGGCGAAACTGAAGATTCCGCTCGACGTTTCGCTCGGCGCATACTCAATCGACGGGCTGGTCGCGCAGTGTCGTGACCGATTCGTCAGTCGATTTCTTGTCCACTATTCGGAAAATCGGTACTCGAATAAGCGCGGGCAGCCGGTTTCGCAGATCTCCCTGCAGCAGGCTTTTCAGGCTGCGCGCGAAAAGGCAGAGCTTGATATGGCCGATGGTGCGACGCCGACTACGTTCCACGAAATTCGCTCACTCGCGGCCCGGATGCACACCGAGGCACGCGGTTCGGCCTTCGCGCAAGCCTTGCTCGGACACAAATCGTCCGCGATGACGGACCTTTACAGAGACGTCAGAGGGCAGCAGTGGATCGAGGTGAAGACCGGCTGATTTCGGAAATCAATTTGATTTTTTTTGAACGGCGCCCGCAAACCCTTATCCAGCAAGGCTCCGATTTCCCAACGCTTGCCGAGCCACCAGACGTGCCCGAACGGATCGCGCAGCTTGCCGCCGCGGTCGCCGTAGAACTGGGTTTCGACCGGGCGCAGGATCGTCGCGCCTTCGTCGACGGCGCGCTGCGCAACGGCGTCGACGTCCGTCACGTAGAGATGCAGCATCACCGGCGTGCCGCCGACCGACAGCGGCCCGACGGTGCCGTAGTCGGGAAATTCGTCGCACAGGTAGATCACGTTGCCGCCGATCGACAACTCCGCGTGACCGACACGCCCGTCCGGCTGGTCGATCCGGAACGTTTCGGTGGCGCCAAACACTTTCGTATAGAACTCGATGGCGCTGGCGCAGCCGGCCACGGCCATGTACGGAATGACGCCGCGGCGGTCATTCGGGATCGGATCGACTTGCGAAGCCATTGTCTGTCTCCTTGATGGATGGCGGGCGCCCTGCCCGCGCTTCATTCGACACAACTCCCCCGCCGATGGTGCCCCGGTCTTGCTCCGGCCTTGCTCCGGCCCCGCGCATCGGGCATGCTGTGGCCCTCTTTCGTCGATGCCACGCATAACGCGCGAGCGCGCTTCGCTTCATACTCTCGTTTGCGACGGCGTCGAAGCTGTTTCCTTGCGTCGCCCGCCATGGCGCCGTGTCAATCCGGCACGGCGCGCATATGACGCGGACGCGGCGAGCCCAACTCACACGGAGCATTCATGCACGATCTGAAAGGCAAATCGATCCTCATCACCGGCGCGAGCACCGGCATCGGCGCAGCGGCGGCGCGCGCGTTCGCGCAATACGGCGCGAACGTCGCGGTCCACTACAACAGCTCGAAGGACAAGGCCGAGGAAGTCGCGAAAGACGTGCGCGCGCTCGGCGTCACGGCGATCACCGTCGGCGCCGACGTGCGCGACTCGAAAGCGATCGACGCTGCCGTCGCGCAGGTCGTCGACAGCTTCGGCAAGATCGATGTGCTCATCAACAACGCGGGCAGCCTCGTGAAGCGCGAGCCGCTCGCCTCGGTCTCCGACGAGCTGTTCGACGAAATCATGCACATCAACGCGCGCTCGGTGGTCGCCTTCACGCGCGCGGCGCTGCCGTCGCTGCGCTCGGGCGGCGGCGGCTCGATCATCAACGTGACGTCGGTCGCGGCGCGTAACGGCGGCGGCCCGGGCGCGCTGCTCTACGCGGCGTCGAAAGGCTTCGTCAGCACGATCACCAAGGGCATGGCGAAGGAACTGATGCCCGACCGTATCCGCGTGAATGCCGTGGCTCCAGGCGTGATCCAGACGCCGTTCCAGGAACGCTTCACGACGCCCGAGCAACTCGAGTCGTTCCGCAAGGCCATTCCGATGGGTTTCATCGGCGAGCCGGACGATTGCAGCGGCGCGTTCCTCTATCTCGCATCGGAAGCGATGTCGCGCTATGTCACGGGGCAGATCATCGATGTCAACGGCGGCCAGCTGATGCCCTGATCTTTAAGTTGCGCATGGTATAAGCGCTTGATCTTTCGTCGCACGCAACAAAGGAGAACGTAGGAGATGTCTGTGAAAAAACAACCGTGCTTTCGATCCCTCGCGCTGAGCGCCTTCGTGGCGTCCGCGCTCCTCACGGCAGGATTCGTCGAAACCACGCCGGCGCACGCAAAAACGGCCGACCAGCCGCAAGTCCTGAAAGCGTCGGCGGTCGCGGTCGCCGACAAATACGCGGCCGACACCGCCGAGCAGATCTTCAAGCAGGGCGGCAATGCAGTCGATGCGGCCGTCGCCATCGCCTTCACGCTCGCGGTCACGTATCCGGAAGCCGGCAACATCGGCGGCGGCGGCTTCATGACGCTGTACGTCGATCATCGTCCGTACTTCCTCGACTATCGCGAACGCGCGCCGCTCGCCGCCACGCGCAACATGTATCTCGACGAGAAGGGCGAGGTCATCAAGGGCATGAGCCTGTTCGGTCACCGCGCGGTGGGCGTACCGGGCACGGTCGACGGCATGTGGGAAGCGCAGAAGCGCTTCGGCAAGCTGAAGTGGAAACAGGTGCTCGCGCCCGCCATCAAGTACGCGCAGGACGGCTTCGTCGTCGACGATCAGCTGATCAAGCGGCGCGACGACGCCGCGAAGGATTTCGGCGGCAAGACCAACTTCGACCTGTACTTCGGCGGCATGAAGTCGGGCCAGGCCTTCAAGCAGCCCGACCTCGCGAAGACGCTGCAACTCATCTCGGATAAAGGCGCGAAAGGCTTCTACGAAGGCGAGACGGCCAATCTGATCGCCAAGTCGATGGAAGGCCACGGCCTCATCACCACGCGCGACCTGAAAGACTACAAGGCCGTGTGGCGTCAGCCGATCACCGCGAGCTGGAACGGCTATCGCGTGATCACCGCGCCGCCGCCGAGCTCGGGCGGCGTCGGCCTCGTGCAGTTGCTCAAGATGAAGGCCGATCTCAAGGACAAGTTCCAGGACGTGCCGCTCGATTCCGCGCAGTACATCCATCTCGTGGCCGAAATCGAGAAACGCGTGTTCGCGGATCGCGCGCAATATCTCGGCGACCCCGACTTCTACAAGGTGCCGGTCGCGCAGCTCGTCAACGACGACTACATCCTGAAGCGCGCGCAGGAAGTGAATCCCGATACGCCTTCGGACACCAAGAGCGTGCAGCCGGGACTCGGCACGTCGATGCCCGAGAAGGCCGAGACGACGCACTTCTCCGTCGTCGACAAGTGGGGCAACGCGGTCTCCAACACGTACACGATCAACGGCTACTTCGGCTCGGGCGTGATCGCGGAAGGCACGGGCGTCGTGCTCAACGACGAAATGGACGACTTCGCGTCGAAGCCGGGCGTGCCGAACATGTTCGGCGTGGTCGGCAGCGATGCGAATTCCATCGCGCCGAAGAAGCGCCCGCTCTCGTCGATGACGCCGACCATCCTCACGAAGGACGACAAGGTCGCGATGGTGATCGGCACGCCGGGCGGATCGCGCATCTTCACGTCGATCTTCCAGGTGATCACGAACGTGTACGAC
Organism: Caballeronia peredens; assembly: GCA_001544595.2. Taxonomy (GTDB): domain Bacteria; phylum Pseudomonadota; class Gammaproteobacteria; order Burkholderiales; family Burkholderiaceae; genus Caballeronia; species Caballeronia peredens. The sequence continues at coordinate 68,231 of FCOH02000011.1, read as the reverse complement.
TTCGACCTGCCGCTGCCCGAAGCCGTCGGCGCGACGCGCTTTCATCATCAGTTGCTGCCGGTGAACACGATCTACCAGGAGCCGTATCATCAGCTGGATCCGGAAGTCGTCAAGCAGCTCGAGGACAAAGGCTACAAGTTCACGATGCAGGGCTTCAACGGTGACATCCAGGCGATCCGCATCGACGGCGACACGCCCGAGCCGATGTCCGATCCGCGTGGACGCGGCGTCTCGCGCACCATCAAATAACGCGCTGCAACACGCGTCACGCTGGAAATAGCGGTCTGTTCCGGACTAGGCGTTTGCCCTAGTCCGGCACCTTTCCGGATTTGCCGGAGCCCCGCCCCGCGCGGGATTCCCGACATATAAGCCCCTCGGCATGACCGGCATGTTTTTCATGGGATTGGACCCCGCGTTCTGTTCCCCTAGTCTCTGTCCTGACCGAGTGCAGCGCCAGCGCACGTCACTCGGCTTCATCCAGAACTACATACGAGACGACCCTGACGATGGACCCGCAGTGCCCGACGTGCTGATGCGCGGCGCACGGTGTTCCGTTTCAGCGTGCTGATAAAGGAGCAGCTCATGTTGGAATCCTCCGCCCAGCAGCTTGGCGACATCGACATCACCCCCACGGAACGTCAGGAAAACGTTCAGACGGCGAGCGGCGGCTTTCTCGACCGCTATTTCGGCATTTCAAAGACCGGCAGCACGGAGAAACGCGAAATCGTCGCGGGCGTCACGACGTTTCTCGCGATGGTTTATTCCGTGTTCGTCGTGCCGGGCATGCTCGGCAAGGCGGGCTTCGACACCAGCGCGGTGTTCGTCGCCGTGTGTCTCACGACCGCGTTCGGCTCGCTTCTGATGGGCATCTGGGCGCGCCTGCCGATCGCGATCGGCTGCGCCATTTCGCTCACCGCGTTCACGGCCTTCGGGCTCGTGCTCGGCAAGGGACTCACGCCGGCGATCGCGCTCGGCGCGGTGTTCCTGATGGGCGTCGTGTTCACGGCGATCTCCGTCACCGGCGTGCGCTCGTGGATTCTGCGCAATCTGCCGATCGGCGTCGCGCACGGCACCGGCATCGGCATCGGCTTGTTTCTGCTGCTGATCGCTTCGAACGACGTCGGCCTCATCATCAAGAATCCCGCGCCCGGCATGCCGGTGTCGCTCGGACATATCACGGCGTTTCCGGTGCTGATGTCGGTGGCGGGGCTCGCGGCGATCTTCGGCCTCGAACGCCGTCGCGTGCCGGGCGGCATCCTGCTCGTCGTGGTGGGCCTCTCGGTGATCGGCCTGATCTTCGATCCGTCGGTGCGCTTTCACGGCGTGTTCGCGTGGCCGGCGCTGTCCGCGCCGGGGCATGAGTCGCTGATCGGCGCGATGGACATCAAGGGCGCGCTCTCGATGGCCGTGCTGCCGAGCGTCCTCGCCCTCGTGATGACCGCCGTCTTCGATGCGACCGGCACGATCCGCGCCGTGGCCGGCCAGGCGGGCCAGATCGACCAGAACGGACGCATCGTGAACGGCGGCCGTGCGCTGACCGCCGATTCGCTCAGCTCGATCTTCTCGGCCTGCTTCGGCGGCGCGCCGGCGGCGGCGTATATCGAATCGTCGGTCGGCGTGGCGGCGGGTGCCAAGACGGGCCTGGCCGCGGCGGTTGTCGGCGCGCTGTTCCTCGCGGTGATGTTCCTCTCGCCGCTCGCTTCGCTCGTGCCTTCCTACGCGACGGCGCCGGCGCTGATGTACGTCGGCTTGCTGATGCTCGGCAACGTGAGCAAGCTGCATTTCGACGACACCGTCGACACGATGTCCGGCCTCGTCTGCGCCGTATATATCGTGCTGTCGGCGAACATCGTGACGGGCATCATGCTCGGTTTCTCGACGCTCGTGATCGGCCGCATCGTGGCGGGCGAATGGCGCAAGCTCAACGTCGGCACGGTGGCGATCGCGGTCGTGCTCGCCGTGTTCTATCTCGGCGGCTGGGCGATCTGACCGGCTGCATCGTCCGACGCAAAGAAGCGCGCTGTCCGAAAGGACAGCGCGCTTTTCATTTGGGCCCGCTATTTCGATGCCAGCGCGACCGCGCCCGTCTCCAGCAGCGACTTGAGATTCGACAGAATCTTCGGCCAGCCGCCCGACACCGCTTCGATGAACTTTCTGCCCTCGCTCACGTGCGTGACGGTGAGCTTGACGGCGTCGTCGAGGGCTTCGATTTCGTACGTGCAGCGCGACCAGCCCTCGTCCTTCAGATCTTCGCGGAATTCGTTGCGCCATTTCAGCACCAGGCGCCTGCCCGGATCGGCTTCGAGCACTTCGCCCGAATCCGCGACGCGGCCATCGGAAAACAGCATCTTCCACGCCGAGCCGGCCTTCCAGTCGCACTCCTGATGAACGCCAAACCAGTATTGCTTCTGCCACTCGGGCGTCGTCAGCGCGGTCCAGAGCTTGTCCGGCGTCGTCCGGATATACGTGACGTACACAAAGGCGCTGCTAGTCATGATCGTCTCCTTCAAGCGTGCGTTTGAGATCGGCCAGAGCATCCAGGTGCGGACGCTCGAACTTGCTGATCCAGCGCTGCGCAATCTCGTGGATCGGCACCGGATTGAGGAAATGACGCTTCTCGCGACCGTGACGTTGCGTCGACACGAGATTCGCGGCTTCGAGCACGCCCAGATGTTTCGACACGGCCTGGCGCGTCATGCAAAGGCCGTCGCACAGTTCGGCGAGCGTCTGGCCGTTCGCGGCATGAAGCCGGTCGAGCAACTGCCTGCGGCTCGCGTCAGCGAGAGCGCGGAATACAGAATCGTCATCCATGCAGGCATTATGCAACCATTTGGTTGCATGTCAAGGCGTAATTTCAGGTCATCGATCGACGAGGACACGACTTGCTGAATCGCGTCGGACAACACTGCGCACCGTGTACATGTCAAGATTTTTAGTTTTCACCAAATGATTCGTTGTCCACATTTTAGACGTCACTGGACGACTTAAACTCCAGACGGCCGATTCGTCATTTAACACATCAAATGTCTCATCGTTCGACGCTGGATTTGTCAAATGTCACCGTCTGTGCAGCGGATTCGCTTCATCCCGATCTGGCCGCCCGCGCACTCGACCTCTGCATGGAACAATGCCGGTTCGCCGACGCTCTTCTGTTTTTCACACCTATCCGTTTCAACTCGCGCACGACATATCCCGATCGCGCCACTCAGATCCAAGGCGGATTATTCGGCATTCGTATTGAAAGAGTTAATACGGCATATCGAGACGCTGTGGATATTGGTCGTTCGTCGGAAATCGTGAGGCAATGCGCGGATATCTGTACACGCACGATGGAGATGGCATGAACAGCGACTTCATCAGCCGCCTGCGCGACGCCGAGAATCGTTACGAACGCGAGCCTCAGAGCGTCCCGATCATCCGGGAGATTTGCCGGACACTCGCCGCGCTGAAATACGAGGATGCCGCGCTTCCGTGGACGGAGCGCGGACTCGCGCTCGACCCGCACGACCCGGAATTCATTGGCTTGCGAGTGCACGCACTGAATCTCGCCGGCCGGCATGCCGAAGCGGCCGCATTCGTGACTGAAAAACAGTCGCTGCCCTGGTTGCCCGCCACCGTTCAGCTGGAGCTCGGTTACAGCCGCGTGATGGCGGGCGATCTGGAACGCGCCATCACGCTACTGGACGAAGCGAGGCGCATCGCCGCGGCGTCGCATCCCGCCGCGGTCGCGAAGGCAACGTATCTCCTTGGCGAAGCGCTGCTCAGGCGCGGCGACCGCAGAGGCTTCCCGTTCTGGACGATGCGAAACGAGGATGCCGGCGCGAGTGGAAGCTATCGCGCCGACGGCATTCCGGTGTGGTCCGGCGAGCACGATCTGCGTGGCAAGCGCGTGCTGATCACGCATCAACTGGGCTTCGGCGATCAGTTTCTGCTCGGCGCATCGCTCGCCGATCTTCAGTCGGCCGGCGTCACCCTTATGCTCACCTGCGATCTGCAGATCCACGCCCTCATGCAGGCTTCTCTCCCGGGTGTCGCAGTGATCTGCGCGGAACGTCCGCTGGATCGTGGAATTCCGTTTCCCGAGGAAATTTGCGCCAAGGTCGCAGCGTTTGCGCCCGATTTCCAGACGACGCTGCTTTTTGCCCCTGTGCTGAGCCAACATGGTGGCGCGCCGGTTCGTCGATTTCGTCCGTATCTGCGGCCTCCCGCAGGCAAACAGGCGCTTGCGGCCGAGTGGTCGCGGCAGCTTCGCGCGCAGCGGCCGGGCAAGAAGCTGATCGGCATATTCTGGGATTGCGCCCAACGCCATGGGCCCGCATTAGGGAGCGGCATGCGTTGCTGGGCTGCGCGCCGCAGCATTCCGCTGGCGCTGATCGATCGTCTCGTCCTCGATGCCGCTGTCGCTGAGCGCGTGCAATTCGTGAATCTGCAGCACCCTTTGGAGGCGAACCCTGGCGTGCCTGCGGGAAATGTCGTTCGCTACGCACCTGGCGTTTTCCACTTCGACGACACCGCCGCGTGCATCGATCAGCTCGACGCCGTCGTCTCGGTGGATTCGAGCGTGGCCAACCTGGCGGCGTGCATGGGCAAGCGCACCTGCGTGGCGGTGAATACGTCGGGCGACTGGCGCTGGGGCAGCGAAGGAACGGGCACGCCGTGGATCGATGGCGTGACCGTGCTGAGGCAGAAAACGGAAGGCGACTGGACTCCGGTCATGGCTGACATGGCAGCATGGTTGAAGATCTGAAGCGGCGGTCAGCCCCACAACGAACAACGCCCCGGAAGCCAGAAGCTTCCGGGGCGTTGTCTTGATGCGCTCGACCGGGATACCGCCGTGCGTCGCTCGCTTGTGTCGCTTACTTGCGGCGATACGATTCGACGAGAATTTCGCAGTTTTGCAGATGCAGCTGAAGCGCGCGATCCCACTCACGGCGCACTGCCGCCTTCGCCGAACGCAGCCAGGAACCGAACGAAACGACCAGGGATTGTTGAGCGGTGGTTTTCATCAGCGTCTCTCAGGGTAAGTAGCTAGGGAATAACCCTAACTATACGCTTTTTACGCTGCAGCGCAACACGTTCTCAAAAAAGCAACAGGGTAATCCCTTATAAATCGGTCAGTTTTGCTGTGGCGCGTCGGGCGCGAGCTGGACGCCCTTTTTGAAGATGAAGCACCCGTAACCGCGCGGCTCGCCTGTCGCGATCACGCAATACGCCTGCTTCGCGCGCTCGTAGAACGCGAAACGCTCGACCGGCGCGAACGGCACGGCGCGCCCTTCGGCGGCATCGACTTCCTTCTGGGCTTCGCGCTGCACGGCGGGCAGCGCCTGCGCATCGCCGACGACTTCCATGCGCTCGGCCGGATGATCGACGAAAGTATCGAGCGGCAGCACCGACAGCACCGCCTGCACGGCGCGCGGCGCACTGACGCCATCGAGACGCAGCACGCGGCCGAGCACGGTCTGACGCGCGACCGAATCGGCGGGAAAGTTGGCGTCGCAGATCACGACTTCGTCGCCGTGACCCATTGCGCAGAGCGCGTGCAGGATGTCGGCGTTGAGCAGCGCGTCGATGTTCTTCAGCATGTGGCGGGATTCTCCGTGCGATGAGCGCGGCGCCGGCCATGCCGCCGCGCGAAAAAAATCTATGGTACCCGGTGCGTGCGTCTAGGGCACGAGCAGGTCGCCGGTGCGCGTCGCTTCGCTGCCCGCGATGCGCGCGACCAGCATCCCTGCCGTCGCGAACCGCGTCCAGTGCCGCGCGTAGAGCACGCCGCTCGATTGCGCGACGAGCGGCGTCAGGCGGTCTTCGAGTGGATCGAGCACGTCCGCGATCGTTTCGCCCGCGCGCACCGTGTCGCCGACCTCGCGGCGATGCAGGATCACGCCCGACACCGGCGCATGAACGTATTCGCATCCGGCGAGCGGCGTCGCGGCATGACGCAGCGGCGGCGGCTCCGGCGCCTCGCCCGCGATCATGCCGGCATGCATCAGATAGTCGACGATCGCCTGCGCGTCGCGCGCCGCGGTCTCGTGCGACACATCGCGCACGCCGCGCAATTCCAGCGTGACGGGCGTCACGCCCGGCGGAATCGGAAAACGGTCCGCGAACGCGCCGCGCAGATAGCGCCACGCCGACGCGCACGCCTCGTCGAACGGCGCGCCGCCGGAAACATCCGCGAGCAACTGCGCCTCGCTGCCGAGATAGCGCGCGAGCGGCTCGATCGCGGGCCACGCCGCGGGCGTCGTGTAAAGGTGCGCGACGGCTTCCCAGTCGCAATGCAGATCGATGACGAGATCCGCGTCGCACGCGAGCTTCATCAGTGCGATGCGCTGCGACTCCAGTTCCGTCGCGGCTTCGCGCGTCGCGAGCGCGTCGCGCAGCGCAGCGCGGATCAGGCGGACGTTGTGCGCGGCGTCGCCGGTGAGATGCGGCTTGAGCTGCATCGCTAGTTCGGGACCGAGTTCGGGGAAGCGCCGGTTGAAATCCTGCCCGGAACGCATCTCGAAGCGGCCCATCTGCGTGCCGAACCAATGCTGATTCAGCCCCGCCGGATTGGCGAGCGGCACGAGCACGATGCGCGCCGCCAGTCGTCCGGCCGCTTCCAGTTCGGCGAAGCGCCGCTTCAGGATCCACGCGACGACCATGCCGGGCAGTTCGTCGGCATGCAGCGACGCCTGAATGTAGACCTTGGGGCGCGCCTCGTCGCCGGCGTCGGGGCCGAAGCCGTAGCTCGTGATTGCGCGCCCGGTGCCGAGCGACGCGCTCACGAGAGGCTGATGATGAACCTGCATCGTCGGGAAATCTCTCATCGAAAAGAAAAGGCACCGCGAGCGATGCCTTTCCGGATGAATGCGCCAAAAAGAGCGCTTACTGGATCGAGATATCGGTCTCGAAGTATTTCGCCATGATGCGCTTGAACGTGCCGTTCTTCCTGATTTCGACGAACGCCTGGTTCAGCCCGTTCTTCAGATCGGCGTCGCCCTTGCGCAGGCCGATGGCCGTGCCCGGACCGATGATCGCGCGGTCTTCGACGATCGGGCCGACCAGCGCGAACGGCTTGCCTTGCGGCTTCTTCAGAAAGCCGATGGCGGCCTGCGCGGCATCCGTGAACATTGCATCGATGCGGCCGGCGACGAGGTCCGTCTCGACCTGATCCTGATCGCCGTACGGCACGACCGTCACGCCCTGCGGCTCCCACTTCAGCTTCGCGTAACGCTCCTGCACGGTGCCCTGCTCCACGCCGACGCGCTTGCCCTTCAGCGCCTGCGGCGTCGGCAGGATGCCCGAGCCCGCGCGCGCGACGAGTTGCGCGTGCGTGTCATAGAGCGGATCGGTGAAATCGATCTGCTTCAGGCGCTCTTCGGTGATGCCCATGTCGGACAGCACGGCGTCGAACTTGCGCGCCTTGAGGCCGGGAATCATGCCGTCGAAATTGTTCTCGACCCACACGCATTTGACTTTCATCTGCGCGCACAGCGCATTGCCGAGGTCGATGTCGAAGCCGGCGAGCTTGCCGTCGGCCTGCTTGGATTCGAACGGAGGATAGGAAGGATCGACGGCGAAGCGGATCTGCGTGATTTCCTTGGCTTGCGCGGAAAACGAAACGGCGGCGAGTGCGGCGATGATCGAACTCAGGGCGAACGATGCGGACTTCTTGAATGACATGCTTTTCCTTCGGGACTTTCGATGTAGCGGTGAGACGTGGCGCGGGCGCGCCGAAAAGCGTGAATGGTAACAAATGAACACGCCTCGGCCCGCGACGCCAACGCCGACACCGTCAGGGCACGACCGAAAGAAACAGGAAAGCCGCGAAGATGACGAGATGCACGACGCCTTGCAGCACCGTCGAGCGGCCCGTGCCGAGCGTGATGACAGACACGATCAGCGTGAGCGAGAGCATCACGATTTCCTTGGGCGCGAGGCCGAGCGAGATCGGCTGGCCGATGACGATCGACACGACCGCGACTGTCGGAATGGTCAGCCCGATACTCGCGAGCGCCGAGCCGAGCGCGAGATTCAGGCTCGTCTGCAGGCGGTTCAGCCGCGCCGCGCGCACCGCCGCGAGCCCTTCCGGCAGCAGCACGAGCGCGGCGATCACGACGCCGACCACGGCTTCGGGTGCGCCGGCGGCCGCGACGCCCGCCTCGACCGCCGGCGACAGCAGCTTGGCGAGCCCGACGACCGAGACCAGCGACAACATCAGGAAGCCGAGCGCGGTCCACGCCTCGCCGTTGCTGGGCGGCGGCGCGTGCGGCGCGCTGTCTTCCTCGATCGCGTCCACGGCGAGTGCCGGCGTGAAGGGCAGAAAATAGTCCCGATGCCGGATGGTCTGCACGAATACGAACGTCACGTACAGCACGAGCGAAATCACGCCGACGAAAATCAATTGCGACGTGGAAAGCGCCGGTCCGACGACGGTGCTCGTGAAGTTCGGCAAGACGAGCGTCAGCACCGAAAGCGCGCAGAGAATGGCGAGCGCGGCGGCCGCGCCCTGCAACTGGAAGTCCTGCACGTGATGCCGCAGGCCGCCGATGAGCAGACACAAGCCGACGATGCCGCAACTGCAGATCATGATCGCCGCGAACACGGTATCGCGCGGCAGGCCGGCCTTTTCGGGACCGCCGGAAAGCATCACCGAGACGATCAGCGCGACTTCGATCACCGTGACCGCGATCGCCAGCACCAGTGTGCCGAACGGCTCGCCGACGCGATGCGCGACCACTTCCGCGTGATGCACGGCCGCGAACACGGCGAGCGCCAGCGCAATGGCGGCGAGCACCATCAGAACGCCGCTCGGAAAGAGCGCGGTTGCGCCGAGCACGACGAGTGCGACGATCGGGGATATGAAGGTCCAGTCCAGCTTGAATTTCATCGGCATTCCGGGCGGATCGGGTGAGTGGGATCGTCGGATCATGCGCTATGGCAGCGATCTCGCCGAATGTGTCGGACCGGCTGGGCGCGCCGGCGTGCGAGGAAAGCGCCGTGACAAAGGGCCGCAGACCCTCCGCATGATAGCGAAAACGCCGCCCGGTGCGTCCGCGTGAATGAAACGCGTAATTGTCGGAGAATAATGCGCTCAGTGGCCACGCCAGAAACCGGAGACCCATGCTCGTCGCACCGATACCCAGCAACGAACCCGCTCGCCTCGCCACGCTGCGCACGCTCAAGATTCTCGACACGCCGCCCGAGGAACGTTTCGACCGTCTGACACGTCTCGCGCGGCGCGTGTTCGACGTGCCCATCGCGCTCGTGAGCCTGATCGACGAGAACCGCCAGTGGTTCAAGTCGTGCGCGGGCCTGAGCGCGCAGGAGACGTCGCGCGACATTTCCTTCTGCGGACACGCGATTCTTCACGACGACGTCTTCATGATTCCCGACGCCCGCGCGGACGTCCGCTTCAACGACAATCCGCTCGTGACCGGCGATCCGGGCATCCGCTTTTATGCGGGGCAGCCGCTCGTCGTGCCCAACGGCGCGAAGCTCGGCACGCTCTGCGTGATCGACACGCGCCCGCGCGCGCTGGATGGCGAAGCGCTCGGCCTGTTGCGCGATCTCGCGCATATTGCCGAGCAGGAGATCGCCGCGATCGAACTCGCGACGGTCGACGAACTGACGCTGATCGCCAACCGCCGCGGCTTCGAGGCGCTCGCGCAGCATGCGCTGAATGTCTGCAAACGCGTGGGCCGCGACGCATCGCTGCTGTTTTTCGATCTCGACGATTTCAAGCGCATCAACGACACCTTCGGCCACGCGAAAGGCGATCGCGCGCTCGCGACCTTTGCCGCCGCGCTGCGCGAGTCGTTGCGGGAAAGCGATGTGATCGGCCGTCTCGGCGGCGACGAGTTCGTCGCATTGCTGACCGACGCCGGCCACGACGAAACGCGCCACGCGCTCGAACGTCTGCGTCTTGCGCTGGCGGCGAGCGACACGGCTGCCGAGCGCGGCTATCAGATTCGCTTCAGCGTCGGGCAGACGCAGTTCGAAGCGGCGCGGCATGCGTCGGTGATCGACCTGCTTGCCTCGAGCGACAGCAAGATGTATGCGCACAAGGCAGCCCGCAAGAACGGCCAGGGGCGCTAGCGCGCTTTCGTTCGCTGCCGCCCTCGCGGACGTGGAGGCGGCGCGGCAGGCACGACACGATCAGCAGCGCGCCGTCGCGATGATGCCGCTCGACCTGGCGACCTTCCGCGCCGCACGGACTCGCGAGGCAGCTCGCGACCGCAATGCCCTCGCGTACGGAGCCATACGGCGTCGTGGCGCGCAAGGGATCCGCGCTGACCGCGCCGGCGCGCCTCGTGATCGAAAAACTCACGCGGCAAAAAAATACGGACGGGTGAGATGCCCGTCCGCTTCGGTTGGCTGTGCGTGGTGCGCGCCCTGATGCGCGCCACGAAGTTGCGTCTAGGAAACCAGTTCCGCGTTCAGCGTGATCTTCGCGTTGCCCGCGAACAGCTTCGACACCGGGCAGCCTTCCTTCGCCGCCTGCGTGGCTTTGTCGAACGCGGCCTTGTCCGCGCCCGGGATCTTCGCCTTCAGGTCGAGCTGACACGCGGTGATCGAGAAGCCGTCGCCGACCTTTTCGAGCGTGACCGTCGATTTCGTTTCCAGGCTTTCGGCTTTCAGGCCCGCACTCTCGAGTTGCAGCGAGAGCGCCATCGTGAAGCAGCTCGCGTGCGCCGCGCCGACCAGTTCTTCCGGATTCGTGCCCGGACCGTCCTCGAAACGCGCCTTGACGCCATAAGGCGCTTCGTTGAGCACGCCGGTCTGCGTCGAGATGAAACCCTTGCCGTCCTTGAAGCCGCCGCTCCATTTTACCGATGCTGTCTTTTGCACGAGAGTTCTCCGAGAGATGAGTGGACGTTGCGATCAATGACTCGCGCCATGCCGCGGGCGCGAGACACACAAACCAGATGATTCGCACGCGCCGTGCCTGCCCGCGCACCCTGCGCGCCCGATGACGGTGTTCTTCCGACGCGATGCCGACACAGCCCAGGCAGCCCGTCTCGTTCGCCCGAATGGTTTCGATGAGCGCGTCGTTCTGCATCGTAACGGATCGCGTGGCGGCGCGCAGCGAAGCCACTGCGGCGCCTCGCGCCGCGCTGTCAGGCAATCGCGGCGCGAAAGTCATGGCATTCATATGGTCAAAAACGGGGGATTCACTTAGCATGCCTCCACCCGCGATTCGACCGATACGCGTCACGTGAAAACTGAAGAACCCGCTGTCGACATGGGCCCACCGACCGAACAGATCTCCGAAGACCGAACCCTTCCCGAACGCGTCGATGTCGTCGTCGTGGGTGGCGGCGTCATCGGCATCAGCACAGCGCGTGCGCTGGCAGAAAAAGGCCTCTCCGTCGCGGTGTGCGAGAAAGGCCACGTCGCGGGCGAACAGTCGAGCCGCAACTGGGGATGGTGCCGCGCCACGCATCGCGACCTGCGCGAGCTCGAACTCGGCCTCGAAAGCCTGAAGCTCTGGCGGCGTATCGATGCGGAACTCGGCATCGATACGGGTTTTCGGGAGTGCGGCATCCTGTACGCCGCCGACGACGCCCAGGCTCTCGCCGATCACGAAGCCTGGCTTGCGCGCGCAATCGCACTCGTCGGCCGCGACGCGCTCGATTCGCGTATCGTCTCGCCCGACGAAACCGCGGCGCTGATGTCCGGTTCGACGCGAGCCTTCGCCGGCGGCATCTTCACCGCGAGCGACGGCCGCGCCGAACCGCAACGCGCCGTCCCCGCGATGGCCGCCGCATTGCGTGCACGCGGCGTGCGCGTGCTGACGCCGTGCGCGGTACGCGGCATCGAAACGAGCGGCGGCGCGATCAGCAGCGTGGTCACCGAGCACGGACGCATCGGCTGCGCGAGCGTGGTCGTCGCGGGCGGCGCATGGACGCGCTATTTCGCGGGCAATCTCGGCGTCGACGTGCCGCAGCTCATGGTGCGCTCGTCGGTCATGCGCACCTCGCCCGTCGAAGGCGGCCCCGACGTGAGCGCGTGCAACCGGGAAATGGGATATCGCAAGCGGCTCGACGGCGGCTATACCATCGCCAATGCCTTTCACAGCTTCCACGACATCACGCCGGACAGCTTTCGCCTGTTCGCCAGATTTCTTCCCGCGCTGAAGAGCCAGATCGGTTCGATCAAGCTCGGCCTCAACGCACGCTTCTTCGATGAGTGGCGCCGGCCGCGCCGCTGGCCGCTCGATCGCCCCACGCTCTTCGAATCGGTGCGTACGCTGGATCCGGCGCCCGACGCGTCGTTCAACGCCGCCGCGCTCGCCGAGTTCCGCGCCATCTTCCCGTCGCTCGCTCACGCGCGCGTCGAACAGGCGTGGGCCGGTTATATCGATGTGACACCCGACGCCGTGCCGGTCATCTCGGGCGTCGAACGCATGCCGGGTCTGTTCATCGCGACGGGATTTTCCGGTCACGGCTTCGGCATCGGGCCGGGTGCGGGCAGGCTGATGGCCGATCTCGTCGCGAACGACACACCGATCGTCAATCCGCGCGCGTTCCGCTTGTCGCGCTTCTTCGACGGCAGCCGGATCGAGATCGACGGCGGCTTCTGACCCAGCATGCGTGCCGCGCGACCACACGCGCGAAAGCCGCTCGCGCTAACATACCGGTTTTGCGAGTGCCGCCCGCACGCGGCGCTCGCCGAATTTCGTTCAACGGCGCATCCGCGCCGTTCGCTTTTGAGGCTTACATGACTTCCACGCCCGTTCTGTACATCGACGTGTGGTCGGACTTCACCTGTCCGTTCTGTTATCTCGAGACGCCCGTGCTCGACCAGTTCCGCAACACGTTCGGCGATGCAGTCGAGATCCGCTGGCACGCGTTCGAGTTGCGTCCCGAGCCGACGCCGCTCCCCGATGCTAACGACGAAAAGATCCTCGATACGTGGGAAAACTCGGTTCGCCCGATCGCGGAAGAACGTGGCGTGTCGATGCGTCTGCCGCCCGTCGCGCCGCGCAGCCGCAAGGCTTTCGAAACGGCGATGTTCGCGCGCGAATCGGGCCGCTTCGATCTCGTGCATCGCGCGATCTTCAAGGCTTACTTCGAACAGGGCATCGACATCGGCGATACAGACGCGCTGCTCGATATCGCGGCGTCCTGCGGCGTGGATCCCGAGATGCTCGAAGAAGCGCTCGACGACGGCACGTACACCGATCTCGTGATCGAAGATGAGGAATTCGCGAAGAAACTCGGCGTGACCGGCGTGCCGTTCGCGGTGCTGTCGCGCGAGCCGGCGTCGGGCCAGGAACCGCCGCCGCCGATCGCACTGCGCGGCGCCGCGCCGATCGAGCATTTCGAAGCAGCGCTGGGACGGCTCTTTCCGGACGGCTTTCCGGGCAACTGAGCCGCGTTATTCGCGCGGCGCCGGGCGCCGCGACTGCAGCGCTCTAGCTGTGCTCCGCCATGAACGACTTCAGCGCGATCCGCTGCGAAGGTTCGAGCGATTCGAACTCGAGCCCGTAAGCCGCGCTGTGATTGACGGGGTCGGGCGTGCCGACATGACGCACGATCGCGATGGTGTCGATCTTCACGTCGACGCCGTCGGTATTGAACTGAAACGAGAGCTTCAGACGGTCGCCGATATGCGCAGTCGGCTGCGCGACCGTCAGCGACATGCCGTACGGACTGATGTCGCTCACCCGGCCCAGATGTCGCGCGCCTGCGCTATCGCCGTCGGCGGAAAAATGCGCGGCGAGGCGCGTCGGCATGCGCGCGAACTTGCGCGTGCGAAGTCTTCGGATCGCGCCCGGCGCCGACAACACCGCGTAGTTGAACGGCTCGCGGCAAGTCGCATCGACCGTGCAGGCAAACCGGAATACGCCGCGCCCCGTGAGCGCGACCAGATCCACCTGTTCGCCGACCGCCAGATCGAGCGGATCGAAACCGGCCATCAGCGGCTGCGTCACGAATAGCGAGCGTTCGCCGTTGCGGCGCGGCGTCGAAAAACCGATCACGCGGCTCGCGTACATGGCGGAACCCGTGCCGCCCGTGCCGCGCAAACCGACCCGCGCCCCGATCGTCAGTCCGATGTCCTCGAGCGTCGGCGGGCGGTCGCTCGCGGCTTCGTCGTCGGGAAGCTCCGGCGCGGGCTCGCGCAGCACGCGATGCGGCTCGAAATGCCGAAACATGAAATCCCGCGCGACGGCATCCGGCACGGCCGCGCCCTTATCGAACAGCAGCGAGCCGTCGCCCGCGACGATCGCCCATTCGAGCGATACATCCAGCGGAACGTCTGAAGCTTCCAGGCGGACCAGCGATCGATTCGCTTCCAGAACGGTTTCTTCGGTCATCTTTCGGACGATTCTTAAGTGTTTTCGTAATCGTCATGCTTGACACGATCGCCGTCAAGGGCCGCGCGGCAAGTTTTACGTTAGCGCACTAATATTTTTATCGAATGTACCTTTTCTACCGCTTGTCATATTTCGATAAAAAGTTTTATGCGCATAAACATTTGAACGCGCAAGGCATTCAGCGAACCATTGCGCCGGACTCGGCCGAGCCGGAAACCGTATTCGCAGGCGCACCCATCACGCTCTCGACCGCGCCCAAAACCTGCGCCACATTCGGCGGCGCGCCGTGATCGCCGACAGACACCGAACGCCCCGGCGCGCTGATACCGAAATGCTCGCGCGACGTCGCCGCGAACAACATCACCGTGCGACGCTGCAACGCATGCGCAAGATGCACCAGCCCGGTATCCGTCCCGACGACCAGCTCGGACGCCTCGATCCAGTGCGCGCACTCCTCGACCGTCAGTTTCGGCAGCACGATTGCGCCCGGCACGAGCGCGGCGATGGTCTGCGCCTCGTCGCGTTCGCGCTCCGTGCCCCACGGCAGCGCGATCGCAGAGCCGCGCGCGGTGAGCCAGCGCCCCACTTCGCCCCAGTGCTCCTTGGGCCACTTCTTCACGTCGGCGGAAGTCGCATGGAACAGCATCGCGATGGGCTTGCCGCGCGGAATGTCGAGGCTGCGCGCGAGCGCCGGCAAGCGCACGTTGTAGTCGGGCGTTTCGTCGAACTGGTAACCGAGCGCGTCCGCCACGCTCACGCGCATGCCGCGCCAGGCGTCGGTGTGCGGGCGCGGGCCGAAGCGCGCGTTGTAGGCAAAGGCCGCGCCGCGTTCGCCGAGATCCTGGTTCAGATAGCCGAAACGACGCTTTCCGCGCGCGATGAACGCGATGATCGCGCTTTTGTAGACGCCGTGAATATCGACGATCGCATCGTATTTTTCGGCGCGCAATTCGCCGATCGACGCGCCGATCTCCTTCAGATCGTTCCAGTTGCGCGCCTTCTTGAACTTGCGCAGTGGCGCGCTCAGCACGCGATCGACGCCCGGATTCCAGCGGATGATGTCGGCAAACGCGGCGTCGGCGGCCCAGTCGATTTTCGCGGACGGGAACGCGCGCCGCAGGTCGGACACGACCGGTAGCGTCTCGACGATATCGCCGAGCGACGTGACTTTGACGATCAGAATTCGCTTCATGGAAGGTACGTGAGAGCTGCTGTGCGAGTGACGGTCCGCGCGGACCCACGCGGCGCGGCGTGGCCGGCCGCGCCCTGGAAAACCAGCGATTCTAATAAATTCGAGACGTCGGCGATGTCAGCGTTTGTAAGCCCGATGCGCCAGCGCGACACGCCGGTTGCCGTTGCAACGTTTCAGGATAGTGCAAATCGGGCTGCGACGGCACGCGATGCAACGGCGTCGCCCCGGCGGCATGGCGGCGGAGCCAGGCTCAGAGCGCGCGCGCGGAGAACGTGTCGCACTGGCCGACATCGCCGGTCGACATGCCGCGCCGCAGCCAGCGCTGCCGCTGCGCGCTCGTGCCATGCGTGAAGGCTTCGGGCACGACGCGTCCTTGCGATTGCTGCTGCAGCCGGTCGTCGCCGATGGCGGCCGCCGCGGTCAGTCCTTGCTCGAAATCGCCGGGCTCGATCAGTTGCGCATTGTCACGTTGCGCGACGGCAGCCCACACGCCCGCGAAACAGTCCGCCTGCAATTCGACGCGCACCGAAAGCGCGTTCGCCTGCTCGCGCGACATCCGAGAGCGCGCGCTGTCGACCTTGTCCGAGATGCCGAGCACGTTCTGCACGTGATGCCCGACTTCGTGCGCGATCACATACGCCTGCGCGAAATCGCCGCCCGCGCCGAAGCGGTCGCGCAATTCGCGATAGAACGAGAGATCGATGTAGACCTTGCGATCCGCCGGACAATAGAACGGCCCCATCGCCGCCTGCCCCATGCCGCAGGAAGTCTGCGTGCCGCCCGTGAAAAGCACGAGCTTGGGCGCCGGATAGTCCTGATTGAACTGCGAGCGGAAAATGTGCTGCCAGGTGCGCTCCGTGTTGCCGAGCACGCGGCGCACGAACACGGCGCCGGGATCGGTGGCGGGCTGGGCGTTGCTCGGCGCGGCCTGATGCTGCGGCGCGTTGCCCTGAAGCACCTGCGCGCCGTTGATGATCGTCATCGGATTGATGCCGAAGAAGTACGACGCCGCGAGCGCGATGATGATGGTACCGATGCCGATCGATCCGCCGCCGACCCGAAAGCCGCCCCCACCTCCGCCGCGCCGGTCTTCGACATTCCGACTTTCCGCTTCGTCATCGAGGCGCATGATGCTTCTCCTTCCTGCCCGCGCGGCGCGCGTGCTCAAAAGCCATTATGGTACTCGCGCGCACCGAATGCCTTGTGACCATGGATCGTAAAAGTTCTTTCCGAACCTTGCCGGCGACGCATCGGAAACGTGCGGTCGATTGTCGCGAAAGCGCCTGCGCGCACTTGCCGCACTGCACGATCGACGTGTCTCAAAAATATCGGGAAATCAACCCGCTAGCGCCCGCAAACCCTTGAAACTGCGGCATTTGCGCACAATGCAAATTACCTGACGCAGCGCAACACTTTCTCGAAATAGCGCTAAGCTCCGGCCCGTTACACGTTCGCTCCGGCACAGGACACACACGCCTGAAAGGCTCGGGCGCGCGTGAATTTCAAGGCACACGTCATCATGCATTCGACTCCCGAAGCACTCGATCTCGCGCGGATCCAGTTCGCGTTCACCGTCTCATTCCATATCGTCTTTCCGGCGCTTTCCATCGGGCTCGCGAGCTTCATCGCGGTGCTCGAAGGCGCCTGGCTCAAAACCGGCAAACCGGTCTACAAGGAACTGTGTCTGTTCTGGTCGAAAGTCTTCGCGGTCGCGTTCGGCATGGGCGTCGTGTCGGGCGTGGTCATGGCGTACGAGTTCGGCACCAACTGGGGCGGCTTTTCGAGTTTCGCCGGTCCCGTCACGGGGCCGCTGCTCACCTATGAAGTGATGACCGCGTTCTTCCTCGAAGCGGGCTTCCTCGGCATCATGCTGTTCGGCTGGAACAAGGTCGGCCCGAAGGCGCACTTCGGCGCGACGCTGATGGTCGCCGTCGGCACGCTCATCTCCACGTTCTGGATTCTCGCCTCGAATAGCTGGATGCAGACGCCGCAGGGCTTTCGCATCGAAGGCGATCATGTCGTGCCGGTCGACTGGTTCGCGATCATCTTCAATCCGTCGTTTCCGTACCGGCTCGCGCACATGGCGATTGCGGCGTTCATCGTCGCGGCGCTCGTCGTGGCCGCGACCGGCGCGTGGCATCTGCTGAAAGGCCGGCGCGATCCGGCGATCAAAAAGATGTTCTCGATGTCGCTCTGGCTGCTGCTCGCCCTGACGCCGATCCAGGCGCTTGTCGGCGACGCGCACGGCCTCAACACGCGCGAACATCAGCCGGCGAAGATCGCGGCAATCGAAGGCATCTGGGAGACCGAGAAAGGCGGGACCGCGCTCAATCTCTTCGGCATTCCCGACATGGAAGCCGAGACGACGAAATACGCCGTGTCGATTCCGCATCTCGGCAGCCTGATCCTCACGCATAGCTGGGACGGCGAAATTCGCGGCCTGAAAGAGTTTCCGAAGGAAGATCGTCCGAACTCGACGCTCGTGTTCTGGAGTTTTCGCGTGATGGCGGGGCTCGGCGTGCTGATGATCGTGATGTCGCTGGCGGCGTGGTGGCTGCATCGCAGGCGCAGGTTGTTCGATGCGCGCTGGTTCCATCGATTCGCGCTGGCGATGGGCCCGACCGGCTTCATCACGCTGCTCGCCGGCTGGGTCACGACCGAAGCGGGCCGCCAGCCGTGGGTCGTCTACGGCGTGATGCGCACCGCCGACGCCGTGTCGCCCGTCACGGCGCAGCAAGTCGGCGTGTCGCTGCTTGCATTCGTGATCGTCTACACGATCGTGTTCGGCACCGGCATCTACTACTTGCTGAAGCTCCTGCGGCACGGTCCGGCGCTGCCCGGCGCGCCGACGTCCGGCCCGGCTTCCGACGGCAGCGCGCGGCGTCCGCTCAGCCTTCCGCAACAGTCCATCGAAGGAGCATGAATACATGGACCTCACACTTGCATGGGCCGGAATCATCGCGCTCGGATTGTTTCTGTACGTGGTGCTCGACGGCTTCGATCTGGGCATCGGCATTCTCTTTCCGTTCTTTCCGGACCAGCACGATCGCGACGTCATGATGAACACCGTCGCGCCCGTCTGGGACGGCAACGAAACGTGGCTCGTGCTCGGCGGCGCGGGACTGTTCGCCGCGTTCCCGATGGTCTACTCGACCGTGCTGTCCGCGCTCTATCTGCCGCTCGTGCTGATGCTCGTGTGCCTGATCTTTCGCGGCGTGTCGTTCGAGATCCGCGCGAAGGCACAGCGCACGAAGCACATGTGGGATCTCGCGTTCATCGGCGGATCGGCGGGCGCGACCTTCTTTCAGGGCGTGGCGCTCGGCGCGTTTCTGGGCGGCATTCCCGTCGCCGATGGCCGCTTCTCCGGCGACGCCTTCGGCTGGTTCACGCCGTTCTCGATCTTCACGGGCGGCGCGCTCGTCGTCACCTATGCGCTGCTCGGCGCGTGCTGGCTGATCGCGAAGACCGAAGGCGACTTGCAACGGCGGATGTATCGCGTCGTGTGGCCGCTCACGGTGCTGCAGCTTGCGACGATCGCTGTCGTCAGCGTCTGGACGCCGCTGCTGGACGCGGATATCGCGTCGCGCTGGTTCGACTCGCCGCTGTTCTATCGGCTGCTGCCGGTGCCGGTGCTGGTCATCGCGTGCGCGTGGGCGATGCGTCGCTCGATCCAGTCGCGCCGCGAAAAGCGGCCCTTCGCGGTGGCGCTCGGTTTCGTGCTGCTGGGCTATGCGGGACTCGTCGCGAGCATTTCGCCGCACGAGATTTTTCCGGGCGTCTCGATCTGGGATGCGGCCGCGCCCCGTTCGAGCCAGCTATTCACGATCGTCGGCGCGGCGGTGATTCTGCCGGTGATCGTCGCGTACACGATGCTCGGCTACTGGGTCTTCAGAGGAAAGGTGCGCCATGGCGAACATCACTACCATTGAGCGCGCGCGGAAGATGTTCTGGTTCGTCGCGCTGTGGTTCGCGGGCGTCGGCGGCGCGATGCTGCTCGCGCTGCCGTTCAAGCTGTTGATCCGGGCGGGAGCGGCGCTTCACTGACGCCGCCCGGGCGCGCTCAGAACAACGCCGCCGCAATCACGCCGCTCACGATCCCGAACGCGATCACCGCAACCGTCACGAACGCCAGCACACGCGGCGGAAACGACCGCCCGAGCATCGCGAGCGACGGCACGCTGATCGGCGGCAGCGTCATCAGCAATGCGCCCGCAGGACCGGCCGCCATGCCGAGCGACAGCATCGCCTGGATGATGGGCACTTCGCCCGCCGTCGGAATCACGAAGAGCGTGCCGGCCACCGCGAACACGGCGATCCACAGCATGCCGTTGCCGATGTCCGGCCCGATATGCGGAAAGAGCCACGCGCGCGCCGCGCCGAGCAGCAGCACCAGCACGATGTACTCCGGCACGAGCCGCAAGGTCATGCGGCCCAGGATCTTGATCCAGCGCGAAAACGCGGTGCCGGGCACGTCCTCGTCGATCAGTTTCGCGAGCGCCGCCCGCGATGCCTGGGCCTGCGCGGGCGTGACCATGCGGTTCACCGCGTAGCCGAGACCGAAAACCATCAGCACGCCGAGCACGAGGCGCAAGCCGGTCCATTGCCAGCCGAGCACGAAGCCCATGAAGACGAGCGCCGCCGGATTGAGCACCGTGTTGCCGAGCCAGAACGCGACAGCCGCGCCCGGCGCCGCCTCGCGTGCGCGCAATCCGGCGACGACCGGCGCCGCGCAGCACGTGCACATCATGCCCGGCAAGGACATGAGTCCGCCGTTCACGACGCTGCCGAAGTTGTGCTCGCCGAGCGCCCGCGCGACCCAGCGCGGCGGAATCAGCGCCTGCACGGCCGAGCCGAGCAACAAACCGAGCACCATCGCCTGCCAGATCGCCTTGCCGTAGGCGATCGCGTAATCGAGCGCGGCCTGCCACGACGGTTCCGGTGCGCTCGCGGCGGTGCCCATCAGAATCGACTTGCCGATGGAATGCTGGCTCGCCGCGACGAACGCGCGGTTGTAGTACGGAAACCATTTCACATAGAACAGTCCGGCGACGGCGATCAGCAGGAACACGATCCAGCCAGGCGCGCCGCGAGCTTGTCGAAGTGTGGTCATGATTTTTTCCAACGAGAGAGGCGATTGATCAGAGCGCGGGCGTCGTCTCGGCGAGTTGCGCGAGCAGCGCTTGCGCCTGAGCGACACTGTCGGCATCGTTCGGACGAAACAGCACGTGCGCCGCGTGCGGCAGTTCGGCGTAATGCTCGCGGCTGCTGCGTCCGTAGGCAGGATCGTAATGGCGGTCGATCAGTTCCGCAAATAACGCAGCGCGCGCGTCTTCATCGATCAGCCTATGCCAGTGCGCCACGCGCTCCCGGCTATGCAACGCGACGAGCTTCGACAACTGCGCCTTGAAGGATGCGGGATCGTCGAAAAGATGCGCGTAGTCCTGCAACAGGAACGCGATGCGGTCTTCGCGCCGCGCTTCCACCTGCACGCACGACGCCGCGTGCAGGCTGGCGAGCAGTGCGTCCGGCATCGTGATGGCGCCGATGCGCCGCCCTTCCGCCTCGACGAAAACCGGCTTCGCCGGATTGAACGCGCCGAGTTCGCCGACAAGCGCCGAATCGAACGCCTTCTGCGACGGCTGCGGATGCCCCGGCAGCGCGCCGAGCAACGAGCCGCGATGCGCGGCGAGTCCTTCGAGATCCAGCGTCTGCGCGCCGGCCGCGCGCAGCGCGTGCAACAGCCGCGTCTTGCCGCTGCCCGTATGGCCGATCAGCGCGACATAGCGAAACCGCGCGGGCAGCGTGACGAGCCGCCCGAGCACGTCGCGGCGGTAGCTCTTGTAGCCGCCTTCGAGCTGGCGCGCCTGCCAGCCGATCATGTTGAGCCACGTCGTCATCGCGCCGGAGCGCTTGCCGCCGCGCCAGCAATAGACGAGCGGGCGCCAGTTGCGCGGCTTGTCCGCGAAGAGCGTGTCGAGATGCTGCGCGATGTTGCGCGCGACCATCGCCGCACCGACGCGCGTCGCTTCGAACGGCGAGACCTGCTTGTACATCGTCCCGACGATCACGCGCTCCTCGTTGCTGAGCACGGGCGCATTGATCGCGCCGGGAATGTGGTCTTCCGCGAATTCGAGCGGCGTGCGGACATCGACGACTTCTTCGAAATCGCGCAGACGGTCGATGGGAACGAGCAGATTTTTCACGGTGAACGGGTGTTCCAGGCTTGAGCCGAACGGACAAGTATCGCATGCGGGCGAAGTCCGGCTTCCACGGCGGTTTTTTGACTGCAACGCCCGCGCGCATGACAAGCGGTTAAAGTGTTGCGATCGAACGCGCAGCATTCGTGCCGCGAAGGAGACGCGATGAGCTATCACGAAACGATCGGCGCGCGCCGCTACCGTTTCGACGACCTGAAGACGCTGCTCGCGCGGGCGAGTCCGCGCCGCTCGGGCGACGAACTGGCCGGCGTTGCGGCGGGAACCGAGGAAGAGCGCGTCGCCGCGAAAATGGCGCTCGCGCAGGTGCCGCTCGCGGCCTTCCTCGACGAGCCGCTGATTCCGTATGAGGACGACGAGGTGACGCGCCTCATCGTCGATACGCATTCGCGCGAGGCCTTCGCGCCGGTCGCGCACCTGACGGTCGGCGAATTCCGCGAATGGCTGCTCGCCGACAGCACCGACGCGGCCGCGCTCGAACGCATCACGATGGGCGTCACGCCCGAAATGGCCGCGGCCGTCTCCAAGCTGATGCGCAATCAGGACCTGATCCTCGCCGCGCGCAAACGCCCGGTGGTCACGCGCTTCCGTACGACGATCGGCCTGCCCGGACATCTCTCGGTGCGTCTGCAGCCGAATCATCCGACCGACGATCCGAAAGGCATCGCCGCCTCGATGCTCGACGGCCTCTTCTACGGCTGCGGCGACGCCGTCATCGGCGTGAATCCCGCATCCGATTCGCCGGCCGCCATCGGCAAACTGCTCGCGATGATGGACGACTTCCGCCAGCGTTACGACGTGCCGATGCAATCCTGCATTCTCACGCACGTCACCAACACGCTCGCGGCAATCGAACAGGGCGCGCCGGTCGATCTCGTGTTCCAGTCGGTCGCGGGCACCGAGCGCGCGAACGCGAGCTTCGGCGTGTCGCTCGCGTTGCTGGAGGAAGCGCACGACGCGGCGCTGTCGCTCAGGCGCGGCACGGTCGGCGACAACGTCATGTACTTCGAGACCGGCCAAGGCAGCGCGTTGTCGGCGAACGCGCATCACGGCATCGACCAGCAGACCTGCGAGGCGCGCGCGTATGCGGTCGCGCGCCGCTTCAGCCCGCTTCTCACGAACACGGTGGTCGGTTTCATCGGCCCGGAATATCTCTACGACGGGCGGCAGATCATCCGCGCGGGGCTCGAAGATCACTTCTGCGGCAAGCTGCTCGGCGTGCCGATGGGCTGCGACATCTGCTACACGAACCACGCCGAAGCCGATTCGGACGACATGGACACCCTGCTCACGCTGCTCGGCGTGGCGAACGTCAACTTCATCATGGGCGTGCCGGGCGCGGACGATGTCATGCTCAATTATCAGAGCACGTCGTTCCACGATGCGCTCTTCATCCGCCGCGCGCTGAACCTGAAGCGCGCGCCGGAATTCGAGGCGTGGCTCGCGAAAATGCGCGTCACCGATGGCCGCGGCGCCCTGCTCCCGCGCCCGGCCGGCGCGTCCGCGCAACCGTTGCTCGACTGGATCGACGCATGACGAAGCCGGCCAGCGAGACCGATCCCTGGGACGCATTGCGGCGCTTCACGAACGCGCGCATCGCGCTCGGCCGCGCGGGCAGCAGTCTGCCGACCGCGCCGCTGCTCGCGTTCGAGCTCGCGCACGCGCAGGCACGCGATGCCGTGCATCAGCCGCTCGACACCGCCGCGCTTGCACGAGACATCCGCGCCGCCGGTTTCGAGACGCTCGACGTGCACAGCGCCGCGCCCGATCGCGATCACTATCTGCGCCGTCCGGACCTCGGCCGCACACTCGACGATGCGAGCGCGGCGCGTCTTGCCGATCACGCCGCGTCGATGAAAGACGCGCCCGAACTCGTCTTCGTCGCCGCCGACGGTCTGTCGGCCTTCGCCGCGCAACGCCACGTCGCGCCGCTGCTCGCGAGCATGCGCGCGAAACTCGCAGGATGGACCGTCGGCCCGGTCGTGATCGCGACGCAGGCGCGCGTCGCGCTGGGCGACGGCATCGGCGAAAGGTTACGAGCGAAGATCGTCGTGGTGATGATCGGCGAGCGGCCCGGGCTCAGTTCACCCGACAGCCTCGGCCTTTACGTGACCTACGCGCCGCGCACCGGGCGCAGCGACGCGGAGCGCAACTGCATTTCGAATGTGCGGCCGGAAGGCCTCGATTACGACGCCGCCGCGTTCAAGCTGATGTGGCTGCTAAACGAAGCGCGCCGGCTGAAGATCACCGGCGTCGGACTGAAGGATCACAGCGGCGCCTTGCCCGCGCCGGGAACGGACGCGAAATCGCTCGGCGACTGACTGCGCAGCTTGCGATACACCGTCGTGCGCGACACGCCAAGCTCGCGCGCCGTCGCCGACACGTTGCCGCCGTGCGCCTTGAGCGCCGCCGCCACGGCGCCCGCCTCGATGTCCACGAGACGCGCGCCGCCGGCGAGCATGGGCGCCTGCGTCTCCTGAACGCGTTCGCCCAGTTCGTCGAGAAAATCGTGCGGCAGATGCTCGACGTGCAGATGCGTGTCGTGTTCGTCGAGCATTGCGCAGGCCGTGCGCAGCACGTTGCTCAACTGGCGGAAGTTGCCCGGCCACGGATGCCGCGCGAACAGCGCGAGCACGTCGTCGTCGATGCCAACCGCGCGCCCGGCGAAGCACTCGTCGCGCAGCATCTTGTCGACGACCGCGTGCAGATCGGTGCGCTCGGCGAGCGGCGGCAGCGTCACCGAAAGGCCGTTGATGCGGTAGTACAGATCTTCGCGAAACGCCCCTTGCGCGACGCATTCGCGCAGCTTGCGATTGCTCGCGCAGACGAGCGTGAAATCGACCGGCACCGCGCGCGCCGCGCCCAGCGGCTCGACGACGCGTTCCTGCAGCACACGCAGCAGACGGCTCTGCATCGCGAGCGGCATGTCGCCGATTTCGTCGAGAAAGAGCGTGCCGCCGTTCGCCTGTGCGATGCGCCCGATCGCGCCGCGCTTGGCCGCTCCGGTGAACGCGCCCTGCGTGTAGCCGAAGAGTTCGGATTCGATCAGCGTTTCCGGCAACGACGCGCAGTTCACCGCGACGAACGGCCCCGCATGGCGCGGCGAGTCGCGGTGAATCGCGCGCGCGAGCATTTCCTTGCCCGCGCCGGTTTCGCCGCCGATCAGAATCGGGATATTCTTGCCGATGACTTTCCGCACGCGTGCGACAACGTCCTGCATGCGCGCGTCGCCGGTGCAGAGTTCGGCGAGGCTCGATGAAGACGGCTTGCCGGTCACGGCGAGCGCGTTCGCCGTATTTCCCGCGTGCGGCACGCCCGGTGCCGGGCGCGCATGAAACTCGATGCTCGCGAACACGCCGACGCCGCTATGCAGGTCGAGCCGGACCGGCGCCTCGCCTGCGCGCGCGATGAGCGCATCGACGCCTGCGCCGAAGAGCGCCTCCAGCGTTTGTGCGCGCAGACGTCCGAGTTCGATCCCGAGCTGGAACTGGGCGCTGCGGTTCGCGCTGAGGAGCCGTCCATCGAGATCGAATACGGCGATGCCTTCCATCAGCGTGCCGATAAACTCCGGCCGGCTATGAAAACGGATGCACAGCTTTTCGTCGAATGCGCTCGCGATCAGCCGGTTCTCGATCATCTGACCGGACATTTTCACGAGCGCCATCGTGTGCTGGTGATAGCCGCGACGGTCGCCGGTAACATCGAGCACGCCGAAGAGATTGCCGTGCGGGTCGAGGATCGGCACGCTCGAGCACGTGAGAAAGTGATTGGCGCGCAGATAGTGCTGGTCGCCATGCACGGTGACGGCCGTGCGCTCCGCGATGGTCGTGCCGATCGCGTTCGTCCCCTGATGCTCCTCGCTCCACACCGCGCCGGCCCGCAGCGCAACTTTTTCGGCGCGGGCGAGAAAATCGTCGTCGCCGAGCGAATGCAGGATGAGCCCGCTCGCGTCGGTCAACGCGATCATGCTGTGGGTGTTGGCGATCTGCGCGTACAGCGTCTCCATGACCGGCAGTGCGTGCGCGAACAGCGTGCGGCTTTGCGCGAGCCTGACCGCGAGTTCCGCGCCGGACAGGACGGCGTAGTCCGGGCGCATGGTCTCGAACAGCCCGAAGGTCGCCGAACGCTCGTGCGAGTGGCGGATCACGTCGAACTGTGCAGTCTGCAAAGCCGCGCCGATGGCATGCTGCATCGCCTTCCTCCTTTTCGATTCATCGCCGACGGCTCGGGCGAAACGCCGCCTGCCGTCGCGTGAATGTCTCCTCGGGCAATGTAACACCCTCGCGGCACACGGGTCGATGCGAGGAAGCACGCGGATGAAGTATCGTTTTCGCGGCTTTCCCTCTGCGCCCGTTCGCGGCTTCTTCGCGCCCTTTTCTCGTAACTCAGAGCCTTCAGAGCACGAGCGACCCCGCTGTAATCGCGACGATCAGGAAGATGACGAACAAGATCAGGAAGATGAAGAAACAGATCTTCGCGATGCCCGCGGCGCCGGAAGACACCCGCGTAAAGCCGAAGAGACCGGCGATGACGGAGATGATCGCGAAGAGAATGGCAAGTTTGAGCATGGCAGGACCGTTTTTGTCGTAATTGCCAAACCGGAGGCAAGTCTTGTGCCTTCTCGTCGGGCCGGGTTTTCCGTCCTGAGCATCGGTGCTGCGAAACAGGAGCATCGCAGCGGAAGTTCGCTCCGAAACGGCTCTCTCCGAATCGAAGGAAACCGGAGGAATTGACCGTTAGTTGCGAATTCAGTGCGTAAAAAAGCGGGCAAAACTCTGCCCGCCTTCAGGCCCGATAAAGCCGATATCAACGCACCACGCGAGCGCGACGGTCCGTGGCCGCAATCGCCGCGCGCGCCACGACGGGCGCCGGCGCAGGTGCCGGCCGGCGCGTGCCCAGCCACGTCGTGACCGACCGATGCACATGCGGCACGGCGAGCAGCGCACCGATCGCGATGGCGTCGGCGGCAAGACCCGCCGGCACGTTGATGAGGCCGTTCGTCAGCGTGAACAGGATCGAGTCGACGCTCAGCGAAATCACCGTGCCCGCGACGAACGAAACCATGCCGTCGCGTCCCAGTGCGCCGACCCACGGCAGGCGCGTGGCGACTTCCTTCACGATGCCGTAGCGCGCGAGATTAGCCGCGATCCACGCAATCGCCAGAAAATTGACGACGCGCGGTCCCGCCAGATCGCGCTTGAGCGCGCTGTCCAGCACCGGCGGCAGCACGAGCAGCTTGTAATACGCCATGCCGGCGATCAACGCCACCGCGCCCGCACTCACGATCCAGCCGAACCGATGCGCACTCACGCGCTGGTAGACCGGCTGGCAGCGCGCCAGCACACCGAGCACGAACATCAGTTGCCACGCGGCAGGGTTGAAGTCCCAGAGGTTGTCGTCGACGGAAGGCATGTACTCGCCGATCTGCGGCGCGAACGCCCACAGCGCGAGGCTCAGGCCCAGCAGCAGCCACGGCTTGCTGCGCGCGAGCGGCAGCACGAGCGGCACGGCGAGCGCGAAGAGCGCGTACATCGGCAGGACGGCGGCGAGATACGGCTGGCGCTCGAACGTGAGAATCTGCGCGATGGAGGCGACCGGCTCGGACATCAGGCTGTCGAGATCGTGCAGCGCGAGATTCGGCGCATGGCCGAAAAAGGGCCGCAGCAGGAACGACGCGATCAGCATGAGCGCGGCAGTGACGAGAAACGCGCGATAGAGCTCGAACGCACGCTTCACGAAACGCCTGCGCGCCGCGCTTTCCGAACGCTTTTCGGCGAGCGACACATAAGCGGTAGCCGTGGCGAACCCGCCGAGGAACACGAAGACTTCGGCGGCGTCGTTCAGCGCGAACGAGTGCAGCGTGAAGCGCGACAACATGCTGCCGCCGATATGGTCGACGACGATGATGAGCAGCACCAGCCCCCGGAAGAAGTCCAGCTCGACGAGACGTTGAGATTTTCCCTGCATGCGGCTTGACGTGGGTTTCGTTCCTGCAATGCAGGAGGTTGGACGGCGGCCGCGTACACGCAGCACGAAAGAATACGAGTTTACCCGTAAACGCTGCGGCGCAGCATCGGAATAGACGTAAAAATGCTTTTCAAATCCGGCATTTGTGGCTGATCCGCCATAATTCGTAACTGGTCATTACCGGCAGGCAAAATTGCCGCAGGAACTCGAAGGTTTGTCTCCTATGATGTTTTCAAGTTCCTTACATTTACGCGGCCGATCAGGCTAACATCACGCCTCGCATCCACGAACGCCCCGACCAACATGGACTATCTCGTCGCCCTTCTCGCCGATCCCGCCGCCTGGGCCGCCCTCGCGACGCTCGTCGTGATGGAGGTCGTGCTCGGCATCGACAATCTCATCTTCATTTCGATTCTGACCAACAAGCTGCCGGCGGAGCACCGGGCGCGCACGCAGCGCATCGGCATCGCGCTTGCGCTCGTGATGCGACTCGGCCTGCTCGGCACGGTCGCGCTCATCGTTCGGCTGACCACGCCGATCTTCGAAGCGTTCGGGCACGGCTTTTCGTGGCGCGACCTGATTCTCATCGCGGGCGGCGCGTTTCTCGTGTGGAAGGCGACGACGGAAATCCGCCATCACGTCACCCACGACGCCGACGAGCACGCCGCCGGCGATACCGGCAGGCGTCTGACGCCCATGTCGGCGATCGGCCAGATTTTGCTGCTCGATCTCGTATTTTCGATCGACAGCATCGTGACGGCGGTCGGCATGACCGAGCACATTCCGATCATGTTCGTGGCGGTGATCGCCGCGGTCGCCGTCATGCTGTTCGCGGCGGGGCCGCTGTCGCGCTTCATCGAACGCAATCCGACCATCGTCATGCTCGCGCTCGGCTTCCTGCTCGTGATCGGGATGACGCTGATCGCCGAAGGGTTCGGCTCGCATGTGCCGAAGGGCTACATCTATGCGGCGATGGCGTTCTCGGCGCTGGTCGAAGGCCTGAACATGCTGGCGCGGCGGGCCAAAGGACGCAGCGCGGCGGCGGCGCGCCGCCCGCACTGACGCGCGAAAGGCGGCTCAGAACGGCAGTTCGCGCTGCGGATTCGCGTCCGCAGGGTCCGACGGGGCCGGCGCCAGCGGCAAAGGCTGCGCCCGCAGCCACCGCTCGATCGCATCGACGACATGCCGGCGCTCTGCTTCATCGAGCGCCTTGCCCGCCGCGATGCCGTGCCATTTGGCGAGACACGAGCGGCAGCACGTCGCCGTCGCGTGCTGCGCGATGAACACCGGATGCCCACGAAACGGCGTCTGTTTCCCGTCGTTCGGCGGCGCCTGAGGCGCGAGGCGCTTGCCGATCAACACTTGCGCTTGCGCGAGCACCGTCTCCACGCCCTTCTCCCGTAGATATCGGCCTTCCCGCACGCCGAGCGCGAAGCGCCGCCGGAACGCGGATTTCGCGAGCGCGGCGAACACGGCGTCGAGATCGCGCATGGCGTGCTCAGTCGCCGCCGTAGAGCGTGGAATCGGCGAAGCCTTCGGCGTCCAGCACGCGGCCGACGAGAATCATCGCCGTGCGCTCGACTCCCGCCGCGCGCACTTTCGACGCGATGTCCGCGAGCGTGCCCTCGACGCGCGCCTCGTCCGGCCAGCTCGCGCGGAACACGACCGCGACCGGGCAAGCCGCGCCGTAGTGCGGCAGAAGATCGGCGACGATGCGCTCGATATGGCGCACGCCGAGATGAATCGCGAGCGTCGCGCGATGGCGCGCCAGATCCGCGAGCGACTCGCCGGGCGGCATCGGCGTCTTCGTGGCGTAGCGCGTGAGGATCACCGTCTGCGAGATGCCGGGCAGCGTCAGCTCGCGTCTGAGCGCCGCCGCCGACGCCGCCGCCGCCGTCACGCCCGGCACGATTTCATACGGAATGCCGAGCGCATCGAGCCTGCGCATCTGCTCGCCGATCGCGCCGTACAGCGACGGATCGCCGGAATGCACGCGCGCCACGTCCTGGCCGTTCGCGTGAGCATCCCGCAGCAGCGCGACGATCGTGTCGAGATCGAGTTCCGCCGTATCGACGCACTGTTGCGCGCGATGCCCGTCGAGCACTTGCTTCGGCACGAGCGAGCCGGCATAGAGAATCACGGGACACGTGCGGACGAGCCGCTGCCCTTTGACGGTGATGAGTTCCGGATCGCCCGGTCCGGCGCCGATGAAGTAGACGGTCATGTTTCGGAGTTCGATTCGAGCCAGTGTCGGAGGGTGTCGAGGGCGCTCGCGGCATCGTCGAAGATGCGCCCGGCGCCGGGGAGCACGGGACGCGCGAGCATCACGACCGGCAAGCGCCGCTCGCGCGCGACCGCCAGCTTCGCCTCTGTCGCGCGCCCGCCGCTGTTCTTGCTGATGACGACATCGATGCGCGCGTCGTCGAACAGGGCGCGCTCGCCCGCGAGATCGAACGGGCCGCGCGCATCGACGATAGTTGCGCGCTCGTTCCCCGGATGCGCTTCGAGGCAGCGTACGGTCCAGTATTGAGACGGCGGGATTTCGTCCAGATGCGCAAGCGGCTCGCGCCCGAGCGTGAAGAGCGGCCGCCGAAACGGCTCGATGCGCGCGGTGATTGCCTGCCAGTCCGCCGCCTCGCGCCAGTCGTCGCTTGGCTGCGGCTGCCACGCCGGACGACGCACGGCCCAGAGCGGCACGCGCGCAATCGCGCAGGCGGCGTGGGCGTGACGGCTCATCTGCGCGGCATACGGATGCGTCGCATCGACGACGAGCGTGATCGCTTCGGCACGCAGATAGCGCACGAGTCCGTCGATGCCGCCGAAACCGCCGACGCGCACCGAACACGCCAGATCGGCCGGCACCCGTCCGAGGCCCGCGAGGCTGTACACGTGCGCGGCGGGAAGGCCGCGCGCGATGGCGAGCGCATCGCCGGTGCCGCCGAGCAGAAGCACGCGCGTCATGCCGCGCTCCCGACGATATTGCCCTGCCGGTCGATCGCAAACGTCTCGACGTCGATGCCCGGCGGCAGCACGTCGAGCGCGACGCCGCGCGCCCGCCGGCACACGATATCGCCGAGCGCGATGCCTTGCGCGCGTGCCAGCGCCAGCGCTTCCTGGCTCGTGTTGGCTGCGCGGATCGCGGCCTGCAGCGCGGCGCTCGCGCCCGCATCCGCGGCCCAGAGCGCGAGCAGCGGCAAATCGATGCTCGAGTTGCGGCTGTGCAGGTCCATGTGCCCCGCCGCCAGCTTGGACAGCTTGCCGAAGCCGCCGCACAGGCTCAGCTTGTCGACGCGCGCCCGGCGCAGATGCTTCAGCACGGCGCCCGCGAAATCGCCCATTTCGATCAGCGCGATATCCGGCAGGCCGTAGCGCGCGCGCATGGCGTCCTCGCTCTGGTTGCCGGTGCACGCGGCGATATGGCGATAACCGTTCGCCCGCGCGACATCGATGCCCTGATGAATCGACGCGATATACGCCGAGCACGAAAACGGCCTGACGATGCCGGTCGTGCCGAGTATCGACAGCCCGCCGACGATTCCGAGGCGCGGATTCATCGTCTTCAGCGCGAGCGCCTCGCCGTTTTCCACGCCGATACTCACTTCGAAGCCGCCGCCGAAGCCGATGTCCGCGGCGAGCGCCTGCAGATGCCCGGTCATCATCCTGCGCGGCACGGGATTGATCGCCGGCTCGCCGATCGCGAGCGCCAGTCCCGCGCGCGTCACGGTGCCGACGCCTTCTGCCGCGTGGAAGCGCACGCCCGCTTCGGCCGCGAGGCGCACGCGCGCGAACACGAGCGCGCCGTGGGTCACGTCGGGATCGTCGCCGGCATCCTTGATGACGCCGGCTTCGGCTTCGTCGTCCGACGCCAGCACGCGCCTGCAGAAGGCGAGCGACATCGTCACGCGCTGGCCCTTCGGCAGCACGATTTCCGCGCGCTCGCTCGTTTCGCCGAGCAGCAGCAGACGCGCGGCCGCGAGACTCGTCGCGGTCGCGCAGCTTCCGGAAGTGTAGCCGCTGCGAAGGGGCGCGGGCTGCTCGGGCGATTCGTCGCGCATCAGGCCTTGCTCGCGTGCAGCAGCGTGATCGGCAGCGCCGGGCGCCAGGTATCGAAGCTGCCGAGCGGCTCCGCCTGCGCGATGCCGATGCGCGTCAGCTCGCCGCCGTGTCGCGTGCGCCATTCGACGAGCGCCATTTCGCTTTGCAGCGTGACCGCGTTGGCGATGAGCCGTCCGCCCTGACGCAGACGCGACCAGCACGCATCGAGCACGCCGGGCGCGGTCAGCCCGCCGCCGATGAACACGGCATCGGGCGCGGGCAGGCCGTCGAGCGCGGCGGGCGCTTCGCCCTTCACGAGTTGCAGCGCGGGCACGCCGAGCGCATCGCGGTTGTATTCGACGAGACGCTGCCGGCTCTCGTTCGCCTCGATGGCGATCGCGCGGCACGCGTGATGCGCGCGCATCCATTCGATGCCGATCGAGCCGCACCCCGCGCCCACGTCCCACAGCAATTCGCCCGGCTGCGGCGCGAGATGCGCGAGCGTCACGGCGCGCACGTCGCGTTTGGTGAGCTGGCCGTCGTGGCGATAGGCGTCGTCGGGAAGTCCCGGCGTGAGCGGCGGTCCCGCATGCCCCGCGTGCGTGCGGCAGTCGATCGCGACGAGATTGAGCGCGGCGACCTGCGGCTCGCGCCAGTCGTCGGCGCGTTCGTCGATACGGCGCTCGGACGCGCCGCCGAGATGCTCGAACACGGTCATGCGGCTCGCGCCGAAACCGCGCGCGGTCAGCAGCGCGGCGACGGCGGCGGGCGTCGTGCCGTCCGCGCTCAGCACGAGGAGACGCGCGCCGCGATGCACGCTCGCGAGCAGCGACGCCACCGGCCGCCCGACGAGCGATATGCACGCCGCGTCCTGCAGCGCCCAGCGCAGGCGCGCCGCTGCGAGCGACAACGACGACGGCGCGGGAATGACGCGCATTTCGCCGTCGGCGACTTCGCGCGCGAGCGTCGCGCCGACGCCGAAGCACATCGGATCGCCGCTCGCGAGCACGCAGACACGCGCGCCGGCGCCGCCGCGCTCGGCGAGCACGGCATCGAGCGAAAACGGCTTGGGCCACGGCACGCGGCGCGCGGCGATGCGCGCCGGCAGGAACGCGAGATGGCGCTCGCCGCCATGGATCGAGTGCGCCTCTGCGAGCGCGCGGCGCGCGGTGCGGGAGAGGCCGTGCCAGCCGTCCTCGCCGATACCCACGACGGTCAGCCAGATCGACATGCGGCGTCTCCTTCCTGATGCTCCGGATGCGCGCCGCAAGGCTTGCAGGCGGCCGGAACGATGATAAAAGCGGGCATAATACAGGTCCGTCGGTGCCTCGCAATCGAGGCCTAAGAGGGAACACAGCAAACTGTGGCTGCCCCCGCAATTGTACGCAGCGAGTCCGCGCTCCACTGCCACTGGTTTTTACCGGGAAGGCCGGCGCGAATGAAGACCTGCCAGCCAAGAGACCTGCCGATTCACCGCATTCGCGCGACGCCGACCGGGCGGGGTGTACCGGTTCGCTCATGACGCGCGAAGCCCTTGGGCCATGCTTTTGACTTCGTCCGACCGTTCAGCGTCCGCGACCGCTCCACGCGCATCCGCGTGTCCGGGGCTCATGCGCATCGTGCCCGCGCGCGATGGCGGTCTCGCTCGCCTGCGTCTTGTGGGCGGCGAACTGAGCGCGCACGCCGCGCGGGCCGTGGCGCACGCGGCGCGGACGTGCGGCTCCGGCGTGATCGAAGTGACCAATCGCGCGAATCTGCAACTGCGCGGCATTCGCGACGACGCCCACGCCACGCTCGTCGAAATCGCGTGCGACGCCGGTCTCGGTCCCGCGGCCGCGAGCGGCGACGACATCCGCAACGTCATGCTGAGCCCGCTCGCGAGCGAGCGCACGCGTGCGCTCGCCGCGCGCATCGTCGAGGCGCTGCAGGCCGATGCCGCGCTGCATGCGCTGTCGCCCAAATTCGCGTTGCAACTCGACGGCGGCGAGCGCCTCGCGATGCTCGGTCATCCGCACGATCTGTGGCTTGCCGCCATCGACGACGGCGCGCGCTACGCGTTCGGCCTCGCGGGCACGATGCCGCGCAGCGCCGCCGACGCGCCCGCGTCCGGCGCGATTGCGCGCGGCGATGTCGTCGCATTCGTGACGACGGTGCTGCGCCGCTTTCTCGCGCTCGCGACGCCGGAAGAGCACCGTATGCGCGATCTGCTCGCGCGCGTCGGCGTGGCGCATTTTCTCGATGCACTGAATTTCGACACGGACGTCACGCACTGGCGACGCGCCCCCGCCGATGCCTCGCTGCGTCTCGGCGCGCACGAGGAACCGCAGCGCGCGACGTGGTATGCGGGCGCGCAGACACCACTCGGACGCCTCGACGCCGCCACGCTCGACGCGCTCGCCGATCTCGCCGATTCCTTCGCAGCACGGCACGGCGATGGCCGCCTCGTCATGACGCCGTGGCAAAGCGTGCTGCTTCCCGGCATCGGAGCGCACAACGCACGCGCCGCGCGCGAAGCGCTGCAACGCCTGCGCGCGCTCGGCCTCGCGACCGATCCGCACGACCCGTTCGCGCGTCTGATCGCGTGCGCCGGATCCGCGGGCTGCGCGAAGAGCCGCGCCGATACCAAAGCCGACGCGCATCGCCTCGCCCCGCTGCTGCCCGCGCACGACGCGGCGAACGTGCATCTGAGCGGCTGCGAGCGTTCGTGCGCGGCGGCGCATCCTGTCGCGGTGACGCTGCTTGCACGCGCGCCGGGCCACTACGACCTCTATCGCGGCGAACGCATCGTCGCGTGCAATCTGACCATCGAAGAGGCGGCCGAACGGCTCGCCCGGAGCCATGCCGATGCCTGACTACATCCGCGACGGCGCGGAGATCTATCGCCAGTCGTTCGCGACGATCCGCGCCGAAGCCGACCTCGCCGCCATTCCCGCCGATCTGGAAAAACTCGCCGTGCGCCTGATCCACGCGTGCGGCATGGTCGATATCGCGAACGATCTGCGCTTCTCCGACGGTGCGGGCGCCGCGGGCCGCCGCGCGCTCGCAGCGGGCGCACCGGTGCTGTGCGACGCGCGCATGGTCGCCGAGGGCATCACGCGCGCGCGGCTTCCCGCGCGCAATCGCGTGATCTGCACGTTGAGCGATCCGTCGGTGCCCGAGCGAGCGCGCGCGATGGACAACACGCGCTCGGCCGCCGCGCTCGAACTGTGGCGGCCGGACCTCGCGGGCGCGATCGTCGCGATCGGCAATGCGCCGACCGCGCTGTTTCATCTGCTCGACATGCTCGACGCCGGCGCGCCGAAGCCCGCGCTGATCCTCGGGTTTCCGGTCGGCTTCATCGGCGCGGCGGAATCGAAGGCAATGCTCGCCGCCGACAGCCGCGGCGTGCCCTTCGTCGCGCTGCTCGGCCGGCGCGGCGGCAGCGCGATGGCCGCCGCGGCAGTGAACGCGCTCGCCTCGGAGGCCGAATGATGCGCGGACGTCTGCACGGCCTGGGCGTCGGTCCGGGCGACCCCGAACTGATCACCGTGAAAGCGTTGCGGCTCCTGAAAGCCGCGCCGGTGGTCGCGTATTTCGTCGCGAAAGGCAAGAAAGGCAACGCGTTCGGCATCATCGAGTCGCATCTCGACGACGCGCAGACGCGCCTGCCGCTCGTCTATCCGGTAACGACGGAAGCGCTCGAACCGCCGCTTTGTTACGAAACCATCATCAGCGCGTTCTACGACGAAGCCGCGCTCGCGATCTCCGCGCATCTCGAAGCCGGGCGCGACGTCGCGGTGATCTGCGAAGGCGATCCGTTCTTTTACGGCTCGTACATGTATCTGCACGATCGCCTCGCGGCACGCTTCGAAGCGCAGGTCGTGCCGGGCGTGTGCTCGATGCTCGGCGGCGTCGCGGTGCTCGGCGTGCCGCTCGTGTATCGCAATCAGAGTCTGTCGGTGCTGTCGGGCGTACTGCCGGAGGACGAACTGAAGCGCCGTCTCGAAGCGGCCGATGCGGCGGTCATCATGAAGCTCGGGCGCAACTTCGAAAAAGTGCGGCGCGTGCTCGCCGAACTCGGGCTCGACGACCGCGCGCTTTACGTCGAACGCGCGACGATGGCGAATCAGCGCATCGTGCCGCTCGACGACGTCGATCCGATGGCATCGCCGTACTTTTCGTTGCTCGTCGTGCCGGGGAAGAAATGGCGCGCCTGAATGTATCGACGCCGCCGGCGATCGTCGTGCTCGGCGCAGGCGCGCTCGATACCGCACGCCGCATTCGGGCGCGCTTTCCGGGCTCGCGCGTGCATGGTCTCGCGGGCCGCGTGAGCACCGAGATCGCGTATGAGGACTTCGGTGCGCATCTGCGCGATCTGCATGCGGCGGGCACGCCGATCGTCGCGCTGTGCTCGGCGGGCATCGTGATACGCGCGCTCGCCGCACTGCTCGCCGACCCGCTGCTCGCCGACAAACGCGCCGAGCCGCCCGTGCTCGCCGTCGCGCAGGACGGCAGCGCGGTCGTGCCGCTGCTGGGCGGCATGACCGGCGTGAACGTGCTGGCCCGCGAGATCGGCGCGGCGCTCGACATCGCGCCCGCGATCACGACGAGCGGCGAACTGCGCTTCGGTCTTTGCCTGCTCGCGCCGCCCGATGGCTACGCGCTCGCCGATATCGAGCGCGGCAAGCGCTTCGTGTCCGATTTGCTCGCGGGCGAGACGACGCGCATCGAAGGCCGCGCGCCCTGGCTCGACGACGCCGCGCTGCCCCGCGCCGACGATGCGCGCCTCGCCGTGCGCATCACGCCGCTCGCCGCGAACGATGAAGACAGCCTCGTGATTCATCCGCGCTGCGTGCTCGCCTGGATCGGCGATGCGACGCCCGGCGACGACATCGCCGAACGGGTGCGCGTCGCGTTGCGCGAGCAAGGACTTGCGCCGCTTGCGCTCGCCGCGTTGGCCGCGCCCGTGCATCACATGTCTTCCGAATCGCTCGCGGATGCCGCCCGCGCGCTCGACGTGCCGCTGCGCTTCTGCGACACCGCACCGTTCGACGCAGGCCATGCGCAGGACGTTTCGCTGCAGGTTCGCGACGCGCCCATCGACGTCCAGTCCATCGGCCGTGCGCGCGGCACGCTGACCGTGATCGGCCTGGGCCCCGGCAGCGCCGATCTGATGACGCCCGCCGCGCGCCGCGCGCTCGCCGCCGCGCAGGACGTGCTCGGCTACGAAACCTACGTGCGCATGGCGGGCCCGTTCCGCGACGATCAACGCATCCACATGACCGATAACCGCGAGGAGTTGCAGCGCGCGCGTCATGCGTTCGACCTCGCGAGCGACGGCCGGCGGGTCGTCGTGGTTTCGTCCGGCGATCCGGGCGTCTTCGCGATGGCCGCGGCCGTGCTCGAAGCGCTCGATGAAGGACGCGCGTCGCATCCCGCGTGGAGCGCGGTGAAGCTCTCCATCGTGCCGGGCGTGTCGGCGTCGCTCGCGACGGCCGCGCGCGCGGGTGCGCCGCTCGGTCACGATTTCTGCGTGCTGTCGCTGTCGGATAACCTGAAGCCGTGGAGCATCATCGAGAAGCGCATCGCGCACGCGGGCGAAGCGGATCTCGTGATGGCGTTTTATAACCCGCTGTCGAAGGCGCGGCCATGGCAGTTCGACCGCGCGATCGACATCGTCAGGCGTCATCGCGATGCGGCCACGCCCGTCGTGCTCGGCAGGGACATCGGACGGCCGGGCGAAACCTTGCGTGTCGTCACGCTCGGCGAGCTGAAAAGCGAATACGTCGATATGCGGACGATGGTGATCGTCGGCTCGACGACGACGCGCGCGGTCGGCGACTGGGTCTACACGCCGCGCTGGTACGAACCGGATTAGCCGTCGCTCAGCGCAACGGCGCTCACGTACTGCGCCTCCCACGCGCGCGCGAGTTGCTCGCAGCGCCCGGCCCGGATGGCGCCTTCATCGAAATCCACGACAACGATGTCGTCCGCCACCGACGGCGCCTGCGGCCGCTCGTTCGTGCGTCCGTCGGTCATCAGCCAGAGACGCCGCCGCTGCGCCGGCCTGCGCCGCGCCGCGCGCGCGAGCACCGTCGCCGCGCTCGCGAGGCCGAGCGTGAGCGGCGTGCCGCCGCCGCCGCCGATCGGCGCGACCCAGCGTTCGTTCCACCAGTGCGCCGCGCCCGGCTCGCGACGCACTT
Source organism: Caballeronia peredens (assembly GCA_001544595.2). Lineage (GTDB taxonomy): Bacteria > Pseudomonadota > Gammaproteobacteria > Burkholderiales > Burkholderiaceae > Caballeronia > Caballeronia peredens. The sequence goes on along the minus strand of FCOH02000011.1, from coordinate 30,335 downwards.
CGGCGCGCCCGCCGCCGAAGCAGACGAGCGCGATGTCGGCGCGTTCGCGATACGCACGATCGAACAACGCGACGAGCAGGCCCTTCGCGCGCGCCAGGCGTTCGCCCGCGAGCATCGAAGCCGAGCAGTCGAGCACGAAACAATGCAGCACCGCGCCCGCGCCTTCCTGCCGCCGATAGCGCAGATGACGCGCATCGAGACGCGCGGCACGCTTGGCGCGCAGCGTCGCCATCCAGTCGATCGAGCCGCTTTCATCGCCTTCGCGCGAAGCACTGCGGCCCGTCGAACGCGCATCGTTCCATCGAAGACGATGCCCTGCGGCATCCGCGTCACGTCTCCGATGGCTCAGGCTTTTTTTGCGGCGAGCGGCCTCACTTGCTTGATCTTCGCGATGCCCGCAGGCTCCGGCGGCATGTAGCCTTCATCCGATGCTTCCGCTTTCTCTGCGTTCGCATCGCGCGGCGTCGAGTCACGCGCGGCCTGCGTTTCCGACGGCGTCTGCGACTGCTTGCGCCGATGCTGCAGGACCGTATCGGCGACACGTTCGACGTGATCGACCGTCACGGCTGCGGCGCTTTCGAGCGCGGCCAGCGCACGCGCCGCACGCAGCATGACGAGATCCGCCCGCAAGCCGTCGACATGGGCCGCAATGCATAGCTCGCTCACACGCGCGTGAACCGCGTCGTCGAAATCGAACGACGCAAGCGCGGCGCGCGCCGCGTGAATCTGCCCGCTCAACGTTGCTTGCGCTGCATCGTGTCGCGCGCGGAAGGCCTTCGGATCGGCATCGAATGCGAGCCGCGCCTTCACGATCTGCTGCCGCGCGTGCGCATCGAAGCAGTTGCTCATCTCGACGGCGAGGCCGAAACGATCGAGCAGTTGCGGACGCAGTTCGCCTTCTTCGGGATTCATCGTGCCGATGAGCACGAAACGCGCATCGTGCCGATGCGAGATGCCGTCCCGCTCGACGATGTTCACGCCGCTCGCCGCGACGTCGAGCAGTTGATCGACGAGCGGATTCGGCAGCAGATTGACCTCGTCGACATACAGCACGCCGAGATGCGCCTTCGCGAGTAGTCCGGGCGAGAACTGCACGCCGCCGTCGCGCAATGCGCTCTGAATGTCGAGCGTGCCGATCAATTGTTCTTCGCTCGCGCCGAGCGGCAAGGTGACGAGCGTCCCTTCGGGCAGCAACTCCGCGAGCGCGCGCGCCGCCGTCGACTTCGCGGTGCCGCGCGGCCCGCTCACAAGCACGCCGCCGATCGACGGATCCACCGCTGCCAGCAGCAACGCCTGTTGCAGCGATTTCTGACCGACGAGTGCGGTGAACGGAAAAGTAAGGGACGTGATGTCGTTCAATTCTGTCGGCCTTCGATGCGCTGTTCGACATCGAGCAGATGATGCGCGACCTGCTCGCGATAGCCAGCGGGGTTCTGCCACAAGCCGCGCTCCATCGCTTCGAGCAACCGCTCGCAGATCGATTGCAGCGCGTGCGGATTGTGCGTTGCGATGAACTCGCGCGTGTCGGCGTCGTTCACATAGGCATCCGTGACGAGCGCATATTGATGATCCGACACGACGCGCGCGGTCGCGTCATAGCCGAACAGATAATCGACCGTCGCGGCAAGTTCCGATGCGCCCTTGTAGCCGTGCCGCTTCACGCCGTCGATCCATTTCGGGTTCACCACGCGCGAGCGCACGACGCGCGCGATTTCCTCGTTGAGCGTGCGCACGCGCGGCCCGGCGGGATTGCTGTGATCGGCGTTATACGCTTGCGGCTGCACGCCGGACAGATAACGCACGGCCGCCACCATGCCGCCCTGAAACTGGTGATAGTCGTTCGAATCGAGCAGGTCGTGCTCGCGATTGTCCTGGTTATGCAGCACGACATCGAGCGTCGAGAGCCGTGCGCCGAAGCTCGCGCGCGCTTCCACGCCGTCGCCCGATTGCGAATACGCATAACCGCCCGAGCTTTGATAAGCGGCGGAAAGATCGGCGTCGGTCTGCCACTGCTTCGCGTCGATCAGTTCCTGCAGGCCCGCGCCGTATGCGCCCGGCTTCGTGCTGAACACGCGCCAGCCTGCGCGCCGCCGCGCTTCGTTTGCCTCGACGCCGCGTGCGATCAACTCGTCGCGTTCGCGCAGAATGCGTGCGCGGATCGGATTGACGTCGGCGGGTTCGTCGTCGAGTGCGGCGACCGCCTGCACGGCTGCATCGAACAGATGCATGAGGTTCGCGAACGCATCGCGGAAGAAGCCCGACACGCGCAAGGTCACGTCGATGCGCGGCCGGTTGAAGATGGATATCGGCAAGATTTCGAAGTCGGTCACGCGATGACTGCCCGCAGCCCATTTCGGCCGCACGCCGATCAGCGCGAATGCCTGTGCGATATCGTCGCCGCCGGTGCGCATTGTCGCGGTGCCCCATACCGACAGACCGATTGCGCGCGGGAAATCGCCGTGATCCTGCACGTGGCGTTCGACCAGCGCGTTCGCGGACTTCACGCCGAGCGACCATGCGGCCTGCGTCGGCAATGCGCGCGTATCGACGGAATAGAAGTTGCGGCCCGTCGGCAGCACGTCGGGTCTGCCGCGCGATGGCGAGCCGCTCGGTCCCGGCGGTACGAAGCGCCCTTCCAGACCGCGCTTCAGTTGCAGCAACTCTTGCGGGCCGCATGCGTCCAGCCGCGGCAGCACATCTTCGCGCAGGCGTTCCAGCACGAGCGATGCATGCGGTCCGGGTGCCGAAGCATCGCCCGATAATAGTTGCATGGCTAACGATTCGAGGCGCTCGCGCGTGTCGCCATGATGACGCCACGGCGCATCGATGATCGCCTGCAACGCATGCGGACGCGGACCGGTCCACGGCGCGGCCCAGTCGGCATCGAGCGGATCGAAGGTCGCGCCGAGTTGCAGATCGCGTGCCAGCGCCGTGATGAGACTCGCGTTCGCGCCTTGAGCGTCGCCCACCGGAAAGCGGCCGAGCGCGAGCAGCGTGTCGCGCCGCCGCACGCCTTGCGGCGAGATGCCGAATATATGCAGACCGTCGCGGATCTGCGCTTCCTTCAGCTCACACAGATAGGCATCGGCACGCGTGAGCAGTGCATCTTCGCCGACGACATCGCGCGGCGCATCCAGTCCGAGCTCATCGTGCAACCTGTTCTCGACGATGTTCGCGAGTATCGATTTGCGCAAGAGCTTCGCGCGGCGCGCATCGACCATCAGTGCTTCGTAGTATTCGTCGACCTGCCGTTCGAGATCCTGAAGCGGGCCGTAACTCTCCGCGCGCGTGAGCGGCGGCATCAGATGATCGATGATGACAGCCTGTGCGCGCCGCTTCGCCTGACTGCCTTCGCCCGGATCGTTCACGATGAACGGATAGAGATGCGGCATCGGCCCGAGGATCGCATCGGGCCAGCACGACGACGACAGCGCGACGCTCTTGCCCGGCAGCCATTCGAGATTGCCGTGCTTGCCGACATGCACGATCGCGTCCGCCTGAAAGCGCAGGCGCAGCCAGAAATAGAACGCGAGATACGAATGCGGCGGCACGAGTTCGGCGTCGTGATAGCTCGCGTAATCGTTGCGTTCGCGCGAACGCGACGGCTGTATGCCGACGAAGACTTCGCCGCAACGATAACCCGCGATCATGAAGCGCCCGCGTCTCACGGTCGGATCGTCTTCGGGCGCGCCCCAGGTTCGTTCGAGCGCTGCGCGCGCATCGGCGGGCAGCGCGCGATATGCATCGAGATATTCATCGAGCGACAGGCTTTGCAGCGCCGGACGCAAATCGCGCACGACGGGATCGTTCGTCACGCCTTGCGTCAGCGCGGCGATGAGCGCGTCGCCATGCGCGGGAATGTTGCCCACGCGATAACCTTCGCGCGCGAGCATCGACAGAATGCCGATGGCCGATGCGGGCGTGTCGAGCCCGACGCCGTTGCCGATTCGCCCTTCACTCGCCGGATAGTTCGCGAGCACGAGCGCGATGCGCTTGAGCGCGTTCGGCGTCTGGCGCAGCTTGCACCAGCGGCGGCTCAGCTCGGCCACGAAACGCACGCGCTCGACATCGGCCTGATAACGCACGACATCGACCTGCGTATGCTTGCAGTGATACGCGAGTCCCTTGAAGCTCACCGCGCGCGTGATGATGCGGCCATCGACTTCCGGCAGCGCGACATGCATCGCGACATCGCGCGAGTTGAGGCCGTGATTGTCCTTTTGCCAGTCGTCGCGATTGCCGCCGCTCAGAATGACCTGCAGCACGGGCGCATCGCCGGCGACTTCAAACGCTTCGCTCTCGCCGATCACGCCCGCCGCGAACGCCGTCGTATTCAGCACGAGCGATGCGCGATGCTCCGCGCACAAGCGCTCGACGACTTCGCGGCTCACGCTTTCCTTGAGCGATGAGATTGCGATCGGCAGCGGATTCATGCCGTGTGCTTCGAGCGCATCGATGAACGCGTCGAACACGGCCGTGTTGCCCGACTGCAGATGCGCGCGATAAAACAGAATCGCGACGACGGGCGCGCCTTCGGTCCAGCGCGACTGCCAGTCGTGAATGACGGCGATATCGCGCGCGGGATGATAGATCGCGACCGCGGGCAACGGACTCGGCGACTGCGGCTCGCGCCCGAAGCCGAATGCGCGATGCGCGATCGCACGCAGAAATTCTTCGGCATTGCGCGCGCCGCCTTCGCGCAGATAGCGCGACAGCTCGCGGCAGAACGCGGCCTCCGCCGTGCTCTTGCCGATGAGGTTCGGATCTTCGACGAGATCGCCCGAGAACATCGCGAGCAGTTGCCTTTCCTGCTTCGCCAGCGCGACGATACGTTCGATGCCGTAAGGCCAGTACGATTCGCCGCCGAGGTGATCGACGATCACGACCTTCGCGTGACGCAGCACGTCATCGACATAGAAATCGACGGACGCGGGCTGGCGCAGGAACGATTGATTCGCGAGCCGCACTTCAGGAAAGCCCGCTTCCAGACGCGGAAACACACTCGCCAGCAACGCGAGCGTGGTGTCCGCGGAACTGAGCACGACGATGGGCGCGCTCGTCTGATCGATGCGCATGACGCCCTGTGCGTCGTCGACGAAGCCTCCCGGTGTCGTGCGGAGCAGATGCATCGCGTTATGCCTGCGCGGGCGCGCTGGCGATTACCTTTGCGAGCGCGACATCGAACGCGCGTTGCAGCGCGTCGCGTTCGAGGTCCTCACCGATCAGCACGAAGCGGCTCTGCGTCTTCGCTTCGCCCGCTTCCCAGCGGCGGTCGAAGTAACTGTCGAAGCGCCTGCCGACGCCTTGCACGACGAGCCGCATCGCCGCGCCCGGCAACGCAGCGAATCCTTTCACGCGATAGATCGTGTGATTCTCGACGAGCGCATGCAGTGCCGCGAGTGCCTGCTCGCGCGATTCGACATGGCCTTGCACGACGACGGAATCGAACTCGTCGTGATGATGATCGGCGTGACCCGCTTCATCCGGTGAGCCGTGATGATCGTGCCGCAAGTGGATGGTTTCTTCCGACGCCGATTCGAGCCCGAGCAGCGCATGCACGTCGAGCTTGCCCATTTGCGCAGGCACGATCTTCACCTCTGCCGGAACCTCGGGACGTACGAGCGCCTCGACCTTTTGGAGTGCAGCGGCGTCCATGAGATCCGTCTTGTTGACGATCACGAGATCCGCCGACGAAAGCTGATCCTCGAACAACTCGTGCAGCGGCGATTCGTGATCGAGATTCGGATCGGCGCGGCGCTGCGCATCGACGGCGACGGGATTCGCCGCGAACTGCCCGCTCGCGGCAGCGGGACCGTCGACCACGGTGACGACCGCATCCACCGTGAAGGCGTTTTTGATCGACGGCCAGTTGAACGCCTGCACGAGCGGCTTGGGCAACGCGAGACCCGACGTTTCGATCAGCACGTGATCGATGCTCTCGCGGCGTTCGACGAGCTGCTCCATCACCGGATAAAACTCTTCCTGCACGGTGCAGCACAGGCAGCCGTTCGCGAGCTCGTACAGATTGCGGTCTTGCGAACCGGCTTCGTCGTCGCAGCCGATGCCGCAGCCCTTCAGGATTTCCCCGTCGATGCCGAGTTCGCCGAACTCGTTGACGATCACCGCAATGCGCAAGCCGCGCGCGTTGGACAGGATATGCCGCATCAACGTGGTCTTGCCGCTACCGAGAAAGCCGGTCACGACCGTGACGGGAATCTTGCGGGTTTGCATCGTAGCTCCGTGGCTGTGGATGCGTGCGCTTCATACGCGCGATGCGGATGCAACGCGGAACAACGGGAAAAAGTCGCGCACGGCTTGATGGATCGTGGGTCGCGCCGCATCCCCGCGGCAGCGAACCCGTCGCTTGGTCTGGCCGGTATCCGGGCTGACGATCACGCCGCTTCGCCTTCCCGCGCATTGCGCAGTGGCCTCGAAGCCGGCTTGCCGCGCGCGTGACACTCGTTTGCGCGGCGATCGCTTACCGTTGCGGGGGCAGCGCAGGTTGACGTCCGTCCGATCTCGCGAAACGAACGCGCCCTGCTTCCCGTTTAACTGCGCGCGAGAGAATCCGCGCGCGAGCACCAAAACTGCGTGAAAGTCTAGGCCCGACGCGGGCGAGCGTCAACCTTGTGATATCGTTGGCCGCGCCTTCATGGGCCTTCATGATCCATTCCCGCGCCATTCATGCGATGAAAATATCGGAACCCGCTCTGCGGCTTGCGGTCGGCGTCGGCTGCAAGCGCGGCACGAGCGCCGATGCGATCGAAAGCGCCGTTCGTCGTGCGCTCGGCTCGCGTGCGTTCGGCAATATTGCGTGCGTCGCGAGCATCGATGCAAAGCGTGACGAAGCGGGGCTGCTCGACTTTTGCGCGCGGCATCGTCTGCCATTGCGATTCTTCAGCGCCAGCGAAATCGCCCAGGCGCCGCGCACCGCGGTGTCGCAAAACGCGACGAAGCATTTCGACGTCGACGGCGTGTGCGAGCCGTGCGCGCTGCTTGCGGGTCATGCGGATTCGCTGATCGTGCGAAAGACGATCGATGGCGGCGTGACGGTGGCAATCGCCGCGGCACGCGAGCCGATCACGAATGCGACATGAAGCCTGCTTTACCCGTGCTGCGCGCGCGTGCCTTCGCGACGAGCGGTTTGGCAACCAACGGCCTGAATTTATCGCGGCATTGCCAGGCGAGGATGGCAAGCGCGATCAGTTCCAGATATAAGTAGAAGGCGTTCATTTTCCGGCTCCTGCGATTGTGTCACTGCGATATTCCCACGCGAGACTTAGACAAGAATGAGGACCCGGCCCTAGCGGTGCAAACCGGTTTTGCCGCCCTGTTCGCGCGGCGGCCGCATCGACCAGAAACACGCGAGAAGCGCCGTATAGAACACGAGCACCGATGCGCCCACGACGCCCGCAATCAAAACGTTGTCCATCGAAGTCTCCCTGTGCGATCCGTGTCGGAAGTTACCTGCCGGGAAACAGAATGCACGTCGTTTCTTAGCTGGACGTTATCGCGGGCGTCATGACGCGCTCGAACGGATGCGTCGCCTGATGTACGATACGGCCGTCTTTCCGACCCATCGATACTGGAGATCATGTGAAAACCGATACCGAATCGCATCTGCGCATGACTCAGCGCCGCAAGGAAGGCCACGAGAAAAAGCAGGCCGCGGCGGATCGCGAGAAGGGCCTGCTGATCGTGAACACGGGCAATGGTAAAGGCAAGACCACCGCCGCGTTCGGCATGGCCGTGCGTGTGCTCGGTCACGGCATGAAGCTCGGCGTCGTGCAGTTCATCAAGGGCGCGCTGCACACGTCCGAGCGCGATTTTCTCGGCGCGATTGCTCAATGCGATTTCGTCACGATGGGCGACGGCTACACCTGGAACACGCAGGATCGCGAAGCCGACATGGCGACCGCGCGCCGTGGCTGGGACGAGGCGCGGCGCATGATCGAAAGCGGCGAGTATCAAATGGTCGTGCTCGACGAACTGAACGCGGTGCTCAAGTACGAATATCTGCCGCTCGATGAAGTGCTCGACGTCCTGAAAGCGCGGCCGCCGATGCTGCATGTGGTTGTTACCGGGCGCCACGCACCCGATGCGCTCGTCGAACTCGCCGATCTCGTCACCGAGATGCGGCTCGTGAAGCATCCGTATCGCGAGCAAGGCGTGAAGGCCCAACGCGGCGTCGAGTTCTGAACGCGATGCCCGCCTGCCCCGCACTCTTCATCGGCGCGAGCGCGTCGCATCAAGGCAAGACCACGGTCACCGCGGCGCTTGCACGTCATCACACGCGCCGCGGCCTGAACGTGCGCGTCTTCAAGACCGGCCCCGATTTTCTCGACCCGATGATCCTCGAGCGCGCATGCGGCGCGCCCGTGTATTCGCTGCATCTGTCGATGGTCGGTCTCGACGCATGCCGTGCGTTGCTCGCCGAGGCCGCTCGCGAAGCCGACCTGATCCTGATCGAAGGCGTGATGGGTCTCTTCGACGGCACGCCCAGCAGCGCCGATCTCGCCGCCGCGTTCAAGGTGCCCGTGCTCGCCGTGATCGGCGCGCACGGCATGGCGCAGACTTTCGGCGCGATTGCGTTCGGGCTCGCGCGCTATCGCGAGGATGTGCCGTTTCATGGCGTGCTCGCGAATCGCGTTGCGTCGGCGCGTCATGCGCAAATGTTGTCCGAGGCCATTCCACAAGGGCTGCGCTATTGCGGCCACTTGTCGAACGCGGACGATATCGCACTGCCGGAACGCCATCTCGGTCTCACGCAGCCCGCGGAAATCGAAGGACTCGATGCGCGTCTCGAACGCGCCGCCGACGCCATCGCGCAGACCGCGCTCGTCGATCTGCCGCCGCCCGTTCATTTCGATGACGCAACGTTGCCCGCGCCGCCGCGTCTGCTCGACGGCATGCATATCGCGATGGCGCGCGACGCCGCGTTTTCGTTCGTCTATCCGGCGAACATCGATTTGCTCGTCGCGATGGGCGCAACCGTCAGCACCTTCTCGCCGCTCGCCGACGAACCCGCGCCACGCGATGCAAACGCGCTCTATCTTCCCGGCGGCTATCCGGAATTGCACGCGGCGACGCTCGCCGAGAATGCGCGCACGCGTGCATCGATAGCGGAACATGTCGCGCGCGGCAAGACCGTGATCGCGGAATGCGGCGGCATGCTGTATCTCGTCGAGACGCTCACGGATGTCGAAGGCGCGAAGCACGCCATGCTCGGCCTATTGCCCGGCGATGCAGCGATGCAGCGCCGTCTGTCGCGCCTTGCAATGCAGCGTGTCGACACGAAACACGGCGCGCTGACGGGCCACACGTTCCACTATTCGACGCTCGCCACGGCGATGCAGCCCGTCCTTCATGCGACGCACGCAACCACCGGCACGGCGGGCGAAGCGTTGTATCGGCACGGTCCGGTGACGGCCACTTACATGCACGCTTACTGGCCGTCGAATCCGGCCGCCGCGGCCGCGCTCTTTCGCGGCGAATCGCTATGACTACGACGCAAGACACTCAGGAAGACACTCAAACGCCGCTGGATCTCGCCTTCACGATCGAGCGCGCCATGACCCAGGAACCGGTCGGCTCGCCCTGCACGAACGTGTGCAAGCTCGACCCGGACAGCGGGCTGTGCCGGGGCTGCTATCGAAGCCGCGAGGAAATCAAGACTTTCCGTTCGATGGACGATGCCGCGAAGCGCGCGCTCTTTGACGATCTGCTCGTTCGTCGCGCCGCAAGCGCCGCACAAGAAACCCCACGCTCCTGACGAAACGCGGGGTACGCGGCTATCGATTAGGCCGCTGCCATTCTCTGCACCGCTGGGCGCTCCAGCTCACGCGCGGCGAGCGCGCCGAACACGAGGCCGAGCGTCGTCCAGATCAGTGCCTGAATGCCGATCGCGGCCAGCCGGAAATTCCACAGCAGCGAAGCCGAGAAACCGTCGGGCACTTCATCGATGCGCGGCAGCACGACCTGCGCAATCGCCATCACGACGACATACGCAAGCCCGGCGATGAGCGTCGCGTTCCAGTTGCCGTGCCGCGCCTGCAGGCGTCGCTGCAAGCGCACGGCGAGCACCGCGGCCACGATGGAAATCGCCACCATGCCGAAGAACAGCGCGGTACGCGGCCCGATGGTCTGCGCATTGCCCACCGCCGGCGGATTCGGCGGGTACTTGAGAAACGGCACGATGGCCACGCTCACGAAGCCGAACAACGCCAGCAGCGCCGACGTGCCGCGCGCGTGCAGCGCGCCGAGCCGACCGTATGCGAAGGCGAACACCAGCGAAAAGAGCCCGCCCAGCGCGGTGCCGAATACCGCGACGCCCGTCAACAGGCCGAGACCGGCTTGCGTGTCGCGAGAGACGAGTTCTTCGTCGCCGTGATCGTGCGCATCGTGCGCATCTTGTGTAGGCGCTGCTCCGGCGGCGTCGCCATGTTCGTGTTCATGAGCGGCTGCGGCATGCTCATGCTGTTCCTCGAACGCAATGGCGCGGGCAACGGAGGGTTCACCGAAGGTCCGCGCAAACCCGAAGCCGATCAGGCCCGCGACCAGTCCCGCGATCATGCCGCGTATCAGCAAGCTGCGAATCATGACGCGTCCTCAGTGACACGGAAAGCCGAGCAGATGCCGGCCGTCGTGAACGAATTCGTGGACGTACATGCCCGAAATGATCGACGTCGCGCCCTGCTCCGCGCCGACGAAATAGATCGCGATCAGCAGAATGAGGCCGATGAAGACGGCCCACGGCAGGACTTCACGCACCGGAATGGGCACGGGTGCGTCGAATGAAGGGGAAACCGGCGATGAGAAGACCGGCGCGTTGGCAGCATTCATGGTGGTTCTCCAGGGAAAAGCGCGTCCCGATTGACGAAGAGCTTGCAGCGGGGTCTGACTCGCGGCGTCTCGCTCCTCGGCTGACGAACCGCTCACAGTGGCGCGACCGTGCCGGGCTCACACCGGCTTCCTCGCACTGCAAGCTTGCCATTCTATGATGATTGCCGGCAAAGTAAAACGATCTCGACCGGGCCATCGATTCCATTGAAACTCATTTTGCTGTGTCATGCCGCCACACGCGCGATGAAAACCGGCCGCTTTCCGACCGGCGACGAACCCGCGGAACACGACGCGCCCGCAATCCTGCACGCCGGCGATACGGCGCGCGTGATCGCGAGTCCGGCCCGCGTCGCGTGCGAGACGGCCGCGCGCATCGCGCAGTCGTTCGACGTCGATCCCGCGTTCGCCGACATCGACTATGGCCGCTGGCGCGGACATTCGATCCGCGATATCGGCGAGCGCGAGCCGGAAAATATCGCCGCATGGCTCGGAGATCCGCACGCGCACCCACACGGCGGCGAAAGCATCGCGATGCTCGCGGCGCGCGTGATCGAAGGCATCGCGCGCCTCGAACGCGATACGCCGTGCGGGCGCTGCATCGTCGTGACGCATGCGATCGTCGTGAAGGCGGCCGTGGCGCATGCGCTCGGCCGCCCGCTATCGTCGATTCATGCAATGGACTTCGCGCCGCTGTCAGCAACGGTGCTCGTCAGGCAATCTCCTAAGGATGCGTGGACGGTCGAGGCGTCCGACACCTCGTCCTGAACTTCGACGCCTTCGACACGCTCAAAGCATGCAGCGCAGCGAATGCGCACACCCGCTTGCACATCCATTCAGGAGACTCACATGGCGCACTATGTGGACGGATTCGTCGTACCCGTGCCGCTCGACAAGATCGACGCATATCAGGCAATGGCCGAAGCAGCCGGCAAGATCTGGCTGGAGCACGGCGCGTTGCAGTTCGTGGAAACCATCGCCGACGACGTGAAGCCCGGCAAGCTCACGTCGTTTCCGCAAAGCGTGCAGATGAAGGAAGGCGAGACTGTCGTGTTCTCGTATATCGTCTACGCGTCGCGCGAACAACGCGACAGCGTCAACGCGAAAGTGATGGAAGACCCGCGCCTGAAAGCCATGATGGAGAACGGTGAACCGCCGTTCGATCCGCAACGCATGTTCTTCGGCGGCTTCAGGACGATGGTCGAACTGTCGCGCGACTGATCATTTCTGCTTTTACACGCGCTCGCCGCAAAGGAACCAGATCGATATGTATATCGCCATGAACCGCTTCAAGATCGTGCCCGGCGCCGAGGCCGACTTCGAACGCCTCTGGACGAGCCGGGACACGCACCTCAAGGACGTGCCGGGCTTCGTCGAGTTTCATCTGCTCAAGGGACCGGTCAAGGACGATCACGTACTTTATTCGAGCCACACGATCTGGGCGAATAAAGAAGCGTTCGAGGACTGGACGCGTTCGGACGCGTTCCGCGCGGCTCATCGCAATGCGGGTGGCGAAACGCGTCAGCTTTATCTCGGTCATCCCGAGTTCGAGGGCTTCGAGGTGATTCAGACCGTCAAATAACGAATTGAACGACCGGGCGTTTTTCGACCCGGAGTCCTGCCGGCGCACGCGCGTTTTACATTGATGTGAAAAAAACGCGCCTTGTCCGGCGGACTTAGTCACGCCTTTGCGCCGCGTGCCATGCGCTGTAGCGTGGAAGAATCGATGGCCGCGGCGCAGATCCGCACGGCTTCCTTCAAGGTGCGCGGACGTCCCGCGCCGAATTGCGTTTCCAGCATCGCGACGGCGCGCAAGCGCTCGTCATGGCCTAGTTTCTCGCCCGTGGCGAGTTCGAGTACCGAAATAAAGTAAGCGGCGGGCGGCGCTGCGTTTGTCTGACGCGCCGCAGAACGGTCTTTGTGTCCCGCGCTGCCCGCGCCTTCGCGTCCGTCGTCGCGCGCGGGAATCCACGGATGCCATTTGCTGTCGTATCGACTTTTCATGGGTTGGTTCGCTGGCTGAATTGCTTTGGCGCCGAGTCACGCCAATCGTCAATAGATAAACAGGCAGCAAATACCGTTCCAACCGTCACGCGAGCATGCGCCAGTTTCCCGCGATCAGGCCTTTTCTTCCGACAAAATCGCGCGCGCCACGCGGCACGCCGCAAGATCCCACGCTGCGCAGCCGACCGATTTGAACATCACAGGCCGCGCGGCATCGATATGCTTGCCCGACGTGGCGAGCGCCTCGGCGAGCGGATGCACCACGGCCCAGTCGGTACCCGCCAGGATGAAATCGCCCGCTTCGTGGCGTGCGCCGGCGAGATCGTCGACATAGAGATCGCTCGCTTGGATCGTCTCGGCGGCGATTTCGGCCGCGTCCGCGGTAAAAGCGCCCACGCCGATCACGAGGCGGCCCGCTCGTGCCGGCAAAACATACACGGGCGTTTTGCTGGTGGTCGCGGCGATGACGACATCGATCGACTCAGGAATCGCGGACTCGTCGAGCGCAGCGAGATTGTCGGACACCGACGCATGCGCCGCGACGAATTCGCGCGCGCGTCCGGGACGCGAACCCTGTACGCGGATGCGCGCGTCCGGATAGACCGACGCGAGCGCCTCGACGTGATATGCGGCCTGCCTGCCCGTGCCGATGACGAGCACGTCGCGCGGCGCACCGCCATGCAGCGCGCGGATCGCGAGCATCGACACGGCGGCCGTGCGACGGCCCGTCACGGTCGGACCATCGAGCATGAATTGCGGCACGCCGGTGACGGCATCGAAAGCGGTGACCTGGCCGTGAATCGTCGGCAGACCGAGCGCGCCATTGCCCGCGCATACGTTGACGAGCTTGTGCATGGCGAGATCCGCGGCGCTCGCGGGCATCGACAGCATCACGCCGCCTTCGATGGGCACCACCATGCGCTCCGGGCTCACGATGCGCCCCGCCGCGTAATCGAGCATGGTTGCGGCGAGCGTGTCCACGAGACGGTCATAAGGCACGAGGCGTGCCGTGCGGGCTTCGTCGAAACTTTGAAGGGCGCGTGGGGTGTCTGTCATCGTGTTCTCGCTTAAGAATTGGAAAATGCCATCGGCATGCCATTGAAGTGACGGAACATTCTAACGGCGCGCGCCCATGCGTCATAACGCGCAGCCCCCGCATGACGGCGCGCGGCGCTTCTACAATGAAACATCATTGTCATACGACTGACACCGAATAACGTCACAATCGGCCGACCCGCGCCGCGACCCGTCACACGACGGCGGCAGCCCAAGAACGCCCACGGAGCCCTTCATGAACAAGACGGACAAGCAGCGCCGTTTCCATGCCGACATCATCGACAGCTACGACGAAGAGTTCGAAATGGAGGTCGACGATCGTTTTCTGGACGGCGATTCGACTTTCTCGGAAGAAGAGCGCCAGTTGCGCAAGACCTATTTCCGCGAGTTGTTTCGCCTGCAGGGCGAACTCGTGAAGCTGCAGGATTGGGTCGTGCATACGGGACACCGGCTCGTCGTGATTTTCGAAGGACGCGATGCCGCAGGCAAAGGCGGCGCAATCAAGCGCATCACGCAGCGGCTCAATCCGCGCGTGTGCCGCGTGGCCGCCCTGCCCGCGCCGAACAATCGCGAACGCACGCAGTGGTACTTTCAGCGTTATGTATCGCACCTGCCCGCCGCCGGCGAGATCGTGCTATTCGATCGGAGCTGGTACAACCGCGCGGGCGTCGAGCGGGTCATGCATTTCTGCACCGATGAAGAGTATGAAGAATTCTTCCGCTCGTGCCCCGAGTTCGAGAAGATGCTGGCGCGCAGCGGCGTCCAGATCGTCAAATACTGGTTCTCGATCACCGACGACGAACAGGAAGTGCGCTTCGAGGCGCGCATCGAAGATCCGCTCAAGCAGTGGAAACTGAGTCCGATGGATCTTGAAAGCCGCCGCCGCTGGGAGGCTTATACGGCGGCCAAGGAAGTCATGCTCCAGCGCACGCACATTCCGGAAGCGCCGTGGTGGGTGGTGCAGGCCGTCGACAAGAAGCGTGCACGCCTGAACTGCATTCATCACTTGTTGAGTCAGGTGCCCTATCACGAGGTCGAGCATCAGCCGATTACGCTGCCCGATCGCGTGTTCAATCCTGATTATTTGCGGCAGCCGGTGCCGGATGAGATGTACGTACCCGAGGTTTATTGAGGCCGGTTTTCGCGCGCGCTTCAGCAGCAGTTATTACAGGGCAGATGCTTCGCCGCTGCATGACTGCGCTGACGCGCCACGGTATGACGCAGCGCGAAATTCCATACGTGCTGCGAGCCCTTCAGCATCATCACGAACATCACCTGCGCGAGATTGAAGTCGAGCGTGACCATCAGGCGCGTCAACAGTAGCAGTGGCAAGACCACCGCCGGCTGATACAGTTGTTTTGCTATCAAGTCTTTCATCATCGGCTCCCATTCCCATAGACAGAATTCTATGGAAATGAGCCTCGCGGATAAACGCTCCGCAGGTGAAGACATATGTTCCTTGAGACGAACAATCCGCTTCATCTGCCAAGCGTTTTTTTAGCACGAGCGCTTAAAGAAAATGGCCCTGCGTAAAACAGGGCCATTTTCACGTCACGCATCACGTCATTTTTGCGCGAGACTCGGTTCAGGTACGGGCGTCGGGTGCGCATCGCCCCAGCCGCCGCCCAATGCGCGGATCAGGTTCACCGTCGATACCGCCTGCGTGCCCTGCAATTGCACCGATGCACGCTGCGTCTGCAACACCGTGCGCTCCGCATCGATCACGTCTAGGTAATTCACCGCGCCTTCCGTGTACTGCGTGCGCGAGAGCTGCGCGGCGCGCACCGACGCCTTCACCGCATCGTCCTGCGTCGCGGTCTGGTCTTCGAGGATGCGCAGATCGGAGAGGTTGTCCTCCACTTCACGGAACGCGACGAGCACCTGCTGGCGATAGTTCGCGACATCCTCTTCATACACCGCGCGCGCATTCGCCAGATTGCCCTTGCGCCGGCCGCCGTCAAAGATCGGGATGTTGAGCGCCGTGCCCGCGAACGGTCCAAGCAGGAACGTGCGGCTCGACCACTTGAAGAGATCGCCGAGCGTGGCCGACTCGAAGCCGCCCGAACCCGTCAGCGTCAGCGACGGGAAGAACGCCGCCTTAGCCACGCCGATGCGCGCGTTGGCCGCGGCCATCGAACGTTCCGCCGCCGCGATGTCCGGGCGACGTTCCAGCAGCGACGAAGGCAGGCCCGGCGGCACGCGCACCGTCACCGGCTTGAGCGGGTTGGCGGCCATCGTGAACTCCGCGGGCGACTTGCCGAGCAGCACCGCGAGGCTATGCTCCGACGCGGCGCGCAGGCGCTGCACGGTCATCGCGTCCGAGCGCGCCGTCGCGAGTTCAGACTTCGCGCGCGCCACGTCCAGTTCGCTGATGTCGCCTTCGGTGAAGCGTTTCTGCACGAGCTTCAGCGCTTCCTCGCGCAACTGCACCGTGCGCGTGAAGACATCGGTTTCGGCATCCAGCTCGCGCAGATTGAAGTAGTTCTGCGCGACGTCCGCCTGCAACGCGAGCTGCACGGAGCGGAACAACGCCTCGCTCTGTTGCGTGTCGGCGTTCGCGGCCTGCACCGAGTTCGACACGCGGCCGAACAGATCCACTTCATAGGAGGCGCTCGCCTGCGCACGCCACAGCGTTTGCGCGGGCACGTTGCCGTCGGCGGGCAAGAACTGCGACGCGGGCGAGAACTTCTCGCGCGTCGGGCCGAAGCCCGCATCCAGTGTCGGGAAGAGTCCCGCGCGCGCCGTCTGGTTGATCGCCCGCGCTTCCTTCACGCGCGATGCCGCCGCCTTCAGGTTCTGGTTCGCGTCCTGCGCCTGCTTTTCCAGATCGTTGAGCGTGGCGTCGCCGAAGATGCTCCACCATTCGCCGCGCAGCATTTCTTCCGAGGGCTGCGCGGTCTTCCACGTGCCCGCCTCGGATGCGTCGAGCGTCTTCTGCGGCGTTTCCTTGAAGGCGGCCGGCGCGTTGACGTCGGGCTTCTCGTACGTGGGCGCGAGCGAGCAGCCGGCGACCACCATCAGCGCCGCCATCAACGCGGGAACGCCCAGCCATCGTTTTACTTGCAACTTGTTCATCATCGACCTCATTGCGCCTCGTAGGGGGCGCCGATACCGCGCATTTGCGGATGCGAGCCGTGCTTGTCCGTCACGTGTTCCGTGCGCGAGAGCTTGCGCAGGATCACGTAGAACACCGGCGTCAGCATCAAACCGAAGAGCGTCACGCCCAGCATGCCGAAGAACACCGCGACGCCCATGGCGTGCCGCATTTCCGAGCCCGCGCCCGACGACAGCACGAGCGGCACCACACCCATGATGAATGCGATGGACGTCATCAGGATCGGACGCAGACGCAGGCGGCTGGCTTCGATCGCGGCCTGCACGATCGAACGACCCTGCATCTCCAGCTCGCGTGCAAACTCGACGATCAGAATCGCGTTCTTCGCCGACAAGCCCACCAACACCATCAGACCGATCTGCGTGAAGATGTTGTTGTCGCCATCGGTGAGCCATACACCGAGCAGCGCCGACAGAATGCTCATCGGCACGATAAGGATCACGGCGAGCGGCAGCGTCAGGCTTTCATACAGAGCAGCAAGCACGAGGAACACCAGCAGCACGCTGATCGGGAACACCCACAGCGCCGCGTTGCCCGCGAGAATCTGCTGGTACGTGAGATCGGTCCATTCGAACTTGATCCCGCGCGGCAGCACTTCCGCCGCGATGCGTTCCGCCGCCGCCTGCGCCTGGCCTGACGAATAGCCTGGAGCCGGACCACCGTTGATGTCCGCCGCCGTGTAGCCGTTGTAGCGAACCACCATCTCGGGACCATAAGTTGGCGTCACCTTGACCAGCGACGACAACGGCACCATGTCGCCATTCGCGTTGCGTGTCTTCAGCAAGCCGATGTCTTCCGGATTCGCCCGGAACGGCGCATCCGCCTGCACGCGCACCTGATACACGCGTCCGAAGCGATTGAAGTCGTTCACGTACAGCGAGCCGAGATAGACCTGCATCGTGTCGAACACGTCGGTTACCGAGACGCCCAGTTGCTTCGCCTTCGTGCGGTCCAGATCGACGTTCAGTTGCGGCACGTTGATCTGATAGCTCGAGAACGTCGGTCCCAGTTCGGGCGTCTGCGATGCGCGCTTGATGAATGCCTGCGTCGCGTCGGCGAGCGCCGCATAGCCGAGCGCGCCGCGGTCTTCCAACTGCATCTTGAAGCCGCCGAGCGTGCCGAGGCCGAGCACCGGCGGCGGCGGAAACACGGCGATGAACGAACCCTTGATGCCCGCATACTTCTGATTCAGCGCACCGGCAATGGCATTCGCCGACAGCGCCTTGTCATGCACGCGCTCCTTGAACGGCTTGAGCGTCACGAACACGATGCCCGCGCTCGACGAGTTGGTGAAGCCGTTCACCGACAAGCCCGGGAATTCCACCGCGCTTTCCACGCCCGGCTGCTTCAATGCGATATCCGACATCTGACGGATCACGCCTTCCGTGCGATCGAGCGATGCGCCGTTCGGCAGTTGCGCGAAGCTGATCAGATACTCCTTGTCCTGCGCGGGCACGAAACCGCCCGGCACGACCTTGCCCATCAGCACGGCGCCCGCGAGCAGCACGGCGTAGACCGCCATCATCAATGCCTTGCGATTGATAACGTTCTTCACGCCCTTGCCATACGCATCCGAACCGCGATGAAAGACCTTGTTGAAGCCGCGGAAGAAACCGCCGAACACACGATCCATGCCGCGCGTGAGCCAGTCCTTCGGCTCGTCGTGACCCTTCAGCAAGAGTGCTGCGAGCGCGGGCGACAGCGTGAGCGAGTTGAACGCGGAGATCACCGTCGAGATCGCGATGGTCATCGCGAACTGCTTGTAGAACTGGCCCGTCAGACCCGACATGAACGCGAGCGGCACGAACACGGCGACGAGCGTCAGCGCAATCGCGATGATCGGCCCGCTCACCTCGCGCATCGCCTGATAGGTGGCTTCTCGTGCCGATAACCCTGCTTCGATGTTCCGCTCCACGTTCTCGACAACCACGATCGCGTCATCGACGACGATACCGATCGCGAGCACCATCCCGAACAGCGACAGCGCGTTGATCGAGAAGCCGAATGCGAGCAGCAGCGAGAACGTACCGACGATCGACACCGGCACCGCGAGCAGCGGAATGATCGACGCGCGCCACGTCTGCAAGAACACGATCACCACGAGCACGACCAGCGCGATCGCTTCGGCGAGCGTGTGAATCACGGCTTCGATGCTGGAGCGCACGAACTGCGTCGGGTCATAGACGATCTGGTATTCCAGACCAGCCGGCATGTCCGCCTTCAGTTCCTTCATCGTCTTGCGGACTTCGTCGGAGATCTGCAGCGAGTTCGCGCCCGGCTGCTGATTGATTGCGATCGCCACCGCCGACTTGTTGTCGAGCAACGAGCGCAAGCCGTATTCCGACGCGGCGAGTTCCACACGCGCCACATCGGAGAGATGCGTCACGGCACCGTCCGGCGACGTCTTCAGCACGATGTCGCGGAATTCCGACTCGTTCGTGAGACGACCACGCGCATTCACGTTCAGTTGCAGCGGCACGTTCGGCAGCGTCGGCGAACCGCCGATCACGCCGGCCGCGACCTGCACGTTCTGCTCGCGAATCGCGTTGACGACATCGGTCGCCGTCATGCCGCGCTGCGCGACCTTTTGCGGATCGAGCCACACACGCATCGAGTAATCGCCCGAGCCCCACAACTGCACCTCGCCCACGCCTGCGATGCGCTCGAGCCGGTCCTTCACGTTGATCAGCGCGTAGTTGCGCAGATACGTCATGTCGTAACGGCCGTTCGGCGAGTTCAGGTGGACGACCATGGTCAACGTCGGCGACGACTTGATGGTTGTCACGCCCAGGCGCTGCACGTCCTGCGGCAGGCGCGGCAGCGCCTGGTTCACGCGGTTCTGCACGAGCTGCGTGTTCTTGTCAGGATCGGTGCCGAGCTTGAACGTGACGGTGGTCGTGAGGTTGCCGTCGCTATTCGCTTGCGACTGCATGTAGAGCATGTCCTCGACGCCGTTGATCTGCTCTTCGAGCGGCGAGGCCACGGTTTCCGCGATCACCTTCGGGTTCGCGCCGGGATACTGCGCATGCACCACGACCGAAGGGGGCACGACTTCCGGATACTCGGAGATCGGCAGCTTGAACATCGCGATGATGCCCGCCAGCAGCACGACCACCGATAGCACGCCCGCAAAGATCGGGCGGTCGATGAAGAATTTGGATATGTTCATGACGAGTTCTGTATCTGTGCAGTGATGCTCACTGCGCGGACGCCGTCTTCACGACGGGCACGTTGCCGCTGTTATCCATCGCGACGTTATTGGCTTTCACCACGTCGTTCGGACGCACACGCTGCAAGCCGTTCACGACGATGCGCTCGCCGGGCTCGAGCCCCTTCGAGATCACGCGCAGGCCTTCATGCGTCTGCCCGAGCGTGACTTCGCGGTACTGCACGCGGTTGTCCTTGTCGACGACCATCACGTACTTCTTGTCCTGGTCGGTGCCGACCGCGGCATCGTCGACGAGCACGGCCGGATGCGGCGTGCCGCCGCCCACTTTCACGCGCGCATAGAGTCCCGGCACGAGCGAGCCGTCCGGATTGTTGAAGCGCGCACGCACGCGGATCGTGCCGGAGGTCGTATCGAGCCGGTTATCCACAGAGTCGACGACGCCGTCGCGCGAATAGCCGTCCTCGTTCGCCAAGCCCAGCGACACGGGCACGCTGCTGCCGGCGTCGCGGCCGAGATAGCGCAGATACGTTTGTTCATCGACATCGAACGATGCGTAGATCGGCGATACGGAAACGAGCGTCGTCAGCAAGGGTGCGTTGGCACCCGTCGACACGATGTTGCCCACCGTCAGTTCCGCGCGCGACACGCGTCCCGACACCGGCGCGACGATATGCGTATAAGCCAGGTTGATCTTCGCGGTTTCGACCGCGGCCTGCGCGGCCTTCAGGTTCGCAACGGCCTCGCGCGCCGCGTTCTGCTTCTCGTCGTAGTCGCGCTTGGCGATCGCGTTGTCCGCGAGCAAGCGCTCGGCGCGCGCCGCATCCGTCGACGTGTAGCCGTTACGCGCCTGCGCCGCCGCGACCTGCGCCTGCGCGCGGTCCACTTCGGCTTCGTACGGGCGCGGGTCGATCGTGAAGAGCGGATCGCCCTTCTTCACGAGCTGGCCGTCCTTGAAATGCACGGCGACGATTGTTCCCGGCACGAGCGGGCGAATATCGACGTGATCGACCGCTTCGAGCCGGCCCGAATAGCTTTGCCAGTCGGTGATGGTCTTCGAGACGACGCTGGCCACATCGACTTCAGTGGCGGTCGGGCTGTGCGCCGCGGCCTGGGCCTGATTCAGCGCTGCGTCGCCGTGACCGCGCCACGCGGTATAACCGCCCGCGCCGACGATGATCACCGTCGCGCCCAGCGCGGCGTAGATGCGTTTGCGAGTGAAGAACATGGTGAAGGCTCCGGTTGCGTTGAGATTGTTGTTGTCTGGTGCGTGGCTGGCGTGCCGTTTCTTGCGCTTACTTCGCGCGCGCCAGCCGTTTTCTGAAGAACGTGACGACATCGGCGAGCGCGTCGGGATGCGCCGCGAGCGCCTGATGCGACGCGTTGCCATGTCGCGTGACTTCCGTCGAGACGCCCGCCGCGATCAGCTCGCCCGCGTATTTCTCCGCTTCGATATGCAGGAGATCGTGCTCGGCGCTCGCGATCAGCGCGGACGGCAGTCCCTGAAGACGACGCGATTCGAGCGGCGCGGCGTACGGATGCAGCCGCTGCGACGGATTCGGCAAATACGCCCGATACCACTGCGCGCACTCGCACGCCTCGAAATCGGGACACAGCACTTTGCGTTCGTCGGCGAGGCGCGTCATGCTCGGGTCGAGCAGCGGCGCGAGCAGGGCTTGCGCGGACATGCGAATATCGCCTCGATCGCGCGCGATGGCCGCCACGCAGGTCGCGAGATTGCCGCCCGCATCGTGGCCCGCGATGCCGATGCGCAACGGGTCCGCACGTTGGCCGCGGGCATGCGCCACGGCCCATTGGGCGGCGCGGTAGCCGTCTTCGGGCGCGGCCGGAAACGGAAATTCGGGCGCGAGCGAATAGCCGACGGACACGACCCACGCGGGCGTGTCACGAGCGATCGTCGCGGCGGCGATGTCGGCGTCGTCGAGTCCGCCGCGAATAAAACCGCCGCCGTGGAAGTACAGAACGATGGGCAGGATCGTGCCGTCCGACGCGGGACGGTAGCTGCGCAGCGTGATGGGCTGCGCGTGTCCCGTGATGCGCACGTCTTCGATGCACAGGCGCGGGCTCGACTCCAGATCCAACAGTGATGCCATGGTTATTTTCGGTGCACGGCCGGTGCTGCAAGGCCGACACGCATGAGTTGCGATGGTGCGAATTCTGGAGTCCGCGCCTTTTTAGATAAATGCCTATAATCCGGCAACACAATTCGGTCGCACCGAACAATCGTGGTTATCCCTTGCGATTGTTTTTTTCGGTCATTCTTTAGCGCGCGCTTAATTCCTGGAGCCGCTAAGCAAGGAAGGTGAGAGAACATGGATCGGCTACAAGCAATGCAGGTCTTCACCCGCGTCGTCGACACCAACAGTTTTTCCCGCGCAGCGGACACGCTCAATCTGCCGCGCGCATCGGTCACGACGATCATTCAGAACCTCGAGGCGCATCTCAACGTGCGGCTGCTACAGCGCACGACGCGCCGGCTCAACCTCACGCCCGACGGCGCCGCGTATTACGAGCGCTGCGTGCGCATCCTGGCGGATATCGAGGAAGCGGAAGGCTCGTTTTCGAACAACGGCAAAGGACCGCACGGCAAGCTGCGCGTCGACATGCCGGGGGCGATCGGGCGGCTCATCGTGATGCCGCAGCTCTGCGATTTCCACACGCGCTATCCGGAAATCGAGCTGATGATGGGCTTCGGCGACAAGCCGGTCGACCTGATTCAGGAAGGCGTCGACTGCGTGATTCGCGTGGGCACCTTGCAGGATTCGAGTCTCGTCGCGCGGCGCATCGGCGTGTTTCAGGGCGTGACGGTGGCCGCTCCGCAATATCTCGAACGCAACGGCACGCCTAAAACGATCGAAGATCTGCAGAATCACACGGCGGTGAATTATTTTTCGAGCCGCACGGGCCGCGTCATGGACATGGACTTCGTCATCGACGACGAAACCATCGAAGTGAAGATGCGCGGCATGATCGCCGTGAACGACGCGGAAGCGTATCTGAGCTGCGGCCTGAAGGGCGTCGGCATCATTCAGGTGCCGCGCTTCATGGCGCTGCCGCACTTGCGCGCGGGCGAGCTCATCGAAGTGCTGCCGCAATGGAATCCGCTGCCGATGCCCATTTCCGCGGTGTATCCGCATAACCGGCATCTGTCGCCGAAGGTGCGCGTTTTCGTCGACTGGGCGGCCGAACTGTTCGAGCGCTGCCCGCTTCTACAAGGCCAGAAGGACGCCGAAGAGCGCTGCCTGCCGACCAGCACGCCGGCGCCTTCGATCGTGCGTCACGGCACGCCGGAAGTCGCAGGCACCGAGGATGTGGTTGCATAGCGAATCATCGGCGGGGACGCGGCATCGCACGAACAACAACGAACAACGAATAACAATGAACGACAACATCACCGTGCGCCGCGTCGGCGCGAACGAAGCAACGGAATACATCGAAGCGCTGGCCGACGTGCTCATCGATTGCGTCGAGGGCGGCGCGTCGGTCAGCTTCATGCTGCCCATCTCACGCGCGACGGCCGTCGATTTCTGGACGCGCATCGCGCATAGCGTCGCACGCCATGAACGCACGCTGCTCGTCGCCGAAGACGCCGAAGGGCATGTGCTCGGCACGGTGCAGGTCGTCACCGATCAGCCCGAGAATCAGCCGCATCGCGCGGATATCTCGAAGATGCTGGTCGCCCGTCGCGCGCGACGCAGGGGCATCGCGCAACGTTTGATGGCCGCCGCCGACGATGCCGCGCGCGCGGCGGGCAAGTCCGTTCTCGTGCTCGACACCGTGGCCGGCGGCGACGCTGAGCGGCTCTACGAACGCGCAGGATGGCAGCGCGTGGGCGTCGTGCCGAACTATGCGTTGAAGCCCGACGGCACGCCCTGCTCGACGACTTTCTTCCACAAGCAACTCGGCTGACGATCGCACGATCAGGCGCCTATCGCTTCGATAGGCGCATTCTTTTCGCACCGCGAAGCCCCGCCCCGCAAGCCTCCGCGCGATTATTCGCTGAAATCGATAAATCTATTCGCCGATCCGGCATTTATCCGCCCGTACTGCCCGACTACATTCGTCCCTAACGCAGCGTGCATCACCCGCAGATTGCAATCCGCATTTGCCCGCACGCAGCATCGGAAAAGAAGGAGTCGCAAGCATGAAACAGCTCGTCACGGGGTTCTCTCTCGCAGCCATTTCCGCCGTCGTCACGACGACCGCTTTCGCCGAAAGCGGACAGGGAATCGGCCGCGCCGGCACGTATCAGGTGTCGACGCAGGCGCAAGACAATTCGAGCAGCACGCCGAAAACGCGCGCACAAGTGCGTTCCGAACTCGCCGCTGCTTTCTCGAACGGCTCGTTGCCCGCACTGAACCGCAACACGTATCCCGCGCGCAGCATGTGGGGCGACGCCGTCGCCGCGCAGAGCGAACAACGCGCGCGCGATGCGGCGCAGGCGGAAGCGCGCAATCGTGAGATCGTCGAGTATGCCAACGGCTCCGCGACGCAAGGCAACGTGACGGCGCGCTAAGCGCCTTCAGCAAGGAATCAAGAGGTCATCATGTTCGAAAACACTTCTCTCGATCAGTTCTCGGCGCTGGATATCTTCCCGTCGGTCACACCGGTATGGCGTCCGTTCGTGCAACGTGCAGCGCAGGTGCCCGAAGTCTCGCAGGAGACTCAGCAAGGGAGCGGCGATTGCTCGCAGTGAATGTGAATTAAAAGGCGCGGACCGGTCTCCGCGCCTTTTCTTTTAACCGCACGCGCCGATTTCGCCGCACGCGGTGCAGAAGTCGCAGCCATCCTTGCGGATCACCGCGTTCGCACCACACGTCGCGCATTTTCGGCCGTGCATCTGAGAAAGACTATGCGGATCGATTTCCCCTTGCGCGATGCCCTCGGATACGTCGTCGAGCTCATCGGCTACAGCTACCGAATGCGGCGTTCGATCGGCCGTCTTGCGCGCAAGCACGCGCGACGGTACCTGGTTGCCTTCTGCATCCAGAAAGCCTCGGCGATGAAGAATCTGCTGGATCGCATACGCTAGCGCCGCGACTTCGGAATCGTGCCAGCGCGGACTGCGATGTCCGTCGAGGCGTTCGACATCGCCCAGGCGCACCTGGCCGCGATCCCACGACACCTTGCGCATGTCCTGCAGCGTGCGCGCCGCGAAGCCGCCGCGTGCCGCCAGTGAAATCGAGCGCATCGTCGCGGTGATCCATTGCTGCGATTCGTCGCGCTGCCCTGTGGGAATGAAGAACTCGATGGGCCGCTCGATCGTCACGTCCTCTCCCGCGATGCGTCCCGTCACTTCGATGAACGACACCGCGAGATAGAGCGACTTCTTGCCCGCCTGCGTCAGATACTCGACCTTTTCGATGATCGCCGGCAACGCTCCCTTCGGCCGATGATCGATCGCGATGCGCAGCGGATCGAGATCGAGCTCCGGGTCCGGCGAATCGCTCGGCGTTTCGGCGGGCGTCACCGAAAGTACCGCACCGAGCGTTTCGTTGGGCCGATACGTCGCGAGCCCTTTGAGGCCGCGCCGCCACGCTTCGAAATAGAGATCCTGAAACTTGTCGAACGGATAATCGGCGGGCACGTTCACCGTTTTCGAAATCGACGTGTCGACGAACGGCTGCACTGCGGCCATCATCTCCATGTGATCGTGCGCCGACATCTCGAGCGCGCTCACGAAGTATTCAGGCAGCGCGCTCACATCGCCGCCCATCTCGCGATAGAGCCGGTAGGCGTGATCCTCGACAGCGAAGGTCTGACGCGAGCCGTCCGCCATGCGCTTGGTGCGCTGATAGGTCCACGAAAACGCGGGTTCGACGCCGTTCGACGCGTTGTCCGCGAACGCGAGACTCACGGTGCCCGTGGGTGCAATCGAAAGAAGATGACTGTTGCGAATGCCGTGCTCGCGTATCGCCTCCTTGAGGTCTTCCGGCAGGCGCGAAGCGAACGTGCCCTCTTCCAGATATTGCTTTGCATCGAAGAGCGGAAACGCACCGCGCTCCTGTGCGAGTTCGACCGATGCACGATACGCCGCATCGCGCATCGTGCGTGCAATGCGCGTGGCGAAGTCGCGCCCTTCCTGTGCGTCGTAGCGCAGACCGAGCATCACGAGGGTATCGCCCAGACCCGTGAAGCCCACACCGATGCGGCGCTTCGCCTGTGCTTCGCGCGCCTGTTCGTCGAGCGGCCAGAGCGTGACGTCGAGCACGTCGTCGAGAAAGCGCACTTGCGTGCGCGTAGTGCGCGCGAAGGCGTCCCAGTCGAAGGAAGGCGTGGCGCCGCGCATCTGCGCGAACGGATCGGTCACGAAACGCGTGAGATTGAGCGGGCCGAGATTGCAGCAGCCGTACGCGGGCAGCGGCTGTTCGCCGCACGGATTGGTCGCGCGGATTGCTTCGATGGCGCGCAGGTTGTTGTCGTCGTTCATGCGCGACATGAACACGACGCCCGGCTCGGCGACATCGTAGGTGGAGCGCATGATCGTATTCCACACTTCGCGCGCGCGCACTTCGCGATAGACCCACAGGCCGTCTTCGCGCTGATGCATGTCCTCGGCTGCGCGTTGCGCGGGCGACGGTTCCGCCTTGTGCACGAGTTGCCAGTTTGCGTCATCCGCGATGGCCTGCATGAACTCGTCTGTGACCGCGACCGACACGTTGAAATTATTCCAGCGCCCTTTCGTATGTTTGGCCGCGATGAATTCAAGCAGGTCCGGATGCGTGCAATCGAGAATGCCCATTTGCGCACCGCGTCGCGCGCCCGCGCTTTCGACGGTGCGGCACGAAGCATCGAACACGTCCATGTAGCTGCACGGACCGGACGCGGCAGAACCCGTCGAATGCACGCGTGCGCCGCGCGGGCGGATCGCGGAAAAGTTATAGCCGACGCCGCCGCCGCGACGCATCGTCTCGGCGGCCTGCAGAAGCGCGACATAGATGCCCGGCAGGCCGTTGCTGTCGACGCCCTGAATGGCGTCGCCGACGGGCTGCACGAAGCAGTTGATGAGCGTCGCGTCGAGGCCCGCGCCCGCCGCGCTCATGATGCGCCCGGCACCCAGCGCACCGCGCCGGAAGTTGTCGATGAACTCCGCTTCCGTCTTCGCCCGCAACTCCTTCGGCTCGGCGAGCGCGACGCCCCGCGCCACGCGTCGATAAATATCTTCGACGCGCGTCTCATCGCCCTTGGCGTATTTTTCGAGCATCACGTCGATGGAAAACTGCTGCGGTGCAAGAGCGGTGCTGGGATTGTCTTCGGCCATGTCGGATCCTGTGAACGCTTGGGGCTTGCCCGCTCTCGTGCATGTTCTCGTACGCGTTCACGTACGATAGGGGTCGCAACACGATGCTAGGCAATGCATGCACCCAAAAGGGCAATGCCCGACGATAGCGCGATTTCACCCTGCCTGCCATCGAACCGCTAAACTCCGCTGATCGATATCAGCCGATCATTCGCATGCGTTCACATCATCCGCCGCTATTCGGCATCGCGGGCCGTTCGGGCCAGGGCAAGACCACGCTGATCGAAGCGCTGCTGCCGTGGTTGCGCGCACGCGGCCTCACGGTCAACGTCATCAAGCACAGCCATCATTCGATCGAACTCGAACCGCCGGGCAAGGACAGTGCGCGGTTTCGTCGCGCGGGCGCGGGGGAAGTGCTGATCGCGTCGCCGTATCGTTACGCGATCGTGCGCGAACTGAATGGCGCAGACGAGCCTTCCGTGACCGAACTGGCGATGCGCCTGTCGCACGCGGACCTCGTGATCGTCGAGGGATTCGCGCGCGAGGCGATGCCGCGGCTCGAAGTGTTGCGGCCTTCCATCGGCCGCGAGCCGCTTTACGAGACCGATGTCGAGATAATTGCAATTGCAACCAATGAGCCCGACGCGCTCGATACGACACTGCCGCTGCTCGCGCTCGACGACATCGCGGGCATCGGCGCGTTCATCTGCGAGCGCGTGGGCATTGTGCTGAGCGGCTAAGCGGCGGCTAAGCGGTGACTACGCAGCGACGAGACCGTGACGCGCCATCGTCAGCGCTTCCTTCAGCACGTCGCCATCGCCGATGTGATTGGCGAGCAGCAAGATCAGCTTCGCGTTGAGCATCTGGCTTTGCTCATCGGAGAGGCCGTTGTGCGTGTCGATCAGGCGCTCGTAGAACGCATCGTGATCCGCGATATTCAGTTCGAGATTGAGCTTCATACGATTCATCCGTTGCAGGTTGCACGCTTGAGCGCCGCCGCGACCGACGCGGCATCGAATGCGCGCCAGCGCGCGCACACGTGCTGATCGGGACGCAGCAGATAGAACGTGCCGGGCTGCGCATCGAAACGATGCGCGACCATGCCTTCGACATCCTCCACCACCGTCACGCCTTCCGACGCGTACGTCATGCCTTTCGGCACGACGATCAGCGCGCGCGCCGGAAGCGGTCCGTGCGACAGCGCAGCGAGGCTTTGCGCGCAGGCGTCGGGTTCGTGGCCGAATCCGCAGAAATAGATGCCCGTGAATGCGCCGCCGTGCGTCTGGGCGAGCAGCCATGCATCGCGGCCATCGACGCGCACCGGCGCATCCACGCATGGCGCGCCGGGAACCATCGCGCTGGTGAAGGCATCGTCCGCGCGATCGGGCGTATTGAGCGATGAATCGCGCAGCACCGCCGGCACCGAAAGACGTCCGCTGTTCGCGAGGCGCCGCGCGAATGGGCAGTCCTTCGCGAGGTTGAGCGTCGCGTCGCGGAAGAGTCGCGATACCGCGCTCTTCGGCGTGATGAAATCGGTGGCGCGTGTCGAGTTGAGGATGTTTTCATCGGCGGCGTATTCGCGCTCGGACGCGTAGGTGTCGAGTAGCGTGTGAGGCGCATCGCCGTTCACGACGAGCCTCAGTTTCCACGCGAGATTGTCCGCGTCCTGCACACCGCTGTTCGCGCCGCGCGCACCGAACGGCGACACGCCGTGCGCGGAATCCCCCGCGAAAATGACGCGGCCGTGCCTGAAGTGCTCCATGCGCAGACACGAAAACGTATAGACGCTCACCCATTCCAGTTCGAACTCGGCATCGTCACCGAGCAGCGCCTTCACGCGCGGAATCACCCGCTCGGGCGCTTTCTCCGCGACAGGATCGGCGTCCCAGCCAAGCTGGAAATCGATGCGCCATACGTTGTCCGGCTGACGATGCAGCAGCACCGACTGGTTGCGATGGAACGGCGGATCGAACCAGAACCAGCGCTCTGTCGGGAATGGCGCCTTCATCTTCACATCGGCGATCAGGAAGCGGTCCTTGAACGTGCGGCCGTGGCTGTCGAGATTGAGCGCCCGACGTACCGGACTCCGCGCGCCATCGGCGGCGACCACGTATTGCGCTTTGAGCGGATAGATTCCGTCGGGTGTTTCGACCTGCAACTCGACATGATCGTCATGCTGCGTCACACCGGTCACATTGCTCTTCCAGCGCAGGTGCAGGTTGTCGAGCGACATTGCGCGCTCGGCGAGAAAGGCTTCGACGTAGTACTGCTGCAGGTTGATGAACGCGGGACGCGCATGTCCCGTTTCCGGCAGCAAGTTGAATGTGTAGACGAGTTCGTCGTGCAGGAACACCTTGCCGACGTTCCAGCTCACGCCCTTCTCCATCATCCGTTCGCCGCAACCGAGGCGATCGAAGATCTCCAGCGTGCGCTTGGCAAAGCAGATCGCGCGCGATCCGCTCGATACGGTGTCGTCGTTGTCGAGCAACACCGTGCGCACACCCTGCTGCGCGAGATCGATGGCGGTCGCGAGACCGACCGGACCCGCGCCGATCACAACGACGGGATACGGCGAGGCAGCGGGCGCATCGTGATCGGGCGCGCGCTGGTATTCGAAACGCAGAGTGGCGTAATTCACGGACATTCGATCGTCTCCATCGGCGAGCCTTGCGCGTCCTCTTCGCGAGACATTCATCGGCTCGGGTGCGAATCGCTTCGCTTTCGGTTATCTGTTTATCATTGTACAAGTCATTGTATATTGTTAAATTTGCGTTTACCCGTATGCGGACGCGCTGATCTCTGCGACGGTCATCGCAGAATGAAGGGGCGTTATCGGAGCTGTCGGCGGAAGAAGGCGGCAGAACGCCGGAGGACGGCCGCGCAGACGACTGCGC